>NZ_MPVZ02000028.1:0-1833800 GCF_001999485.2 Rhizobium sp. P44RR-XXIV | reverse complement strand
TACACACCTCCCCCTTGAGGGGGGAGGTCGCCGCGAAGCGGCGGGTGGGGGTGACTGTTGTTTGGCTGCGGAGGTTGCCGCGATCACCCCACCCCGGCCTGCGGCCGACCCTCCCCCTCAAGGGGAGGGTGTTGGGAGCGGCGCTATCTCAAGAGATATGGATCGTTAATGCCCAAAAAGCCCTCCAAACTGGATCGCTTCAAGATTGCCAATAGCCGCCGCTTACGTGCCGGTTCGACGGATGCGGAAACCAAGCTCTGGAAGCATTTATGGCGCATTCCGATCGAAGGGACGCACTTTCGCCGTCAGGTTCCGATCGGACGCTATTTCGCTGATTTCGCCTGTCATCAGATCGGCCTTATTATCGAGCTTGATGGCAGCCAGCACGCAGAAGACATGGCCAGGCGCTATGATGCCGAGCGAACGTCCTATCTCGAAAGCCAAGGCTATCATGTCTTAAGATTCTGGAATGCCGAGGTCATGGATGAAATTGAGGCTGTTCTGGATACGATATTTGCCATTGTGCAGCAGCGGCAAATTTTGCTAGCAGAGGCCGACCGTTTTCACGCCACTCCGGCACGCCGTGCCGACCCTCTCTCTCAAGGGGAGGGTGAGGAACCTTGACATGCCCGATCTCCTGCTCGAACTCCGCTCCGAGGAAATTCCCGCCCGTATGCAGCGCAAGGCTGCCGGCGATCTGAAGAAGCTGGTGACGGATGCCCTGGTCGAGGCGGGTCTTTCCTATGAGGGGGCCAGGGAATATTGGACGCCGCGGCGCCTCACGCTCGATATTCGCGGCCTGACGGCGCGCTCGGCCGATGTGCGCGAGGAGCGCAAGGGACCGCGCACCGACGCCAATGAAAAGGCGATCGAAGGCTTTTTGCGTGGCGCCGGCCTTTCCTCCGTTTCCGAAGCGCAGGTGCAGAGTGACCCGAAGAAGGGCGATTTCTACGTCGCGATCATTTCCAAGCCGGGCCGTTCGGCTGAGGAAATCGTCGCTGCCGTGATGCCCGATATCGTCAGAAATTTTCCCTGGCCGAAATCCATGCGCTGGGGCAAGGCATCCGCCAGGCCCGGCTCGCTGCGCTGGGTGCGCCCGCTGCAGTCGATCGTCTGCACCTTCGGCACCGAGCATGAAGAGACCGTCGTCATCCCCTTCGAGATCGATGGCATCGTTGCCTCCAACGTCACCTACGGCCATCGCTTCCATGCGCCTGATGCGATCACGGTCAAGCGGTTTGAGGATTATGTCTCGAGCCTGGAAAAGGCCAAGGTCGTTCTGGATGCCGAGCGCCGCAAGGATATCATCCTGCATGACGCCCGCGATATCGCCTTTGCCAACGGCCTGGAACTGGTCGAGGATGAAGGCCTCTTGGAAGAAGTATCCGGTCTGGTCGAGTGGCCACAGGTGCTGATGGGCTCCTTCGAGGAAGACTATCTCTCGATCCCCTCGGAAATCATCCGCCTCACCATCAAGACCAATCAGAAGTGTTTCGTCACCCGCCCGCAGGTGGGAGAGACGCTGTCCAACCGTTTCATTCTCATTTCCAACATCCAGGCGACGGATGGCGGCAAGGAAATCATTCACGGCAACGGCAAGGTCGTACGCGCCCGCCTGTCCGACGCGCTGCATTTCTGGAAGCGCGACCAGGGCGATCTGCCCGATCTCGAAATGCTGGAAGCCGCCGCCGCCAAATTCGGGCTCGACCTGAAGAAGCCGCTCGATCAGCGCATGGCCAAGCTCGATGCGCTTGGTGTTACCTTCCATGCCAAGCTCGGCAGCCAGGGCGAGCGTGTCACCCGTATTCGTGCACTTGCCGCAGAACTTGCCAAGATCACCGGCGCCGATCCCGCTCTGGTCGATCGTGCCGTCGTGCTCGCCAAGGCCGACCTGCGCACCGAAGCCGTCGGCGAATTCCCCGAGCTTCAGGGCCTCATGGGCCGCAAATATGCGGTGCTGCAGGGCGAGAACGCCTCCGTCGCTGCAGCCATCGAGGATCACTACAAGCCGCAAGGCCCATCCGACCGCGTCCCCGAAGACAAGGTCGCGATCACAGTCGCGCTCGCCGACAAGCTGGATACGCTCGTCGGCTTCTGGGCGATCGACGAGAAGCCCACAGGCTCGAAAGACCCTTACGCGCTGCGCCGCGCCGCCCTCGGCGTCGTCCGCATCCTCTTGGAACGCGGCGTGCGCGTGCCGCTGCTGGCAACCACCAAGGATGTCGACCTGCTGGCGTTCTTCCATGATCGCCTCAAGGTCTACCTGCGCGATCTCGGCGCCCGTCATGATCTGATCGACGCGGTGCTGACGCCGGAGACCGACGATCTGCTGATGATCGCCCGCCGCGTCGAGGCGCTGACGGCCTTCATCACGTCAGAGGACGGCAAGAACCTGCTGGCCGGCACCAAGCGTGCTACCCAGCTTCTGGCCGCCGAAGAGAAGAAGGGGACGGTTGTCGCCGACAGCGTTTCGGAAGCGCTGCTGAAGCTCGATGCCGAGAAGCATCTGTTCGCTGCCGTCAAAGCCGCTTCCGCGGAAGCATCGGATGCAATCGCCAAGGAAGATTTCCGCTCGGCCATGGCCGCACTGTCCAAGCTGCGCGTGCCCGTCGACCGCTTCTTCGAAGACGTGCTCGTCAACGATGAAGACGCCGCCATCCGCGCCAATCGCCTGGCGCTCCTGCGCCTGATCCGCGAGGCAACGGGCACGGTCGCTGACTTCTCGAAGATTGCGGGATAGGCATGGAGGCGCGATGACCGGAAAGATCCTCGTCAGCGCCTGCCTCATGGGCCATGCCGTCCGCTATGACGGCCGTTCCAAGCCGCTCGTCCATCCGGCGATTGATCGCTGGCGCGAGGAGGGGCTGTTGGTAACGATCTGTCCGGAAATGTCTGCGGGCATGGCTGTGCCCAGGCCGCCGGCCGAAATCGCGGGCGGAGCCACCGGTGAAGGCGTGCTTGCCGGCACTGCGCGGGTAATGGAGATCGCGGGCGGTGACGTCACGGCGGATTTTCTTCAGGCGGCGGAAAATGCGCTGGCGCTCGCAGAGGAAACCGGCTGTCGTTATGCCCTGCTGATCGACGGCAGCCCATCCTGCGGCTCGGGCTTTATCTATGACGGCAGCTTTTCCGGTGCCCGGCACACCGGCCAGGGCGTCACGGCGGCGCTGTTGCAGCGAGCCGGCATCGAGGTTTACTCCGATCGCGAGATCGACAGGCTGGTCGAGCGCCTGAAGACGACGGACTGAGGCAACCAGTCGGAGCTTAAACGAAAACCGCCGGACGTCAGCCCGGCGGTTTTGCTTTTCTGACTTACCCCGCTCAGGCGGCGCGGCGGCGGTGATCCATGGCCGGATGGCCGTCGTTGACACGGAAGCCGCGGATGAGCGCCAGCAGATCTTCAGTATCGGCGGCAAGCGTCTCGGCCGAGGCCGTCGTTTCTTCCGCCATGGCGGCGTTCTGCTGCGTGGCGGCATCGAGCTGGTTCATCGAAGACGAGATCGAGCGCAGCGTTGTATCCTGCTCGGAGGCGCTGTGGGCGATCTTCGAGACGATTTCGTTGGCGGCCTTGATCTGGTCGGAGATGCGCTTCAGCGCCTCGCCTGCCTCACCGACAAGGCGAACCCCCTGGTCGACCTGGCCGGAAGAGCGGGCGATCTGATCCTTGATCTCCTTGGCGGCTGCCGCGGAACGCTGGGCCAGTTCGCGCACTTCCTGGGCGACGACGGCAAAGCCCTTGCCGGATTCGCCGGCACGAGCGGCCTCGACGCCGGCGTTGAGTGCCAGAAGGTTGGTCTGGAAGGCGATCTCGTCGATGACGCCGATGATCTTGCCGATCTCCGACGAAGATTTCTCGATCCCGCTCATGGCTTCGATGGCCTGGGCAACCACGGCGTCGCTGCGCGAAGCCTCGGTGCTGACGGCGTGAACACGCTTGCTGGCCTCATGTGCGCCTTCCGCGGTCTGGCGGACGGCGACGGTCAGCTCGTCCAGTGCCGCCGAGGTTTCTTCAAGGCTGGCGGCCTGGCGCTCGGTGCGTTGCGAAAGTTCGTTGGAGGCGCGACGAATCTCTTCCTTGCTGAGGCCGATGTCGTTGCCCTTGGCATTGACGCGTCCCATGGCGGCTTCCAGATGCGACAGCGCCTCGTTGAAGTTGTTGCGCAGGCCTTCGTAACCCGTACCGAGATCGCTGCAGCGTATGGTCAGGTTCCCCTGGGCGAGGTCTTCGAGCGCCCTGCCGATAACGGAGACGACGCGCGCCTGCTCACGGGCTTCGTCCTGCTGCTGGCGCTGGTTCTGCTCGCGTTCGCTGCTGATCTCCAGTTCCTGAGCGGCCTGGCGATCCGCCAGGACATGGCGTTCGCGGATCTTTTCCTGCAGCGCCTGCGTCGCCTTGGCCATCAGGCCGATTTCATTGCGCATATCGGCATGGGGGATGCTCACCTTGACGTCCTCGTCAGCCACTGCCTTGAGGGCGGCGTGAACCTCGGCAAGCGGTCTCGTTATGCCGCGAATGAAGTAGAGGGCCGCACCGATACCGATGACGAAGACAAGACCGCAGATCAGCAGCGCCCGCCACATCGTCGCGTTGATCTGAGCCTGCAGGTCGTCCATGTAGACGCCGCAGCCGAGCACCAGCTGCCAGGGAGCAAAGGCGGCGGAATAGCTGCCCTTTAGGAAGAACTCGCTATCGGCATGGCCGGGCTTGTTCCAGTAATAGATCGTCCGGCCGCCACCCTTGATGCCCTTTTCGACCATTTCCTTGCTGAAATGGGTGCCGTTCTTATCAACCTGCGAGGACATGTCCTTGCCGATATTGACCGGGCTTGGGTGGATGCGCTGCACGACATTGTAGTCGAAGCCGAAGAGATAGCCGGCCGGCGCAAAACTGACATGCGACAGCAGCTTGAAGGCCTCCGCCTGAGCGGCCTCATGCGTCATCTCGCCGGATTTTTCACGCTGATAATATTGGTCCAGAACGGATATGCCGGATTCGACCTGCGTGCGCAGCATATCGAAGCGGTCGTCATAGATGGAATCGGCCTGCGACCGGATCTGAAAATAGGTGGCCACAGCGAAGCAGGCCATCAGGACGCCAAGCAGGGCAAATAATTGATGTGCGATCTTGAGATTTTTCATAACGTCTCCCACAGGTAATTGAATACCGGTGCGGTATCCTACCGCCTGTGCGATCGCCTGAGAGAACCTCAATACGCTTGCCGCTGCTCGAAATGACATGCTGCTGTCCGGTGGACAGTAAAATCGCTTTTTATGTCTAAGAAACCTTTAATTATAGGGGGTTGGTTGTATTTCCGGAAACTTGAAACCGAAGATATGCTTCTTCTGGATAAGTAATATTTATTTTTATTTGTACATAACTATGAAGCCAACTGCAGTGCCTGACTAATGATTTAGTCTTTTAGAATATTATCAGAATATATATTTCTTTGATATCTCGGTGATGACTGATCATCCATCGAGACATCGGCAGATTTCGATGGGAGGCAGACTGTGCTGTTATTGGCGCAGCTGGAAGGTGGAAAGATCGAGCGGTGCGGTCGCTGGAAGCGTAGAAATTTGCGACAGAGCTGCGGTCGTTGCCGTCATGTCGATGCCATCGGCGGGCTCGCCCGCCGCAGCCAGGGCTTCCGGCGTCGGCTTGCTGACGAACATGACCGGGGAGCCGCCCATCCAGGCCTCGGTGCGCACGACCTTTTTCTCGCCGTCGACAGTGCGGATGACGACCGATTGTGTGCCCGGTGTCAGCGTCGGAACGGTGTATTCCTTTTCGGCCGTCTTCAGCGCGAGGGGAGGGCAATTAGCGCAGCTCTTCTCGATGATGTTGCCGTCACCGCGATGCGCCCTGCTGTCTATGGACTGTATAGACGAGGCCAAGGCGGTACCGCCGGCCAATACGCATGCCAAGGTCAGAAGCAAGGAACGCATAACAACAACTCCGTCTAGGTTGACGAAGACATTAGCAAGCCTTTGTTTCCATACCGTCAGGAGATTAGGTAAAAATTTAATGGATGGCCGAATGCGGGATAGGCGCGATGTTTACGACTCGCGCTCGACTGCACGCCAGCCGATGTCCCCGCGGCAAAAGCCGTTTTCCCATTCAACCTTGCCGGCAAGGGCATAGGCACGCTTCTGCGCCTCGCCGACTGTCGTGCCGGTCGCAGTCACGTTGAGCACCCGGCCGCCCGTCGCCACCAGCGCTCCGTCCTTCAAGGCTGTGCCGGCATGAAACACTTTTGCCCCTTCGCCATCGGCCGGCAGCGAAGCGATCGGCGTGTTCTTGGCGTAGGAGCCTGGATAGCCCTTCGAAGCCATGACCACAGTCAGCGCGGCCTCGTCGCTCCATTCGGCACTCACCTGGTCGAGGGTGCCGTTGGCGCAGGCAAAGAGCAGCGGCAGCAGGTCGCTCTTCAGGCGCATCATCAGCACCTGGCATTCCGGATCGCCGAATCGGACATTGTATTCGATCAGTTCAGGACCCTTGGCGGTGATCATCAGCCCGGCAAAGAAGATGCCGGAGAAGGGATAGCCGCTTTCCGCCATGCCGCGCATCGTCGGCTCGATGATCTCCTTCATCGTGCGTTCGACCATCTCCGAGGTCATGACGGGAGCAGGGGAGTAAGCCCCCATGCCGCCGGTGTTCGGTCCTGTGTCGCCATCACCGACGCGCTTGTGGTCCTGGGCCGTGGCGAGTGCCAGAGCGTGCTTGCCGTCGCAAAGGCAAAAGAAGCTTGCTTCCTCGCCGTCCAGAAAGGCTTCGATCACCACTTCCGCGCCGGCTTCGCCGAACGCACCTTCGAAGCAGTCGTCGATGGCGGCGAGCGCTTCCTCGACCGTCATGGCGACTGTAACGCCTTTGCCGGCAGCAAGCCCGTCGGCTTTGACGACGATCGGCGCTCCCTGTGCACGGACATAGGCCTTCGCCTTCGGGCCATTGTTGAAGCGCTGGTAGGCGCCTGTTGGAATGTGGTAGCGGGCGCAGATATCCTTGGTGAAGCCCTTGGATCCCTCGAGCTGGGCCGCATCTGCGGAAGGGCCGAACACGGCGATGCCGGCGGCGCGCAGGGCATCTGCGATGCCGGCGACCAGCGGGGCTTCCGGTCCGACCACGACGAAGTCGATGGCCTTCTCCTTGCAGAATGCGACGACCGCGTCATGATTATCGATATCGAGTGCCACGAGCTTTGCATGTTCGGCGATGCCGGGATTGCCGGGTGCGGCATAGAATTCCGTCATGAGTGGCGATTGCGCCAGCTTCCAGGCCAAAGCGTGCTCGCGTCCGCCCGATCCGATCAACAGAACTCTCATGGCTTGCCCTCTTGTTGCATCCATTTGCGCGGTTAAGCGGGGTTGGGCCAAAGGTCAAGCGTCAAATCCTGTGGAGGCGTGGCCGCCAACATTGCGTTGCCTTTTTATGTCGCTAAAGCGGGTATGGTTTTGGACGCCAGACCGCCGCTCCCCTGCCGGATCGGCATGGTCCGCGTCGAAAACTGCTTCTTATGCCAGCGGGATCGTGCTTATGGTCCCCTAACCTTTGTCCAGTTCAGAGAGTCACATGGCCGCCGATATTCGTTCCCTTGCCGCAACCATCGCCGCCGAGATCAATTCCCGCCCGGAGCAGGCCAAGTCCGCCATCGAGCTTCTCGATGAAGGCGCGACGGTGCCGTTCATTGCCCGCTACCGCAAGGAAGTGACCGGCGGCCTCGATGACGGGCAACTGCGAACGCTGGCGGAGCGGCTCGTTTATCTCCGTGACCTGGAAGCCCGCCGCGCTGCCATCATCGAGTCCATCACCGGCCAGGGCAAGATGACCGACGAGCTTATGGGCAAGATCACCAGGGTTGGCACCAAGGCCGAGCTGGAAGATCTCTATCTGCCCTACAAGCAGAAACGCCGCACGCGCGCCGAGATCGCCAGAGAGCGCGGCCTCGGTCCGCTTGCAGAAACCATCCTCACCGATCGCTCGAAGGAGCCCGCCGCTCTCGCCGAGGGCTTCATCACGGCCGATGTGGCCGATGTGAAGACGGCGCTCGAAGGCGCGCGCGATATCATAGCCGAAGGTATTGCCGAGAATGCCGATCTGCTCGGCAAGCTGCGCGGCTACATGAAGACGAATGCCACGCTGAAGGCGGCCGTCGTGGACGGCAAGCAGGAGGCCGGCGCCAAATTCTCCGACTATTTCGCGCATCAGGAGCGCTGGGCAACTGCACCGGGCCATCGCGCGCTGGCGATGCTGCGCGGTTGGAACGAAGAGTTCCTGACGCTGACAATCGATATCGACGTGGATACCGCCTCGCCGAACAAGCCTGTGGAGCGCATGATTGCCGCCGCCTACGAGATCGGCCCAAGCCGACCGGGCGACCGCTGGCTGATGGATGTCGCCAGCTGGACATGGCGGGTGAAGCTTTCCATGTCGCTGTCGCTTGATCTCATGCGGGAGCTGCGCGAACGCGCCGAGGAAGAGGCAATCCACGTCTTCGCCCGCAACCTGAAGGATCTGCTGCTGGCAGCGCCCGCCGGCTCGCGCGCCACCATGGGTCTCGATCCCGGCATCCGCACCGGCGTCAAGGTCGCCGTTGTCGACGGCACGGGCAAGCTTCTGGAGACGACGACGGTCTATCCCTTCCCGCCAAGGAACGATGTGCGCGGCACGCAGGCGACGCTGGCGGCTCTCGTCCGCAAACACAAGGTCGAGCTGATTTCCATCGGCAACGGCACCGGCAGCCGCGAAACGGAGAAGCTGGTCACCGACATGCTGGCCGAACTGCCCGCACCGAAGCCGACCAAGGTCATCGTTTCGGAGGCTGGCGCATCGGTCTATTCCGCCTCGGAGACCGCGGCGCTGGAATTCCCCGGCCTCGATGTCTCGCTGCGCGGCGCCGTCTCCATTGCGCGCCGCCTGCAGGACCCGCTGGCCGAGCTGGTGAAGATCGAACCGAAGTCGATCGGTGTCGGCCAATATCAACACGATGTCGACCAGCTGAAGCTGTCGCGTTCGCTCGATGCGGTGGTTGAAGACGCGGTCAATGCCGTCGGTGTCGATCTGAACACGGCTTCGGCGCCGCTGCTTGCCCGCGTCTCCGGCCTCGGCCCATCGATCGCCGATGCGATCGTCAAGCACCGCGACGGCGAAGGGCCTTTCGCAAGCCGCAAGGATCTGCTGAAGGTCGCCCGTCTTGGCCAGCGCACTTTCGAACAATGCGCCGGCTTTCTGCGTATTCCCAACGGCAAGGAGCCGCTGGATGCCTCCTCGGTGCACCCGGAAGCCTATGGTGTGGCCAAGAAGATCGTTGCCGCCTGCGGGCGCGACCTGCGCAGCCTGATGGGTGACGCGGTAGCGCTGAAGGCGATCGACCCGCGCCAGTTTATCGACGACAAGTTCGGTCTACCCACAGTGCGCGACATCATTGCCGAGCTGGAAAAGCCGGGCCGCGATCCGCGCCCGAGCTTCAAGACCGCGACCTTCGCCGACGGCGTCAATGAGATCAGCGACCTCAAGCCCGGTATGCTGCTGGAGGGAACGGTGACCAATGTCGCCGCCTTTGGCGCCTTTGTGGACATTGGCGTCCATCAGGACGGTTTGGTGCATGTCTCGCAATTAGCCGATCGCTTCGTCAAGGATCCGCATGAGGTCGTCAAGGCCGGCGACGTGGTGAAGGTGAGAGTGGTCGAAGTCGACGTGAAGCGGAAGCGAATCGCCCTCTCCATGCGCAAAGATGGCAGCACTGTGGCGGCGCCTTCCGGACGTGAGTCGCGCGAGCAAGGTGGTGCGCGCAACGCTGGGGTTAGCAGCAATAGCCGTCCAAAGGCCGAGGAACGGGGTAGTTTTGGTGCTGCCTTGGCAGAAGCAATCAAACGAAAATAAGGACTTAGCGAGAGATTATGCAAGAATGTCACACCCTGGCACAGTTGTTGTCAGAGTGCCAATCACAGCGAAAAGCTGATCTTGCCACAGGACTGTGAGGCGCTAAAGTCTGCCTTAATGTCATGTCATAACATTCGAGGCGTCCATGGCGTCGGCACTTCTATCTCTCGTCAAGAAACTCATCCGTAAAGGTTCGCTGAAAATCACGCTCGCTTCCGGCGAGACGCAGGTGATCGGCGACGGCACCGGCGAAACCATCGTCGTGCGCATCGCTGATCAGCAGGCGGAGGACGCGATTGCGCGCGATCCGACCTTGAAGCTCGGCGAAATGTACATGGAAGGACGCTTCATACTGGAGCAGGGGGATATTTATGAATTCCTCTCCCTGGTGAAGCAGAATACCACGAACGAAATCTTCGACCTGCGCATGGCCGCCCTGCTCATGGGGCGCATCGTCTGGCAGCAGCTCAAGAGCCGCTCACCGATCAATCGCAACAAATACAATGTTGCGCATCACTACGATCTGTCGGCCAAGCTCTTCGATCTCTTCCTCGATGAGGACTGGCAATATTCCTGCGCCTATTTCAATCCGCCGGGCATCAGCCTCTACGAGGCGCAGGTTGCCAAGAAGCGCCATATCGCCGCGAAGCTGTTGGTCGAGCCAGGTCAGCGGGTGCTGGAAATCGGTTCCGGCTGGGGCGGCATGGCAATGTATCTTGCCGAAGCCTATCCCGGCCTTGATGTCACCGGCATCACTTTGAGCGAAGAACAGCTGAAGGTCTCGCGCGAGCGCGCCGCCAAGCGCGGCCTGTCCGATCGCGTGCGCTTCGAGCTGCAGGATTACCGCTATCTCAAGGGCAAGAAGTTCGACCGTATCGTTTCGGTCGGCATGTTCGAACATGTCGGCATTGGCGATTACCGCAAGTTCTTCAACAAGGTCTCCGAGCTGCTCGACGATAACGGTGTCATGCTGCTGCATTCCATCGCGCGTCCGAAGCCGAGCTTTGCGACCAATGCCTTTATCGAGAAGTACATCTTCCCGGGTGGCTACATTCCGTCGATCGGCGAGACCACGCCGCCGCTGGAAAAGGCCGGCTTGCTGTCCAGGGACATCGAAACCCTGCCGATGCACTATGCCTACACGCTGCGGCATTGGCGCAACAACTTCGTGGCGCGCAAGGCCGAGGCCGTTGCGCTCTATGACGAGAATTTCTTCCGTATGTGGGAGTTCTATCTGGCCGGCTCGGAAATGGGCTTCCGCTGGGACGAGCTCTTCATCATGCAGATCCAGATCGCCAAGAACCAGTTCGCCGTTCCCGACAACCGCAACTACATTGCGGAACGCGAGGCGAAGCTGAAGGAGTTCGAGGCAACGCGTGCGCCGCTGGAGAAGATAACGTTCTAAACGGTCAATTGCCGTTCTTTTCGCTGCGCCGGCCCCTGGGTTTCCAGGGGCCGGCGTTTGTATTTCAAATTCATTTCCCGACGTGAACGACGAATGTTCCGTCTTGCACCGTGCCGTCTGTGTTCAATCCAGTCAGGCGAATGGTGAATTGATCGGTGCCCGCGAAACCCGGGTTCGGCGTGTAGAAAATGATGTTTCCCTGAACGGTTTTGCCGCTGCATATGAAAGCAGGGCTGTCCTTCGCAAATTTCGCGGCGACAGGACCATGTTCGACATCGACTTTGCCATGAGCTGGCTCTTTGACAACGCCGGTATAGGGGAAGCCCGCAAAGGTGCAGTCCTGCTTCACCAGCGAGGTGCTCGTGATTTTTGTTTTCTTGCCGGGGGCGATCCTGCTTGAAAAATGGCTTTGCTTCGCGCCCCCGATCGGTGCGCTGACGCAACCTGACAGTGCAACGCCAATGCCGAGGAACAGGCCTAGGGAAATCAGGGATGTGGTCTTCATTCGTTTCTCTTCTGCAGGATCCGGGGCTTTGAATGATCATGCGCCGCAGCACGCAAGTGACCATTACCTATGATTGAGTATCTCATAACCCATTTAAATCACCGCGACAGATCGGCGCAGGCTGCGGGCCAGCAAATTTCAACCTAAATTTGGCTTGCTCACCGGATTCGGCTGCTTGTGGTTAAGAGACCGGTAACGCGATCCGGATAGTTTGAGGCAACTCTAGGGCTGCGTGTATCGCCCTTTGTATTGCGTATTATGGAGTTGCGTTGTGTTTGTAAAATCGCGTCTGTTTTTCACTCTCAGCTTGCTTGTTGCCTCCGCCGGCGCCGCCTCGGCGGGAGACGGCCAGCATCTCTGGTCGGGCGATTGGTACTTAAGCGTCGGTGCAGCCGGTTTCTCTGCGCCGAAGTTCGAGGGTGGCAAGCACAACAAGCTTCAGTGGGCGCCGTTGATCTCCGTCGGCCGGCAAGGCCCCGGTCCACGCTTCTCCTCCCGCAATGACAATCCTTCCTTTGCCTTTATCGAGACTGACGCTTTCCGCGTCGGTATCGTCGGCAAGTTCGTGCCGAGCCGCGATAGCGGCGACGGGCGCGAGTTGAGGGGGTTGAAGAAGACCAAATGGGGGCTGGAAGCCGGTGGTTTTGCCGAAGCCTATCCGACGGACTGGCTCCGGGCCCGCGTCGAAGTGCGCCAGGGCATCCGCGCCCATAGCGGCCTCGTCGCCGACGCGGCCGTTGATGCCTTCACCGATATCACACCGGAGTTTCGCGCCTCGGCCGGTCCGCGCATGACGCTCGCCACCAACGACTATTTCAACACCTATTACGGCGTTAACGCGCGCGAGTCGGCGGCATCGGGCTTGAGCCGCTATAACCCGGGCGGCGGCGTAAAGTCCGTCGGTTTCGGCGGCGCCCTGACATGGAAGGCTTCGCAGAACTGGACGACCAGCACGTTCCTTGAATATACCCGCCTGACAGGCCCCGCTGGTGACAGCAGCCTCGTGCGCGAGCGCGGCGACCGCAATCAGTTGCTGATCGGTGTCTCCGCCAGCTACAAGTTCAACTTCACGATGAACTGAAATGAGCGGGGCTCCGACCCCGCCGCTTGACCTCCGAGGCCGGATGTCACTACTAGTTGCCTATGCAAAAGACAGGCGACATCAACGGGCGCGTCGCTGACGCGCCATCCGGCAACTGGGTGTACCGCGTTCTGCCCCCGGCACTGTGGCCCTATGCGCAGCTCGCGCGCTGGGACAGGCCGATCGGCTGGCAGCTTTTGATGTGGCCGTGCTTCTGGTCGGTAGCACTTGCCGCCAATGCCTCGGCGTCCACGGGGCATGGTTCACCAGGCCTTGTGGTGGTCTATCATCTCTTCCTTTATTTCATCGGCGCCGTCGCCATGCGGGGCGCCGGCTGCACCTATAATGATCTGGTCGATCACAAGATCGACATGTCGGTGGCACGTACCCGCTCGCGCCCGCTGCCGTCAGGCCGCGTGACGCGCAGTCAAGCCAAGGTCTTCATCGCGCTACAGGCTTTGGTCGGCTTGCTGGTGCTGCTGCAATTCAATTGGTTCGCGGTCATTCTCGGCGTGCTGTCGCTGGCCATCGTCACGCTTTATCCCTTTGCCAAGCGCTTTACCGATTGGCCGCAATTCTTCCTCGGCCTTGCATTTTCCTGGGGCGCTCTCATGGGTTGGGCCGGTCTCTTCGGCAGCCTGTCCCTTGCCCCGATCATCCTTTACGCAGCCGCCATCCTCTGGACGATCGGCTACGACACCATCTATGCGCATCAGGACAAGGAAGATGACGAGTTGATCGGCGTGCGCTCGACCGCCCGGCTCTTCGGGGATCAGACGCGGCTCTGGCTGATCGGCCTTTATGGCGCGGCGCTGCTTTTGATGCTGATCGCCTTTGCCCTGGCCGGTGCAGGCTGGATTTCCTATGTCGGCCTGATCGTTGCCGGCGGCATGTTCGCCTATCAGATCGCCGTGCTTGACATCAATGACGGCGAACAGTGCCTCGCCCTGTTTAAATCGAACAACCGGGTCGGCCTGATCATCTTCGCCGGCCTCTTTCTGTCGTTTCTGTTTCTTGTCCCGTAGTTACACCTATTGAGGGATTGTCGTGGTTTGCAAAATCCGCGCGGCTCGCGAAGGGGATGCTGAAGCAATCAGCCGCGTGATTATCGCTGCCCTTCGCGAAACCAATGCCGGAGACTACTCTCCCAAAATCATTGCCCGCGTTGCCGAAAACTTCAGTCCCGCGGCCGTGCTCCGGCTTCTGGCATCCCGAGTGGTTTTCGTGGCAGTCCAAGGCGCGACGGTGGTCGGCACCGCCAGTCTCGATGGCGCTGTGGTTCGCACCGTATTCGTATCGCCTTCGGCGCAGAAACAACGTGTCGGTCTGAAGCTCATGGCTGAAATAGAAGGTGCGGCCAGAGCCAATGGCATCGCAGTCCTCTCCGTGCCATCGTCCATCACGGCACAGGGCTTTTACGCGAAGCTCGGTTTTGAAGCCGTCGAGGAGCGCTACCATGGAGATGAGCGGACGATCGTCATGAAACGATCCTTGGCCTCCTAAAGATTTCGGCCGCGGGATTGATGATCCCACGGCCGACGGTTGGCAGTATTCTTCTGATCGGGCGCGGCTCAGTGCCTTGCGATGATCTCGCGGCCTTCGATCTTCATCTTGATACCGAGCTTGCCAGTCGAGCGGCGCACCAGGAAGCGCGGGCGGCGATCGGCGAAATAGGAGTGGCGCCGACGCGGCTGGCTGTCCTGCGACCGGACGCCGCCCAGATGTTCTTCCAGCGGGCGGGCAACGCCGTCGGCTTCGATCATCAGCATCGGGATGCGGAAGGCTTCAGACCAGGAACGCCAGTCGGCAGCGATGTCGCTGAGGTCGTGAGCAACCAAGAGGGGGATGCAGAGATCCGGATCGGAGTGATGCAGTTCCAGCGTGACGGTGACTTCGCCGTCTCCATGGTCGATGGCCCGTGCGGCAACACCCATGAAGGCGCGCTTCGGCAGAGCAACGGAGAGTGGCAGCCCGCTGGATGGCAGGATCTTGCGCAGCACCGCTCCACGCTCGTCGATCGTGATGGTGACGTCTCCATCGGCACCGCGCATGGCGTAGCTGACCTGTTGAGGAAAGCGCGTCGGATCAAGTCGCAGTGTGGTTCCAGCCCAATCGGGCTTTAGGACGGTATTTGTCATCGATTTTCTACCCTTGCTTTACCTGAGAGCCCGTTTCCCGGCCTTCTCTCGGAGAACTTCTGTCCTCTCGTTGTTGGGCAGATTAGGCGCCGTCTCTTCCGGACAGCTTAAAAATCGAGGTTAAGAAAACTTTGCGTCCTCAAATGGTTAGCAAAGTCGAATGCATCAGGGTTTCCATAAGGTGAACACACGGCAGGGCGGCTGCCCCAATATAGTGCACGTATAAGGTGAGTGTGTGTAAGTCTCGGGTAAGGTTTGTATGTAACAATCACCGCTAGATTCGCCCCTTTATTAGAGATCTATTGGGATTCTGCTGATGATTTCCACCTATCTTGGTTATACGATCGCAACCAGAGATATGGCGACCTCGCTCAATCAGGTGGCGTCGCAGGCGCAAAACAAGCGCCAGATCGACTATTACAATGCCAATATAGGCAAAGTAACCAACGCCGACGACTTCGTGAATAACTATCAGCTATACAGTTATGCCATGGAGGCCTACGGGCTCTCCGACATGACCTATGCCAAGGCCTTTATGAAACAGGTGCTGACGAGCGACCTCAGCGACTCCACCAGTTTTGCGAATCAGCTGACGGATCCGCGCTACAAGGAATTCGCCGCCGCGTTCAATTTCGGCACTGGCAGTACGAATACGGCGCAATCCAGCACGCAGGAAGACGATCTGATCGGGCTTTATCAGCAGTCGTTTACGAATGAAGAGACGTCCGCCGCCACCGAAACCAGCTATTACAGCCAGAACATCAGCTCCGTGAAGACGGTCGATGACCTGCTCGGCAATAGCAGGCTGAAGAACTACGTGCTGCAAGCCTACGGCATCGATCCGACGGATGTATCGAATTCGATCCTGAAGCAGATGCTGACGAGCGATCTCAGCGACCCCAACAGCTTCGTCAATCAGAATGGCGGCGCGGCCGACAAGGCTCTGGTGGCGGAATTCAATTTCAATGCGGACGGCACGGTCAAGACGTCGACGCCGGATAGCGATACGGCCTACTATCAGGCCAATATCGGCTCGATCACCTCGGTCGATCAGCTGACATCCAATGCACGGCTGTTTCAGTACGTCAGAACTGCTTTCAATATCCCGTCCTACATCACTGCGGACCAGTTCAATGCGTCGGCCATGGATGCAAGTGCTGCGAGTTCGAACGGCCTGACCAGTGTCATGGCCCAATTCAACTTCAAGAGCGACGGAACGGTCGCCTCCGGCTCGCAGGCGCAGACATCGGATCAGATAAGTGCCACGACGGCGGCCTACACTACAAATTATCCCGGTGGACCGCAGACCCTCGGCCAGCAGGCCGATGTGATGAGCGCTTATAATTCGACCGTACCCTCATTCGTCACGAGCGTCGGCGCGGCCGACAATGACCTGTATTACAAGGATCATATCGGCTCGATCACCTCTGTTGACCAGCTGACATCGGACACGCGCCTCTTCAATTACATCAAGACGGCCTATGGCATCGACCCGACCACGCCTGCCGTCGTTTTCAAGAACGCCTTCGGAGATGCGACGACCGCCTCGATCTTCGGCCTGACGGATGTCGTCGCGGCGTTCAACTTCCAGTCGGACGGCACGCTTGCATCCGGCGCGACGGCGCAGTCCCAGAGTGAGATCACCGCAGCCTCGACTGCCTATATGAAGAATTATCAGACGTCACAGTCGAGCCTGACGACCGATGCGGTCACCAACTACAAGAACCGCCTTGCCGACGTGAAGACCATCAAGGATTTCTTCACGAGCAACACCGCCGATAGCGACACCACCAATGACAGCATGCCCGAGATCTACCAGATGGCGTTGCGCGCCTATGGCATCGGCACGAACGAGGTCACCAAGTCGCAACTGACGAAGATGCTCGAAAGCGACCCCTATGATCCGAAGAGCTATGTCAGCTCGCTCAAGGATTCCCGCTTTACCGCACTGGTCAAGGCTTTCAACTTCGACAGCTCGGGCAATCTGAAGGCTCCGGTCCAATCCCTGTCGCAAACGCAGATCAACGGCTACATCTCCGAATATTCCAGCCGCAGCACCGCCGGCTTGACGGGCGCCCAACTGACCAAGGCCACCAGCGATGCCAAGGACGCCGGCACCTATTTCGCGACCAACATCGTCAAGGTGAACAGCGTCACGGATCTGCTGGCGGACAGCAAGCTCACCAATTTCGTCCTCACCGCCAACGGCATTGATCCGAAAACGGTCGATACGGCGACCCTAAAGAAGGCTTTCGCTTCCGACCCGTCCGATCCGAAGAGCTTCGTCAACACCACCGACGGCGCCAAGTTCAAGAGCATCGTCGAGGCCTTCAATTTCGATACCAGCGGCAATCTGACGGATAGCAAGCTTGGAACGGCGCAAAATGCCGGCGCATTGTCCCAGACGAATGATCTCTACCTGCACCAGACGCTGGAGGACCAGCAAGGCGATACCAATCCCGGCGTACGCCTGGCCCTCTACTTTCAGCGCAAGGCGCCGGATATCAATTCGGTTTACGACATCATGGGCGATGCGGCGCTCTATCAGGTGATCACGACGACCTACAATCTGCCAAGCTCAATGTCGTCGATGGACGTCGATACGCAGGCGCAGATGCTGGAAAAGTTCGTCAACGTCAGCGATCTCCAGGATCCAACCAAGGTCAATACGCTGCTGCAGCGATTCTCGGCGCTGTACGATATGCAGAACAATACGACCTCATCGACGTCGCCGGCCCTGTCTATTCTGACGGGTGGTTCTTCCGGCGCCGGCATCAGCGCCGACACGCTGCTTTCGATCGCGCAGCTCTCCTCGTCGAGGTAGCCTAACATTAAAAAATATGGCCTGTCTCTTTGCCGCGTTTCCGCGCGGCAAAGCTGTTGCTGCGCGCCTCTTTCATCGGGATTTCCGATGTTGTTCGGCTAACACAGTGAGGGCGAAATGAGAGCTTTCAGGGGGGATAGGAAGGAACTTATTAACCATCCTTGCCCTATTCGATTGAGTAGCCATCGGCAATATCAATGACTGGGTTGCAGGTCTTATGCGTCATCCCCGAACGACATTTTCAAATGCGTCACAAGGCGTCCAGCCCGAGGGCGAATTCGACCCGGAGCAGGCAGCCGAAGAGGCACGCCGTGCCGAGCAGATCGCTGCCCGCCGCGCGTTCCTGGAAGAGAAGATTCGCAACGCCCGCGAAGCCAAGCGCAAGGCGGAAGAGCACCGCCGCGCCGAGGAATTGCGGCGTGCCGAAGAAGTGAGGCAGCGCACTGCCGCCGCGCCGAAACCGGTTGTCGAAGCCCTGCAGGCAAAGCCTGCAGAGGGTGCTCCGGTCATGCCCGTGCTGCCGCAGGGAATTTCCGCCGAGGATCTTGCCACGCCCGGCTGGCAGAACGCCTTTTTAATGGGGCCGAACGTTCGCTTCACCCGCACGCGGGAAAACGAAATCATCAGCCGCCGCCCGCCCGCCGAACCTACCGTCGTGATCGTGCCGCCCGTCGCCGCGCACGCCGCGATGCGGGTGATGGAACCGCCTGTCATCGAGGCTCCAGCCACCCCCGCTGCGCCGCAGCCAACAGAGCCTGCCGAGTTTCATCTGCCGCTGCTGGAGGACATGCCCTTCGCGGTGGAGAGCTACATACCCTCGGTAATTCAGAAATTTCCGGCGACCGCGCCGGACGCATTGGAGATGACCGTTATCGCTACCGCATTTTCGAAGGCTCCGGCGATTGCGCTGGACGCTTCCCCAGTTTCGTCGAGTGTTTCCGAATCCGTTGCCGCGCCTGTGGTCGAGTCGCGTCTTAGCCATCTTTCCGATTTCGCCTTCTGGGATGCGATGCCCTTCGACGGCGAATTCGTATCCGCCATCCGGGGCATGCCAGGCCAGCCGGTGATGATTCCCCAGCTTGAGGTCGAAGCCGAATCGATCGTCGCGAAGTTCCGCATCGTCGAATGCCGCCGGACCGCTGTCATTGCCGAGACCCTGCCGATTGTCGAAGCGCCCGCTTTGGTCGAAGCCCCTGTGTCTGTTGACGCAGTTGCCGGCCTCTCGCCAGCCACCGTCAACACGCCGGTCATGGACGAACTTGCCGCATGGGAGGCCACGGTTGTGGCATCCGTCGCAGAGCAGGCGGCGCCAGAGGTTGCCGCACCGGTCGTTGCCGAGCCGCAAGCCGTGGCCGCGCCTGACGTATTCGTACCGCCAGCCTTCGTGACCGCCGTCTATGGCGCTGAAGCTGCAACACCTGCCAAAACCCTTCTGGCACCGGTGGTGGTCGTGGCGCCGATGCCGGCCAAGGTCGCGGCATCCGCACCCGTCGAGCCGGTCGCCAAGGCAACGCCGATCGTTCCGGCCGTCGAAGCCGCCGCGCAGGCGCCTGATCGATGCGCCGCCATCGCGGATCTCGCCGCGCAGGCCCGCATCCCTGACACCGCCCGAATGGCGCCCGATCGCCAGCAGCGGTGAAGGAGAATATGAGCTTCCGCCGCGCGAGTTGCTGCAGGAGCCGGCCGTCCGCTCCGGCGTGATCATGACCCAGGAAACGCTGGAGCAGAATGCCGGCTTGTTGGAAAGCGTGCTCGAGGATTTCGGCGTCAAGGGCGAGATCATCCATGTCCGCCCCGGCCCGGTCGTCACGCTTTATGAATTCGAACCGGCCCCCGGCGTCAAATCCTCGCGTGTCATCAATCTCGCCGATGATATCGCTCGCTCCATGTCGGCGCTCTCGGCACGTGTCGCTGTCGTTCCCGGCCGCAACGTCATCGGTATCGAATTGCCGAACGTGACCCGCGAGACCGTTTATTTCCGCGAGATGATCGAATCTCCGGATTTCGAAAAGAGCGGCTACAAGCTGGCGCTCGGCCTCGGCAAGACGATCGGTGGCGAGCCCGTCATCGCCGAACTCGCAAAGATGCCGCATCTGCTGGTCGCCGGCACCACCGGCTCGGGCAAGTCGGTCGCTATCAACACGATGATCCTGTCGCTGCTCTATCGCATGACGCCGGAACAGTGCCGCCTGATCATGGTCGATCCGAAGATGCTGGAGCTGTCGGTTTACGATGGCATCCCGCACCTCCTGACCCCCGTCGTCACCGATCCGAAGAAGGCCGTCATGGCGCTGAAATGGGCGGTGCGCGAAATGGAGGATCGCTACAGGAAGATGTCGCGCCTCGGCGTGCGCAATATCGACGGCTACAACAGCCGCGTTGCCTCCGCCAAGGA
Organism: Rhizobium sp. P44RR-XXIV; assembly: GCF_001999485.2. Taxonomy (NCBI): domain Bacteria; kingdom Pseudomonadati; phylum Pseudomonadota; class Alphaproteobacteria; order Hyphomicrobiales; family Rhizobiaceae; genus Rhizobium; species Rhizobium sp. P44RR-XXIV. Next base: position 1,813,569 of record NZ_MPVZ02000028.1, on the reverse strand, counting down.
AAAGGGCGAGACGATCCACGTCATGGTCCAGACCGGCTTCGACAAGGGCACAGGTGCCCCGATCGAGGAAAGCCAGGAAATGGATCTGACGCCGATGCCCTATATCGTCGTCATCGTCGACGAAATGGCCGACCTGATGATGGTTGCTGGCAAGGAAATCGAAGGCGCGATCCAGCGTCTGGCCCAGATGGCGCGTGCCGCCGGTATCCACCTGATCATGGCAACGCAGCGTCCCTCCGTTGACGTCATCACCGGCACGATCAAGGCGAACTTCCCGACGCGCATTTCCTTCCAGGTGACGTCGAAGATCGACAGCCGCACCATTCTCGGCGAACAGGGTGCTGAACAGCTCCTCGGCCAGGGCGACATGCTGCATATGGCCGGTGGTGGTCGTATCTCCCGCGTCCACGGGCCGTTCGTTTCGGACGAAGAAGTCGAAAAGGTCGTCGCGCACCTGAAGCTGCAGGGCCGTCCGGAATATCTCGACACGGTCACCGCCGACGAGGACGAGGAAGACGAGGAAGAAGACACCGCAGTCTTCGACAAGGGCGCGATTGCTTCTGAAGACGGCGACGATCTCTACGAACAGGCGATCAAGGTGGTCATGCGCGACAAGAAGTGCTCGACCTCCTACATCCAGCGCCGCCTTGGCATCGGCTACAACCGTGCAGCCTCGCTCGTCGAACGCATGGAAAAAGACGGTCTTGTCGGTCCGGCCAACCATGTCGGCAAGCGCGAGATCATCACCGGCAACCGCAATGGCGGCGGCAATGCGAGCCAGGAAGATTTCGACTGATATAGCAGGGGGTTGACGCTAGCCGCGGTCGCCGCGGAGAGTGCGCACCCCCCTCTGTCACTGTCGTGCCATCTCCCCCACAAGGGGGGAGATTGGTAACCCGCAGCGCGTACTCGCCTCAAACAAGCATCTCACCCGCAGAAACTAAAGTGTGATAACTTAGCGACGTCTGGCAGCATACTCCCAACAATCTCCCCCCATGTGGGGGAGATGTCCCGAAAGGGACAGAGGGGGGTATCAGACGCTCGGCATACTCGAAGCTGACTTCTCTTCAAACGGAGCGCATCAGACGCGCTCGAGCTTCACATGCGGCAAGGGCGGCAACTCGACCCGGACGGTGTCGTCAGGCTGCACCCGGCCGCCCTTTGAGACAATGCCCATGATGCCGGCCTTGCGGACCAAACCGCCATCCGCATCCTTGTCGAGCACCGCATGTAGCAAGCCCTTCTGGAAATCGTCGATCTGCTTGCAAGGGTTGCGTAGGCCGGTTACCTCGACGATCGCGTCGTCGCCGATATGCAGGCGTGTGCCCTGGGGCAGGGAAAGCAGATCGAGCCCTCTGGTCACGATGTTTTCACCCATGTCGCCCGGAGCAACGGAAAACCCTTTCTCGGTGAGTTCGGCGAACAGCTCTTCGTGGATGATGTGCACCTGGCGCAGATTGGGTTGCGTCGGATCGACCGCGACGCGAGAACGGTGCTTTACCGTGACCCCCATATGCGCGTCACCTTCGACACCGAGCCCCGTCAGCAGTCGAATGTGATCCTTCGTCTGCTTGCTGAACCCGTGCACGCCGCTGCTGCTGACCGATGTCACATATATGCGCTTGCCGCCCATGCCGAACCCTTCCATAAACGATCCAGATCTTTATAAATTGGTATATACCAATTTCAAGGCGACAGTATTGTGATGGACGAGAAAAATCGGCAGGGCAAAGGCGTAAAAGCGGGGGCTGGCTGGGCGACCGTAGCTGATGAATTGCGGAGCGCCATCGACAAGGGCAAGCATGCGCCGGGCACCCGGCTGCCGAGCGAGCGTGCCCTGTCGGAACAGTTTGGTGTCTCACGGGTGACGATGCGGCGCGCAATTGCCGAGCTGGAGGGTGAGGGGCTCCTGCGCGTCGCGCGTGGTAGCGGCGCCTATGTGCGCGCCGACATGCCCGTTCGCTTCCAGCTGGGCGACAAGGTGCGGTTCGGCAAGGACCTGACCGCGAGGGACGCAAATCTCACCCGCAAGGTTTTCTCGACCAGGGAAATTCCAGCCAGTGCCGATATCGAGGCGAGGCTCGATCTGCAGCCGGGCGAAATGGTGCTGGAAATGTGTGTGGTTGCCTACGCCGACGAACTTCCCGTCTCCGTGGTCCTGCGCATTTGTTCGGCTGCGCGTTTTCCCGGGTTGGCGGAGAAGTTCGCTGCATTCGGCTCGTTCACGGCGGCGCTGAAGGATTACGGTGTGACGGACTATTGGCGCCGCTCCACCGACATCACGGCGCGGATGCCGACGGAGGTCGAGGCACGCCTCCTGCAGCAATCGCGCCTGACGCCGGTTCTCGCCTATGCCGGCGAAGACATCGATGCCGATGGCACGATCATTTCGCGCCAGATCGGCTGCTTTGCCTCGGAGCGGGTCGTGGTGACCGTTTAAGGCCGTCGATTGAACTCAGGCCTTGAGAACCTTCCCCGGGTTCATGATCCCCGCCGGGTCAAACGCCGTCTTGATCCGGCGCATCAGGTCCATCTCGATATCCGAGCGGATGGAAGCCAGTTCGTCGCGCTTTAGCTGGCCGATGCCGTGCTCGGCTGAGATCGAGCCGCCGTGCTGCAACACCAGTCCATGCACGATCTTGTTCATCTCATGCCAACGGCCGATGAACTCGTCCTTGTCGGCGCCGACCGGCTGCGAGATGTTGTAGTGGATATTGCCGTCGCCCATATGGCCGAAGGCGCAGATGCGCGCGCCGGGCAGGGCGGCCATAACAGCCGTCTCGGCCTCGGCCATGAATTGCGGCACCTGCGCGACAGGAACGGAAACATCGTGCTTGATCGAGCCGCCTTCCGGCTTCTGCGCGTCCGACATGCTCTCGCGCATGTGCCAGATCGCCTTCTGCTGCGCTTCAGAGCTGGCAATGGTCGCATCCTGGATCAGGCCGGCCTCGTAGCCTTGTTCCAGCAGCGTCATCATCATCCGCTCTGCGGTTTCGGCCGAATCCGAGGTCGAGATATCGATCAGCACATACCAGGGATGCACTGTTTCCAGCGGATCGCGCACACCGGGATATGGCGCTCGGTGAATTCGACGCCAAGGCGCGGCATCAGCTCGAAGCCGGTCAGCGCCGTGCCGCAGAGGCCGGAGGCGTTCTTGAACAGGGTCAGCGCATCATCGACCGACTGTAGCCCGGCAAAGGCGACCTGATGGCCGAGCGGCTGCGGGAAGAGCTTCAGCACTGCCCCGGTGATGACGCCAAGCGTGCCTTCGGCGCCGATGAAGAGATCGCGCAGATCGTAGCCGGTATTGTCCTTCTTCAGGCGGCGCAATCCATTCCAGATCTCGCCTGTGGGCAGTACCACTTCGAGCCCCAGGCAGAGCTGGCGCATATTGCCATAGGCGAGAACCGCCGTGCCGCCGGCATTGGTGGAGAGATTGCCGGCGATGCGGCAGGAGCCTTCCGAGCCGAGAGACAGAGGGAACATGCGGCCATGCTCAGCCGCAGCCTTGTGCACATCCGCCAGAATGCAGCCGCCATCGACGATCATGGTATTGCCGACCGGATCGATATCGCGGACCCGGTTCATGCGTTCCAGCGACAGGATGATGTCGGAGCCGCCTTCGCGCGGTGTCTGACCGCCGACAAGGCCGGTATTGCCTGTCTGCGGCACGATGGCCGTGCCGGTCTCGCTGGCAAGCTTGAGGATTGCCGACACCTCCTCCACGGACGCGGGCTTCAGCAGCATCGGCGAAGCGCCGTGGTAGAGCCCACGGTTCTCGACCAGATGCGGTGCGATCTCTGCGGGGTCCCGCGACGCATGCTTGTCTCCGACGATCGCAGCGAAGCGGTCGAGAAGGGCTGAAGAGGGGGCAGAGCTCATGGCGTATCCTTTGCCGATAGAGTGTCGGGCCGATTTTTAATCTCTGGGTGCTGCCGCACGGCGCAGCCGGTCGTTGATGGCCTCGCCGAGGCCCTCGTCCGGAATATGGGAAAAGGCGATCGTTGCAGCACCTGTGGCGTCGGCGCGCTTCATGAAGTCGAAGAGGTTTGCCGCGGCCTCGGAAAGATCGCCTGTGGCGCTCAGGTCGAGCACGGCAATGGCGCTTTCGATCCCGGCAATGTCAGGCGTCCCGAAGCGGATCAGTGTTTCACCGGCCGCAACCTCCGTCGCGTCGAGCCGCACGGCCGCGCCGGGGGCATAATGCGACGCCAGCATGCCGGGGGCTTCGATGGCGGCCGATGCCTTCTTCTTGCGCTTCAGCGCCTTGCCCGCGACCCGCTCGATCTCACGGGCGGCCAATCCGCCCGGCCGCAACAGCCGCAATTCGCCGTCTTCGACCTTGACGATGGTCGACTCGACACCGACGACGGAGCGCCGGCATCGAGGATCAGCGTGATCCGCTCGCCGAGATCGTCATCGACATGGTCGGCGCTGGTGGCGCTGATCTTGCCCGACGTATTGGCGCTCGGCGCGGCAAGAGGGCGCCCGAAGGCACGGATCAGCTCGCCGGCAAAGCCCTGCGGCACGCGGATGCCGACCGTGTCGAGTCCGGCCGTCGCCAGCGGATGGATGCCGCTGTCGGGCCTGAGCGGCAGCACCAGCGTCAGCGGGCCTGGCCAGAATGCTTCCGCCAACTTGCGGGAGATGGGATCGAAGATCGCATACCGTTCGGCCATGGCGAGATCGCTCATATGGCAGATGAGCGGGTTGAAGCGCGGCCGTCCCTTGGTTTCGTAGATCCGGGTGATGGCAGCCGGGTTGGTGGCATCGGCTGCAAGGCCGTAGACCGTCTCCGTTGGCAACCCGATCGGCAGACCTTCGGCAAGCGTTGCCGAGGCGACATCTATCGCCGTTTGCGGATGTTCGAGAATGTCTATGTGTCGTGCCATGGCCTGCCCGTTTGCAGTTCAGGCCGTTCTTATGCTTTTCGAGTTTTCGGATCAATGATCAAAGCTGGCGAATGATGTCGCGAAGCTGTTCGTTGCGGGCGCCGAGCAAGAGGACGTTACGGACGGCGATCTGCGGATCGTGCGTGTGGAACAGCACGCCGTTGCCGCGAATGTCGCGATTGATCGTCAGCTTCTTGTCTTCCGCCTCCTTGCCCGGATGGATGGCGACGGCGAAATACATCCGCGAATATTTCAGGCTGATATCCTCGAAGAAATTCTCTTCCTGGCCGATGCGGGCAAAGAAGTTCGCGATGTAGAAGGCCCAGTTCACCTCTTCATATCGAGCGAATTGCGTGCGCGCCGCTGTTACGTGGCAATAGCCGAGATGCGGCGTGTCCTTCAGCGTGTGATGAAAGATGAGCTTCGGAAAACGAATAGACTTATGAAAGCCGTTGAGCCGGTCATGGGTCATTTCCCCGGCATTCCGCAGCTTCTGCGCGGTCTGCTCGGCGACCTCCTGGTGGGTCATGTATCGCCGCTCTTCGGCAAGCCAATGTGGCCTGTCGCGGTTGATGCGACCGGTGCGCAGGAATTCGCTATGCCCCGTTGTCGATACCGCCGGTATCGGCTCGGGGTCGGCGGGCTTCCCAGCGTCGAAATATCTGAGTTTGGCCATGCCGGGTCTCGCTATAGAGGTCTGGAGACTGCATGATAGCTAGTCTTGCTTGAGCCGGGCTTAACGGCGCTGGTTGCAAATCCCCGAGGAGGCCAAAACATATGTCCGGAATTACCGATCTCAATCTGCTGCTTTCCGGCATGAAACCGAATCTCGTCGAGGGCGAGTTCGTCTATTGCACCGTTCCATCGTCGACATTGGCCGATCATATTCATCTGGAGCCGATCGGTTTTTTCCGGGAAGGGGAGGGCGTGACCCTGATCCTGCCGCTGGAGGCCGCGCGGCAGACCGGGTTTCCGATTGCGCCCGCAATGCGCATGATCACGCTCGATGTCCATTCCTCGCTGGAGGCTATCGGCCTCACCGCGGCGTTCGCTACAGCCTTGGGAAATGCGGGCATCAGCGCCAATGTCGTCGCGGCCTATTACCACGACCATATCTTCGTTCCGGCTGCTGATGCTGACCGTGCAATGGCGGCGCTGCAGGCACTTTCGGCGGCGCAAGCGACCCCTTGATTATCGGAGATCAACCGCATTGTCGCAATCAGGATAAAGCGTCATCAAGAGGAGGCAAAGTAGCGACGATCTACATGTCTGCCGATAATCGATAAGAGATTGAATTGCCTTCCTATATTGCCTCTCCCTACGACCGTCTTGCTGTTCCGTTTCATCTGTCGCCAATTTCGAAGCCGATGTCGCATTGTAGCGCAGCGGCTGACGGGGCCGAGAGTTATGATGTTATCAATCTCAAGGTGCCGTCTGCTAGGGAGACGGAGAATTGGGAAGCCGGTCAAAATCCGGCGCTGCCCCCGCAACGGTGGTGGAGTGAGGCATGGCGAATAAAGCCACTGGGTCGGCCGACCTGGGAAGGTGCCATGGGGTTCTGGAAACAGGACCGCTCCAGAGCCCGGAAACCAGCCTTGGGGAAATTCGGTTTACTGACCGCGGCGGGCGGTCGGGACATTGCTTCAGGCCGCTCCCAAACGGCCTTGCATGTCCTTCGTCCGTTTCCCGGTAACGCGCAAGGATAGGCAAATGGATATCAGCAGCAATGTTTTGCGGCAATTGAAGAACCGCCGCGAGGGCTTCAGCCTCGAGCAGCCTTTCTATATCGATCAGGATTACTTCAAGCTCGATATGGAAATGATCTACTATCGCGACTGGCTGTTCATCGGCCATGACTGCGAAGTGCCGCGCGCGGGCAATTATTTCACCGTCCAGATCGGCGATTATCCTGTCGTCATCGTCCGTGGTCGCGATCAGGTCATCCGCGCCTTCCACAACAGCTGTCGCCATCGCGGCTCGCGCGTCTGCACGACAGAGCGCGGCTCGTCGGCAAAGCTTGTCTGCCCTTATCACCAGTGGACCTACGAGCTGGACGGCTCGCTGCTGTTCGCCCGTCAGATGGCCGAGGACTTCGACAAGACCCAGTATTCGCTGAAGCCGGTTCACTGCGAAAGCGTCGCCGGCTACATCTTCATCTGCCTGGCAAAGAACGCTCCGGACTTCGCGCCCGTCCGCGCCACGATCGAGCCCTATATGGCGCCGCATCGCATGAGTGAGGCCAAGGTCGCCTTCCAGAGCACCATTATCGAAAAGGGCAACTGGAAGCTCGTCTGGGAAAACAATCGCGAGTGCTACCACTGCGCTGCCAACCATCCCGAACTCTGCCGCACGTTTTCGGAAGCGCCGACGGTCAGCGGCGTGCAGGGGGCGATGAGCGATCCGGTGATCACCGCTCATTGGGAGCGCTGCGAAGCCGCCGGCCTGCCGAGCGAATTCAAGATCTCGCCTGATGGCCAGTTCCGCGCCGCCCGCATGCCGCTCATCGAAGGGGCCGAAAGCTACACCATGTCCGGCCAGAACGCCGTCAAGCGGCCGCTCTCGCCCGATGTGACGATCAACGGCATCGGCACCATGCTGCTGTTCCACTACCCGACGACATGGAACCACCTGCTTGGCGACCACGCGATTTCCTTCCGCGTCCTTCCGCTCAATGCCGAGGAGACCGCAGTCACCACCAAATGGCTGGTGCACAAGGATGCCGTCGAAGGCGTCGATTACGATCTCGAGGAACTGACCCACGTCTGGACCGAGACCAACGACCAGGATCGCCGCATCGTCGAGGAAAATGCTTTCGGCATTCACTCGCCGGCCTATGAGCCCGGTCCTTACTCGGAACTCCACGAGGGCGGCGTCATGCAGTTCGTCGAATGGTATTCGAATTTCATGATCAACCGGCTGCAGGGCGATCAGGCCAAGCTGTCGGCGGTTGCCTGAGTATGAACATGACCGTCTCCCTTAGCCATCGACACCTCGATCAGATGCAGCCCTGGAGCGACAGGCAGCATCTGCTCGAATGCCTCTCCGTCACGCCCGAAGCGCCCGATGTGATGACCTTCACATTCCGGTCCGACAAGGACAACTGGTTCCGCTATCTGCCGGGCCAGTTCGTGACGCTGGAGCTGCCGACGGCGCCGGAGCCGGTCATGCGCACCTATACGCTGTCCTCGACGCCATCGCGGCCCTTCTCGGTCGCGGTGACGGTCAAGGCGCAGAAGGACAGCATCGGCACGCGCTGGATGTTCGAGAACCTCAAGCCGGGCATGCGCATCAAGGCTTTCGGTCCTCTCGGCGATTTCACGCACGTCCGCCATCCCGGCGATAAATACCTCTTCGTCTCCGCCGGTTCCGGCGTGACGCCGATGATGGCCATGACCCGTTACATGGCCGACACCGCGCCATTGTCCGACATCACTTTCGTCAATTGCTCGCGCAGCCCGACTGACATCATCTTCCGCTCGGAGCTGGAATATCTCGCCCGCTTCATGCCGAACCTCAATCTCGGCCTGATCGTCGAGGGCTGTGGCCGCACCGATCTCTGGTCGGGGCTGAAGGGCCGCATCGACAAGGCCAAGATCGGCCTGCTGGCGCCTGATTTCATGGATCGCACGATCTTCTGCTGCGGCCCGGAAGTCTTCATGGATGCCGTCCGTTCCATGTTGGAAGCGCACGGCTTCGACATGAAGCGCTACCATCAGGAAAGCTTCCAGCCGGCAAATGCGGCGACGCCGCTTGCTGAAGTTACCGACGATGCCTCAACGGACGCTGCGACCACGATCCGCTTCACCATGGCCGGCAAGGACGTGGTTTGTGCGGCCGGGCAAACCGTGCTTCAGGCCGCGCGCGGCGCCGGCGTGCGGATCGGCGCTGCCTGCGAATCGGGTCTCTGCGGCACCTGTCGTGTCATGAAGCTTTCGGGCGAGGTCGAGATGAGCCACAATGGCGGCATCCTCGATGACGAGATCGAGGAAGGCTATATCCTGGCCTGCTGCTCGCGCCCGAAGACGGATGTTCAGGTCGAAGCCTAATAATCCTGGTAATTCAGTTCATTGATCTCCACCGGCGCGGATCGGCTGGTAGAGGCCGTGACGACCGGATCGACCATCAGCGAGACAAGCGTCTGTAGCGGCCCGCTGCAGGTCGGTCCCTGAGCGATCGTCAGGTCGGGCGCAGGCAGCGGTTTCGCGGGCAGCAACTCGCCCTGTGGCCAGATCTTGGCGAGCTGTATGCTGGTCATCGGCACCACATTGACGTCGATATCCGTCAATGTGCCGGGAACGCGGTAGGGGCAGCTCTTGTCGGAACAATTGTCCGATGAGGCAAACTGCCAGATGGCGTAATTATCCCAGTTGCCAAGCGGGAAGGTGCCCTTCAGATCCGGCTTGTAGCGCGCGTACCAGAGCGGTAGCCGCGACAGCAGCGGATAGATATCGCGGTGATCGGCGATATAGCGCGCGGTGTTGTGATTGACGTAGAGGATCGGATAACGTCCGGTCCTGACCTTGATGTGTGCGACAAAGACCTGCGCATCATCAAGCGACATGAAACGCGTGGGATCCATGCCGTCAATGTCGAGCACCATCAGCTCGTCCGGCTGTGGATCGGCATAATCGAGAAAATGATTGGCCTGATCGATCGGATTGCCCGGTCGCCCCAGATGATAGGCGCCCCATAACAGGCCATTCGTTTTCGCCAGCATCCGGCGGGTCTGATAGAGTTCGCGCGTGACGGCATATTTGCGCCACATGGTCTTGCAGTGAGCGAAGGTGTCACCGGCATGGTCGCCCGTACAACTGAAACTCTCGGGCAGACCGTCGGACGCCTTGGAGATGAAAGCGGCGATCCGCTTGTCCTGCAGGAACGCGGTCCAGTCGATGGTATTCAGTTCATAGGCGTCGACGATGAGGGCGTTTTGTGGATCCGTCCAAGGCTGGTTTTCGCCGGCCGAAGGCTTCGTGGCCGGCCCCAACAGGGCCAGTACGGTCAGGAAGCTGCAAATCAGGCTGTGACTGTGCCGGGACCCTTTCATGAAATAATAGTAAGGATTGCTGGTTAATCTTGGGTTAAGGATCGGTTCACTATACATTCATCGTGGAGCCCTCGCATAACTCCTTAAATTGGTAGGGATTTAAGGAACAGAATAAGGTGTTGCCGCGTTTCTTGTTGTCTATTCGGACATGCTGCGAAGCAGGGCGCTTAATCCTGCGAAAGAAGCATGCCCGACATCAAACGCTATACGCTTGAGCACAAGACAAACCAGCGAATGGAGATAAGAATGCTTGGTTTCCGTGCGAGAATTGCGACCATCGCTATTTCGGCCGCTGTCACCCTGACGAGCTTCACGCCGTCCTTTGCCATTCAGATGCCTGCTGCGCCGATCGCACCTGTGGAGAAATCCACGCTTGGCAATGTCGAGCAGGTTCAATGGCGGGGCTATCACGGCGGCTATTATCGCCGCGGCTGGTATGGCGGCTATCGCGGCTATTCGGGTTATCGCCATGGCTATCGTTACCATGATGGCTACTGGTTCCCGCTGGCCGCCTTCGGTGCCGGCGCGCTGATCGGCGGGGCGATTGCCAGCCAGCCTCGCTACTATGCGGCCCCGCCTCCGTCCGGCGGCATCAATCCGCGCCACGTCGAATGGTGCTCTGATCGTTATCGTTCCTATCGGGCTTACGACAACACGTTCCAGCCCAACCAGGGCCCGCGCCGTCAGTGCTACTCGCCCTATTATTGAGCGACACGCCAAAAATCATCGACACAGCCGCCCGTTATCCGGGCGGCTTTTTTGTGCCGGCGTCAGAGAATGTTGACCCGCTTGAGCAGCCACCATGCCAGCAGCATGGATGCGATAATAAAGCCGATCGCGTATCCCGTACCGCTTGAGCCGCCCGAAAGGGGCAGGCTCGATGTATTCATGCCGAAGAAGCCGGTCACCAGCGTCGGCGGCAGCAGGAACGCCGTCATGATCGAGAGGATGTAGAGATGGCGATTGATCTCGGAGGCAAGCTTCGAGTCGATTTCTTCATGCAGCAGCCTGGCGCGCTCCTGCAGCGCGTAGACATCGTGTTCGACTGCCTCGAGGCGTCCCGTCAGACGTCCCGCAATGTCCTCGAATCCAAGCGGCATTTCCTCGTCGTCTGAGGCGGCCGCATGCCGCATCAGGGAGAGGACGGTGCGCAGATGGCGGTGCAGCCGCACGATCGTCCGTCGGATGGGCGGAAGCTGCGTGCGCTCGTCACGCGAGCTATTGCCGTGGATGAAATCCTCGATGCCGTTCAGCTCTTCGCTGATCTCGATGACGACGGAGATCAGGGTGCGCTGGAACTCGACAACCAGCGCTTCGAAAATATCCACAGGGCATGAAAACCGTGCAGCATTCTTTTCGATCAGCACGCGTCCCCGGTCCACGCTGCGAAGCGGCTGCAGCCGGCTGGTGATGAGCACGCGGTCAGTCACGGCGAAATGCAGCCAGCCGATGTCATGGGTGTTGTGAGCGAAATCGCGCTGAAAATCGACAAGGGTGCCGAAAAGCATCTGGTCGTCGACGGTGATCGTCGCGTGGGTCTCGTGCGTCGTCAGCGCTATGCGCGCCGCGTCGTTCAGCCCCGGCGCGTCCTCCAGGAAGGCTGGAACGCGGGCGTCGACGAGATTGAGATGCAGCCAGAGGAAGCCGTCTCCGTCAAAGAGCGTGGTGCGATCCGCATCGTCGGGGAGCCGCTCCGCCTTGTCCGCGCCTGGACGAAGACGATAGGCCCAGACAAAGCCGGGTATGGTGGTGGCTGACGTTATCGTGTTCATGGCCGCATCATTCGCTTTGTCAGAACAGTTGCCTTAGTCTTCGTTCATGACGATTGTTTATGCAAGGCTGCATGTCGGTGGAATAATCGCACATGCCGGCGCCGTTATTGACGACGTGTGGCGCGCGTGACGCGAACTGCCGTTCCGGTTCACGATTGAGTGGAAATCGCCCTGCGGAATGCCTCAGTGAAAATTGACGTTTACGTAAAAATAAACTAGCTCTATCCACATAGGGCCGATGATCCGGGTGAGGCGGGTAATCGGCAGCACCGACGCGGAGGAAATCACCATGTACAAAGCGCCTGTCGAGGAAATCGCATTCACGCTGAAATACGTCGCCGGCATGGATCGGGCGATGGAGGAGGGCATTCTCGGCGATCTCAGCGCCGATGTCCTCGATGCCATTCTATCGGAGGCCGGGCGTTTTGCCGGCGATGAGATGGAGCCACTTGCCGAAAATGGCGACCGGCAGGGCGCGAAGCTGGTCGACGGCAAGGTGGTTCTTCCCGACGGATGGGAAAAGCTCTATCGCGACTGGATCGCCGGCGGCTGGAACGGGCTGACCGCGCCGGAGGAATTCGGCGGGCAGGGCCTGCCGCATATGCTCAATATCGCGACGCTGGAAATGTGGAATTCCGCTTCGATGGCCTTTGGTCTCGCCCCGACGCTGACAATGGGCGCGGTCGAGGCGCTGAACGCGCACGGCAGCGATGACCTCAAGAAGAAATATCTGGCAAAGCTCATCTCCGGCGAATGGTCTGGCACCATGAACCTGACCGAGCCGCATGCCGGTTCCGACGTCGGAGCCTTGCGCACGCGTGCGGAGCGTCGGGACGATGGCACCTATCGCCTCTTTGGCCAGAAAATCTTCATCACCTGGGGCGATCACGAGGCGGCGGAAAACATCATCCATCTGGTGCTGGCCCGTCTTCCGGACGCGCCGGCCGGCACGCGGGGCATCTCGCTGTTCCTCGTGCCGAAATTCCTGGTGAACGATGATGGCTCGCTTGGCGCCCGTAACGATTATTTCGCCCATTCTTTGGAGCACAAGCTCGGCATTCACGGCTCACCGACCTGCACGATGATCTGCGGTGACGGCAAACATGGCACTGAAAAAGGTGCCATCGCCTGGCTGGTCGGCGAGGAGAACAAGGGCCTCGCCTGCATGTTCACCATGATGAACAATGCCCGTCTCGCCGTCGGCATTCAAGGCGTGGCGATCGCGGAAGCGGCGACCCAGAAGGCCATCGCCTATGCACGGGAGCGCACACAGGGCCGCGCGCCGGGAACGAAAGCGGCAGGCATGAGCCCGATCATCGAGCATCCCGATGTCGCGCGCACGCTTCTCACCATGAAGGCGCTGACGCAGGGATCTCGCGCCATCTGCTACGCTTGCGCCGAGGCGATCGACATGTCGCATCGCGATGCGCAGAAGGCTAAATATTGGCAGGAGCGCGCAGCACTACTGACGCCGATTGCCAAATCCTTTTCCACCGATGCCGGCGTCGATGTCGCTTCGCTGGGCATTCAGGTCCATGGCGGCATGGGCTTCATCGAGGAGACGGGTGCGGCGCGGTTGTTGCGCGACGCCCGCATCGCCCCGATCTATGAAGGCACCAACGGCATCCAGGCGATCGACCTCGTGACGCGCAAGCTGACCATCGCCAATGGGGACCATGTGCGCGGCTTCATCGCTGAGCTGCGCGAGATCGCTGACGCCGTCGCCAAATCCAATCTCGATGGCTTCGGAGAGACCGCGCCGCGGCTGCGGGCGGCCATTGCCGACCTGGAAAAGACAAGTGAATGGCTCCTGACGAAACAGGCGGAAGGTGCTGTCGCGGAAGCGCTTGCAGGCGCTACCCCTTACCAGCGGCTCTTCGGCCTGGTGCTGACCAGCTCGTATCTGGCCAAGGGAGGCCTTGCCAATGCAGGGGATGGCGAGGGAGGCAAGCGCATCGCGCTCTGCCGCTTTGCTGCAGAAAACCTGCTGGCCGAAACCGCTGCTCTCTCTGATCGCGTGACTTCCGGCGCCTCCAGCCTTGAAGCCGCCCGCGTCGCCCTTGCCTGAGGAAAATCCATGACCGACCACATTCTGATCGAACGTTCCGAGACCGCGCCGCATGTCCAGATCATCCGGTTCAATCGACCGGAAAAGAAGAACGCGATCACCCGCGCCATGTATCAGGCGATGACCGATGCGCTGAAGGCGGCAGACGAGACGCCGGATATCCGCGTCAGTGTCTTCCTTGGCACGGACGGCTGCTTCTCCGCGGGCAACGACATGGCCGATTTCCTGGCCTTCGCCATGGGCGGCAGCATGGGCCGCGAAGTGATCGACTTTCTCGTCGCGCTGGCGAGCGCCAGGAAACCGGTCGTTTCCGGCGTCGACGGACTTGCGATCGGCATCGGCACGACGATCCATCTGCATTGCGATCTGACGGTTGCGTCCGACCGCAGCCTGTTCAAGACGCCCTTCGTCGATCTCGCCCTCGTGCCCGAAGCCGCCTCAAGCCTGATTGCGCCGCGCCTGATGGGTCATCAACGCGCCTTCGCCCTGCTCGCCCTCGGCGAAGGTTTTTCCGCTACTGACGCGAAGGACGCCGGCCTGATCTGGAAGGTGACCGCACCAGAGGCTGTGGAAGCCGAGACCCTGGCACTTGCCGCCAGGCTCGCCGCCAAGCCGCCAGAGGCGCTGCGGATCGCCCGCGACCTCATGCGCGGCCCGCCGGACGCCATCCTTGGCCGCATCACGGAAGAGGCCGAGCATTTCGCCGCGCGGCTGAAAAGTGCGGAAGCCCGCGCGGCCTTCGAGGCGTTCATGAAGCGGTGAGGATACCTGCGCGAGGACTCTGCCTCGCGCAATTCCTTACTTCTCGAGCGCCACGACCACCTCGACATGCGAGGTCCAGAGGAACTGGTCGATCGGTGTCACCTTGGTGATGCGGTAGCCGCCTTCGATGAGCAGCGCGAGATCGCGGGCGAGCGTCAGGGGATTGCAGGAGACCGCGACGATCTTCTTGACTTGCGAGAGGGCGAGTTCCTTGCTCTGAAACTCTGCTCCGGCGCGCGGAGGGTCGAAGACGACGGCGTCGTAGACTTTCAGTTCCTGTTTCATCAGCGGCCGGCGGAAGAGATCGCGGCGCTCAATGGTGACGGGCTTCAACCCCTGCGTATTGCGGGCGGCGTGGTCGAGTGCGGCGAGCGGCTTGCCTTCGCTTTCCACCGCATGCACGCGCCCGATGCGCGCCAGACGCAGCGAGAAGGTGCCGGCGCCGGCGAAAAGATCGGCGATGCGCTTGGCCTTGCCAACATGGGCTGCGACCAGCTCGGCCATCGCGTCCTCGGCCTGCTTGGTTGCCTGCGTGAAGGCGCCCGGAGGAGGTGCGATCTGCACGCCGCCGAATTCGATGATCGGCTTTGCCGGCTCGACCAGGATTTCGCCGTTCAGCGATACGCGGGCTATGCCGCGAAGCGCCAGCACAGTCTCGACCGTGCTGCGGCGCTGCTTGTCGGATAGAGATTTGATGCCGTCGACGGCGAGATCGAGGCCGGATGACGTTTCCAGCACGGAGATGCGGAAGGCTTCGGCATTGACGGCGAGCGCGTCGCGACCGCCCTGATCGCCTCCAGCCGCGACATGATCCCCGCGGACGCGATGGGACATTCCTCGATCGCGACGATGTGATGGCTTTCGGCCTGGTTGAAGCCGATCAGCGTGCTCTTTTCGGTCTTGCGTGCCGCAAAGACCACCCGCCGCCGCTCGCCGGGATGGGCAGCGACGATATCGTCCACCTCGGGCGTCAGGCCCTTGGAGCGCAATGCATCGACGACGAGCTGACGCTTGAAAGCGCGGTAGGGCGCATCGGCATAGTGCTGCAGCGTGCAGCCGCCGCAGGTGCCGTTGACGCCATCCGGGCCGAAGTGTCGACAGTGCGGCTCCTGCCGATCCGGCGAAGCCGATGCGATCGACATCAGCGTGCCCTGACTTTTCACCCGCGCGATGGCGACGCTTTCGCCGGGAAGCGTGAAAGGCACATAGATCGGTCCGTCCGTGCCTTGCGCAATGCCGTCGCCCTGGGCGCCGAGCTTCTGGATGGTGACGGTTTCAGTGCTCATGGCTTGATCCCTGCGAGAAGAAATTCGTGGTTGCGTCGCCGCCGGCAATGGGCGAGGGGATGAGGCCGAGGCTCTTCCAGCCCATATCCTCGGAGAACCAGCGCTCAAGTTCGGCAGCAACCGCCGGAGCGGAGGAGGGATCTTTCAGC
Organism: Rhizobium sp. P44RR-XXIV; assembly: GCF_001999485.2. NCBI lineage: Bacteria > Pseudomonadati > Pseudomonadota > Alphaproteobacteria > Hyphomicrobiales > Rhizobiaceae > Rhizobium > Rhizobium sp. P44RR-XXIV. The sequence continues at coordinate 1,797,593 of NZ_MPVZ02000028.1, read as the reverse complement.
AGTCCGGCCTTGCCGACAGCATCGCGACCCGCCTCGAATTGCGGCTTCACCAGCAGCGCCGCGCGCGCGCCCGGTTCGGCAAGAGCCAAGGCCGGTGCCAGCGCCAGCTTCAATGAGATGAAGGAGACGTCGGAAACGAGAAAGGAGAACGGCCCGCCGATATCTTCGGCGGTGAGGTTGCGGGCGTTCAGCCCTTCCATATTGGTGACGCGCGGATCGGCCGATATGCGCGGATGCATCTGTCCATGGCCGACATCGATGGATGTGACATGCGCGGCGCCGCGCTGCAGCAATACCTCGGTAAATCCGCCGGTGGATGCGCCGACGTCGAGACAGTGCAGGCCTTGCGGATCGAGACCGAAATGATCGAGCGCGGCTACCAGTTTCAAGGCCGCACGGGACACGTAATCCTGAGCCGGATCGTCGATGCCGATCTGCACCTCCTCGGTAAACAGCGTCCCCGGCTTGGTCACGACCCTGCCGTCGACGGTCACGGTGCCGCGTTGGATGGCATCGCGCGCGCGGGATCGGCTGGCGAAGAGCGAAAGGGTGACGAGGAGCTGGTCAAGGCGTTGAGGTTCGGACATAGGCTGTCCATGCCGGTCAATGCATTGCGTTGCAAGCCTTTTGTGGCAATCTCGGCGTTGACGCCGGACTGCAGCCGGAGATAATCGCTTAAATCAACGGCTGAGGGGTCATTCATGCGAAGAATCGGTGGCTATGCGGCTCTATTGGCGATGTTTGCCACGCCGGCCCTGGCGAACGACACCATGGCCGAGCTGAAGACGGGCGGCCTCGCCTATGTCCGCAGCGGCGATATCAGCATGGATCAGGAAAAACTGTTCATATCGGCAACCGAGGTGCGGGTGGATTACGTCTTCGAAAACACCTCCGATAAGGATGTCGAAAGCGTGGTTGCCTTCCCGATGCCCGATATCAAGGGCGATGTCGACAGCATGGTCGATGCCGGAAATGTCGAGGCAGACAATTTTCTCGGTTTCACTGTGACCCAGGATGGCAAGGCCATCACCCCAACGCTTCAGCAGCGCGTATCGGTCGCCGATGTCGACATGACCGATGAGTTGAAGGCGCAGGGCGTGCCGCTGTTGCCGCTCAGCAAGGCCGCGATGGATGCCGTCGCCAAGTTGCCTCTCGATGTGTTGGAAGATTGGACGGCTCGCGGTTTGATCACCGACGACGAATACGACAATGACGGCCAGGGCATGAAGCATCATCCGACGCCGATGTGGACCCTGCATACCACTTACTGGTGGCGCACCAAATTCCCGGCCAAGGCGAAGATAACAGTCCAGCATCGTTACAAGCCGAGCGTCGGCGGCACCGTGGCCATCACCTTTGCCGGCGACGAGGACTACCAGAAGCAGCAGCTGCAGGTCTATCGCGGCCGATATTGCGTGGATGAGGCATTCCTCAAGACGGCGACCAAGCTTGCCGCCGTGGCCGACAAGGGTGGCCGCACCTATGTAGAGAGCTGGATTTCCTATGTGTTGACGACGGGCGCCAACTGGTCTGGACCGATCAAGCACTTCGAGCTGACCGTCGACAAGGGCAGCCCGGAAAACTACATCAGCTTTTGCGGAACGGACGTCAAGAAGACCGGGCCAACGACTTTCCAGGTGACGGCGCAGGATTTTTATCCCGAGCACGATCTGGACATTCTGATCCTTTCCGCGGCACCCGTGAACTAGGCCGCGTTTAAAGACCAGTTGCGCGAAATTAAATAAATTTAAAGCCGAAGCCCTTACGGATATTCGGGATTACGGCGATCGGTTTCGAGATCGCCGCCTGCCATGAAGGCTTCGCGCTTTTGCGTCCCAATCATGCCCTTCCCTGAATTTCCCGAGTATCCGGCAGTGTTTCTCCCAAACACGGCCCGTCGATGCTCGCCAGGACCGGCGCTCAGGAGGCGCTCGCTCATGTTTGCGAAAAGACTCTCGCTGAATGGCAAGCTTGCCATCACGTTCACGGCGCTGATTGCCATTTTCGCCTGTGTTTCCGCATTCGTCTATTCCAAGGAAGAGGTGTCGGCCGGCGCTGCTGCAGAGCAGGCCAAGTCACACCAGCTCGTCAATCTTGTCGACGACTCCTTGCAGGCCATGCTGGAACAGGCCGTCAATCTGCGCGGCTTCCTGTTGCTGCGCAGCGACAGCACCTATGGCGATATTTTCGCCAACCGCGAGCGGATGCTGAAGAGCATTGCCGCTGCCAAGCAGGTCGCGGCTGATTCTCCGGACTTGCTGCAGGCCATAGACAACATGCAGAAGGCCGCCGATATCTATTTCCATCAGCTTGCAGAGCCGCAGGCCAAGGCCCGCAAGGAAACCGAGACGCCGCTCGACCAGATCGTCAAGATCGGTCAGAACGAAACCAAGGGCCAGCTCGATGGCTTCCGCGAGGCTGCGGCGAAGATCAAGCAGGCCGCCCGTACCCAGGCCAACGATCTGGGGGCTATGCAGGATGAAGCCAACAGTGATCTGCGCCTGACGCTGATCGCAGGCGGCATTTTCGTGGCACTGCTTGCCGCACTCCTCGCCTGGCTGCTGTCGCGCATCACCGTTCGTCCGATCGTCGGCATGACGGCTGCCATGGGCCGCCTGGCCAGCGGCGAGCACGATATCGACGTTCCGGCTGTCGGCCGTGGCGACGAAGTCGGCCGCATGGCCGATGCCGTCCTCGTCTTCAAGCAGGCGGCGATCGAAAAGCTCCGTCTTGCCAGCGAGACCGATCGCATGCGCGATGACGCTGAGCGCCAGCGCCAGATGAGCGACGAGCAGAAGGCGCGCGAAGAGGGTGAAATCCGCTTTGCCATGGAAACGCTTGCGGGCGGGCTTGCCGCTCTCTCCTCCGGCAATGTCGCGGCACGCCTTGACCGCGCCTTCGCACCGCAGTTCGACAGCGTTCGTGCCGATTTCAACAATGCCGTCGAGAAGCTGGAAGCAGCCCTGCAGTCGGTCGGCCGTAATGCCGCCGCCATCAATGCCGGTGCCGGCGAGATCCGCTCCGCGGCCGATGAGCTTGCTCATCGCACCGAGCAGCAGGCAGCCTCCGTCGAGGAGACAGCCGCAGCGCTGGAACAGGTGACGACGACGGTTCGTGATTCGGCCAAACGCGCCGAAGATGTCGGCCATCTCGTCGAACGCGCCCGTCTCGGCGCCGAAAAGTCCGGCGAAGTGGTGCGCAAGGCAGTCTCCGCCATGCAGCAGATCGAAAAGTCTTCGGGCGAGATCAGCAACATCATCAGCGTCATCGACGATATCGCCTTCCAGACCAACCTGCTGGCGCTGAACGCCGGTGTCGAAGCCGCCCGTGCCGGCGATGCAGGCAAGGGCTTTGCCGTCGTTGCCCAGGAAGTGCGCGAGCTCGCCCAGCGCTCCGCCAATGCCGCCAAGGAAATCAAGGCGCTGATCACGACCTCGAGCGACCAGGTCAATACTGGCGTGTCCCTGGTCGGCGAGACCGGCAAGGCGCTGGAGCTGATCGTCTCCGAAGTGCAGGAAATCAATCGCCATGTCGGCGCGATCGTTACGGCGACCCGCGAACAGTCGACCGGCCTGCAGGAGATCAATACTGCGGTCAACACCATGGATCAAGGCACGCAGAAGAATGCCGCCATGGTCGAGGAACAGACTGCGGCAAGCCATGCGCTTGCCCGCGAAGCTGCTGGGCTGAACGAACTGCTCCAGCAGTTCCGCCTCGGCAACGCACCACAGGCAGCGCCCGCTCGGCCTGCCGTCGCGACCCCACGTTCGAAGCCGGCGGCATCGCCGGCGAGGGCTCTGAGCCGCACCGTGGCCAAGGCTTTCGGCGCCAAGGCAAGTGCCGTAGCGCCCGCGCAGGACGAATGGGAAGAGTTCTGAGCGCTTTCCGGTAATGCTCCCAGTGGCAGCCTTGCGAGGCCGCCACTGGGGAATCATCGCCTTCAGACTTCGTCGGCCCGCCGCTCTGTGGCGGGCCGATTTGCGTTTCACAGGCTGCGCAAAAAGGAAAAATTGTGGATGCGTTATTTTGGAGCAGGCCGTTTCAAGGCAGGCGGCGGCTCTTCCCAAGGGCTGCGGGGTTTTAAGAGCTGCCATACCGTTTTCGATGCGCGGCCGGGACATGCTTTCGTCAAGATTTATTAAATATTTGATCGGTGGCAGGGTTGCGCTGAGCGTCGATCCACTTTTTCTATAGCCCGGTCACAAGGATTGCCGAGGGAGATTCGAATGGGACAACTCGTCCGAGTTCCGGCCAATGAAACGCAGAGACTTTTGGCCGTACGCTCCCTGAATGCGATCCACAGCATTCCGACGCCGGAGCTGGCCATTGTCGCCGAGCTCGCAAGGCAAGTCTTCGCCTCGCCCTATGCCGCGATCAATATCATCGACGAGGACTGGCAGCGCATAGCCGGGCAGGCAGGCCTGAAGATTGCCGAATGCTCCCGCGACATGTCGATCTGCACCCGCGTGGTCTTCGACGACGAATTGCTTGTTATATCCGATCTCGCCGCCGATCCCGAGCTGAAGAGCGCCCCCTTCGTGGTCGAGGATCCGCATCTGCGCTTTTATGCGGGCGCGCCGGTGCGGTTGGAAAATGGCCTGCCGGTCGGCGCCTTCTGCATTCTCGACCAGAAGCCGCGGGAGTTTTCCGAGAGCGAGGAGCAAAGCCTCGTGCGGTTCGCCCAGATCGCAAGTGCGCTTCTGCGGCTTCAAAAGACCAATCTGCTGATGGGCATCGCCGAGAATGGTTTGCGCACTGCTGCCATGACCGACCCTTTGACTCGTTTCCTGAACAGGTCGGCGCTGGAGGCCGTGGTCGATGGATCGCTGAGCGCTGCCGTCGCTGCCGGCCGCAACTTCGGTGTGCTCTATCTCGACATGGACGGCTTCAAGTCGATCAACGACCGCTTTGGTCACAATGTCGGCGATGAGGTCTTGTGCGAGGCTGCCCTGCGCATCCGCTCGGTCATTTCCACCGAGGACATTGTCGTACGCATGGGCGGCGATGAGTTCGCGATATTCGTTCCTGATCCGGCCGACAGGAGCGCTCTTCTATCGCTTTCGGAACGGCTGCTTGTCGCCTTTCGTGCGCCATTCACGGTCGACGGTGTGTCCATTTTTGCCCGGTTGAGCATAGGCGCGGCGCTGGCGCCGCATGACGGTGCGACGCGCATATTGCTGTTGAAGAATGTCGATGCCGCCCTCTATCAGGCCAAGGCAGCCGGGCGAGACCGGGTTGCTGTCTTCCAGCCCTGAGATCACAAACGATCAGCAAGGCCGAGATGCTGCCGATAAGGCTTAGATCCTATCCGGCTGCTTCGACGATACGGCTGTGGCCAAGCGCTCTGAACACCGTCTGCACGATGCCGGCGCGGTCGAGGCCGGCCTTGGCATTCATCACCTCGGGCTTGGCCTGATCCATCCAGATATCGGGCATGACGAGCGTGCGGATCTTCAGCCCGTTGTCGAGCAATCCCTCGCTGGCGAGGAACTGCATGACCTGGCTGCCGAAGCCGCCGACCGAACCTTCTTCGATGGTGATCAGCATCTCGTGGTGAGCGGCCAGCTGGCGAATGAGATCGTGATCGAGCGGCTTGGCGAAACGGGCGTCCGCAACCGTCGTCGGCAGGCCGGCAGCATCGAGATCCTCGGCAGCGGCAAGGCTATCGGCCAGGCGCGTGCCGAAGGAGAGCAATGCAACCTTCGAACCCTGCTTGATCACGCGACCCTTGCCGATTTCCAGAATCTGGCCGCGCTCAGGCATTTCGATGCCGACGCCTTCGCCGCGCGGATAGCGGAACGAAATTGGGCCGAGATCATAGGCGGCCGCAGTGCGCACCATGTGCTTGAGCTCCGCCTCATCGGAAGCGGCCATGACAACGAAACCGGGCAAGGTGGCAAGAAAGGCGGTGTCGAAGGAGCCCGCATGCGTCGGACCATCAGCCCCGACAAAGCCGGCACGGTCGATCGGGAAGCGAACCGGCAGGCCCTGGATCGCCACGTCATGCACCACCTGGTCATAGGCGCGCTGCAGGAAGGTGGAATAAAGCGCCGCGAACGGCTTGTAGCCTTCGGTGGCAAGGCCTGCGGCGAAGGTCACGGCATGCTGCTCGGCGATGCCGACGTCAAAACAGCGCTTGGGGAAAAATTCCTGCAGCTTATCGAGGCCGGTGCCATTCGGCATGGCGGCTGTAATGCCGACGATCTTCTCATCGAGCGTTGCCTCCTGCACCAGGGCATCGGCGAAGACGCTGGTATAGCTCGGTGCATTTGGTTTCACCTTGGCCTGCGCGCCGGTGATGACGTCGAACTTGTTGACGCCATGGTACTTGTCGGCAGCTGCCTCGGCAGGGGGATAACCCTTGCCCTTCTGCGTCACGACATGAATCAGCACCGGACCCTGCGCATTGTCGCGCACATTGCGCAGCACTGGCAGCAGGTGTTCGAAGGAGTGACCGTCGATCGGGCCGATATGGTAGAAACCCATCTCCTCGAACATCGTCCCGCCGGTCACATAGCCCCGTGCATGTTCGACTGCCCGCGTGATGGCGCGATCAACCTTCTTGCCGAGATAGGCCGTCAATTTCTTGCCGAGGTCGCGGAAGCCCATATAGGTGCGGCCTGAGGCGAGGCGGGCGAGATAGGCGCTCATTGCGCCGGTCGGCGGTGCGATCGACATGTCGTTGTCGTTGAGGATGACGATCAGTCGCGCGTCGAGCGCGCCGGCATTGTTAAGGGCTTCATAGGCCATGCCGGCCGACATGGCGCCATCGCCGATGACGGCAATGACGCGGCGGTCGGTCTTGTCGAGCTCGGCGGCTACAGCCATGCCGAGGCCGGCGGAAATGGACGTCGATGAATGCGCGGCGCCGAAGGGGTCGTATTCGCTTTCGGCCCGGCGCGTGAAGCCGGAAAGGCCGTCTTCCTGCCTCAGCGTGCGGATACGATCACGCCGCCCGGTCAGGATCTTGTGCGGATAACACTGATGCCCGACATCGAAGATCAGGCGATCGCTCGGCGTATTGAAAACGCTGTGGATGGCGATGGTCAGTTCGACGACGCCGAGGCCGGCGCCGAGATGCCCGCCGGTGCGCGACACCGCATCGATCATCTCGTCGCGGACTTCGCGGGCGAGTTGCGGCAAGTCCCGGTCCTCAAGCTTGCGCAGGTCGGAAGGAAAATGGACCCGGTCGAGCAGCGGCGTCTCTGGCATTTGTGTCAAGGCTGGAGCCTCTTTCTTGCTATTCTTGGGCGGGATCCCGCCTTTACGTCAAAACAGATTGCGACAAAAGACGCCGAATTCAAGGTGCTCCCGAACAAGAAACATGTGGGATTGTTATGAACCCGTTAGCCCTCCGGCAATGGAATGAATTCTTCCTCATCGCCCGGTACGATGTCGAAGCGGCCCGTGCGCCATTCTTCCTTGGCCTTTTCGATGCGTTCCTTGGAAGATGACACGAAGTTCCACCAGATATAGCGCTTCGAATTGAGCGCCGCACCACCAAAAAGCATGAGATGACAGCCTTTTTCCGCAGCTTCGAGGGTTATGGCGTCGCCGGGGCGGAAAACGAGGAGCTGATCCTGAGCAAAGTGATCGCCCGCAACGATGAGCGAGCCGGAGAGAATATAGACCGCTCGCTCTTCATGGGCTGCGCCAAAAGGAAACGTCGCGTTCGGCTGAAGCTGCAGATCGACATAGAGCGTGTCGGTGAAGGATTTCACCGGAGATTTCAGGCCTTCGAAATCGCCGATCACCACGCGCCCGGTCACGCCGCCATCGGAAATGACAGGTAGCTCGTTTTTTTCCGTATGGGCAAAGGATGGGTCGATCTCCTCCCTGTCGTCGGGAAGTGCCAGCCATGTCTGCAGGCCAGACATGGCAAAGGGATGGTCGCGCAGATTTTCCGGGGTGCGTTCGGAGTGCACGATCCCGCGTCCGGCCGTCATCAGGTTGACGTCGCCGGGGCGGATTACCTTGGCCGTGCCGAGGCTGTCGAGATGGCGGATTTCGCCGTCGAACAGGTAGGTGACGGTGGAAAGGCCGATATGCGGATGCGGGCGCACATCAACCGCCTGGCCCGGGCGAAAGATTGCAGGCCCCATGCGGTCGAAGAAGATGAACGGCCCCACCAGCCGCCGCCGGCTGCTTGGAAGAGCCCGCCGCACGGAGAAGCCACCAAGGTCGCTGGTGCGTGGGATGATGAGATTCTCGATCGCGTCGCAGGCGAAGGCATCACCGGCGTGCGGATCATTTCCTGGGAAGAAGGACATGGAGGCTCTCCTTTCGGTTGAGGTGCAACCTACCGGGAATGTCAGGCAAACTCAAACTTTCCCGTTTTGTCTCACGCGCCGTCCAGCGGCTCCGTGCCCTGCGGCTTACCGGCGCGGTCGAGCCGGATCTTCTCGATGCGGTTTTCGGCTGCCGAGAGCAGCGCCTCGCAATGCTTCTTCAGCGCTTCGCCGCGCTCATAGATGGTGATGGATTCGTCCAGCGCCACGTCGCCGCGCTCCAGGCGTGCGACGATGCTTTCAAGCTCCGCCACGGCCTTCTCGAAGGAATAGCCTGAAACATCTACCTTGGCGTTCTCGCTCATCGTCACCCCTTCATCATGCGCAGAATATGCAGGCCAGCCGATTCGGCCAGCCCTTCCAGATCATAGCCGCCTTCGAGCAGGCTGACGACCCGGTTCTTGGCGCTGCGATCGGCAGCCTCCAGAATCCGCCCGGTCGCCCAGTCGAAATCCTCACCGGTGAGGTTCAATTGTGCCAGCGGATCGCGATGGTGGGCGTCGAAACCGGCGGAGATGATGATGAGATCTGGGCGGAAATCATGAAGCGCCGGCAGCACACGCGACTTGAAAGCCTCGCGGAAATGGTCGCCGCCGGTATTCGGCGAGAGCGGCGCATTGACGATGGTGTCATGCGCGCCGCGCTCATCTTTTTTGCCTGTGCCTGGATAGAGCGGCATCTGGTGGGTCGAGCAGAACAGCACGGACGGATCGTCCCAGAAGATGTCCTGCGTGCCGTTGCCGTGGTGGACATCCCAATCGACAATGGCGACGCGCTCAGCTCCGTGGGCCTTCTGCGCATGGCGGGCCGACGATCGGCCGCATTGTTGAAGAAGCAGAAGCCCATGGCCTTGGATTTCTCGGCATGGTGGCCCGGCGGGCGGGCCGCGACGAAGACATTGTCGGCAGCACCGGAAAACACATCGTCGACCGCCGCCATCGCCCCACCGACGCCGTGCATGATCGCCTGCAGCGTCTTCGGGCTGGCATAGGTATCCGCCTCAAGCTGGTTGATCTCGCCGTCGTCGCCCTTGTCCGGCATCGAGCGCAGCACGAATTCCAGATGCTCTTCAGGATGGGCGAGCAGGACTGCGTCCACGTGGGCCGCAGGGGCTTTGCGCCGGTCAAGCCGTTCGAAGTTCGGATGTTCCAGCGCAATGTTCAGCGAGCGCAGCCGATCCGGCCGTTCCGGGTGGCCTGGTGGAACAATATGTTCAAGAAAGATCGGGTGTTCGTAAAGACGTGTGCTCATGGTGCCAATCTATAGAGGAGGTGCGACGCCTATTAGAGGACATGGACCATGTCACTACAATGTCAACAAACCATCTTAACCACTTTGGGGTAGCGCCCGTTTACTTATCGAGGCGCGGTGTTAAGCTTTCATTAAGGTGTGTGTGGCGTCGGCCAGGGTTGTTTAGTGATGATGAGTATAGAACGATCCGATGTCATCGAGGTGAGGGTGCCGCCGCGCGATGTCGACAGGCACGGCCAGATGTTCATTGCATCCTATATCTCGCAGGCGGAAACGGCTCTTTCGAATTTCTGGCGCACCCGGCCGCTGGTCGATGACGAACCCGCCTACATCGCCACCAAGGCGTCCTGCTCTCTGCACCGGGCCCTGCGCTACGACGATCTTGCCCGCTTCTCGATCAGCGTCAACAAGATCGGCGGCAAATCCGTCGGCTTCGTCGTCTTGGTCGAAACCGGCAACGAACTGGCGGCGGAAGTCGAGATCCGCTGGCTCGCGGTTCGCGGTGAGGAACAGGACCCGGCTTCCCTGCCGGAGGACACGCGCGACTGGCTCTACAAATATCTTTCCTAAGCCGCGGTTAGCTCCGCTGCGGCAGAAGCGGATAGCCGGCCATGACAGCGCGTCCCACCAATGCTGCGACGACAGCCTTGATGACATCGCCCGGCACAAAGCTCAGGGAACCGATAAAGGCCTTCTCGAAGCCGATATTGATGCTCAGCCAGGCAATGCCGAAGGCATAGAGCACGATAACACCGCCTGCCACTGCGGCGAGGAAGAAGCCAACGCCCTGGACGAGGCTGCTTTGCTCGGCCTTGACCAGCCTCTCCGAGAGATAGCCGGTGACAAAGGCCGCGAAGATCCAGCCGATGAAGAAGCCAGCGGTCGGACCTGCAAGAACGGCAAGGCCACCGCGGCCACCTGACAGAACCGGCAGGCCGATGAGCACCAACAGGACGACGATCAGCACCGCGATCGTGCCGCGCTTGGCACCGAGCACGACGCCGGCCAGCATGATGCCGAGCGATTGCGCGGTGATCGGCACAAGGATGATGCCGATCGGGATTGGCGGCAGCAGGCCGAGCGCCACGATGATGGCGGCAAAAAGCGCCGAGAGGACGAGGTCGCGGGTGATCATGGCGGCTCCTTCGCAAACAGATTGTTGTTCAATGCCGACGAATGCCGCGTGCGTCAATCGCAGCTGCGATATTGTCCGCATCGCGCAGAGTCAGGATGATGAGCGGAGCGAGCGTCGTTGCCATGCGTATCTTGATGCCGCGAGCCTGATGCGCATCGCGGATGGCGCGATAACGGTCGAGAATCTCGGGCACGAAGCGGATGACGAGGCCGATCGCGAGCCCGATATCGGCTGCCCTGAGCAGGCCGATTTTTTCGAGCGGCATCGCAAGCGTCGTGATCTCGTCCATGAAGTCGGTCATCGATGTCGTCGCCGTCACCGCAGCCGCAAACAGCGCAAGCGCGGTCAGCCGCAGCGCCACGACGATGGCGGCATGCAGCGGGCTCAGGAGTGCGGTAAAGAGCGCCAGCATGGCGATGGAGATGAGGATCGGCCGCAGTCGCCTCAACGCCTCCCGTAGCGGCAGGCCGGTCCGGAAGTAGAAGGCGGCGCCGATGAGGTTCGCGAGCGCGAGGGCTGCGACGGCATCGAGGAGAAACAGCAGGATGCCGAGCGCTGCGAGTGTAGTGAGTTTCACCCGCGGCGACAGCCGATGGAGCCAGGTGTCAACGTCTACATGCAGCGTTTGCATCAGCCTGCCATCTCCCTGTATCGAGCGATGGCGTCCGCCGCCGGAGCATCGGCCACCAGCCGGCCCTGGTCGAACAGCAGCACGCGATCGAAATCCTCCAGCAATGGCAGGTCGTGGCTGATGACGATGACACTTTCCGGCAGGCTCGCAATGGTCCCTCGCACCAGCGCGCGGTTCTTGAGGTCGAGCTGGTTGGTCGGCTCATCAAGGATCAGAATATCCGGGCCGGTGACCAGCACCGAGCAGAGGGCGGCCATCTGCAGCTCGCCGCCTGAAAGCTCATGCGCGCGCCGCGCACCGAGATGGCTGACGCCGAACCGCTGGAGAATACCGTCGACCGCCGTCTCGATCTGTGTCTTGTCATAGCCACGCGCCTTGAGCCCGAAAGCGATGTCGTCACGCACGATCGGTAGGATGATCTGGTTCTGCGGCGACTGGAAGATATAGCCGACCCTGCCGAGTACCTTGGCCGCATCGGTGATCGTATCCAGCCCATCGACGACGACACGGCCGGCCGTCGGCTTGGCGAGCCCGTTGATCAACCGCGCGAATGTCGTCTTGCCCGAGCCGTTGAGGCCGATGACCCCGATCCGCTTCTCCTGGAGCGTCAGGCTCAGCGGGAAGAGGGCGGTGCGTGCGCCATAGTCTACGCCGGCATTGTCGAAGCGGATATCCAAGCGGCTGCCCTGTTTCCTGATGGTATCGCGGTCCTATAGCGCATCGCGGTCATTTATCAAATGAGGTGGTTTGAAAGCATGGGAATTTATGCCTATGATCCCTCCATGACAAATCTGCTTTCGAATCGGGATGCCCGCCGCGTTTTCCTTGCCAAGCAGGGGCTCGCCAATCCACCGAACCGCGCCTTGACCAAGGCGAGACTGCTGCAACTCATCCATGATATCGGCTTTGTGCAGGTGGATAGCATCGGCACCGTCGAGCGTGCGCATCATCAGATCCTGTTCTCACGCAACCAGACCTATCGGCGCGAGCATCTGACGGAACTCCTCGAAAAGGACGGCGCGCTATTCGAGCACTGGACGCATGATGCCTCCATCGTGCCGAGTGCCTTCTTCGTCTACTGGAAACACCGGTTCCGCCGCGAGGAATTGGCTCTGGTGGAGCGCTGGCGAAAGTGGCGTGGCGAGGGGTTCGAATCCGCCTTCGAGGAAACCTACGAGCGCGTGTTGAAGAACGGCGCGATCATGGCGCGCGAAGTCAAGGCGGAGAATCATGTCTCCGGCGGCTGGTGGAACTGGCATCCGAACAAGACGGCGCTCGAATATTTCTGGCGTACCGGCAAATTCGCCATCGCCGGCCGCACCAATTTCCAGAAGGTCTATGATCTCGTCGAGCGCGTGCTGCCCAATCATTTCCATGAGCCCGAGGTCGAGCATGACGAGTTCGTCGATTGGGCTTGCCGTGGTGCGCTTCAGCGCCTGGGCTTTGCCACCTCGGGCGAAATCGCTGCCTTCTGGGACCTTGTGACGCCGCAGGAGGCCAAGAGCTGGGTCGAGACGCACCGGGACGAACTGACCGATGTGCTCATCGAGCCGGCTGCGGGCGACAAGCCGCGCCCCTCTTTCGCATTCACCGATTTCCAGACGACGCTCGACAGCTATCCGGAGGCGCCGGCGCGCATCCGCGTCCTCAGCCCCTTCGATCCGACGCTGCGCGACCGCAACCGCACCGAACGCCTCTTCGGCTTCTTTTACCGCATCGAAATTTTCGTGCCCGAGCCCAAGCGCGAATACGGCTACTATGTCTTTCCGCTGCTGGAAGGCGACCGGCTGATCGGTCGAATCGACATGAAGGCCGACCGCAAGGCTGGCACGCTTGACGTCAAGCGCTTGTGGCTGGAACAGGGTGTCAAACCCTCCGCCGGCCGACTGGAGAGGCTGGAAGCGGAACTGGAGCGTGTCGCCCGCTTTACCGGCGTTGAGAAGGTGGTGTTTCTCGAGGGCTGGCGTGGTTAATCACCTCCCCCTTGAGGGGGGAGGTCGCGCGGAATGCGCGGGTGGGGGTGACAATTGTTTGGCTCTGCAGGTGGCGGCGATCACCTCACCCCGGAGCTTCGCTCCGACCCTCCCCCTCAAGGGGAGGGTTAAGAAGAGACGCCTGTAAAAAGGGAGGGTTCATTGCCATCGCCAATTCTTGAAGGCCGCAATGTCAGGCTGCGCCCGCCAAGTGCCGCCGATGCCGAAGTGCGTGCCGCTCTCGGCAATCATGCCGAGATAGCGGAGATGTACGGCGTAAACAAAGAGGACGTGAAGCCGATCACCCGGGAAGGCGCGACTGCATGGGTGCAATGGCTCACCAATCATCCGCATGCGTGGGTCATCGAAATCAATGGCGTCTTCGCCGGTGAGATCAGATTGGACAACGTCAATAGCCAGGACAGGCGCGCGACGATGGCGCTCGGTATCAATAACCCCGCTTTGCTTGGCAAAGGCTTCGGCACCGAAGCCATCACGCTGCTGCTGAACCATGCCTTCGGCGATATGGGACTGCATCGCATCGGAATACGCGTGCTCGCCTATAACAAGCGTGCCATCCGCGCCTATGAAAAATGCGGGTTTGTGGTCGAAGGGCGGGAACGGGAGACGGCCTATGTCAACGGCAGCTGGCACGACGACATCATGATGGGCCTGCTGGACCACGAATTTTCGGCGAAAGGGCTTTGAAGCCTCAGCAAAGGCAAGCTCCAACTGCGATCAGCCCAAAAGGCCGGAATGGCACAAAATTGGATATGAACGCCTCCTTACCTCACCGGTAATTCGAAGCTGTGCTTGAGCGTCTCCATCGGCACGTCAGTCTTGACGTTCAGCACGCTGGGGATGCGTGTCAGATAGTCGGCCTGGAAACGCCAATAGCTGTGCAGATCGGCGGTGACGATCCGCAGGATCGCATCGCATTCCCCTGTCGTCAGGTAGCATTCGATCACCTCCGGAAATCTACGGATCGCCTCGCCGAACTGCACCGTTATCTCGGCATCCTGCGTCTTGAACCAGACACGGGCAAAAACCGTGAGGCCGGCGCCGACCTTCGCCGGATCAAGCAAGGCAACGTAACGGTCTATGACCCCAGCCTCCTCCAGCAATCGTACCCTGCGTAGGCAGGGCGATGGCGATAAACCGACTTCCTTGGCCAGCTCCACATTGGAGACGCGCCCATTTCGCTGGAGTACGCGCAAGATACGGCGGTCGATGTCGTCCAAACTCATTGGCGTTATCTGCCTCATGGATCATTAATTTTGGCATTTTATGCCAAATACTGATCTCTTTTTGCTTTCTTCGCAAGGTCGTTGCGCACAGCTTGGCCTAACATTCCATCCGTTCAACACGAGATGGAAACTTACTCATGCCGAAAAAGCTCAATAAAATCGTGCTCTCCTATTCGGGCGGCCTGGACACATCGATCATCCTGAAATGGCTGCAGGAGACCTATCAGTGCGAAGTTGTCACCTTTACTGCCGATCTGGGGCAGGGAGAGGAGTTGGAACCCGCGCGCAAGAAGGCCGAAATGCTGGGGATCAAAGATATCCGGATCGTGGATGTCCGCGAAGAATTCGTGCGAGACTTTGTTTTCCCGATGTTTCGCGCCAATACGCTTTATGAGGGCCAGTATCTCCTCGGCACATCGATCGCTCGTCCGCTGATCGCCAAGCATCTTGTCGGCATTGCCCGGGACGTCGGCGCAGACGCCATTGCGCACGGGGCAACCGGCAAGGGCAACGACCAGGTCCGCTTCGAATTGACCGCCAATGCCCTCGATCCCTCGATCAAGATCATCGCTCCCTGGCGCGAATGGGACATTCAGTCCCGGACCCAGCTCATCAGCTATGCCGAAAAGCATCAGATCCCTGTTCCCAAGGACAAACACGGCGAAGCGCCCTTCTCAGTCGACGCAAATTTGCTGCATACGTCCACCGAAGGCAAAGTGCTCGAGGATCCCGCCGATATCGCGCCTGATTATATCTACCAGCGAACCGTCGATCCCCTACATGCGCCCGACATGCCCGAGATCATTACGATCGGCTTCGAAAGGGGTGACGCGGTATCTGTGAATGGCGAAAAACTATCTCCGGCGGCACTTCTGACCGCGCTCAACGAATTGGGTGGCAAGCATGGAATCGGGCGGCTCGATCTGGTCGAAAACCGCTTTGTCGGCATGAAGTCGCGCGGAGTCTATGAAACACCCGGCGGCACGATCCTGCTCGCTGCCCATCGCGGGATCGAGTCAATCACGCTCGACCGTGCAGCCGCTCACCTGAAAGACGAGATCATGCCGCGCTATGCGGAGCTGATCTATAACGGCTTCTGGTACTCACCCGAGCGGGAGATGCTGCAGGCCCTGATCGATACGAGCCAGACCTACGTGACCGGCGAGGTGACGGTTCGGCTCTACAAGGGCTCGGCCAGTGTCATCGCGCGCAGCTCTCCCCACTCGCTGTATTCGACGGAACTGGTGACCTTCGAGGAAGGCACGGGCGTCTACGATCACCACGATGCAGAGGGCTTTATCAAGCTCAATGGGCTGCGCCTCAAGACGTGGGCGGCTCGTAACAGGCAATCGGATAAGTCCGGCTCGCTGCAAAGCTTTTAAGCATAGCGGAGAAGCTTGGCCCTGGTGGATGGCTGCATCAATCACCTCCCCCTTGAGGGGGGAGGTCGCCGCGAAGCGGCGGGTGGGGGTGGCAATTGTTTGGCTCCGGTGGTCGCCGTGATCACCCCACCCCGAAGCTTCGCTCCGACCCTCCCCCTCAAGGGGAGGGTGAAGAATCAGCAAATCTCGGTCTTGGCGATCTTGATGCCGAAGCCTTCGAGGCCGACATAGTGGCGCTCGCGGCTGGTGAGCAGCTTGATGGAGCTGACGCCGAGATCCTTGAGGATCTGCGCGCCGAGACCGATTTCCAGCCACTCGCTATCGCGCGCCTGCGCCTCGCTATGGCTCTCGCGTTCGGCCTGGCGTGCCTTGCGGCCATTGTCGAAATGGCCGACGCCGACGGAGCCTTCGCGCAGATAGACGATGATGCCACGGCCTTCTTCGGCAATCTTCTTCATGTAGAAATCGACGGGCCGGCGCTTGCCGAAAATATCCTCGGCGACGTTTTCCGGATGCAGGCGCACCGGAATGTCGATGCCATCACGGATGTCGCCGAAAACGACGGCGAGATGCTGCATCGTGTCCCAGGGCAGGGAGTAGGTGTGCGCGCGAGCCTTGCCGAACGCCGTATCGATATCGAAGCTGGTGCCGAGTTCGATCAGCGTTTCCTTGCGCTGGCGATAGGCGATGAGATCGGCGACCGAGACCATCTTCAGCCCGTGCTGCTCGGCGAAACCGGCAACCTGCGGGCCGCGCATCACCGTGCCGTCGTCATTGACGAGTTCGCTGATGACGCCGATCGGCGGCAGGTCGGCGAGCTTGCAGAGATCGACTGCGGCTTCGGTATGGCCCGAGCGCATCAGTACGCCGCCTTCGCGGGAAACCAGTGGGAAGATATGGCCCGGGCGAACGAAGTCCGTGGGGCCAACATTCGGATTGGCGAGATTGCGCACCGTCAGCGTGCGGTCGTCGGCGGAAATGCCCGTTGTCGTGCCGTGCTTGAAGTCGACGGAGACAGTGAAAGCGGTCGTATGGGCGGAATCATTTTCTGCCACCATGGCATTGAGGTTAAGCCGCTTGGCTTCCTCGCGCGGCATGGGCGTGCAGACGATGCCGGAGGTGTGGCGAACGATGAAGGCCATCTTCTCGGGCGTGCAGTGAACGGCGGCAACGATCAGGTCGCCTTCGTTTTCGCGGTCATTGTCATCCATGACGACGACGATCTCGCCGGCCTCGAAGGCCCTGATAGCATCGACAACACGCTTCTGATCGTAAGGCATCTCGGAATTCCTATCTCTGCTGGCCCGTCTGGCCGCGATCCCTCAGATAATGGTCGGCAATGGCGCAGGCAACCATTGCTTCACCGATCGGTACGGCGCGAATGCCGACGCATGGATCATGGCGGCCCTTGGTGCGCAGGTCGACATTGTTGCCGTCGGCATCGATCGACTGGCGTTCCGTCAGGATCGACGAGGTCGGCTTGATGGCGAAGCGGGCAACGACAGGCTCGCCCGTGGAAATACCGCCCAGAATGCCGCCGGCATGGTTGGAGAGGAAAATGCGCTTGCCGTCATTGCCCATACGCATCTCGTCGGCATTTTCCTCGCCGGTCAGCTCGGCCGACGCGAAGCCTTCGCCGATCTCGACGCCCTTGACGGCGTTGATCGACATCAAAAGCGAGGCGATATCCTGATCGAGCTTGCCGTAGATCGGTGCGCCGAGACCCTCAGGCACGCCTTCGGCCACGACTTCGACCACGGCACCGATCGAGGAACCAGCCTTGCGGATGCCGTCGAGATATTCTTCCCATACGGGCACGATTGCCGGATCGGGCGCGAAGAAGGGGTTCTGGTCCACTTGCGCCCAATCCCAGTTGGCGCGGTTGATCTTGTGCTTGCCGATCTGCACCAGCGCCCCGCGGATGGTTACGCCAGGCACGACGAGGCGGGCGATGCCGCCGGCGGCGACACGTGCGGCCGTCTCGCGGGCAGACGAACGTCCGCCGCCGCGATAGTCGCGAATTCCGTATTTGACGTCATAGGTATAGTCGGCATGGCCGGGGCGGTAGCGGCGGGCGATCTCGCCGTAGTCCTTCGAGCGCTGGTCGGTATTCTCGATCAGCATCGAGATCGGCGTCCCCGTCGAGATCATCGTCTCGCCGTCCTCGTCCATCATCACGCCCGACAGTACCTTGACGAGATCATCCTCGCGCCGCTGCGTCACGAAGCGTGACTGTCCAGGCTTGCGTTTGTCGAGCCAGACCTGAAGCTCCTCAAGCTTGAAACGAAGACCGGGAGGGCAGCCGTCGACGACGCAGCCGAGCGCCGGCCCGTGGCTTTCGCCCCAGGTGGTGACGCGGAAAAGATGACCGAATGTATTATGCGACATGGAAAACGACCGGATTGATGCGGCCTGCCGGCAGACCGCGTTTAGTCTCTTGCGATTGCGGCACACTCATAGAGCATGATGCCGAAAAGTGTAAGCGGTTTTCGGGTGACATCATGCGCTGCCTATTTGATCCCACAGCCGGATGCCGGCAAGGCAAAATCTTTCTTTCGGTGGTCGCTGAAACGGCACTCAGGCATTTTTTCTTGCGCCCATCGGCATGGTAAACAAAGATTAATCCGAATTGTGGATTGTGACGGCGCATTCACCAATTGGGCGAGCAAGGTCACTATTGGGGGCAACTTCCGCCATATTCGACGTGTTTTCTGCACCGCATAAGAAATCACAATCAAATTGACCTGAAGGGTAACGACGATGCGCTTTTTTGTAGCGACGCTTTTGGCCACGGCCAGCCTGCTTGCTCCCGTCGCAGCTTTTGCCGAAAGTGCTGACGTCGAGTCCACGATCAAGAAGGTCGACACGAAGAATTTCAGCATCACGCTGGATGACGGCAAGAACTATCAGGTGCCCGAGGATTTCGACTTCAACGGCCTGAAGGCTGGCGTCAAGGTCGTCGTCTTCTACACGGAAGTCGATGGCAAGCGCGTCGTCAACGATCTCGACATCGTCCAGTAAGCATCAATAGAGCCGCCCGGCCGGGGCGGCTTGTGAATGCGTCAGTGCTGCGCTGATGTGTGCCCTATGCAGATCCGGACAGACGCTGCTGCCAGCTTTTCCGGAATTGCCCTAGATCCAGCCGATGATCTTCATCTGCGGATCGACCTTCAGGATCTGATCCTGATGGATCGGAATTTCCGCCGCTTCTTCCTTCGCGACATCGCCGACCAGCCGGAACAATGTCCGGATAACGCCGCCATGCGTGACGCAGACGGTTGGCCGCTCGACCGACGTCAGCCAGGAGCCGACGCGCCAGGAGAGGATTTCATAGCTTTCAGCATCGTCGCCGGGCGGGATGAAGTCCCATTTGCCGGCCTTGCGCTCGGCAAGCCGCTCGGGTTCGGTTGCCTTCAAATCCTTGAGCGTGAAGCCTTCCCAGGCACCGAAGGAGACCTCTACCAGTCGTTCATCGGTAGCATAGTCCTTCGGCGGCAGACCCATGGCCGTCCGCGCGATTTCCATGGTCTCGCGCGTTCGCCGCAAGGGGCTTGCGACGAAATCGAACGGGCGGTTTTCGAATGCGAGGATTTCGGCCAGATCGACGCCGTTCTGCCGTGCTTGCTCGCGGCCGATGGCGTTGAGATCGATATCCTTCTGCCCCTGCAGACGGCGCTCGGCATTCCAGTCTGTCTGACCGTGACGTATCACATAAAGGATTGGCGACACGGTCAGCTTTCCTGTTGATCAGTCCTTCTGGACGGAAATGTCGGGCGCATCCACGGACTTCATGCCGATGGTGTGGTAACCGGAATCGACATGGTGGATTTCGCCTGTCACGGCCGTCGACAAGTCGGACAGAAGATAGAGGGCGGAGTTGCCGACTTCGTCGATCGTGACAGTCCGCTTCAGCGGTGCGTTGTATTCGTTCCACTTCAGGATATAGCGGAAATCGCCGATACCGGAAGCGGCGAGCGTCTTGATCGGGCCTGCCGAAATCGCGTTGACGCGAATGCCGCGGCTGCCGAGGTCGACGGCGAGATAGCGAACGCTTGCTTCCAGAGCAGCCTTTGCAACGCCCATGACGTTGTAGTGCGGCATGACCTTTTCCGCACCGTAATAGGTGAGGGTGATCATCGAGCCGCCGTCATTCATGATTCGCTCGGCGCGCTGTGCAACCGCCGTGAAGGAATAGACGGAGATGTCCATCGTCTTCGTGAAGTTGTCGCGGCTGGTGTCGAGGTAACGGCCGGTCAGCTCGTCCTTGTCGGAAAAGGCGATGGCGTGCACGACGAAATCGATCTTGCCCCATTTCGCTTCAAGTGCATCGATGACCGCGTCGATCGTTGCCGGCTCGGTCACGTCGCAATGGCCAGCCATGAACGCGCCGAGTTCCTGGGCGAGTGGCTCGACGCGCTTCTTCAAAGCGTCGCCCTGCCAAGTCAAAGCGATCTCGGCTCCGGCTTCCGAACAGGCCTTGGCAATACCCCACGCTATCGAACGGTTGTTTGCTACGCCGAGGATGACGCCGCGCTTGCCTGTCATGAGGCCAGTGGATTGAGCCATATTCTGCTCCCTTGAACTTTCGAATGATCCTGCCTATGGCATAGGCCGTTCCCCTGTTCAAGCATCGTAAAGATCATCAACTGTTAGGGATCGTAACAAAGGGTGCTGTTGTCACCAAAATTTCACAGGAAAAGCCCTTCGCGCATGCTGCGCATCAAATCCGTAATCTTGTCATCGGGTTTTTCCCACAGCATCAGCCGCAATTCGACAATGAGATCACCTTTCCCGCCATTTCCGTCGGGTAATCCCTCGCCGGGAATGCGGACGATCTGATCCGAACCGGACCAGGCCGGCACGGTAAGCCTGACCGGACCATTTAGTCCCTCGACGGTGGTTTCGCAGCCAAGCACCGCATTTTCGATGGTGACGGGCAATGTCGTGCGGACATCGTGGCCTTCGGGCATGAAGCGGGCATCGGTGGAGAGATGGACGGTGATGGCGACGTCGCCGCGCAACATTCCCGGCAGTTTCAGCCCCTGGCCTTTCAGATGCAGCACCTGGCCGTTGCTGATATCCGTCGTCGCCTGGAAGCGCGCCTCGCGGCCATCGGAGAGAAGAACGGTAATCCAGCGGGCCTTCAGCATGTCGTCAAGCGTCACCGTCGCTTCGGCCGCGACTTCGGGTGTCTTTTCCGGAGGCTTCTCCTGAATGGTGCTGCCGGTGATGCGGCGCACCAGTGAGCTCAGAATGCCGAAACGAGGGCGGGAGCCCGCCGAAGCCGTGCCCGTCGCCAAAAGCTCTTCTTCCGCCTGGGTTTCCTCTGCGGCAGCGGCATTGGGCTCTTGCGCCTTCTCGGCCTGCTGCGCAACCGTTTCGGCTGCAGGCCTGCCCTGTTGCGCGGCAGCGGCTTTCACGCCGAAGATGCGTTCGACCATATCCTCGGGCGACTCGTTCGCCCCGGCCTGTTGGCTTGATGTGGCGGAGGCTGCCGCCTTGCGGGCATTCGCCCGTGCAAGTTCCGCCATAACTTTTTCAGCATTGGCTCGTGCGACCTTGGCGCGTTCGGCCGCCTCACGCATAGCCTGCCGCTGCTGAATGATCGTCTGTTCCTGGCTCTGGCCCTTTGCTCTCGCCATGCCGGCGATCTGGTCGTAGCGGCTGCGCTTTGTCGGGTCCTTCAGCGTCTCATAGGCGCGGCCGATTTCGGCAAAGCGCTCGGTTGCCGTCGGATCGCCCATATTGTGATCGGGATGAGCCGACTTGGCGAGATTGCGCCATGCCGCCTTGATTTCATCGGCTCCCGCATCCTTGCTTACGCCCAAAACCTTGTAAGGATCGCGCATCTTTCCAGCCACCATTCCGGGGGTATCCGGCTCCGCTCGGAGCACCCCAAACAAAAACTCATGAACCACACTTCGCCGCCTTGCAGCCCTGGGAGAGGCAAGGTCGAAATGCGCATGGGCTGATCCTGCCGGACGAGTTGCTAATCAGGCGTTACGTCTGTTGGGGAGAGGCCTGCTCCATTTTCGCGGATGGTTAGCCGATCGCTAACGATGGATGCGAGAAATAGGAATGGGAGGTGCAGCGGATCCTTCCGCGCGTCGCCTGGGATCGCGTCAGCGGTGGGAAAATGGCCGGAAACCGGTGCTCAGCCCGCCTGTTGAAAACTCAGCAATTGCCAGATGCCCTGGCCGACGAGGCAAGTCCTGCCGGAGAAGTTGGCAATGCCTTCATAGGAGTGCCGGGTGGTGCGGAACTGGCGGCAGACCACGCCGGAAGCATTGCTTTCGACGATCGTATCGATGACGCCGGCGCTGCCGGTAGAAGCGTTGGCCCAGGGAATGGTTTGTCCGTTCAGCTTCTGAAGATCGGCTGATGTCACGGCATTGCGCACTGTGGTTTCGTCGGAAATGCTGTCGGTGGTGACAGGGGCCGTCGGCACGGTGCCCGTCGATACGCTGCGATCCACTTTTGCCGAGCTCAGATAGTCCATGCCGCCGCCGACGCAGCCGCCAAGGGTGAAAAGGGAGACAAGGGCGACAGCCGTCGTCACGCCTTTTGCAAGCTTGCGCTTTGTATGAACGGTCGACTTTGCTATGACTTCCACCTGAAGATCTTGGCCAGCCTGAGAGGCCGGCTGTTTCTAGGAATTGCGGAGTATTTAAACTAATATGTCGGAAAACGAGTTAACAAGCGGTGACTTCACCGAACAGAACGAACCCTTCACTCTTTTTGCAGCGTGGCTGCGCGAAGCGGAGACCACAGAGCCGAATGATCCGAATGCGGTTGCCTTGGCAACGGTGGATAAGGATGGATTGCCAAATGTCCGCATGGTCCTTCTGAAGGGTTTCGATAGCGACGGATTCGTATTCTATACGAATTTCGAAAGCCAGAAAGGTAAAGAAATTCTTTCCCAGAAGAAAGCGGCCATGTGCTTCCACTGGAAGTCGCTGCGCCGGCAGGTACGCCTGCGCGGACTGGTTGAAGTGGTGAGCGACAAGGAAGCTGACGAATATTACAAGACCAGGGCTCGTGGCAGCCGCATCGGCGCCTGGGCTTCGAAGCAGTCCCGCCCTCTCGAGGGCCGATTTGCGCTGGAAAAGGCGGTTGCCGAATATACCGCGCGCTATGCCATCGGCGATATTCCGCGGCCTCCCCATTGGTCTGGCTTCCGTATTCGCCCGCTGTCGATCGAATTCTGGCACGATCGCCAGTTTCGCCTGCACGACCGAATCGAATTTCGCCGTGATGTGCCGGAAGGCGCCTGGCAGAAGGTGCGGATGTACCCGTAAGACCAAGGCTGTCTCTGGGGCGCTAGGTGGTTTCCCGGCGTCCCATCAGTCGCGTCGGTATGCCGGAGGCGAGCGCTGAGGCGTAGCGCGCCTTTTGATAATGACCGTTCAGAGATAGTCTCGGCAAGAGGGTTAGGGCATCACTGCTCGCTGCCGTGATCGTTCCAGGTCGCGTGGTGACGCCGACCTGGAAGCCAAGTTCCGCGGCAAGCCTGCCCTCGCGCGTCGAGACCGCTTGGGGCGTGCCATAGGGATAGGCGAATGTGGTCGGCCGCTTGCCGGTGATGCCGGCGATGTAATCGGACGAAAGTGCCATTTCAGCCGCAGCTTCTGCTTCGGGGAGGCGCGCCAAGGCCCGATGGCTGACGGTATGTGCGCCGAGCGAGACGAGCGGATGGCCGGCCAGCGCCTGCAATTCGGCCCGATCCATGATCGATGCGCTGACAATGTCGAGCGGTTCGAGACCATGCCGTCTGGCAAGCTCGTCGATCCGGCCGACGGCATCGCTTTCGTCATTGCCATGAACGAATGCGGCGAAACGCGAAAATGCCGCCTGCTTCTGGCTGGCCTCGCCGAGCGGCAGGAATTCCTCGCCGCCACCGAAATCGAATGTCAGCCGATCCAGCCGATCCAGCAGCTCGGCCAGCGTTTCCCACCACAGGCTATGCGTTCGCTCCGAAAGGCCCTGGGCAATGAAGATCGTGAAGGGTACATCGTGACGGGCAAAGACCGGCAGGGCATGGTCGCGATTGTCGCAGTTGCCGTCGTCAAGCGTGAAGGCGACGAACGGCGGTTTTCCCTTGGCGTTTGCGATGCGCACCGGCAGTGCATCGAGCGAGATGAATTCATAGCCATCCTTGCGCAAGCGCGCGATCGCCTGGTCGAGAAAATCGGGCGAAACCTCAAGATGCGCATTGGGAGCAAAGCGGCGGGGGAGGGCGGGGCGGACATGGTGAAGCGTAAATATGGCGCCCGCGCCGGCGACATTCCGCATCAGGCCGGCGCCTTTGAGAATTGCGGCGGCCTCCAGCCCGCTGGAGATCACGCTACGTTTCAGGCGGGCCTTTATGCCCTGTTCCATACGGATCGATCCGGTTGACGACTGCCAACGCTCTACCGCATGTTGCGTTAAACCTTACTGAATCTTTGTCATAATTTCCAATGCGTTAATAGTTATTTTACCAGGAAGGGCAAAATTAGAGAACTATCGAGGCTGTTGCCTCAATATCGCACCGGTATCAGGTTTTTTTGTCGCAAAGTCGCACAGGGATTGATGCGGTGTGTTGGCATATGTTTCGGTTGGGGACGATTATGAAAAGACTATTGATGGCCCTGTCTGCGGCCGTCTTGCTCGTGAGCACACCTGTGGCGAGCTTCGCCGGCAGCGCCTATTTCATCATGGATGCCAAGACCGGCAAGGTTCTGGCATCGAGCAATGCGGATGATCTCAACCACCCGGCATCGCTGACCAAGATGATGACGCTCTACCTGACCTTCGAAGCGATCCATCGCGGCAAGCTGAGCTGGAACACTCGCATCCCCGTATCGAGCGCCGCCGCTGCCAAGCCCCCGACGAAATTGGGTCTGAAGCCCGGCGGCACGGTCACCGTGCGCGAAGCTGTCGACGGCATGATCATCAAGTCCGCCAATGATGCGGCCGCTGCCATGGGCGAAGCTCTCGGCGGCAGCGAAAGCGGCGTAGCCCGGCTGATGACGCAGAAGGCACGCGAACTCGGCATGCGTCGCACCGTTTTCATGAATGCGTCCGGCCTTCCGAACATGCAGCAGGTCACCACCGCTCGCGATATGTCGACGCTTGCGGTCGCCCTGATCAATAACTATCCCCAGGAATACCGGCTCTTCTCGCAGGCAAGCTTCAATTATCGCGGCCGGCCTGTGCGCGGCCATAACAACCTCATGTACCGCTATCAGGGCATGGACGGCATCAAGACCGGCTACACCAATGCCTCCGGCTTCAACATTGTCAGCGCCGTGCGCGACGGCAACCGTCGTGTCATCGGTGTTGTGATGGGCGGCGCAACCGCGCGCGGCCGTGATGCCCTCATGGCGTCGCTGCTCGATCGCAATGTGCCGAAGGCGAGCTCGGTTTCGACGTCGCGGCTTGTTGCGAGCATCGGCAATATCAGGACGAAGCAGGTCGAAGTGGCATCGGCTTCCGACGATGTCGCCGTGGATATCGACTCACAGACGACGGCCACGACACGCAAGCGCCCAGACGTCGCTCCGGTCGCTCCGCTGGCATATGCCGCCACGTCAAACGTCACCGTGCCGATGGACCGTCCCGTCGCGATGGATGAAATCATGAATGCCGGCAAGCCGGCTGCATCAGGTGGCTGGCAGGTACAGATCGCTGCCACCCCGACCGCGCAGGCTGCCAAGGATCTGCTGTCCGCGGCAAAGTCCAAGGCCGGCAACGCGCTTGCCAATGCTTCGCCCTATACGGAGGCCTTCGGCAAGGGCGGCAACACGGTCTATCGCGCCCGCTTCGTCGGCTTTTCCACCCGTGACGATGCAAGCTCCGCCTGCGCTGCGCTGAAGCGCAAGGACTTCGATTGCATGATGCTGCCGAACAAGGGCTGAGCATATCGAGAATTTGAGAAGTCGAGCCGGCGGAGACACAACTCCGCCGGCTCGACTTTTTGCAGGGAATCGTTCATGAATGCTAAGAACATAAAGGGAACGATATCGATGCTATCCGATCTGATGCAGCAGTTCGAAACGGCCTCGGCCACCTACGCCGCCGAAAACGGCCTGGAGCGTGACGACGATTGGTTCGTCCTCAAGCTTCAGGAGGAAATGGGTGAACTCACGCAGATCTGGAACAGGACGACCGGCCGGGGCCGTCGCAAGGGCATGACTGAGGAGCAACTGGCGACGGCGCTGGCGGATGAGACGGCCGATGTGCTCGGCCATATCCTCCTGTTCGCACAGCGAAACCGTCTAGATCTCGCCGCTGCGATAGAGCGCAAGTGGCGCTTTCGTCCTGCAGATTAAAGGAAGAAGCGGTTTAGGCCTTCGTGCCGCCCACCGTTACCTGATCCATCCTCAGATGCGGCTGGCCGACGCCGACGGGAACCCATTGGCCGGCCTTGCCGCAATTGCCGATGCCGGTATCGAGCTTCATGTCATTGCCGATCATCGACACCCGCTTCATGGCCTCAGGTCCGTTGCCGATCAGCATGGCGCCCTTGATCGGTGCACCGATCTTGCCGTTCTCGATCAGATAGGCCTCGGTGCAGCCGAAGACGAACTTGCCTGACGTGATGTCCACCTGGCCGCCACCGAAGGAAACGGCGTACACGCCCTTCTTCACCGATGCGATGATCTCCTCCGGCGTCTTGTCGCCACCGAGCATGTAGGTGTTGGTCATGCGTGGCATCGGCGTATGGGCATAGCCCTGGCGGCGGCCGTTTCCGGTGGCTTTCATGCCCATCAGGCGGGCATTCTGCCGGTCCTGCATATAGCCGACCAACTTGCCGTTTTCGATCAGCACATTATAGGCCGAAGGCGTGCCTTCATCGTCTACCGTGATTGAGCCGCGGCGGCTTTCGATCGTACCGTCGTCGACAACGGTGACGCCCGGTGCTGCAACCATCTGGCCCAGCAGGCCCGCGAAGGCTGAAGTCTTCTTGCGGTTGAAATCGCCTTCCAGCCCGTGTCCGACGGCCTCGTGCAGCATGACGCCCGGCCAGCCGGAGCCAAGTACGACATCCATCGTGCCGGCGGGAGCATCGATCGCCTCGAGATTGATGAGCGCCTGGCGCAAGGCCTCGTCGGCGCCACGCCGCCAGTCTTCCTGCGTGATGAAATCGCCGAAACCGATGCGTCCACCGGTGCCGAAGGAACCGGATTCCTGTCGGTCACCGTCACCGACGACCACGGAAATGTTGATACGCGTCATCGGCCTGATATCGCGGACGCGATGGCCATCGGCACGAAGAATGTCGACCACCTGCCAGCTTGCGCCGATCGTCGCCGTCACCTGGCGCACCTTGTCGTCCTTGTCGCGCAGATAACGGTCGATCTGCTGGAGCAGCGTCGCCTTTTCCTCGAATGTCGGTGCGCCTATCGGGTTCTCGTCGCTGTAGAGCACTTTGTTCGTGCGCTGCGGCGCGGCTGCATAGGAGCCCGTGTAGCCTGCGGTCACAGCGCGCACGGCATCGGCCGCCCGCTTCAATGCCGCTTCCGACAGATCGCCCGCATGCGCATAGCCCACAGCTTCGCCGGCAACTGCGCGAAGACCGAAACCTTGCTCTGTGTTGAAGCTTCCGCCCTTCATCCGGCCGTTGTCGAATGTCAGCGATTCCGCCTGGACATGCTCGACGAACAGTTCGCCGTCATCGGCACCCGAAAGCGCATCGGCGACGATGCTGCGCAGCTTGACTTCGTCCGTGTCAAAAAGAGTAAGGAGATCGGTATTCATGGGTCAGGTGCTCCGTTCAGAGCCGATGTAGGATTCGCACGGCGCAAGAGCAAGCCCATTCCGTCAGGGAAGGGCGTCGTAGCCCTCGGCAAAGCCCTTCAAGTCCACAGGAATGCCGATGCCTTCTTCCGGCGACTGGAAGACGATGAAGGTGGCGCTGGCGCCGCTGCGCAGCGTCTTCAGCAACTCGTCCTCAAGAACCACCTCGGCGTAGCAGCCATCGGCGAAGCAGCGCACGAAATATGCGCGGCCAATATCCTTGCCGTCGATGTTAAGGCCGAGGCCGTTTGGCAGCAGCACGCCGAGCGGGGCGAGCACGCGCAGGATCTTCGACTTGCGGTCGCAGTCTTCAGCACGACGACGGAAAGGCCGATTTCCGGGCGATCTTCGGCGATGACATTCTGCATCAGCGCGCATTGTTCGCTCGAAGCGCCGGCCGGCTTGTCGCAGACGACGGACCATGCGCCGTGGCTGGAGCGCACCGTACCCGGCGGTTGTGGAACCTGGCTGGTGGGAACCTGCTGCGTATGAGGTTGCGGCTGGCCTTGCTGCTGCGGCTGTAGCTGTTGGGTCTGTTGCGCGGGCTGAGTCTGTTGCGCTTGTTGCGCCCATGCGGGTGCTGCGACCGAAGCAGCGATGCTGCCGGTAACAAGCCAAAGCCGGGCGAGGGAACGAAAACCCATGGAAACCTCTAGATTCGAATCAGTGCCGATATTGTTGAAGCCCAGGCCGGCAAATGAAAAGCCCCGCGTGCTGGATTCCAATCGACTACGGCGGAAATACGACGTGTACTCCATTTTGTCCGGCTGGCGCCATGGACCACGATGCAATTTTTCGTATGATGATGAAATGCTTGCCATGTCCGGCTGGCAAAAGGGGGAATATATCAGCGCAAAAATGCCGCACTAACAAATGGCGGGAGTTGTTGCGGAGTACCCCAAACTGTGGTTTGAAGCGCAATGGAATGTAGGGATACTGCGTTTGAGGTTGATCTGGGATCAAACGCTGGAGGGAGAGACATCGTGATTAAGAGAGCTTACGCGGCTCTGACGGCTCTGATCTGTCTGCTTTTCGCGACAGGCAGCTATGCCGATCAGCCGAGACCTTGGGAAACCGGTATGCAGGAGGCGGCAACCGGCAATATGCATCAAATCCGTTGGTTTGAGGCATACACGCTTTGGTTTGTCATTCCGATCACGCTGCTTGTTCTCGTCCTCCTCCTGGTTGTCATGGTGAAGTTCCGCGCTTCCAAGAACCCGGTGCCATCAAAGACGAGCCACAACACGCTGATCGAAGTCATCTGGACCATCGGTCCGGTTCTGATTCTTCTTTTCCTGGCAATTCCTTCCTTCAACCTCCTCACGGCCCAGCTGACATTCCCGGAGCAGACGGACGTCACCGTCAAGGCAACGGCGACGCAATGGCAGTGGAACTACGAATATGAGGGTAGCGGCGCCACGCCGCTCGCTTTTGATTCGTTCATGCTGAAGGAGCCGGATCGCGCAGCGGCCGGCAAGGAAGACAAGTCCAAATATCCGCGGCTTCTCGCTGTCGATAACGAGATGGTGGTGCCTGTCGGCAAGAATGTCCGCGTTCTCGTTACGGCTGCACCGACTGACGTCATCCATTCCTTCGCCATGCCGTCCTTCGGCGTCAGGATCGACGCCATTCCCGGCCGTCTGAACGAGACCTGGTTCAAGGCTGACCGCGAGGGCCTGTTCTACGGGCAATGTTCCGAGCTTTGCGGCAAGGACCACTCGTTCATGCCGATCGCCATCCGCGTCGTCTCAGAGGATCAGTACAAGCAATGGCTGGCGACGGCTGCGACTGATCTCAACAAGGCGAACAAGTCTCTGATGGCCGCCGTCGACCAACCGGCAGCCGTCAAGGTCGCCGAAAACACGGCGAAGTAAGGGGTAGGAACAATGGCTGGATCCAAGGCACACGACGACCATTCGCACGATCTTCAAGACGCTCACGCGCATGACGATCATCACGCCCACACGCCGAGCTTTGCCAATCGCTGGCTGTTTTCGACGAATCACAAGGACATCGGAACGCTGTATCTGATCTTCGCGATTTTCGCGGGTGTGATCGGCTTCCTTCTGTCCGTTGCCATCCGCATGGAATTGCAGGAGCCCGGCATTCAGATCTTCAGCGGTCTGGCGTCGATGGTTTATGGCTATTCGGGCGATGCTGCCATCGATGGCGGCAAGCAGATGTATAACGTCTTCGTCACCGCCCACGCGCTGATCATGATCTTCTTCATGGTCATGCCGGCGATGATCGGCGGTTTCGCCAACTGGATGGTGCCGATCATGATCGGTGCGCCTGATATGGCGTTCCCGCGTCTGAACAATATTTCCTTCTGGCTCATCGTTCCCGCCTTCCTGCTGCTTATCCTCTCGATGTTCGTCGAAGGCCCTGCAGGTGCCTATGGTGCGGGTGCAGGCTGGACGATGTATGCGCCTTTGTCGGGGATCGCCGGCCATCCAGGCCCTGCGATCGATCTGGTGATCTTCGCGCTGCACCTTGCAGGCGCGTCCTCGATCCTGGGTGCTATCAACTTCATCACGACCATTCTCAACATGCGCGCTCCGGGCATGACGCTGCACAAGATGCCGCTTTTTGCCTGGTCGGTGCTGATCACCGCGTTCCTGCTGCTGCTGTCGCTGCCCGTTCTTGCCGGCGCGATCACCATGCTGCTGACCGACCGCAACTTCGGCACGACCTTCTTCTCGCCGGAAGGCGGCGGCGATCCGCTGCTCTACCAGCACCTGTTCTGGTTCTTCGGTCACCCGGAAGTCTACATCCTGATCCTGCCCGGCTTCGGCATGATCAGCCACATCATCTCCACCTTCTCGCGCAAGCCGATCTTCGGTTACCTCGGCATGGCCTACGCTATGGTGGCGATCGGTGCGGTCGGCTTCGTCGTCTGGGCTCACCACATGTATGTGACGGGCCTCTCGCTCGACACGCAGCGCTACTTCGTGTTCGCCACGATGGTTATCGCGGTGCCGACGGGTGTTAAGATCTTCTCCTGGATCGCGACGATGTGGGGCGGTTCCATCGAGTTCCGCACGCCGATGATCTGGGCGCTGGGCTTCATCTTCCTGTTCACGCTCGGCGGCGTCACCGGCGTCCAGCTCGCCAATGCCGGCCTCGACCGTGAACTGCATGCGACCTACTTCGTGGTGGCACACTTCCACTACGTTCTGTCGCTCGGCGCCGTCTTCGCCATCTTCGCGGCCTGGTACTACTGGTTCCCGAAGATGACCGGCTACATGTACAGCGAGCGCCTCGGCAACTGGCACTTCTGGATCACCTTCATCGGTGTGAACATGGTGTTCTTCCCGCAGCACTTCCTCGGTCGTGCCGGCATGCCGCGCCGCTATATCGACTATCCGGATGCCTATGCGGGATGGAACTTCGTCTCCTCCATCGGCTCCTATGTCGCAGCCGTAGGCCTTTGCTTCTTCTTCTGGGGCGTTATAGATGCTTTCGCCAAGAAGCGCGTTGCAGGCAACAACCCCTGGGGTGAAGGCGCAACCACGCTGGAGTGGCAGCTGACTTCGCCGCCGCCGCACCACCAGTGGGAAGAGCTGCCGCGCATCAAGTAATCTGTTTCCGGACGCCGTGCTGAGCGGCGTCCGGCTTAACTGGTAATTGGAAGAAAGAATGACGGTCATCGACAATCACGAAGCGCTCGCGGAGCAAGGCGATACCGGCCTGTCGGAAGCGAGTGCACGCGATTATTTCGAGCTTCTGAAGCCGCGCGTAATGTCGCTGGTCGTCTTCACCGCCTTTACCGGCCTGGTGGTGGCTCCCGGTCACATCAATCCGGTTCTCGGTTTCATCGCCATTCTCTGCATTGCGGTGGGTGCCGGCGCATCGGGTGCCCTGAACATGTGGTACGACGCCGATATCGACGCAGTGATGAGCCGTACGGCGCGCCGGCCGATACCGTCGGGCCGCATCAATCCATCCGAGGCTCTGGCGTTCGGCCTGGTTCTGTCGGGCTTCTCGGTGGTGATCCTCGGACTTGCCATCAACTGGCTTTCCGCCGGCATTCTCGCCTTCACGATCTTCTTCTACGCCGTCATCTATACGATGTGGCTGAAGCGCTCGACGCCGCAAAACATCGTCATCGGCGGTGCCGCCGGCGCCTTCCCGCCTGTTATCGGCTGGGCTTGCGTCACGGGAAGCGTATCGATCGAGAGCATTGTGCTCTTCCTGATCATCTTTCTCTGGACACCGGCGCATTTCTGGGCGCTGGCCCTGTTCAAGATGCGCGACTATGAGGCCGTCGGAGTTCCGATGCTGCCGAACGTCTCGGGTATCCCAACGACCAAAAACCAGATTGTCGTTTATGCTGTGCTGACCGCGATCGTCGGCGTGGTGCCGGCCTTCATGGGCTTTGCGAGCCTGGGTTACGGCGTGGTTGCCGCAGCCCTTGGTGTGATCTTCGTACACTGTTCCATCGCCGTCTGGCGGATGGCCGATGGCGACGAAAAGATGGTGCCGGCAAAGAAGCTTTTCGCCTATTCCATCTTCTATCTCTTTGCGATCTTCTCCGCGCTGCTTATCGACAGGCTCGTCGCCGTGCTGATGGCAGCTGGCGTTGGAGGCTGGCTATGATCGAGCTTGTCAAATTGACGGAAGCGCAGAAGAAATCGCGGCGAGGGCGTAATATCGCGCTCGGATTGGTGTTGGCCGGCCTGGTGGTCCTGTTTTACGCGATCACCATCATCAAGGTCGGCACCGGACACGTTTGAGGAGGCGTGATGGAGGAGGGGGCAGTGAAAAGCACAAGAACGGGCGGCCGTAACAACGGGCTGGTCGTCGCCATGTGCCTGAGCTTCGTCATCGGCATGAGCGCCATGTGCGCCGCTGCAGTGCCGCTTTATCGCATGTTCTGCCAGGTTACTGGCTACAACGGCACGACGCAGCGCGTCGAACAGGTGTCCAACGTCATTCTCGACAAGCCGATCCAGGTTTCCTTCGACGCCAATGTCGCGCCGGGCTTGCCCTGGGATTTCAAGCCGCTGCAGAAATCGGTGAGCCCCAAGATCGGCGAGACGGTCGAGGTGAAGTTCGAGATCGAGAACAGGTCCGACAAGACGGAGCGTGGCCAGGCGATCTTCAACGTCACGCCGCTGGAAGCTGGTGTCTATTTCAACAAGGTCCAGTGCTTCTGCTTTAATGAAACGGATCTCGGGCCTGGGGAAAAGCGCGAGATGTCGGTGGTTTTCTATGTCGATCCTGAGATCACCAAGGCTGTAGAAACCAAGACGATCAATGCGCTGACACTATCCTACACATTCTACCCACGGGAAGGCGCAAAGCCCGTGGCGTCGAATGAAGGCACGGTACAGGCTGTTGAAAAGAAACTTTGATGGAGAGTGCTTTTCGGTTTGACCGGGAGCAATATGGGAAAAAGTTATTCGGGGATTGCTGACATGGCCGAAGCGCATCAGAAGAAACACGACTATCACATTATCGATCCCAGCCCCTGGCCGATCGTCGCGGCCATCGGGGCATTCGTGCTCACCTTCGGTGGTGTCGGATTCATGCGCTACCTGAATGGCAGCGCACTACATCTGTTCGGCGTGGATTGGGCGCATCCGTGGCTTTTCTTCATCGGCCTGGCTGTGGTCCTCTACGTCATGTATGGCTGGTGGTCGGATACGATCAAGGAAGCGCATGAGGGCGCGCATACCCGCGTGGTGTCGCTGCACCTGCGCTACGGCATGATCATGTTCATCGCGTCTGAAGTGATGTTCTTCGTCGCCTGGTTCTGGGCCTATTTCGATGTCAGCCTGTTCCCGAATGAGGCGATCCAGGCCTCGCGCACGGCCTTCCTTGGCGGCCAGTTCCCGCCGAAGGGCGTCGAGGTTCTCGATCCCTGGCACCTGCCGATCTACAACACCATCATCCTGCTGCTCTCCGGCACGACGGTCACCTGGGCGCACCATGCGCTGCTGCATGGCGACCGCAAGGGCCTGATCCAGGGTCTGACGCTCACCGTTCTGCTTGGCGCCCTGTTCTCCTGCGTGCAGGCTTATGAGTATGCGCACGCGCCCTTCGCGTTCAAGAACTCGATCTATGGCGCGACCTTCTTCATGGCGACCGGTTTCCACGGTTTCCACGTGTTGATCGGTACGATCTTCCTGCTGGTCTGCCTCATCCGCGCCATCAAGGGCGATTTCACCCCGAAGCAGCATTTCGGCTTCGAGGCGGCTGCCTGGTACTGGCATTTCGTCGACGTCGTCTGGCTGTTCCTGTTCTTCGCCATCTACATCTGGGGCAGCTGGGGTGCGCCGCTCGCGGCGGGTTAAGGCCGAGCATCAATCATCCTCTTGCAATGAAAGGCGGGCACTTGTTGCCCGCTTTTTTGTTTAAGCAGTCTCAGCTGCCAGCCGTTCAAATGCCGATGGGTTGGGAATGCCACGCTCGAGGGCCTGCCTGATCTCTTCCGCGCATGCCTGCGGGCTATTTGTCGAGGTATCGACTTCCAGATCGTAAATCCCCGGCCGGTGCACCTGTTGCTGCCAGGTAAGCACCGGTGCCGGAACCGCCATATCCGGGCTGACCGGAATATAAGTTCCTTGCCTCTCCGGGCCTTCTGCCAGCCGGCGCTGCATCACCACATCGAGCGAGCAGTGCACGCCGACAAAGAGTGTCGGCAATCCCGCTAACTGTCTGGCGCAATTAGAGAGAATGTTTAGCGGGCGCGAATAGGCATCGTGATGCCCGAACTCGGCGACGACGTTGAGGCCGAGGCGGCTATGTGCGGCGATCGAGGCATAGAGTGCGGCATAAAAGCGCGGAATCAGCGGCTCGAGATCGGGCCGTTCGCCGCCGGGGCGCAGGCCGATGCCCGGACGATAGCGCAGCGGCGTGGCATGGCGCACATAGACGTCGACACCGAGATTGACCCATACGCCGTCAAATCCAGCCTGAATCGCCTCGACGATGCTGCTCTTTCCGGATCGTGGCGCGCCGTTCAGGATGATGATACGGCCGGCGCCTACGCCTTGGCTTTGTTGCATGAGGCAGTTCCCTTTCGGATGTATTCGGACCTGAATGCGGTGTACGAGCTTTTCGATTGGACGGATTGGCGCATCGCGGCTACTGATTGTGACAGGGACGAGACCATCATGCTCGCCCGCAATGGCAGGCTGATCGAGACCGAATTTTGACCTCAGAGCAAGACAAGAACCCCAGCGAAACGCCCCATGACGACAGCGCCCTCTTTGCGCCCGTCGATCCGTTCAAGGTCGGCTTCCAGGGCTGTTGTCCGCGTTGCGGCCATGGCAAGCTCTTCGATGGATTATTGTCGATAAAGCCGCGCTGTTCCGCCTGCGATCTCGACTATGCCTTCGCCGATGCGGGCGATGGCCCGGCGGTCTTTGTCATCCTAATTGTCGGTTTCATCGTCATCGGCCTGGTCCTGTGGATGCAGATCAACTACGCGCCGCCGGTCTGGGTCTACATAGTGCTGTTTGCGCCGCTGACCATCATCCTCTCACTGCTGTCTCTGCGCTGGTGCAAGGGCATTCTGATCGCGCTGCAATACCGCAACAAGGCCAGCGAAGGGCGGATCAGCCATGACTGAGGCCGCCGTGCCGGTTCGCCGCTCCAATCCTTTGTGGCAGGTCCTCAAGGCGCTGATCCTGCTCGCCGTGCTCGTGATCCTTGTGGGGTTGGGCACCTGGCAGGTGCAGCGGCTGCACTGGAAGGAAGGCCTGCTCGCCGACATTGCCGCGCGTAAGGATGCGCCCGCCGTGCCGCTATCGGCAATCGAGGCGATGGCAGCGTCCGGCGGAGATATCGAATATCGCGTGGTGACCGTCAGCGGCCATTACCTCAACAACAAGGAACGCGATTTTCTCTCCACCTATGGAGAGGAGCCGGGCTTTCACATCTATACGCCTCTGCAGCTTGCCGATGGCCGCTTCGTCTTCGTCAACAGGGGCTTCGTGCCCTCCGAGGCCAAAGAGCCGGAAATGCGCAAGCAGGGGCAGTTGACCGGCGAGCAGACGGTGACGGGCCTTGCGCGCGCCAAGCTCAGCGAGCAGCCCTCGGGCATGCCGGATAATGATCTCGGCAAGAACATATTCTTCTGGAGGGATCTGGATGCGATGGCGTCCAGCGTCGGACTGCCGAAGGACAAGGTCCTGCCTTTCTTCATCGATGCCGACAAGACGCCGAATCCCGCCGGCCTGCCGATCGGCGGCGTCACCATCATCGACCTGCCGAACAGCCACCTGCAATATGCCGTGACTTGGTACGGCCTCGCGGTAGCGCTTGTTGCCATCGTCGCGATCTCCTGGTGGCGCAAGCATCACCCGGACGCACCCTCACAATAGAGGCATGCAATAGAATTGCTTCATTTCGATGGAATATTCGGCTAGAGCATGATCCCAAAAGTGCGCAACGGTTTTTGGATAAGATCATGCGGACTCAATGGAGCAGGCGGCAGGGCCTACCTACCTATGGCTGAGCCCCCGTCGCGCATTTCGGAAGAGACATGAACATAGCCGTTTCCAAACCTGACCTGACCATCCGGCTTTGCGGGCCGCGCGGCTTTTGCGCCGGCGTCGATCGCGCCATCCAGATCGTCGTGCTGGCGCTGAAGGCCTATGGTGCGCCTGTCTATGTCCGCCACGAGATCGTGCACAATCGCTACGTGGTCGAGGGGCTGGAGGCCAAGGGTGCCATCTTCGTGGAAGAGCTGGACGAAATCCCGGCTGAGCACCGCGCCCAGCCGGTGGTCTTTTCCGCCCATGGCGTGCCGAAGGCCGTGCCGGCCGACGCCGATGCGCGCAATCTCTTTTATCTCGACGCTACCTGCCCGCTGGTCTCCAAGGTGCACAAGCAGGCCATGCGCCACAACCGGCTCGGTCGTCATGTCGTCCTCATCGGCCATGCCGGCCATCCGGAAGTGATCGGCACCATGGGGCAGCTGCCGGAAGGCGCCGTTTCGCTGATCGAGACGGTGGAAGATGCCGATGTCTACGAACCGGTCGATCCTGACAATCTCGGCTTCGTCACGCAGACGACGCTCTCGGTCGATGATACCGCCGGCGTTATCGCGCGGTTGCAGGAGCGCTTTCCGAACCTGACGGCGCCCGCCGCCGACTCGATTTGTTACGCGACGACCAATCGCCAGGAAGTCGTGAAGCAGGCAGCTCCCGGCTGCGATCTCTTCATCGTCGTCGGCGCGCCGAATTCCTCGAACTCCAAGCGGCTCGTCGAAGTGGCGCTAAGGGCAGGGGCGACAAAATCCGTGCTTGTCCAGCGCGCTTCGGAAATCGATTGGGACAATATCGGCGACATCAAGACGGTCGGTCTCTCGGCTGGTGCATCTGCGCCAGAAGTCATCGTCAACGAGATCATCGAAGCGTTCCGCGCTCGCTACAATGCCGTCGTGGAGCTCGCCGAAACGGTCAAGGAAACCGAGAATTTCCTCGTCAATCGCGAGCTGCGCAGCATCGAGTTGACGACGGCGGACATGGCTTTCGTCAACGGGGATTGAGGAAGGGCCACCTCGTCCTTCGAGGCCTAGCCGCTTGCGCTGACGCTTAATCGGCAAGGCACCTCGGGATGAGGCGGAGAGAGTTTCGTCGCCGGGCGCCCAAAGATCAGCCCTCATGGTGAGGAGGCCCGAAGGGCCGTCTCGAACCACGAGGGCGGGTGGTTACGGCGCCAGCGTGTATCAAGGGAATGTTTCGTGGCTGTTTATACCGATATTACCGAAGACGATTTGAAGTGGTTTCTGACGGAATACGACGTTGGCGAACTTCTCTCCTACAAGGGCATTGCCGAGGGCGTCGAGAATTCGAACTTCCTGCTGCACACCACGCGCGACCCGCTGATCCTGACGCTCTATGAAAAGCGTGTCGACAAGGGTGACCTGCCGTTCTTCCTGGGGCTGATGCAGCATCTGGCGAGCCGCGGTCTGTCCTGCCCGCTGCCGTTGCCGCGCAAGGATGGCGAGCTGCTTGGCCATCTCTCCGGTCGGCCGGCCGCGCTGATTTCCTTTCTCGAAGGCATGTGGTTGCGCAAGCCCGATGCCAATCATTGCCGCGAAGTCGGCAAGGCGCTGGCTGCCATGCATGTCGCCGGTGAAGGTTTCGAAATCCGCCGCCCGAACGCCTTGTCGCTCAATGGCTGGCAGGCGCTCTGGGAAAAGTCCGAGGCGCGCGCCGATGAAGTCGAGGCTGGCCTGCAGGACGAGATCCGCGGTGAGCTCGATTTCCTTGGGCAGCATTGGCCGAAGGATCTGCCCGAGGGCGTCATCCACGCCGATCTCTTCCCGGACAATGTCTTCTTTCTCGGCGACACGCTATCCGGTCTGATCGATTTCTATTTCGCCTGCAACGATCAGCTTGCCTACGATGTTTCCATCTGCCTCAACGCTTGGTGCTTCGAGAAGGATCACGCCTACAACATCACCAAGGGCATGGCGCTGCTTGAGGGATATCAGAGCGTGCGGCCGCTGAGCGCTGCCGAAATCGCGGCACTTCCGACGCTGGCGCGCGGTTCGGCGCTGCGCTTCTTCCTGACCCGCCTCTATGACTGGCTGACGACGCCGGCCGGCGCGATGGTCACCAAGAAAGACCCGCTTGAATATCTGCGTAAGCTGCGCTTCCACCGTCAGATCGCCTCTGCAGCCGAATACGGGCTGAAGGCATGAAGCACGTCGATATCTTTACCGATGGAGCCTGCTCCGGCAATCCCGGCCCGGGCGGCTGGGGCGCGGTGCTTCGCTATGGCGATGTGGAAAAGGAACTGTCCGGCGGCGAGGCTGACACCACCAACAATCGCATGGAGCTGCTGGCGGCGATCTCCTCGCTCTCCGCCCTGAAAAGCCCCTGCGAAGTCGATCTTTACACCGACAGCGTCTACGTCAAGGACGGCATCACCAAGTGGATTTTCGGCTGGAAGAAGAACGGCTGGAAGACCGCGGACAAGAAGCCGGTGAAGAATGCCGAGCTGTGGCAGGCGCTGGATGAAGCCTATAATCGCCACAAGGTGACGCTCCACTGGGTCAAGGGCCATGCCGGCCACCCGGAAAATGAACGGGCGGACGAGCTGGCACGCAAGGGCATGGAGCCTTTCAAGAAGAAATAGGTCTCGGCTCCAGACTAGATGAGGCACTGGCCGCGCTTGTAAAGGCGGCCAATGGCCCAGTCCATTTGTCGATTTTTGGTCCTGTTGAGCGGGTCATGCGCGGCGTAGATTTTGCCGGTCCCCATTCAGCGAGAGCCAAACATGAATTTCAGGCATATCGAAAACGCAGAGGATATTGCGGAGAGCTTCGCGGTCATGCGCGAACTGCGCCCGCATATCGAAGACCCCGACATTTATCGCGAACGCGTCCAGCGCCAGCAGCAGGATGGCTATCGGCTGCTGGGCGTCTGGCAGGATGGCGCGCTGTCGGGGCTGGCAGGTTATCGTCATCTCGAAAACCTGATCTATGGGCGGTTTACCTATGTCGACGATCTTGTCGTGCGCCAATCCTGCCAGCGGTCCAGATTCGGTGCAGAGCTGATCGATCACGTCCGCGAGCTGGCCAAGGCCGACGGAAGAGCCATGCTGGTGCTCGACACGGGGCTTGGCAATTCGCTGGCCCAACGCTTCTATTTCCGCAATGGGCTCCTGGCTCGCGGTCTGCATTTCAGCCAGGTTTTGAAGGAAGCAAGCGCGTGAAGACCATCTTGCTTCTGAATGCTAGTCCGCTTGGATCTGCGTCGCGCAGCTATGAGCTGGCAAGGAAGGCGGCCGGCAATCTGCTCGACGCTGGGCAGGATATCAGACTGGTCGAACGCGATCTCTCGGTCATGTGCCCGTCGCCGATCACCGAGCACTATGCCGATGCTATCGTCAAACGCGCGGAACATCATCTGCCTGCCTTCGCAGAATCGGAAACATTGATTCGGGAAATCGAGGCCTGCGATTATCTGATCGTCGCGACGCCAATGCATAATTTTTCCGTGCCGGCATCGCTGAAGCTCTGGATCGATTATGTGCTGCGCGCCGGCCGCACCTTCACCTATCGGGATGGCTACAAGGTCGGCCTTCTCGAGGACCGCCCGACGCTTGTCGTTGTGGGTTCCGGTGGTGCTCATGATGGTCCGCGTGCCCGGCAACCCGATTATCTCTCGCCCTATTTTGCCCATGTGCTGGCGACGATCGGCATCACAAACGTGCAGTTCATTCGCCTGCAGGGATTGGCGATGCCAGATCTAGCAACCGAGGCTCTCGCGCTCGGCAACCGGCAGCTTGCCGCCAATCCTGTCTTCGGGCTAACCTCTGCCGTCACGGGATCGTAGACGTGGGCGCGAGCCCGCATAGGCAGGACATAGCCTTCATGGCACAGCAGGGCGTTTCGGGTCGGGTGGAAGATATCGCGCTTTCGCGGGAGGGCGACCATCCGATCTATCTGCAGATTTGTGCCCGGTTCAAAACCGCGATTGCCGAGGGGCGCCTGGCGCCGG
Source organism: Rhizobium sp. P44RR-XXIV (assembly GCF_001999485.2). NCBI lineage: Bacteria > Pseudomonadati > Pseudomonadota > Alphaproteobacteria > Hyphomicrobiales > Rhizobiaceae > Rhizobium > Rhizobium sp. P44RR-XXIV. The sequence continues at coordinate 1,757,438 of NZ_MPVZ02000028.1, read as the reverse complement.
GAGACCGGCTGCCGTCAGTGCGGACGCTCGCCAGCGAGCTTGGTCTCTCGCGCGGAACCGTCAATCTGGCCTATCAGATCCTCGCGGAAGAGGGCTATCTCGAATTTCGCGGCGCAGGGGGCACCTTCGTCGATTTGCGGCTGAAGAAGACAAGCGCGGACGAGCCATCGAGTTCCGCGCCGAGGACTGCACCGGCGGAACAGTCACCCAATGTCAGGCCGTTTCAGCTTGGTCTCCCCGCTCTCGATGCCTTTCCGCGCAAGACCTGGAACCGGCTCGTCAGCCGCCGCTCGCGAGAGCTCGGCGCAGAGCAGCTTGGCTATCCAGAGCCTCCCGGCCTCCCGGCGCTGCGAGAGCGCATTGCCGCCTATCTCGCCTTTTCACGGGCCATCGTCTGCCGGCCGGAGCAGGTATTCGTGACCTCGGGCCATCGCGCCAGCCTGGAGCTGATCATGCGGTCGCTCTATCGGCCCGGTGACGGCATATGGTTTGAGGATCCTGGCTACCCCGTCGCCCGGGAATTTCTGCTGTCGATAAATGCCAAACTTCATCCGGTGCCGGTCGATCAGGATGGCCTTGTCGTCGAAGAGGGCAGGGAGCGCGCGCCAGATGCCCGCTTTGCCATCGTTACGCCCGCCAACCAGAGCCCACTCTGCGTGATGATGTCCAAGGACAGACGCGGCGAATTGCTCAAATGGGCCGAGGACGGGAAGCGCTGGATCATCGAGGACGATTATGACAGCGAATATCGCTACAACCGTCGGCCGCCTTTGTCGCTCAAGGCCATGGATCGCGGCGAGCGTGTCCTTTTCACCGGCTCGTTCAGCAAGGTTCTCTATCCGGCACTGCGGCTTGCCTATCTGGTCGTGCCGCCAGCGGAGGTTGAGGTATTCGAGCGCGCCTGCCGGGTCGGGGGCGGTGGCAGCCCGATATTCCATCAAGCCGTCATCGCCGATTTCATCGAGCAAGGGTATTTCGTGCGTCATCTCAAGAAGATGCGCTCCTTGTACGCCGAGCGTCGCCAGTTGCTGGTCGATACGATGCAGGATGTCTTCGGAGACAGCGCCAGGGCGATTTCTCCCGCCGCCGGGCTGCACCTCGTCATGCAGTTTGATGGATATCGGGCGTCTTCAGCCAATATCGCCGCATTGGCGCAGGCGGACGGCTTCGGCCTGCAGCCTCTGTCGCTCTGGCATATGGGGCCGCAATCGGTCGATGGTCTGCTGCTGAGCTTTACCAATCTTGCCAGCAGGCACATGGCCGAATCTTTTGCGGTGCGTCTGAAAGCGCTCTGCACGGCGGCTGATCGCGACAGTTGAGATCTGCCTTTGGCCTAGTCGAATCGTCGATTCTTGCATCTGTTTTCCAGGCCAAGCTCGTGCGAAAAAATATGCATCAATTACGATGCAAACATCTCAGGAGTTTCCAATGGGCGAGACCATTTTTCTTGCTGGCGCAACCGGTGCGATCGGGAGCAGGCTTGTGCCCCTGCTGGTCGAGGCAGGCTTCACCGTCTACGGTTCCACCCGCAAGCCGGAACGCGGGGAAAGCCTGCGCCAGGCAGGCGCCACGCCTGTCGTTGTCGATGTCTTCGATGGCGATGCCCTGAAGGCGGCGCTGCGGCAGATAAAGCCTGGTATCGTCATTCACCAGCTGACCGATCTGCCCTTCGGGCTTGATCCCGCGCAGATGGAAGAGGGGCGTGCCCGCAATGCCCGTATCCGCGAAGTGGAAACGAAGAACCTCGTCGATGCCGCCGTCGCGGTCGGGGCGCAGCGGATGCTTTCGCAAAGCATCGCCTGGTCCTATCAGGTGGGTAGAGGGGAGATCACCGAGGAGACCCCGCTGCAGGAAAGCGCAACTGCGGTTCGGACGCTCGAACGGCTCACGCTCACGATTGCTGGCATTGCCGGTACGGTCTTGCGATATGGGCTTCTCTATGGGCCGGGCACCGGCTGCGATGCACCGAACGGACCCATAAGTCTGCATGTGGATGATGCTGCCCGCGCCGCCCTGCTGGCGGTGCAAAGCTCGGTGATCGGCGTCTTCAATGTGGTCGATGATGGTGGCCCGGTTTCGAACGCCAAGGCAAAATCCATATTCGGCTGGCAGCCGCGCAAGCACGACTAGGCGATGGCAGGTCCTCCGGGATTGACCGGAGGACCTTTTCGGCATGCCTATCGCGTTGCATCGCCCCGACGGTACTCGAGGGTGAGATCATCGAGCCTTGCCTTCAGTTCGGGCGCAAGGGTGTAATCGGAGGCCGCGAGCGTGTCGGTTAGTTGCCCGGTCCGGCTGGCACCCAGAATGACCGAGGTGATCGCTGGATTTGCCATAACCCAGGCGACGGCGAGCTTTGCCAGCGGTTCTCCGGCTTCCTGGGCTATCGCCCTCAGTTTTTCGATTGTTTCGAATTCGCGCTGGTGCCAATAGCGCGCCATATACATGGCACCGAACTGACCGACTTCTGCTGAAAACCGCCCCGTTTCAGGCTTCTCATCCTGTTGGTATCGTCCGCTCAGAAGCCCGCCGGCGAGCGGATTGAACGGGATGACGGCCAGGTTTTCCTCCTGGGCGAGAGGCAGCAATTCGCGCTCTATCTCGCGAAACAGCAGATTGTAGCGCGGCTGCGCGGAGACGAAGCGCGCCAGCCTTAACGTGTCTTGGCGGCCAATGGCGCGCGCCAATCGATAGGCCAGGAAATTCGAGACGCCGATGTAGCGCGCCTTGCCCGAGCGGACGATCGCATCAAGCGCTTCCACGGTTTCGTCGAGCGGTGTCTCCGCATCGTCCATATGCACCTGATAGAGGTCCACATAATCCGTGTTCAGGCGGCGAAGGGATGCGTCGATCGCATCGAGCAGGTGCTTGCGCGACGAGCCGCGATCCCATGGCGATGCTCCCATCGGGCCGCCGCCTTTGGTGCCGACGATGAACCGGTCGCGCTTGCCCTTCAGCCATCGCCCCGTGATTTCCTCCGACCTGCCGACTTCGGACATGGTGCCGCCTCCGGGATAGATGTCGGCGGTGTCGATGAAATTCACGCCGGTATCCGCGGCCTTGTCCAACACCTGAAACGATTCGGCTTCGTCGGTCTGCTTGCCGAAGGTTCCGGTCCCGAGGCAGAGGCCGGATACCATGAGGCCGGTACGGCTGAACTTTTTGAATTGCATGAGAATTTCCTTCACGAGAGCCGCCTGTCGCCGGCGACATCGAAATATAACGATCGCTATATTTGACGATTTGCGTGGCCTGTCAAGAAGGATTATATAGTGCTCGCTATAGAAGGCGGTAACGAAGACAGGCAGCGAGCAGATGGCGCGACCAAGGGTGCTGGATATTGAAAAGGCGATCGACGTGGCGACGACGCTCTTCTGGCGAAATGGCTATGAGAGGACCTCGGTCGCCGATTTGACCAAGGCCATGGGCATAACCCCGCCGAGTTTCTACTTTGCTTTCAACAGCAAGGACGGCTTGTTCCTCAGGGTGCTTGAACATTATCTCGAGACACGGTTGAGCTATGCCGAGGAAGCGCTGAACGAGCCGACCGCGCGCGGGGTTGCCGAGCTGATGCTCTATCGAATGGCCGATCTCTACACGGATGCCGCCCATCCGCCCGGTTGCCTCGCCGTCAATTGTGCACTGGCATGCGCCGATGACCCAGGCCCGATCCGTGGCGAACTTTCAAAGCTTCGCGAGGCGCGGCGAATGCGGCTGTGCAATCGGCTTCAGGAGGCGAAAGCGGCGGGAGACTTGCCGCCCGATGCTGTCCCCGAAGAACTCGCGCGTTTCTTAATGACTGTCGGCTGGGGAATGGCCCTCGACGCCCAATCCGGCGCGAAAAGAGAACAACTCTATGGCACGGTTGAAAGAGCGCTCAAGGCATGGCCGAGTTGATCGTGACGCAGGCCGAACCCTGCGGCGGGCTCGTGAGCGTATGGGAGCGCGTTCCTCGTCAACGCCTGGCCATATCCTGTTGCGCACGCTTGCCTCGTCCCTTTCGATACATCGCATAAAGGCCGACCACAGTGGCCGCGAAGCCGGAGGTGGCGCCGACACCGAGCGCCCAGGAGGGTCCGCAGTGATCAGCCACCCAGCCGACAATCGGCGCCCCGATGGGCGTGCCCCCGAGCGCAATCGCGACCCGCAGCGCCATGATCCGCCCACGCATGGCGGGCTCGGTCGAAAGCTGCATGAGGCTGTTTGTCAGATTGGTGAAGATCAGGCCGGCAGCGCCGATCACGACGAGCGCGGCGGCGAACGGCCAATAGCCCGGGATAAGGGCTGCCAGCAGGCAGCCGCCGCCGAAGGCGCTTGCGGCTAAGGGAAGGCCCCCAAAGCGGGCCTCATCGCGGCTTCCGCTCAACAGGGCACCTGCCATTGTGCCGATGGCCATGATCGAGGATAGAAGCCCGTAGCCGCCGGCATCGACGTGAAAGACGTCGACTGCCATGGTCGAAATGAAGATCGGAAAATTCAGGCCGAAGGTTCCGATCAGGAACAGCATGATCAATATGGCGAGAAGGTCGGGTCGCTTACGGACGTAGCGCAACCCTTCGATAAAACTTCCCTTCGCGCGTTCGGCCCTCGCGCTCGTGCGAAGTTCGCTGAGGCGCAGCAAACCAAGCGAGAGCAGCACCGCCGCGAAGGACATTCCGTCGATCAGAAAGGCCCAACCGGTCCCCAGTCCCGCGATCACCATTCCGGACGCGGCAGGGCCGACCATCCGCGCAGCGTTGAAGGATGTCGAGTTCAGCGCAACCGCATTCGGCAGGTCCTCGTCGCCGACGAGTTCGGCGACAAAGGTCTGGCGCACGGGAGCATCAAACGCGGCCGCACAGCCGAACAGAAAGGCCAAGACATAGACATGCCAGAGCTGCACGACGCCAAGCAGTGTCAGGGACGCGAGAGCCAGCGACAGCAACCCCATCGTCGCCTGCGTTACCATCAGGAGCTTGCGCTGGTTGAACTGATCGGCGGCAGACCCCGTCCACGTCAAGAGCAAAAGCTGTGGGGCGAATTGCAGTCCCATCACGATGCCGACGGTGGAGGCATCGTGATGGGTCAGCTCGGTGAATACCAGCCAGTCCTGTGCCGTTCGCTGCACCCAAGTGCCGATGTTGGACACCAGCGCTCCCGCCGCCCAGATGCGGTAGTTGCGATGCCGCAGGGAGCGGAACGGATTGGCAAGCGTGCCGGTCACGAGCGTTCGGGGTCGTTGCCGCCGTGAAAGCGGCCGAAATGCCGTGCGCCAAACAGCGCGATCAACAACGCGCCCAGACCGAGTGACAAAATATCGGATGCGTCGTTCAACGAGAAATCACCGACCTCGCAGACCAGAAGATAGGCAATGACGAGATTGGCGAAGCCCCAAAGCACGTTGACGGTGGAGGAGGACAGGCCCTCTCCACGCGGCGTGGCGAAAGGCGTCTGGAACGGCCGGCCCATGACCCCGCTGACCAGATGCGGCACGGCGTTCATGAGAAAAAGGCCGCCGAAGAAGTAGGATAGAAGATGGTGCCATTGCATATCAGGCGGTCCTCGATGCGAGCAGGTTGATGATATCTCGGGCTGGGGCGGTCTCGCCAAGGCGCGGGAAGATGTTCTTGATGCTGTAGTCATGTGCTTCCGCCCGGCCATCCGTCATCGCGTCGATGGCGAGGGTAACGTTGAAACCCTGCTCATAGGCCTGACGGGCAGTGGCCTCGACGCCGGTGCCGGTGGCAACGCCGATGACAACGACCTGCGTGACATCGAGGGCCCTCAAGCGCTTCTCCAGATCGGTGGTCGCGAATGCGCCCCATGACCGCTTCGTCACGACCATATCCTCCGGCTGTTGGCCAAGCTCGGGAATGAAGTCGGTAAAGTCGGCGGGGAAAGCGCCGACATGGCGCGGAGGCTGCTCCGTGCGGCCGGGCGCTCCGCCCGCGACATTGACCAGCACGACAGGAAGATGCCGAGCGCGAAAGGCTTCGATCAGCGCGACCGCATTCGCGACAACCGGTCCGATGGGATGGGCGAAAGGCGATCCGATGATGCCCTTCTGAAGATCGACGACGATAAGCGCCGTCTTTGGATCAAGGGTGGTGAGGGCCATGAAGATTGCCTTCGTTGTTTGTTGGGAGTGATAGGCTCAGAGAGTGGACGATAGAACGTCAGTCATCGGCGAGCCGTTGCAGCAGTTTGATTGCAGACAGCAGCCGGTCCTGTTCCTCACTCGAGAGTCGCGCCTCGATCGTGCGGGAAAGCCAGTCCTGCCGCGCCGCGCGGCCCTCTTCGATGCGCTTGCGGCAGGCATCGGTGATTGAGAGGATCGTTTGGCGACCATCATTCGGATCCGCAAACCCCTTTACAAGGTCTGCCCCTTCCAAGGCCGCGATGACGGCTCCCATGGACTGCGGCCGCATGCCCTCGGCTCTCGCCAGGCTGGACGTCGTCATCGGTCCGTCTTTCTCAAGACGCACAAGCACCGATATCTGCGTCGTGGTCAGATCTCCCACATCAGCCTGGTCGCGCAGGCGACGCTTGAGTTTGCTGACGACGCCGCGGAGGTCCTGCGCGATGGCGGCGGCGGTGGAGTGGAGTGGTTGGTCAGATTGAGTGTTCATATGGAGGGCTTAGCATATAGGAAGATAAACTGCAAAGGTAAACTTCATATATATGTTCAGCCCGCCGACTCCGGCCCGTTCTGGCTTAAGTCTGGGCGATTGCCGCGTATTCGCTCGGCGGGCAGCCGACCCTGTGACTGAAAGCGGTACTGAACGCACTTGTCGACTTGTAGCCGATCTGGAACGCAATCTCCTCCAACGTGCCGCTTCCGCGGCGCAATGCGTCCTTCGCGAGCGCCATCCGCCAATTCAGCAGATACTCCACTGGCGCCGCACCCACGGCCTCGGAAAACCGCCGCGCAAATGCGGCCCGCGACATGCCGGCCTGTCGCGCCAGCTCTTCGACGGTCCATCCCCTGGCGACATCGGCATGGATGTTGGCGAGCGCTTGGCGAGCCTCGTATCGGCCAGTCCGCCCAGTACGCCGCGATGTGGCAGGGAGGACGCGACTTCACGGCGCAAGGTTTCGATGAGCATAACCTCGATCAGGCGGGAGAGAACTGCGTTGCGACCCGGGCGCGTTTCATCGGCCTCTTCACGGACGATGGAGACGAGCGTGTGCAGTCTGGCTGCCGCCTCATCTTCGGCACGCAGATGGATGCAACGGGGTAACAATTCGACAAGCAGGTGCGCATTTGCCGGATCGCAGACGATCAATCCACCGACGATCCGAGTTGCCGGTTCGTCCAGCGGATTGCCGAGCCGCACTTCGCCGTCGACGGAGTGAATGGCCTTGAAGGCCTCATCCGACAGTACCGTTTTTGCCGTTGGCTCGCTGAGAAACACGTCCGCCATCGGCCTGGAAGACAGGACATAATCTCCCACCCGCAGTTCCAAGAGGTCACCTCCGGCCACTTGAAACCAGCAATTGCCCTCCATCGCAAAATAGAAGACCGGGCCGTTGAGGTGGCACCTGCACGCCCCAGAGGCCAGACGCAGCCATTCTGCCGAGCAGCACGGTCTGTGGGCGAAGCAACTGAATGATGTCGGTTAAAGCGTCCATTGAGACGATCCGTAATGAAATCGAGATTAATCATTATAGATTATCATCTTTTGCTCGCTTAGCAATTCTCCAACACGAAATGGAGAACAACACATGACCAAGACTGTCCTTATCACCGGCTGCTCGTCAGGAGTGGGCAAATCCGCCGCGAGGTTCTTTGCGGCTCAGGGCTGGAACGTTGTCGCGACGATGCGAAATCCGCAGCCGGAGCTTGCGAATGAAAACCCGGAGCGAATCCTCGTTGTGGCACTCGACGTATCCGATCAGGCCAGCATCGGCGCGGCCATTGAGGCCGGCATTGCGCGTTTCGGCAAGATCGACGTGGTCATCAACAACGCTGGTATCACGATGGTCTCGATCTTCGAGGCGACACCGCAAGAGGCCGCGCGCCAGATTTTCGAAACCAACGTTTTCGGGGTGATGAATGTCATTCGAGAAGCAACACCTCATCTGCGCAAGCAGGGTGGCGGCACCATCGTCAATGTCACCTCGGGCGTCGGCTTCATGGCGGTGCCGCTGCTCTCCCTTTATGTCGCCTCCAAGCATGCCGTCGAAGGTCTGTCGGAATCGCTCTCCTATGAGCTGGAATCGCAAAATATCCGGATCAAGATGGTCGAGCCTGGTGCGATCCGCAGCACCAATTTTGCCGCGAGCGGAATGGCCCTGTCGCAGCAGATACCCGTTCCGGAGAACTACAAGGCCTATTTCGATCACGCGCTTCAGTCGATGATCGATTATCCCTTCGATTCGACGGAGGAGCAGGTGGTGGTGGAGACTATTTTCCAGGCGGCAACGGATGCCTCCAGTCGTCTCCGCTATGTCGTCGGGCCTGATGTGGAAGAATATGCCCGTCTCCGCTGGAGCACCTCCGAGGATGAATATCGTGCCGAAATGAGCCGCCTGACAGGGCAAAACGCCTGGCGCGAAAGAAGCGTCTGAACGTATCGCGATGATTTGCGCGGGAGCCGGCAGACCGGTTTCCCCGCATCTTCTAGCTGCTCCTCGCAAGGCTCAAGGCGAGACTGCGGCTGTCCTTTCCAACAGCTGATAGAAATACCGGGATTGCTGTGTAGCACCTTGCCCCATCCCCCTTTCTCTCTATGCTGCCCCCAACATCAAGGGAGGCTGTATCCATGATCCTGCACTGCGTTTTCCTGCGGCTGAAATCTGCCATGACACAGGATGAGAAGAAGGCGCTTTTTGAAGCCGTGGCCGCTTTGCAGCAGGTCATTCCTGGCATTGTCGATGTGAAGTATGGGCCGAATGTCTCGCCGGAAGGGCTGCATGGCGGCTTTGTCGATGGCTTTGCGGTGACGTTTGAAAGCCCGGAAGCGCGGGATGCCTATCTGGTGCATCCGCAGCATGTGGCGGTCGGCGAGCGGATTGTCTCTTCGACCGATGGCGGCCTTGCCGGGCTGCTGGTCTTCGATCTCAATCTTTAACTCCGTCTTTAAGCAGAATGGGGCGCAGGTGAAATCCACCTGCGCCCCATTTTGTTCGTTGTTTGCTCAATCGGTAGTTCAGCTGGCCTTCGCCATCGCAGCGGCTAGCTGGTCAACGTTATAACGGAACATTTTCTCGTAAGTCGAAGCCGGTCCATTGGTCTTGGAAAGGGATTCGACATAGAGCTCGCCGCCGGGCTGAGCGCCGGTCGCCTTGGCGACCTGCTTGACGAAGCGCGGATCGTTCGAGTTTTCGAAGAAATAGGTCTTCACATGCTCGGTCTTGATCTGCTCGATCAGCTGGGCGACCTTGGCGGCCGAGGCTTCGGTTTCCGTCGAGAAGCCGAGCGGGGCAAGGAAGTTCACCTTATACTCGCGGCCGAAATAGCCGAAAGCGTCGTGGCTGGTCAGCACCTTGCGGCGGTCGTCAGGGATCTTGTCGAACTTGCTGTGCGCGTAAGCGTCGAGCTCGGTCAGCACCTTGGTGTAGCGCTCGGCATTGGCCTTGAAATCGGCGGCATCGGCCGGATCGGCAGCGGACAGCGCCTTCTCGATATTGGCGACCCAGATCTTCACGTTGACTGGGCTGTTCCACACATGCGGATCGGTGACCGTCTTGCCGTCATCGACCATCGTGCGGGTATTGATGCCTTCGGAGACGACGACCGGCGTGCCCTTGTAGCCCGAAGCCGTGATCAGCCGGTCCATCCAGCCTTCCAGGCCTTCACCGCTGACGAAGGTGACCTTGGCGGCATTGAGCCGCTTGGCATCGGCCGGCGACGGTTCGAATTCATGGGGGTCGCCGTTCGGGCCGACAAGGCTCGATACCTTCACATGGTCGCCGCCGACCTGCTTGACGACATCGGCAAGCACGGTGAAGGAAGCGACGACATCAAGCGTCTCGGCAGAGGCCGGGCGGACGACGCCGAAGGCGACGAAGGCCACCGCAGCGGCTGAGATGAGCAGTCTCTGTTTGTTCATGCGAGTCTCCTTGTTCGGATTAGCCCCGGAGATGGGGACGGGGGAAGAACCGCCGGGCAAGGCCCGAAGGCGCGAAGAGAATGGAAAAGCCGTAGATCACGCTCGCGGTGATGATGATGGTCGGACCCGAGGCAAATTCGAGATGATAGGAGGCGATGAGGCCGATATAGCCGGAAGCTGCCGCCGTGCCGGTCGCGATCACCATCATGGCGGGCAGGCTGCGCGACCAGAGCTGCGCAATGGCGGCCGGCAGCATCATCAGCCCCACGGCCATCAGCGTGCCGAGCGCCTGGAAGCTGGCGACGAGATTGAGCACGACGAGCAGCAGGAACAGGAAATGATAGACCGGCCCGCGCCCGCCAACCGCGCGCAGGAAGCCCGGATCGAAACATTCCATGACCAGCGGTCGGTAGATGACCGCGAGCGCCAGCAGCGTCACGGTGGTGATCGCGCCGATCTGGTAGAGGGCAGGGGCGTCGATCGCCAGGATCGTGCCGAAAAGTACATGCAGGAGGTCGATATTCGACCGAGCAGCGAGACGATGAGCACGCCGAGCGCGAGAGAGGTGAGGTAGAAGCTGGCAAAGCTCGCATCTTCCTGCAGCACCGTCATGCGGCTGACGAGGCCCGAGAGCAGTGCCACCGAAAGGCCGGCCACGAGACCGCCGAGGCCCATGGCCGTCAGCGACAGCGAGCCGGCGATAAGGTAGCCGATGGCGGCACCCGGCAGAACGGCATGGCTCATGGCGTCGCCCATCAGGCTCATGCGCCGGAGCATCAGGAAGACGCCGATCGGGCCGGAACCAAGGCCCAGGCACAGGCAGGCTATGAGCGCGCGCCGCATGAAGCCGTAATCCGCAAACGGCGCGAGGAAAATATCGTAGACCGTCATTCGGCCGGCTCCCGCCGTGCAATCTCGCCGGTGTTGGGCGCATCTTCAGGCCGGCATGCATCTGCCTCTTCGTCCCAGCGCTCCGCCATGGCCCGCGCCTTGAGGAGATTGCTGGAACTCATGACCTCCTGTGTCCGGCCCCAGTCGACCAATTCACGGGCGATCAGCAGCGTTTCAGGGAAATGGGCGCGCACCTGATCGAAATCATGCAGCACGGCGATGACGGTGCGCCCTTCCTTATGCCACCTGAGGACAAGGTCGAGCAGGTCGCGCGTCGTACGTTGGTCGATAGCGGTGAAAGGCTCGTCCAGCAGGATGACGCTGGCGTCCTGCAGCAGCAGCCGGGCGAAGAGCACGCGCTGGAACTGCCCGGCCGAGAGTGCGCCGATATGCCTGTTTTCGAAGCCCGAAAGCCCGACGAGCGAAAGCGCATCGCGAGCCCGATCCGCATCCTGGCGCGAGAAGCGACCGAAGGCGCCGGAGGTCTTCCAGGCGCCGAGCATCACCGTATCGGCAACCGAGATCGGAAAGCGGCGGTTGATATCGGCCGCCTGCGGCAGATAGCCGAAATCGTTCCGCGTCAATGTTCCGCGATCGATCGATCCTTCGACCGGGCGCAATTCGCCGATGATCGCCTTCAGGAGCGTCGACTTGCCGGCGCCATTCGGTCCGGCGATCGCCGTCAGGCTGCCGGTTCGGAAGGCGCCGGAAACGTGATGCACGGCGGGGTGACGTTCATAGGTGACGGTGAGATTGGTGAGGCGGATCAGATCACTCATGCCAGGGCTACCGCCCAGCCGATAGCAGCCCAAAGCACCGCGATACCCACGGCAACATAGGCAAGTCGCGTCAGAGCGGAGCGCCCTATCAGGGAGGACGCGAGGGGGTCGCGTTCAAATCGCATGCGGGCACTCTCTTTATGTAATAACGTTACGTGTAATAGCGGGGAGAATGCGGCAAAAAAGAGGCAAGAACCAGAATAGCTGTGACTGGCTATAGCAGGCAGCGAATTCGCTTGGGCAAGCGACTTGCATGCATCAGGATCAGCCCGATCGATTGAGCACTCAAGCGTATTAAACAACAAAGGGCGCCATTGAGGCGCCCTTTCATTCTGCGTTGAATTTTGAAATCAGAGCTGCTCAATCATCGCCGCAGCGCCCGAAACCGTCGCCTGGCCGGGACTTTCCTCGATGTTCAGCGTCTTTACCACGCCGTCTTCGACCAGCATGGAATAGCGCTTGGAGCGAACGCCGAGACCGCCGGCGGAGAGGTCGATATCGAGGCCGAGTGCCTTGGCGAAGGAGCCGTCCCAGTCGGCGAGGAAATGGATCTTGCCCATGCCGCCGGAGGATTGTGCCCAGGCACCCATCACATGCCAGTCGTTGACCGAGATGACGGCGATGTCATCGACGCCCTTGGCGAGGATGGCGTCACGGTTTTCGAGATAGCCGGGCAGATGGTTGAGCGAGCAAGTCGGCGTGAAAGCGCCGGGAACGGCAAAAAGCACGACGCGCTTGCCGGCAAAAAGCTGCTCGGTGCTGATCTCGACCGGACCGTCCGCGGTCTTTTCCTTGAAGGTGGCGGCAGGCAGTTTATCGCCGATAGCGATGGTCATGGGGTCTCTCCTTGGGGCGATATCGGGGCGTTTGAGCCGCCGCCGATTGGATGAGGATTGATAGTGAAACTATAGGTCAGGGCTATTCCAGCGCAAGCGTGGTTTCCATGGCGCGGTCACCGTCGACCACGAGGATGCCCCACGTCTTGCCCTTGGTGTCATAATTCTTGGGCAACTTGCCGATCGTGATATCGGCTGAATAGGCGTTGCCTTCCCGTTTCGCATTTGCCTGCTCGAAAAACGCGTAACCTGCCGGCCCGGTAACGTAGATCGTTGGCGCGTCTCCTGTCGCCTCAGGCAGCGTCAGGCGCAGCGCGAGCGTCTTGGCGTCTGACGAGAGGCTATGGCTCTGGAGGGCGAAATCGGAGGATGGTGCCTGCGGCAGCGAAGCCTTGGCCGCATCCAGCAGCGCCAGCTCATGTGTCGTCGGCTGCTCGCCTGCCGGCAGTTCAAGCGAATACTCCGCCTGGAAGGGAATGCAGATATCCTTGCAGAGGCCGATGAAGGCGGTCAATTCCAGTTTAGTCGGCGCTTTGCTTGTGGTCCGGAAATCGAGCGGCAATGTCACCGGCGCGTCATAGCCGATCTCCTGTATGTTTCCGACCATGATCTGCTTCGGTGTCGGGTAGCTGGCCCTTTCGAGAGTGACGCCGCTCCCGGGCGCGAGGCTCACTTGCGGAGGGATGCCGCTCTGGCCAGGTTCGCGCCAATAGGTGATCCAGCCGGGCTGCGGTTCGATCTGCAGGGCGGCGCGGATATGCCCCTCTGCGTCCGGCGCCAGTGCCACTAGCCGCATGCGGCCACCCTGATTGTCCACCCAGTCGCTCATCGCGGCATGGGCGGCGATGCCGGCGCAAAGTGTGGCGGCAAATGTTCCGGCAAGGAGCGTCGACAAGCGGGCAAGGGTGGTCAATCCGATCATGGGATGAGGATTTAACGGATCGGGCGGCGCGGGGCCAGCGCGGCGGAAAAAAGAAATGATCATTTTCAGTTGATTGATTTATGACATTGCCCCATCTTGCTTTTTTAGCGGTGCAGTTATGGACTGCGGTCAGGAGGCACGATGTCCCTATCGACGCTGAAGAATAGACGCGAAAGAGGTTTTCTCGACGGTCAGTTCGTGATCGCCATGCCCGGCATGGAGGATCGGAACTTCAACCGGACGGTTATTTATATTTGCGCGCATTCCGATGCCGGCGCCATGGGCTTCGTCATCAACCGGGCTCAGAAGCTGACCTTCACCGACGTGCTTTTGCATCTTGAAATGGTCAAGGACGACGATGCCATCGTTCTCCCGGCTGCCGCGCGGGATTTTCCGATCCAGACCGGGGGACCCGTCGAAAGCGGTCGCGGCTTCGTATTGCACTCGGACGACTATATCAGCGACAGCAGCATTCCGGTCAGCGATGATATCAGCCTGACGGCGACGCTCGATATCGTGCGGGCAATTTCCAAGGGAAGCGGCCCGAAACGCGCCACCATGCTGCTCGGCTATGCCGGCTGGGGTGCCGGCCAATTGGAGGCCGAAATCGGCAACAATGGTTGGCTGAATTGCCCTGCCGAAGAGGCGCTGATCTTCGACCGCTGCCTCGATGACAAGTACGAACGCGCCTTGGCGCTGATGGGCATCAACCCTGCGATGCTGTCGCCGCATGCGGGTCATGGCTGAAGCAATCTGCATTATATTGGAACGATATAGCACTCGTGACGTTTCCCTCCCAGAACAACGGCAATACCGCCGTGCAACCAAGGAGGCGCTCGATATGGGCAGCATGAGTGACAAGGTATCCGGCAAGGTAAACGAAGTGGCCGGCAAGGCCAAGCAGATGGCCGGCAAGGCCACCGACGACAAGGAATTGCGCGCAAAAGGCGCGGCCCAGGAAGCCAAGGGCAAGGTTCAAAGTGCCGTCGGCAAGGCCAAGGATAAGGTCAAGGGCGCAGTCGACCGGATGTAGTCCGGTTGCTCGTTGAGAGCCGATTTCAGGCCGCCGGCAATCTGAGATAGTATTGTCGTCAGCGGCCTGCCAGGAAGAGCCTGTCGCGGAGACGCGACGGGCTCTTTGATGTCAGGCGAAGCGTCATTTCGAAGAGGGCTTCCATGCGGCTTTTCACTTGCGACCATTGCGGCCAGCCGGTGCATTTCGACAATAGGCAATGTGTTCGCTGTGGCCATCAGCTTGGTTTCGTCCCGGATCGTCTGGCGATATATGCGCTGGAAGGTGAGGGCGGCACTAACTGGCATCTGGTTTCGGAGCCGGAGAGGCATGTCCGCTTCTGCGCCAATGCCGAACTCGATATCTGCAATTGGCTCGTCGATGCCGAAGATCCGCAGCTCTATTGCGTTGCTTGCCGTCACAATCGCCTTGTGCCCAACACCGACACTCAGCAGGGCATAGACCGCTGGCGACGCATCGGCCAGGCGCAAAGACATCTGTTCTATTCGTTGCTGCGCTGGAATCTGCCGCATCCGGATCGGCATGACGACCCCGAGGGTGGGTTGGTGTTCGATTTCCTTGAGGACGAAGTGCAGGGTGGCAGTGTTGTGCCGGCCAAGACAGGCCATGAAGAGGGGTTGATCGCCATTCGTGCCGCCGAGGCCGATGACGTCACGCGCGAACAGGCACGCACCTCCATGAACGAGCCATATCGCACGCTGCTCGGCCATTTCCGACACGAGACAGGACATTTCATCTGGAACAAGCTTGTCCGCGACCGTGGCCAGTTCGATGCCTTCCGTACTGTCTTCAGTGATGAGAGGGTGGATTACGGCATGGCGCTCCAGCATCACTACGACAATGGACCACCGCCAAACTGGCAGGAAAATTTCATCAGTGCCTATGCCAGCGCACACCCCTGGGAAGATTTTGCGGAATGCTTCGCGCACTATCTACACATCGTCGATACGTTGGAAACCGCGCGCTCATTCGGCCTGGCGGTCGATCCGAGAGGCTATCACGAGATGGCGGCGGAAGTGGATTTCAATCCCTACAGAGCCGAAAGCGCCGATCAGCTCGTCAGCGCCTGGATTCCCCTGAGCGTGGCGATCAACGCCATCCAGCGCAGCATGGGACAGCCGGATTCCTATCCCTTCATCCTGTCGCCGCCGGTGATTGCCAAGCTGGATTATATGCGCGGCCTTATCGAGAGCGCCTGATCTGCCGCTCTCAATAGATGCGGAAGTGGGCTAGGCCCGCTTTGTCAGGGGAAAGCGTTCTTTCAGCAGCCTGATAACCGACTCTGATCCCATCGGCGGCCCGAAGATGAAGCTCTGCCCGTAAGTGCAGCCGATCTTGGCGAGTTCCAGCGCATCCTCTTCGGATTCGATGCCCTCGGCGACAACACGCATATTCAGTTCGCGCGCCATGGAAATGACGGAGCGCAGGAGAATGGCCTTCTTGTCGCTCTCGTCGCGGACCATCGCCTTGTCGAGCTTGATCGTATCGAAGGGGAAGCGGGTGAGGTAGGCGAGCGAGGAATAGCCGGTGCCGAAATCGTCAAGCGCCAGGCCGATGCCGGCTTCGCGGAGCTTGTCGAGCACCAGCCGGGCCTGCTCGGGGTTTTCCATCACCTGCGATTCCGTCAGCTCCAGCTTGATCCGGCTCGGATCGCAATGGGTCTTGGCGAGCAGGGCGCGGATATCGTCATAGAGTTCGTTGTTGAGCAACTGCACGCTGGAAAGGTTGATGGAGACGAACAGCGGCAGGTCGCCGGTCTGTCGCTGCCAGGCCTTCAGATCGTTGGTCGCCTGCTCGAGCGCAAACATGCCAAGCGGGCCGATAATGTCCGAGGCCTCGGCAATGGGAATGAATTCCGTGGGCGGAATGTTGCCGCGTTTCGGATGTTCCCAACGCATCAGCGCCTCGAAGCCAGCCACTTCGGCATCCTCCAGCCGCACGATCGGCTGATAGACCAGCGAAAGTTCCTTGCGTTCAACGGCACGGCGCAGGTCGGTTTCGAGCTGCAGACGATCGGTGCCGAAGCTGCGGAAGGCGGGCTGGAACGGCTCGACGCGGTTGCCGCCGGCGCGCTTGGCCCGATACATGGCAAGTTCGGCGTCGCTGAGCATGCCGGACGCATTTTCCTGCTGATCGACCCATGAGGTCAATCCGACGGAGGCCGTCAGGATGATCTCGCGGTTGGCGAAATTGATCGGCACCATGATCGCCTTGCTGATCGCATCGGCAAAGTCCGCGACTTTTGCCGGATCGCGTTCGGACACGAGAATGAGGCCGAACTGGTCGCCGGAGAGACGAGCCAGCGTGTCCTGAGGCTTCAACAGGCGGCGAAGGCGTCGGGTCAGCGCAATCAGGATATTGTCGCCCGCCGCCACGCCAAGCGTATCGTTGACGAGCTTGTAGCGATCGATGTCGATGACCATCACGGTCGGCCGCAATTGGTTGCTATCCGATGCCAGCGTCAGCACGGCCTGCAGGCGATCGAGGAAGACCTGGCGGTTCGGCAGCCCTGTCAGATTGTCGTGCACGGCGTCGTGCAGCAGTCGTTCGATCGAATTCTTCTGCTCTGTGATATCGACGATGGTGCCAACGCAGCGAATGATTTCGCCGTTCGAACCGAGCACCGGCCGCGCGCGAATGGAGAGCCAGTGGAAATGGCCATCTTCGGCACGAATGCGGAATTCGTGGTTCAGCCGGCCGCGTCGATGTTCGAGAAGAACGTCAAGAGTCGCTCGGAAACGGTCGCGGTCGTCGGGATGCAGTCGCGGCAACCAGTTACGGGCCGCGCCGTGCATGCTGCCGGGCGAAAGACCGAGCTTCATGGAGATGTCGGGGGTCGTGACGACGCGGTCGCGCGCTACGTCCCAATCCCAGACGGTATCGCCCGAGCCGGTGAGGGCGAGGGATTGCCGCTCGAGGTCGGAGAACAAGCCCTGCTGGAAGGCGCCGCCGGCAAAGGCATGCTGCATGACGGTAAAGCCGATCAGCAGGACGATGAGCACCAGGCCGCCGCCGAGTGCCGGCTGGATGATGTCGTTGTCCAGCTTGCCCATGATCGTCATCCAGGCGCCAAACAGCCAGACGAGGATCAGCGCCCAGGCGGGCACGAGCAGGATGGCACGATCATAGCGGTTGAAGCCGAGATAGATGATGAGCAGCAGACCCGCGGTCGCCGTCAGCGCCAGCGACAGCCGGGCGATACCGGCCGCGATCGACGGATCGTAGATCGCCACGCCGAAGAGCAGGGCAAGACCGAGGACCCAGGCCAATGTCACATAGCCGAGATGCGCATGCCAGCGATTGAGATTGAGATAGGTGAACAGGAAGATCACCAGACTCGATGCGAGCGCCACCTCCGCGCAGGCGCGCCATATTCGCTGATCGCTTGACGTGATGCTGATGAGCTTGCCGAGGAAGCCGAAATCCACGCAGATATAGCCGAGCACCGCCCAGGCGAGCGCCGCCGTCGCCGGCAGCATCGACGTGCCTTTGACCACGAAGAGAATGGTCAGGAACACCGCCAGCAGGCCGGCAATACCAAGCACGATGCCGCGATAGAGCGTGAAGGCGTTGACCGTGTCCTTGTAGGCGTTCGGTTCCCAGAGATAGAGCTGCGGCAAGTTCGGAGAGGAAAGCTCTGCGACGAAGGTGACGACTGCGCCGGGGTTCAGCGTGATGCGGAAGACATCGGCCTCGTCGCTCGGCTGCCGATCGAGCGCAAAGCCTTCGCTCGGCGTGATGGCAACGATACGCTGCGAGCCAAGATCCGGCCAGAAGACTTTCGAGTTCACAAGGCGGAAATGCGGGGCGACGATGACGCGCTCCAACTGCTCTTCGGACACATTGGCGAGCGCGAAAACGGCCCAGTCGCCCTGATGGTTTGGCGAGGAGGATCGTACCTCAATGCGGCGCCGAATACCGTCGGCGCCTGCGGCCGTTGAAACCTGAAAAGCCTCGCCCTGATTGGTGTAGATCTCTGTCGTCGCCGTCAGGTCGAGCGCGGTATCGTCGCGGGAAATCTTCACGGGCTCGGCTGCATGCGCCATGCCGGCAAAAAACAGCAGCAGGGCGGCGGCAAGTGTCGCAAGCACTGTGCCGAGCCGTTTGGCCATCGGCATCGTCGGTATCAGCGCGGTAGTCATCGCTGGTCGTATTTTCGGTTCGGGTCGGCATCCGCAGCCAACCTGGAAAACATCACGTGGTCGCGCCACTGACCGTTGATTTTTAGATAACCGCGCAAATGACCTTCCCGCTGGAAACCGGCTTTTTCCAAAAGCCGCATGCTACGCTCGTTATCCGGAATACAGGCTGCTTCAATTCGGTGCAACTCAAGTCCGGAAAAGATATAGGGTATAACCAATTGAAGTGCGGCGAACATATGTCCCTGACCGGAATAGCGTTCGCCCATCCAATATCCGATCATGCAGCTCTGCGCAGCACCGCGGCGAATGTATCCGATCGTGATGCCTCCGACCAATGTCGTGTTTTCCCTGAGGAAAACGAATAGCGGTATGGCCTGGCCGGAACTATATTCCTGCTTGCCTCTGATGATACGGGCCCGATAGGCAGCCTCCGTCAACTCGTCATGCCGCCAGGTGGGCTCCCAAGGCTCCAGAAAGCGGCGGCTTTCAGCCCTCAACCTGTGCCATTGGTTGAAGTCGGAATAGCGCGGCAGACGCAGCAAATATGTGTCGTTTTCGAGTTCAACCGCGTCCGGATGACGTGAGAGAAACCGAAAGACAGATTTTTGCATCCCGCCAAGCACTCCCCCGAGAACTGAACCCATCGACCCGCGGCGTGCCCTTAGCCGCTGGCGCTTCTGGACGCCGGCTTTGGCGACGACAGCGACATGACGATGTCTTCCATCGGCGCAAGCTGTTCCAGCGGCCCGATCGCCGAAAGCGTCGGTACTGTATCGAAGAACAGCCGGCCTGCAAGATCCGTCAGGCGGTCGATGGTGATGCCCTCCAGGCGCTCCAGCATCTCCTGGTTCGGGATGGGGCGGCCATAGAGCATCATCTGCCGGGCGACCTGGCCGGCGCGAGCAGCCGGGCTTTCCTGACCCATCAGCAGCTGTGCGCGGATCTGGGCGCGGGCGCGCTCGATTTCCTGCTGCTCGATCTTGTGGGAAGCCTTGTGCAGCTCATCGACGATGACAGGCACCAGCTCCGGCAGGTTCTCGCCGCCGGTCGCCGCATGGATGCCGAAAATGCCGGTGTCGGAAAAGCCCCAGTGGAAGGCATAGACCGAATAACAGAGGCCACGCAGTTCTCGGACTTCCTGGAACAGGCGCGAGGACATGCCGCCGCCGAGAACATTGGCAAGGATCTGCGAGCAATAGAAGTCGCGCGTGTGGTAAGCGCGGCCTTCGAAGCCGAGAAGGATCTGCGCGTCCATGAGGTCGCGAGTCTCGCGAACATTGCCGCCAATATAGCGAGCCGGCTCGATGATGGGCGAAGTCGAGGGTTTGGTCGGCAGGCTGGAGAAACGCTCCTCGACCTGACGCACGAAGCTTTCGTGATCAACTGCGCCAGCCGCGACGACGAACATGCGGTCGGTCGTGTAGTTGCGATCCAGATAATGACGGATCTGCTCCGGTGAAAATGAGACGACTGTTTCCGGCGTGCCGAGGATGGCGCGGCCGAGCGTCTGGCCGCGATAGGCAACCTCGGAAAACTTGTCGAAGACCACGTCGTCAGGCGTGTCGTTCGCCGCGTTGATCTCCTGCAGGATAACCTGCTTTTCACGCGCCAATTCCTCCTCGTCGAAGGCGGACTCCGTCAGGATATCGGCAAGTATGTCGACAGCCAGCGGCACGTGGTCCTTGAGCACGCGGGCGTAATATGAGGTCGTTTCGGTCGAGGTGGCGGCGTTCACCTCGCCGCCGACATTCTCGATCTCTTCGGCGATCTGCCGGGCCGAGCGACGCGCCGTACCCTTGAACGCCATGTGCTCGAGCAGATGCGCGATCCCGTGTTCTGCTTCGGTCTCGTTACGCGAACCGGACTTGATCCAAACGCCGAGTGCCACGCTTTCGAGGTGTGGCATCGATTGGGTTGCTACTGTCAGCCCGGACGCAAGCCGGGTGCATTCCACTGTCATCGCTTGTCTTTCCGCGTCTGTTATTCGCCGGCCCGGGCATGCTTGCCGATAAAGCTTTCAACAGCTTTAAGTTCCGGATCGAGAATATCGAAACGCTCCTCCCTGGTCATCAGACCAGCAAGCCACGTCGGAAGCGCCGGGTCAATACCGGAGGCGGATTTTACTGCGGCGGGGAATTTTGCCGGATGCGCGGTCGCAAGCGTCACCATCGGGCTTGTCGGACGCTCGTTCTTCTCGGCGACAAAGACGCCGATGGCCGTATGCGGATCGAGCAGATAGCCCGTTTCGGCAAGCGTTTTTTTGATGGTTTCGGCAACCTGCTTTTCGCTGGCGCGGCCGGCCTTGAAGTCTTTCTTGATGAACTTCAGGGCGTCATCGCTGACCGAGAAACCATTCGATTGCTTCAGGCTTTCCATCGCAGCGCGGACCTTCGAGGCATCGCGGCCATGCGCCTCGAACAACAGTCGTTCGAAGTTGGAGGAGATCTGGATATCCATCGATGGCGCGCTGGTGGCCTTGACGGCGCGCATTTCATAACGGCCGGTCTTCAGCATGCGGGCGAGGATGTCGTTCTCATTGGTGGCGATGACCAGGCGTTCGATCGGCAGGCCCATCCGCTTGGCGACGTAGCCGGCGAAAATATCGCCGAAATTGCCTGTGGGAACGGTGAAGGAAATCTTCCGGTCCGGGCCACCGAGCGCTACCGCTGTCGTGAAGTAATAGACCACCTGCGCCATGATTCGGGCCCAGTTGATCGAATTGACGCCGGAAAGTCTGACTTTGTCGCGGAAGCCGGCATCGTTGAACATAGCTTTGACGAGGTTCTGGCAGTCGTCGAAATTGCCGTTGATCGCCAGCGCATGCACATTCGCCTGCGTCGAGGTCGTCATCTGCCGCTGCTGTACCGGCGAGACCTTGCCATTCGGAAACAGGATGAAGATGTCGGTGCGCTCGCGGCCGGCAAAAGCGTCGATCGCCGCGCCACCTGTATCGCCCGATGTCGCGCCCACGATGGTCGCCCGCTGTCCGCGCTTCTCCAGCGCGTAGTCCATCAGCCGCGCCAGCAGCTGCATGGCGACATCCTTGAAGGCAAGCGTCGTGCCGTGGAACAGCTCCATGACGAAGCTGTTCGGCCCGGTCTGCACCAGCGGCGCCACCGCCGGATGGCGGAAGGTGGCGTAGGCATCGTCGATCATACCGCGGAAGACGTCTGCCGGGATTTCGCCGTTGATGAAGGGCGACAGGACGGCGAAGGCAACATCCTGATAGCTCTTGCCGCGAAAGGCGCGGATTTCTTTCTTCGTCAGGGTCGGCCATTCACGAGGAACATAGAGCCCGCCGTCACGAGCAAGGCCAGCCAGGAGGGCGTCGCAGAAGCCAAGGGCAGGGGCTTCTCCCCGCGTTGAAATATAGTCCACGGTCTAAGATTCCTTTGGTCGCAAAATTGCCTGAGTGATCGGTTGAGAGAGTAGAGGAATGAAGCGGCGACGACCTGTCTTTTTGCGCCGGATCAGCCGCGTGGTTTTCGCGTTTGCGCAAGGCGCGTGGGATCGGTGCCGGCTGGCCGCAGTTTGTGCCAATCTGTCGATCTCGAAAAGTGAGCCAAAACGGTGTCTACCCAATCGATTTTTCGCTGCGTCGCTGGTATAGACCATCGCCAAGTGTCATAAAAGGCCCGTCGGACAGGCTTCAGGCCGATAATGTGAAATATTTGGAGAGGGTGGAATTATAGTGTTTGGCAGGGTTTCGCGTCGTCTTTTCTCCGCTTCGCTTCTGGCATTGCTCACGGGTTGCAGTACTCTCGGTATCGGCGGCAATAGTGACAAGCAGCCGGCAACGGATGTTACCGTCGCTCCGCAGGCAAGTGCCGCAGGGGCCGCTCCGACCGGTGGTCAGACCTATGTTGCCGGCAAGTGCCCGCAGGTCACCATTCCCGATCAGTCATCCGTCTACCGGCTTTACGCCAAGGGTGCCAAGGACGATGCGAGCCAGTTGACCTATCAGGCGTCGCTGGCACAGGCCACTCGCCAGTGCACGAGCGATGGCACCAGCCTGGGCATCCATGTCGTCGCGCAGGGACGGCTTGTTGCCGGCCCGATGGGCAGCTCCGGCAAGGTGACCTTGCCGATCCACGTCTCCGTCATGGATAATGACACCTCACTCTATAGCAAGACGATCAACTACACGGCGGAAATTCCGCCGGGAGAAACCACAGCGCAGTTCCTGTTCAGCGAAGACGATATCAAGGTCGCTGGCGGATCCGGTGGCTTCACTATTGTTGAGATCAGTTTCGATCAGGGACCGCAGAAGCCTGCAAAGGCCGAGAAGCCGGTACGCAAGAAGCGCCACTAGGCGCTTTGACCCCGCACAATCTTGCATCGTATGAGTGTTGTGCTCTCAAGGTAAAAACGAAAAAGCCCTGCTGTTCAGCAGGGCTTTTTCTTTATGGCAGAAGCCAAGCGGGTAAGGCATAGGAGGCCGCGGGTGGCAGCTCCGCTCGCCAGAAGGCTTCTTTGAAAGGCGCCTTAGAGGACGCCGTCCCATTCAGCCAGTGCCATTACCACGCCGGGAAGATCGCTCATGCGGGAAACGACGGTTTCCGCGCCGGCATCGGTCAGCCGATCGGCATGCGAGGGATAGGTGTGCGATGCGCCAGTAAAGCCGATGACGCGCATGCCGGCTGCGCGTGCCGCCTGGACGCCATGGACCGAGTCTTCGACCACGATGGTGTTGGCGGGGCTGACATTCATCTGCTTGGCGCCATGCAGGAAGATGTCCGGCTTCGGCTTCACGCGGTCGGCGCCGAGATCCTTGGCGGAGTAGACGTGCGGCGCGAACAGCTTGAGGTAGCCGACCTTGGACAACATCATCTCGAGCCGCGCGGCGCTGGAATTCGAGCAGATGCAGCGTGGCATCGGCAGCCGCGACAGCGCAAGGGGAACGCCGGGAATGGCCTGGACGTCGGCGGCAAGCTTGAGATCGAGCAGCTTTTCCGACTTGTCGAGCAGAGATGCGGAAAGCGGGATGCTCGCCTCGCGCTCGACTTCGAACAGAATGTTGCGCCAGGTCATGCCGGCGAAGCGCTCGCCCATTTCCTCGGTGCTGATCGGATAGCCTGCATCCGTCAGCAGCTTGGACTCGACTTCCGCCGCGATGATTTCCGAATCGACCAGAACGCCGTCGCAGTCGAAGATGATAAGGTCGAAGCCATTGCTCATGAAAATTGCTGCCTTTTATCAGGGCTGGGTTCGGCATGCTCCCCGCAAACAGTTGCGTTTTGGGGCATGCTCAAAAAATGACCGTCGCGCTTTACACGATATGTCGACAAAGCTCAACCAATGGGCGGGCATGGCTGTGCTGCGCTGACGGAAAAGGTCAGGGCCGTTCAAAAGGCTTGAAGACTTGAGTGTACCGCTCGACATCAGGCAAGGCCGCCTTTAAGGATTGGCCATGGCCAACGAGCGCGACGACACCATTGCCAGCCGTATCAGCCGGGTGCTTGCCGATCGCATTATTCGCGGCGAGATCGCGCCCGATGCGCGCTTGCGGCAGGATCATATTGCCGAGGAATTCGGCACCAGCCACGTGCCGGTGCGCGAGGCATTCCGGCGGCTGGAGGCACAGGGGCTTGCCGTCAACTTGCCGCGTCGCGGCGTTCGGGTCGCTTCTTTCGATCTCAAGGAAGTCCGCGAAGTTGCCGAAATGCGCGCCGCATTGGAAGGCCTCGCCCTGAGGCACGCGTCACAGCACTTGACCTCTGCCATTCTCGACGCCGCCGAAGAGGCGACCAGGGAAGGCGATGCCGCTGCCGACGTCCATGCATGGGAAGAAGCCAATCGTCGCTTCCACCGTCTCATCCTGGCGCCTTGTGGCATGACGCGCCTGCTGGCCGCTATCGACGATCTGCATGCGGCCAGCGCCCGCTTTCTGTTTTCGGCATGGCAATCCGGCTGGGAAAAGCGCACGGATCACGATCATCGCGCCATCCTTGCCGCGCTTCGCCAGGGACGAACTGACGAGGCCGCCGCTATCCTTCAGAAGCACGTCCAATGGATCGGTCGTGCTCCCGTGCGCACGCCATCAGGCTCGACGCGCGAAGCTTTCGCGATCGTCGGATAGTTCCGTCGAAAATTATAGATAATCTGAGTGCGCTTGATTTGCGGCTCATTTTTTAATGACCGAATTTGGGTGAGTTGTACTCGTATTGCATCCGAGAGCTGAGCTTTTTGTCTCCGCATGCCGAGATGGGTTGGCTAAGCGCGCCTCCCTCAAATCTCTCGTCATGCAGCCGCTTCCATCGCGAGAAAATCAATTTTCCACATCTGCCGCTTGCCTCGTCATGTAAACTCGGCCATTAAATAGATGGGAATTAAAAATTATCTATAATTTGAAAAGGAGAGTTCATGTCCCTGTTGCATCATCATGAAGACGCCGCTTTTGATCCGCTGCGCCTTGGTCAGCGATCCCTGATTGTCAAGGCCGTCTTCGTTCTCGCGGGGACGCTGGTGCTGGCACTCGCCTCGCAGATTTCGGTGCCGATGGTGCCGGTGCCGATCACCATGCAGACCTTTGCGATCACCATGATCGGTGCGCTCTATGGCTGGCGCCTCGGCGCGATCACCATTCTGGCCTGGCTGGGTGAGGCCATGGTCGGCTTCCCGGTTCTCGCCGGCGGAGCAGGCGGCATCGCGCCCTTCATGGGTCCGACGGCCGGCTATCTCGTCTCCTTCCCGATCATCGGCGCCCTCGTCGGCTGGCTTGCCGAGCGGGGCTGGGGCGGAGAGCGCGTGGTGCGCAGTTTCCTCGCCCATCTCTCGGTCAATATCCTGTGCCTTGCGATCGGCGGTGCATGGCTTGCGGCCTTGATCGGTGCTGAAAAGGGCTGGCTCCTCGGCGTAGCACCCTTCATCCTCGGTGCAGCGCTGAAGTCTGCCCTCGCGGCAGCCGTGCTGAAGACCGTTCAGGTCTATGGCGGCAAGGCAAAGCTGAATTGACGGTTCGGCTTCGCGCCCATCATCTGCTCTGCATGCTGACCTTCGTCGGTGAGGGCTATACGCCTGCCTTCACCGATAATTATCGCCGCATCGCAAAGCGCCTGACGGAAGGGGAGGAGATCGAGCTGGTCTCCGGCCCCGACGATATCTGCGCGCCGCTTCTGGACGAGGCTGAGCCGCACTGTTTCAAGGCTTCCGTCATCGAGCGGGACGCCGCCGCCCTCGCGGACGTTGCTTCATTGATTGGCGAAGAGATCGAACCGGGCGCTGTATTGGTGCCGGATGCGAACCTGCTTGCGAACCTGCGACGCAATTTCGCCAGTGGCGAGATTCGCCGTGCCTGCAATGGCTGTGAATGGCGAGATCTGTGCAGCCGGATTGCCGCCGGCAATTTCACCGGCGTTCTGGTCGGACACCCTTAAGACCGGTCACCCAACTCGATCGGAAAGAGTGCCAGGAAACGACGCTCACCCTCGGGGGTGAAGAAGATCGAGCGGCTGTTTTCGGTCCGCCGCGCCCAGCCCTTGTCGAGAAAATTCGAAAGCAGCGCCTTGCCGAGGCTTCCGGCGAGATGCGCGCGCCTTTCGCTCCAGTCCAGGCAGGATCGGCAGAGCGGACGGCGGCTGGAGCGCAGATCGGAGACGTCGATGCCGATCGATCCGAGATGCTTTTCGCCATCGGCCGTCAGGCTGAGCCCTTCGCCCATGGTCGAAATCGAACCACGTTCTATGAGGCTGTCGAGCATGCGCACGCCAAAGTCGCCGGCGAGATGGTCGTAGCAGATGCGGGCTTTGCGCAGCGCCGGTTCCTTCGGGCCGGGACGATGACGCAGATGTCCGCGACTGGCGGCAAAGCCCATGATCCCCTCAAGCAACTTGCCGACACCATCATCGGCCAGCGCGAAATAACGATGCCGACCCTGCTTGCGCTGCGCCAGCAATCCGCCTGCCTCGAGCTTGGCAAGATGCGCGCTCGCGGTCTGCAGCGTCACACCTGCCGCAGCGGCAAGCTCCGTCGCGGTCAGCGCCCGGCCGCCCATCAAGGCCGTCAGTATGTTCGCCCGCGCCGGATCGCCGATCAGCGAACCGATCTGCGCTATGTCAGGACCTTCTTTCATACTTCGATCGTAGCCGAAGCATCGCCGTTCTTCAATGTGCGAAAACAGGGTCATCAGCAAAGGAGAACACCATGATCACCTGTTTCATCCGCTATCAGATCGATCCCTTCAAACAGGAAGCCTTCGCCGAATATGGCAAGGCCTGGGGCCAGATCATCCCGCGCAACGGCGCCGATCTGGTCGGCTATTTCGCGCCGCATGAGGGCTCTTTGACGACGGCTTACGGCGTCTACAATATTGAGAGCCTGGCAGCCTATGAGGCCTATCGCAAAAGCCTTGCCGCCGATCCGCAGGCAAAGGCCAATCTCGATTTCTCCCGCCGCGAGCGTTTCATCCTGCAGGAAGATCGCATATTTCTGAAAAACGTGTCGTTGCCGCTTGCTCCGAGGATATCGCCATGATCGCAGTTATTTTCGAAGTTGTCCCCCATCCTGACCAACGCCAGCACTATCTCGACATTGCCGCAAGGCTGCGCGGCGAACTCGAAACGATCGACGGCTTCGTCTCCATCGAGCGCTTCGAGAGCCTCAGTCAGCCGGGAAAGGTCCTGTCGCTTTCCTTCTGGCGCGACGAGGCTGCCGTTCGCGAATGGCGAAACCGCGAGGCGCATCGTGGCGCGCAGAAAGCGGGTCGACAGACGGTATTTGCCGACTATCGCCTGCGCGTGGCTGAGGTGCTGCGGGATTACGGCATGAACGAGCGGGACGAAGTGCCGGATGATAGCCGCGCCACGCACGACAGATCGGATCGCGCAGTGCGATAGTCTCCATCGATCAGCGATAAATTCCCGGTCGCTGTCCGGGAATTCGAAAAATCTGACGCCGCTTCAGTGTTTGGTAACCAAGTTAGGTAACCATAACACCCAGTTAAGAGCATCGAGTAAGTGTAACAGCGAGTATCAAATGGCGTCAGTTTTCCCGCTTGCCGACCTCAGGACCTCAGCAGTTCCAGGGTCTTGGATCGACACGATCATCAAGGGCGATTGCGTGGCCGCTCTTGAGGCACTACCCAATCAATCCGTCGACGTCATCTTCGCCGACCCGCCTTACAACCTCCAGCTCGGCGGCACGCTGCATCGTCCCGACCAGTCGCTTGTCGACGCGGTCGATGACGAGTGGGATCAGTTTGCCTCCTTCGAAGCCTATGATGCCTTCACCCGCGCCTGGCTGCTCGCCTGCCGCCGCGTGCTGAAGCCGACCGGCACCATCTGGGTCATCGGCTCCTATCACAACATCTTCCGCGTTGGCGCGACGATGCAGGACCTGAACTTCTGGATCCTCAACGACATCGTCTGGCGCAAGACCAATCCGATGCCGAATTTCAAGGGTCGCCGTTTCCAGAACGCCCATGAGACGATGATCTGGGCGAGCCCGAACGCCAAGGCCAAGGGCTACACCTTTAACTACGATGCCATGAAAGCCGCCAATGACGATGTGCAGATGCGCTCCGACTGGCTGTTTCCGATCTGCAATGGCGGCGAGCGCCTGAAGGGCGACGACGGCAAGAAGGTGCATCCGACGCAGAAGCCGGAAGCGCTGCTCGCCCGCGTCATCATGGCCTCGTCCAAACCCGGCGACATCATTCTCGATCCCTTCTTCGGCTCGGGCACGACGGGCGCCGTTGCCAAGCGCCTCGGCCGCCACTTTGTCGGCATCGAGCGCGAGCAGGATTATATCGATGCGGCAAGCGCCCGCATCGCCGCCGTCGAGCCGCTCGGCAAGGCGGAACTCACAGTCATGACCGGCAAGAAGGCCGAGGTTCGCGTCGCCTTCAACGTGCTGATCGAAAGTGGCCTCATCAAGCCAGGGCAGGTGCTGACGGATGCGAGGCGTCGCTATAGCGCCATCGTCCGCGCCGACGGCACGGTCGCGTCCGGCGGAGAGGCCGGTTCCATTCATCGCCTTGGAGCGAAGGTCCAGGGCCTTGATGCATGCAACGGATGGATGTTCTGGCATGTCGACGACGGACGATCCCTGCGTCCGATCGACGAACTGCGGGCCATTATCCGCAGCGATATGGCAAAGGCGGAATAGCCTCGGTCGTTCGTTTAGGCGGACCCGGTTGCGAATCGCCCCACGATTTCGAGAATGCCGCCAACGACTGAATCTGAATACCCGCCTTCTTCCGCCGTGTACCTCCAGTTAGGGAAGAAGGCGAAACGCCCAGGGCCTTGCCGAACGTTCTGTACTGCAAGGCCCTGGGCGTCTCTTTAGCTTCGTGGCCTTGAGCATTTTCGCTTTTCTTCGAATCGCGAAAGCGCTCTATCTCCTTGTTTTTACGCATTCCGGACGGAAAACCGCTGCGCACTTTTCCTGGAAATGCTCTAGAAGTCCTGATAGTCCGTGACATCAACGCGCACGACGCGGCCATCCTCGTCGAAGGTGATGGTCTCCTCCCCCTCGCGAATGAGCGGCTTGCCCGTCTTGCTGTTGGTGGCCCGAACGGACCAGACCGCGCGGCCCGAAAGCGGCGTCAGCGTCTCCACCAGCGACTTGGATGCCGTCTGATCGGGATAGGTGTCGAAGTAGCCGCGGAATGCTTCCATGATCGCCTCGCGGCCGGCGAGGTCGCCGACACCGTTGGAAACATAGGTGGCGTTCTCGGCGAAGAAATTCTCGATCTCTTCATAGTTGATACGATTGATCGCATCGTGGAACAGCTCGATACGTTCTGCGGGATCGAAAATCATGGTTCAAACCTTTATGCCATGGGCGGCGAGATCGCTGCGCAGCTTCTCGGCGCCGGTGAAATGAACTGCATGCCAGCCGGCTGCCCGCGCACCTTCGACGTTCGGATAGGAATCGTCGATGAAAATGGTTGAGGCCGGATCGAGGCCGAAGCTTTTCGCATGGGTGTCGTAGATCGCGACATCGGGCTTGATCAAGCCGATATCGCCCGACACCGTGACGCCGCGCGGTTTCTTGAGGAACGGAAAGCGCTCCTGCGCCACGCGAAACGTGTCGGAGGCGAAGTTGGTCAGCATGGTGACGTCCCGTCCCTCGGCGATCAATCCTTCGAAGATTGCGACGCTGTCGTCATAGGCATGCGGCACCATCTCGTTCCAGTGCTTGCGGAATGCACGGATCTGTTCCGCCCGTTCCGGATGCTCGGCAATCAGCAGGCCTTCGGCCTCTTCCCATGTGCGGCCGCGATCCTGCTCGAGGTTCCACTCGTGGGTGCAGACGTTGGCGAAGAACCATTCGCGCTCGGCATCATCAGGAATGACGTGGTTGTAGGGAATGTTTGGATCGTAATGAAGGAGAACCTTGCCGATATCGAAAACGATGTGCCGTATTTCCGTGGTCATGAATGGATTCCTGATGTTTAGGCGCTGGCTTTATTAAATGCCCCAACTTTTGTGAAGGCATTGGGAATAGCCTGAGTGATCGCTTTTTTCATGACTGTTGGCAGTGCCTGCGCTTCAAGATTTGTAACCGGCTCCCACCATCCGTCATTGTGCCCGGCGTTCGATGCCACTTGAGCGCGATAGATCGACAGCCGCAATTCGAAATGGGTGAACACATGCGTCACAGTCCCCGCGGCCTGCCAATCGGCTCGGAAAGGGGCTGCCTCGGTTCCTGTCGCGCCATCGATACGCGCGGTCCAGCCGGTTGTGGGCACTTCCGTCATGCCGCCGAGCAGGCCGCTTTCGATGCGCCGGCGCAGAAAGATTTCGCCATCGCCATTGACCGCGACGAAAGCCGCGCCTTGCCGTATCGGCTTATCCTTCTTGGCGGCCTTGACGGGAAAATGTTCGGGGTCATGCCCGGCCAGCGCCTGGCAGGCGCCGTTGAACGGACAGAGCGAACAGACGGGGCGCTTCGGCGTGCAGATCGTCGCGCCGAGATCCATCATCGCCTGGGCAAAATCGCCGGGTCGGTCGGCGGGTGTCAGCAGGGCGACTTTCTGCTTCATCTGAGGCTTGGCGCCGGGCAAGGGCGCAGAGATCGCGTAGAGCCTGGAAATGACGCGCTCCACATTGCCGTCCATCACGGCTGCCTGCCGGTTGAATGCGATTGCGGCGACGGCAGCGGATGTATAATCGCCGATGCCCGGCAATGCGCGCAGCCCATCCTCGGTATCGGGGAAGCGGCCCGCATGGTCTGTCGCAACCGCCTCGGCGCATTTCTTCAGGTTTCGGGCCCGCGCGTAGTAGCCGAGCCGGCCCAGGCTGCCATGACCTCGTCGTTCGGCGCCGCTGCGAGATCGTTCACCGTCGGCCAGCGCTCCACGAATTTTGCGAAATAGGCTTTGACCGCCGGCACAGTCGTCTGCTGCAGCATCACCTCCGACAGCCAGATACGATAGGGGTCAGGCTTGACGCCCTTTGCTGCCATGGACGGCGAGACGCGCCACGGCAGATCCCGGTGGTGGCGATCGTACCAGGCAAGCAGGGATGCGGCCGAAGGGGATTGTAAAGTCGTGGTCATGATTTGCCGCGTTGAGGGGAATTGCTCTATACTTGGCCAAGCTGCGTCGGGCGATCAAGCTCTTGAACGTATAAAGCATGCGCCGGAAGCCGATTGAGATGAGTTATCCCCGAAAAGGCGAAAAGCAGATTTCCGAGCTGACCAACGGCATCGTCGATCCCGTGCTGGCGAAGCGTGCCGGCATCAATACGGCTCTGCTCGGTTCCTGGGACGAGATCGCTGGGGACGATTTTGCCGAATGCACGCGGCCGGAAAAGATCGCCTGGGCGAAGCGCGGCGGCACCGGCGAGGACAGTCGCTATCAGCCGGGTGTGCTGACCATCGCCTGCGAAGGTGCCCGCGCCCTTTTTCTCACCCATGCGCAGGGCGAGCTGATCCAGCGCATCAACGGCTTCTTCGGCTTTCATGCCGTCAGTCAGATCCGCATCGTGCAGAAGCCGGTCTCGGTTGCTTCGAAGCGCTCCCGCACACCACCGCCGCTGAAAGGCGAGGCGGCCCGCAAGCTCGAAGGCATGATGGACGGGATCGAGGATGAGAAGCTGCGCGCGGCAATCCAGAGGTTGGGCACTGCAATGGTCTGGAAGCGCCGGTAGAAGGCTGGGCGTGCCGATTATTCGTGATTGTGGAAGAAATTTAAGGCGTTTGTCTTTGCTAGGTCACAATTCTTTGAAGAAAGTTGGTCAACCGTGCCTTGTTAGCGGCAACCAGCCGTTATATCGCATGAAACATTCGAAGACCTCTTTCAACGACGGGTGACTCTATGCCGATGTCCGACATGCTCTTGACCAAACGCCACCTGCTGGGCGGTTCTGCCGTTGCAGCTCTCTCCGTGGCGTTCGCTGCCCTTGCCGACACCGCATCCGCTGCAAATGCCTCGACGGCCGCAGGCGGCCAGGAGTCCACCGCTTCCGGTGACGACGCAGTCCCCCCGGCGGATGGCGACGTCAACATGACCGAAGTGCTGAAGCCCGGCCCGCTGCCGGAAATCGCACTCGGCAAGGAAGATGCTCCGGTCAAGATCGTCGAATACATGTCGCTGACCTGCCCGCACTGCGCGCATTTCGCTGTTACGACTTTCGAAACGATCAAGCAGAAATATATCGACACCGGCAAGGTTCGCTTCATCATCCGCGAATTCCCGTTCGATCCGCGCGCCGCTGCAGCCTTCATGCTGGCCCGTTGCGCCCCGCAGGAACAGTACATGCCGATGGTCGAAATGCTGTTCAAGCAGCAGATCGCCTGGGCCTCTCCGGATGTCGATGGCCGTGCCGCACTGCTGCAAATGTCGAAACTCGCTGGTTTTACTGAGGATAGCTTTACGAAGTGCTTGACGAACCAGAAGCTTCTGGATGATGTCAATTCCGTAAGGGAACGCGCTGCCAAGGATTTCGGCGTCAATGCGACACCGACCTTCCTGATCAATGGCAAGCGCTATGCAGGGGACATGTCTGTTAATGCCATGTCGAAGCTCATCGACGGCCTTCTCTGATCCGCGCCTTTTTGATGCACAGGCGGGCGGCAGAGGTCGCGCGCCTGTTTTCTACTACCTCCCCCTCGAGGGGGGAGGTCGCGCGGAACGCGCGGGTGGGGTGATTTCCGGGGTGAATGCATGATCACCCCACCCCGAACCTTTGGTCTGACCCTCCCCCTCAAGGGAAGGGTGGAGATCAGCCGATGAAATTCAACAAGCTTCGACTGGTCGGTTTCAAATCTTTCGTAGAGCCGGGGGAATTTGTTATCGAGCGCGGTTTGACCGGCGTTGTCGGCCCCAACGGTTGCGGCAAGTCCAACCTTGTCGAAGCCCTGCGCTGGGTCATGGGCGAGAATTCATACAAGAACATGCGCGCCTCCGGCATGGATGATGTCATCTTCTCCGGATCGGGCAATCGTCCGGCGCGCAACACCGCCGAAGTCGGCCTCTATCTCGATAATAGCGACCGCACCGCGCCTGCCGCCTTCAACGATAGCGACGAGATCCAGGTGACGCGCCGCATCGAGCGCGAACAGGGATCGGTCTATCGCATCAACGGCAAGGAAGCGCGCGCCAAGGATGTGCAGCTTCTCTTTGCCGACGCCTCGACGGGCGCGCGCTCGCCGTCGATGGTCGGGCAGGGGCGCATCGGCGAGCTGATCCAGGCAAAGCCCCAGGCGCGGCGCCAGCTGTTGGAAGAAGCAGCGGGCATTTCCGGCCTGCATTCGCGCCGCCATGAGGCCGAGCTGCGCCTGCGCGCAGCCGAAGGCAATCTTGAGCGCCTGGATGATGTCACCTCGCAACTCGAAAGCCAGATCGAAAGCCTGAAGCGTCAGGCACGCCAGGCCAATCGCTTCAAGATGCTGTCCGCCGACATCCGCGCTCGCGAGGCGATGTTGCTGCATATTCGCTGGGTGCAGGCGAAAGAAGCCGAAGCCGAGGCCGATAGCGCGCTTAACCAGGCAACGGTATTGGTGGCCGAAAAGGCTCAGACCCAGATGGACGCGGCAAAGGCCCAAGGAATCGCCAGCTTCAAGCTGCCGGATCTACGCGAAGACGAGGCAAAGGCCGCCGCCGCCCTCCAGCGCCTGCAATTTGCCCGCAACCAGCTTGAAGAGGATGCCAATCGCATCCTGCGCCGCCGCGACGAGCTGACCCGCCGGCTCGCACAGTTGGCCGAGGATATCAGCCGTGAGGAACGTCTTGTCGCCGACAATGCGACGATCCTTGCCAGGCTGGACGCGGAAGAGAGTGATCTTGCCGAGATTCTCGCCGATTCCGGGCGGCTTGCCGAGGAAACGCGCGGGGTGTTCGAGGAGGCCGCCGCGAAGCTTGCCGATAGCGAACGCATATTCACCGCACTGACGGCAGAGCGCGCCGAGGCCGCCGCCGGCCGCAACCAGCTCGAACGCGCCATTCGCGACCTCGCCGACCGCAAGACGCGGCTCGAACGCCAGTTGGACGAGGCGAACCGCGAACTTGCCGCCATCGACGAAAAGATGGCCGACCTTCCCGATCCCGGCGAAAAGCGCGACATGGTCGAAGCGGCCGAAGGCGTCGTTGCGGATGCCGAGGCGGCGATCCAGCTTGTCGAGGCGGCTCTCTCTAGGGCACGCGAAACCGAAGCTTTGTCGCGCGGACCGGTCGAGCAGGCACGGGCTCGGCTGAACGCTATCGAGACGGAAGCGCGCACCATTTCGAAGATGCTGGCGGCAGGCGATACGTCGGGCGCGTTTTCGCCCGTCGCAGAGGAGTTGCGCGTTGACCGCGGCTTTGAGACCGCGCTCGGTGCCGCTCTTGGCGATGATCTGGAATCCTCGCTCGATCCCCAGGCGCCCTCTTATTGGTCCGACAATAGTGGTGGCACCGCCGACCCAGCCTTACCGGAAGGTGCGATGCCGTTGATTTCGCATGTCGGCGCGCCAGCGGCGCTGACCCGTCGTCTCCGTCAGATCGGTATTGTCGCTGCAGCCGATGCCGAGCGGCTGATGGCGGCGTTGAAGCCCGGGCAGCGGCTTGTCACCAAGGACGGCGCGGTGTTTCGCTGGGACGGCCATGTGACCGGAGCCGATGCGCCGAGTGCGGCAGCCCTGCGGCTGGCTCAGAAGAATCGCCTCTCCGAGCTGGAAGCCGAGGTCGAGCTTGCGCGCGACGTGCTGAACGAAGCCGAAGAGCGCCTGTCGATAGCCGCGGAAGCGATCCGGGCGGAAGAGGGACGTTTGGGTGCCGCCCGCGATACCAGCCGCCTTGCCGCCCGCAATCTGGCCGAGGCCCGCGAAGCTCTGGTTGTGGCCGAGCGCGCGTCGGGCGATCTTATCCGCCGCCGCGATGTGGTCGCCGAAGCAATCAGCCGGTTGCGGGAGCAGCGGGAAGATGTGGCGATGCAGGATGAAAATGCCCGCATCGAGCTGGAAGACGCACCCGATCTTGCTGCCATCGATCTGAAATTGCAGGCGCAGCAGGCGGAAGTCGCGACGGATCGCGGCGCATTGGCCGAAGCCCGCGCCCGTCATGAGGGCCTGAACCGCGAAAACGAGGCGCGACAGCGCCGTATCCTGGCGATCCAGCAGGAACGCGACACCTGGCACCAGCGCGCTGCCAGCGCCGAAGAGCATATTCAAACGCTGCGTGACCGCGAAGAGGAAGCGCGTGACGAGGCCGCCGAGCTCGACCTTGCACCGGATGAATTCGACGACAAGCGCCGCGCCTTGATGAACGAGCTGCAGAAGGCCGAGGAAGCGCGCCGTGCGGCTGCCGACCGTCTCGCCGAAGCGGAAATCGTTCAACGCGAAGCTGATCGCCACGCGGCAACCGCACTGTCCGAACTTGCCGAAAGCCGCGAAAAGCGCGGCCGCGTCGAGGAAAGGCTGGTATCCGCCCGCGAGCGTCGGCAGGAGAGCGAATTGCGCATTCGGCAGACGCTGAATGTCGAGCCGCATGAAGCCATGCGATTGACCGGCCTGTCGGTGTCACAAAACATGCCGGATCTGCGCGAAGTCGAGCGCGAACTGGAGCGGTTGAAGATCGAACGCGAGCGCCTGGGCGCCGTGAACCTGCGCGCCGAGGAGGAAAGCCAGGAGCTGATCGAGCGGCTGCAGGCGCTGATCAAGGAGCGCGACGATGTGATCGACGCCATCCGGAAGCTGCGCGGCGCGATCCAGAGCCTCAATCGCGAGGGCCGCGAGCGGCTGATCGTCGCCTTCGATATCGTCAATGCGCAGTTCCAGCGGCTGTTCACGCACCTCTTCGGCGGTGGCACGGCCGAGCTTCAGCTGATCGAATCCGACGATCCGCTGGAAGCGGGCCTTGAAATTCTCGCCCGCCCGCCAGGCAAAAAGCCGCAGACCATGACGCTGCTCTCCGGTGGCGAGCAGGCACTTACGGCCATGGCGCTGATCTTTGCCGTCTTCCTCACCAATCCCGCGCCGATCTGCGTTCTGGACGAAGTGGATGCGCCGCTCGACGACCATAATGTCGAGCGCTATTGCAATCTGATGGATGAGATGGCCGCCTCGACCGAGACGCGTTTTGTGGTCATCACCCACAATCCCATCACCATGGCCCGCATGGATCGTCTCTTCGGTGTGACCATGGCGGAGCAGGGCGTCTCACAGCTTGTCTCCGTCGACTTGCAGACCGCCGAGCGCCTGCGCGAGATCGCCTGAGCGTCTTCCCGTGGTTCGGGAAGAAAACTGTTCCGTTATCGACAAGAAATTGCCGCGTCGGCTGCCGCACAGCCGTAAAGCGTGATAGTTTTGTTTTTGATCAACAATATGTGGCGCTAATCCGCCCGGAAGGGAAGTATGTCTGGATCTGGAGGCGGTATTTTCGATTTCTTCGGAATACTCGCCGTGTTGCTGCTCGTTGCCGCCAATGGCTTTTTCGTTGCGGCGGAGTTTTCTCTGGTTTCCGTTCGCCGCAGCCGCGTGACGGAGCTGGTTGCCGAAGGGCGGATGAATGCCAAGTCGCTGCAGAAGGCGGTCGACAATCTCGACGCCAATCTGGCGGCCACGCAGCTCGGCATCACGATTTCGTCGCTCGCCCTCGGTTGGGTCGGTGAACCCGCGCTTGCCCATCTTCTCGAGCCGCTTCTCACATTCCTTCCCGGCGCATGGGCCGCTGCCAGCTCGCACGCCATTGCTGTTGCCATTTCCTTCATCATCATCACAGCGCTGCACATTGTCCTCGGAGAGCTCGCGCCGAAAAGCCTGGCCTTGCAGCGCAGCGAAGGCACAGCCCTTGGTGTTGTTCGTCCGCTCGGCCTTTTCCTCTTCCTGCTGCGTCCGGCAATCACCGTCCTCAACGGTCTCGGCAATCTCGTCCTGCGTCTTTTCGGGCTGCAGCCGGGTGCCGGCGAGGGGTCGCTGCATTCCCCTGCCGAGATCAAGCTTCTGATCGCCGAAAGCCAGGAAGCCGGTCTGCTGGAACAAGCGCAGCAGGATCTGGTCGAGCGCGTCTTCAATATCGGCAATCGTGACGTCTCCAACATCATGACGCCACGGCTGGAGGTCGACTGGATCGATGCCGACGACACGCCGGCTGAGATGCAAAAGACCATTCGCGAAAGCCGTTTCGAACAGCTTCTGGTGGCGCGTGGATCGATCGACGAGCCGATCGGCATGGTCCTGAAAAAGGATCTTCTCGATCAGCTGCTGAACGGTGAGCCCCTGAATCCACTGGCCGTTATCCGCCAGCCACTGGTCGTGCATGAGGCGACGGCGGTCTTCAAGGTGCTTGAAAGCTTCAAGCGCGCGCCGGTGCGCCTCGCCATGGTCATCGATGAATATGGCAGCCTGGAAGGCATCGTCACCCAGACCGACCTTCTGGAAGCAATCGCCGGCGATCTGCCCGATATGGAAAACGAGACGCCCGATGTCGTCGAGCGCGCTGATGGCTCGCTACTGATGGAAGGCATGATGCCGGTCTATGACGCCTTTGCGAGGCTTGGCCTGCGCGAAGGTGAGGAGGACGTCAGTTTCCATACGCTCGCAGGCTTTGCTCTCTACCAGTTCGGCCACCTGCCTGAAGTCGGCGAAAGCTTCACCTTCGGCGGCTGGCACTTCGAGATCGTCGATCTCGACGGCATGCGGATCGACAAGATTCTGGCGCGGAGGGAGGCCGAAGTGTGAACTTCGGCTCAAGATCCGTGATCGCCGTTTATTTCTCACGTTTCTGACAGCCTCCAAGGCGCCGATTTCAATCAATCGATTGAAATCGGAAAGCCGCGGGGCATATTTATTGTGCAGCGCAACATTTTGCCGTATTTGTCGATTTTCATTTGCCTCTCAATGAATTAAGTTCAACGCGGGAGTTGGACGAGACAATGACAAAGTGGGT
Organism: Rhizobium sp. P44RR-XXIV; assembly: GCF_001999485.2. Classification (NCBI taxonomy): domain Bacteria; kingdom Pseudomonadati; phylum Pseudomonadota; class Alphaproteobacteria; order Hyphomicrobiales; family Rhizobiaceae; genus Rhizobium; species Rhizobium sp. P44RR-XXIV. The sequence continues at coordinate 1,719,492 of NZ_MPVZ02000028.1, read as the reverse complement.
CTACACATTCGGTGCCGGTAAAGCCGAGGGGCGCGCCGGAGACTATGAGATGCTCGGCGGCAAGGGCGCAAATCTTGCTGAAATGTGCAGTCTCGGCTTGCCGGTTCCTCCCGGCCTGACGATTGTCAGCGAAGCCTGTACCTACTATTACAAGAATGGCCGCAATATTGCCGATGAGCTGAAGCCGCAGGTGATGCAGGGCCTGAGGCAGATGGAAGCCATCACCGGACGCAAGTTCGGCGATACCAGGCAGCCGCTGCTGGTTTCGGTGCGCTCCGGCGGACGCGCGTCCATGCCCGGCATGATGGATACGGTCCTCAATCTCGGTCTCAATGACGACACGGTACAGGCGCTCGGCCACGATGCCGGCGACGCACGCTTTGCCTGGGACAGCTATCGCCGCTTCATCCAGATGTATGCAGATGTCGTGATGGGCCTCGACAACGAGGTCTTTGAAGAGATCCTCTCGGATGAGAAGGCTCGCTTCGGCCATGAATTCGATACGGATCTCACCGCCGTCGAATGGCAGCATGTCGTCTCGATCTACAAGACCGTTATCGAGGAAGAGCTTGGCGTCGCCTTCCCGCAGGAGCCCGAGGTCCAGCTCTGGGGGGCGGTCGGTGCGGTGTTTTCCAGCTGGATGAACCCGCGCGCCGTCACCTATCGCCATTTGCACAATATCCCCGAGGCTTGGGGCACCGCCGTCAATATCCAGGCGATGGTTTTCGGCAATCTGGGCAATTCCTCAGCCACCGGTGTTGCCTTCACCCGCAACCCTTCCACTGGCGAGAAGGAGCTCTATGGAGAGTTTCTCGTCAATGCCCAGGGCGAGGATGTCGTCGCCGGCATCCGCACGCCGCAGAGCATCACGGAGGCCGCCCGCATCGCCTCCGGCTACGACCGGCCGTCGATGGAGAAGGTGATGCCGGAAGCCTTCGCGGAATTCCGAAGCATCTGCGCGCAGTTGGAAGCGCATTATCGCGACGTCCAGGATCTGGAGTTCACCATCGAGCGCGGCACCCTCTGGATGCTGCAGACACGAGCTGGCAAGCGCACCACCAAGGCGGCGATGAAGATAGCCGTCGATATGGTGGCCGAGGGGCTGATCAGCGAAGACGAAGCGGTTTCCCGCATCGACCCGATGACGCTCGACCAGCTGCTGCATCCGACCATCGACCCGCGTGTCCGTCGCGAAGTCATCGGCTCCGGCCTTCCGGCATCACCGGGTGCCGCCACCGGAGAGATCGTCTTTTCGGCCGAAGAGGCGATCACGGCCGAGGAAGAGGGCCGCAAGGCCATTCTCGTGCGGATCGAAACCAGCCCGGAAGATATTCACGGCATGCATGCCGCCGAGGCGATCCTCACCACACGCGGCGGCATGACCAGCCACGCGGCTGTGGTCGCTCGTGGCATGGGCATCCCTTGCGTCGTCGGCGCCGGCACCATGCGCATCGATATGCGCAACGAAAAGCTGATCGGCATCGGCGTCACCCTGAAGAAGGGCGATATCGTCACGATCGACGGCTCCACCGGCCAGGTGCTGAAGGGCGAAGTGCCGATGATCCAGCCGGAATTGTCCGGAGATTTCGGGCTCATCATGGCCTGGGCCGACCGCTCGCGGCGCATGACGGTGCGCACAAATGCCGATACGCCGGCCGATGCGCGCGCTGCGCGCTCCTTCGGTGCCGAAGGCATAGGTCTTTGCCGCACCGAGCATATGTTCTTCGAGGGCGACCGCATCCATGTGATGCGCGAGATGATCCTTGCCGAAGACGAGGCCGGCCGCCGTGTTGCCCTTGACAAGCTGATGCCGATGCAACGGCTCGATTTCACCGGCATGTTCACCATCATGCACGGTCTGCCCGTGACCATTCGTCTCCTCGATCCGCCGCTGCATGAATTCCTGCCGAAGACGGACGAGGAGATTGCCGAGGTTGCCGGCAGCATGGGCATGGAGCCGGCTATCCTGCGCCAGCGCGTCGATGCCCTGCACGAATTCAACCCCATGCTCGGCCATCGCGGTTGCCGGCTGGCGATTTCCTATCCTGAGATCGTCGAGATGCAGGCGCGGGCTATCTTCGAGGCTGCGGTGCTGGCAGCGCGCGAAACCGGTGCCCCGGTGGTGCCCGAAATCATGGTGCCGCTCGTCGGCCTGCGCTCGGAGCTGGATTACGTCAAGGCGCGGATCGATGAGGTTGCTCGCGCCGTCATGACCGAAGCCAAGATGAAGATCGATTATCTCGTCGGCACGATGATCGAGCTGCCGCGCGCCGCGCTGCGTGCCCATATCATCGCCGAGGCCGCCGAATTCTTCTCCTTCGGCACCAACGACCTCACGCAGACCACTTTCGGCATGTCGCGCGACGATGCCGCCGCCTTCATCCCGACCTATCAGCGCAAGGGCATCATCGAGCACGATCCGTTCATATCGCTCGATTTCGATGGGGTAGGGGAGTTGATCCGTATAGCCGCAGAGCGCGGCCGCCGCACGCGCAACGACATGAAGCTCGGCATCTGCGGCGAGCATGGCGGCGATCCGGCCTCGATCCATTTCTGCGAGGATATCGGCCTGGATTATGTGTCCTGTTCGCCTTTCCGTGTGCCGATCGCGCGGCTGGCAGCGGCGCAAGCGGCGATCAGGGGACGAGCCTGATTCTCAAGTGATTGCGTGCGGCCTTGTTCAGCGACGCCAATAGCCGCGGTGATAGTAATATCCTGGGCCGCCGACAACGACTGTCGGACCCCAGAAGAAATCATCGTTGCTTTCCATGAAAGCCCGCTGATCTGCCTGTCGGCTAAGATCCTGATTCATCAAGCAATTGGCAAAATTCTCAGTGCCGCGACGGAAACCGTAGCCGCCACATCTGGCTTCGTCGGCCGCTCGTATTTCCTCGGCCGTCTGGCACGAAGAAAGCACGAACGCAATGGCGAGAAGGGAGACGATGGAAGCAGCGATACGCATGACTTGATGTCCTGAATGCAGAGATGCAGTCACGAATTATAGCGCCGCGCCTGATGGCGCGAAAGGCCTATCATCGCCGCGGGCCGAATGCCTAGGCGGCTTCTCTCGGCTGTTCCGGCAGGCGCTGCAGCAGGTCGATGAAGGCATCGGCGAAACGCAGCAGATGCTCGGTTTCCTCATCGGGTTGCAACAGGCGGATCTCGGCGCCGTCCTCATCGAGCGCAGCAAACAGGGTGCGCATTGTATCTCCCTCGGGGATCCTGATAACTGCAAGCCTGCGGCAATCGGGGATCAGGCCGGTTGCGGGAAGATCGAAGAGGAAATCGCCGTTGACGGCTGAAGCGGCGCTTCGCACGGCTTCGCAAAAGCCCGGCTCGCCGCCGGAAAAGCCTTCGAGCGAAAGCTCCAGCTCCAGAAGCTCGAGCGGCAGGATCGGGTCACCCGCATCCGCCGAGGTCATCGGTGCTCCTGCTGCCGGCTTGGCGGTGACGTCTTGAGAAAGCATCGGTTCCATCTCATCAAGTCCTTTCACAGCCTCGATAAAACGCCAAAGAATGGCCTTTTTTAGGAATTTAAGCAAGTACTCACATTTTTGTGCTGGCCATAGCTGCATTCGACGCCGGCGGGAGATTGCTCAAAGACGGCATGGGATTTGATTTATTTTCACCATTTCCTGATCTAAGCATAAGTTGCTTTCCGGGAATCGGCGCATCCGGCTTCCGATCCGACGTGCCGACGAGCCATTGATGACCATTCGCTTCGACCGTCCCGTTTCACATGCTGCCCGCGCTGCGCGTCTGATCGCGTCCTTTGCGCTGGTGCTCTGCGGTGTCACGCTGATCGGTCATCGTTTCGGCTCCCTGGAAATGCCCTATTTCGTGCTGCTGCTGTTGATCTCGGCCGGCTGTGCCGCCGTGGCGGTTCTGCTGGCGGTGATCGGCCTTGCCCAGCTTTGGCAAAGCGCTGCCTTCGGCGGTGTGTCCGCGGTCAAGGCAATCGTCTATGCCGCCTTGCCCCTTGCGATTTTCGGCTTCGGTGCCGAGCGCTATTGGACCCGCCCGCCGATCTACGAGGTCTCGACCGACCTTAGTGATCCCCCCGAATGGCTGTCGACGCCGGATGCCAGGCAGATCTGGCTGCCGTCGCGGCATCTGGTGACGCAAGGGGAACGCGACGCGCAATTCGATGCCTATCCCGCCCTGATCAGTCGTCGCTATGAGGGTGCCGCCGACCGCGTGCTGGAGGCGGTGCGCAAGGTTGCGAGAGACAATCACATCACCATCATCAAGGCCGATGGCGCCGATGTTGCCGATCCGAACGGCGCTGTGAAGCCGAAGCGGCGCACTCGTACGCTCACTCCCGGCCCAGCCCAGGATGACAATGCCGTCGGCGACGTGCCCGGTTTTGTTCCTGTGCCGACGCCGCGCCCCTTTCGCGATGGCGTCGCCGATCTGATCCGCCAGAACACCGATGTCATCCTGCAGGGTGAGACCCGCACCCGCATTTTCGGTCTACCTTGCGACGTGTTGATCCGTCTTCGTGAAGAGGCTGAAACGACGCTGGTCGATATCCGCGTCGCATCCCGCTATGGGCAGAGCGATCTCGGTGTCAGCGCCGACATGGCGGACAGTTTTCTAAAGGCACTGGATGCGGAGCTGCTTGGCATTGCCGGAAGCTAGCAATTCCAGGAAAAGTGCGCAGCGGTTTTCCGTCCGGAATTGCGTTAAAATAAAGAGGTAGACTGGTTCAGGCCGGCCGATAGGTGCCCATGAGTGCCGGCGGGCCATCGGTTTCTACGCGGCCCTTTTCGACGAGATCTTCCAGATGCGCCAGCACCGAAAGTGCTGCTGCGCCATGCAGGCGAGGGTCGGTATCGCGATAGATGGCTTTCACCATATCGGGTATCAGCCGATCGCCAGCCTTGATGCGCTCCAGCACGGCGCGTTCGCGCATGCGCCGATGGGTCCTGAGCCCACGCATGAATGCGGCCGGCTCCTTCACCGGACCGCCGTGGCCCGGCAGGAACAGGCGATCATCACGCGCAAGCAACCGTTCGAGCGATGCCATGTAATCGGCCATCGAACCATCAGGCGGCGCGACGATGGAGGTCGCCCAGGCCATGACATGATCGGCGGAGAAGACAATGCCGCTGCCATCCAACGCAAAGCAGGCATGGTTGGCCGTATGGCCCGGCGTCAGCAGCGCCGTCAATTGCCAGCCGTCTCCGGAGACGCTTTCGCCATCGGCAAGCACGATATCCGGCTGGAACTCCATGTCGGAGCTTTCGGCGAAAGGGTTGATCTCGCCTTGAAAGAGCGGCCGTGCGGAGCGATGCGGCCCTTCGCCGACCGTGCGTGCGCCCGTTGCCTCCTGCAGCCGTCTTGCGAGCGGCGAATGATCGCGATGGGTGTGGCTGACGAAGATATGGGTGACCTCGCGCCCCTTCAGCGCCGCCATCAGGCCGGCAAAATGCGCCTCATCCTCAGGGCCAGGATCGATAACCGCCACGGATGAGCCGCCAACGATATAGCTGTTGGTGCCATGGAAGGTGAAGGCGCTGGGATTGTTGACCGTCATCCGCTCGATGCCGGGCGCAACCGGGACGGCGCGGCCATAGGCTGGCTCGAAGGCAAGGTCGAAGTCGGGTGTGCTCATGATTGCTTGTATTCGATTTCGATGAATGACATCGGCTCGGAGCCGGCATTGACCACATTGTGCTCTACGCCCGCCTCGCGCCGATAGGCAGCCCCCTTGGCGATGTCGACGCGCCTGTTGCCGCCTGGCTCCTCCAGAAGAAACTGACAATCCGTCATCGGCACCACGACATAGCCGAGGCCATGAACATGGTGTCCTGTATCGGCGCCCGGCTCGAAATCCCATCGCGTGATGCGCACGACGGCGTCATCGAGGAGCACGGTCGGGACAGCCGGCGGGCGGGCGCGAAACTGGCTCATCGGATCTCCTGGTTGGATTGCAGCGCAGCAAGACCTATCATAGCGATCCGGGAAGCGCACAGAAATATGCGCGCGAGCATAATTAGTGATTGTGGCGGGATGCGACCTTTGCTAATCAGACGCCGGTTTGGCCGCTATGGCAGCCATTTCCTCTGTTGGGGCGTCGCCAAGCGGTAAGGCACCGGTTTTTGGTACCGGCATTCCCAGGTTCGAATCCTGGCGCCCCAGCCACAGCTTTCGGTTTTGCCATACTCGCCGCTCCGGTACTTTGCCATTCCGTCCATCAAAACGGAAAAGGCCCGCCGAAGCGGGCCTCTTGTCTAGAGTATCTTCGCCAGAAAACTCTTTGTTCGATCCATCTTTGGATTTGAAAAGAGATCCTGGGGAGCACCTTCTTCGAGGATCTGGCCGTGATCCATGAAGATCACGCGGTGGCCCACCTCGCGGGCAAAGCCCATTTCGTGGGTGACGACGACCATCGTCATGCCCTCATGCGCCAGGTTGTTCATGACCTGAAGCACTTCGCCGACCATCTCGGGATCGAGCGCCGAGGTCGGCTCGTCGAAAAGCATGACATCGGGTTCCATCGCCAACGCGCGCGCTATGGCGACACGCTGCTGCTGGCCGCCGGAAAGTTCGTCTGGATAGTTTGCTTCCTTGCCCGTCAGGCCGACTTTCGCCAACAATTCGCGCGCGACGCGATTGGCCTCGTCGGGCGAGATCTTCTTGACCTTGCGCGGTCCGATGGTGATGTTTTCCAGGATCGTCAGATGTTTGAAAAGATTGAACTGCTGGAACACCATTCCGACATGCTGGCGCAGCTTGTGGATGTTCGTCTTTGAATCGGTCAGCATCATTCCGGCGATTTCGATATCGCCGCTGGTTGGCGTCTCCAGCCCGTTCAGGCAACGCAGGAAGGTGCTTTTCCCGCTTCCCGACGGTCCGATGACGACGACGACCTCATTGTTCTCCACATGCGTGGTGATGCCTTTGAGGATCTCGTGATGCCCGAAGGACTTGTGAAGCTCTTTAACGCTTATCAACTTGAAGCCTCCTCTCAATGTACGACGAGAACTTCGACAGGGAGAAAATCATCACGAAGTAAAGTGCCGCGACGAAGCCCCATATCGTGAAGGATGCGAAGGTTTCGGAGATGACGATCTCGCCCTTGTAAACCAGTTCGGCAATGCCGACCGGCGCCAGCAGCGAGGTGTCCTTGATCGTCTGCGCCGCCTGGTTGACCAAAGGCGGGATCATCCGCTTGAAGGCCTGCGGCAGGACGATATAGCGCATCGTCTGGAAGCCGGTCATCGCGATGCTTGCCGCCGCTTCCTTCTGCCCGCGGTCGACGCCGAGAATGCCGGCTCGGACGATCTCGGTGACATAAGCGCCTTCATTCAGGCTGAGGGTGAAGGCGGCTGCCAGAATGGGATAGGTGAGCTGTCCGAACCAGGCATTGACCGGCAGGATTGCCGGCAGGCCGAGCACGATGAAGAAGAGCTGGACCAGCAGCGGCGTCGAGCGGAAAATCTCGACATAGGCTGTGGCGATCCATCTGAGCGGTGCGACCTTCGAAAGACGCATGAGCGCCGCAACCAGCCCGATGATGACCATCAGGATGATAGCGACGATCGAGTATTCGATGGTCAGGAACAAACCGCTTAAGATGACAGGTAGGTTTTGCCAAATGGCGTCCATGAATCGCGCCTTGTTTTATTTATTTATCTAGGATGAGCGAGGCGCGCGGCACTCTTTTCATGCCGCGCAGCCCCTGGATCAGTCATAGAATTTTCGAGACGTCGAATTATCTTCGGTCGTATCTCGCCGGCGGATATTACTCCGAAAGCGCGACCTTTGCCGGGTCGAGGGCCTCATTGACCTCGCCGCTGGTATCACCGCCAAAATACTTGACGAAAAGCTGGTGATACTCGCCGCTCTTCCGGATCTTGTCCAGGCCGTCATTGATCTTGGTGACGAGCTCGGGCTTCGTCTTGCTAAGCGCGATACCGTAATATTCGCCTGTCAGCAGCGGTCCGACGGTCTGCACGCTGTCGCTGTGCTTGGCCTTGAAGTCGATGTTGACGGGGTTGTCGAAGATGACCGCATCAGCACCGCCAGTCATAAGCGCCTGATAGGCAGCGTCGATATTCTGGAACTGCTTGATGTAATCGGCCGAGAAGCCGTGTCCTGTGAGATAGTCGACCGAGGACGTTGCCTTCTTGGTGGCGACGACATGACCCTTGAGATCATCGAAGCTGTTGATCTTGGAGTCCTTCTTCACCAGAACCGACAGGCCGGACTTATAATAAGCGTTGCTGAAATTGGCATTCTGCAGACGGCTGGCCTTGATCGTGATGCCCGCGACCGCGCCGTCGATCGAGCCGGCCTGCAAGCTCGGAATGAGGCCGTTGAACGGCAAGGTTCTCAACGTGACCGTCAAATTCTCGGCCTTGGCGATCGCATTGATCATGTCAATGTCGAAGCCGGTAACGACACCGTCCTTTTCGCTTTCAAAGGGTGGAAAGGTCGTATCGGCACCGACCACGATGCTGGTCGCTGCATCCTGAGCGACTGCAGCAGTGGTTGTGCAAATAGTGGTTGTAAGGCCGGCGGCCAAAGCGGCGACCAACGCGATGAATGACTTGTTTTTCAAGGGGGCTCTCCTTTTGACGGGAGACCAGGCGCCTGCGTCACCGCAAAGATTTCAACGGCCACCAAGCTCAGATTGCATGCATCTCCCAAGCCGATATATTCACCGTCATCGTTGGTGGGTCAAGGGTCGGTCGATAACAATTTCGACAAGATTCAGACGATTTTGGACGAAATTTGTCACCCAGCGAAGCGATTTCAGCTTCTTTTGTGCCATTTCGATCGAAAAGTGAGGTCAATTATCGAAAAATCGCCTGATTTCGGTAAAATCCCAAAACCATCTTGGGGAGCATTGGAACAAAAGCAGCAGGCGGCCGCTTGGGCCGCCCGCTCATATCATTTCGGGAGGCCGTGGCCTCAGCTCGCCTGCGCTTTTTCCGGCGGAGCCAGAAGTTCGGCGCAATAGGAAGAGCCGCTCACGCCGGGCTGGTCGCCGAGGATGCGGACCGAGCGGATGACGTAGCTCTGGTTGGTGACGATGTCGGCCTTGCAGCTGAGGTAGCGCTTGCCGCCCTTCTTGCCGTCCTTGGTCGCGATGGTGATCGTCTTGTAGCCGCCGCGCCAAGTATAGACGCGGTTGCCGCTTTCGTCGCGATCGGTAAGCGGCGGGCCGTAGGCCGCAAAGAAACGTCCAGCAGACTGGCCTTCCCAGCGATCCTGAACGGGGTTGCTCGCGATCAGCGAGAGGCCTGGTGTCGTTGTTGTCGTGGTGCTGCAACCGGCTAGCGCCAGCAACAGTCCCGCCGCGGTGGTCATGCGGATATTCATCGTGTCGTCCTTGAGCTTCTGTCACGCATTCGGTCGCGGAAAGGTCGCTGTCCCACGACGTTTCCACCTGTCCCGCCTAGGGCTTTAGCGCCAAAGCCGGCAAAAGAAAATTCCCATCCGCGTGTACAAGCGGGATTTTAATCAATCTGTTGCGTCTTTTGCACGCCAACCCCTTTCGAGCGTCTCTTCTGCCGATTTTCTGGGCAATGGTCGCTGTAATCTTTTCGTCAAAAATCAAATGGTTTTTTGAGATTGGTGCTTGTGCATCAAAAATGGCTGGTCTATAGAAGCGCCGCTGGTCACGGAGTGTAGCGCAGTCTGGTAGCGCACCACGTTCGGGACGTGGGGGTCGAGTGTTCGAATCACTCCACTCCGACCAGCGAAAAGCCTTGCGGATAAAGGCTTTACTCCCGAACAAGCCTCCTTCGATAAAAGCTGTTTTCTGGATGACGGACCGATTGCTGTCCACCTCAAAAGCGAATGCGAGGAATGTCCTCGCTCTCCGCCTTTGAGGCTCTAACCGCGCATTTGGCAAAGGTCGCGGCTGCTGGATGAAGTAAGATCGCCTAGGACAGATCCTTGATCAGTTCAGCCGCACTGGCCTGCCGTTCTCGCGCATAGCTCAGGACGTCGAGGGCAACGGTAAAAAAGGAGTTGAAGGATACGCTCCAGTACATGGGATCTCCAAAAAGGATATCGCCAGGCCCGCCGAAGTTTGTGTGAAGGCGCTCTAGCTTGTCGAGCGCGGGTTCCAGCGTGTAGAGCGCGCCACTCATGTGCTTCGCATCCCAGGCCTGAAGGTCATCGATTTTTTCGAATTCAAGCGTAAGAAGTTTTATGGCGCTTTGTGCGTCGGAATAGGCGGATCGCATATCGGCGCTGCCATGGGCTGCCTTTTCCTTGATGCGGATCATCTCCTCGGCTCGATATTGCAGGAGGATGCATCGGTTCATGACCCGTTCGGCCAGCCGGATGTCGTCTCTGTACTCGGCTCTGATGGATTGAGCGTGCTGCTTGCCGCTTTGCAGGATCTGCTCGCGAAGCAGAAAGAGGGTCGTGAGTGTCGCAATCGCGCCAACCCATCCACTCAGCGCTGCAAACCACTGCTGAATGCATGGGTCGTCCGGTTTACAGAATTGACTTTTTGCAAGAAAATCGAACTGAACTAATAGGATGACGGCCGCTATCGCGCCGACAAAAATGATCAGGGAATAAATTGCCGCTCGAATCAATGTGACCTCCTGAAGAAATTGCGCACACATAAGCTTTGGGGCGCTTGAACTGCAACGGAGGGTCGTGCGTGGCTATGCAAAATAGCGCCGGAGCTTGCAGCACGGGTGAGTTGCAACCCATGCGCCGCCGCGGCACGATCATGGGTATTCCTCATTCCTTCCGGGATGCTTTTGTAAAACCGTTCTTTTTGTCGCGCGCAGCGCCATATACAAAGGAGGGTGCGTGCGTCCGACTCGGGCACGAGACGGACTACAGGGCTAAGTGGAGTAACGGGATGAGTTTTTTTGAAGGGCTGGCCGGCTTGGTCGGGGAGGGGCTGAAGTCATTGAGGCAACGTCGCGATGTTCGGCCGCCAGATGCCGTCGGGCAAAGGCTGAGCGTTGCACGCAGTCTGGATATTCTGGTCCTGAGCGCTGTGCTTCTGCTGGCGGGAGCCAGTATGTCCGCACAGGCGGGCGATTGCGGTAATGTTGCAGCGCCCGGCCTCGACTGGAGCAAGTGCAGCAAGACCAACATCATGCTGCAGAGCAGCGATCTTCATGGTGCAAATCTTGCCGGCGCTCACTTTGACAGCACGGATTTGAGTGATACCAACCTGACTTCCGCCAATCTTGAAAAAGCGACCTTGGTGCGCACGTGGCTGAAGAATGTTCATGCCGATGGCGCGAACTTTAAAAGGATCGAGGCATATCGATCCGATTTCAGCAACGCCTCCGCCAATGGTGCTTCCTTTGCCAATGCCGAGTTGCAGCGCGCCGAATTCGGGGGCGCCAAGCTCAACAATGCCGATTTCCAGAAGGCCGAGCTCGGCCGTGCCGATTTCGACAAGGCGGTGCTCTCGAACGTGAATTTCTCCTTTGCCAATCTCTCCCGCGCGACGCTGGCCGGTGCTGTCATGCAGGGGCCGGTATCCTTCAGCGGGGCCTTCATGTACCTGACCCGCATCGAGGGCCTGGATCTGTCGAATTCGACGGGCCTCCAGCAGGCACAGATCAATCTGGCCTGTGGCGACACCACCACCAAATTGCCATCGTGGTTGAGCGCGCCTTCCGTCTGGCCATGCCCGCCCGATGACCCTGACGATAAGGACTGATGCAGGTCCCAAAAGACGCGAATCTTGAGAAAGCGGTAAGTGATGTTTGCAGAGAAGACGATCGAACACGACAGCAAGCCAGAATTCTATCGCGAGCTGGCGGGCCAGTTGCAGTCATTGCTTGCGGGTGAGCCGGATGCAATCGCCAATGCCGCCAATACTTCCGCGCTGATTTTTCAGATGTTGCCGGAGCTCAATTGGGCTGGCTTCTACTTTCTGCATGGAAATGACGAGCTTGTGCTTGGCCCATTCCAGGGCAAGCCGGCCTGTGTGCGCATCGCCGTCGGTCGCGGCGTCTGCGGGACGGCGGTCGAGAAGGCGCAGTCGATCCTGGTGGAAGATGTCCACGCTTTTCCCGGCCACATTGCCTGCGACGCTGCTTCGCGATCCGAACTTGTGGTGCCGTTGTTGCGTGATGGCCGGGTTTTCGGCGTGATCGATCTCGATAGCCCGGTTACCGGCCGTTTCGATCCGGACGACCAGGCCGGCATCGAGGCGCTGGCCGCAATTTACGCCAATGCCAGCCAAGCGTCCGGCTGAGCCGCGAGGCGGGCAACGCGTCACGCCCGCGTGATCGATATGGCAAAACACGCCGGTGATGCCTATATTGGCTCTGCAATCATTCCCTTAGCGCTGACCGAGCTCAATGACCGCCCCCGCATCCTCTTGCAGGCACTGGCCAAGCTCGAAACGCGTGCCGAGGGGCAAGGAGAACAAGAATGGCCAAATACAGCAAGACAGCAGAGGCAATAGCCAAGCTTACCCCCGAGCAATATCGCGTGACGCAGCAAAGCGGCACGGAACGTCCCGGCTCCGGCGAACTCCTCTACAACAAGGAACCGGGTATCTATGTCGATATCGTATCGGGGGAGCCGCTTTTTGCCTCTTCTGATAAATTTGATTCCGGTTGCGGCTGGCCGAGCTTCACCAAGCCGATCGAGCCGGCCAATGTCAGCGAGCTGACCGATATTTCGCACGGTATGGTGCGCACCGAAGTACGCTCGGCCAATGGCGACAGTCATCTCGGCCATGTGTTTCCGGATGGGCCATATGATCGTGGCGGCCTGCGCTATTGCATCAATTCCGCCTCCCTTCGCTTCGTGTCGCGTGACCGGATGGAAGCCGAGGGTTATGGTGCCTATATCGACCAAGTGGAGGATGTAAGATGACTACGGAACGTGCAGTTCTCGCCGGCGGTTGCTTCTGGGGCATGCAGGATCTCATCCGCCGCTATAGTGGCGTCATCTCGACGCGCGTCGGTTACAGCGGCGGCGATGTCCGCAATGCCACCTATCGCAATCACGGTACGCATGCCGAAGCGATCGAGATCATCTTCGATCCGCAGAAGATCAGTTTCCGCGACCTTCTGGAATTCTTCTTCCAGATCCACGACCCGAGCACGCGCAATCGCCAGGGCAACGACATGGGCACCAGCTACCGCTCGGCGATCTTCTACACCAGCGACGAGCAGAAGCGGGTGGCACTGGATACGATCGCCGATGTCGATGCTTCCGGCCTGTGGCCCGGCAAGGTCGTGACGGAAGTTGTACCGGTCAGCGATTTCTGGGAAGCCGAGCCGGAGCACCAGGATTATCTGGAGCGTTATCCGAATGGCTACACCTGCCATTTCGTCCGGCCCGGCTGGAAGCTTCCGGTCCGGAATGCGGACGCAGCGCAGCGCGCGGCATCCTGATAGGGGAGCGGTCCCATCGACCGGTTGAAGCCCTATCTCGGTACGTGGAATGTGAAGCGTCGGATCATCGATCGCTTCAATCGCTCCGTGATCACCTTCGAAGGACAGGCGTTCGTAACGCCTGTCCAGTTCGAGGAGCATGGTGACACGCGCAGCGAGCACGCGACGCTGAGAAGCAGTCGCACCTATCGGCTCGACGATGCGGCCGATGCCCTCACTATCCGCTTCCCTAGCCTTGCCGAATTCATCCGTATCGATGACAACGCATCTCAGCGTGTCATCCATCATTGCAGTCCCGATCTCTATCAGGGCCGCCTGTTCTTTCGCGGGCCGGATGCCTGGGCGGAGATGTGGCACGTGCGTGGGCCGCGCAAGCACTACCTAAGCCTCGCGCACTATCGACGAGCCTGAGAGGTCGACTGAAGAACAAGCCGGCTGACTAAGGGTCGCCTGGTTGCGAATCCAGCATAGTGAAAATCACTCGCGCCTGAAGTTGAGAACAGCCCTTCCTATTGGATTACCCGTTACCAACGGATTTGGCATCCAGGCCGTAGACACCTCGAGCGTGTCGCCGTCGAGCTTGTAGAACCGCTCTTGCTCACTGCCGTTCCAGGCCTCATTCCAGGATGAGTCAATCTTTGTGATGAACCTATTCCCGTCGATCCGGTACCGTCCGGTATAGGCCATCAACGTGCGAAAAAGTCCCAGCAGTCTCTCATCCGTATTGCCCGGTTCCCGCGCCTCTGCAGTTACCAGCACCATCATTCGTCCATCGGAGCCGAAGATAAGATGCCCGTTGGGCTTGGCGCCCCATGGTTGACTGCGCTCCTTTGAATCCTGCAGCTCAGTCTCCATGGAAACCAGCCGCCAGGAACCGTGAAGCCGGGTTTCGCGCTCAGACATATTCGCTCCTGTCGTCGTTTGCATCAATGTACCCGCCTGCCGAAGGCAGAACATGTTGCCACGCAAATTGCAAAACACCATCAAATTCGCGGATGCGCCACGGACCGCTGATGCCCGCCCACAGCCAGCCGGAACCGCCGAAGGTTGCTTAAATCCTCGTTGCTAAACCGAGTGAAAGAGAAATTGGGTGATTTCAATCCGTTGGGTTGCGAAGCAGTCGAATGATGCAGATGGCCCTTCAGGGATTTCCAGGCCACGGCGGAAAGCGCCGTGGGCTGGATATTCGCCGCTCATAGCGGCCGCGTCTCAAGGAGATTGATACGAGCGTGCAATGCCACTTGCTATGTCAAGCCTGGCTCTGAGACCTATCGAGCCAGGCGTCGTCTTGCCTGTGCCGCGCGTGCCAAATCCTCGAGGGTGCGCACGGATGTTGGCCAGTCGATGCAGCCGTCGGTGATGCTCTGGCCATAGACCAGCGCCTTGCCGGGAACGAGGTCCTGGCGTCCGGCGACGAGATTGCTTTCCATCATCATGCCTTTGATGCGCCGGTCGCCGGCCGATACCTGCTCGGCGACGGAGGTGACCACCAGCGGCTGGTTTTCCGGATTCTTGCTGCTGTTGGCATGGCTGGCGTCAATGATGATGCGTGGCTCCAGCCCGACCTTCAGTGCCTGCTCTGCAGTCGCCTGCACGCTCGCCGCATCGTAATTTGGCTGCTTGCCGCCACGTAGGATGAGGTGACAATCCTCGTTGCCGCGTGTCGAGGCGATGGCTGCAAGGCCTTCCTTGGTCACGGCCGGAAAATGATGCGGCTGCGAGGCGGCAATAATGGCATCGAGCGCGATCCGCACATCGCCATTGGTCCCGTTCTTGAAGCCGACGGGGCAGGAGAGGCCGGAGGCCAGTTGCCGATGCACCTGGCTCTCGGTCGTCCGGGCGCCGATCGCCCCCCAGCTCACGAGATCCGAGATATATTGCGGCGTAATCGTATCGAGATACTCGCAGCCAGCCGGCAGGCCGATTTCGTTGACGTCGACCAGAAGCTTGCGCGCGATCCGCAGCCCTTCTTCGATGCGATAGCTGCCGTCGAGATGGGGATCGTTGATCAGGCCCTTCCATCCCACGGTGGTGCGCGGCTTCTCGAAATAGACCCGCATGATGATTTCGAGATCGTCACCGAACCGGTCCCGCTGTTCCTTCAGCCGCGTTGCGTATTCGCGCGCTGCGGCGGGGTCGTGGATGGAGCAGGGGCCGATGACGACGATCAGCCGGTCGTCTTCATCGCGCAGGATGTTGTGGACGGCATTGCGGGCCTCGGTGACGGTTGTCGTCACGCTTCGTCGCGGGGAATTTCATCTATGATGCCAGAGGGCGGCGTCAGCGCCGTGATCTCGACAATGCGCAGGTCGTCAGTGGAATTCAGCACGGTATCGGTTCCTTGTAGAGGTCATACCGTGGCGACAAAAAAAGCCGCCAGGTAGACTAGCGGCTGTTCGGGTCTTTGGTGTCGCGTCGAGTTTAACTACGCACAGGCCCGCCTCCGCTGAGAGCAGCGGTACGAATAAAATCGCGAGGCATATGCATAATTGAACGACATGCGATGTCTGTACGATAAAAAATGCGCGATGTCGATGAGATTGATACGGAAGAAATGAATGCTGTTCGCCCGCTGCAATGGTATTTCATCTTGCGGTCAAATCGGGTCTTCGGGCCTGTTAACGCGATCGCTGCCGCGCGATTGAGGGCCGCAAGAAGAGGGGTGCGGAAAAGCGTAACCCCTGTCTCGGAAGGGCCGGCCCGACTTCGCTGGAAGTAAGGCCGACCCCCATCCGATCAGGGGTCAAGTCAGATCAGATCTCGTAAACGAGCTATTAGAAGCTGCGGTGGAAACGCAGCAGGCCGGACCACTGGTCCTGATTGATCGAATCCCAGTTGGTGTAGGAGATTTCTGGGGTGATCTGGAAGTTCTTGACCGGGGTGAACTTGAGGTTCGCCGTAGCGGCAAAGATCTTCGAGTCGGTGTAGGCAACCTGAGCGTTGGCCTGAACCTTGCTGTTGATCGGAACGGTCACGCCGCCCCAAGCAGCCCAGTCACCCCAGCCGATCGTCTTGGCAGGGCCGGAGCCGTTCGAGCTTGCGTACTTGTTCAGCTGATCGCCATCGGTGTTCCAGCCGGCCATCAAGAAGGCCTTGAAGACGCCGAAGTCGCCGTCGATGCGAGCCTTGATAGCGCCTTCTTCGACGATGGAGTCATAGCCACCGACGATCTTGAAGCCGAAGTTACCGGCCTTGTAGCCGAGACCGGCAACAACGTCAGGCGTGTAGTGGTTGACGCTGCTGCGGCCGTTAACGCCCGTAGCGCCAGTGCCGGAATTGCTGTCTTCGAGCGAAACAACAGCCGTGAAGCCGTTGCCTGCATCGTAGTTGTAGGTCAACTGGTTGAGTTCGTACGGGCCGTCATAGACCACGTCGTCGTTCATGACGCCCCCGGCATAACCCGTGTACAGGTTGTACTGCGAGTCGAGCTTACCGATCGTGAAGCCGCCGAGGCTGATGTTGGCGAACAGCAGCTTGGTGGTGGTTGCGCCGCCGTCGTTCCAGTCGAAACGCAGGACCGTGTTGGTCTTCAGAGCACCGTATTCCGTGTCGGATGCGGTGTCGACGGTCAGGTGAGCACGGCTACGCCAGTAGGTGCCGTTGTGCGAAGCCGGGTTGTAAGCGTCGTACCACTTGCCCTCGGTGCGAACATAACCACCGATCTTGAGGCAGGTATCGCTACCCGGGATGAAGAAGTAGCCAGCGCCGAATGCATCGCAGATGCGAACGTATTCGAGCGGTTCCGGCTCAGCGGCGACGATAGCGTCAGCTGCCTGAGCGCCAGAAACTACTGCGAGAGCAGCAGCGGAGCCAAGAAGAAGGCTCTTGATGTTCATAAAAAACTCCAATCCAATATAGATTGGGCATAGGCTGTCGCGCCGAAAAATCGACGTGCCCTGACCCTATCCCTGTTTAAAACCCCGACTCGGGAGAAACGGGCCCCACCCGCTTCTGGTCGTTATTAAAGACGAATTCCTGTAAAGTTATATGATATATTTTTCACAAAATGACTTTTCCGTGAATTTTGAATTCTAGTTGCATGAATGCCACATCTACAAACGCAGATAGTAAGTTCTGCATAATATTGGCTGCGCAATAGTCATTGCGGGATACGAAATGAGTGAATTCAAAACTCTGCTACTCTTGAGATATACTTGAATGGGGGTGGGTAGACCGGGGAGATCGCTCATTTCCCAAGCGAGCAGCGGCGATCATGCCCGCGCGCTAGTCGAAGGCATTGTCGTTAAACGACTGCTTGCTCTTTTAGTATTTCAGTATGATGCCGTCCGCTTCGACGCGGAGGCTACCAGCCTGCTCAAGACCGAACCGAGCATGATGCCCCATAGCCCGCTGGCCATGCCGACGATGATGTCGAGCGTCGAGCCATAATTGCCGTTCGCCAGAAAATGCGAAAGATAAAGCGCGAACACACTACCGATCATCAGCAGGCAGGTGAAAGATGGTGATTGGGGATAGGCGAGACGTGCCAGCATGCCGGCTGTGCAAAGCGCACCGGCGCGAAATATGTCGAACGGATTGCCAAGCGCGGCTTGCCAATTGAGATGCGCAAGGGTCACGGCAACCAGCGCCGCGATGTAGGCCCATGCGATAATCTTCAAAAACCGGTCTGACGTCATGACGATACCGTATAGCATCGGCGGATTTAAACGCCAGTCTCACGCCGTTTCAAAGATGGAAGTCCGCCGCGTTTTGATGCGCACATTTTATATGATGGCGAAATATTCTGTTGCGCTGCGAAAGCGCTTTTGGTGCGCTTCGGCCCTCGATTTGCCGTCTTGCCGTGCCGCGAGCAGTCGCGGGGCCGGCCGGTGTTATTGCCCTCGGCCGGCTTGTGAAAATGTCCCTATGCCTTCGATATGCGGAGCGCCTCGTCTCCTTCGGGCAGTTCGTCAGTGTCTTGGCCGATATCGTTCGACGATCCCCTGCCAAGGAAAGAGAAGACCACGATTGCCGTGATGGTGGTGATCGCCGTCAGCAGCCAGAGCAGTGCGCTGAAGGCGTCGCCGTAACCCTGTATCAACCCATCATGCCCGATTGCCGGCACATTCGATGTCGCGGCCGCAAGATCGCCGGTGACAAGTCGCTGTGCGGCGGCTGATGCGTGTTCGCCCGCCGAGGTCCCGAGACGGGACTGGATGAAGGCGGAAAGAATGGCACTGACGACGGCAAGGGCAACACCTTCGCCCGCGACACGTGTGGTGCTGAAGATGCCGGTCGCCATGCCAGCGCGCTCCTTGGGAACGACGCTGACGGCGAGCCCGTCCATCAAGCCCCATGGCAGGCTGATGCCGATGCCGATCGTCAGCAGCGGGCCGATTAGGGATGACGGCACGGAGCCGGCGGCGAAATGGCTGAGCCAGAAGAGGCCTGCCGCCGAGATCAGGAGACCGGTGCCGCAGATCGTCGCCGCACTGAACCAGCGGGTCAGAAGGCCGGCCACGATCGGCAGGATGAGCAACGGTGCCGACAGGGCGACCATCATCCGTCCGGCGGCAATCTCGCTCATACCTTCGATGCCGACAAAGCGCACGGGCAGCAGGATCAGCAGCACCACGAAGGCATAGGCGGGCGCCGCCGCCAGCAGCTGCACGCCGACGAAGCGCGGATAGCGAAACAGCGTGAGATCAAGCATCGGCCGTTTCACGCGGCGTTCGATGATCCCGAAGGCGAGGAACAGCAAGGCTGCGCCAGCCAAAAGGGCAATGACGAGCAGATCGCTCCAGCCGGTCTCCGGCGCGCGCAGCACGCCATAGGTGAAGAGCGTCAGGGCAAGCGTGAAGCTCAACGCTCCCGGCCAATCGAGCCCGGTTGCGGCGGGATCGCGGGATTCACGCAGGAAATAACCGCCGAGGCCGAGGGCTAGCAGTGCGAGGGCAACGACGAGCAGGAAGATCGATGGCCAGCCGAAGGCATCGATCATAAGCCCTGAGGTAATCGGCCCGAAGGCGAGGCCAACGCCGAAGCTTGAGCCGACGATGCTGAAGGCCCGCATGCGTGCGGCACCGTCGAATTCCTGCGCGAGCGACGCCATGCCGCCCGAAAAGGCCGCTGCCGCACCGAGACCCTGCAATGCTCGCAATATATCGAACCAGACGATATTGCTGGCAAAGGCCAGCCCGGCCGAAAACAGTGCGAAACAACCGACGCCGGTGAGGAAAATGCGGCGGCGGCCGAAGCTGTCGGCAAGTGCGCCGGCGGCCATCAGGCTGCTGCCGAAGGTCAGCATGAAGGCGTTGGTGACCCAGTTGAGCGCGATCGGGCTACCGCCGAGCGTTCGGCTGATGGCGGGCAAGGCAACGGCTGGGCCGGTAAATGTCAGGGGCATTGCCGCCGCCGCGCAGCAGACTGCGACGAGGACGAAGAATTTTTCGGTCGGACTTGCGACCTTTGACTTGGATGAGGTCATCGGATTTTCCGTTGGGTTTGAGCAAGGAGAACCGTGGGCGTTGCTGGGAGTGATGCGGGTGACGCGCCGCTGCCCACGGGGCTTCAAATGGCCAATGGAAGATAGTTTTGCTGTAATCGGATGATAATGAGGCTATAACTCCATATATATCGGAAGAAAACGCTCGAATGGAGTGGCTATGGATCGCTTGAGTGGCCTGAATGCTTTTGTCCGCACTGCGGATCTCGGCAGTTTTGCCGCCGCCGGCCGCGTGCTCGGTCTCTCTGCGTCGGCGGTCGGCAAGGCGGTCAGCAATCTGGAGCGCCAGCTTGGCGTCCGGTTATTGCAGCGCTCCACCCGCAGCATCCGGTTGACGGAGGAGGGGCGGCTCTTTCACGAGCGCTGCCGGCGCGTGCTCGACGATCTCGACGATGCCCAGGCTTCGTTGGCGCAGTCGGTTGCGGTGCCGCGTGGAAGGCTGCGCGTCAGCGTGCCCATCGTCAGCTATCATTTCCTGCTGCCGGTGGTGCCGGAATTCGTGGCGCGCTATCCCGATGTCGAACTCGACATCGATTTCAACGACCGCATTGTCGATATGATCGAGGAGGGTGTCGATGTCGCCATCCGCAGTGGCGACCTGCCGGATTCGCGGCTGATGTCACGCACCCTGCGGCCGTTCCAGATGCTGATCTGCGCAGCTCCCAGCTATTTGGAGCGCCACGGCATTCCCGAGAGCCCGCGCGCGCTCAACGAGCATCTGGCGGTGCGGTTCCGGTTTCCCAACAGCGGCAAGCTACAGGATTGGCCGTTATCCTTGTCGGAGGAGGAGCCTGAGTTGCGCATGCGAACGGCCTTTTCCTGCAATAATATGGAAGCCGTGCGCGGCGCCACCGTCGCCGGCCTCGGCATCGGATGCATGCCGGATTTCCTGGTGCGCAGTTCGCTTGCCGAAGGGAAGCTGCAAACCGTTCTCGATGATTTCATCGATGAGCCCGGCCATTTCCACGTGCTCTGGCCATCGAGCCGTCATCTGTCGCCTAAGGTTCGGGTATTCGTCGATTTTCTGAGCGAAAGGCTTTTTGCAAAGAGTTGCGATGTGCTGCCTGCTGCCGACAAGGCATGAAGCAAGGTCATGTTGACCAGTTTTCAATGGCCATGCAAAATTGTGGCGTTATGGAGCAAGTAGCACCACATCGTCTGGCGGCAACTTTGCGCCAATTGCGGTCATTCCGCTTCTGATTTAGGCTTCGTATCATGGCCCTTGCTCGCAAAATAATCCTTCACAGCCCGGTGTCTGACAGCTCACGCCTGAGAGACTTCATAGAGCGATGCCTCGCTGAAAAGGTATTGCTGCTGGCGATTGTCGGGCGAGAGGCTGACAAACTGGAGGATCAAGTGGATTGGATAGTTGTAGGGGACGGCAGCGATCCAAGCCGCTTTCTTTGCACCACGTCACATCCTCACGAGTCACTCGAGGATGTGCTCGACATGGCAAATGCTTGGGAAGCCGACGCTGACGCCTGCGTGGAGCAAGTTTTTCTCTAGTCCGCTTCGGCCGAAACTCGTCATTCGATGACGGCATTTGCTACATCAGACCCTAAAATCGAACCACGCCATACCAACCCGCCTGCAACCGCCAAAACTTGGAAATTACCATGAGCCGTTTCTGGAGCCCGATTGTTCACTCCTTGATCCCCTATGTCGCCGGCGAGCAGCCCGCCATCAGCGATATCGTCAAGCTGAACACCAACGAAAACCCCTACGGCCCGTCTCCCCATGCCTTGGAGGCGATTTCGCGGGCCGTGAACGATACGCTTCGGCTCTATCCGGATCCGACGGCGCAGGGGCTGCGCGCCGCAATTGCCGCAAGCCATGGCCTCGACAAGAGCGAGATCTTCATCGGCAATGGTTCGGACGAGGTTCTGGCGCATACGTTCCAGGCGCTCCTCAATCATGAAGAGCCGCTGCTTTTCCCCGACATCACCTACAGCTTCTATCCGACCTATTGCCGCCTCTATGGAATCAGCTTCCGTGAAGTGCCGCTCGATGCGGAGATGCGGGTTCGGGTCGACGATTATCGCCAGCCCTGCGGCGCGATCATTCTGCCCAATCCCAACGCACCAACAGGCATCGGCCTGCCTCTGTCGGAAATTGAGGCGCTTGTGCGAGAGCATCCGGACCAGGTGGTCGTCATCGACGAAGCCTATGTGGATTTCGGCGGCGACAGCGCCATTCCGCTGGTCCGCAAATACCCCAATCTCCTCGTGGTCCAGACCTTCTCGAAGTCCCGAGGTCTTGCCGGGCTTCGCGTCGGCTTCGCCGTCGGACAGAGGCCGCTGATAGAGGCCCTGGAGCGCGTCAAGGACAGCTTCAATTCCTATCCCATCGACAGGCTCACGCTGGCGGGGGCGATTGCTGCCTGGGAAGACCGGGACTGGTTCGAGCGTCAACGCGCTCTGGTCATTGCCAGCCGGGAACGCCTCGCCGTCGGGCTGAAAGAATTGGGCTTCAACGTGCTTCCGTCATCCGCCAATTTTGTGTTTGCGAGGCACCCTGACAGGCCGGGCGCGGATCTGGCCGCCGAACTGAGGAACAGGCGCATTCTGGTGAGGCGCTTTGCGGCTCCGCGTATCAGCGACTTCCTGCGCATCACCATTGGCACCGATGCAGAATGTGATCGGCTGCTGGCGGTACTGGGCGAAATATTGGGCTGATTCAACGAAACCCCAGCTCAACGCGCGGGAGCGCTCGGTGCCGAGGCCGACACAAGTCGGCCTCGTTGCCATTAGGTATTATGAAGCGATCAGATATCGCTTGCCGCGTTCGTCCAGATTTCCGCTGCCTGCGCCGATGTCACGCGGCGGACTTCGGTTTCGTCGCGGCGGCTGACGAAGAGTTCGCTCGCCATGATCTGCTCGGCGAGATCTGCCGGCAGGGACAGGAGAACGCGCTGGCCTTCCTTGTGGATGCCGCCGACATCGGTGCGCTTGCCGGTGATCATGCCGCCGGCGACCGTGTTGTTGGTCTCGGGGTCGATCAGGATGAAGGAGCCGGTCGAACGGTTCTGGTCGTAGGGGTCGAAGACAGCGGCTTCATCGAAGGAAAGACGAACCTTGCCAATGGCGTTCATCCACAGCGCCTGCGCCGGTGCCCAGGCGCCGGTCTTCAGCTCGAGCTGGGCGATCGGCTGCACCTGCACGCGCTGGCGGCGGCTGCCGCTCTTCAGCCAGTAACGCTTGCCGGCCTCGATGCCCTCAGGCTGCAGCGCAACGATCTGCGCATCAAAGGACAGGCCCGATTGCGGCTGGCTGTCAATCGCGACGATCATGTCGCCGCGAGAGACGTCGACCTGACGATCGAGAACGAGGGTGATCGCATCGCCGGCAACGGCGGCATTGCGCACCAGATCGAAGGTGACGATCTTGGAGACATTGGCGACCATGCCCGACGGCAGGATCATGACGCTGTCGCCAGGCTTCACCGAGCCGCCGGCAACCGTGCCCTGATAACCGCGGAAGCTTTCGCCGGGGCGCGAGACGCGCTGCACCGAAAGGCGGAAACCGACCGCCTGCGCCGAGCGCACAGTTGCCAGTTCCAGCGCTTCGACCAGCGTCGGGCCGCTGTACCAGGGCATGACGGCCTGACCGGAATAGACGACATTCTCGCCCTTCAGGGCCGACATCGGGATGGCCGTAATCTGCTTGACACCGAGCGACAGCGCGAATTCCCGGAAATCATGCGAGATCTTTTCAAAGCCGGCGCGGTCGTAGTTCGTCAGGTCGATCTTGTTGATGGCCAGCACGAACTGCTTGATGCCGAGCAGCGAAGCGATCGTCGCGTGGCGGCGCGTCTGTTCGAGAATGCCCATGCGCGCATCGATCAACAGAACGGCGAGATCGGCGGTGGAAGCGCCAGTCGCCATGTTGCGGGTATACTGCTCGTGACCGGGTGTATCGGCGACGATGAAGGAGCGGTTGTCGGTCGAGAAATAGCGATAGGCGACATCGATGGTGATGCCTTGTTCGCGCTCGGCCTGCAGGCCATCGAGCAATAGCGCGAAGTCGGGCAGGCCGAGATCGTTCTGCTTGCCGGTGGAATCGCGCCGCAACGTGGCGGCCTGGTCTTCCTTGACGGCCTTTGTATCCCAGAGCAGGCGACCGATCAGCGTGGACTTGCCGTCATCGACGCTGCCGCAGGTGATCAGGCGAAGCGGACGCGAGTCGCGGATCGCCTTGGCGGGCTCGGCGGCAGGCCCAACAGCGGGTAGGGTGACGACGTTGGCGTTTGCGGTCATCTCAGAAATATCCTTCACGCTTCTTCTTTTCCATGGAGCCGGACTGGTCGCGATCGATGGCGCGGCCCTGACGTTCGGAAACCGTGGCGATCTCCAGTTCTGCAATGATCTCTTCAAGGGTCGTGGCGGTGGAACGGATAGCGCCGGTCAGCGGGAAGCAGCCGAGCGTACGGAAACGGATCAGCTCCTCGCGCTTGACTTCATCCGGCAGCAACTCCAGCCGCGGATCGGCCGCCATGATCATCATGCCGTCGCGCTCGACGAACGGGCGCTTCGCTGCGAAATAGAGCGGTACGATCGGGATCTCTTCAGCCTGGATGTAGCGCCAGATGTCGACTTCGGTCCAGTTGGAGAGCGGGAAGACGCGCACGCTTTCGCCCTTGCGGATCTGGCCGTTATAGACGTTCCAGAGCTCCGGACGCTGGTTGCGCGGATCCCAACGATGGTCGGGCGTGCGGAAGGAATAGATGCGCTCCTTGGCGCGGGAGGCTTCCTCGTCGCGACGGGCGCCACCGAAAGCGGCATCGAATTGGCCGGCATCAAGCGCATGGCGCAGCGCCTCCGTCTTCATGATGTCGGTATAACGGGCCGAACCATAGGTGAAGGGCGTGATGTTCTCCGCCTTGCCGCGCGGATTGATATGCTCGATCAGGTCGAGATCGTATTTCTTCACGATCTCGTCGCGGAAGGTGATCATCTCGGCGAATTTCCAGCCGGTGTTCACATGCAAGAGCGGGAAGGGGATGCGGCCAGGGTAGAAGGCCTTGCGCGCCAGAT
This sequence comes from Rhizobium sp. P44RR-XXIV, assembly GCF_001999485.2. Lineage (NCBI taxonomy): Bacteria > Pseudomonadati > Pseudomonadota > Alphaproteobacteria > Hyphomicrobiales > Rhizobiaceae > Rhizobium > Rhizobium sp. P44RR-XXIV. Next base: position 1,694,663 of record NZ_MPVZ02000028.1, on the reverse strand, counting down.
GCAGCAGCACCGAGGAGTCCTTGCCGATCGAATAGAGCATGACGGGACGCTCGAATTCGGCCGCGACTTCGCGGAATATGTGGATCGCTTCGTTTTCGAGCGCCTTCAGGTGCGGATCGAGCGGCGGCTTGATGCTTTGCGGATTGGAAAGTTCCGTATCCGGACGGCTATCGGGCATGTATGACTCCAGGACTTCAATTGTCTCGACCGGAATTTGGCCGGAAAGAATGGATGCGTTGGTTCCCTAGACATCGGCGGCGATGAAACGCGCTTCGGATCGGAGCCGGGAGCCGGCGGGGTATGCTATTGAGCGGTGCTTGCCACCTCTTCGTGAACATGCAGGCCGCATTCGCGCTTCTCGTCGTTCTCCCACCACCAGCGGCCGGCGCGCTCTGGCTCGCCCGGCTTGATGGCGCGGGTGCAGGGCTCGCAGCCGATCGAGGGATAGCCGCGGGCATGCAGCGGATTCACCGGGACGCTGTTGTCGGCGACGTAGGCGCGGATGACATCGATATCCCAATCCGCCAACGGGTTGATCTTGATCAGGTTGCGCTCGGGGTCGAACTCGGCAAAAGGCGTATCGGCGCGATTGGCGGACTGGCCGCGGCGCAGGCCGGTGATCCAGATCGTGGCGCCGGAAAGTGCGCGCGCAAGCGGCTTCAGCTTGCGCACGCCACAACAGGCATGCCTGGCTTCGACACTTTCGTAGAAACCGTTGAGACCATACTTCTCGGCATAGGCATCGACATCGGCCTGTTCTGGCTCGTAGCGGACGATATGGATATCGTATTGGCTTTCCGTCTCGGCGATCAAAGCGAGCGTTTCAGGAAAGAGACGGCCGGTCTGCAGCGTTGCCACTTCGATCGGTAGGCGGTGATTGCCGATCTCGGCCGTGATGACCTGATCCTCTATTCCGAGCGATGTGGTGAAGACGACACGCCCGCCGAGGCTGGCAACCAGAGACAGACGGCCTGCAAGATCCAGCGCTGCCAGCTGACTGTTGAGCGTGGCGGCATCTTCAATTGATGTAATGGCAGTCATGGGGGGATCCTGTCCTGATACTGAAGCGAGTATTGCAGTTCATGGTGGCATCGGACAGAAAAATAGATTTCGAAAGCAAGCGAATGGAGAGTAAATATCTCCATGAAGCTGCGCTGATAAAGAAAAGCGAACGCCTCGGCTATTAACCAAGGCATTTGGCCGTCTGAAGCGGCTAGTCTGGAGCGCTTGATATGGCTAGCCATGTTTAAGCGCTTGCTTTAATGTCTATAGAAATAGTAGAGTTACACACAGCTTGTCAAATGGAAATCGGAAGTGATGGCTAAAATGATGCGTGACGGCGGATTTTGAGCTAAACTATGAGAATAGCAACAAAAGAATGAAAACAAGGCTGGGTTGCCATCGTTTTCCCGACGTTGCCCCATTGGTGTATTCCTCCCGAGGCTAGCCGGGTAGGAAGCCTGCGGAATTGCCAAATGCCCGGCTGAACAGATCGGCCAAACCTATCGCATGTGTGTGTAAGCGGTTCGAAATGATTACTCAGAAAGCAAAATATGCGCTGCGCGCGCTATCGGCACTGGCCCAGTCCGGGGCAGGCGAACCGATGATGATTTCAGACATCGCCGCGCAGCAAAGGATCCCGAAGAAGTTTCTGGAGCAAATCCTTCTCGACCTGAAGCACCAAGCATCGTCATCAGCCGTCGTGGCAAGCAGGGTGGCTATCTCCTTCGCAAGCCGGCCGAAGAGATCACCTTCGGCGAGATCCTGCGCGTCATCGATGGGCCGCTGGCGCCGCTGCCCTGTCTTTCGCTCACCGCCTATCGTCGCTGCGACGATTGCGACGGTGAGCAGACCTGCGAAATCCGGCATGTCTTCGCCCGGGTTGCCGATGCGACCCGCAAGGTTCTCTTCTCGACCACTATCGCCGACGCGGTGGCCCAGCCTGACGGTCCGGAAGTCACCAGGCTGATGGCCTGATCCTTAGTGGGCGGCGGTCTCCTCGCCGGCTTCCTTCTCCATCGTACGTCGCGCGCGGATTGCCGCCGCGATAAAGACGCGCGACAGACCGTGATAGAGCGGTTCGCGCGAGAGCAGCCGCGACGTCACATAACCGATCATCGAGACCGCCATGATCGGGATGACGGCTTGATGGTCGCCGGTCATTTCCAGAATGATGACGAAGGCGGTCATCGGTGCCTGCACGACGCCGGCGAAGTAGCCGGCCATGCCGAGGATCGCCGCAAGCGCTATGCTGCCACCAACCAGCGTGCCGACCGTGCTGCCGAAACCGGCGCCGACGGCGAGCGACGGCGCGAATATGCCACCGGGAATACCGGAAATCATCGACAGGAAGCTTGCGAGCAGCTTTTCAACGAAGAAAAGCGCGGGCAGGGCGTGTCCCTCCACAGCACCGCGCGCCTGCTCATAGCCAGTGCCGAAGGTCTGTCCGCCGGAGAAGACGCCGATCGCGGCAACGACCAGGCCGCACAGGCCGGCAAGGATCAGCATGCGCTTGAGCGGCTGCGGCTGCGCCCAGCGGCGGATACGGATGCCTGTATAGAGAGCCATCCCGCTGAAGGTGGCGCCGAGCGCGCCGCCGCCGACACCGCAGATCAGCATGACGATCCAGTCGCGAAACATCGTCGGCGCGGCATCGGCCGTGCCGAAATAATTGTAGCTGCCGGAAAGGCCGAGTGCGGCAAGGCCAGAAAGAATGACGGCGGTTAGGACGAGACCGTTGGCGCGCGATTCATAGGTGCGGCTCATTTCCTCGATAGCAAAGACGATCCCGGCAAGCGGCGTGTTGAAGGCGGCCGCGATGCCCGCCGCCGAGCCGGCAAGGATGAGCCCCTTCGCCTGTGCCATGCCGCCGAAGCGGGCGACGGCCAGCATGAAGGAGGCCCCAACCTGTACGGTCGGTCCCTCGCGGCCGATCGAGGCGCCGCTCAAAAGCCCGAGAATGGTCAGCACGATCTTGCCGAAGGCAAGCCGCAGCGACAGTAATTTCGTACGATCCTCGGGGTGGTGAAGATGTCGCGCGGCGATCGCCTGCGGAATGCCGCTCCCTTGCGCGTTGGGAAACAAGGTCGTGGCGAGATAGGCCGATAGCACGAAGCCGAGCGGCGTGAGCACCAGCGGCAGCAGCCATGTCCATTCTCCGGAATGGGTTACGCCTGTGAAAGCGCGCTGCGCCAGATCGGCAAGCTTGGCAAAGCCGACGCTGATCACCCCGATCGCCAGAGCGCCGGTCCAGAACACCAGTCGCGGCCGCCAGAGATTGAAGGAGCCCCAGATGACACGGGAACGGCGGAGCAGCTTGGATTTGCGGTAGATAGGGGGCATTGGACGTGTGACCGGCAGATTGATGGACGGGTCTTTGCGGACTCTGTTCGGGCAATCTGCTTAAAAACGACGTCTTAAGATAGTCACACTGTCTTACAGAGCTTCACTTTACTGACGGTGTCTTTGCGCCCCCTATGCATCGACGTCAATCTATTATGTGAAGCGGTCACGTCCGCTATCAGCGATCACTCGTCTCCCAGCGCGGATTGACCCACGGTTCCTGATTGGAGCGCGCCAGCCGCTGCTTGCCGAGAATGTGGTCGGCGGCCTTTTCGCCGGTCATGATCGAAGGGCCGTTCAGGTTGCCGTAGGTCACATGCGGGAAGATCGAGCTGTCGGCGACGCGCAGGCCGTCGACGCCGATGACGCGGGTGTCGGGATCGACCACGGCCATCGGATCGTCCTTCGAGCCCATCCGGCAGGTGCCACAGGGGTGATAGGCGCTTTCCAGATGTTCGCGCAGGAAGGCGTCGATCTGCTCGTCGGTCTGAACGTTCTCTCCAGGCTGGATCTCCGCGCCACGATAGTCGTCAAAGGCTTTTTGGCCGAAGATCTCACGGGTGAGCCGCACGCAGTGGCGGAATTTTTCCCAGTCCTCCGGATGGCTCATATAGTTGAAGCGGATCACCGGATCGGCCTTCGGATCGGAGGAGCGAAGCGTCACATTGCCGCGCGATTTCGACAGGTTATAGCCGACATGCACCTGGAAGCCATGGCTCTTGGCCGCTGCCTTGCCGTCATAGCTGATAGCGACAGGCAGGAAGTGATACTGGATGTCGGGATGCTTGACGCCAGCTGCGGAACGCAGGAAAGCACAGGCTTCGAACTGGTTGGATGTGCCAAGGCCGGATTTGAAGAACATCCATTGCGCACCGACAATCCCCTGCATGTACCAGGGCAGCCAGGAATAGAGCGATACCGGCTTCAGGCTGGTCTGCTGGAAATAGAACTCCATATGGTCCTGCAGGTTGGCGCCGACGCCCGGCCGATCGACCTTCACCTCGATGCCCATATCACGCAGGTGCTGAGCCGGGCCAATGCCGGAAAGCATCAGAAGCTTCGGCGAGTTGAATGAAGACGCCGAAATGATCACCTCGCGGTTCGCCTTGATGACTTCGATCTTGCCGCCGCGCTCCACTTCGACACCGATGGCGCGGCCGTTTTCGATGACGACCTTGCGGGCGAAACAACGGATAAGCTCGACATTCGGCCGCTTGAGGGCCGGCTTGAGATAGGCTGTGGCCGCAGACCAGCGCCGTCCCTTCCAGGTCGTCTGCTCCATCAGGCCGAAGCCTTCCTGCTTGCTGCCATTATAGTCTTCGGTCGCCTCGAAGCCCGCCTGCTTGCCGGCCTCTATGAAGGCGTGGAAGAGCGGGTTGCGGGCATCGCCACGCCGCACATGCAGCGGGCCGTCCGTGCCGCGCCAGCCCTCTTCGCCGCCATGCGAATGCTCCATCCGCTTGAAATAGGGCAGCACGTCGGCATAGGCCCAGCCCTGGGCGCCAAGCTCTTCCCAGCGATTGAAGTCCTCGGCATGGCCACGGACATAGACCATACCGTTGATCGAGGAGGAGCCGCCGATCACCTTGCCGCGTGGCGCGGTGATGCGTCGGTTGTTGAGCTGCGGTTCCGGCTCGGAAAGATAGCCCCAATTGTAGCGATCCATGCTCATCGGCCAGGCAAGGGCTGCCGGCATCTGGATGAACGGACCGAAGTCGCTGCCGCCGAATTCCAGCACGATGACCGAATGCTTGCCGTCCTCCGACAGGCGGGAAGCCATGGCGGAACCGGCTGAACCCGAGCCGACGATAACGAAATCTGCTTGCATGACCGTGTGCTCCAGGTGGGTAGCGGCGAAAATCCAGACGGTTCTACACCCTCCCCTTGAGGGGGAGGGTCGGAGCGAAGGCCGGGGAGGGGTGATCGTTGGTATGCGCATAGCGGCTGGTCACCCCCACCCGCCGCTTCGCGGCGACCTCCCCCCTCAAGGGGGAGGTAGATCAATAAGGCGCCTGCACCGGCCCCATGCCGACATAGACGGTCTTCAGTTCCGAATAGTGCTCCAGCGCGGCCAAGGAATTCTCGCGGCCGAAGCCGGATTGTTTCGAACCGCCGAAGGGAATTTCCACCGGCGCGAGATTGTAGGCGTTGATCCAGAGCGTTCCGGCCTCGAGCTGGTCGACGACACGGTGGGCGCGGGTGAGATCGGCGGTGAAGACGCCGCCGGAAAGGCCGAATTCGGTGGCATTGGCGCGGGCGATCACCTCAGCCTCGTCATCGAAATCAAGGACGCACATGACCGGTCCGAAGATCTCCTCGCGGGCGATGGTCATGTCGTCGGTGACGTCAGCGAAGACGGTCGGCTGGATGTAATAGCCTTCGCCGGAGACGTTGTTCGGGATGCCGCCGCCGGCAACAAGCGTCGCGCCTTCCGCCTTGCCCTTCTCGATATAGGCAAGCACCTTCTCGCGCTGCGCCCACGAGACCATCGGGCCGATCTGCGTTGCCTCGTCCATCGGGTCTCCGATGAGCATGGCTTCGGTCCGGCTCTTCAGCCGCTTCAGGAATTCGGGCTTGATCTTGCTGTTGACGAAGACGCGGGTGCCGTTCGAGCAGACCTGACCGGTCGAATAGAAATTGCCGAGCATGGCGCCGCCGATGGCACTGTCGATATCGGCATCATCGAAGATGATCAGTGGCGACTTACCGCCGAGTTCCATGGTGACGTGCTTGAGATTGCCGGCGGCAGAGGCCGCCACCTTGCGGCCTGTCGGCACCGAGCCAGTCAGCGAAACCTTGGCAACATCTGGATGGTTGACGAGCAGCGGCCCCGTTTCGCGGTCGCCCTGAATGACATTGTAGAGGCCTTTCGGCAGGCCGGCCTCGATGAGGATCTCGGCGATCTTCAGTGCGCCGAGCGGCGTGTTTTCCGAAGGCTTGAACACCATGGCATTGCCGGCGACGAGGGCCGGCGCGCCCTTCCAGCAGGCTATCTGCTGCGGGTAGTTCCATGCGCCAATGCCGACGCATACGCCGAGCGGCACGCGCTTGGTATAGGCGAAATCGCCGCCGAGCGGGATGTAGGAGCCATTGAGGGCGGCTGCCGCGACGCCGCCGAAGAATTCAAAGGCGTCGGCGCCGGAGGTCGGGTCGGCGACAATGGTTTCCTGGATCGGCTTGCCCGTATCCAGCGTCTCCAGCTCAGAAAGCTCGCGGTTACGCTCGCGCATGATGTCGGCGGCCCGCTTCAGGATGCGGCCACGTGCGGTCGGGCTCATGGCGGCCCATTCCGGCTGTGCTCGCTTGGCGGCGGCAATCGCCCTTTCGACGATGGCAGGCGTTGCCGCGTGCAGTCGGGCGATCACTTCGCCGGTCGCCGGATAAATGCTCTCGATAAGGGTGCCGTCGGTGTCCTCGACATATTCCCCGTCGATGAAATGCGAGGCTTTCGGTTGTGCGCGCATTATAGAACCCTCAATTCTTCGTAGGACACCATGACATGCTCTTGGAAAGCAGGCCGCTCGGTCAGGTTTTGGTAGTAGCGCTCCAGCCGCGGATGGGCGGGACGCTGGATGTCGATGTCGAAATAGCGATAGAGCAGATGGCCGAATTGCACGTCGGCAAGCGTCAGATTATCGCCGGCAAGGAAGCTATGCCGTCCGAACTGCGACTCGGCGATGTCTAGCTTCGTAGCGAGCGCGGCGACGGCCGCAATGATTGCCGTCTCATCCTTGAGAGCAGGGGCTGTGCGCACCACGCGCCAGAATATCGGGCCGGTGAAACTCTGGGCGATATTGATCTTGGCCCATTCCGCCCATTTGTCGATCTGGGCACGATGCCGGGCATCCTTCGGCCAGAAGACATCCTCGCCATATTGCGTGGCGAGGTAGCGCAGGATGGCGCCCGTTTCCCACAATGGCTCGTCATCGCCGTCACGCAGCACCGGAACCGTGCCGTTCGGGTTCATCGCCAGGAATTCCGGGGTATCGTTGACGCCGTATGTGAAGCCGGCATCGATGCGCTTATAGGCAAGCCCAAGCTCGCCGATGCACCACATCAGTGCCTGCACGTTGGATGACGATTTGCGGCCCCAGACTGTCAGCATGCCCTAGCCCCTCAGCGCGTTGAGATGGGTTGTCAGATAGTCGTCGGTCAGCGCAATTGACGCCTCGATGCTGATCGGGGCGGATCGCAGGCTCTGGCGGATGTAAAGCCCGTCGATCATCGCTGCGGCACCTTCTGCGATGCGCTCGGCGTCTTCGGCCGGGCACAGCGTCTTGAGATTGGCCACCAGGTTAGACCGCAGCCGGCGGGCATAGATGACGAGAAAGCGACGCGTCTCTTCGGAGCGCTGCGCTTCGGCATAGAATGCAAGCCAGGCGGCGATCGTCTCCGGCGCAAACTGGTCGGCCTGGAAGCTGACGCGGATGACGGCCGAAAGCTTCTCGCGCGGCGTCGGTGCCGCGCGCAGTGCCGTCACGACGCTGTCGCGCAGGCGCTGTAGATGAACGCGGACGGTCTCGATCAGCAATTGTTCCTTGCTGCCGAAATAATGATGCGCAAGAGCAGGGGAGACGCCCGCCTGCTTGGCGATTTCGGACATGGTCACGGTCAGCGAACCGTGATCGCCGATCACGCGCATCGCAGCATCCACAAGCGCCTTGCGGCGCACCGGCTCCATTCCGACTTTCGGCATGCATCAATCCCCAAGGCTGGGAAGACTGTATTTTTGATTGACTGATCAATCAATAAAAAAATCGCGCGAGCGCCGGGTAACCGCGAAAAATCCGCAACCTCTTTCCGAGTTGCATTTCTGTGCCATACTTCCCTTGAGGAGGAGGTACGGTCATGGTCGATATTCCTGATGAAGTTCCACCATCTGCAATGGGCGACAAATGGGGATGGTTTGTCGGTCTCGGCGTCCTGCTGCTGATCTGCGGCGGCATTGCTCTCGGCAATCTGTTTATCGCCACCGTCGCCTCGGTCTATTATGTCGGCATGCTGATGCTGATCGGCGGCATTGTGCATCTGGCGCACGCGTTTCAGGTGCGCGGATGGGAGCACATCGTATTCTGGGTGCTGAGTGGTCTGCTCTATACGCTTGCCGGCATCCTTGCCTTCGCCAACCCTCTCCTGGCCTCCGAGGCGCTGACCCTGTTCCTTGCTATTGCGCTCCTGATCGCCGGCACATTTCGCGTCTGGGTCGGCCGCAAGGTGATGCCGGAACGCGGATGGATCTGGATCGTCATCAGCGGGCTTGCGACCGCCGTCGCCGGCATCGCCATCGCGCTCGGTTGGCCGGTCAACAGCCTCTGGATTCTCGGTCTTTTCTTGGGCTTCGATCTGGTTTTTCAGGGCTGGACGCTGATTGTCTTCGGCCTCATCCTCAGGCGATAAGCCGCCGTTCAAGGGGATAACAAAGTGCTGCTTTTTGACAAGGAGCGTGAGCGGCGTTACTCTTCGGGCGTCATGTTGTAGAGCGTGCGGTGCCGAATTGATGTTGTGACGGCGCCATGATCTGGAGTTCGCGTGTCCAAGACACGCCTCGAAAGCACTGCTCAAGGCTGCGGAATAAGTCTCCAGCGAATATTCCGCCTAACGACGGTCAAGGGAGGAATATCATGCCGATGGTAACGGTTTCCATCTCTCCGCTTCAGGCTGCCGGCATTCGCGCCGCGGTCGACACAGGTACCTATGCTTCAAGCAGTGAAGTCGTGCGGGAAGCACTTCGCATGTGGGATGCAGCACGCAAGCGCGGTGACGTCTGCGATGTGCCGCAAGCCGCCAACGATCAGGACGAGACGGTAAGAGGCAGTCGTTGCGTCGCCGACATGTTCGCCGACTACGAAGCCGAAAAGCACCCGCATAACTGAGCCGGAAACCGGCTTTCGGGCCGCGGCCATGTCGCGGCGCCCGATTTTGCTCGGCCGAACGAATGGTTAATATTGCTTTACCATTCACGAAACTTTCACATGAGGGAAAGGTTTCGTTGACGCTTTATGGCGCATGTTCGGTCGAAAACGCGGTAAATCCAAAGTTTTACTTAAATAAATTAGATCAAGAATTCCAAGGGAGATGGGCATGTCTTTGACTGCCGCAGTCGAACCGGGCGTGCTACGCCGGTATGCCAGCGACCAGATTGTCACTCTCGCCAAACTCGTGATCGAAAATGCATTTCAGCCGATCGTGGAGGCCGGCACCGGCGCCGTTTTCGGCTATGAATCCCTGATGCGAGGCCAGCAGCGTATCGGTTTCGACAGCCCGATCGATATCCTCGACGAAGCCGAGCGCATGGGCCAGCTTCTCGGGCTGGAACAGATGGTCACCAGCCGCGCGCTGGCAAAATTCGCCACCCTTCCCAATGCAGTCTCGGCAACCCTGTTTCTCAATCTGGATGTCCGCCTGATCCCGCAGGGTGCCGCGCTGATCGATAGCCTGTTGCAGCACATGAAGAAGGCCGGGATCGCGCCTTCATCCATCTGCTTCGAATTCTCCGAGCGGTTCGACAATACAATCGTGCCCGAGTTCTGCGACCTGGTCGCCAAAATGCGCAATGCGGGCTTCAAGCTGGCCATCGACGATTTTGGCGTCGGTCATGGCGAGATGAAGCTCCTGTCGGACTATCCGGTCGATTACCTGAAGATCGATCGTCACTTCATCGTCGATATCGATCGCAGTGCCCGCAAGCGCCATATTCTGAGGAATCTCGTCAATATCGCCCACGTCCTCGGCACGCGGGTCATCGCCGAGGGTATCGAGACCGAGGCGGAGTTCCTGACCTGCCGTGAATTCGGCGTCGATCTGGTCCAGGGCTGGTTCATCGCTCGCCCGACGGTGCTGGTTAATGAACTCAAGCCGAGCTTTCCGCACTTGCAGGATCTCGGCAAGACCGTGCGCAACAGCCAGTCGCTGGACGAAATCCTCATCCGCAAGCAAATCGAAGTGTTGCCGACTATCCGCGAAAACGACAGCATCGACAGCGTCTTCGAACTCTTTCGCCGCAATCCGCGCCGGGCTTATTTCCCGGTCGTGAACGCCAATCAGGAGCCGCGGGGCATCATCCATGAGTACCAGCTCAAGGAATATATCTATCAGCCATTCGGCCGCGATCTCCTGAAGAACAAGGTCTATGAGCGGTCGATCTCGCATTTCGTCGAGATGGCGCCGATCGTCGGGCTTGATTCCGATGCGGATACGCTGATGGCGATCTTCGCCAATATGGAGAGCAGCGATTGCCTGATCGTCACTGAGGGCACGCATTATGCCGGCATCGTTTCGGCCGCGTCGCTGATCAAGGTCATCAACGAAAAGCAGCTCAAGATCGCTCAGGATCAGAACCCGCTGACCGGTCTGCCCGGCAACAGGGCGATCCACGATTTCATGCAGAGCGCCGGCCGAGATGGCGATGAAATCAGGCATTTCTGCTACTGCGACTTCGATAATTTCAAGCCGTTCAACGACGCCTATGGTTTCCATCTCGGCGACCACGCCATTTCGCTGTTTGCCGCGCTGATGCGCCGCTATTTCTTCGCCGAGCGCAATTTCCTCGGTCATGTCGGCGGCGATGATTTCTTCATCGGCGTCACGGATTGGAGCATGGAGCAGCTCCGCGAGGTCCTGGATCGACTGCTCGCCGATTTCCACGCGGATGTCCTCGATTTCTATTCGGCCGAAGACCGTGCTGCCGGCCGCATTCGCGGCCACGACCGCAGCGGCGCGGAGGCGGACTTCCCATTGATGCGCTGCTCAATCGGCATCCTGCAGCTGCCCGAGGGGTTGGTAATCGACAACATTAACCGCGTCAGCACCTCGATCGCGGGCATCAAGGCCAAGGCGAAGGAAAGCAAAGCCGGCGTCGCATTCCTCGGTCTGACCGAGACGAATTGACGCCCTACGACAGTCCCTCCTTTTCAAGCGGCTCGCGCTAAACTATCTCCATTGCTTCGTTGGGAGAGGAGATTGGCCCATGCCCTTGCCGTCTGAAATGCGTTTCGTGGACTTGCCGTCCTTTGGTGGCCCCGAGGTCATGACCATCGCCCGCAAGCCTCTGCCCGTTCTGAAGCCCGGCGAGATCCTCGTTCGCGTCGAGGCGGCGGGCGTCAATCGGCCTGACGTGGCGCAACGGCAGGGCATCTATCCGCCGCCGAAGGAAGCAAGCCCGATACTGGGTCTGGAGATCGCCGGCGAGGTTGTCGACGTCGCTCCCGGCGTAAAGGAATTCGCCATCGGCAACAAGGTCTGCGGCCTTGCCAATGGCGGCGGCTATGCCGAATATTGCGTGCTTCCTGCTGGGCAGGCTCTCCGATTTCCGAATGGCTATGATGCCGTGCGTGCCGCGGCTGTGCCTGAAACCTTCTTCACCGTCTGGGCCAATCTCTTCCAGATGGCCGGCCTCACCGAAGGCGAAAGCGTGCTGATTCATGGCGGTTCCAGTGGCATCGGCACGACGGCGATCCAGCTTGCTCATGCCTTCGGTGCGACCGTCTATACGACGGCTGGCTCGAAGGAGAAGTGCGAGGCTTGCGAAAAGCTCGGCGCCAAGCGGGCCATCAATTACAGGCAAGAGGATTTCGCTGAAGTCATCAAGGCCGAGACGGATCACGGCGTCGATATTATCCTCGACATGATCGGTGCAGCCTATCTGGAGAAGAACCTCGCGTCGCTTGCCCGCGACGGATGCCTTTCGATCATCGCCTTCCTTGGCGGTGCGGTGGCGGAAAAAGCCAATCTGCAGCCGATCATGGTAAAACGCCTGACGGTGACCGGCTCGACCATGCGGCCGCGTACGGCGGAAGAAAAGCGCGCCATTCGCGACGATCTTCTTTCCCAGGTCTGGCCGCTGCTCGACGAGGGCACGGTTGCCCCCGTCATTCACAAGGTATTTTCCTTTGACGATGTGGTCGAGGCGCACCGGTTGATGGAAACCAGCGACCACATCGGCAAGATCATGCTGAAGCTGGCCTGATCGTGAAGGACAGGATGATAGCGACGACGCCGGGCACGGCCATCAGGGCATAGAGCCAGGTGGCGGCCGAGATGCCGCCGGCAATACCGCCGGGATGGGTCAGGCCCGCACTGTTGACGATGACGCCGGTAAGTGCTGCGCCGAATGCGCCGCCCAGCGACTGAACCATTGAGATGGCGGCCGATGCTTTGTCCTGCTCTGTCTTTCTCGCGATGCTGATGATCCTGGTTATCAGATGCGCCCATCCCAAGCCGACACCGAAGCCCATCAGGAACATGGCGATAACGGCCGGTGCAAAGTGCAGGAGATCGGCTGAGGAAGCAGTTGTCGCAAGGAGCGGGACCAGCGATGCCGTGGCGGCAGTTTCCAGGATACAGCCGGTTATGATGGCAATGGCCGCCTGCCGCCCTGAAAACGAGGCGCTGAAGAAAGCCCCGATCGTCCAGCCCAGCGCCACCAGCGCGACGAGGTAGCCCGAGACGAGAGGCGTGACGCCGTGAAGCGTCTGCAGGAAGTACGGGATGTAGATGTCGCTCGTCAGCACCAGCATCAGCGTGAACATCGTCAGATAGAGCCGCGAGAGCGGGTTGGCGAGCATGACAGTGCCATAGGGGAACAGCCTGATGCCGTCCTTCCGCTCGATCACCACCATCGCTGCGACGAGTGCGATGGAAATTGCGATCAACGCAATCTTGTAGGATCCGTGCTCGATCGTGCCGGCGATGCTGACGAACAGGACCGCCGTCAGCAAAAGCACGATCTGGACAAGGGGCGTTCTGGTATCGATCCGATCGTCGGCGACATTAGGTAGCAACCAGCGTGCTGAAAGCGCCATCAGCACGGCGAGCGGCACCAGGACGATGAAGGCCTCGCGCCAGGCGCCTCCGGCAGCGAAGAGGCCACCGAGCGTCGGCCCGAGCACCGTCGCCACACCCCAGATGGCGGCGTAAAGGGTGGAGGCTCTGCGCCACAAGGGTTCGGGATAGGCGAAGCGGATGAAGGCATAGGCAAGGCCTGACAGCATGCCGGCGCCATAGCCCTGAACAGCTCGACCGACCAGCAACACGGGCATGGTCGGGGCGATGGCGCAGGCAAGGCTGCCACCGCCAAAGACGAGTGCCGCTGTAATATAGACGGTGCGCAGACCCATGCCCTTCGGCCGGGTTGCGACCGTGATCGAGCCGAGCACGCCGGCGGCGACGAACAGCGTCGTCATCCATGAGAACAGTTCAAGGCCGCCAATGTCCCGGACGATCGAGGGTGCGATCGTGGCGGTGATGTAGGATTCGACGGCATAAAGCGTGACGCCGCCGCCGAGCATCAGTGTTGCAGGCAGAAGCTTCGGCGAAAACAGCGTGAAGAGACTGGCGGATTTGAGAGGGGCGGTATTTTCGATGCTTGACATCGGATGATCCTCGGCATTTTCCCTAGCGGTTGATTATTTTCCAAGTTATAGGTTGGAAAATTGCACGGCTGCAGGATTAAAACAAGAGATAACTTGGAAAATGCGTCAATCACCGATCAATCGAATTCTGATCCTGTTGAAAACCGAGGGGCCGCAGCTGGCATCCGGCCTCGGCGATGCGCTCGGCATATCCTCGGAGGCGGCTCGCCAGCAGTTGGCGAAGATGGCGGAGGAAGGGTTGGTCGAGCCCGTGACATCAGCCGCATCGGGCAGGGGGAGGCCCAAGCAGCTCTGGCATTTGACCGCCGCCGGCAATCGGCAGTTTCCGGATGGTCATGCAGACCTGACCGCAACGCTGCTGTCGACCATGGTCAGCCAATTGGGGCAGGGCGCTGTCGATGCCGTCATCTCTGCTCGCGAAACGGACATGCTGCGGCGCTATCGCAGCGAGCTCGATGTTGCGGTCGATCTGCCGTCGCGCGTCGCCGGCCTCGCCGCCATCCGCACGCAGGAAGGCTATATGGCCGATCACTGGCAGGAGGAGGATGGCTCGCTCATGCTGGTGGAGAACCATTGCCCAATTTGCTCCGCTGCCTGCGCCTGCTCCGGTTTCTGCCGGTCGGAACTGGAGACGTTTCGCGTGATCCTCGGTGCGCAGGTCGAGCGCGAAGAACACATCCTGCTTGGGGCAAGACGCTGCGCCTACAGGATCCGCACAGTCGTCTGAATGGCCTTGCTTTTACGGTTGCAGGGCGATGATCGGAGATTGGCAATGCCGAGGGTAGCCGCTATCACTGGCCATCCAGCAAATCAAAGGCCGCGTCCCATCATGTCCAATCCCGTCTGCGTCGAACTCACCCGTGGTGCCCTGGTCGAAAGCTGCCATCGCGGTTCCGTCGTTGCGGTTGACGGCGATGGAAAGCTGGTCTTTTCCGTCGGCGATATCGAACGGGCCGTGTTCCCGCGTTCTGCCTGCAAGGCGATGCAGGCCCTGCCGTTGGTCGAAAGCGGCGCTGCGGACGCTTATGGCTTTGGCAACAAGGAATTGGCGCTCGCCTGTTCGTCCCATAATGGCGAGGATGAGCACGTTGCGCTCGCCGCCTCGATGCTGGCGCGCGCCGGCCGTGATGTCGGCACGCTCGAATGCGGCGCGCACTGGTCGTCGGATCTGAAAACCGTCATTCATCAGGCGCGCACCATCGATAAGCCCACGGCGCTGCACAATAATTGCTCGGGCAAGCATGCGGGCTTCGTCTGCGCTTGCAGCCATCAGGGCATCGATCCCAAGGGCTATGTCGGCTACGACCATCCGCTGCAGCAGCAGATCCGTGACACCATGCAAAGCCTGACCGGTGCCGCTCTCGGCCACGATAATTGCGGCACGGACGGCTGTTCGATCCCGACCTATGCCGTGCCGCTCAAGGGGTTGGCGCATGGCTTTGCCAGGATGGCGACCGGTGTCGGTCTTGAGCCTTCGCGCGCCAAAGCGTCACGCCGCTTGTTCGAGGCCTGCATGGCCGAGCCGTTTTATGTCGCCGGCACTGATCGCGCCTGCACCAAGCTGATGCAGATCGCCCCCGGCCGCATCTTCGCCAAGACAGGTGCCGAAGGCGTGTTTTGCGCTGCAATCCCTGAGCAGGGCGTCGCCATCGCGGTCAAATGCGATGACGGCAATAGCCGCGCCGCCGAAGTCATGGTGGCGACGGCGTTGGCC
Source organism: Rhizobium sp. P44RR-XXIV (assembly GCF_001999485.2). Taxonomy (NCBI): domain Bacteria; kingdom Pseudomonadati; phylum Pseudomonadota; class Alphaproteobacteria; order Hyphomicrobiales; family Rhizobiaceae; genus Rhizobium; species Rhizobium sp. P44RR-XXIV. The sequence goes on along the minus strand of NZ_MPVZ02000028.1, from coordinate 1,679,237 downwards.
CGTTTCTTTGAAAAGGGCGGCGAGGTTCATGCCGGTCTGATGGCCATGGCCAACCGAGCGTTCAAGAACTGGAACGGCATCCACGTTGGCGATATCAGGCCGACGGCTGCGTTGACGGCTTAGAGCTTCGCTTCAACGTTTGGCCGGTATATGTTGCCGAACGATCCTGTATTCGTGCCAGATCAGCAGCATGACCACGGCGTCGAAGACGGTGAGGATGATCAATCCAATGCCGTGCGTGTCGGTGAAGCGGTAGAGCTGGTAGGCGATGAAAAGCGCCAAGGCCACCAACGATGCCGGATAGGCCCACATCTTGCCCCTGAGCAGACCGATGACCAGCAGCACCTTCACCAGCCCGTGGCTCAACAGGTAGTAGGCATAGAAATTCTTCGTGCCGACAGAGAAATCCTGCGCCCAGGCAAGCAGGTGCGTGGCAATGAAATCATTGGGATCGTTGAGGAGTTCAGGCTGCGTGATCCTGTTTGCCAGCTGGAGGATCGATTCGGTGCTGACAAGGGCGAGAATGATGCCGCCGATGCATTCGATCAGGGCATGGGCCCCTTTCAATAGGACGCTGATTTCGAAGAACTGGTGAATTCGACGCTCGTTCATATGTGATCGTAACCTTGCATAACGCCTCAAGCCGGCTTGATCGGCGATCACCATCGAACAGACCGATATCAGCCCGTCATAAGACCCGTCTTCGACCGGATCATGGTCGCCGCGCAATGTAAATCCCAATGCGGCATCTTGTTCCAGCTGTGAACGACGGGTCTGATGTCAGGCGAGGAGGATTGGCACCTCGATTGCCTGATAGGGCACAAGGCTATCCTCGGAGATATCGGCGGGCACGATCAGGCCGGAAATGCCAGCCATCGGCAGGATTTGGCAGGGAGAGGCCGCATCCAGCTTTTCACCCGTCGCCAGCACATAGGTTTCCGCCGAGCATTGCGCGATGTGCCGCTTGATGGCCGCCTCCTCGAAATCGCCAGTCGAAACGCCGCGGGCAGGGTGGATGGCAGTGACGCCGAGAAAGAACATATCCGGCCTTATGGATGAGATCGCCGTCATGGCCGCAGCACCCGTTGCCACCATCGAATGCTTGTAGAGCTTTCCGCCGATCAGGATCACTTCGGCAGCCGAATGATGCTCCAACTCGACTGTTATCGTCGCGCTGTGCGTGACGATCGTGACGGGCAGATCCTTGGGAAGATGGCGGACGATCTCGGCATTGGTCGTGCCGCCGTCGAGAAAGACGGTTTGATGAGGTCGAACCATCTTGGCCGCATAGGCGCCGAGCCGGCGCTTCTCGTCGGAGGAGACGCCCTGCCGCGTCGAAAAATCCGGCAGTTCCGGCGAGAGCGGCAGGGCGCCACCATGCACCCTCTTCAGCAGCTTTTCCCCTGCCATTTCCCGCAAATCTCGGCGGATCGTATCCTCGGAAAGCTCGAGCTCGTCGGCCAATGCTTTGGCAATCACCTGGCCGTCCCGGCGCAACCTGTCGAGGATGAGGGCTTTTCGTTGGCTTGTAAGCATGCCGGTCTCTGCACGTTATTTCGTGAATAATCATGAATCTATCAGAATCGATTCGACAATCAAGAAAATATGCGCATATTCGTGCAAATTCCTGCAACAAGCAGGAGGATAAATGGAGACATGACATGTTGATCTTGATCGCCGGGCCCTATCGCTCCGGCACCGGGGATGATCCCGCGAAAATGGCCGAGAACCTCAAGCGGCTGGAGGAGCCGTCCCATGCCCTGTTCAAGGCAGGGCATCTGCCGATGATTGGTGAATGGGTTGCCTTGCCGGTCTGGCATGCCGCCGGTGGCAAGAGCATCGGCGATGATCTCTACGAGGAGATTTTTCATCCAACGGCTGGCCGTTTGCTGCAGCTTTGCGAAGGCGTGTTGAGATTGCCGGGCGATTCCAAGGGGGCGGACAATGATGTCCGCATCGCCCGTGAGCGCGGCATTCCCGTCTGGCACAGATTGGAAGACGTGCCCGGCTGCGCGTAAGCACCGTGCCCATCCTTGTGATCTGATGTCACGGGGATGGGCGTTATAGCCTGATCGATCAAAACCTTTTGTAGCGGCCATCAACGCCAGCCACTTCCGTATTTGCCTCGTTGCCTTTAGCTTTCTGCGGAGTCGAACCGAGGAAATGAACATGCTGAAGCTCTACTTCGCGCCCGGAAGCTGCGCGCTCGCCAGTTTGATCGCCCTGGAAGAGTCGGGTCTTGCCTATGAGCCCGGACGCCTGAACCTTGCCAACGGAGATCAGCGTCAGCCGGATTATCTCGCCATCAACCCCAAGGGGCGAGTGCCGGCACTGGTAACCGACAAGGGCGTCATCACCGAGAATATCGCGATTATGACCTATATCGCCCAGATCGCGCCGGCTGCCAGGCTGGCGCCGCTCGACGATCCCTTCGAATTCGCGCAGTTGCAGTCCTTCAACAGCTACATCGCCTCGACGGTTCATATCAACCATTCCCACAAGGGGCGTGGCTATCGCTGGACCGACGATGCGGCGGCCATCGAGACGATGAAGGCCAAGGTGCCGCAGACCATGGCCGAAAGCTTTGCCTTGATCGAAGAAAGGATGCTGAAGGGGCCGTGGGTGATGGGCGAGCAATATACCATTGCCGACGGCTATCTCTTCACCATGGAAAGCTGGCTGCCGGGAGACGGCGTCGATCGCGACCGTTTCGCCAAGGTCAGCGCCCACTATGCCCGTATGCTTGAACGCCCGGCCGTTCAGAAGGCGCTTGCTGTCGAGAAGGGTTGATCACATCTGCCGGAATGCCGCCTGCAGCTTCTTTGGGGCACGGTATCGCCACGCCTCGACCAGGCGCTGCTGCAGTTCCTCGTCGCCGATCGCGGTGATGCGCAAGGGCAGGGACGGCCAGCCGATATAGTGATCGGTCTGGAAGTAGATCTCCGGCGCCATCTCCATCAATTGCTCCTTGCGGTCGATGGGGATGGCCAGCACGATGGTCTCGTTGTTCTTGACCGTGACGAACGCCTTGCCGCCGACTTTCAGCGCCGGCAGGCCATAATGCGTACCATACTCGACGCCGGGTAGCTTGGCCTGCGTGACAAGCTGCTGTAGACGGGCAGCGATGCCATTCATGTCGATGGTTGCGGTCATGCTCGTGCCGGGGATATGGGGTCTCTCTTATGCGCATTCTTCCGGCTGAGCGGTGCGCTTGTCCATAGGGCGCCCCAGATTTTCCGGCATCAGCGGCAGATCGGCCAGTTCTTCGAGCGACATGGCGGCAAGCGCCGGGTGCCGCAGCGGGTCGCTGTCGGACTCGCGCTCGTCTTCCATTAGGTGGCTAAAGAAAAGCTTCAGTATCGACATGGCATGCCTCCTTGTATCTCCGCATCGATGCAACCGTGAGGGCATCAGTCGGCTGGCGGTGGCAGGTTTTAATTCCACGCTGCAATAATCGCGCGAATTATCGCGCGATGCAATTGAGAATGATGAGATGCTGATATAGATATTCTATATGAAGAATCTCAACAGCGTTCATCTCAATGGCCTTCGCGCCGTCGAGGCGGTCGGCAGGCTCGGCTCCTTGCAGGCCGCTGCCGATGAGCTTGGCGTCACGATCGGGGCCGTCAGCCAGCAGGTCATCAAGGCGGAGGCACAGCTGGGCCGACCGTTGTTCGAACGTACGCCCAAGGGCATGATTGTCACGGAGACGGGCATTGCCGTACTGGCGCGTCTCGGCGAAGCCTTCCAGGCCATGTCGGCCGCCGTCGCGCTCGCACAGCATCGGGACGACAATATTCTCACCATTTCGGTGGCGCCCGTATTGGCAGCTCGCTGGCTCGTGCATCGGCTCGATCGTTTCGCCAGCCGACATCCGGATATTCGCCTTCGCATCGACGCGACGACGCAGCTGGTCAATCCTGCAACATCGGATGTCGATATCGGTATCCGTGTGGGCACCGGGCGCTGGCCGGGCGTCAAATCCGAGCTGCTGCTGGCGCAGGAGATTTTTCCCGTGGTCACGCCGCAGATCGCGGCAACGCTTCGCGAGCCGGCCGATCTATTGAAGGTGCCCGCCGTCATCGACGGGCACGCCATGTTCACCTGGGATGTCTGGCTCCGCGCGGCCGGCCTTTCCGGACGCTGCATGGAAGAACGGCATGTGTTCAACGATGCTTCGCTCTGCCTCGATGCCGCCATGTCCGGTCAGGGCGTAATGCTCGCCTGGCAGACGCTGGCGGCTTACGCGCTGCAGCAGAAATGCCTCGTCGATCCCTTCGGCATTCGCGCCAAGACGGGCTTCGGCCATTATTTCATCACGGCTGAAGGTGCGCGCGAGGCCAAGAAGGTGACCGCCTTCAAGGCCTGGATTCGCGAGGAGATGGAAGAGAGCATGCGCCTCTTTCGATAGTGGGGATCAGACCGGCTCCTTGCCGCGCGTTGCCTGCATCGCCTTGTAGGCGTTACGCGCCTGGCAGCGCTCTATCCAGGCTTTCACCTGCGGATGGCTGTCGAAAATGTCCTGTTCCGTCTGTGCGTAGCGCAGCACTTCCGCGAGGTTGAGATCGGCAGCGGTGAAGCGGCCGCCGATGAGATAATCCTGCCCTTGCAGGTGCTTTTCCAGCACATCCAGCGGCCTCTTCAGTGAACGGCAGGCAACTGCGATCCCTGCCTTTCCAGGCTCGCTATTCTCCTTGGCATTGTCATAGATGCGGACGATTGCGACGCTGTGCGGCTCGACCTCGGTCGCGGCCCACATGGTCCACATCGCCATCAGCCCTTCTTCCTCGACCGTCTGGCCGGCGAGCGGCCCGCCATATTTGCGGGCAAGATAGAGGTTGATGGCAAGCGATTCATGCATGATGAGATCGCCGTCCTTGATGCATGGGATCATGCCCATCGGGTTGATGGCCAGAAACTCCGGCGACAGCGTGTTGATCGGCGCATCGGCGGCCAGCGGATTGGCGAGCCGGCTTCCCTGCATGACCGGCACGGACTGGAACTCGATCCCGAGCTCCTCTGCCATCCAGTAGTTGCGTGAGGCGCGCGAGCGATAGACGCCATAGATCGTCAGCATGTCAGTCTCCGAAGTTTGTGAGTCGGCAGGACGTTATGCGTGGGGCCGGTCAAACGGAAGAGACTTCCGTTGATATCTGCGATCAAAGCTTTTGATGCGCGGTGAGCCGCGGGGGCCGCCCCCGCCCTTCGAGGCATTTCTCCGCTGCGCTCCGAAATGCGCCTCAGGATGAGGCGGGGCTGGCTTGCCGGTCTGCGGTGAGATGCACCGGGACATGACGGTAAGCCGCAAGAGATCAGCCCTCACCCTGAGGAGGCCTGCAGGGCCGTCTCGAAGGGCGAGGGCGGGTGGCGGCAAGCACGAAATATCCGCGGGCCGCCCCAAATCTTTGCAAATCATGCGGCCGATGCCACGCCTTCGTTCGGAAATTAGCGTCGTCGCATGTTACCGTCTAATCTCGGGTTTGTCGGATGCGGTAGGAGGTATCCGGCGAAACAGCGCAATTGGTGACTGCGATCTCGGGAGGAGAGCAGATGCTGGCAACCAGCGTTTCGCTAGACGATAAATATACCGCGGAAGAAGGCCGTGTTTTCATGACCGGCCTGCAGACGTTGGTGCGGCTGCCCATGACCCAGATGCGGCGGGATCGCGCCGCCGGTCTCAACACCGCAGCCTTCATTTCGGGTTACCGCGGCTCACCTCTCGGCGGCTACGACCAGCAGCTCCTGAAAGCCCAGACCTATCTCGACGCGCACGACGTCACCTTTCAGCCCGGCATCAACGAGGACCTGGCGGCCACCGCCGTCTGGGGCACGCAGCAGGTCGGCCTTTCCCCCGGCGTCCGCAAGGATGGGGTGCTCGGCATCTGGTATGGCAAGGGCCCCGGCGTCGATCGCTCAGGCGACGTGCTGAAACACGCCAACGCCGCCGGAACCTCAAGGCATGGCGGCGTCCTCTGTTTTGCCGGCGACGATCATTCCGCCAAATCCTCGACCATTCCGCACCAGACCGATCACGAGTTCATGTCGGCGGTCATGCCGGTCATCTATCCCTCGTCCATCCACGAATTCCTCGAATACGGCCTGCTCGGCATCGCCATGTCGCGCTATTCCGGCTGCTGGGTCGGCATGAAATTCATCGCCGACACGGTTGAGACGACGGCCGCCGTCGATCTCTCGGGGGAAAAGCGGCAATTCATCTTGCCAACTGATTTCGAGCTGCCGCCCGGCGGCCTCAACCTGCGCTGGCCCGATCCGCCGCTGATGCAGGACGATCGCCTGCAGAACTACAAGGCCTATGCCGCCATCGCCTTTGCCCGCGCCAATCGTGTCGACGAAATCACGCATGACGTCCCGAAAGCCCGCTTCGGCATCATCTCCTCCGGCAAGGCCTATGAGGACGTGCTGCAGGCACTGCGCGAACTGGAAATCGGCCCGCAGGAAATGGCTGCGATCGGCTTGCGCATCCTGAAGATCCGCATGCCCTGGCCACTGGAGCCGGAGATTGTGCGGCATTTCTCCGAAGGGCTGGACGAGGTTCTCGTCGTCGAGGAGCGGCGCGAGATCATCGAGAACCAGATCAAGCAGCAGCTGTTCAACTGGCGCGCCGATGTCCGCCCGCGCATCGTCGGCAAGTTCGACGAGCACGACAAGCCCTATCTCAGCCTCTCGTCGGCACTGACTGTGGGTGTCGTCGCCAGAGCCATTGCGGGGCGCATCATCAAGCTCGACCTCGATCGGGGCCTGCATGATCGGATTGCCAACAAGCTTGCCTATCTTGCAGAGCGCGGCCAGATCAGCCGCGGCCATGTCGCGCCGCTGAACCGCACGCCGTTCTTCTGTTCCGGCTGTCCGCACAATACGTCCACCCGCGTTCCTGAAGGCAGTCGTGCGGCGGCCGGCATCGGCTGCCATTACATGGTCACCTGGATGGATCGCAACACCGAGACCTTCACCCAGATGGGCGGAGAAGGCGTGCCGTGGACGGCGATCGCGCGCTACACCGACGAAAAGCACATGTTCGTCAATCTCGGTGACGGCACCTATTTCCACTCAGGCATTCTCGCTATCCGCCAGTCCGTCGCCGCCAAGGTCAACGTCACCTACAAGCTGCTCTACAATGACGCGGTCGCCATGACCGGCGGCCAGCAGATCGACGGCCATCTGACGCCGCAACTGGTGACGAAGCAGCTGCATGGCGAGGGCGTCAAGCCGATCTACCTGCTGTCGGATAGTCCCGATGCCTATCGCGCCTCGGAACTGGCGCCCGGTGTCAAGGTGTTGCATCGCGACCATATCGATCAGGTGATGTTGACCTTGCGCGACACCGAGGGCTGTTCGGCGATCGTCTATGTTCAGACCTGTGCGGCCGAGAAGCGCCGTCGCCGCAGTCGCGGCCTGATGGAGGATCCAGCCAAGCGCGTCTTCATCAACAAGGCAGTCTGCGAAGGATGCGGCGATTGCTCGGTGCAGTCCAACTGCATCTCAATCGAGCCGCTGGAGACGGAGTTTGGCCGCAAGCGCCAGATCAACCAGTCGAGCTGCAACAAGGATTTCTCCTGCGTCAAAGGCTTCTGCCCATCCTTCGTGACGGTGCATGGCGGCAAGCGTCGCAAGCGCAAGGCGCTGGATCATGCTGACACCACAGTGCCCCTGCCGGAAATCCCCGTCATCGCCGATCGCCCCTGGAATATCGCTATTGCCGGCGTCGGCGGCACGGGCATTCTGACTGTCGGCGCCATTCTCGGTATGGCGGCGCATCTCGATGGCAAGGTACCGATGATCCTCGATATGGCCGGCCTCGCGCAAAAGGGTGGTGCCGTCATGAGCCATCTGCGCATTGGCCTCAACCAGGCCGATGTCACCTCGTCGCGCATCGTCAATGGCGGCGCTGACCTGCTGCTGTCGGCAGATGACGTGGTAGGGGCGTCCAAGGACGCGATCACGCTCTGCTCGTCGGTGCGCACCACGGCCATCGTCAATACCGGCCTGATGCCGGTCGCCGATTTCGTCCGCAATCGCGATTTCGATTTCAAGGCCGGTTCGGTGCAGCATGCGATCGCCAGGACCGTGAGCGACAAATCCGTCTTCCTCGATTTCAACCATGTCGCCACCGAAGTCACCGGCGACGCCATATCGACCAATATTTTGCTCACCGGCTTTGCCTGGCAGCGCGGCTTGCTGCCGCTGTCGCTCGAGGCGATCGAAAAGGCGATCGAACTCAATGGCGTTGCCGTCAAGGCCAGCCTCTCCGCCTTCCATTGGGGCAGGCTTCTCGCCCATGATCCGCAAGCCGTGCACGGCATGTTGGCCGAGCGGGATGTCGGCAAGACGCTGGTGAACATGAGCCTCGATGAGCTCATCAGGCATCGCAAGGCGCATTTGACCGCCTATCAGGATGCAGCCCTTGCCGACCGTTACGCCGCCTTCGTCGCCCATGCCAACGCTTTGGCCATCAAGGAGCGCCTTTCCGACAAGGTGCCGTTTGCCGTTGCCGTCACCTATGCGCGCGTGCTTGCCTACAAGGACGAATACGAAGTCGCCCGGCTTCTGACTGATCTCACCTTTCAGGCGCATCTGCACGAGGAGATGGACGGTGATTTCAGGATTGCCTTCAATCTTGCGCCGCCCATGATTGGCGGCAAGGATCCGAACGGCCGGCCGAAGAAGCGAGAATTCGGCGCGTGGATCCTGCCGCTTCTGCGGATAATGGCGCCGATGAAGCGCCTGCGCGGCACGGCGCTCGATCCCTTCGGCTATATGGCCGAGCGGCGCGGAGAGCGCCGGTTGATTGCCGAATATGAAGCGATCGCCGGGCGTGTGCTTGCCGGCCTGCGCAACGACAACGAGACGGAAGCCCTTGCCATCCTGTCATTGTTCGATGAGATAAGAGGCTTCGGTCCGGTCAAGGAGGAGGCTGCCCGAAAGGTCATGGCCGGCATTGCCGATAGGCTGCAGGCCTATGAGGTGCCGCGGGAGCAAAAGCATATCCCCGCCGATGCGGCCTGAGGGAACTGCAGCAGAAACTTGAAGCGGATACAACGAGACATACGTTCTGAAAGATGGGACGTTCGAGGAATTCGGGAGGAGATGTCGGATGTTTGAAGGGGGACTGAACTTCGCGCTGGGTGAGGAGATCGACGCGCTGCGCGAGCAGGTACGCCGCTTTGCCGACCGCCGCATCGCGCCGTTTGCCGACGAGATCGATCGCAACAACAGTTTCCCGATGCATTTATGGCGGGAGATGGGGGATCTCGGCCTGCTCGGCATCACTGCCGGAGATGCCTATGGCGGCGCGGGCCTTGGCTACCTCGCCCATACCGTTGCCATGGAGGAGATCAGCCGCGCTTCCGCCTCCGTTGGCCTGAGCTATGGCGCCCATTCCAACCTCTGCGTCAACCAGATCAACCGCAACGGCACGACAGCGCAGAAGGAGCGCTATCTGCCAAAGCTGATTTCGGGCGAGCATGTCGGGGCGCTGGCCATGTCCGAGCCGGGCTCGGGGTCCGACGTGGTGTCGATGAAGCTGCATGCGGAAAAGCACGGGCATCGCTACGTGTTGAACGGCAGCAAGATGTGGATCACCAACGGCCCGGATGCCGATGTCCTTGTCGTCTATGCCAAGACCTCGCCGGATGCCGGACCGCGCGGGATCACCGCCTTTCTCGTCGAGAAGGGGTTTCCCGGCTTTTCTGTCGGCCAGAAGCTCGACAAGCTCGGCATGCGCGGTTCCAACACCTCCGAGCTGATCTTCGTCGATTGCGAAGTGCCGGAGGAAAATGTGCTCGGCCAGGTCGATGGTGGCGTCAGGGTGCTGATGTCCGGCCTCGATTATGAGCGCGTCGTACTATCCGGCGGCCCGGTTGGCATCATGGCGGCCTGCATGGATGTGGTTCTGCCCTATCTGCATGAGCGCAAGCAGTTCGGCCAGTCGATCGGCGAGTTCCAGCTGATGCAGGGCAAGCTTGCCGATATGTATGTGACCATGAATGCCTCACGCGCCTATGTCTACGCGGTTGCCGCGGCCTGCGATCGCGGCGAGACGACCCGTAAGGATGCGGCCGGCTGCATTCTCTATTCGGCCGAAAAGGCGACGGCGCTGGCGCTCGAATGCATCCAGGCGCTCGGCGGCAACGGCTACACCAACGATTATCCGGCCGGCCGGTTGCTGCGTGACGCCAAGCTCTACGAGATTGGCGCCGGCACCTCCGAAATCCGGCGAATGCTGATCGGCCGCGAATTGTTCGCCGAGACTGCCTGACCTTGAAATGCCATTCCCATTAATCGGTAAAGCCGCATGACTGTCCTGAAATCAGAGATATCGACGCATACGGATCGCTTCCGGGATAACCGTGCCGCCATGCTGGAGGCGATCGGCGTCGCGGAAACAGCGGCCCTACAGGCGGCGGAAGGTGGCGGGGCGCAGTCGGCGCGAGCGCCATGTCAGCCGAGGCAAGATGCTGCCGCGCGACCGGGTGATGGGGCTGATCGATCCGGCAACTCCGTTTCTGGAGATTGGCACGACCGCAGCCCATGGCTTGTACGGCGGCGATGCACCAGGTGCCGGTCTGATCGCCGGCGTGGGCCGGGTTTCCGGCCGCGATTGCATGATCGTCTGCAACGACGCCACGGTCAAAGGCGGCACCTACTATCCCGTCACCGTGAAGAAGCATCTGCGGGCGCAGGAGATTGCGGCGGAAAACAATCTGCCCTGCATCTATCTCGTCGATTCCGGCGGCGCCAACCTGCCGAACCAGGATGAGGTCTTTCCCGACCGTGATCATTTCGGTCGCATCTTCTATAATCAGGCCAATATGTCGGCGGCCGGCATTCCGCAGATCGCGGTGGTCATGGGCTCCTGCACGGCGGGCGGGGCCTATGTGCCCGCGATGTCCGACGAGACCATCATTGTCGAAGGACAGGGGACGATCTTTCTCGCCGGGCCGCCGCTGGTCAAGGCCGCCACCGGCGAAGTGGTCTCGGCCGAAGATCTCGGCGGCGGCGATGTGCACACGCGCCTTTCCGGCGTTGCCGACCATCTGGCCCGCGACGATGCCCATGCGCTTGCGCTTACCCGGCAGGCTGTCGCCAATCTCAATCGCCGCAAGCCCGAGAGTGTCGAGTTGCGCGCGCCCGAGCCGCCGCTTTACGATCCGGAAGAAATCCTCGGCATCATCCCCTCCGATCCGCGCACGCCCTATGACGTGCGTGAGGTGATCGCCCGCACGGTCGACGGCTCGCGTTTCGATGAATTCAAGGCCCGCTATGGCACGACGCTGGTCTGCGGCTTTGCCCATATCCACGGCATTCCCGTAGGGATCATCGCCAATAATGGCGTGCTCTTCTCGGAATCGGCGCTGAAGGGCGCGCATTTCGTCGAGCTTTGCTCGCAGCGCAAGATCCCGCTCATTTTCCTGCAGAATATCACCGGCTTCATGGTCGGCCGCAAATACGAGACCGAGGGTATCGCCAAGAACGGCGCCAAGCTGGTGACGGCGGTTGCCACCACCAAGGTGCCGAAGATCACCATGCTGATCGGCGGCTCCTTCGGCGCCGGCAATTACGGTATGGCTGGCCGTGCCTATTCGCCGCGTTTCCTCTGGACCTGGCCCAACAGCCGTATCTCCGTCATGGGCGGGGAGCAGGCGGCCGGCGTTCTTGCGACGGTGCGCGGCGAGGCGCTGGCGCGCGCCGGCAAGCCCTGGACGAAAGAGGAGGAGGCCGCCTTCAAGGCGCCGACGCTCAAGATGTTCGAAACCCAGAGCCACCCGCTCTATGCCTCTGCCCGCCTTTGGGACGACGGCATCATCGACCCGCGCAAGAGCCGCGATGTACTGGCGTTGTCGCTCTCTGCTGCGCTCAATGCGCCGATCGAAGACACACGCTTCGGCCTGTTCAGAATGTGAGGAGATCGAGATGAAACGCGATGCCATCAATGCCAAGAATGCGCCTCAGCCGCGCGGGGGCTACGCTCAGGCGGTGAAGCTCGAGAATTTCGAGAAACTGCTGTTTGTCAGCGGCCAGATCCCGATGACATCGGACGATAAGCTTCCCGAGGGCTTCCAGGCACAAGCCCGCCAGGCCTGGCTGAATGTCGACGCCCAGTTGAAGGCCGCGGGCATGAGCAAGGCCGATATCGTCAAGGTGACGGTCTTTCTTGCCGATCGTCAGCACACCATGGAGAACCGCGAGATCCGCGCGGAATATCTGGGCGCGCTCACACCGGCCATGACTGTCGTGATTGCGGGCATTTTCGACACCGCCTGGCTGCTCGAGGTCGAGGTTATTGCCGCGCAATAGGATTCCTAGATGTTTTCGAAGATACTGATCGCCAATCGCGGAGAAATTGCCTGCCGGATCATCCGGACGGCAAGGGGGCTGGGTGTCCGCACGGTCGCCGTCTATTCGGATGCCGATATCGATGCGATGCATGTGGCGCTCGCCGACGAGGCCATCCATATCGGCGCGGCGGCCGCCAGCGAAAGCTATCTTTCAAAAGAGAAGATCATCTCGGCGGCTCAAAGGGCCGGCGCGCAAGCCGTTCATCCCGGCTATGGCTTCCTGTCGGAAAATGCCGGTTTTGCCGAGGCGGTCGAGAAGGCCGGGCTGGTCTTCATCGGCCCGTCGCCGGCCTCGATCCGAGCCATGGGTCTCAAGGATGCGGCCAAGGCGCTGATGGAGCGTGCCGGCGTGCCGGTCGTTCCCGGCTATCATGGTGAGGGACAAGAGCCGGGCTTTCTGGCCGAGCAGGCTGATGGCATCGGCTTTCCAGTCCTGATCAAGGCGCGGGCGGGCGGTGGCGGCAAGGGCATGCGCCGCGTCGATCGGCCAGAGGATTTTCCGAGCGCATTGGAAGCGGCGCAGCGCGAAGCCAAATCGGCCTTCGGTGACGAGGCCGTGCTGATCGAGAAATATCTGGTCCAACCTCGCCACATCGAAATCCAGGTTTTTGGCGATAGCCAGGGCAATGTCGTGCATCTCTTTGAACGTGATTGTTCGCTGCAGCGCCGGCACCAGAAGGTGATCGAGGAGGCGCCGGCGCCCGGCATGACGCAGGAGATGCGCAGCGCCATGGGCGAGGCGGCCGTTCGCGCCGCCCGCGCCATAGACTATCGCGGCGCAGGTACGGTCGAGTTCATCGCCGATGTCTCAGATGGCCTGTCACCGGATCGCTTCTTCTTCATGGAGATGAACACCCGCCTGCAGGTCGAGCATCCCGTCACCGAGGCGATCGCCGGCGTCGATCTGGTCGAATGGCAATTGCGTGTTGCCAGCGGCGAGCCATTGCTGAAGACGCAGGACGAACTCACCATAAACGGCTGGGCCTTCGAAGCTCGCATCTATGCCGAGGATCCATCGCGCGGCTTCCTGCCTGCAACCGGCACGCTCTCGCATCTCCGCTTTCCCGAAGGCAATGTCCGCATCGATGCCGGCGTGCGCGAGGGTGACAGCATCACCCCGCATTATGATCCGTTGATCGCCAAGCTGACGGTCCATGCCGCGGACCGTCCGGCTGCGCTCGCCAAACTGACGCAGGCGCTGCAGCAGACGCAGGTGGCCGGCACCACCACAAACCTCGATTTCCTCACCCGCCTCAGCCAGCAGCCGGATTTCGTCGTGGGCCGTCCGGATACGGGGCTGATCGATCGGGAGGCGGAGGCTCTGACGTCTGCGCAACCGCCCGACGATGCAGCGCTGGCTATCGCCGCCATTGCCGAAGCGGGAGGCTTTACTCGGCTTGAGGGCACCGATCCGGGGTTTGCTCTTGGCGCCTGGCAGATCTGGGGCGAAATGAGCCGGCCCGTGACGCTGCATTTCGGCGGCGGCCAGGCAAATTGCCGTGTTACTGCAAAGGGCCGGGAGCTTTTCAGTGTCGCTTTCGAGGGTCGCACCATTCCCGTGCGTCTCCTGATGCAGGGCGATGATACCCATCGCGTCGAGATCGATGGCCGGCAGTCGAGCGTCGATATTTTTGAGGCATCGCATGGTATGACGCTGTTCCTCGACGGGCGCACGCATCATTTCCATCGCCTCGATCCGCTCGATGGCGGAGAAGAGGCATCGGCGGGCGGTGACCGGCTGATCGCCCCGATGCCGGGTCTCGTCAAGATTGTCCGCGTCCGTGAGGGCGATGTGGTGACCAAGGGGCAGGCGTTGATCGTCATGGAAGCCATGAAGATGGAGCTGACGCTGACGGCTATGCGCGACGGCATCGTCGAGAGCCTGCATGTCGGCGAGGGTGACCAGACGAGCGAGAGCGCCGTGCTTCTGTCGCTACGGCCGGAGGATGCGGCATGATGGAAGATCTGCCCAACCATGTCACGATCGTTGAAATGGCCCCGCGCGACGGCCTGCAGAACGAAAAGCAGCTGATCGATACCGCGAGAAAGATCGAGCTGGTCGATCTGCTTTCCGATTGCGGCTTCGGCCGCATCGAAGTCACCAGCTTCGTCAGCCCGAAATGGGTGCCGCAGCTTGCTGACGCCGCTGCCGTCATGGCCGGCATCGCGCGCAGGCCGGGTATCCGCTATGCGGCGCTGACACCCAATATGCAGGGCTTCGAGGCGGCAATTGCTGCGGATGCCGATGAAATAGCGATCTTCGCCTCTGCGTCCGAAACCTTCTCGATGCGCAACATCAATTGCTCGATAGCCGAGAGTATCGAGCGCTTCCGGCCGGTGGCGGCCGCGAGCCGTGATCGTGGCGTTCCTCTACGCGGCTATGTCAGCTGCGTCGTCGAATGCCCTTATGAAGGCGCCGTGCCTCCGGAGAATGTCGTGAGTGTAGCCTGGCAGCTGCGGGCGCTCGGTTGCTATGAAGTCAGCCTCGGCGACACGATCGGCAAGGGCACGCCGGAGGCTGTCGACCGGATGCTGGCTGCTGTTCTGGGGGAGCTTCCGGCTACGGCGTTTGCCGGCCATTTTCATGACACGTCGGGGCGGGCGCTCGACAATATTGCCGTCGCGCTCGAGCGCGGTTTGCGCGTGTTCGACGCCTCGGCCGGCGGGCTTGGCGGCTGCCCTTTTGCGCCCGGCGCAAAGGGCAATGTCGATACCGTCGCGGTCCATGAATATCTGACGGCACGCGGCTACGAGACCGGCCTTGACGAGGAGAAACTCGCCCGCGCCGCCGCTTTTGCCCGCAGCCTCAGGAGTGCCTCATGACACCGCAAACGATCCGTATCGCCACCGATGAACGCGGTGTCGCTCGCCTCACTCTGGCACGTCCGGAAAAGCATAATGCTCTTTCGGCCGATATGATTGACGAGTTGACGGCTGCAGCCCGCGATCTTGGCAATGACAAGGCAGTCCGGGTCGTGGTCCTTGCCGGTGAGGGCGCCAGTTTCTGCGCCGGCGGCGATCTCGGCTGGATGCGCGCCCAGTCGAGCGCAACGCGCGACGGGCGCATGATCGAGGCGCGGCGGCTCGCCATGCTGTTCAAGGCGCTGAACGAATTGCCCAAGCCGCTTGTCGCGCATGTCCATGGCAATGCCTTCGGCGGCGGCATTGGCATCTTGAGTGTCTGCGACATGGTGATATCAGCCACCACGGCACGCTTCGGCCTGACGGAGGTGCGCCTCGGCATCATCCCCGCCACCATCAGCCCTTACGTCGTTGCCCGAATTGGCGAGGCCAATGCCAGGCCACTCTTTCTTTCGGGCAAGATCATCGATGCCTGGCAGGCGCATGCTGCAGGGTTGCTTTCAAGGGTCGTACCCGAAGAGGCGCTGGATGAGGCTGTCGAGGCGGAAGTCCGCCATTTCCTTGCAGCTTCCCCACAGGCCGCGGCACGTGCCAAGGCGCTCGCCCGCTCGGTCGGTCGGCCGATCACCGATGGCATGATCGATCATGTCGTCGAGCAATTGGCGGATGCCTGGGAAACCGAAGAGGCGAAAGAGGGGGTGACCGCCTTCCTCGAAAAACGGCGACCGAACTGGCTGCAGGCCTAAACCAGCCTGTTGTTCTCGATGCTCAATTGCGGGAACTGCGTGTTTCCCTTGGCGAGTTCATCGGATGCCGGCTTGTCCCAGCGAAAGCCCATGATCGCGCCTTTTTCCATCTCCTGGAAGAGATTGCCCGATATCACGGCCGAGCCGGCGCCATCGGCCACCGAGACGACGCAGCCGATGCCGGCATGGCGGACGATGTTACCTTTGGCGACCACATTGCGGAGATAAGGCCCCCAGCCGAGTTTCAGTCCCCAGAGCGGCGCGTTCTCGATGACATTATCGGCAATCAGCGTGTCCGCTTCGGCCGATATGCCGATGCCGAACCCGCCGTCCTGAGCGTATGGGGCTGTCAGCGACAGATTGCGGACGATGTTGCCCGTCACGGTGGCGAGCCGGCCGCCCTTGTCGAAATTGGCGACGGCGATGCCGTTGGCCGCGCCGTCGATCAGATTATTGTTGATGGTGGCGCCCACGAATTCGAACTCACAGAAGATCGCCGTCTCGCCGGAGCGCAGGCATTGATTGCCCGAGATCTGCACGTTCGATGCCGAATTGGCGCGGATCGCGGTGAAGGCGCAATCGGCAATGCGGTTACCGGAAACCAGCACGCCGTCGGCGCGAAAAACATTGATGCCGTTGCCGTTCTGGCCGGTGCCGCCACCATTGGCGCCGATGCGGGCGATGCGATTATCGGTAATGCTGCTGCCGTCCTCGGCCTTGTCCCAGCGATGGATGAGGATGCCGCCATTGCCGCAATCCTCGACGCTATTGCCCGAGACAGTCAGCCCGGTCGACTGCACGGAATAGATGCCGGCTTCGGCCGCGCCCGAGATGCGGTTACGCTCTATCCGGCCGCCGCAGCGCTCCAGCTGCAGCGCATGCTTGCGGCTGCCGGCAATCACGCAATTGTCGATCAGCACGTCATCGACGCCGGTGAATTGCAGAAGACCACCGGCATAGTCCGCCAGCCAGCGATTGCCGCCATCCAGAACCAGGCCGGAAAGCTCGATGCGCTTGGCCTTGTCGGCATTCATCAGATGGCCGTCGCCGCCATAGACGAGACGTGTTGCGCCGGGAACGCCGGTGATGCGCGTATTGTCGGGGAGCGTCAGGTTCGAGATCGTGAAATTGCCGGGCGGCAGAAGCAGAGGCACTTTGTTGCGCGCGGCGGTGTCGATCATCGCCTGCAGCTTGCCGCTCTTGAGGTCGCTCGTGCCCGGCGTTGCCTTGTAGGCGATGGCATCGATCGGGCCGCGCAGTTCGGCGCCATTCATCTTCGCAAGCGGGGCAGCAAAAATGCGGGGCGCGAACAGGCCAGCCGCCGCGGAAGCGGCGACAGAGGCGATGAACGCGCGGCGCTGGATCATGGCGAACTCCCGAAACAACGGTGAACAGGCAGAAATCGTGCCAGGTAAATCTGTCTCGTTTTGGCACGCTTGCGGCCCGCAGTCGGGGCTCGGGCGCCTTCATGCTGGCCGCAGAGGCGTATCCTTTGCATCTCCTTAACCAATACGGGACAGACGGCGATCGGAATTCGATCGGTTCAGCCTATGGGCGACTCGCCGTCCATGCTAGCTCTGCCGCATGCGCATCGCAGCCTTTCAACGTATGGCACTTTTCGACGCCGTCGATCAGGCGGCGGACGTGTTGGCGCGCGATCTTGCATGGGCGGAAACCCAAGGCATCGATCTCGCTCTCTTCCCCGAATGCTACCTTCAGGGTCATAGCTACGACGAGGCCATCGCCAGGCGGCGCGCTCTTTCCCTGAATGATCCCCAGTTGCATGCTCTCGTTGGCCGCTTTGCCGTGGGGAGAACGACTGCGATCGTCGGCTTTTTCGAGCGGAGAGGCAACGCGCTCTACAACAGCGCTATCGTCACCAAGGCAGGCCGGATAATCGGCGTCTATGCCAAGGCACATCCTCTGGAAAGCGGTTGTTCGCCCGGAAAGGATTTCCCTGTCTGGGAAGAGGGCAGCTGGCGCTTCGGCATCAATATCTGCGCCGATCTCAGATACCCCTATACATCGCGTCGCCTGGCTCGAAACGGCGCCGGCCTCATCTGCAACCCCATCAACCTGATGCTGCGGCCCCACAAGGCGGAAAGGTGGCACAAGCCGGGCATATCGAGCCTGCAAACCTGCGCCAGACACACGAAATGCTGGGTCATGGCGTCAGATGTCGTCGGCAGCAATGATGACGGCTGGTTCAGCTATGGCAGCACTGCCATCGTCGATCCCAAAGGCGTCGTCGCTAAGGCGAAGCCACATAGCGAGGATGTCCTTGTTTTCGATCTGCCCGATCGACAGCCGGTACGCGGATTCGATCAAAAAGCAGAGCTCATCGCTACCTAATCGTGCAAATCGCGCTATCCTCTTGAATCATGAGACCGGAGCAACTGCTTTATCCCGCGCCTGAAGGATTGTTCTGTCCGATCGGCGGCTTTTACATCGACCCCGTGCAGCCGGTCGAATGTGCGCTGATAACGCATGGCCATTCCGATCATGCCCGCTCGGGCCACGCCCATGTGCTCGCCACACGCCAGACCCTCGATATCATGCGCATTCGCTATGGCGCTGAGTTCGCCGGATCGGAGCAGGCAGCCGACTTCGGCGAGGAGGTGACGATAAACGGGGTGAAAGTGTCCTTCCATCCGGCGGGCCACGTTCTCGGCTCGGCCCAGATCGCGGTGGAGAAGGATGGGTTGCGGATCGTCGTGTCAGGCGATTACAAGCGCCGGCCCGATCCGACCTGTGCGGCCTATGTGCCCGTTCCCTGCGATGTCTTCATCACCGAAGCCACTTTCGGGCTGCCGGTGTTTCATCATCCCGATCCGATGGCCGAGACACGGAAGCTTCTGGCGTCCCTTCGCCAGTTCCCCGAGCGGACCCATATGATCGGCGCCTATGCGCTCGGCAAGGCGCAGCGCGTCATCCGGCTGCTGCGTGATGCCGGCTATGACAAGCCAATCTATATTCATGGCGCGCTCGAGACCTTGTGCGACTACTACATCAGCCAGGGCATCGCGCTTGGTGAATTGCGGCCGGCAACGGTAGAAAGCCGCGATCAGTCGATCTTCCACGGCGCCGTTGTCGTCGGCCCGCCGTCTGCTTTCCAGGACCGTTGGGCGAGGCGGTTTCACGATCCATTGCCGGCTTTTGCCTCCGGCTGGATGATGGTGCGCCAGCGCGCCAAACAGCTCGGCGTCGAGTTGCCGCTGGTCATATCGGACCATTGCGACTGGCCGGAGCTGACCGAGACGATTTCCGAGTTGAAGCCGGCCGAGGTCTGGGTCACCCACGGCCGCGAGGAAGCGCTGGTGCGCTGGTGCGAGCTGCAGGGCATCGCGGCCAAGCCCTTGCATCTCATCGGCTATGAAGACGAGGGCGATTGATGAAAGCCTTTGCCGATCTCCTCGACCGCCTGGTGCTGACGCCGAGCCGTAACGGTAAGCTGAAGCTGCTGACTGACTATTTCCGCGACACGCCCGATCCCGATCGCGGTTATGGCCTTGCCGCCATCGCCGGCACGCTGGAGGTGCGCAACGTCAAGCCCGCCATGCTGCGCGAGCTCGTGCTGGAGCGCATGGACGAGGTGCTGTTCCGCTATTCCTATGACTATGTCGGCGATCTCGCCGAGACCATCTCGCTGGTCTGGGACAAGGAAAGCGATATCGAGCGTTCTCCTGCCGAACAGCCGCGGCTCGGCGAGGTTATCGGCCGCATGAATGCGCTGGGGCGTACCGAGGTTCGCGGTTTCGTCCGCGATTTGCTGGACAAACTGGATACTTCGGGGCGCTTCGCCTTCCTCAAGCTCGCGACCGGTGCCCTGCGCATCGGCGTATCGGCTCGGCTTGCCAAGCAGGCGCTGGCCGAGCTCAGCGGCAAAGACGTGACCGAAATCGAAACGCTGTGGCATGGCCTGCAGCCGCCCTATGAAAGCCTGTTCCAATGGCTTGAGGGGCGGGGAGAGCGGCCGGTTCTGGCGACGCCGGCGATCTTCCATTCCGTCATGCTCGCCAATCCGGTCGAGCCGGGTGATCTCGATGGGCTGGATCCGAGAGACTTCGCGGCCGAATGGAAATGGGACGGCATCCGCGTCCAGCTTTCGCGCTCCGGTTCCACGAGCAAGCTTTATTCTCGCTCCGGCGACGATATCTCCGGCGCCTTTCCCGATATCGTCGATGCGATGAGCTTCGAAGGCGTCATGGATGGTGAGCTGCTGGTCGGTGGCACCGTGCGCTCCAACAGCGCGACGCGCAGCTTCTCGGATCTGCAGCAGCGCCTCAATCGCAAGACGGTCACAGCGAAGATGCTGGAGGAGTTTCCTGCCTTCATCCGAGCCTACGATCTTCTGTTCGACCGCGAGAAGGATGTGCGTGGTCGCGGTTTTCTCGACCGACGCCAGCGGCTGACCGAGATCGTCGAGACGGCGCCCCACGACCGCTTCGATCTGTCGCCCCTTGTCGATTTCACGTCCTGGGATGAACTCGACCGGCTGCGTTCCTCGCCACCAGATCCGGTGATCGAGGGCGTGATGATCAAGCGCCGTGACAGCGCTTATCTCGCCGGCCGGGCCAAGGGGCCATGGTTCAAATGGAAGCGCGATCCCTACAATGTCGATGCCGTGCTGATGTATGCGCAGCGCGGCCACGGCAAGCGTTCCAGCTATTATTCCGATTTCACCTTCGGTGTCTGGTCGATGACGCCGGAGGGCGAACAGCTGGTGCCCGTCGGCAAGGCTTATTTCGGTTTCACCGATGCCGAGCTCGAAGTGCTCGACAAGTTCGTGCGTAACAACACGGTCGACCGCTTTGGTCCGGTGCGGGCGGTGCGCGCCGATCGCGATTTCGGCTTCGTCCTCGAAGTTGCCTTCGAGGGCATCAATCGCTCGACCCGCCATAAATCCGGTGTTGCGATGCGTTTTCCCCGCATCGCCCGTCTTCGGCCGGATAAGCCGCCCTATGAGGCGGATAGGCTGGAAACTTTGATCGCGCTGATTGACGCGAAGGCTCCCGCTGTTGATGAATAGGGTAGGGCGATTCCTCACCACAATGTGAGTTGGCCTTGCCTTTCAATCCATGCAGATTTGAGCTGCGCCGGGATATTTGGACAAAGCCTATGACCATGTCTGACGACAACATATTCCGTCCCAATCGCCGCCGCGTTCTGGCCGGTCTGGCTGTCACGCTTTTCGCGCCGAATATTGTGAGAGCGGCTGATGACAGCACGGTTGGGAGCAAGCCGGCCGATAGCAAGCCAGTGGTTGTCCCCAGGGGTGATGAAAAGGCCGCGGATGCGCCGCCGCTGATGTCGGGCGACTACCGCAAGGAACGCTATCTCTTCAAGACGGATCTGCTCAGCAAGGGGCCGGCGCCGGATATCTACGAACCGCTGGTGACGCCGCCAACCGCCGACCAGCTCTTCTATCGCAGCGGTCTCGGTGGCCAGTTGGAGCTTGTCGCCTGGGTCTCCCGTTACGTGCGCACACGTACGCCGAAACCGGCCGTGCTTTTCCTGCATGGCGGCAATGCCATCGGCCAAGGTCATTGGCAGCTGATGAAGCCCTATGTCGAGGCCGGCTATGTCGTCATGATCCCCTCCATGCGGGGTGAAAATGGCCAGAAGGGCAATTTCTCCGGCTTTTACGATGAGGTGGCCGATGTGCTGGCCGCCTCCAACCGTTTGCGCAATTTGCCCGGTGTCGACCCGCATCGCATGTTCCTCGCCGGGCATAGCATCGGGGGCACGCTGGCCATGCTGGCGGCCATGTCGACCAAGCGTTTCCGGGCGGTGGCGCCGATCTCCGGCAATCCGGATGCCTATGCCTTTTTCAGCCGCTATCCGGAGGACATCCGGTTCAACACCAAGAATCCGCGCGAATTCCAGATGCGTTCGCCGCTCTGCTATGCGCGCAGCTTCAGAAGCCCGATGAAGCTGTTCCACGGTACGGAGGAAGCCCATTTCGACTCGCGGCTGGCGCTGCTCGCCAAACGCGCGACGGCCAGCGGCGTGAAAATAGAGATGGCGACGGTGCCGGGCAGCCACAATTCAGCCCTGCCGGGCGAGATCGAACAAAGCATCCAGTTCTTCAAGAGCGTGGCTGTCTAGCGGCAATAGCTGCTAGACCATCAATCTTTCGATCAATGCCGCTGCTGCTTCCGCGATCACGGTTCCCGGCGGGAAAATCGCGTCTGCGCCGGCTGCCTCCAGTGCCGAGAAATCCTGGGGCGGGATGACGCCGCCGACCGCGATCAGGACATTGCCGGCATGGCGGCGCAACAGTGCTTCCTTCAATTCCGGCACCAATGTCAGATGGCCAGCCGCAAGTGAGGATGCGCCGAGGATATCCACACCTTCCCGAACGGCAACATCCGCCACTTCTTCCGGCGTCTGGAACATCGCGCCGACGATGACGTCGAAGCCGAGATCGGCGAATGCCGTTGCGATGACTTTCTGGCCGCGATCATGGCCGTCCTGTCCCATCTTGGCGATGAGAATGCGGGGCTTTTCGCCGCGCGCCTTGCGGAAGGCTTCGACCGCGGCGACTGCCTTGTTGAAGATCGGGTCGGCATCGCCGACTTCCTGACGATAGACGCCAGAGATGGTCCTGATCACGGCGACATGGCGGCCGAAGGCCTTTTCCATCGCCAGCGAAATTTCGCCGACCGTCGCCCTTGCCCGTGCCGCCTTCACGGCAAAGTCGAGCAGATTGCCCGTGCCGTTGCGTGCGGCATCCGTCAAGGCATCGAGGGCCGTTTCCACCGCGGTGGTCTCGCGCGTGCCCTTCAATTGCTGCAGCTTCGAGAGTTGCCGAGCCCGCACTTCGGAATTGTCGACCTTCAGCACGTCGACTTCGATATCCTTTTCCGGCTTGGAAAAGTTGATGCCGACGAGGATCTGATGGCCGCTGTCGATACGCGCTTGCGTGCGGGCCGAGGCCTCTTCGATGCGAAGCTTCGGAATGCCCTTTTCGATCGCCTTCGCCATGCCGCCGAGCGCTTCGACCTCCTCGATATGCGAAAGGGCGCGGGCTGCAAGATCATGGGTCAGACGCTCGACATAGGCCGAACCGCCCCAGGGGTCGATGATGCCTGTCGTGCCGGATTCCTTCTGCAGCAGGATCTGCGTGTTGCGGGCGATGCGGGCCGAATGGTCGGTCGGCAATGCCAAGGCTTCGTCGAAGGAATTGGTGTGGAGTGATTGTGTATGCCCCTGCGTCGCCGCCATGGCCTCGACCATGGTGCGGATGATGTTGTTCATCGGGTCCTGTGCCGTCAGCGACCAGCCGGAGGTTTGGCTGTGAGTCCTGAGCGCCAGGGATTTCTGGTCCTTCGGTGCGAAATTCTTCTGCATCAGCGCAGCCCAGATCAGCCGGCCCGCGCGCATCTTGGCGACTTCCATGAAGAAGTTCATGCCGACGGCCCAGAAGAAGGAGAGGCGAGGCGCGAAACTGTCGATATCCATTCCCGCCGCGACGCCCGCCCGCGCATATTCTATGCCGTCGGCGATCGTGTAGGCCAGTTCCAGATCGGCGCTCGCTCCGGCTTCCTGCATGTGATAGCCGGAAATCGAGATCGAGTTGAACTTCGGCATGCGCTGGCTGGTATAGCTGAAAATGTCCGAAACGATCCGCATCGAAGGCTGTGGTGGATAGATGTAGGTGTTGCGGACCATGAACTCCTTGAGGATGTCGTTCTGGATCGTGCCCGACAGCTTGTCCTCGGAAACGCCTTGTTCCTCGCCTGCGACGATATAGAGCGCCATGACCGGCAGCACGGCGCCGTTCATGGTCATGGAGACGCTCATCTCGTCGAGCGGTATGCCGTCGAAGAGCTGGCGCATGTCGAGAATGGAATCGATCGCCACGCCTGCCATGCCGACATCGCCCGCCACACGTGGATGATCGCTGTCGTAGCCGCGATGGGTGGCAAGGTCGAAGGCGACGGAGAGACCTTTCTGGCCGGCGCGAGGTTGCGGCGATAGAAGGCGTTGGACTCCTCGGCCGTGGAAAATCCGGCATACTGCCTAATGGTCCAGGGTTGCTGGACATACATTGTCGGGTAGGGGCCGCGCAGGAAAGGTGCGGCGCCGGGATGAGTGTCGAGGAAATGCAGGCCGGCGAGATCGCGTTCGTCATAGCGACGCTTGACGGCGATGCCTTCCGGCGTATCCCAGACCAGCGCATCCGTCACCGCCGCCTTGGTTTGCGGCTTTGTCCAGGGGATATTGGCGAAGTCGGGGATTCTGGTCATGGAGCCGATACCTCCGTGAATGTTGAGCCTGGGTTACCCCCCTCTGTCACTTCGTGACATCTCCCCCACAAGGGGGGAGATCGGTAACCTGTGGCGCGAATTTGCCCCAAATCGGTATTCAGCCAGCTGGAACGGCGTTGGATACTGTTGTGGAGAGAGCGACGTGCTCCCAACGATCTCCCTGTGGGGGAGATGTCGCGAAAGCGACAGAAGGGGGTACTGCGCGCACGGCAGATTCGACAAACAAGATCATGCCCCCACTCCCTCATCCAGCCGCACCGGTGTCAGCCCCATCCCGCCCGCAAGCGGCCCCAGCGGACCCAGGATCTCGACCGGCCGCTCCGTCTTCATGGCAAACAAGGTGGATCCAACAATGGGCTTGCGCTGCGGCTTGCACACGCCTCGGCAACCATCGCCGCCAGTTGGCCGCTGGCGATCACCTTTGCCAAGCCGCCGTCGCGCTCGATACCGGTAAAGATTTCCCACGCCCGTTCGGCCAGTGCATCGGTCAGCGCTTCGATGCCACCAGCGCCGGCGGCGGGATCTGTGACGTGATCAAGATGGCTTTCGGCGATGAGGATCGTCTGTGTGTTGCGCGCCAACCGCCGCGCCAGCGGATCGGGAATGCCATGCGCCAGGCTGTGCGGCAGCACGGCGATCTCGTCGGCGCCGCCGGTGCCGGCGGCAAAGACCGCAATTGTATTGCGCAGCGTGTTCGTCTCCGGGTCGAGCGTCGTGAGCATGCGATAGCTGGTTTCGACGAAGAGATGCGCTGGCTTGGGATCGGAAACCCCACAGACCTCGGCGATGCGGCCGAAGATCAATCGTGCTGCACGGATCTTGGCCATGGTTGTGAACTGATTCTGGTCGGCCGACAGGCAAAGGCTCGCCGCCGTCAACGCTGCTTCCGGCGAAAGTCCGGCGTCATTCAGCAAGCGCAGATGGCCTGCAAGGCTTGCGGCCATGACGGCCAGCTCCTGCGCTTCGGTTCCGCCGGCATTGTGGACGGCGCGGCCGTCTGCGTTGACGATCGTGCCGGGCAGCTTTTGTTCGGAGAAACGGCGAATGTCGCCCGTTATATCGGCTTGCGCGGCACCTGCTGAAAAAGCGTCGAGGCCAAGGTGTATCACCGTCAGTGGGTTGGCTTTCAGCGCAGTGCTCAAAGTCGCCGTGGCATCATTGGTGAAGCCATCGAGGCGCAGCGAGATGGACTTGCCGGATAGCGCGTCAGCGATTCTCTGGGCAAATGCCGGCGTGTCGACGCTGGTTCCCGTGCCAAAGCCAGAGGCGGATTGAGGGGAGACGATACAAATGCCGCTGGCGCCGTTGGCAAGATCGTCCTCGAGCTGCCGAAGAGCGCGATCCACATCGGGATCGTCCATGCGCTGGGTGAGGGTCCAGGGGATATCGGCCCGCTTGCGCGATAGAGGCGCGCAGTCTGACCGGCGCTCGTAGAGCGGTTCGATCGCAATGCCGTCGTCGGTTTGCGATACCAGCGTTTCCTGGAAATCCTTGCCCTTCAGCGCCCGTTCCACCAACTTCAGCCAGGTCTTGCGATCGGTCCGGTCGAAGATGCTCGGGTCGAGACTGTCGATATTCATGCCATCCTCCGTCTCGCAATGGTCTAGCCCATGATGCCGCGAGGGAAAACAGAAGTTTGGTCAATCCGCGCAATATCTTCGCTGCCGACGCCAGCTTCGCTCCAGCCGCATCCGCCATGATGTCGCCGACCCGATCTGTGTTCCAAATGGTTTTCGATGATGGCCGATCTGCTGCCCGTTTCCCGTCGCCTGCTTGCCGCAGCCGCCTTGGCTGGTTTGTCCGCCTGCAGCATCATTCCGGATACAGGTGCGACCGATCCGGATCGCTTCGTGCAGGACACGACGCCGGTGTTTTACCGCCCGGAGGGCATCGATCCACAGAGAGTGCATCGCTTGCCCGTGCAGCCCGTGCCGCAATCTCGTGATCTCTTCCGCACGCAATTCCATCAGACCTACGGTCTGCCGACCTTCAATCCGGTGCATCAGGCCATGTATGCGCAGCGCAGCGAAGACGACTTCACGCTGCCGGCCATTCCCTACAAGCGCATCGATCCGCGCTTCCTGCGTCAGGAAGTGGACTACACGAGCAGCGAGCGGCCCGGTACGATCGTCGTCGATACCAGAAGCCACTACCTCTATCTTATCGAGCCGGGCGGCAAGGCCATGCGTTACGGCGTGGGCCTGGGTGCCGCAGGTTATGCCTGGCATGGCAAAGGCGTGATCCAGTGGAAGCAGAAATGGCCGCGCTGGACGCCGCCGGCCGAAATGGTTTCCCGTGAGCCGCAGATGAGGCCATTGTCGGCCGAGCGCGGCGGCATGAATCCGGGGCCGACCAATCCCCTCGGTGCACGGGCGCTTTACATCTATCAGAATGGCAAGGACACGCTTTACCGTGTTCACGGGACGCCGGATTGGCAGTCGATCGGCAGGGCGGCTTCGTCCGGCTGTGTGCGCATGCTCAACCAGGACGTGATAGATCTCTACAACCGAGTGCCGGACAAAGCCGAAATTGTCGTTTTGTAGTGCTAATTTACCACAAATTTTCGTGATGTTGCATAAGTGCGATAGCGGGACGCGGCTGCGCTCTTTAGTTTCGCTCCTGTCTCTGCGAACCTCCGGGGAGCCGAATCAGCCTGTTTGTCTCGGGTTCTTGCTTCCCCTTCAATAGGAACGATGCTGTCGACATGAGCGTGCCTCCATCACTATCCCGACGTAATTTCCTCACCCTTGCTAGCATCGGCGCCGTCACGACGCTCGCCGGCTGTGCCTCCACTGTCGAAAACGGCTCTGTCGTCAGCCCGGTGCAATATACCGGCTCGCCCAGGCCGTTCCGTACCTGGTTCTCCAGCTATGATGGCGAGCAACCGGATCCGGCAGTGATCTATGCGGCCGTGGACGACGGCGGTTTCCATGTTCCGGCCGTACCCTACCAGCAGATTGATCCGCGCTTCTATCGCCAGCGCGTCGTCGATCCGACAGGCGAAGCACCCGGTAGCGTCGTGGTCAACACCACCCAGCGCATGCTGTACGTCACCGAACAGGGTGGCACGGCGATGCGTTACGGCATCGGCGTCGGCCGCGAAGGCTTTGCGTGGCAGGGCCGCGGCGTCATTCAATGGCGCAAGAAGTGGCCGCGCTGGAACCCGCCGGATGAAATGGTCGCCCGCCAGCCGGAGCTCGTCAAGTTCTCTATCGCCAATGGCGGCATGGATCCTGGCCTGAAGAACCCGCTCGGCGCCCGCGCGCTCTACATCTTCGAAGACAAGCAGGATTCGCTTTACCGCCTGCACGGCAATCCGGAATGGCGCTCCATCGGCAAGGCCGTTTCCTCAGGCTGCGTCCGTCTGCTCAATCAGGATGTCATCGATCTCTATGACCGCGTTCCCGAGCGCGCACCGATCCTGGTCACCGCGTAAGATCGCAAGACCACGAAAACAGCAGGGCGCCCGAAAGCGGCGCCCTTTTTTATTTCCTCGCTTTTACCGCAAAGGCACATGGTAAACGCGCGCGGCCTCACTCGGCGGCGAGGTTGGTCTTCAGCCGCCGCAACTGGTCGCGCAAATTGGAGATCTCGGTCATGTCGCAGCCGGTAGCCTGACCGATGGCGCCCATGATCGTGTCGACCTGACATTGCATGGCGCTGCCCTTTTCCGTGAGTGAGACGATCACCTGACGCTCATCCCTCGGATCGCGTGCGCGGCCGATCAGGCCTGCCTGCTCCAATCGCTTCAGAAGAGGCGAGAGCGTGCCAGAATCGAGATCGAGCTTTTCGCCGATGATCTTGACCGATAGGCTGCCTTTTTCCCATAGGACGAGCATCACGAGATATTGCGGATAGGTGAGGCCAACCCGATCGAGGATCGGCTTGTAGGCGCGGTTAAAAGCATGCGCAGCGCTGTAAACCGCAAAGCAAAGCTGCCTTTCGAGCCGCTTTTCCTCATCCGGGATGATGGTTTGCCCATTCACATTGTCTGTCATTGCTGCTCCGCCATTTTCTTGTTGGCGGCATTGTCACAAATTCACTTTGCAAAATCAAATTGCAAAAAATATATGTTGCGCACGATTAAATCGTGATATATACAATAATCATCCAAACCGAAGGGAGACATGACATGCCTATTCTCTACACCACCAAAGCTTCTGCCACGGGTGGCCGCGCTGGCCGCGCTGTTTCCGAAAATGGCGTTCTCGACGTCACGCTGACCGTTCCGAAGGAACTTGGCGGCGATGGCGCCACCGGCACCAATCCTGAGCAGCTTTTTGCTGCCGGCTATTCCGCCTGCTTCCTCGGTGCTTTGAAATTTGTCGCAGGTCAGCAGAAGGTCAAGGTTCCGGAAGACACCAAGGTCACCGTAACGGTCGGCATCGGCCCGCGTGAGGACGGCGGCGGTTTCGGCATCGACGTAGCCCTGTCGGTTCACATTCCCGGTATGGACAAGGCCGAAGCTGAAAAGCTTGCCGCCGCTGCTCACATCGTGTGCCCCTACAGCCACGCCATGCGCACCTCGACCGAAGTGCCTGTCACCGTCGCCTAAGACGGAACTTAGTCGTGCTGCCTCAAGGGCGGCAAGAATAGATTGGGAGCGGTGAGCTTTTTATTCGCCGCTCCTTTTCCTTTGCAAGAAATATGCTATATCTTTTCCAAGGAAAGGATGTGGCTATGGCAAAAACCCAAATATTGAGTCAGGCAAAACCTGGTGAAGCTGTTGTCATCACCAAGGCTGTGGTCAATGCCGCCGAGCGGCTGGGATTGAATGCCCGCATACTGGCGGCCGTCATCGGTGTTTCGGAGGCTACGGTCTCGCGCATGAAGCGGCAGGATCATCTTCTGGAGCGCGACAGCAAGCCCTTCGAACTCGGCGTGCTCTTCGTCCGCCTGTTTCGCTCGCTCGACGCCATCGTTGGCGGCGACGAGGCCGTGGCGCGCCAGTGGCTGCGCAACAACAATCTCGCCCTTGGCGCAGCACCCCAAGACAAGATCACCTCGATTTCCGGATTGACAGATGTCCTTGCCTATCTGGACGCCCGCCGCGCTCTCATCTGAGGCGCGCGCTATTTCCGGCCGCTATTGGCGGCTGGTGGAATCGCAGCATCAGGTCTCGACGCTGAAGCTGGTCGATACTCTGGAGGAGCAGGCGCTTCTCGAAACGCTTCTGGAGGAGAGCAAGCCGGTCCTGCCGCCGGAATGCGCTGGTCTCGACTATCTGCTGGCGACGCCCTTTCGCTATGGTGCAATCTATCCGCACGGCTCCCGTTTTCGGCGTGCGGGCCGCACGCTCGGTGTTTTCTATGCCTCAGAGCAGGTGGAAACGGCGCTGGCCGAGATGAGCTTCTATCGGCTGCTGTTCTTTCGCGATTCCCCGGACACGCCCTTGCCCGGTAATGCGGCGGAATACACAGCCTTTGCGGCGGCGATCGCCACTAAACAGGCAATCGACTTGACAAGCCCCCCATTGGACCGTGACCGGCAGCAGTGGACCGATCCGGTCAACTACGAAGCATGCCAGTCGCTTGCCGAGGCGGCGCGAGCGGGAGGGGGCGAGGCTATCCTCTATCGGTCCGTGCGGGATCCCCAGGGCGGCAGGAACATCGCCCTTTTGACCGCCAAGGCTTTTGCTGCGCGCGAACCTGTGGAACGCCAAACCTGGCGCATCCGCCTGTCACGAGCCGGCGTTCAGGCACTCTGCGAATTTCCCAGGCGCCGCATCGGCTTCGAAAGGCAGGATTTCGGCAACGATCCCCGGCTGTCGTAACAGCCTTCAGAGCAGCATTGCCAGATCGCGGCGCAAGCGGTCGCCGTTGCCATCGGGCAGCCGCTCTTCCAGCGCCGCATGCGTCAGCTTCCACGTGGGTACGGCCGCGGCAAGAGCCGCTTGACCCGAAGGTGTGAGGCTGAGAAGGCGAGCGCGGCGATCCTTAGGATTGGGCACGATGTTTACCCATCCGCGTCGCTCCAGCGGTTTCAGGGCGGCAGTCAGCGTCGTCTGGTCCATCGCAAGCAGCGCCGTAACCGAGCCCATGGATGCGGGCATTGGTCTATTCAGGGACATCATCAGGGAAAACTGGCCGTTGGTCAGTCCAAACGGTCTCAGCGCTTCATCGAAGCGACGAGCCAGGGCGCGTGCGGCACGCTGCACATGCAGGCATAGGCAGGTGTCGCGCACAAGTAGGGTGGTTTCAAAGGGGACTTGTACTGTGTTTGACATGATTAAATAATATTGATATCAATGTATTTGTCAAGATTTTGGAGTTGGAACGCCGGAGGAGGGCGCTGACAATGAACCAGATCGTTTCCAGAGACGTATGGCTGGAGGCCCGTCGGCAATTGCTCGCCAGCGAAAAGGAGGCGACGCATCTGCGCGATCGCGTCAATGCCGAGCGCCTGGCTCTGCCATGGGTGAAGGTGGACAAGGATTATGCCTTCGACACGCCTGCGGGCAAGAAGTCGCTTGCCGATCTCTTCGATGGCCGCCACCAGCTGATCGTCTATCATTTCATGCTCGGCCCGGACTGGGATGCCGGCTGCACCGGCTGCTCCTTCCTTGCCGATCATCTCGATGGCGCACTTCCGCATCTCAACCATCATGACGTTACGTTGATAGCCGCATCCCGCGCCCCGCTCGAGAAGGTTGAAGCCTACAAAAAGCGCATGGGCTGGCGTTTCCCCTGGGTGTCGTCCTTCGGCAGCGACTTCAACTTCGATTATCAGGTCTCCTTCTCGAAGGAGCAGCTCGCCGGCGAGACGGTTTTCTACAATTTCACGCCCATGGATTCGGCAGAAGGGTTTGACGAGCTTCCCGGCCTCAGCGCCTTCTACAAGGACGATGCCGGCAATGTATTCCACACCTATTCGAGCTATGCCCGTGGCCCGGAAGAGTTGATCGGCACCTTGATGATCCTCGATCGCGCCCCGAAGGGACGCAACGAAAGCAGCACGATGAATTTCGTCCGGCGCCATGACGAATATGAGGACACTGCGAAGGCGGATTCCTGCTGCCATTGATGCGGATGGGACCCGATGGATCTAAGCGGCGGAAACATAGGGGTCGAATTATCGCGCGTCGTGCCTAGTTATAAACTAGCACCTGCTTGCCGGGTAACAGACGGGTCGGTCGATCGACCATCGCTCGGCCGTCACTTTTATCGGCGATGATGCGCCTGTGCCGACATCGTGCGCAGGCCGATACAGACGACTGCCACAATTACAATAGGGAGAGAGATTCGATGGCTGAGAAGGGATATTTTGTCTGGTACGAGCTGATGACGTCGGATATGGCGGCAGCAGAGGCTTTCTACCGCAAGGTTGTCGGCTGGGATGCAGCCGATGCCGGCATGCCGGAAGTCGGCATGGACTACACGCTGTTCAGTGCCGGTGCAGGTCCGGTCGCCGGGTTGATGATTTTGCCCGAGGAAGCAAAAGCCATGGGCACGCCGCCTTGCTGGACCGGTTATATCGGCGTTCCCGACGTCGATGAGGCCGCAAAGACCGTTGTTGCCAAGGGCGGCAAGCTTTACCGCGAGCCGACCGATATTCCAGGTGTTGGCCGCTTTGCCGTGGTTGCCGATCCCTATGGCGCTGCCTTCTGCCTCTTCACGCCGTTGCCGGGTCAGGATTGGGAACCGGCGGCGCCCGCTACCCCCGGCTATTTCGGATGGCACGAGCTTTATGCCGGTGACGGCCCGAAGGCTTTCGATTTCTATTGCGAGATGTTCGGCTGGGAATCGAGTTCCGATTTCGACATGGGGCCGATGGGCAAATACAAGATCTTCAAGATCGGCGACCGCGACTTCGGCGGCATCATGACCAAGCCGGCTGAAATGCCGGTGCCGGCCTGGAACTTCTACATCAATGTGCCGGCAATCGACGCGGCGATCGCTCGGATCACCGAAGGTGGTGGCACGATCGTCAATGGCCCCATGGAAGTTCCCGGCGGCAGCTGGATCGTCCAGGCTACCGACCCACAGGGGGCGTTTTTCTCCCTGGTCGCACCGGTGCGATAAAATAACACCTCCCCCTTGAGGGGGGAGGTCGCCGCAAAGCGGCGGGTGGGGGTGACTTCGGACCTCTGGAGATCGTCGCAGATCACCCCGCCCCGGATCTTCGCTCCGACCCTCCCCCTCAAGGGGAGGGTAAAGCTTCTACCGCTTCAGGCTGCCGAGAATTCCCCGCACCAGCGCACGGCCGACTTGCGTGGCGACCGTACGGGCCATGCTTTTCATCGTTGCTTCCAGGATCGTCTCGCAGCTGATAGCCGAGCGGCCGCGGGCAGCCGGTTTGCTGTCGCCGCCGCCGAAGCCGGGGAGCGTCCAGCCGCCGGTGCTGGAGCCACCTTCCTTGGTTGCTGCCTCATCGGCCGCCTTGCTGGCGCGCGCCGCGAGGATCTCGTAGGCAGATTCGCGATCGATGGTCTGATCATAGAGGCCGGCAACCGGGCTGGCGTTGATGACGGCCTGGCGTTCGGCATCGGTCAGGGGACCGATGCGCCCGGACGGCGGCCGGATCAGGGTGCGCTCGACGATCGACGGCGCACCCTTGCCTTCGAGCATGGACACCAGCGCCTCGCCGGTGCCGAGCGTGGTGATGATATCGGCGGTCTTGAAAGCCGGGTTGGGGCGGAACGTGTCGGCCGCCGTCTGCACTGCCTTCTGCTCGCGCGGCGTATAGGCGCGCAGGGCATGCTGCACGCGGTTACCGAGCTGCGCCAGCACGGTTTCCGGCACATCGAGCGGGTTCTGCGTGACGAAATAGACGCCGACACCCTTGGAGCGGATCAGGCGCACGACCTGCTCGACGCGCTCGATCAGCACCTTCGGCGCATCGTTGAAGAGCAGATGCGCCTCATCGAAGAAGAAAACCAGCCTTGGCTTTTCAGGGTCACCGACTTCGGGCAGCTCCTCGAAGAGTTCGGAGAGCAGCCAGAGCAGGAAGGTGGCGTAGAGGCGCGGGTTCATCATCAGCTTGTCGGCGGCAAGCACCGACACCTGCCCGTAACCGTTGTTGGTGACGCGCATGATGTCGGAGATTTTCAGCGCCGGCTCACCAAAGAAGTTTTCGGCTCCCTGCTGCTCCAGCACCAAGAGCGATCGCTGCAATGAGCCGACGGAGGTCTTGGAGATCAGGCCGTATTTGTTGGAAAGCTCGCTGGCATTCTCACCCATGTAGTTCAGCAGCGCCTGGAAGTCCTTGAAGTCGAGCAGCGCCAGGCCATTTTCATCGGCGATCTTGAAGGCGATGTTGAGCACGCCTTCCTGCGCCTCGGAGGCATCCATCAGCCGCGAAAGCAGCAGCGGTCCCATCTCGGCGACGGTGGCACGGACGCGATGGCCCTTTTCGCCGTAGATGTCCCAGAAGATCACCGGAAACTGCTCGAATTCATAGGGCTTAAGGCCGATTTCCTCGGCACGCTTCAAAAGGAAATCCTTCGGCTCGCCCTTGGCGGCAATGCCCGAGAGGTCGCCCTTGATATCGGCGCAGAAGACAGGCACGCCGGCCTTGGAAAACCCCTCCGCCAACACCTGCAATGTCACGGTCTTGCCGGTGCCGGTCGCGCCGGTGACGAGGCCGTGGCGGTTGCCGAATTTCAGCGTCAGGAATTCGTCCTTGTTGATGCTTTCGTCCGGATTGCGGCTGGCGCCCACGAAAATCTGTCCGTCCTGCTGCGGCATGGTGTCGTCTCCCTCTGGGCGGCGGCACAGCAACTTTTGAGGGTTGCCAGAGCCGTTCATCGATTTGTCCTGACACTGTTATAAGAACTGACTTGAACGGGGACAACCATTCGCGTCATGCTTATGCTTCTGGTAGTATAACGAGGTCCGGCACGGCTTGTGTCGGTTGCCCCGTTCAGTTACGTTGACGTTAACGTTATAAAGGCAGGAGGCCAAAGTGAACGAAGTTATTGACCAGATCGCAACCAAAGCCGGCATTGCTCCTGATCTCGCAGAGAAGGCCGTCGGCATGATCCTCGGCTTTCTGCAGCGCGAGGCACCCGATGGCCCCGTCACCAAGATGATCCAGGCGATCCCCGGCGCGCCTGATCTCGTTGCCCAGTATAACGGCGAGGGCAGCACGGGCGGCGGTGGTCTGCTCGGCGGTCTTCTCAGCGCAGTCGGCGGCGGTGGCGGCCTCATGGCGCTTGGTCAGCAGCTGATGAGCAGCGGCCTCAGCATGGGCGAGATCACCTCGCTCGCCAAGGAAACGATCGCAACGGCTCGCCAGCATGCCGGCGACGAAGTGGTCGACCAGGTCGTCAACTCGGTCCCGGGCCTGCATCAGTTCCTCTGAGGCGAATAAGGCCTTTCCGGAAAGCTCGGGGAGGCCAGCCGCCAGAGGCCCGTGGATTTTGCGGGCGTCGTCAGCGAGCGATAATTTAATCTTCATGTCTTCCGGCCTTCGCCATCCTCTGTGGAGCGAGGGCCGTTGCTTTTGGAGAGGTTGCTAAGTGTCGGTCAATCCTATTCCCTCCCTTTTGCCGAGAGGGGCGGGCCATCGTTTCGTGCTGTACGGCGATTCCTGTTCCGGTGTTTCGGGCGCCTGCATGAAGGCACCTTTGCTGCCGTCAACTCTGTCCTGCGCCGGCTCGATCCGCCGCCTGAATTCATCCTGTTTCCGGGCGACGAGATCATTGGGCTGACGGCTGATCCGGAGGCGCTTCGGGCGCAATGGCGGCATTGGCTTGACCAGGAGATGGCATGGCTCGACCGGGAGGCGACACCGATCTGGCACACCACAGGCAATCACACCACCTACGACGAGATGAGCGAGCAGGTTTTCCGCGAGGTCTTGCAGCTGCCGGAAAACGGGCCGCCGGAGCAGGAGGGACTGTCTTACTGGGTCCGCCACGGCGATCTCCTGCTGGTTTTCGTGCATACCCTATCGACCGGCCTTGGCGGCGAAGGACATGTCGAAACGGAATGGCTGGAGGCGACGCTCAAGGCGCATACCGACGTCAGGCACAAGATCGTCCTCGGCCATCATCCCGTCTTCCCGGTGAACGGTTTTTCCGGCGCCTATCAACGCGAAATCGGTCCCGAATATGCCGGGAAATTTTGGAATATTCTCGTTGAGGCCGATGTTCTTGCCTATGTCTGCAGCCATATCCTTGCCTTCGACGTTCAGGTGCATCGCGGCGTCCTCCAGCTTTGCACGGCAGGGGCGGGAACCGCGCATCGAATGCCCGAAGGTGTGGAATATCTCCATTGCATCCAGGCCGCACTCGATGCGGAGGGGTTTCGCTATCAGGTGCTCGATACCGAGGGTGTGGTCCGCGAGCAGTTGCAGTGGCCTTTCAAATCAGCCGAGAATTGGAGGAACCTGCCGCATGGGTCGCATGCTGCAGCCTTCACCGGCTCCAAAGGCCCAAACAACATCGTCGAACTGCGGATTGCCGGGCTCATGGCCGAAAAGGCGCATGCGCCGGCGCAAACGCTCTTTTCCGCCTTCGACCACCAAATCATCGCCCCGCTCTGGCTTGGTCTGCGCGGTCCACGCCAGACCCTGACCTTGATCCTCGGCCGCCAGCCCGGACGCAGCCCGCACTATTGGTTCGGGCCCGATCTGCACCCTGGTCAGCCTTTCGATATCGACATCGCCTTGCATGCCGGCATGGGACCCGGTGGCATGCTCTATCGCATACATGGTGATGACAGATGGAGTTCATTCCACGGAGCCTCCGCGACCGGCCTCGAACAGATGATTTGGCCAGGCCAATGGAGCGTGGGACATGGTCAGGGCGGTCCTGCGGACCGGCCCTTCATGGGTAGCGCAATCGCCGTCCAGATTGGATATGAAAGTTAGCGCTATCACACGCGTGCGCTTTCCGTCGCCGTTTCGGATTCTGCTAAACTGCCTCTGTGACCGAGTCGCAGACAAGGGAGTGTTGGCATGGCGAAATGGGATGGCGCCTATACCTGGCACAAGCGGCCGTCGGCTGTCGGGGCGCCGGAGCGGTTACGCGTTGCGACCTGTCAGTTCCCCGTAGGTTACGACATTGCAGCGAATACGACGCAGATTCTATCTTTGATGGAAGCGGCGGCGAAGGCGGGCGCGGATGTCGCCCATTTCCCGGAATGTGCTCTATCCGGCTATGGTTCGGCCAATTGGCCTGATTGGAGCGGCTTCGATTGGGTGGCTCTGCAATCGGCGCTTGAAGCGGTAACGTCAGCCGTGCGGACGCACCGCCTCTGGGTCGTGACCGGCAGCGTCCATCGCGACGAGATCACCGGCAAGAAATTCAACTCGGTCTATGTCCTGGATCGTGATGGTAACCTTGTCGGTCGTTACGACAAGCGTTGCTGCTCAGCCAATGATTTGCGCGCTTTCGAATTGGGCCGTCGGCAGCTTACCGTCGATATTGAGGGTGTTTCTTGCGGCTTCCTCATTTGCCGGGATTGGAGCCATCCTGAGCTTTGGCGAGACTATGAGGGACGCGTCGAGCTGGTGTTTCATTCCGCCTGTGCCGATGGACAGGGCCGCGACAAGAACGAGACCCACACCATCCCGGCAATGATGCAGGCTTATGGCAGGCAATATCTCTATGCGATAAGCTCTTCCAACTCCTGCCGGCAGAGCCAGGACTATCCAAGCCTATGGATCGAGCGCGGTGGTTATATGGGCGGTCAAGCCATACGCCATGAAGCGGGTTTCACCAGCAATGCACTTGCCGACGATCCGGAACAAGACCGCTTCTTCGCTGCGGTTTTGGAAGCGCATCGTGCAGAGCGAATCTTGTACGGGCTGGTCGATTAAAACCAGATCGGCGGGCCGGCATCCATCGATACCGGCCCTTTTCAGCTTCAAACCTTCTTGCCGCCCAGTTTCTCATCCGGCTGGTGCCATTTGCGGCCATCGCGTTCGATGAGGTCGTCGGCGCAGGCCGGACCCATGCTGCCGGGCGCGTAAGGATCGGGCTTGCCGCCCTCGGCCCAGAGATCGAGGAAGGGCTGCACCGCCGCCCAGCCGGCTTCGATGCCGTCGGCGCGCTGGAACAGGGTCTGGTCGCCGACGAAAAGTTCGTAGAACAGGCTCTCGTAGCCCGTCTGCTTGCCGATGTCGAAACGGTCGGCATAGCGGAAATCGAGCGACACCGGCGCCGTCTTCAGGACGAGCCCCGGTGATTTGATCGAGATTTCCATGTCGAGCCCTTCGTCGGGCTGCACCTGGATGATGAGCCTGTTCGGCGGCAGCTCGGGGCTGGAGGCGTGGGCATTGCGGGGGAACTGCGCGAAGGGCACCTGCCGGAAGGTGATGACCACTTCAGTATCGCGCGCCTTCATTGCCTTGCCGGTGCGCAGGTAAAAGGGCACGCCGGCCCAGCGCCATGTATCGACAAACAGCTTCACTGCCACGAAGGTCTCGGTGCTGCTGTCGGGCGCGACATCGGCGGTCTGGGTGAAGGCTGGCAGATCCCTGCCAGCAATCGGACCGGCGGTATATGCACCGCGAACGCCATTCTTGACCGCATCTTCGCGGGAATAATGGCGCAAAGCCTTCAGAACCTTGCCCTTCTCGTTGCGGATCGCCTCCGCATCGAAGCTGTTCGGCGGTTCCATCGCCACCATCGCCAGCAGCTGGAAGAGATGGTTTGGCACCATATCGCGCAGTGCGCCGGTCGCGTCGTAGAACTTGCCGCGCGTGCCGACATCCACCAGTTCGGCGGCGGTGATCTGGATGTGGTCGATGTAATTGTTGTTCCAGAGCGCCTCGATCATCATGTTGGCGAAGCGCGTCGTCATGATGTTCTGCACCGTTTCCTTGCCGAGGAAATGGTCGATGCGATAGATCTGGCTTTCCGCCACATGGTTCAGCAACCGGGCGTTCAACGCCTGTGCCGAGGCGAGATCGTGGCCGAAGGGCTTTTCGATCGCGATGCGGCGGAATGCGCCTGTGGCTTCGTTGGTCAGTCCGTTTTCGGAAAGCTTCTCGGCGATGTCGCCAAAGAACTGCGGCGGTACAGCAAAGTAGAAGGCCGCATTGGCGCTTGGCGCCTTCGAAAGGTGGTCGGCGATTTCCTTGTAGACGGCATTCTGCGTGAAGTCGCCGGAGATGTAGCCGATGCGCTTGCGCAGGCTCTGCCATGCCGCCTGCCGGTCCGGCTCCTCCATGTCACCGGAGGTTTTCAGGAACGATTCCAGCCGCTCCAGCAGCATGTCGACGCCACCGGGCTCGATGCCGATGCCGAGGATATGGAGATCCTCTCCGACGAGACCGCTGCGCGTCATGTTGATCAGCGTCGGGATCAGCAGGCGTCGGGTCAGATCGCCGGCGGCGCCGAAGATCACGAAGGTCAGCGGCGGTGCGGGTGCGACATCAGGGGTGGTCATGAGCGCTTCTCCATTGTGCGGGCACACATCGGGCTTCTGGTCGACATGGATATCTCCTCGGACCTGTTTCAGCTTTGGCTGTTGTTGTTCTAGCGCGGGCCGACGCCGGTTGTCGATGGGATCGACGTGCCGCCGTCAGCCTGATTTTAGCGATGGGTGGGGTGCCTATTTCTTCACGGCGATCAGGAAGAGCCGCGGGAAGCGCAGCAGCACCTTGCCGTCCACGAGCGGCGGATAGGCCTTCTCGATGCGCTTCAGATACTCGGCCGTAAAAGCGTCGCGATGCTCGGCGCCCGCGTGATCGAGATAGGGGCGCAGGCCCGTGGCCTTCACCCATTCGACGATGGCCGCCGCATTCTCCAGCGCGTGATTGTAGTTGGTGTGCCAGATATCCACCCTGGCCGACTTGCCGATCAGCCTGTTGTAATAGACCGAGGGCGAGGGAAGGGGATTGCGGCGCACGCTCTTCCTGGCAAAAGCCTCGCTCCAGGGGCCATTCTTTGCAGTCTCTTCCATCATCAGATGGCTGAGTTCTGTCAGATTGTCAGGCATCTGGATGGCAAGCACGCCACCGGGCTTGAGGGCGTCCATCAGATGATCGAAGATCTCGAGATGGCCGGGCAGCCATTGAAAGACGGCATTGGCAAA
This sequence comes from Rhizobium sp. P44RR-XXIV, assembly GCF_001999485.2. Lineage (NCBI taxonomy): Bacteria > Pseudomonadati > Pseudomonadota > Alphaproteobacteria > Hyphomicrobiales > Rhizobiaceae > Rhizobium > Rhizobium sp. P44RR-XXIV. The sequence continues at coordinate 1,640,013 of NZ_MPVZ02000028.1, read as the reverse complement.
AAGCAGGTCAACAGGTTCATCGGGACGCCACGTCGCAAGATCGGCCTTTTCGAAACTCGTGCCGGGCATACGCTTGCGGGCGGCCTCCAGCATGTTGTCGTCGCTGTCGAGACCGGAAACGCCGGCAGCACCATAGCGCTCGACGATCAACTCGGTCGAATTGCCGGGGCCGCAACCAAGGTCGATCGCTCGTTCGATACGTTCCAGCGGCACTTGCGCCAAGAGATCGCGCGCCGGGCGCGTGCGTTCATCCTCGAATTTCACATATTGGCCGGCAGACCATGCCATGAGCATATCCTCTTCCTAGATTGCGTATTCCATCGGTTGGATCCGAACCTTGTCGATATTTCGGCCATTGAGTTTGACCACTTCGAAGGCGAGTCGGCCAGAGTTGAAGCTTTCGCCTTCATGCGGCAAATGCCCAAGCCCCCACAGAATGAAACCGGCCAGCGTCGAATAGCGATCGGCCTCGTCGACGAGATCGATACCGACAAGCTTCGAGAGGTGGCGAATGTCGATCCAGCCGTCGACCGTCAGCGATCCGTCCTCGCCCTTGTCCATGGTCAGCGGCTCATTGTCTTCGTCGGGGAATTCGCCGGCGATCGCCTCAAGCAGATCGGTCGTCGTCACCAGCCCTTCGATTTCGCCATACTCGTCGAGAACCAGAGCCATGCCCTGGTTCGACTGGCGCAGCCGCTCCATCAGCTTCAACACATTAATGCTTTCATGCACGGCAAGCGGCTGGCGGATGGAACGCTGCAGGTCTATCTCGCCATTCTGCTGCAGATCGCGCATAACGTCGCGCGCGCTGGCGATGCCGACGAAATCATCGAGGCTGCCACGAACGACGGGAAAGCGCGAATGGCCGATCTCGATGACGCGGCGCTGCTGCTCTTCGCGTGGCTTGTCGAGATCGAGCCAGACGATATCGGTGCGCGGCGTCATGATCGAGCGGGCCGAGCGGTCGGCAAGCGTCAGCACGCCGTGGATCATGTCCTTCTCTTCCGTCGAGAATACGGCCTCGTTCACCGCTTGCTCAGCGGTTCGCTCGCTCGCTTCGCCAAGTGCGCTCTGTGGACGTTTCGCGCCAAGAAGACTGAGCACGGCATCGGCGGTGCGGTTGCGGATGTTGGTCGGCGTGATCAGCCGTTCCTTGTTGTGGCGGGCAAGCTGGTTCAGCGTTTCGATGGTGATCGAGAAGCCGATTGCCGCGTAGAGATAGCCCTTCGGCACATGGAAGCCGAAGCCTTCGACAACAAGCGAGAAGCCGATCATCATCAGGAAGCCGAGGCAGAGGATGACGACGGTCGGGTGCTTCGAGACGAAGGCCATCAGCGGCTTCGAGAGGAACAGCATGACGCCGACCGCGAAGATCACGGCTACCATCATGACAGAGAGTTCCTGCACCATGCCGACAGCGGTGATGACACTGTCGAGCGAGAAGATGGCGTCGAGCACGACGATCTGCACGATGACCTGCCAGAAGACAGCGTGAACGAGCTTCTTTTCGCCCTGTGCCTCGTGGCCTTCCAGCCGCTCATGCAGCTCCATCGTGCCCTTGAACAGCAGGAACAGGCCGCCGAGGATCAGAATGAGGTCGCGTCCGGAGAGGTCGACGCCCCAGAGGGAAACCAGCGGCGCCGTCAGCGTCACGACCCAGGAAATCGAGGCGAGCAGCGCCAGGCGGATGATAAGCGCCAGCGCCAGGCCGATCATGCGCGCGGCATCGCGCTGGTGCGGCGGCAGCTTGTCGGCAAGGATTGCGATGAATACGAGATTGTCGATGCCGAGAACAATCTCGAGAACGATCAGGGTAGCAAGACCGATCCAGGCGGATGGGTCGGATAGCCAGTCGAAGACCATTAATTGCTAAGCTTGGCACCGGCCTTGAGGAGCCTGCCAATTCTTTCCTTCAGTTTTTCGGATGATATGCCGCGCACCAATGCTGAAGCGCGGCTGGTACAACCGTCGCTATCCGGATCGCTCAGACCAATCGGGTCGGCTTTCCTGGAACTGGAACTATAAGGCTCGCTATCGGGCATGGCCTGCTATCTGGACACGAAACGGTGTTTGCGCAAGTGCATTGGGCAGATCAATCTACCCAAGTTGCATGACATTTTTTCGAAAAGGCTTTCTCGCTCAGCGTTTTGGCCCGTTCGAGGGTCGATAGTGCCGCATTGTGCCCGGACTTCGGAGTTCAAAATCGCGTGATGACGCTGATCCCGGTGCCCTCGGCCTTATCCAATGCCATCAGCGCGGGAACGGCTTCTTCCAGGCTTATCCTGCGGCCGATGAGCTTCTGCGGCGCGATCTTGCCGGCCGCCAGCATGTCGAGCATGGCATCGTAGCGCCAGGCCTGCATGCCGTGGCTGCCATAGATTTCAAGCTCATGGCCGATGACCTGCGCCATCGGTATCTGCGGCGTCGCATAGTCGCCAAGCATCAGGCCGACCTGCACATGCCGGCCGCGCCGGCGCAGGTTCTTGATGGAGTTGAAGCAGGTGGCGGGGTGGCCGAGCGCGTCGATCGAGACATGCGCGCCGCCCTTGGTGATCTCGCGCACGGCTTCTGCGACGTCGGCGACACTGGTCGCGTTTATCGTTGCTACCGCGCCGCATTCGCGGGCGAAAGCCAGTTTCTCGTCCGAGATATCGACGGCGATGGCGTTGGCGCCAAGAGCGCTGGCGATCATGATGGCAGACAGGCCGACGCCGCCGCAGCCATGCACGGCGATCCATTCGCCGGGCCGCGTCTTCGCCTGGTCGGCGACGGCACGGAACGAGGTGGCGAAACGGCAGCCGAGGCTCGCCGCGGTCGGATCATCCACGGTCTCGGGTAGGTGCACGAGGTTGGTGTCGGCATAATCGATGGCGACATATTCGGCAAAGGAACCCCAATGGGTAAAGCCGGGCTGGAACTGGCTTGGGCAGACCTGCTGGTTGCCGGAATGGCATTCGGCGCAATGGCCGCAACCGGAGACGAAAGGGACGGTGACGCGATCGCCGACCTTGAAGCGCATGACGCCGCGACCTGTCGCCACCACCTTGGCCGGTAAGCTCGTGGCCCGGCACATGCGGCAGCTTGATATCCGCGTCATGTCCCATCCAGCCATGCCAATCGCTGCGGCAAAGCCCGCTCGCGCCGACGGCGATGACGACGCCGTCCTCGTCAGGCGTCGGGTCGGCCAAGGTGCGGATCTCGGGCGTCGCCTGGAAGGACTCGTAATACATGGCTTTCATGGGAGTTCTCGCTGTTTCCTGACGTCTGTCCGGTCCATCATTTTTCCTGATGGACTCATTCGTCAAGTTGTTGTTTCGGCGCATGAAAATTGCGCTATGAATGCGATATCAAGCGCTTTGTTGCAAATGGATTCTGCCGCGCTGTTTCCGCTTGACCCTGAGATTGTGCGGTTATTTGCTTCTCGCCAGTTGAGAGAGGAAACCACCATGGCCGTCGATACGTCGCCCCGCACCACCACCTGGACCTTTGTCGAAGGAGAATGGCTCTCCGGCAACCCGCCGCTGATCGGGCCGACCTCGCACGCCATGTGGCTTGGCTCGACGGTGTTCGACGGTGCGCGCTGGTTCGATGGCATCGCGCCCGACCTCGATCTCCATTGCCAGCGCATCAATCGCTCGGCCGTCGCCATGGGGCTGAAGGTGCTCAAGACCGCAGAGGAAATCGAGGCGCTCGCCTGGGAGGGCATCAAGAAGTTCGACGGCAAGACGCCGCTCTACATCAAGCCGATGTATTGGGGCGAGCATGGTTCGCCCGGCAGCGTCGTGGCCGTCGATGTGGAGTCGACGCGCTTTGCCCTCTGCCTGTTTGAAGCGCCGCTCGGCGGCACCGGCGGCATCACGCTGACGGTCTCGCCCTTCCGCCGCCCGTCGCCGGAAACGGCAATGACCGACGCCAAGGCCGGCTCGCTCTATCCCAACAGCGGCCGCATGATCCTCGAAGCCCGCGCTCGCGGCTTCAACAATGCGCTGGTGCGCGACATGAATGGCAATGTCGTCGAGACCGCATCCTCCAACGTCTTCATGGTCAAGGATGGCATCGTCTATACGCCGGTCGCCAACCGTACCTTCCTGGCCGGCATCACCCGCGCCCGCGTGATTGGCCTCTTGCGCCAGGAAGGCTTCGACGTGCGCGAGGAGACCTTGTCCGTCGAACAGTTCCTCTCCGCCGACGAGATCTTCACGACCGGCAACTATTCCAAGGTCGTCAGCGTCAATCGTCTGGATGATCGCGAATTCCAGGAAGGTCCCGTCGCCCGAAAGGCGCTGGAGCTTTACATGGATTGGGCGCACGGACGTAGCGCCAGCGAAGAATAGTCAGCTAAAGCCCGCACCCTATTCTGCTTCGAAAGCGTCCCTGGTGATTTGATAGGACGCAAAGGGCTGGCCGAGATAATCTGTCTCGTGCGTCGCCGACAGACCGAGCTTTTCGGCAACGCGCATGGAAGCGATGTTGCCGGGCGCTATATCGGCGATGACGCGGTCGAGGCCGAGCGTGGCAAAAGCATGAGCAAGAACCGGTCTTGCCGCTTCCGTTGCATAACCTTTGCCCCAGCTGAATCTGTTCAGGCGCCAGCCGATCTCGATTTCCGGCCCGACTGCATCGGCGGGGATCAACAGTATCCAACCGAGAAATTGCGCCGGATTGTCTTTGGCGAAGATTGACCAATAGCCGAGGCCATCACCGAACTTAGCCTCCATGCGGCTTGTCAGGAATAGTCGGTGTGCCCGCGGATCGTTCCACGGCCCCGGAATGAATCTCGTTACGTCCGGATCTCGATCCATGGCAAGGCAATCCTCGATATCCTTTATAGTGCGCGGACGCAGCACCAGACGGTCGGTTTCAAAAGTCGGAAGCACTGTTGTTCTCCACGGCTATCGAGACAAAAACAAAGATCCCAGGCAATCATAATCAAACGCTGTGCCAATCCAAATTAAACGGCGCGAAGACAGCTTTTATGCTATTATGATTTTGGTCGGCACAACCATTAAGGAGGCCGCCATGAAGATCTCTCTTCCTGCTTCTGTCTATCTATACGACTATTACAGGCTGTTCTTGCAGCTCTGTGTCGTCGCGGCGATTGGATTTGTCATCTACTCCACGCTGTTTGGATTGACCTGGTGATATTGGAAGTCATCAACGCCGCCGGCCTGCATGAGGCCGTCGGCCTATACTCTTATGAGGTAGTCGACGATGGGCTTGAGCTTTCCCAACCGCAGCCGCAGTTATGATGCCTCGGCAAGGCGTATCCGCTTCACCGGCCATGACGGCATGTTCGAGGTCTCGTTTCTCGTCGACGCAGATGTCTTCCCGGGTTCGAATACCGAAGCCGGCTATCTTGCCGCCTTCGATAATGGACGTGAAGCGATCCAGAAGGTCGCAGCCAAGGCCTACGGCCATGCCCGGCGACGCCTCTACGTCCTGACCTCAAGCGATTTTCGCTGAGAGGACTACTCTGCTTCCTTCTTCGGGCTGACCCACCAGCAATAGACAGCCCCCATCGCCAGCAGCACGCAGGTGCCGAGGAAGACGGCGCGCATGCCGATATGGCCGCCCACGAAGCCGCCCATCACGGGACCTGCCACCTGACCGACATATTGCGACGAGATGGAAAGGCCGAGGATGCTGCCGGTGGCCGCATCCGGAACATTGTGCCGGATAACGGCGGTGATGCACGGCAGGAGGCCGCCGAGCGCCACGCCCATCAGGAAGCGCAGGCCGATCAGTTGCCAGGCGGAGGTTACGAAAGCCTGTGGAATGAGCAGCAGCGCCGCGACGGCAAGGGCCGCCATGATGACCTGCCAGTAGCCGATGCGGTCGGCAAGCTTACCGAGCCATGACGACGACAGGATGCTGCCGAGTGCCGCAGCGGCCATGACGACGCCCGACACCATCGTCACATTGGCGTCGGTGACGAACTGCGCGACATAGACGGTTATGATCGGCTCGATCGACATATTGGCCAGCATCAGCAAAAGGCCGAGCGACAGCATGGCGATGACGGGGCCTTTGTCGGGAATGGAGGCCCAGCTGCCGCTGGCCTTCGCGGCCTTCTTGCGAGCGGCGGATTTCTCCTCCTTGATCAGGAAAGTCGTCGCCAGGAAGGTGAAGAAGATCACGCCGCCGGCCAGCAGGAAGGTGCCGCGGATGCCGATGATCGGCGGCAGCGCGCCGCCAATCAAGGGTCCCACGAGATTGCCGGCCATAATACCGGCAGACAGCGTGCCCAGCGCCCAGGCGGAGCGATGCTTCGGCGTCTGCGCCGCTACCAGCACCATCGATCCCGAGGCATAGCCGCCGGCAAGACCGGTGAACAGGCGCAGCGCCACCAGCTGCCAGACATTGCCGGCCATGCCCATCAGCGAGATCGCCACCGTCATGCCAAGGCTGGCGCGGATCAGCATCAGCTTGCGGCCGTAGATGTCGCCGAGCCGCCCCCAGAGCGGCGCGACAAAGGCGGCCGCAAAGAAGGTGGCGCCATAGGCGATGCCCGACCACTGCACGATCGCCGCCTTGTCGGTGACGCCGAGTTCCTCGACATAGAGCGGCAGAAAGGGAAGCAGCAACGTCATTGCCACAATGGTTGTGAACGAGCCGACGAGGGCGACAATCAGGTTCCGCATCCAATGGGCGGTTTCCGGCTCGGCAGGCGCTGCTGCTTCCCATCTCGTCTCGGTCATTTCTTGGCCTTTGCATTCATTGTGTAAAACAGTTCCCGGCTGCCTGACGCCAGGATGTGACCCTTCGCGGCGGCGATCAGATCGGCGCGGGTGAACAGGTCGGGAAGATTCAGGCGGTCGACATCCAGCGCATAGACGGTGACGTGATAGCTATGGATACGCTCGTCGTTCCAGGGCGGGCATGCGCCCATATAACCGCCATGCGGTCCATCCTTCAAGTTGCCGCCGCCGGCACCATTCTGGCCGCGCCGCCCATAGTCTGTGCGCTCAAGCGGCAAGCCGGTCGCGGAGGGACCATTGCCATCCGCGCCTTCGGCAAGCGTCGTTCTGGAGGCGGGAATATCGGCAAGAACCCAATGGACGAATTCCATCCGCTTGAAATCCTTCGGGATGGTCTTGTCGTCCTTGTTGAACAGCGAAAAGTCGGTCGGCACGTCCGGGTCGACCATGGCAATGGCGTAGGAGCGCGTGCCCTTCGGCCCCTTCGACCATGACAGCGGAAGGCTCTTGTTCGGGCCAGGCGCCGATTTGTCGCTCGGCGTCGAAATGCAGGATGCATTCTCCGGCAACAGCATCCGACCGTCGCTCTTTTGGATCGTCACCTTGAGATCGGCCGCCAGCGCCGGCGTGGCGATTGCTGTTGCGAGGATGACGGTGTTCAAAAACTTGAGCATGGTTTTCATGATGTTGCCCTTTCGTGTTTGAGCTCGGTTGAGCTTTCGAGGGCAGGGTCTAGCAAATTCATTCGGAGCGTCGGCGCACGTAAACGCTCAATATGCGGCCTGAAACGCTCAGGCGCTGCGCAGCCGATCGGCGAAGCGGCGAGGGGAGCGGTAGCCGGTGGCAAGGGCCGCCTCGCGCAACGACAGTCCGTCTTCGGTGAGCAAGGTCGTCGCCAGCGCCACACGTTCGCTTGCCAGCACCTCACGCAGCGATGCTCCCTCCTGTGACAGGCGGCGTCGCAGGGTCGCGTTGCTTGTCCCCAGCTCCGCGGCGATGAGATCGGCGGTCCAGGGGCGATCGGGTTGCCAGCGCACCAGCGCGCGCACCGCCTCGGCGGTCGTTTCCGGTGAGCCCGGTAGGGCGCCGCGCATGCCGAGCACCATCAACACTTCCAGCAGGCGATGTTCGATCAATGCGATCGGCAGTCCGCCCTGGGCGATGCCTTCGCCGGCATGCTGAACCACGGCAGCCAGCAGCGCATCCAGCGGCAGATCGATCTGCGAGGCGATATGCGCGGGCGGAAAGGCCTTGGCGGCGCGACGCACAAGCTCGTCGGGAAAGGTGATGAAGATCGCCCGATAGACACCGCTTTGCGGGTCGGGATCGTTGACGACATCGCCGTTCCATCCGGCCGGCAGCACAATTACCGTACCGGCAGCAAAGCGCCGATGCCTCCCCATGCTCAGGATCTCCTTGGAGCCTTCGAGGATCGCAACGATCGAAACCTGGGAAAACGCCGATCCGGCGATGCGCTCGCGTTCACGCGTGACGAAGGTGAAGAGCGAGGAGTAACTGCTAGCGCCGATCGGCGGCGTTGTCGGACGGTTGTCCTTGGCCGCCAGGCGGCGCAGTTTTTCCAATATATGATGATGAGCCTCGGACACGACGATGGCTTCCTGCTGATGGGGTTGCGGATGAGTTTGGACCACACGGGCGTCAATGCCAAGTCCGCAAACCGCCTTGTCGGTTCGGTCGATGCATGTTATAAACTGATTGCATTATGCAATCAGTTTATGGTGCCCCCGAACGGAGATCGAAACTGGTTGCCCATCCTGAAAAGGAGATGCGCCATGAACTCCCTTGAAGCTTCCCGCTGTGACACGGTACGGCGTCTGTTCGCCGCCTATGTGGCGCAACACCCCGACATCGTCGAGCCGATGCTGGCGCCCGACTTCACCTTTTCCAGCCCGCGTGACGATCACATCGACCGGCGACGATATTTCGAGCATTGCTGGCCGCGGGAGAAGGTGTTTCGCGATATTCACATCGAACATCTGATTGCCGATGGTGGCGAGGTGATCGTCAGCTATCGCGCCGAGAAAATGGATGGTGGCAGCTTCCGCAATGTCGAGCTGATCCGCTTCGCCGGCGATAGGATCGCGGAAGTGAATGTCTATTTCGGGCGCAACATCTGACGCTTTCCGTCCGGAGTGGTATGAAATCACAGTTGCATTCACACAGCGGCGATCTTTGACAGAGCTGCGGCGAGCGCGGTCGTCGGGCCGCTCATGGGGCGCACGCATGTCTCGGGGAGCAATCGTGCTGCATCGGTCATGGAAGCCTGCGCGAAAGCTACAGTAGTAGGGTTTTCGTCGTAGGCAGCCTTTACCGCTTCTGCGATGGAGGCGAGATAGGCCGGTTGATCGCCCGCCCGGAACAATGCCCATGCGCCGGGGATCAATCGAACTTCGATTTCGGCGCCTGTTGCCTTTGCCGCCGCCTCGAACAGCTCGGTGGTCGGGTCGACGGTCGTTTCGACGGTGCAGAGGATGATAACTTTGCCGCCCGCTTTTACAGCCTCGTCAGCAAGCACGCCGTCGGCTCTGATGATCGGAGCTGCGGCAGCGGTAGCGGCTTGCAAGGATGCCGGACCGAGTGTGGAGCAGTTGAGGATGACGGCATCGGCGTCCTGTGCAAGGTGTTGCAGGGTGTCAGCCGTTTGCGCCACGATATCGGCCGTCAATCCTCCCAACCGCTCGGCAGTCAGGAGAAGATCGGCGCGGACATGGTGGTGGAGGGCGCCAGCCGGCAGGCCAATCTGCCTCGCTGCGTCCTCATAGATAGGGATATTGCTGTCGGCTGTGTGCAGGCAGGCTATTTTCAAGGGTCTGGTCTCGCCAAGGCCACCTTGATGGCGGCGGTTCGGCGAACCTAGCCTTTGGCACAATGGTTGTCGACGCGTGACATGCGCAGCTGTCTGGCGGCGCATTGGCAATACGAAAAAGGCGAAGGCGCGAGCCTGATTTATTCGGCGTCTGCGCGGGCCGAGATCGGCTCTATGTCGATTTCCTGGGTCACCCGCTCCTGGGCGACGTCGTCATTGCGCATGCGATATTGCGGAGAATTGTCCCGCACAGGAAGAAAAGCCGTAATCCGATAAACATCAGCCGCTTTTGGCGAAAGGCCTTTCATGCTCTTGAGGCGAACAGTCTGGCCGATGGGGAAACGATGGATGGGCACGGTGGACTACGTCTTTCCGACCACTTCTATTGCAATGGCCTTGTTATCGTGGCGCTCGGGCGCGGATGTTGTTTATCGGAAGATGCATGTCCGGCAAAACGGCGGAACTGCCGCTTGCCGAACATCGTGGCTTGATTGTTGGCGGAGTGATTGCGGGCTGCCAGTACATCCGTGGTCAGCAACGCATTCCGTTCCAATCACGCCAATCTGAGTTTGGAAATCGAGCTGCGGCCCATGCCGTCCTGCTCCATTTCGAAGATCAGTTTCTGACCCTTTTTAAGCGTTTCCAGACCGGATTTCATCACGATCTTCGCATGAACGAAGATAGCGACACTTCCGTCCGTCGGCTGAATGAAGCCGTAGCCTTTTTCCAGGTCGAAATTCTTGACGATACCGTTGAACACACTCTCTCCCCGGACTTGGCACAATCAAACGCCGACAATTGTGCCGTCGATAGTCAGACCATACGGTTGAGGAGATCAGCGGGTCGAGAACTCTGACGCCGCGAAGAGCTAAGCTGCTCAAAACGATAGATGCGCAACTATAGGATGATTGAGGCTTAAATAAGACCAGTCATTGGTGAAAGGGCGAATAGGCTGCCGAATACCGAATTTAAGCGGCGACATCGTGTCCATGCCGGCTTGGTCGGCACAAGTGATATCTGACTGATTGACGGGTAAATTTTCCTCCGGCGTGCAACTTTTTTGGCATGTCGGCGGTTGCTCTTCCAGGTGACCGCTCCTATGTTCCGCATCACCTGCCGACGCAATTTTTTGCCAAGAGGAGATATGACCATGGCTTTCGAATTGCCTGAACTTCCCTATGATTACGAAGCCCTTTCGCCCTTCATGTCGCGTGAGACGCTCGAATATCACCACGACAAGCATCACAAGGCCTATGTCGACAACGGCAACAAGCTCGCTGCTGAAGCCGGCCTTGCCGATCTCTCGCTCGAAGAGATCGTGAAGAAGTCCTTCGGCACGAATGCCGGCCTCTTCAACAATGCAGCCCAGCACTACAACCACGTCCATTTCTGGAAGTGGATGAAGAAGGGCGGCGGCGGCAACAAGCTGCCTGGCAAGCTCGAAGCAGCCTTCGCCTCCGACCTCGGCGGCTATGACAAGTTCAAGGCCGATTTCGCCGCTGCCGGCGCCACTCAGTTCGGCTCCGGCTGGGCATGGGTTTCCGTCAAGAACGGCAAGCTCGAAATCTCCAAGACCCCGAACGGCGAAAACCCACTCGTTCATGGCGCCACCCCGATCCTCGGCGTCGACGTATGGGAACACTCCTACTACATCGACTATCGCAACCTGCGTCCGAAGTATCTCGAAGCCTTCATCGATAGCCTGATCAACTGGGACTACGTCCTGGAGCGCTACGAAGCCGCAACGAAGTAAACTTCGCCGCATCGGCTGGTTTTCGCACCCGGCGTCTCCTTGGCGCCGGGTGTTTTCTTATAAGCCAGTCGGCAACCATGTATCCGCCTGCCGCTTGCCGACCTAAGGAGGCTGAATGCCATCAGCACCGCTCTTCCGATTTGGTGTCATCGCCGATCCGCAATATGCCGATCTGGAGCCAAACCTGGCCCTCAATCGCTATCCGGCGAACAGCCTCGCCAAGCTTCGCGATGCGATAGAAGAATTCAATCGGCACGATCTCGCCTTCGTGGTGACGCTCGGCGATATCATCGATCGCGAATGGAAGAGTTTCGATGCCATTCTCCCTGTCTATGAGACTTTGCGTCATCCAAGGCATTTTCTGCTCGGTAATCACGACTTCGCTATAGCGCCCGAGCATCTGAAGGCCGTTTCCACGCGCGTCGGCATGCCGTCGGCCTATTACGACTTCAGCCATGCCGGCTATCGCTTCATTGCGCTCGATGGCAACGAGATCAGCGTTTTTGCGCCGCCGGAAGACGACCCGCGCCGGGACGAAGCGAAGGCGCTGATGAAGGCGCTGGAGAACTCGGGCGCCCCGAACGGGCAGCGCTGGAACGCCGCCATCGGCAGCGCCCAGTATGACTGGCTGGTCGAGAAGCTGCACGAGGCAAAGACGGCGGGCGAGAAGGTCGTCGTGATGAACCACTACCCGATCTTCCCCGAGGACGGGCATAACGCGCTCGACAGCGAGCGCATGCTGGCGCTGCTTGCGCAACATGATCACATCGTCGCCTATCTGAACGGCCATAATCACGCTGGTAATTTCGGTGCTGTCGGCGGTACTTACTTCATCAATTTCAAAGGCATGGTCGATACCGAGACCAGCAGCGCCTATTCGATCGTTTCGGTATACGAGGATCGGCTTGATATCTCCGGCTTCGGACGAGAGACAAGCAGGAGCTTGCCGTTAGGCTGATAGCTTTATGTCAGCCAGTTGCGGCGGAAGTGCCGGTCTGCCAGCCGCTCACCCAGATCTGCCGCAACCCGTCGCCTTCGCCTTTGAACCTGAGCCCGGTCGCCTGGCAATCCTCGATCCGGTCGCTGCGAAAATTGCGGATCGCCTGGCGCAGCTCGCACCAAGCGACGATATTGGCGGTTTCGGCGTAGTAGATCAGCGCGATCGGGCGGATCAGGCGCTCTGTGGCGCGGCCGTGTTCGTCACGATAGGCAAGATCGAGCTTTTCCTCGCCGCGAATGGCACGGCGCACCAGCGAGAGGTCGATGGCCGAGGCCGACGGAGCGGCAAAGCCCCAGGCATGCAGTGCGTTGGCCTCGAAGGTCTGACGCAGCGGCGGCGGCACGGCGCCGGCAATCTTGGTGCTGACGCGCTTGGCAGCCTGCTTTAGCTCATCATCGCCGGTGCGCTCCAGAAGCGCCAGCGACAAGACGATCGCTTCCATTTCCTCGATCGAGAACATGAGCGGCGGCAGGTCGAAGCCGGGGCGCAGGATATAGCCGATACCGCGCTCGCCCTCGATCGGCACCCGCATGGCCTGCAGGGCGGCGATATCGCGGTAGACCGAGCGCACCGTGACTTCCAGCCGTTCCGCGATATCGGCCGCCGTAACAGTTCCTTTGGCCAGCCGCAGGATCTGAATGATCTCGAACAGGCGCGACGCCTTGCGCATTTCCTCTTCCCGCATTAAAGGCTACTGACAATACCCTGTCAGTTGGGATGATCTATAGAACTACCTATCGACTTGAAAATCAACAATTTCCTCTGCCGCATCCGCGCGGAGAACGATAGGCAACTGACATGGGTTACGCAGAAAATCTCTGGCTCTTCTTTCTTCTTCTATTCGGCATCATCATCGTTCCGGGCATGGACATGCTGTTCGTGCTCGCCAATTCGCTCACCGGCGGCAGCAATCGCGGATTGGCCGCGACAGGGGGCATCATGCTCGGCGGCGCCGTGCATTCGTTGAATGGCGCCATCGGCATCGGTCTCCTGATGCATTTCGTGCCCGTTCTCTTCAATCCGCTGTTGGTCTTAGGCGGCGCCTACATGGCCTACATCGGCTACACGCTGATGCGCAGTTCCATCACGGTCGGGGAAGAGGGTCCGGCCGGCAGCCGCTCCGCCTGGAAGGCTTTCCGCCAGGGTGCGGTGACTTGCCTGATCAATCCCAAGGCCTATCTCTTCATCCTTGCCGTCTATCCGCAATTCCTGAAGCCGGATTACGGCCCGATGTGGATACAGGCCGTCATCATGGGAGCCATGACCATCTTAACGCAGTTTGCCATCTATGGCGGCCTTGCCATCACAGCCGGTCGCAGCCGTAATCTATTGGTCGCCAATCCCGGTGCTACTGCCTTTGCCGGCCGCGCCGCCGGATTGCTGCTCGTTGCAGTCTCGGCATTCACGGTCTGGGAGGGCCTGAAATTGGGGTGACGGCTGTGGCGGCGAATGTGTGTGTCGATAGCATGACACTGATTTCACTTAGCTCTCACCACTTTGTGACTTCATTGCCGGAGGGGAAACCGGCAAACATGTCGCCGTAATCATGCGCCGGGCCGCATGCGCGGTCTTGAACACCGGAGAGGTAGGAGAACGAAATGAAGTGGAAAGCGATTGTGATGGCGACGGCTCTGGCCGGCGTCGCACTGGGTTCGGTCGTCGCAGCCGACGGCACGCATGACTCCCGCATCGGGATGATGAAGAAGATCGGCGGCGCCACGGGGGCTCTCGGCGCGATTGCCAAGGGCGACAAGCCCTATGATGCCGATATCGTCAAGGCGTCGCTGACGACGATCGCCGAAACGGCAAAGGCGTTCCCGGATCAGTTCAATCCGCAGAGCGACAAGACCGATGCCGAGGTCAATCCGAAAATCTGGGACAATCTCGATGACTTCAAGGCGCACGCCGCCAAGCTTTCCACCGATGCCGAGACGGCACTCGCCCAGCTTCCGGCTGACAAGGCTGGCGTCGGCGCGACGTTGAAGACGCTCGGTGGCAGCTGTGGCGCCTGTCATCAGGCCTACCGCATCAAGAAGGACTAAGCGGTAGGTCGATCTCGTCTCAGAATTGGTTTCGGCATCCGCACCGGCCTTGCCGCCGGTGCGGTGCCTTGTAGTTTTAAAGCCGAGCTAAGGGGGTAGATGTGATGGCGCGGTTTGTCCGGTGGCTGCTTTGCCTTGTCGGCGTGATCGTTCTTGGCTGTGGCGCGTTCTATGTGATCACCGCACCGTCGCCCTTGCCGGCAAGCCATTGGGCCAACCTCGGCGATCCCGATGTCAAGAATGGCGAGATGGTGTTCTGGGCCGGCGGCTGTACGAGCTGTCACGCTGCTCCCGGCGCCCAAGGTGATGCCAAGCTGGTACTGTCAGGCGGCCTTGCACTGACGAGCCCCTTCGGCACCTTCCATGTGCCGAACATCTCGCCGGATGAAAAGGCCGGGCTCGGCAGCTGGACACTTACCGATTTCGGCAACGCCATGAAGCGCGGCGTCGGTAAAAACGGCGAACATCTCTATCCGTCCTTCCCGTACGGCTCCTATACCCGCATGAGCGACAAGGACATCAACGATCTCTGGGCCTTTATGAAGACGCTGCCGAAGAGCGACAATGTCGCCCCGCCGCATGAACTGCCGTTTCCCTTCAACATCCGGCTGGCGCTCGGCGGCTGGAAATTCCTTTATCTCAACGATCAGCCGCGCGTCGTGATTGCCAATGCCGACGACAAGATCAAACGTGGCCAGTATCTGGTGGAGGGCCCGGGCCATTGCGGCGAGTGCCACACCCCGCGCGATGCCCTCGGCGGCTTCTTGAGCGGCCAATGGCTGGCCGGAGCCCCCAATCCGGAAGGCAAGGGCCAGATTCCCGATATAACGCCCGGCTCGAAGGCCATCGGCAGCTGGAGCGCCGGCGATATCGCCAACTATCTCGAAACCGGGTTCACACCAGACTACGATTCCGCTGGCGGCTCGATGGCCGAAGTGCAGCAAAACATCGCCCACCTGCCGGCCACCGATCGCGAGGCGATCGCGGCTTATCTGAAGGCGCTGCCGTCGCGGTGAGGGGAGGTTATTTTGATCAACCCGAGCGCCGGGCGAGATAGAGATGCGTTTCGTAATGCAGCTCGAATTCGCCCCCTTGGGCGGTGATGGCATCGGCAAGCTCGGAAAACAGCGCTTCCCGCCGATCGTCAGGCAAGAGCCGATAGCTTGAGAGCGTGCGCAGCAGGTCGGTGTAGCTTTGCGCGGTGTGCGCTCGGCTCCAGCGGTAGCATCGCTGTGTCGGTGCATCGAAATATTCGGACTGGCGCAGTAATTCGGCAAACGGACCATCTGGCAGATACCAGGCCTCCGCTGGAGGACCCGCAAGCTGCGGAGCATGGCGGGCGAAGATATCGGCGAATTTTTCCGCGAATGGCGGCTCGGGCGGTATCGGGACATTGCCGAAAACCGCGAGCGTTCCATCCGGCGCAAGCTGGGCGGCTGTCTTGGCGAAGCGCGGTTCCGGCGCAACCCAGTGGAAAGATTGTGCCGCCGCCACAAGCTTGAACGCTACCTCTTCGCCCGGCCATGCCTCGAAGGTGGCCTGCGCAAAGCGAACCCTGGGAAACTCCTCCAGACCTTTCCGTGCGACCGCGATCAGGTCCTCGCCCGGATCGAGCGCGAGAACGGAAAGACCCCGCCGCGCAAACGCCTGCGTCGCCTGGCCCGTGCCGCAGCCGATTTCAAGGATCTCATCCCTGTCGTTGAGGCCGGCGAAGGCGATCACATCGTCGAAGAGCCTGTCAGGATAGGTGGGGCGCGCATTGTTATAGAGCTTGGCGACACCATCGAATGTGAACCGCTGTTCCAAGGCACGCCCCCCGTTACAGATCGAAGCTGACAGCCATTTTTCTAGCGCATTTCCGATAAAGCTTATAGCGGCAATAGCGCGGGATTCGGCAACGGGAGAGAGCAGTCGTGGACGCAAGGGTGGCGCATAGGGTTCCTTATTTCAGCCAATGGGAAACGCCTGACATGACGCTGGCTGTCGTCGCCGAAGGCGCGCAGGTGGCTTTGCTTGGGGACCCGCTCTGGGCGTCGTCCGGTGCCCGCACCGTCGAGGATTATGCCCGCTGGGCCGGCAATCTCTGCGGTATGGCCTGCCTGAAGATGGTGCTTGCCGCCCGCACCGGCAAAACAGCGCCGATTATGGATCTGGCGATGGGATGCAAGGATTACGGCGGTTATGTTGAGGAGCCGGATGGCAGGATCAAGGGGCTGATCTATGCGCCCTTCGTTCCCTTCGTCAGGGAGCGCTTCGATCTGAATGCCAGGGTCGTCACCGGAATTTCCGTCGCCGACATTGGCGATATCCTCGGGCAATCGGAGTTCTTTATCGCGTCAGTGCATCACTCGATCCGCTGGCCCGAGACCGAGCCGCCGGCCAAGGGCGGCCATCTGGTGCTGGTGACGGCCATCGATGGAAGCAGGATCCGCTTCCACAATCCGTCCGGTCACGTCGATGCGACGCGTGAGAATGCGGAGATGTCGCTGGAGGTGTTCGAGAAGTTCTTTGCAGGCCGTGGGATCGCCATCGATCACTAAATTAAGTGCGTTCGACGGCAATCCCTC
Organism: Rhizobium sp. P44RR-XXIV; assembly: GCF_001999485.2. Classification (NCBI taxonomy): domain Bacteria; kingdom Pseudomonadati; phylum Pseudomonadota; class Alphaproteobacteria; order Hyphomicrobiales; family Rhizobiaceae; genus Rhizobium; species Rhizobium sp. P44RR-XXIV. The sequence continues at coordinate 1,623,126 of NZ_MPVZ02000028.1, read as the reverse complement.
TAAAGCCCGGCATCAGGCAAGTGCCTGCAGATAGCGCATGCCGGTCACCGGCCGCGGCTTGAAATCCATGTTTTCGTAGAAGCGGTGCGCCTGGACATTGCCTGTGGCGGCGCCCACGGAAAGATAGCTGCAGCCGGACTTGCGGGCCACTTCGCGGGCGCGGTCAACGAGATGTTGCCCGATGCCGTGGCCGCGATGGCCGTCGCGCACGAAGAGATGATGCAGGTCCATGCCCCGCTGTCCCTCTTGCGCCTTGTAGAGCGGCACGAGGATGGCGTAGCCGATCAGCCCGTCATCGCCTTCAGCCACCAGCGCCGTGATCCAGGGCATCGGGCCGAAAAGATCGCGCTCGAGCTGTTCGGCGGTTGCGCCGGAGGGATCGCCGTGATGGGCGGCCAGCAGCCGGATCATGTCGTTCAGTTCCGGCAGGTCGCGCGGCTGCGCATTGCGGATGGTCAGAACAGGTGGGCGAAGTAGTGAGATGTCGCTATCGTCTAGCATGGCATTCTGCGTCCTTGTTATTTCAATGAGCCGTCAGGACGCTGCCGATACAACAAAGCCGCCTGACGGCGGCTTGTTGACAAAATGATCTGTCTTGGCCGCCCCTTACAGGTACAGCCAAAAATACGAGCGATTGTGGAGCGCGTGCTTGATCATGGGCGCATAGATGATCCGCTTCAGCGCATTTGTCAATGGCCCCCTAATGCTCGTGTTCGCATAGTCCGTGATCCGAAAGCGCCCGGATCACATAGCAATCCTCGATGCTGTGGCCGTCGCAATGCGAGACGATGCGTTCCAACTCGTGCTCCAGCCTCTTCAGCTGCGCGATCTTGATGCGCACATCGTCCAGATGCTCACGGGCGATGCGGTCGGCGCCGACGCAGGGGCTGTCCGGATGCTGGCTAAGCGAGATCAGTTCCTTGATAGCGTCGATCGTCAGGCCGAGGTCGCGGCCATGGCGGATGAAAGCCAGCCGTTCCAGATCGGTCTTCGAATAGCGCCGCTGGTTGCCTTCGCTGCGGTCAGGCTCCGAGATCAGTCCCATCTGCTCGTAATAGCGGATGGTCGGCACTTTCACGCCGGTACGCTTGGACAGCTCGCCGATCGACAACATGGCATAATCTCCAATACCTCTAGTCTCTAGAGCAATATATGCGAGCGCTTCGGGAATTTGCAAGGGCGGGCTTCCCTCCTGGACTTAATAATAGTATACCCCCCTATATTATATCTCGAGGTGCAGATGTCCCACACCATTCGCCAGCAAGCCAAGCTTCTGTCACGCGTTCGTCGCCTGAAAGGCCAGATGGAGGCGGTGGAGCGTGCGTTGGAAGCGGAAAGGCCGTGCGGCGAGGTGCTGCAGCTTCTCGCCTCCATTCGCGGTGCGCTGACTGGGCTGACGGGTGAGATCTTGGAAGATCATCTGCATGAGCATGTACTCCATGCTGAAAGTGACGAGGCCCGCCGCCAGGCGGTCGATGAAATATCCGATGTGCTGAAGACCTACCTGCGTTGATCGGGATTTCAGCATGTTCAACAGGAGAATGATGTCATGAGTATTTCCTCCGAAATGGGCCATAGCCACGTCTTTCTCGGCTCCGATCATAGCCGCAACGAGAGGCGCATCTGGCTCGTCATCGCGCTGACGGCGGTCATGATGGTGGTCGAGATCGGCGCGGGCTCGGTCTATGGCTCCATGGCGCTGATTGCCGATGGCTGGCACATGTCGACCCATGCCAGCGCCATGCTGATTTCGGCGCTCGCCTATCTCTATGCGCGCCGGCACGCTCACAATGCGCGCTTCACCTTCGGCACCGGCAAGCTCGGCGATCTCGCCGGGTTCGCCAGCGCTATCGTGCTGGCGGGGATTGCTTTGCTGATGGGGTGGGAGAGCTTGCAGCGGCTCGTCAATCCGGTCGCCATCAACTTCCGCGAGGCGATCGCCATTGCGGTGGCGGGTCTCGTGGTCAATCTCGTCAGCGCATGGCTCCTGCGCGGCGATCATGGCCACGATCATCATGGCCATTCCCACGCACATGAACACCATCATGACCACGGCCACGACCACGCTCCCGGCGGCAAGGACAACAATCTGCGCTCGGCCTATATTCATGTCATCGCCGATGCGATGACCTCTGTTCTTGCCATTGCCGCGTTGCTGCTCGGCAGCCGTTTTGGCTGGACCTTCCTCGATCCGTTGATGGGCATTGTCGGCGGACTGGTGATCCTGCAGTGGTCGTGGAGCCTGCTGCGGGCCTCCGGTGCCATTCTGCTCGATTTCATTCCGGTGGGCGAAGACTTGCCGGATGAGATCCGCGAAGCCATCGAAACCGGCGAGGATCGCATCACCGACCTCCATGTCTGGCAAGTCGGGCCTGGACACCACGCGGCGATCGTGGCGGTGGCGACACCCATGTCGCGCGACCCCGCCTTCTACAAGGCCCGGCTCGCCGATATTCATGAGCTATCTCACGTCACCGTTGAAGTCACGGTCGACAAGGCGGCATGAAATCAGATAGCAATCGGAGTGGTCAGAGGCTTGCCGCATTCCTCGCATAGCCCTCAATCTGCCCGATTCTGCTGGAGGCTTTCGCATGCCCATATTGCTCACCCGCCGCCGCCTCGTGGCCGGCTCGGCGCTGCTCGTTCCCGCCCTGACATTCGGCCCGGATTTGCTGTTTGCCGAGGATAGCAGCGCCTCGCCGCAGCCCCCCGCCGCAACGGACAACGCGGCAACACCGGATGCCAGCCGGCAGGGTATGGATGGAACCGACGCGGCGCAGGACAATTCGCAACTCTCCGACGATGTCGACAAGCAGCTGGCGGATCTGGAAAAGAAGACCGGCGGCCGGCTCGGCGTATCCGTGCTCGATACAGAAACCAATATTTCGCTCGGCCATCGTGAAGAAGAGCATTTTCCGCTGTGCAGCACCTACAAGGCGCTCGCCGTCGGTTTCGTGCTGGCGCGCGTCGACCAGGGTGTCGAGAAGCTCGACCGTCGCGTTGCTTATGGCAAGGACAAGGTTGTCACCTATTCGCCGGAAACGGAAAAGCATGCCGGCACCGATGGCATGACCATTGCCGAGCTTTGCGGTGCTGCGATCACGCTGAGCGACAACACCGCCGGTAACCTGCTGCTCGAAAGCTTTGGCGGTCCTGCGGCACTGACCGCGTGGCTGCGCACCACCGGCGATACGGAAACCCGCCTCGATCGCAACGAGCCAGACGTCAATCAGGCGATCAAGGACGATCCGCGCGATACGACGACGCCGGATGCCATGCTCGACAGTATCGGTCTTCTGACGCTCGGCAATACGCTGTCGGAAACATCCAGGGATCAATTGGTCAACTGGCTCGTCGGCAACACCACGGGCAACAATCGCCTGCGCGCCGGACTGACGAAAGAGTGGAAGGTCGGCGACAAGACCGGGACCGGCAATAACGGCTCCTATGCCGATGTTGCCGTCATCTGGCCGCCGGAGCGCGGCCCGATCCTGGTGACGACCTTCGTCGCCGAGGGCACGGCACCGGCGAAAGACATCGAAGCCGTCTTTGCCGAAGTCGGCAAAATCGTCGTCGGTATGGTCGGGCAATAGCAGGAAATACGGTAGATAAAACAAGGCGATGCGATCGTGATGTGAATCAGGATCGCATCGCCTTCATGTAACGTGGCAATAGGTTCAAACGAGAGACAAGGCAGAGGACGCGCTATCGGTTTCCTTGTCGTCGTCGCTATTGTTGACGCCGAGCTTCTGCTTGATCTCATCGGCGATCTGGTCGTTGATGGCCTTCTGATCGTCGGCGGACAGCGACTTGAAGGAATCTTCCGTCAGGCCATGCGCGTCGAGATATTGCGCGCGGATCTTTTCGGCCGGCGTCATGTTTGCCCATTTGGCAAACTCATCCAGAATGTCCTGGTTTGACTGTTTGGCCGATGCTGCCGAGCTGCTGCTGCTTGCAGCTGACGAATCGTCTTCATCGGTGCTGCCGTCGGATGCCGAAGACGATGTCGCGCCGATCTGGCTGAGCCAGAAGCCGGACGAAATCGAGGACGGGACGCCGCTCGACGAGATCGAAGGTCCTTGCGATTCTTCCTGCTGATCGCCATCGCCGCCCGGCAGGGTAAAAGGCGTGCTGTCGTCACCATCGGCATCCTGCTGGCTGCCGCGGATCGGTGTGCTGAAGTAATTCTGCGTGCTGTGGTGCACCTTCATCGTCATATCTCCCTGTAGGGTTTGACGCGACGATGACTCCGCAAACCTGTCCGGGGCTTGTGCATCCGGCGTTTCTCAGGTGCCGCAGAAGGTCTGCAGTACCCGTTCCGCCGGTAAGGGCGGCTCGGCATAGGGAGCGAAAGACGGCTGATCCTCGTAGGGCCTGGAAAGCACCTCCAGCAGCGCTTCGAACAGCGAGAAATCCTCGTCCTCGACCGCGGCCTGGATCGCCTGCTCGATTCGATGATTGCGCGGAATGAAGGCCGGGTTGGCCTTTCGCATTGCCTGCGCCCGTACCGCCGCAGTCCGGGGGTCGCGCTCCAGCCGCTCGCGCCAGCGCTCAAGCCAGGGCGCTAGGGATTGCGGATCCTCGAAGGTCCCGGCAAAATTCGTGACATCGTCATCGGCGACGAGAGAGGAAAGCCGGCGGAATGCGAGCGTGAAATCGGCGCTCTGTTGCTGCATGATCGCCAGCAGCGACTGGATCAGCTCAAGATCGCCATCTTCTTCGTTCGCCAGACCGATCTTGGCGCGCATGCCCGCAAGCCAATGGGCCTGGAAGCGCTCGCCATAGGCTTTGATGACGGTATTTGCCAGGTCGATCGCCGCGTCGGGCGATGGGTCGATCAGCGGAATCAGCGTCTCGCCGAGGCGCGCAAGGTTCCATTGGCCAATCGCCGGCTGGTTGGCATAGGCATAGCGACCGTTGCGGTCGATTGAAGAAAACACGGTTGCCGGATCATAGGCATCCATGAAGGCGCAGGGACCGAAGTCGATCGTCTCGCCTGAAACGGTCATGTTGTCGGTGTTCATGACACCATGGATGAAGCCGACATGCAGCCAGCGGGCGATCAGCGCCGCCTGCCGTTCGGCCACGGCTTCGAGAAGCGCCAGATAAGGGTTCACCCTGTCTCTGATTTCAGGATAATGGCGCGCAATGACATGATCCGCCAGTGTCCGCAGGCTGTCGGTATCGCCGCGCGCTGCAAAGAACTGGAAGGTGCCGACGCGGATGTGGCTCGCGGCTACGCGCGTGACGATCGCGCCGGGCAGTGCCGTCTCGCGGTAAACCGGCTCCCCGGTGCTCACAGCCGCCAGTGCCCGTGTTGTGGGAATACCCAGCGCGTGCATGGCCTCGCTGACGATATATTCGCGCAGCACCGGACCGAGCGCCGCACGCCCGTCACCACGCCGCGAAAACGGCGTCGGGCCAGCACCTTTAAGCTGAATATCGCGTCGTCTGCCGTTGCGGTCCTTCACCTCGCCGAGAAGGATCGCGCGACCATCGCCGAGCTGCGGCACGAAACTACCGAACTGGTGTCCGGCATAGGCCATGGCAATTGGCTGTGATCCCGGCAAAAGCTGGTTTCCCGAAAAGATCGCTGCGCCATCACGCTCCAGCGCGGCCACGTCGAGCCCGAGCTCTCGCGCCAGTGCCTCGTTGAATTTGATCAGTCGCGGCGCCGCCACAGCCGTCGGCGCCTGGTCCGCGAAGAACTGCTGCGGCAGGCGCGCATAGCTATTGTCGAACGGAACGGGTGGCGCTTGAAACGCAGCTGTTTCGGAAGGAAGAGAGCTCATGTCCCTAAGGTAGGGCGGGCGAGGAAGAGACGCAAGCTGCGGGTCGCAGTCCGATCGTATCCCGCAGTGTCGTCAGCCTTTGTCATCTTCCAGCTCACGCGCCATTTCCGCCAGTTTCCTCACCGTGTTGAGATTTCGCGCTGTTCCCGCCTTTAGCGCCGGCAGCTTCAATTTCGAACGCCCCGAGCCGTCGGGATAGTGGATGTAGATTTCCCTGCCTGCCACCTGCACCTCTTCGCCACCGGGGGCGGCGAGCTTGTCGAGCGCATCCTTCGGCGCTGCTTCGGGAAGGAAGGTTACGAGCAGATAGTTCGGCTTGGCATTCGGGAAGGGGGAGCTTTCCGCTGCGGTCTCTAGCTCCCGGCGGCTGCGCAGGATCACGCCGGGCGATTTGCCCATCTTGCGCGCCAATGCCTCCTCCAGGCGTGCCTTCACCGTGGCCTCGGCCTCATCCGAGCGAAAAAGCAGGTTGCCGCTCTGGATATAGGTCTTCACATCAGTGAAGCCGATCTCCTCGCAGAGCACCTTCAGTTCCGCCATCGGCAATGTGCCGGTGCCGCCGACATTGACGGCACGCAGCAGGGCGACAAAGACGGTCATCGGTTCCTCCCGGCATTTCGCCTACATCTTATTCGCGACCTTGATGGCGAAGGAATATTCGAACGCCACTTCCTCCAGGCGCTGGAAACGACCTGACGCACCGCCATGACCGGCATCCATGTTGGTCTTCAACAGGATCGGCGCATCGCCCGTCGTCTTGTCGCGCAGCTTGGCAACCCATTTCGCCGGTTCCCAATAGGTAACGCGAGGATCGGTGAGGCCGCCAAGCGCGAGGATGGGTGGGTAGGGCTTTTCGCCGACATTGTCATAGGGGCTGTAGGCGGCGATCTGCTCGTATTCTTCCTTGCTGTCGATCGGGTTGCCCCATTCGGGCCATTCCGGCGGGGTCAGCGGCAGGGTGTCGTCGAGCATGGTGTTGAGCACGTCGACGAAGGGGACGGCGGCGATGACGCCAGCGAATTTTTCCGGCGCCATATTGGCAACCGCGCCCATCAGCATGCCGCCCGCCGAACCGCCCTCGGCGATGATCTTCGCGTAAGAGGTGAACTTCTGCTCATTCAGATAGTCGGCAGCGGCGATGAAGTCCTTGAACGTGTTGGTCTTCTTCTCCATCTTGCCGTCTTCGTACCACGAAAAGCCCTTGTCCTTGCCACCGCGGATATGGGCGATGGCATAGACGAAGCCGCGGTCGGCAAGCGACAGGCAATTGGTGTTGAAGCCGGACGGAATGGCGATGCCATAGGCGCCATACCCATAGAGCAGGCAGGGAGCCGAGCCGTCGAGCGGCGTGTCCTTGCGATAAAGCAGGGTCACCGGCACCTGTTCTCCATCCCAGGCGGGAGCGAAGACGCGGCGGGTCACGTAATCGGCCGGATTATGACCCGAGGGCACTTCCTGCGTCTTCAACAGGGTGCGCTCGCGCGTCACCATATTGTAATCGTAGAGCTGGCTCGGCGTCGTCATCGACGAATAGGAGAAGCGGATGACATCCGTATCGTATTCCGCAGCCCCTTGCAGGCCGAGCGAATAGGCTTCTTCCTCGAAGGCGATGGAATGTTCCTCGCCGCTGCGGCGGTCGCGGATGATGATGCGCGGCAGACCGTCCTTGCGCTCCAGCCAGATGAGGTGGCGGGCATAGGCCATGTGGCTAAGGATCAGCGTGCCTGGCTTGTGGGCAACGATCTCGCGCCAGTTTTCCTTGCCCGGTCTGTCGGCCGGCGTCTCCATGATCTTGAAATCCTTGGCGTCGCCGTCATTCGTCAGAATGTAGAAGACCTCACCCCCCTCCGTGATCTCATATTCGATCCCGGTCTCGCGCTCCGCCACCAGCTTCGGCTCGGCCGTCAGATCCGAGGTCGGGATGATGCGGTATTCGCTGGTCTCGTGGTCGTGGATATCGATGAAGATATAATCATCCAACAGCGAGCCGCCGACGCCCATGAAGAAACCGGCATCTTCCTCTTCATAAACCAGACGGTCGTCGGATTGCGGCGTGCCGATGATGTGATGGAAGATCTTCGACGGGCGATGGTTCTCGTCCTGCAGCGTGTAGAAGAAGCTCTTGCCGTCGGGCGCCCAGACGCCGCCGCCACCGGTATTGTCGAGTACATCGGCAAGATCTTCGCCGGTCTCGAGGTTGCGAACCTTCAGCGTGAAATATTCCGAGCCCTTGTCGTCAAAGCCCCAGATGCCGTGGCTGTGGTCGGTGGAATGGTCGATGCCGGAGAGGCGGAAATAGGACTTCCCTTCATTCTCCTTGTCGCCGTTCAACAGCAGCTTGCGGTCGCCGCCGTCGCGGGCCTCGCGGAAATAATGCGGCTGCTCGCCACCGGTGACGAAGAGCGTGCCGTAGGCGTAAGGGCCATCCTTGACCGGAACAGAACTGTCATCCTCCTTGATGCGGCCCTTCATCTCGGCGAACAGCGCCTTCTGCAGGTCCTTCGTGTCGGCCATAGCCGCATTCATATAGGTGTTTTCGGCCTCCAGATGCGCGCGGATTTCCGGGGCCAGGATCGACGGATCCTTGAACATCGCCTGCCAGTTGTCGGCGCGCAGCCAGGCGTAATCGTCGCTGCGGCTGATGCCGTGGCGCGTATCCGTAACGGGCTTTTTCGGGGCGGCAGGCGGCGTGGGGAGGCTCTTGAAAACTGACACTGGAGCGCTTTCTCTGGTATGAAAGTCAGATGCGAGGAGAAGAGAGAAATAGAGGGCAGCCGCGCGAGGTTCAATAGGCAAGTGTGTCCTCAAGCTTCATGCAAGTCGTGGTAATTAATCTCGGTCGAACAGGCAGCGTGCGGAAAATCCGAGGGGAACGTTGCCTTGATGAGACCACATTCTTTACCGAAGTCGACACGTAATGCGTCGACATAGGGCGGTTGAACCGCCTTCCCCGGTGGAATGGACGCAATCAAATCCAGAACAATGCACGGGACGGTCATCATGCTGAAATTCTTTGCCCTCCTTATCCCTTTGGCCGCTTTCGCCAACTCCGCCTTTGCCGTTGATGCGACCATGAAGAAGGAATTGGAGAAGCTCGATCCCTCCGAACGGATGGAGCAGGCCTGCGACGCGGAGGCGATGAAGCGGATTGGCACGGACAAGACTGGCTTCAAGCCGGACAAGGTGATTGCCTATACCTTCGGCGACCCCGCGATGAACACCGATTCCATGAATGCGCCCGGCGCAGTCTTCCGCAGCAAGGGCGACTGGTATCATCTCTCGTATAATTGCGTCACTGGCCCGCAGCATGTTCATGTTCGGGAATTGAGCTATCAGATTGGCGACAAGGTGCCGCGCGACAGCTGGCAGCAGCACTATCTCTATAATTGAACGACCGGTCGATTCCGCCAGAGGCTAGCGCAGCCTTTGGCCTTCCACGCGCGCAAGTTCAGACAGGATGCGCTCCTGCACATCGGGCGGCTGGCGGCGGACGGCATCCGTCACGTCGCGCAGCGTTGCGCGGAGACTGTGAAGCTGATCGACCAGATCCATGACGACATCGACACCGGGCTCGTTGAGGCCCATGGCGTTGCTGAGATCGAGAATGAGCTGGCCGCGCGCAATATCGGCCTCGCGGAAAGTCCTGCCCCGGTCGGTGATTTCCGGCACCAGCCAGCCTTGCGAGATCCAGACTTCCAGCACCGTCGTCTCGATCTCGAGGTGCAGTCGAAACTCTTTCTCTTCCATCACCTATTCTCCCATGGTCTTTCTGGGATCTTGCGTCTTGCCTGCCTCCCACTCGGAGACGAAACGCGTGAGCTCGGGGTCAGCCACATCGGGAAGGACTACCTTCAAAGTGACGTAGGCGTCGCCGTTGTCCTTCCCGCGCACCGGCGCACCCTTGCCCTTCAGCCGCAGCACCTTGCCGGAATTTGAATTCGGCTGCAGTGTCACTGTGACGGCGCCGGATGGAGTGGGAACACGGACCTTTCCGCCCAACACCGCCTCGGTCAGTGAGATCGGCAGCTCCAGCCGGATATCGTCACCGTCGCGCGTGTAGAAACGGTGCGGAGGCACATGTACCGCAATCAGCGCATCTCCGGGCTTGCCGCCGTTAAAGCCGGGGTCGCCCTTGCCCTTCAGGCGCAGCGTCTGTCCGTCGCGGGTGCCCGGCGGTATCTGGACGTCCAGCTCCGGCCCATCGGGCAGGCTGATCTGCTTTTTCACGCCGTTGATGGCGTCAAGAAAGTCGACTTCCATTGTATAGTGACGATCTTGACCCTGCATCTGGGATTGGCCTCGGCTGCGCCGCGAAAAGAAATTGGAAAACATGTCGTCGGCATCGCCGAAATCGGCAAATCCGCCGGCATTCTGATAGGGGCCACGCTGACCTTCATTGGCAGCGTAATCACGGTAATAGCTGCGCGGCGGCTTCTCGGCGCCGCTGCTGTCGATCTCGCCACGGTCAAAACGCGCACGTTTTTCCTCATCGCCGACGATGCCATAGGCTGCCGAGACTTCCTTGAACTTGTCTTCTGCCTGCTTGTCGCCAGGGTTGAGATCGGGGTGCAGCTTCTTGGCAAGCTTGCGATAGGCGCTTTGGACATCCTTTTGCGGGGCATCCCGTTTTACGCCCAGAATTTCATAGGGATCGCGGCTCATGCATGTCTCTCTTTGGGAGCACCGAAAAATACGCAGATAGTGCTAAGGCGGTCTCATATCAATCGTAACATAGACGTGGTTTGGTTGAAGCCCGCAGCCTTGTGCTTTGTAAGCTCAGTGCATTGTGATGGAAATGGCCACATTTGCCGCCGGTTTGCCATATTTCCGGCGTGTTGCCGGATGATGGCGAGCGTCGACGTGAAAAGCTGTGGCAATCACAGGCTTCTTCCGCGAGATTTTATTGCTCGATCCACTTGGTGGCTGCCCGATGAACCGTTTTTTGCTGACGTCCGCATTCCTTTTCGCCACCGCCTCGGTCGTCGTGGCTGCTCAGCCGGCGCAACCGCCGGCCGGTTGGCCTGAGTTGCCGCCCAAGGCTCCGGCCTCCAACGTCAAGCTCGTCGAGCCGCATCTGCACGTCAATCGGGCCGGCAAGGGTGCGCCGCGTATTGCTCTGACGTTCGACGCCTGTATGGGCAAGACCGATCCGCGCATTCTGAGCACTCTGGTCGATCAGCGTATCCCGGCGACCATCTTCGTCACCGCGCGCTGGCTGCGTACCAATCCCGATTCTCTTGCCGTCTTCCTGGCCCACCCCGATCTCTTCGAGCTGGAAAATCACGGACAGAACCATATTCCCGCTGTCGATGTCCCCACAAAGGTCTATGGCATTCCCGCCGCCGGATCGCCGCAGGCGGTGGCCCAGGAGGTCAAGGGTGGGAGCGATGCGATGATCGCCGCCGGCATTCCGCAGCCGCGCTGGTTCCGCGGCGCGACCGCGAAATATACACCTGCCGCCATTACGCAGATCCGCGGCATGGGTTATCGGATCGCCGGGTATTCGGTGAATGGCGACAGCGGCTCGCTGCTGCCGGCCAGGATGGTCGAGAAGCAATATGCCTCAGCCAAGGACGGCGATGTCATCATCTCCCATATCAATCAGCCGACACATGCAGCCGGCGAGGGCGTGGCGGCCAGCATTCTGGCGCTGAAAGCCAAGGGCGTGCAGTTCGTCCGCCTGCAGGATATCCCCGAAAAGGGCGACGACGGCACCACGAACTGATGGCGTAAAGCGCGGTTCTGCCTCAGCCGGGCAGTTGCGGCTGGACCTTTTCCTCGATGAAAAGCTCGTTGATGACCGTCATGACGATCAGCGACAGCGGCAGCGCCAGCATGGCGCCGACGGCTCCCCACATCCATGTCCAGAAGATGATGGCGAAGAAAACGACAAAGGGATTGAGTTCCCATTGCCGGCCCATGATTGCCGGAAAGACCAGGTTTTCCACGGCCAAATGCACCGCAAAGAAGACAATGGCGGGGGCGAGTGCGATGACGATGTCCGAATGCGTAATGATCCCGGCAATCGCCAGCGCGATCGTCATCGTCGTGACGCCGAGGAACGGGATGAAGCTGGCAACGAAGGCGAAGACGCCCCAGAGCACCGGTACGCTCAAGCCGCCGACATAGGCGATGATGGTCATGGCGACGCCGATGCCGGCATAGATCAGCGAAGCCGTGGCGAAGTAGAAGCCGAGCACCTGCTCGACCGCATTGATGATCCGGATCGTCGTCAGTCTCGCCGCCCTGTTGGAAAAGGCCATGATGATCGTCTTGCGCAGGGTGATGCGGCTGGCGAGAAACAACAGCAATGCCGCAAAGAAGATCAGGATTTGAACGATGGCCGGAGTGAGATTGCTGGAAACGACATGCAGAACATTGCCGCTGTTTTCCAGCAGGGTGCTGATCGACATGGGGCCGCTCTGGAAGGTTTCCGGCGAAATGTGCAGCCATTTGAACCGATCGAGATAAGGCATCAGCCTATCGGAGGTTCGCTGGAAAAAATCAGGAGCCTCCTGCGCCAGCTTGGCCAGCGGTCCCGCCAGCGCATTGATAATTAGGAAGATGGCCAGCGCCACGGCCGACGAGAGAAGGACAGCGTTGAGGATGCGCGGCACGCCGAGCTTGCTGAGTTTCTCCGCCGCCAGGCCGAGGATCATGCCGACCACGACAGCCAGCGTCACCGGAATGAGGATGATCGACATCATGTAGACGCCGGCGAGCGCGAGAATGAGGAAGATGCCTATGGTCGCCCAGGAGGCGGCGACTTGAAGCTGGCTTTGTGGCGGATCATCCACGAGCTCGGAGGCGGCTGTGTCATTGCCAGATCCTTGGGGCGTGTTTCGCCCCGAGCTGGAACCGCCTTCACGCCCCGCCGGGCCGCGTGGCTGGCTGCCGGCGGTTTTATCGATCTCCATGCCCGTCAAATCCCCGAAGGCACGATCGCCTTACCACTCAAACGCGAAAGACCCGTTCCGGTTCCGGAGCGGGCCTCGATACGTCTGGGTGTGTTGGGGGAATCAGGCGATCAGGTTCAGTCCGATGCCCCAGGGATCGCGCAACGAAACGCCGCCATCGCGCTTCTCGGTCTTGATCTCGTGCTGCTCCAGAGCGGCGACAGCACTGTCGAGTGCGGCCTTGTCGTTGAAACGCAGTGTGTAATCCGAGAGGCCAGTCATGTGCTCGGAGCGGACGCCAGCACCTCGGCTGTTCCACGTATTGGCGCCGAGATGGTGGTGATAGCCGCCGGTCGCAAGGAAAGTCGCGCCGGGATAGCGCGCAGCCATGACCTTCATGCCGAGAACGTCGCGATAGAAGGCGTTGGCTTCGGCAACGTCGCCCACTTGCAGATGGATGTGCCCGATGGCCGAACCATCGGCCATGCCGTCCCAGCGATCCTGCGGCGCGCTTTCGTAGAGCGCCTGCAGATCGAGCCGCAGCGTTGCCATCTCCACTGTACCGTCGCCGTGGAATTTCCACTGGTCGTGCGGCCGGTCAGCATAGATCTCGATGCCGTTGCCCTCGGGGTCGGAAAGATAGATCGCCTCGCTGACGATATGATCCGATGCACCCTCCAGCACGACGTTATTCTGTGCGGCATGCCGCAGCCAGCGGGCAAGCTCCACGCGGTTCGGCAAAAGGAAGGCGGTATGAAACAGGCCGGCGGCCGATTGTGGGGCGCGCACTGCAGCCCGATCCGTGGTCAAGGTCAACAGGGGCTGGCCGGCGACACCCAAGACTTCGCCGCTTGCCGTCTTCTCGATCACCTTCAGGCCGAGCATGTTCTGATAGAAGCGCGACACCAATGGCAGGTCGGTGACGACGAGATGCGATTGGCCGACATAGGCAGGGCGTGTCAGTGCGTAGGAAGGGGCGATTTCGGTCATGGGGGTCAGTTCCAACCTCGATACATGTGAAAAAGGCAACCGGCGTCGGCGGCAAGGGGCCGTCAGTGGCGGGTCAGAGATTTCGCCGGTTGATATGCCTCTTTGATATTCTCGGCCCGCTGTACTTGATGTTGTATATGGCGGAATTACATTGTTCACAGAAGGCCAGAAATTGCGGATTGAGCGTTCGCTTCTTGTTGACGAGATGCCTTAGCCGTTCACGAAGATTTATCGAAATGCCCGTTCCGTGCGGTTGCGTCCACCTTGGCGAGGTGCAAGGATCGGGCGGTTACGGAATTGGAACACGCACTATATGGCCGACTACAAGGGCATTCGCTGGGCTTACGACCGGTATGAAGTGATCGCCGACAGCATTGTCAACGGCGTCGGCGTCATATTTGCGCTCATCGGCGCGACCGTACTGATCTTCTACGCGACCGTCTGGAGCTCCCATGGAGAGATCGCCGCCGCCTGGATCTACAGCATCGGCCTCGTGCTGACCTTGGGCATGTCCTTCACCTATAATCTGTGGCCCGTGTCGCGGACGAAGTGGTTTCTTCGGCGTTTCGACCATTCCTTCATCTATGTGCTGATTGCCGCCACCTATACGCCTTTTCTCGAGCGCGGTGCCGAGGATCCGCTGCTGTTTGCCATGTTGATCGCGGTCTGGGTTTTCGCGGCCTTCGGCATCGTGCTGAAATGCCTGTTTCCGGGGCGATACGATCGGCTGGCGATCCTGCTCTATCTTGCCATGGGCTGGAGCGGTATCGTCGTGGCCAAGCCCGTTTCGATGTATATCCCTTTCGCCTCGATGCTGCTGATCGTCATCGGCGGGGTGATCTACTCGCTCGGCGTCATCTTTCACGTATGGGAAAAGCTGCGCTTCCAGAATGCCATCTGGCACGGCTTCGTGGTTGCCGCCGCCGCCGTGCACTATTCGGCGGTGCTCACATGTTTCAGCCTGTCACCGGAAGGTTTTTGACGACCTGCGCCGTCGGCGTGCACTTCTTCGTCGACCGCAGGCTGCGCGCCAGACGCATAACGATGACGTCGTAGCGCTGCATGTCCGCCTTTGAATAATCCATCTGGAAGAACGCGGCTCCGCCGTTGCAAAGCGCCACGCCGCGAACATAGACGATGCGGCCCTGTTTCGTGCCCGAAAAGCTGATGCCGCGCGAAGTTGATTTGGAATAGGAGATCTTCCAGCCCTGATCCTTGGCCAGCGCGACACGCACATTCGCTTCCGTCGTGAAGTCGCCATTGGCGACCGCCGTGCCGAAAACCTGCAGCATCGCGGATCGGTCCGCCGGTGACAGCGCAAGGCGATTGAGGTCGTCGGATGGTGCCGAAAGATGGAAGTCCGACGGCAACTCGATCGCATAACCGAAGCCCGCATTGTCATAGGACCACCAGTCAGCAGCAAATGCCGAGGTGGGGCAAAGAAGCAGGAGGGCGATCAGACGCGCGAGCATTGCGGTTTCCGGGAGGCGGGTGCTGCAAACCGATCAAGAATAGCCCTATTTTCCATAGGAATTCCATAGCGATTTAGGAAATGCGTGTAAATTAGCTCAAATTCGTTACAGCTTCATTGCGAGCCATGCAGAAATGGCGGTTTAGCCAGCTGGTATTTGTAGTTGTGATGTCGCGGTGGCGAAAAAGCTTGCAACCTTCGTCATCAGATCCGCGGAAAGCCGATTTTAGTGGTTTACCTCCGGTTTTCTCTTGCCGGGGCTTGAGAGGGGCCACCCTTTCGCCTATCCCTGCACCCTAGCTCCGGTTTTGCCGGATTCCGCACGATGATTCAGCAGGGGGAAGGCATGGCCGGTGTCACGGGCCTGACATTCCTGGCTCTATGTCTGCCCTTTTTCGGTGCGCTGATCGCGCCCGTTATCGTTCGCCGATTTGGCCATAATGCAGCTTGGCCGCTGTCGCTGCTGCCCGCGCTCGCTTTTCTCTATTTTGCCGGGTTTCTACCCGAGATTGCTTCAGGGCAAGCTGTTGAGGGGGGCCTCGACTGGGTGCCAAGCCTGGGCTTGCGTTTTTCCTGGCTGCTCGATGGCCTGTCGCTGACCTTTGCTCTGCTCATCACCGGCATCGGCACGCTGATTATCCTCTACACAGGAGGTTATCTGAAGGGGCATGCGGATCTCGGGCGCTTCTTCTCCTTCATGTTCCTGTTCATGGGCTCGATGCTCGGCCTTGTCGTATCCGATAGCTTCTTGACGCTGTTCGTCTTCTGGGAGCTGACGTCGATCACCTCTTTCCTGCTGATCGGCTTCGACCATCAGCGGGAAGCGTCGCGCCGGGCGGCACTGCAGGCCCTGGTCGTTACCGGCGGTGGTGGTTTGCTGTTGCTGGCGGGCCTGCTGCTGATCTGGCAGATCACCGGCATCGCCTCCATGTCCGAACTGCTGCATTCAGGCGACACCCTACGTACAAGCCCGCTCTATCTCTCCGCCTTGATCCTGGTGCTCGGCGGCGCTTTCACCAAATCGGCGCAGTTTCCGTTTCACTTCTGGCTGCCGAACGCCATGGAAGCGCCGACGCCCGTATCGGCTTATCTGCATTCCGCGACGATGGTGAAGGCGGGTGTCTACCTGCTGATGCGGCTCAATCCTGTCATGGGCGATACCGTGGCGTGGCAGACGATCCTTCCGATTTTCGGCGCCGCGACGCTGCTGGTCGGGACGTTGCTGGCGATCCGTCAGACCGATTTGAAGCTGAAGCTCGCCTATACGACGGTTTCCTCGCTCGGCCTGCTCGTGTTGCTCACCGGTTTCGGCACGGACTATGCCATCGAGGCCGCCGTACTTTATCTGGCGGCGCATTCGCTGTTCAAGGGCGCTCTGTTCATGGTCGCCGGCATTGTCGATCATGAAACGGGAACGCGCGACATTACCCGTCTGGGCGGTCTGCGCTCCGCAATGCCGCTCACCTTCGCCGCAGCGATTGTTGCTGCCGTCTCGATGGGCGGCCTGCCGCCTGCCTTCGGCTTTCTCGCCAAGGAGGAGATCTATGTGGCATTGGCGCAGGCTTCGCCGTGGGCGATTATCCTGACCGTCATCGCTGTTGTCGGCAACGCGCTGATGTTTGCCATCGCCTTTGCCGTGGCACTCAAACCCTTCGTCGGGTCCCTTACCGAGACGCCACGCCATCCTCACGAGGCGCCGCCACTGCTATGGCTCGGACCGGTGGTGCTCGCCTTGCTCGGTCTCGCTTCGGCCTTGCTCTCGGGATCATGGCACGGATACGTCTCCTCGCCGATGGCCAGTGCTGTCGGCGGCAAGGAGTTGCATATCTCGGTCTCGCTAGTCCCGCATATCGGCTTGCCCCTGGCACTCTCGCTCGTCACCGTGCTCATCGGCGTCCTCGTCTATTGGCAGCTCGATCGCGCCCGTTTCCTGATGTCGGTGATCTTGCGGAACCTGGGTCCAGGGCCGGATCGCGGTTTCGATGGCTTTATCTCCGGTCTGGTTCGAGTGTCGCACGTTGTCTCGCGCATCCTGCAGCCAGGCCGCCTAGAGATCTATGTAACCGTGACGTTCCTTTGCCTCGCGGCTATGCTGCTGCTTCCGCCCATTTTCCATGGCGAATTGCCGGCAATCCCTGCCTGGCCGAATTTGCAATGGCATGAGGCGACCATCTTCCTTATCGCCATCATCGGTCTTGCCGCCGTGGTGCTTGCGCGCGACCGGCTGACGGCCATCGTCTCGCTCGGCATTCAAGGCTTTGCTGTCGCCGTCATCTTCCTGCTGTTCGGCGCACCGGATCTGTCCTTCACCCAGTTCATGGTCGAGACCCTTGCGGTCGTGATCCTGGCCATGGTGATGACGCGCCTGCGCCTTTCCGCTTCGGATCGCCGTCCGCCGTTGAAAATGCTCGCCCATGCGCTGATTGCCATCGCTTGCGGTACCGGCTTCGGCCTCCTGTTGCTGAAAGCGACGGAGGCGCCGTTTGATCTGACGCTGACGGCCTTCTTCAATCATTATTCGAAGCTGATCGCCCATGGCGACAATGTCGTCAACGTCATCATCGTTGACTTCCGAGGCACGGATACGCTCGGCGAGATCGCCGTCGTTGCTATAACCGGGCTTGCCATTCTGGCGCTGATCCGCATCCGCGCTGGCGGCGAGCGCAAGCTTGCGGCCAATGATCCCGATCTTGAGGAAAAGATGGAGGCGGAGCGCTCATGAATACGCTGATCTTCCGCACTGCCGCTCCGTTTCTGACGGCCCTGATGCTGCTCTTTTCCGTTTTCGTGCTGTTGCGCGGCCATAACGAACCCGGCGGCGGCTTCATCGGTGGGCTGATCGCAGCCTCTGCCTTTGCGATCTATGGTATCGCCTGCGGTGTGACGGCCGTGCGTCGCGCCATCATCTTTCACCCATTGGCGATTGCCGGCTTTGGCCTGCTGGCAGCCACCGTCGCCGGCTTCGTGTCCGTCTTCTCCGGTGTGCCGTTCATGACCGGGCTGTGGATCTATCCGCACCTGTTCGGCGTCGAGGTACCGCTTTCCACTGTCATGTTCTTCGATATCGGCGTCTATCTGGTCGTCGTCGGCGCCATCACCTCGATCGCGCTTGCGCTTGAAGAGCGGGAGGTCGATTGATGGAGGTCGTCTTCGCCACTCTGGTCGGCCTGTTCTTCGCCGCCGCGATCTATCTGATGCTGTCGAAATTCTCGATCCGCATCATGCTCGGCATCGCGATCCTCGGAAATGCCGTCAACCTGTTGCTCTTCACCGCCGGCCGGATAACGCGTGAAGTGCCACCCATCATTCCGCAAGGCCAAAGCACGCTGGATCTGGCTGCGGCCAATCCGCTGCCGCAGGCGCTGATCCTGACGGCGATCGTCATCTCCTTTTCGTTTCTCGCCTTTCTGCTTGTTCTGACCTATCGGGCCTATCAGGACCTCAAGACGGACAATACCGGCGAGATGCGAGTAGCCGAACCAGACGAGCGGCCGCTGCCGCCTTTGGGGTACTGACGACATGGCCGGACCGACCGACATTCCCGTCGATCTCTCTGCCGCGCTGGTGGCGGCACCCGTGCCGCTCGGGCATTGGCTAGTCATCCTGCCGGTCGCCCTGTGCATTTGCCTTGGCGCCATACTCCTGATGTTGCGTAACCGCACGGAATGGCACGCCTGGATCGCTATTCCCGGCCTGTTGCTGCTGGTGCTCATCGACGCCGCCTTGCTTTACAAGGTCGCGAGCGATGGAGCCGTGACGATGGTCATGGGTCGATGGCTGCCACCCTTCGGTATCGCCTTCAGCGTCGATCTCCTCGGCGCTGCCATGGCACTGGCTGCGGCGATCGTTGCGCTCGCGGCTAGCATCTATGCACTCGGAGAGATCGGCACCAGTGGCCGCCGCTATGGCTTTTTCCCGTTTCTGATGCTGTTGCTGGCCGGCGTCAGCGGCGCCTTCCTCACTGGAGACGTCTTCAATCTCTATGTCTGGTTCGAGGTATTGCTGATTTCGTCCTTCGGCCTGCTGATCCTCGGCTCGGAGCGGGAGCAGATCGACGGCGCGTTGAAATATGCGGTGCTGAACCTCATCGCCACCACGCTGTTTCTCGTTTCTGTCGGCTACCTCTATGCCATCTTCGGCACGCTCAACATGGCCGACATCGCGATCAGGGCGAGGGCAGGCGACACCACCGCGCCGTTGATGACACTGGCCGGTCTGTTTTTGCTCGCTTTCGGCATGAAGGCGGCTGCCTTCCCGGTCAATTTCTGGCTTCCAGCTTCCTACCATACGCCGCGTATCACCGTTTCAGCCCTGTTTGCTGGCCTCCTGACCAAAGTGGGTGTCTATGCGCTCATCAGGGTTCTGGTCATGTTGCTGCCGGTCGAGCGCATGGAACTCGGCCCGATGATAACGGTCGTTGCCATCGCAACCGTGCTGGCGGGGGTGCTCGGGGCACTCGGCTCGAACGATATCCGCCGTATGCTCGGCTATATCGTCATATCGGGGATCGGCACGATGCTGGCGGGTGTCGCCCTTGGCAGTGCCGATGGCCTCAGCGGAACGCTCTTCTACGCGCTGCACTCCATGGTGCTGATGACGGCGCTCTATCTGCTTGCGGGTGAAGTCGCCCGGCTCGGCGGCAGCTTTTCGCTGACGTCTCTTGGTGGGCTTTACCGGCGGAACGGTTGGTTCGCCGGCCTCTCCTTGGTGCTGTTCTTCGCTGTCAGCGGACTGCCGCCCTTTTCCGGCTTCTGGCCGAAGGTAGTTCTGGTAAAGGCAGCGCTCGCCACCGGCGCATGGTGGCTTGCCGCCACGATCCTGCTCGCTGGTTTCCTGACCACGATCGTCTTTGGCCGCGTCTTCCTGCTGGCCTATTGGCGACCTGCGACGGATGACACTGCCGTCTCGGCAGAGCCGATCAAGTGGCAGGCAAGCATGCCGCTTCTCGCTCTCACTCTGCTCGTTGTCGCCTTCGGCTTCTTTCCCGAAAGGCTTTTGCAGCTGACCCAGTCTGCCGCGGCTGGTCTTGAACAGCCGACAGCCTATCTGCATTCGGTCTTCCCGCAGGCGGGAGCTAAGCAATGATCCTGTTTGTTCTAAACCTGTTGCTCGCCATCGTCTGGGTCGCCATTACAGGCAGCGCTTCTTTCCTCAATCTGCTGTTCGGTTTCGTCCTCGCGGCGATTGCGCTTGCCATCGTGCGGTATTCCTATGGCGGAGTGCTTTATCTCGGCCGTGTTCGACGGATCCTTGCGCTCTTCTTCCTGTTTCTGGGCGAACTTGCCAAATCCGCCTGGGCGGTCGCCGTTGCGGTCATGAGCCCGAAGATGGATGTGAAGCCCGGGATTTTTGCCTTCCCTTTGACCGTCGATCGCGATTTTGAAATCGCGCTGCTCGCCAATCTCATCACGCTGACGCCGGGCACGCTATCCGTCGACGTTTCTGACGATCGCAAGACCCTGTACGTCCACGCGCTCGATTGCTCCGATCCGGAGACCATCAGGCGCAGCATTGCTGACGGCTTCGAACGCCGGATACTTGAGGCTTTCCGATGATGGCGGCATCCATCGTTTCGGCAGCAGCAATGGTGGCGCTCGGCATTTTGAGCGTCGCATTCCTGTTTACGGTTTATCGTGTGGTCGCCGGCCCGACATTGCCGGACCGGATTGTGGCGCTCGATATGCTGGTGGCAATCGCGATCGGCTTCATCGCCGTCATCGCCATCAAGACCGGCTTCACGCTCTATATCGATATCGCAATTTCGCTGGGGCTCGTCGGTTTTCTCGCCACCGTCGCCTTTGCCCGCTTTGTTCTTACTCAAGCACAATCCGGCACTTCGGCGCGGTCTCCTGCCGAGCGGGAGAATAGTAACGAATCGCTGCGAAAGCGACCGCGCAAGCAAAACCGGCGACAAAAGGGAGGACGGTAATGGATCTGCTTTGGGCCATCCTCGTGGCAGTCATCTTGCTCGCAGGGGCATTGTTCTCGCTCATCGCTGCGATCGGCATCGTCCGCTTGCCCGACCTTTACAGTCGCATGCATGCCGCGTCGAAGGCCGGTACAGTTGGCTCCGGCCTTTTGCTACTTGCGGTCGGTATTCATTCGCAAGACTTCTCGATATTGGCACGATCCTTGGCCGGATTCGTCTTTTTCGTGCTGACCGCACCGATTGCCGCGCATCTTCTCGCACGCGCGGCGCACAAGGCCGGGTATCGACTGACCGAGCCTTCCGTGCGGGACGAATTATTACTTCAAGGGCAAATCGCGAGGCGCGTGTATAGGAAGAAGACCTAACAAACGCAAAGATTGTTAAAGAAGCAATAGCAGTTCGCCTCTTTAGTTATCCGTTTTTTAGTAGATGAATTTTTTGCGAAGAAATGTTGGTATTAAAAACTGGACATTTGGGTAAAGAGTGCTAATTCAGATTCAAGTAGAGTTCTGATGTTGAGTTAGTCTCGGCCGGGTTTAAGCTCTCAATGCTTTTAACTTTCTTGGGGAAAAGCTGAGCAAAACTTTCCTCCGGTTAACGATTGGAGATCACCTCGTGTGGTCGCTAATCCTGACATCAGGCGGCAAGAAGCGGTTTTCTTCGCGTGAAGTCTAGGGGTGGATTTCCTGCGGTATGAAATGTGGCGTTTATCCACCGTTTTTTGCTGATGGCTGCTACGAATACGGGCGATGCGTTTGTGCGGATTGCTCGGCGCTACGGGACTTGGGGATCAGCAGATTTCTGGGCTAGGCGCGGATTACATAGCAACGTTGTGCCTGTGGGCTCTCTGGAGACGCGGCGCAGCAAGCAAGCCGATGAACAGGAGAACACAATGTCAGATACGGCCCTTGGCAATGGGCAGGAGTTACTGGTTGAACTGACCGCCGACATCGTTGCGGCCTATGTCAGCAACCATGTCGTACCGGTCAGCGACCTTCCGAATTTGATTTCCGACGTACATTCCGCCTTGAGCAGCACCTCGGTTCCGGCGCCCGCCGTTACCGTTGTGGAAAAGCAGAAGCCGGCCGTATCTGTCCGTAAATCGGTACAGGATGACCAGATTACGTGCTTGGAATGTGGTGGAAGCTTCAAGTCGCTGAAGCGCCACTTGATGACCCATCATGGTCTTTCGCCTGAAGAGTATCGCGAGAAGTGGGATCTGGCAGCGGATTATCCGATGGTAGCGCCTGCTTACGCGGAAGCGCGTTCCCGCCTTGCGAAGGAAATGGGTCTCGGGCAGCGCCGCAAGCGCGGCAGCCGCTGAGTGTCATAACGCTTGAAGAAAAACCCGGCTTTCGAGCCGGGTTTTGACTATGGCCGCCCGATAGCGGCCTGGATATGTCATGCGATCGATGGGATCCGCATCGCTGTGCCGTTGATAGTGTTCCGGCGCAGCGCCGAACGAAGGTCTACCAATACTCTTCTGAAATTGTTTAGGCAGGCGCCCTGACGCGTGCTTCTTCACGGATGCGCTTGATCATCGAGCGTAATCCATTGGCGCGCTGCGACGAGAGATGCTCGACCAGACCGATCTTGCCGAAGACGTCGAGCGCATCGAGAGCGGCGATTTCCGAGGCCTGTTTGCCGGAATAGGTGGCAAGCACGATTGCCACCAGCCCGCGGACGATATGCGCGTCGGAATCGCCTTCGAAGGTCAATGTCGGATTTTCGGGATCGCCGGATGCATGCGTGACAAGCCAGACCTGGCTGGCGCAGCCCTGCACCTTGTTTTCCAGCGTTCGCTTGTCTTCCGGCAGGTCGGGCAGCGCCTTGCCGAGTTCGATCACGTAGCGATAACGATCCTCCCACTCGTCCAGGAAGGCGAAGTCCTCGATGATCTTGTCAAGCGCAGCCATTGTATCTGTCCAGATTATCCATTGAGGATGGATATAGGCGAAACGGCGGGCAATTTGAACCCGCTGCAAAAAAGAACGCCGCTGGCCATGCTTGGCTCGCGGCGCATGAGGCGGGCAAGAGTAGAAGGTGTCAGATCCGTGGCCGCGGCATCGGCAACGGCACGGAGGAAGGCAGCCGCACCGTTCCGGTGACGACCACATCGGCGGTCTCGGTGCCGGTCACGCGCTTGGCAGGCATCGGCTGCGTCGTTGCGGCAATCTGTTCCGGGCTTACATGCTCAACTGCTGTGCCGGCAACGGTATTTGAGGACTGGTCCTTGAAGTGGCGGCCGAGCATGTCATAGGCAACCCGGGCGCCGTCACCGACCTGATATCCAAGGGCGGTCAGCGTTTCGCCACCCTTGACGCAGACCTCAGGCTTCTCGGTGCACATGGCGCCGACATATTGAACGACGCCCGAAGCCGCCGAAATCGCATCGGAAACCTGCATGGTCGGTTCGCCGGCCGGCCGAGGCGCGCCATCGGGCTTGGCAAAGATCGGCAGAAACATGAGAACCAGTGAAAACCAGAACCCCGCTCTAATCAGAAACCACATGTCCTTGCCCACCTTCTCTGTCGTTCGGCTCGTTTGCCGATTCGGACTGGTCTGTCCGATGTGGCTTGAACCCTATCCGGCAGAGGACAACATCACTTTTCAAAACTCGGTGGCATTTTCGGCTAATTTGATTCAAATTTTAGCTTTCCAAATTCGCACCGCATTTAGATCAAATTGTAGCGATTGCTGTTAAGCATGTCTCGCCCGATCCTGTTAATACGCAGGCATTTGCGGGCTCTAGCCTTGTCATAAAAGTTAACGCGCGGCGGAAATACGAATAAAATCCGTTGCTTACCCGCTGTTAACCACAAAAAACAAAGGTCAGGCATTCTGCGCCAAAACGGGATTTCGGAGGCTTTTCGGCCGGTCGGCAGGTTCTCTCTTTATTCTTTCCTTAAGTCGCGAAGGCCTATTGTGCAGTCCAATAAGTGACCGTTTTGACGGGTTGTAGTGTGCGCGTATTGAGTAAAATGGCTGTTGGGGCTGTAGCCTTCGTGGACCGGGTGAGCGGAAGCTGGCTCTCCGGGACGAACGGGAATGGCGAGGTCCCTGCGCAGGAGTTGGCGATCCTGCGCCGGCTTGCGCTTGCCTCCTCCGTCGCACTTTTTGCGGTTCCCGCCGGGCTTTCCCTCGTCACCAGCCCGGCCGTGGCATTGCCTGCCGGTGTGGCCACTGTTTGCGCCGCCTTTCTGTTTTCCGCTGTCGGCAGCATTGCGCTGTCACGCCAGCGCCCGGCTTCCCATGCTGCGGACGCCATCATCGTCGAACATCGCGATCTGATGCTGCAAGCCGCCTTTGGCATGGTGTTGCTGCTCGATCCGCAGGGAAACGTGACCACCGTCGGCGGTCGCGACCGGGCGGAGTTTCTGAGCTGGATGCGCGATCCGACGGGCCGAGGCCTGATCGAACAGATTCATGTGTCCGATAGGATCGTGTTCCTGCAGGCAATCGATGCACTTCGTCAGGGCAGGGATGCGATTTGCGTCGATCTGCGCCTGGAACGATCCGCCGTCATCGGTTGTGACGCGCAATTCGTCCATGTCCGCGTGGAACTGACCGCCCGCCGCGATGGCGAGGGCCGGTTGACAGGCATTGTCAGCCAATTGCGCGATATTTCGCAGGATCAGCAGCTCCGTGAAGACGCCGCTCGTAAAACAGCGGAAGCGGAATCGGCGAATGATGCCAAGTCGCGCTTCCTGGCGGCCGTCAGCCATGAACTGCGCACACCGCTCAATGCGATCCTCGGCTTTTCCGATATTCTCAGCGGCGAATATTTCGGCAAGCTGGAAAACAACCGGCAGCGCGAATATGTCGGCCTGATCCGCCAGTCCGGCGCCCACCTTCTGTCGGTGGTCAATACCATGCTCGACATGAGCAAGATCGAAGCTGGACGCTATGAACTGCTGATGGAATCCTTCTCGATCGAAGATTCCATTGCGACATGCGAGGCAATGCTGGCCTTGCAGGCGAAGGAAAAGGGCCTGACCCTTTCCAGCCGCGTTCAGCGCGGCCTCGGTGAGATCGTTGCCGATCAGCGTGCGCTTCAGCAGGTCCTGATCAACCTTGTCGGCAATGCCATCAAGTTCACCGATGCCGGTGGTGCTATCACCGTCGATGCGGCATTGACCGATGGAATGCTGAAGCTCTCGGTTGGCGATACCGGCATCGGCATTGCAAGCGAGCGGCTGGCCTCTCTGGGACAGCCCTTCGTGCAGATCCAGAACGATTACACGCGCCGCTACGCCGGCACCGGCCTTGGTCTGTCGCTCGTCAAGGGGCTGGTAGCCCTGCATGGCGGCAGCTTCTCGATCGCCAGTGCCCCGGGCGAGGGCACGGTGATCACGATTCTTATTCCGATCGATGGTTCGGGCGTCTTGGCTGTGGAGCAGCCTGCGGATGTCAATCGCCCTGTCGATTTTCCGCCGCGCCTGAAACATACTGCGGAGATGAGTGAAGGGCGAAAAGAGGAAGGGATGAATGGCCCCGCAAAAGCGAAAATCGCCTAAGGGAAGAGGCAAGGGCAAGCGCAAGCAGCCTGGGCTGGCTTCTCGCGGAGCGGTCGCCCTGGGCAGCCTCAGCCTGCGCGGAGGCACCGCGCTGGGTGGTCTTGGCCTTCGTGGAGCGGGCGCCTTTGCGGGGTTGATCGGCGGCGCCGTGGGCCGGCATCCGGCGATTGCCGGCGGCGTTGCTCTCTTTCTCGGAGTTTTCGGCTTCGTCACCGCCAATGCGCTCTGGTATCAGACGGGCGCGCATCCATCGCCTTTGCTGCGCACTCGTGACCCCGGCGCTCCCTATCAGATCCCCGGCCGCAAAGCCTTCCTGCATGCACAACAGACCGACGCCGGCAACGTCACGACCTTCCGTATCGAGCGGCAGGATTCGGTCACCGCCGCGGCACCATCGGCCAATCCCGCCGTTGCACAGTCCGCCACGCCCTCGAAGCTGGTTGCCGATGTGCAGGCCGAGCTCATTCGTCATGGCCTCTATGACGGTGCTGCGGACGGCGTGCCGGGCTCGCGCACATCAGCCGCTATTCTCTTCTTTCAGGAAGCGTCAGGCTTGACGCAGACGGGTGCCCCGACGCCTGAGCTTCTCGCCGCCCTCAAGGCCAGCAATGCCGCTGATTTCGCTCCGGCTGCAGGTGGCAGGGCGAGTGCCCCAGTCGTTCCCGCACAACGCCCTATCAATGTCTCTGCTACGGCGGAGGCCATCGATCCGGTTGCCGCGGCCATCCAGAGCGCCGAGAAGAACATGAGGACCGGCACCGTCGTGGCAAAGGCCACGCCGAACGATGCGGTCAACACGGTGAATATGGTCATGCAGATCCAGAAGGGACTGAGCAATATCGCCTATAGCAATGTCAGCGTCGACGGGGTTGCTGGCGAACAGACGAAAGCGGCCATCCGCCGCTTCCAGAAGCATTATCGTCTGCCGGAGACCGGCGAGCCGAACATGGCCGTGCTGAAGAAGCTGCAGGATATCGGCGCGCTTTAATCCATCGCTTCAATTGCCTCGCAGGCCGCTCGCCGCTATAGCTCGGCCATGAGATTGCGCAGCGACATCTTTGTTTCCGCCATGACCCGCCGTCTGTTTGCCCGGGGCGACTTCGCTGCCGTCGAACGAAAGGGCGAGGAGCAGGCAGGTGCTATCTTCATCCGCCAGCGCTTCCGCGACGGGTTGGAAACCCTCTATGCTCCGGCGCCGCAAAGTTTATTCGACGGTGAGCGGGATGAAGGGCGGTTGTTCGAGATTAGGGTCAACCGCCAGGAGCCGGCCGAGATCCGCAAAGTCCTCGATCGCGAAGTGAAATTCGATCCGGATTTGTGGGTCATCGAGCTGGAGACGGACGATTTAGCCGAAATCGTCCCTTTGGCCGGTTTGCGCGCCAATCCGCTGGATTAACCCGTCTCTATCGCCGGTTTGCCACGCGCAATTCGCGGATCGAACCGGACTTGGCGCCGAACAATGGTGTAGCCGGGCGCTCTGCCGGCTTTTCCTTCGGAAGATAGGTGTAGCTGTCGGCACGGCGCCATGCTTCGACGCGAGCCTGGCTCTCTTCCGCATCGATGCCGTCGAGCACCAGCCATGCACGGCTGACGCTGCCGTGCCGTTCCGTCAGGTGCGGATAGAAGCGCTCCAGCGAATAGACGGCGTCGGCAATGCCCATGCCGAGGCTGACCAAAGTTACGGCGAGCTGTTGGCCCGATGTATCGAGCAGGATGCGTTCTGCAAGCCAATGGCTCGATGAAAGCGCGTCGGCAAGAGTGGTGGCAAATTGCAGCGCATCGCGTTCCCTGGCGAAACGGACGAGCAGGGCCTCCTGCGTTTCGCTGAGGCTGCGCAGGCCGAGACGGTCTTTTTCGTCGCGAGCCAGATGGCGTGCGGCCTGCTTGATCTGCAGGCGCAAGGCTTCCTCGCGTGACAGCCGCTCGGGGTCCGTCGTATCGGATTTCGGCGGAAGTGCGGTCGCCGACGTTTGCGGGTCCGTCATGCCGCGATCTGGTTCAGCCTGATGCAGGCCGACGAGCGCGTCGATGACCTTGGGCGACAGCGAGGGCCTGCTGACGATTGCTCGTGCGTGGGCAGCACCTTGCGTGCGGGCAATGGTGATCAGCGTATCGTCGTCGATCGCCTGTGAACTTGTGAGGAAAGGGGCAGCAATGGCAATCGGCTGGCAACCGATGAACAGGGCCACGGCCTGCGGCACTGTCGGGCATTGGGAGAGGGCGGCCACGGCCTGCCGCTTTGCCTCGTCGGAGGAGGCCTGGAACACCGGCGTAAAGAGCTCGGCAAATTGGCGAAGTTCCGATTTGGAGGGGTGTCCCATGCCTTCGAAACTGGTGATCGTCGCCATCAGAACCACGTCCTTCTTACGGACTGTCGCAGGCTCTTCAAGGTCTCGAAACCGGTCACGCACGCCAACACCCATACTGATACGCAGAACAAAAACGCAGGGAGCCTGACCGTCGACTGCCACACCTCTTTTCGGTCGTGCCGCAAGACCCTTTCGATGTCAGGGGCGTCTTTGGCGGCGGTTGTCGAAACGGGTATGGACACAGTCGTCCTTATCTGGCTTTCACCGAAGACTAAGGCCGGCACGGTTAATGGTTCGTGAAAACTTTATTAAAATCCGAATAAAAATTGCGCGTTAAGCTTGCGCGATGGCGGAGGCTGAATTTTTGCCGGATGATATGCGGGCTAGGGGATGACGCCTGTCACAAACCATCTATCGCCGCAGGAGTGGCGATGTGAATACTCAACTTATGAGCGTTCCTGCTGCGCATCCGGCTGCAAACCAGGTGAATGCCGTCCGAAGCGGTACATCGGACATCAGATAAGCCTGGCGTGTGAATGGAGCTGCTCTAGATGCCTCTGTGCTCGCGCAGTGCTGCGAGCAGCTTTTCCGACGTATTGTAGCCGGATTGAAAAAGGCCCAACGCTGCCGTTGCCGCGAACTGGGCCTCGGTGCTTTTTATATCGATCCGCTTCTCCAGGCACCACTCATCAAGCGCGCCGCGCAGGACTATGACATCCTCTGGAGAGAAGACGGAATTACCCGCCGCAAACATTAGCCACCCTCGATTTCCGACCTTACAATACGTTAATTTTTCGTGAGCGCAAATAATAATTGCGTGACTCTTTTCTGCAACGCGGCTGTTTGCAATATATTCGCCTGCGGCGCCATCTGTTCACCTAAGAATATGATATTGCTTGATTTCACGGCGAATTTGATTCCGACGATTTTTTCGCGGCTCGTGAAACCAAAGCCATAGTCGAAGCGTTAATAGTGCATGACGACTCATGCCAAGGATGACGTGTGACGAGGATTAGCATTCTGTTAACTGCAATATGGCTGAATCCCAATGCAAGCAGCGATTAGCAGACTGTGGTCGATAGCAGAGAAAGCATGGAAGCCGGCATCGGCGCCCATGCCGCGGTGTCCGGGAAATGCCGTGAGAAGGCGTGAATGCTCCTTGTCTCAGCCAAAAGAAATAGGCCTGATACAAGGGGAAACGCTAGCCCGCTTCAACAACGGGCAGGGTGAAATCAGTCGCAAGTTCATCCGTCTCGAGACGTAAATGGAGACGAGCATGGCAAAGGTAATATCACTTTCGGACTGGCGATTACGCCAGCCGCCGCGCGCCCAGAAGGAGCCGGTGGAAGCAAGAATACTTCTGTTTACCGGTGTGCGCTACGAGCACCTCGATACCCCGACGCACCGGCCGGGAGCAGGCCCCAAGCGGGCTAAAGGGAAGTAACACAGCCGGCTGAAGCGCCTGGATGCATCAGGTCTGCATCCACTGGCTGCCGGAAATGACCTGTGGTGCCCGCATTGCGGTGCCTATGGACCTGAGCGTTGTCGCCGGCCAAACTCAATCAACGCCGAATTCGTCGCATCCGGCCTGCGACAGGAATTCCTTGGCCGCATCGTCAAAGCTCGCCTGTGGCGCCATCGTATGCAACACTGCATAGCCTTGGGCATGCGGGGCCTCCACCAGGATCGATTGTGCAAGAGCAGGCGGCAGGGCCTTGCGTATGCCTGTCAGCTGGACGGGGGAGGCAAGCAGCAGATCGAGCGTGCCGCCGACGGATGTGCGGTCGCTCATGCTGAATACCTCATTAGACGCGGCGTCATAGACGGCGAGCGACCAGAACGGCACCTTGCCCTTCGCGGTCAAATGCACTGGCACATCCTCGATGTCGAATGCGCAGACAGCAGTGCGGATGTAGGGGTCAACGTTGGAAAGCCCTGCATCGTCATCCTTGTTATCAAGCATGTAGAAATGGTTCTCGTCGCCTTCGTCCGAGACGCGGGTATAGGCATCGCGGTCGGAGAAATGCGGTAGCGACAGGATGATGACGATATGCAGAAGTGCGGCGCCGAACAGGCCGGTTAGTATTGCGAAAACGAACCTAAACATTGCCACACCCGATTTTCTCGAGCTTCGGCATAGTGAGATCAATCAGGCCGGAATTGCTGGCCGCCGGCGAATCCAGCAGCGTCCATACCAGCCGGAAATTGCCGGCAGCGGGCAGGGCAAGCCAATTGCCCGCGCTGGCGTTGGGTGAGACGGTAATGGTGAAGCTTGAATCCGGGTTCCGCAACACAACCCAGGAATTGATCGTAAGGGGGCGTCCGGAAGGGCCTGCAAGCGGCGCACCATCATTGCCGGCGATGAAGAGCGTCCAAAGCCGCGCCGGCGGTGTCTGGCCGCTAATGCGATAGCTGCAATTTGTCGTCAGTCTGCCCCCGGCATCGTCGTCGGAAGCGGTAAACACCAATCCTTCCGCCGTACCGTAAAGCAGGCGCCCCGCGCGAGCTCGGTGCGATTTGGCATAGGGATCAGCATCCGCCGTCTGCATTTCCGGAAATGCCTGCCAGGCCCCAAGCTTGATCGCGCCGAAGCCGGATGTCACGTTCAAAGCAAAGAGGGTGAACACAATCCCGCCGCCGAAAGCGATCAGCAGCGAAAGCGCAACAAGAAGGGGGACTCGGAACACCCTGAGATCGTCCTCGTGACAAATCGATGTCGATTTATTCCTGATTCTGACGGTGGGGGGAAGGGCAGCGTGCAGTTATGGCGGCAGCCGGCGCGAATGGGGAGAATGATTGCCGCGCGAAATGCCAGCGCCTGTCGGGTCGCATGCCGGTCCACTCGTTTCGGCGGGAGACGATATTTCTCTGTATATTTCCGCTGGAAATCCATCCGCTTGACGGGGCAGTTCATGCTGCCCACCGGCAACCGGGTGTTTTTACTCCGCCGCTGCCACTTTCTGAGCTTCGAGCGCCGCCGCTGCCTTCAGTCTTTCACCGATATCGCGAAGGATCTTGGTGGAATCCACCGATAGGGAGCGTGGCCGGACGAGCGGTGGCAGGCCACCAGCTGCCGGGTCTGC
Organism: Rhizobium sp. P44RR-XXIV; assembly: GCF_001999485.2. Lineage (NCBI taxonomy): Bacteria > Pseudomonadati > Pseudomonadota > Alphaproteobacteria > Hyphomicrobiales > Rhizobiaceae > Rhizobium > Rhizobium sp. P44RR-XXIV. Next base: position 1,592,139 of record NZ_MPVZ02000028.1, on the reverse strand, counting down.
CGGCTTCTTTGCCGCGACTGTCTGCGGCTTCTGCACCGGGAATGGATTGCTGATCCCCGGGATCGGCTTCAGCACCACGCCTTGGTTGGCATAGTCCATGATCTTCTTGAAGGTCATGGCCGGCAGCGTGCCGCCCGTCATGTTGTTGGTCGACGTATAGTCGTCATTGCCGAACCAGACGGCGCAGGTGTAGTTGCCGGTAAAGCCGATGAACCAGGCGTCACGATAGGCCTGTGTCGTGCCGGTCTTGCCGCCGACGACGATGCCATTGTCCAGCGCCGCCTTGCGGCCGGTGCCGATGATCGGAACCTGTGTCAGCATCTGGTTCATATAGGAGTTGGCTTGCTCGCTGAGGACCCGCTTGGCCGGCGGCTCGTCGCGATTGAAATCATAGAGCACCTTGCCGTCATAACCGGTGATCTGGTCGATGCCGTGGCGTCGCGATTGCATGCCGTCGGCCGGGAAGACCGCATAGGCCGTCGCCTGGTCGAGCACGGTCACTTCCGATGTGCCGATCGGAATGGTCTTGTCGTTGCGGATCGGCGTTTCCACGCCCATGGCCTTGGCCATGTCGCGGATCGGCTGGATACCGAGCTTTTCCTTGGCCAGGCGCACCGGGATGGTGTTGATCGATTGGGCGATCGCCGTCGTCAGCGTCACCTTGCCCGCATAACGGTTCTCGTAATTGTGCGGGCTCCAATTGCCCCAGGTGATCGGCGCGTCGACGATGGTGGAGGTCGGCGTCATGCCGCTCTCCATCGCCACGGAGTAAGTATAGATCTTGAAGGATGAACCCGGCTGGCGCAGCGCTTTTGTCGCGCGGTTGAATTGGCTCTCACCATAGTCGCTGCCGCCGACCATGGCGCGGACCGCGCCACCGTTTTCGATCATGACGCTGGCGCCCTGCTTGGCATGATAACGCTCGCCAAATTCCATCAGGCTGGATTGGACCGAATCTTCCGCAGCCTTTTGCAGCCCCATGTCGATGGTCGTGCGCACGATCAGTGAACGTTCCGGAAAGCGCGTGGCAAGCCGCTGCACCTCATCGAAAGCCCAGTCGAGGAAATAGTCCGGCGTTTCGATCTGGGCGCGGTCGACGACGGAAGCGGGGTTGCGCCGTGCCGCAATCACTTGTCCCTCGGTCATCAATCCGCTCTGCACGAGGTTGGAGAGCACATCATTGGCGCGAGCGCGGGCGGCCGGCAGATTGACATGCGGCGCATATTTCGCCGGCGCCTTGAACAGGCCGGCAAGCATCGCGGCCTCGGCGAGATTGACGTCGGTGATGCTCTTGCCGAAATAGAATTGCGCAGCCGCAGCCGCGCCGAACGTGCCGCCGCCCATATAGGTGCGGTCGAGATAGAGGCTGAGGATCTCTTTCTTGGAAAGATTGGCCTCAAGCCAGATCGCCAGGAAAGCTTCCTTGATCTTGCGGTCGATCGAACGCTCATTGCTGAGGAAGATATTCTTGGCGAGCTGCTGCGTCAGCGTCGAACCGCCCTGGACGACGCCGCCTGCCTGCGCATTGACGGTGACGGCGCGGAACAGGCCGATCACGTCGATGCCGAAATGGTCGAAGAAACGCCGGTCCTCGGTCGCAAGTACCGCCTTGATGAAATAATCCGGCAATTGATCCACCGGCACCGAATTCTCGTGAATGATGCCGCGGTGGCCGATGACGTTGCCGTAGCGATCGAGAAAGGTGACGGCGAAATTGCCGCGATTGCGCCAATCGCCCTGCGTCGCCTCAAACGCCGGCATAGCCAGCATCAGCATGACGACCGAGCCGGCCGCACCGAGCGTCAGGCCCTCGCCGAGCAGTTCGAAAACGATGCGTTTCCAGCCGCGTACACGGAATCGGCGGAAGAAAATCGTGATTTCTTCCCAGGTTTCCGCCAAACGGAAGCCGGCGTTCCACAGGGTGGAATCGATCCATGAATCGATGCGCAGAAAGAAATAGCGCTTTCGGCGCCGAGGCTTTTCGGCTCCGCTATCCTGTTGCGCTTCGGGCTCCATCTTCGGCCCGCCTTCTGGATTGGATGGGTCTTCCACGCTCTACTTCCCGACCGCTATAATGCTGCATGCCACCTTGTGGGACACGCAAAGCCCATTATCTCATAGAACGGCTAATTGAAGAATTGGTTGATTTAGAGAAAAGAACAATAGACACGCATGCCGCAGCCCGCATTTCCTGCCAGGGCGGCGAGGATTGACCATGGACGAGATACCTTTCTGGAAAAGCAAGACACTGGCGGAGATGAGCACGTCGGAATGGGAAAGCCTTTGCGACGGCTGTGGCCTCTGTTGTCTCAACAAGCTCGAGGACTGGGATACCGGTGACGTCTATTTCACCTCCGTTCGCTGCAAGCTGATGGACAGCGAGAGCTGTCGTTGCACCAGCTATCCGAACCGTTGGGATTTCGTGCCTGATTGCGTGCAGCTGACCCCCGAGAAGGTTATGGAGCTGGAGTGGCTTCCGCCCACCTGCGCCTACAGTCTCGTCAAGGAAGGGCACGATCTCTACTGGTGGCATCCGCTGATATCGGGCGATCCGGAAACCGTGCACATAGCCCGCGTCTCTGCCCGAGCCCGCACGGTCAGCGAGAATGACGTCGATGTCGAGGACTTCGAGGACTATGTCGTCGATTGGCCGTTGACCGCCAAGGACGATATGGAGCCTAATCCTCCGGCAAAATCATAGATTTCGGCGCCACGTTGCGCCAGGCACGCCGCACGAGCGTCTTGATCGTCTCGTGATCCGCGGCATGGTGGAAAAGCCGGGTCGAGCCTTTCAGCCCCCATCCGCCCGGCACGGCGTCAACGTGCTGCGGCATGATGGTAAGCGCCATCTGTTGCTGATCAGGCGTCAGTTTGACAACGCAGAAATCCGGACCAGGAAGGGTCATGAAGATCTTGCCCCCTATTCGGAAATCGCGAATTCCGAAATGTGAGCTTTCTGTCGCTTCCGGCAGGCTGAGGGCAAAGGCTATGAGATCTTCGTCGGTCATGCGCACGACAATATCATGCATGGGCGGTGCGGGGAAAATGGCTGTGGCTTGGTAGCCTGCGATGATGTCGCTTCGCTGAACACATCGCCTCTTCATTGAATTGAACCGGCGCGCATGATATCGCGCGGTGCCTTCGCACACGCTCAGGGAGCCGCCGCGTGATCCGTCATATCGTCTTCTTCACCGTTCCCGATCGCGCGAACCTCGAGGATGTCCGTTCCGGCCTGTCGATCCTCACAGCCATTCCACATGCGCGCCTGCTGGAAATCGGCATGAATGTGAAGACAGATCAGCTCGGTACCGATGTCGATATCGTCGTCTATGGCGAATTCGACGATGAAGCAGCGCTCGCCGCCTACAAGGCCCATCCGAATTATCAGCGCTCGATAGAGCGGGTGCGGCCATTGCGCGAAATGCGGATTGCAGCTGATTACGAGACGACGAGCGCCATTCGCGAGCCGTTCTGAAAGAAAGCCCGATCAAAGGGCTTCGATCGCCATTGATTTCAGTCGATTGGGCACTCGCGCGGAATCGATTTGTCGAGGAGCGGATTCATTGCATGAGGCCGTTCAATCAACCTCTCACGTTCCGGACTCAACTTTGAAACAGGTGCCGGCAAGTGATTCAGAAGACTCAAGAAAACCCTGGCATTTTACCTCAGTAAAACACCTGAAGGCCGGTTGCATTGGCCAATCCTGCACGGTCGCTCATGACCGGCTTATGATCGAATGATAATCAAGAATGATTAAAAATGGTTGAGTCTCTCGTTTGTGCATGTGGTCGGAAGTCGAGCGCACCTCATCCAGTGCGCATGAACGAGAGATTGCCGTCGATACCGTCCGATAAATGCCCGTCATCCCTGCTTTGCCATTTCGCATCTAATAAATTCAATTGGTTAAGTCATGAATCGAGCGCGTCGCACGTTCTACGAGCGGAAAATTACAGCCCATTCATTTGCCATTCAGACGTGTTTGGGTACATATTTGCCCAAGTTAATCTCCCCGTGGGAAGTCTGAAGCATGGCCTCAATTTCAAGCATAGCAGCAGCGGCCCTTGTCCTGGCCGGCTCGGCTGTTTTGCCGGCGCCGACGTCGACCCTGGTGGCCCGTGCCAACAGCGACTGCAGCGAAGCTGCGGCCGAGGTGGTTGAGAAGACGGGTGGGCAGCTCCTTTCCGCGCAGCCGTCGGGCGATAGTTGTGTCATCACCGTTCTTGTGCAGGGCAATGGGCAGCGTCCTCGCAAGGTGACGATGAAGGTGCCGATGTGAGGCATGGGCATCCTGGATCATAACGCGCAGTGGACGTTCTAAAGCCTTGAATCTTACGCAAAATCTTGTCGTTTCCGTGATTCCACTGCAGCTCGATTTACAGTACTGTTTCTCGAACCGGGGAAATTGGGTCCAAACATGCGCATTCTGATAGTCGAAGACGATATCAACCTTAATCGCCAGCTCGCCGACGCCTTGAAAGAGGCCGGCTATGTGGTCGATACGGCCTTTGACGGCGAGGAGGGGCATTTCCTTGGCGATACCGAACCTTACGACGCGATCATTCTCGATATCGGTCTGCCGGAGATGGATGGCATCACGGTGTTGGAGAAGTGGCGCGGCGCTGGTCGGGCGACGCCTGTCTTGATCCTGACCGCCCGCGATCGCTGGAGCGACAAGGTGGCCGGCATCGATGCAGGTGCCGATGATTATGTCGCCAAGCCATTCCATGTCGAAGAAGTGCTCGCCCGCATAAGGGCGCTCATTCGCCGCGCTGCCGGCCACGCCTCTTCGGAAATCATTTGCGGCCCGGTGCGGCTCGACACCAAGAGCTCGAAGGCGACGGTAAACGGCAAGCCGCTCAAACTCACCTCCCATGAATATCGGCTGCTCGCCTATCTCATGCACCACAAGGGCGAAGTTGTCTCGCGCACCGAGCTGGTCGAGCATATGTACGATCAGGATTTCGACCGCGATTCCAATACGATCGAGGTTTTCGTCGGTCGCCTGCGCAAGAAGATGGGTGTCGATCTGATAGAGACGGTCCGTGGCCTCGGTTACAGAATCCAAGCTCCGACCAATGCGAATTAAGTCACTCACCGCTCGCGTCCTGCTGTTGACCACACTCTGGTCCGCTGTGGCGCTTGTCGTGATCGGCCTCGTCATATCCAATATCTACCGCAAGAGCGCCGAGCGCGGCTTCCAGGATTTGTTGCGGGCGCAGCTCTATAACGTCATCAACTCCGTGACGATTGGCGACCAGGGTGGGCTAGCAGGCAATCCGCAGCTTGGCGACCTGCGCTTCGCGCAACCGAAGACCGGTTGGTACTGGATAGTCGAGCCGCTCGGCACCTATACGGCGACGCCGTTGGTCTCGCCGTCGCTGGGCGCGTCGAACCTGCCGGTGCTGTCGGTGCTGGAGGCGCCCTTCGACAAGCGTTACGAGCGCTATTACATCGTCAACGACGCCTTCGGAAACCGCGTCCAAGTGGCTGAAACCGAAATCGTGCTTGATGGGGATGGTCACGCGGCTCGGTTTCGCGTCACCGGCAACGTCGCTGTCGTCGAGGACGATGTCGGCAATTTCTCCCACAGCCTCTATTTCGCCCTCGTCGGCTTCGGCGTCGGCAGTCTCATCGTCAACGCGCTTGCCATTCTCTACGGCCTGAAGCCGCTCGATAAGGCCCGCGCGGCGCTGGAGCGTATCCGAGCGGGTGAGAGCGAGCGATTGCAGGGCGATTTCCCGCGCGAAATTCTGCCGCTTGCCAACGAGGTCAACGCGCTGATCGAAAGCAACAGGCGCATCGTCGAGCGCGCCCGCATGCAGGTCGGCAATCTCGCGCATTCGCTGAAGACGCCGATCGCGGTGCTGCTCAACGAATCCCGCGTGCTGGAGCGCTCGCATGGCGATCTGGTCAAGAACCAGGCCGAAGCCATGCAGGGCCAGGTGCAATCCTATCTCAACCGCGCCCGCATCGCGGCGCAGCGCGAATCCGTGCTGGCCCGCACCGAGGCCGAACCGGCGCTGGAGCGGCTTGTCCGCGTCATGCGGCGGCTCAATGCGGAGAAGGAATTCGAGCTCACCGTATCTCCCAATCTGGCGCTCGCCATGGAGCAGCAGGATCTGGAGGAGACGGTGGGCAATCTCCTGGAAAATGCCGCCCGCTTTGCCGAGCACAAGGTGCGTCTTTCCGCAACCGAGGCGCCGCCTGACGTCAAGGGCATCGACCCCGTGCGGCGTCATTGGGTGGAGCTGGTCGTGGAGGATGATGGCCCCGGCCTCGAGCCTGATCAGATCCGCGAAGCCATGAAGCGCGGACGCAGGCTGGACGAGAGCAAGCCGGGCACCGGTCTCGGACTATCGATCGTCAGCGAGATCACCAATGAATATCAGGGCCGGCTGGAGCTCTCCCGCGGTGCCTGGGGTGGCCTTCGTGCCAGCTTAATTCTGCCTGGCCTGACGAAGGATGTTGCGTGAAGCACGGCATGATGACAGAAAGAAGTTGTGGGTCATGATGATGCCGCAGCGCAGTACCTATGGTTTTGCTTGTTGATACTGGTTCGGTTGTATGAAGCTTCGTACCTTTTTCTTGATCACTCCCTCCCTCTTCGCAGCGCTTGCGCTTTCAGGTTGCTCGACCACGAGCAGCAATGGCAGCGGCGCGAGTTTGTTTTCAACCTCCAAGCCACCGGCATCGGCGACGTTCATCAGCGCGCTGGATGGCGGCATTGTCGAACGAACCGGCCTGAAGCTGAGCGACAGTGACAAGCAGCGGGCGCTGGAAGCGGAATATCGGGCACTGGAAAGCTCGCCTCTCGGCCAGTCTGTGGTCTGGAAGGGCAGGGGCGCCAGCGGCGAAGTGGTGGCTGCAGCGCCCTATCAGGTCGGCTCGCAGAATTGCCGCCAATACACGCACACTGTCACGGTCGACGACAAGCCGACCATGGCAAGGGGAGCCGCGTGTCGCAATGACGACGGCACCTGGACGCCGCTCGACTAGCCCCAATGCGCCGAAAGGCGCGGCCAAACGCCTCAAATCTTCGTCAGCGAGGCTTTCGCGGTTGGAATAAGCGCCCCGTTAAAGTATTGGGCGTGTATGCTGTTCTGGATTCTCGTCGCCGTTCTGACGGCCGTTGTCGGCGCTGTGCTGCTTCACCCTCTTCTGCGTGGTGCAAAGGAGGCCGCGGACTGTCGTTCCGGAGAAGCCGAGGTCTATCGCGATCAGCTCCGCGAGCTGGATCGCGATCTTGCCGGCGGGTTGATTTCCACGGAAGAGGCCGGCTATGCCCGCGCCGAGATCGGGCGTCGCCTTATCGCAGCTTCCAGGGAGGAGGAAAGCGGAGCAAAATCGCCGAAGCGTGGCAGCTATCGCATCTCCCAGGCCTTTATCGTCGTGATGCTGCCCGTCATCGGCCTCTGTCTTTATCTTGCCAATGGCGATCCCGGACTGCCGTCGCAGCCGCTGGAGGCGCGTCTGCAGAAACCCGGAAGCGATCTTGCGCTCTCGATCGTCAAGATCGAGCAGCACCTTGCCAGAAATCCGGATGACGGCAAGGGCTGGGAGGTTTTGGCGCCGATCTATTTCAAGACCAACCGCATCGGTGATGCTGAGCTTGCCTATCGCAATGTGATCCGGCTGCTGGGTCCGAGCGCCGCGCGCCTTGGCGATCTGGGCGAGGTACTCGTGGTCAAGGCCAACGGCGTGGTGACGGCGGATGCGCGCAGCGTGCTGCAGCAATCGCGGGCGCTCGATGCCGCCAATCCGCGCACGCTCTTCTATCTGGCGCTGGCGCTTGAGCAGGAAGGCAAGGGGCCCGACGCGAAGACCGCCTTCGAGGCCCTGGCGAAGCAATCGCCGCCCGACGCGCCGTGGCTGGCTGTTGTCAATGAGCACATCGCCAAGAATGGCGGCACGCCTGTCGCATCTGCAAATGCCAATGCACCGGGCAACCCGACTGCCGAGGACGTCGCCGCTGCGAATACAATGAACAATGGCGACCGTCAGCAGATGATCCGTGGCATGGTCGAAAGCCTCGATGCCAAGCTCAAGGAAGATCCGAAGAATTTCGAAGGCTGGATGCGGTTGATCCGCTCCTATGTCGTGCTCAACGACAGGGATCGTGCCCTGGATGCGCTGAAGCGCGGCTTATCGGCCTTCCCGGCGGATGGCGGCGAGGGACAACAGCTCCTGGCACTGGCGAAAGAATTGGGACTGCCGACGGAGGTGACGCAGCAATGACCCGCAAGCAGAAACGTCTGGCCGTCATTGCCGGCGGCATGGGGTTCATCGCCACCGCCGTGCTCCTCGTCCTCTTCGCCTTCAGCCAGTCGGTTGCCTATTTCTACATGCCGGGCGATCTCGCCAAGACCCCCGTCAATGCCGGAACGCTGATCCGCTTGGGTGGTCTGGTCGGTGAAGGCTCCATAAAGCGCGGTCAGGGCACGCAGGTGCAATTCTCCGTGACCGATGGCAAGGATACGATCAAGGTTAGATATGACGGCCTCCTGCCGGATCTCTTCCGCGAGGGACAGGGCGTGGTGACAGAGGGTAAATTCGAGCCCGGCAGCGATGTCTTCGTTGCGGATAGCGTGCTTGCCAAGCATGATGAGCGTTACATGCCGAAACAGGTTGCCGACAAGCTGAAGGCCGACGGTGTCTGGAAGGGCGAGGAGGCGACCCAATGATCATCGAACTCGGACATTATGCGCTGGTGCTGGCGCTGGCGACCGCGCTCATCGTTTCCATCCTTCCCGTTGTCGGCGCCAGGCGCGGCGATGTGTCGATGATGGATATCGCGCCTGTGGGATCGATCGTCACTTTCCTGCTCGTCACCTTTTCCTTCGGCGTGCTGACCTACGCCTATGTCGCCTCCGATTTCTCCGTGCTGAACGTCTGGGCCAATTCCCATTCGCTCATGCCGCTGATCTTCAAGATCTCCGGCGTCTGGGGCAATCACGAGGGATCGATGATGCTCTGGCTGTTGATCCTGGTCTTGTTCAGTGCGCTGGTCGCGCTGTTCGGGCGCAATCTGCCAGACGTGCTGCGGGCCAATGTTCTGGCCGTTCAATCCTGGATCTCGTCCGCCTTCCTGATTTTCATCTTGCTCACCTCCAATCCGTTTATTCGGCTTGATCCCGCGCCGGCCGAGGGCAAGGATCTCAATCCTGTCCTGCAGGATATCGGCCTCGCCATCCATCCGCCCTTGCTCTATCTCGGCTATGTCGGCTTTTCCGTCTGCTTTTCTTTCGCTGTGGCGGCACTGCTGGAAGGCCGCATCGATGCGGCCTGGGCGCGCTGGGTCCGTCCCTGGGCGCTGGCTGCCTGGAGCTTCCTGACGCTCGGCATCGCCATGGGTTCCTACTGGGCCTATTACGAGCTCGGCTGGGGTGGCTGGTGGTTCTGGGATCCGGTGGAGAATGCCTCTTTCATGCCCTGGCTCGCCGGCACGGCGCTGCTGCATTCGGCACTGGTCATGGAGAAGCGCGATGCGCTGAAGATCTGGACGGTGCTGCTGGCGATCCTGACTTTCTCCCTCTCGCTGCTCGGCACTTTCCTTGTCCGTTCGGGTGTGCTGACCTCGGTGCATTCCTTCGCCAGCGATCCGACGCGCGGCATCTTCATTCTCTGTATCCTGCTGCTCTTCATCGGTGGTGCACTGACGCTCTTCGCCTTTCGCGCGCCAAAGCTTGCTGCAGGCGGATTGTTCGCACCGATCTCGCGTGAGGGCGCTCTGGTCCTCAATAACCTCATCCTCACGGTCGCCTGTGGCACCGTCCTCACGGGCACGCTCTATCCGCTGGCGCTGGAAACCCTGACCGGCGACAAGATTTCCGTCGGGCCGCCTTTCTTCAACATGACGTTCGGATTGTTGATGATGCCGATCCTCATTGCCGTGCCCTTCGGCCCGCTGCTCGCCTGGAAGCGCGGCGATCTGCTCGGCGCTTTGCAACGGCTCTATGTCGTGGCCGGTCTGGCGTTCCTTGCGGGGCTTGTGCTGTTCTATCTCAAGCATGGTGGTCCGGTGCTTGCCGTTCTGGGATTAGCCGCCGGCTTCTTCCTGTTCTTCGGCGCACTCGCCGATCTCTGGTATCGCGCCGGCGTTGGCAAAGTGGCTGCCAATGTCGCCTGGCGTCGTCTGCGCGGCCTGCCGCGCTCTGCCTTTGGCACCGCGCTTGCCCATGCCGGCCTCGGCATCACCGTGCTCGGCATCGTCGCGGTGACGACCTTCGAGACGGAAAACATCACCAGCATGAAGCCCGGCGAGACCGCCGAGCTTGGTGGCTACAGCTTGCGTTTCGACGGCATGCAGCCGGGCGTCGGCCCGAATTTCACCGAGGATCGTGCCCACTTCACGGTGAGCCGTGGTGGTGTCGCCTTCACCGAAGTCTCGTCATCCAAGCGTGTCTTCACGGCCAGCCGAACGGGAACCACCGAAGCCGGCATTCTGACGCTCGGCCCCAACCAGCTCTACGTGTCAGTCGGTGACGTCAGTGAGGATGGCGGCATGGTGGTCCGCATCTGGTGGAAGCCGTTCATTCTCTGCATCTGGATGGGTGCTCTCGTCATGGCGATCGGTGGTTTCGTTTCGCTCAGCGACCGCCGTCTGCGTGTCGGCGCGCCGAGCCGGAAGGTGAAGCCGGTGCGCCCCGCCATGGAGCCGGCCGAATGAGCAGGAATTGGTTTGGCTTTGTCCGACTATGCCTCTGCCTTGCGGCGATCCTGACACCTTTGTCCGCCTTTGCCGTCAATCCGGATGAGGTCCTGCAGGATCCGGCGCTGGAGGCGAGGGCGCGCACGATCTCCGCCGAATTGCGCTGCATGGTCTGCCAGAACCAGTCCATCGACGATTCCAATGCCGATCTCGCCCGCGACCTGCGGCTGCTCGTGCGCAAGCGACTAGGCGATGGTGATACCGATCAGCAAGTTCTTGATTATGTCGTCTCGCGCTATGGCGAGTTTGTGCTGCTAAAACCGCGTCTTACCGAAAAGACACTCATCCTCTGGGGCGCACCGATCGCGCTCTTTATCGTGGGTGGATTCGCCCTTGCCGTCTATGCCCGCCGCCGTGCCGGCAAGCCCACTGGCAAGCCTCTGAGTGCCGAGGAAGAGGCTCAGTTGAAAGAGATTTTGGGGAAGTGACGCGGCCGCGTTACCCTTCACTCCATTGGAAACATTTCCTTACATTACGAATTTTTCATGGGGCGGACAGTTCGCTGTAAGGTCCGGCGCCCTATATGTTTACAATCACAAATCACAGCCGGTTCCCGCCGGTGGAAATCTGACGAGAGAAGAGAAGGTAACTCGCATATGTTCAGGAATATCAAGAACACCTTGTCCCGTAGCACCGCTATGAAGGCTTCTGTCGTCGCCGGCCTCGCTGTCGCCGCGCTGGCCACGGGTGTTCCGGCTGTCGTCAGCAATTCCTATGCCGATGCCGTCAATGTGCAGGCGCCGCAGGTTCCCAGTTTCGCCAACGTAGTCGATGCCGTATCGCCGGCAGTCGTCTCGGTTCGCGTCGAATCCCGCGTCAATCCCGTTGCGGATGAAGACGACTCCTTCGGCCTTGGCCGTGGCTTCGACGATCTTCCCGATGATCACCCGCTGAAGAAGTTTTTCCGTCAGTTCGAACAGCAGCAGGGTCGCGGTCAGCAGAAGGGCCAGAACCAGCAGAAGAATTCCGAAGACGGCAAGGGTCACCTGCGTCCGGTTGCGCAAGGCTCCGGCTTCTTCGTCTCTGAAGATGGCTATATCGTCACCAACAATCACGTCGTTTCCGATGGCGCTGCTTTCGTCGTCGTTCTCAATGACGGCACCGAACTTGATGCCAAGCTCGTCGGCAAGGACTCGCGCACCGACCTTGCCGTTCTGAAGGTCGATCCCAAGGGCAAGAAATTTACCTATGTCGGCTGGGCCGATGACTCCAAGGTCCGCGTTGGCGATTGGGTCGTGGCCGTCGGCAACCCCTTTGGCCTCGGTGGCACCGTCACGGCGGGCATCGTCTCGGCCCGTGGCCGCGATATCCATTCCGGCCCCTATGACGACTACATCCAGATCGACGCACCCGTAAACAAGGGAAATTCTGGCGGCCCGACCTTCAACCTCAACGGCCAGGTGGTCGGTATCAACACTGCCATCTTCTCTCAGTCGGGCGGCAGCGTCGGCATCGCCTTCGCAATCCCGGCAACGACCGCCAAGGATGTCGTGACCGATCTGATCAAGACCGGCACCGTTTCGCGCGGCGCTCTCGGCATACAGATCCAGCCCGTCAGCAAGGATATTGCCGAATCCCTCGGTCTTTCCGAAGCGAGCGGCGCACTCGTCGTCGCGCCGCAGGACGGTTCGGCTGGCCAGAAGGCCGGTATCAAGAACGGTGACGTGATCACCGCAGTCAATGGCGAGCCGGTTAAGGACCCGCGTGATCTGGCCCGTCGTATCGGTGCCATGCAGCCGGGTACCAAGGTTGACGTTTCTCTCTGGCGCAATGGCAAGTCTCAGTCGCTTAGCGTCGAACTGGGAAGCTTGCCGGCAGATCAGAACCAGGCCTCCGGCGACGACGCTCAGCCGGCCCAGCCGCAGCAGCCATCCTCCGAAAAGGCTCTGGCCGATCTCGGCATGACGGTCGGTCCGTCCGACGATGGCAAGGGTGTGGCAATCACCGCCGTTGATCCCGACTCCGACGCCGCCGACAAGGGCATCAAGGAAGGTGAGAAGATCACCTCGGTCAACAACCAGCAGATCTCGAATGCCGGCGACATTGCCAAGGTCATCGAACAGGCGAAGAAGGATGGCCGCACGCGCGCGCTGTTCCAGATCCAGTCCGATGACGGCAGCCGCTTCGTCGCCCTGCCGATCAACGCGGGCTGATCCTTTCAGCCTAGGCGATAATGCATTGGGAAGCCGCGTAGGCCACGGCTTGCGCGGCTTCCCCTTTTAAAAGATGTCAATGATGACTGGCTCCAAGGCAGGTGAAACATGACAACCGCTGGCCAACATGCCGTGAATTCCGCCGATTCTGGTTGTACCGAAGCACCCTCGGCAGGTAATGTCGCCCACATGAAGATTCTGATCATTGAAGACGATCTTGAGGCGGCGGCTTACCTCACAAAGGCGTTTCGCGAGGCCGGCATTATTGCCGATCACGCAAGCGACGGCGAGAGCGGCCTCTTCATGGGCACCGAGAACACCTACGATGTTGCCATCATCGACCGTATGCTGCCCCGCCGCGACGGATTGTCGGTCATCAGTGAACTGCGCCGCAAGGGCGTGCACACGCCGGTTCTGATTCTCTCCGCACTCGGCCAGGTCGACGATCGCGTCACCGGCCTGCGTGCCGGTGGTGATGATTATCTGCCGAAGCCCTATGCTTTCAGCGAGTTGCTGGCGCGTGTGGAAGTGTTGGGTCGCCGCAAGGGCACGCCCGAGCAGGATGTGCTTTATCGTGTCGGCGATCTCGAACTCGACCGGCTGTCACATGAAGTTCGCCGCGCCGGCAAGGAAATCCTGCTGCAGCCGCGTGAATTCCGCCTGCTCGAATATCTGATGAAGAATGCCGGCCAGGTCGTGACGCGCACCATGCTGCTCGAAAATGTCTGGGATTATCATTTCGATCCCCAGACCAACGTCATCGATGTGCACGTCTCGCGGCTGCGCTCGAAGATCGAGAAAGATTTCAGCCAGCCGCTGCTCAAGACGATCCGCGGTGCCGGCTACATGATCAAGGACGAAGGATGAGTCGCTTCCGCGTCCTCTTCAAGTCCACAGCAGTCCGCCTTTCCGCCCTTTACATCCTTCTTTTTGCGCTTTGTGCCGCCACGCTGGTCTTCTACGTGACGGCCATGTCCGAGCGGTTGCTGACCGGGCAGATCCGCGATGCCGTTCAGCAGGAAGTCAATCAGGTCAAGCGCGCTTATGATATTGGCGGCCTGAACCTGCTTCTGCGCACGATGGAGCGCCGGGCCCGACAACCGGGCGCCAATCTCTATGTCATTGCCGGCCCGTCCGGCGATATTCTCGCCGGCAACGTGGCTTCGGTGCAGCCAGGCGTGCTTGGTCAGGCCGGTTGGACGGAGCTGCCTTTCACCTACGAGCGTTATACCGACGCATCCAACGATCCGGAGCTGCGGCATCTGGCGATCGCTAATATTTTCATCCTGGATAACGGCCTTCGCATCCTGATCGGCCGTGACCTCGGCGAGCCCGAACGCTTCCGCGTGCTGGTGCGGCAGGCGCTGATGCTGGCGCTGGCAATCATGGGTCTCGGTGCGCTGGTGATCTGGTTTGGCATCGGCCGCAATGCCCTGCGACGCATCGACCGAATGACTGGCGCCAGCCGCAAGATCATGGCGGGTGACCTCTCGCAGCGTCTGCCCGTCGGCGGCTCCGGCGACGAGTTCGACCGTATGTCGGCATCGCTGAACGCCATGCTGGAACGCATCGAGAAATTGAACGAAGGCTTGCGACAGGTCTCCGACAACATCGCGCATGACCTGAAGACGCCGTTGACGCGGTTGCGCAACAAGGCCGCCGACGCGCTCGACAGCGCAGACAGTGAGGGTCGCCGCGTCGCCCTGGAGGGCATTATCGGTGAATCCGACCAGCTGATCCGCACCTTCAACGCGCTCCTGATGATCTCGCGCGTCGAAGCAGGCTCGGTCGCCGCTGAAATGACCGCCGTCGATCTTTCTTCGATCGTCACCGATACGGCCGAACTCTACGAGCCTGCAGCCGAAGACGTGGGTCTGGCGCTGACGGCCGATATCGAGCCGGATGTCGAAGTGCAGGGCAATCGCGAACTGATCGGCCAGGCACTCTTCAACCTGATCGACAACGCCCTCAAATACGCAACCGGCAGCCAGGGCCAGCCGGCGATCACATTCAAACTGTCGCGTACCCATGATGCGGTAACGCTTGCCGTTGCGGATCACGGCCCCGGCATTCCCGCTCATCAGCGCGCCGACGTCGTCAAACGCTTCTTCCGCCTGGATGAAAGCCGCTCCAAGCCGGGAACGGGTCTTGGCCTTGCGCTGGTGGAAGCGGTCATGGAGCTGCATGGCGGCCGGCTGGAGCTTTCGGATACCGATCCCGATAATCCCACCGCCAAGGGACTAACGGTAACGATGATCTTCCCCATGCAGAAACAATAGGTTAATCCTGCCTTATCCGATTGCTCCTTGGGGAGAGCTGCATGACGACGACGCAAGGCGATTTGCTGCGGGATGTCCCGGCTGGGCGACTGCGACCGCTGAACCAGACGGAGATGAAATCCGCACTCGCCGATCTCAAGCAGATCGCCGGAGCGGAACCCGTCGTTGCGGCCCTGCTCGCCGGCGAGAGCCCCTTGCGGGATTTTATCGTCGCAGCGCTGGCGCTGTCGCCGCATTTGCGCGAAACCGCCAATCTCGAACCTTCGCTGCTCGTTACCGCCATCGAGAAGCCACTATCGTCGCAGGTCGAAGACTTGGTTCAACAGGCGCGCCATGCCTGGCTGCCGGCAGAAAATGGTGGACCGTCGCCTTCGGAAGGCGAGGTGATGACGCGCTTGCGCGTCGCCAAGCGCCGGGCTGCCTTTCTGATTGCGCTTGCCGACCTCGCCCGCATCTACGACGGAAGGAAGACCACCCACTGGCTGAGTGCGCTGGCGGAGGCGTCGATATTGGCCGCAATCGACCACTTGCTGCTGTCCTCCCACGAAGCCGGCAAGATCTCGCTTCCCGATCCCACGAGCCCGAGCCTCAAATCCGGCCTGATCGTGCTTGGCATGGGCAAGCTCGGCGCCGAGGAATTGAACTATTCGTCGGATATCGACGTTGTCGTTTTCTTTGATGAAACGGCCGGCATCGTTCCCAATCCCGAGGATGCCATCGATATTTTCCCCCGGCTGATGCGCCGGCTGGTGCGTATCCTGCAGGAGCGCACGGCAGATGGCTACGTCTTCCGCACCGACCTGCGCCTGCGCCCCGATCCCGGTTCGACGCCGCTGGCGATCCCGGTCGATGCCGCAATGAACTACTACGAGGGCAGGGGGCAGAACTGGGAACGCGCCGCCTTCATCAAGGCGCGGCCGGTTGGCGGTGATATCGCCGCCGGACAGGCCTTCATCCGCGACCTCGTACCCTTCGTCTTCCGCAAGTATCTGGATTACGCCGCCATTTCGGACATTCATTCCATCAAGCGGCAGATCCATGCGCACAAGGGGCATGGAGCGATCGCGGTCAAGGGCCACAATGTCAAGCTCGGCCGCGGCGGCATTCGCGAGATCGAGTTCTTCGTGCAGACCCAGCAGCTGATTGCCGGCGGCCGCATGCCGTCGCTGCGCTGCCGCGGCACGGAGGAGACCTTGGCGGAACTCACCAAGGCGAAATGGATCGACGCGGAAACCCGCGACGAACTGGCGGCTGCCTACTGGTTTCTGCGCGACGTCGAGCATCGCGTGCAGATGGTGCGCGACGAGCAGACGCATCTGCTTCCGGAAACGGATGCCGAGCTGAAGCGCGTTGCCTTCATGATGGGTTTTGCCGACGTCTCCGCCTTTTCCGAGGCTCTGGTCACGACCCTGAAAACGGTCGAGCGGCGCTATGCGCATCTATTCGAGCAGGAAACGAAGCTGTCGACCGAAACCGGCAATCTCGTCTTCACCGGCCAGGGCGATGATCCCGATACGTTGGAAACGCTCCGCCATCTCGGCTTCGAGCGGCCGTCCGATATCTCCAATGTCATCCGGACCTGGCATTACGGGCGATACCGCGCCACGCAATCGGTCGAGGCGCGCGAGCGGCTGACCGAACTGACGCCGGAGCTGCTGCGGGTCTTCGGCGAGAGCAAGCGCGCCGACAAGGCGCTATTGCGTTTCGACAGTTTCATCTCCGGTCTGCCGGCGGGCATACAGCTGTTCTCGCTGCTCAGCACCAACCCGGCGTTGCTCTCGCTCATCGTCAACATCATGTCGTCGGCGCCGCGGCTTGCCGAGATCATCGCCGCCAAGCCGCATGTCTTCGATGGCATGCTCGATCCCGGCCTGATGGCCGAACTGCCGACGCGCGATTATCTGGCGGAACGCATCAAGAGCTTTCTTGCCCCTGCAAGGCATTACGAGGAGGTGCTGGACCGGCTGCGCATCTTCGCCTCCGAACAGCGCTTCCTGATCGGTATTCGACTGCTGACCGGTGCTATAGGCGGCAACATGGCCGCCCGCGCCTTCACCTATCTTGCCGATCTGATCGTCGAGGCGGCGCTGGATGCGGTGATGAAGGAAATCCGTTCGGCGCATGGAGACTATCCCGGTGGCCGCGTTGCCGTCGTCGGCATGGGCAAGCTCGGAAGCTTCGAGCTCACGGCAGGCTCCGACATCGATATCATCCTGCTCTACGACTATGACGATACGGGAGGAGAATCCTCCGGTGCCAAGCCGCTGGATGCGACCCGCTATTTCACCCGCATCACGCAGCGCCTGATCGCGGCTCTCTCGGCGCCGACGGCCGAGGGCGTGCTCTACGAAGTCGACATGCGCCTGCGCCCATCCGGCAACAAGGGGCCGGTCGCCACGCGCATCAACTCGTTCGAGAAATACCAGCGCGAGGAAGCCTGGACCTGGGAACACATGGCGCTTTCGCGGGCTCGCCTGATCTACGGCGACGAGGAGCTGGTGCTGAATGCCGAGCGCATCATCGGCGAGGTTCTTTCGGTAAAGAGGGACGTTGCCAAGATCGCTAAGGACGTCCGGGAGATGCGCGGCCTGATCGAACAGGAAAAGCCGCCGGAAAGCATCTGGGATATGAAGCTGATCCCTGGCGGGTTGATCGACATCGAATTCATCGCGCAATATCTACGGCTCATTGCGCCGGCGCGTGGTGTCGGTGTCGACGCAAATGGGCTCAGCACGGCTGAGGCGCTGAAATTGCTGGGTGGCAGCCTGATGGATCGCAACGATCTGGATGTCTGCCTGGAAGCGCTTCGCCTCTATTCGGAGCTGTCCCAGCTGATCCGACTTTGCATCGATGGGACGTTTGATCCGGGAAATGCGCCTTCAGGGCTGATCGAGCTGGTCAGTCGCGCCGGCGACTGCCCAGATATCCGCACACTGGAAGCCGAACTGAAACGGCTGTCAAAGGCGGTCCGGAAGATATTCCAGGCGACGGTTGGGAACTGATCAGCCCTGATTGGGGATGCGGATGGCGATGACCGTGCCGATGCCTTCGCGGGAGCGGATGCGCATGCGGCCTTGATGCAGTGTCGTCAGCGAGCGTGAAATCGCAAGTCCCAGGCCGGAGCCTCCCTTGCTCTTGGCATATTGGCTCTGCACCTGCTCGAAGGGTTGGCCGATCTTGCTCAAGGCGGATTTCGGAATGCCGATGCCGGTATCGGCGATGATCAGCATCACGGCATCCTCGACCTTGCGGGTGCGAACCGCGATGCGTCCGCCATCATTGGTGAATTTCACGGCGTTGGAGAGCAGGTTGAGCAGGATCTGTTTCATGGCGCGGCGATCGGCGCTGAGCTTGACGTTGGGAGAGACGCACTGCTCGACGAGAATATTCTTGTGTGCCGCAGGGATGCGGGTGAGGCGCAGGCATTCCTCGATCAGGGGCGCGAGATCGATCTGCTCGCGGGAGAGCTTGATGTGCCCGGCCTCGATTTTCGACATATCGAGGATATCGTTGATGACGTTGAGGAGATGCTTGCCGCTGTCGTGGATATCCCTGGCGTATTCATTGTATCGGGCGGAGCCGAGCGGACCGAACATCTGATCCTGCAGGATCTCCGAGAAGCCGAGGATCGCGTTGAGCGGCGTGCGGAGCTCGTGAGACATGTTGGCGAGGAATTCCGATTTCGCCCTGTTGGCGGCTTCGGCGCGCTCTTTCTCTGCGAGATAATTGGTGTTTGCGGTCGAAAGCTCGGCCTTCTGCCGCTCCAGGATTTGCCGCGACGCGGAAAGGTCGTTGATCGTCGCCATCAGCCGGCGCTCGGAATCGCGCAGACGCTCCTGGTTGCGCTTCAGCTGGGTAATATCCGTGCCGACGGAAACGAGACCGCCGTCGCGAGTGCGGCGTTCGTTGATCTGCAGCCAGCGCTCGTCGGCAAGCTGGACTTCCGTGGTCTGCGAATGATTGGAGCGGCCCGGGTCGACGATGCGACGCTCGATGACGGGACGAACGGCGGCGGCATTGACCACGGCGCGTTCGGTGCCCGGCACCAGCACGTTGTCGGGCAGGCCATAAGCCTGCTGGAAGTGCGCGTTGCACATGACAAGACGGTCGTTCTTGTCCCACAGAACGAAGGCTTCCGAGGTGCATTCGATCGCGTCCGCAAGCCGTTGATCGGCCTCGGCGTAGCGTTGCGCCAGCCGGTGCTGCTCCGTCACGTCCATGGCAATGCCGATCATGTGCACATGGCCGGAATTGGTACGGATCACCTGAGCGCGCGCCCGCATCCACACATAATGGCCTTTGGCGTGCCGGATACGCAGGATCTGATCCACCTGGCCGGCGCTGCCGCGCGTGACGGAGCGGGCCAACACTTGCAGGCTGCTGTCATCCGGGTGCATCAACCGAGCCGCATCCGTGAAGGCAAATGGTTTGTCGACGGCCGGTAGCCCGAGCATGTCGTACATCGACCGGGACCAGAAGAATTTGCGCGTGGCGAAATCGAAATCCCAGAGGCCGCAACGGCCTCGCGAAAGCGCCGTCTCGACGCGCAGGTTGGATTCGAGGAAGATCTCGTCTGCATCGCGGGCTCGTCTCACCTGCGTGTAATATGCGTAGAGAATGACGAGCAGGATCGAGGAAATGCCGGCAAAGAGCGTGACGTTGAGTGTCAGCTCATCGCGCCAGAGCTTCTCGATCTGCTCCATCGAAGCCGCCGATAGAACGAAGTCGCCCTTGTCGCCCACGAGCGAAATTGCCGCATAATAGGGCTCGCCGTCGATCATCGTCTCGATGACGCCGGCATGATCGCCAAAGCTCCGGATGGCGGAGACTTCTGGAAAGAAATTGGAGATCAATGTGCCGATATAGGCGGAACCTGCGGCCGACGAGCCGAAAACACGCCCGCTTGATTGCACGAGCAGAACGAACGCGCCGGCATCAAGCCGATCCTGTGGCAGATAGGTGGCGAGCTTCCGCTCTGCATTGCCGCGGTCGCCCGCCTGGAAGAGGCTGGCATCGTTGGAGAAGGCAGCCGACGCGGCGGCAATGGAGAGTGAGGTCATGCGCCGCGCCGAGGCAGCCATGCGGCTATGCTCCGTCACCATGCCGAAGAAATGCGAGGCAGCGACGACCATCAGGAAGGACACGATGAGAACTGGAATGATGCGCTTGAGGATATGTTCCGTCTGCGGAAAACGACGTGAAATCGTCTCCACTCGCGCGCCGGCTCGATCGGTAACGCCGCTGTGCCAGGACTTTAGACCGTCGAAATTAACACGCAGCCGTCCATCGGCCGCGGTTGCCCGCCGCACGTCCACCATCGCTTTAGCCTTGTCCCTCGTGTGATTCGCTGCGCCGCTCGCCCGAATCTGCCTTAATGAATCACTCGTGATTCGCCTTGTCCAGAGGGCGAGGTAAAACTTTCTTAACCATATGGGATTTCAGCATTTTTTGCACACGTAACGGTAAGCCGCGCGCATGCGGGACTCGCTGAGGCTGAAAAAGACGATGCAAATCAGTCGTCCTTGGCGACGGTCAGACGGATCGAAATCACTCTTTCAGGATGCGCTCCACAATGTCGCGTACGTCAGTCGAAAGGTTGCCGGCACGCTCGATTCGCAGCAGGGCGGAGCGGGCATGGTCGGCGCGCACCGGTTCCAGCAGGCGCCAGGAGCGCATGGAGGTCAGAATGCGTGCGGCAAGCTGCGGATTACGCTGGTCGATATCAAGGATTTCATCGGCAAGAAGACTGTAGCCGGCACCATCCGCGCGGCCGAAGCCTGTGGGGTTGGCGAAGACGAAGGTACCGAGCACGGCGCGCATGCGGTTCGGATTGGTGCGCTTGAACAGCGGCATGTCCATGAGTTGACGGATGCGGCCAAGTGCACCCGGGCCGGGGATGCCGGCCTGGATGGCGAACCACTTGTCGATGACCAAGGGATTTTCGGAGAAGCGGTTGCGGAAATGCTCCAGCGCCGCCGCCGTCTCCGCCGTCTCGGGAAAGCGATGCGCGAGAATGGTCAGCGCGGTGCTGAGATCGGTCATGTTGTTTGCCGAATCGTAAGCCGCCTTTGCGCGAGCAGGCGTATCGTCCAGCAGCGACAGATAGGTGAGGGCGGTATTGCGCAGCGCTCTGCGGCCGGCGCTCGCGGCATCCGGGCTGAATGGCCCCGATGTCTGCATGCTCTCATAGAGCGCCGCAAAGATATCCTTGCCGGTCTCGGCAACCTGCTTGAGGATCGCTTGACGGGCGGTATGGATGGCATCCGGATCGTTATCGCCGCCAAGCTCGCGACCAATGTCGGCTTCGCTCGGCAAGGCCAGCGCCTGAGCCCGGAAGGCCGGCTCAAGGCTGTCGTCATTCGCTGCTGCTAGCAGCGCATCGATGAAGGCTGAATCGCAGGCGACGGCATTACCCTGGCGCGTGTCGCGAGCCGCCTGCAGCAGATTGGGCAGCCCAAGGTCGATCAGAGCCTGCCAGCGAGCGAAATGGTCGGTCTCGTAGCGAGCGATTAGTGCCAGATCCCGAGCGCTTTGATTGAATTGCAGATTGATCGGCGTCGAGAAGCTGCGGTTGAGCGACAGGACCGGCCGCGACGGGATGCCGTGGAAGACCACCGTCTGCGCTTTTTCCGTGAAATGCAGCACGTCACCGGTCAGTTCGGCGCCGGTTACGGAGGTCGGGACGATCGCAGCGCCGCTTTCGGCAATCAGCGCCAGGCGCAGCGGAATATGCAGCGGCTTCTTGGCAGTCTGGCCCGGCGTCGCCGGCTGCATTTGTTCCAGCGCCAGCGTGAAGGTCTTGGCGGCGGCATCATAATCACCCGAGGCGGTGACGAGAGGTGTGCCGGCCTGGTGATACCACAGCGAAAACTGCGTGAGATCGCGGTGGCTGACATCCTCGAAACATCTGACGAAATCTTCGATGGTGACAGCCTGTCCGTCGTGGCGATCGAAATAGAGATCCATGCCCTTCTTGAACAGATCGCGGCCGAGCAGGGTGGCGATCATGCTGGTGACTTCGCTGCCCTTCTCGTAGACCGTCGTCGTATAGAAATTGTTGATCTCGCGATAGGTCGTCGGGCGTACTGGATGGGCGAGGGGGCCGCTATCTTCCGGAAACTGCTCCGACTTCAGATGACGAACCTCGGCGATGCGCGTGACCGGGCGCGAGCGCTGGTCGGCGGAAAATTCGTGGTCGCGATAGACCGTCAGGCCTTCCTTGAGGCAGAGCTGGAACCAATCGCGGCAGGTGATGCGGTTGCCTGTCCAGTTGTGGAAATATTCATGCGCGATGATCCGCTCGATATTGGCGTAGTCGGCATCGGTGGCTGTGTCGGGATCGGCCAGGACATATTTGTCGTTGAAGACGTTGAGGCCCTTGTTCTCCATCGCCCCCATGTTGAAGTCCGACACGGCAACGATCATGAAGATGTCGAGATCGTATTCGCGGCCGAACCGCTCTTCGTCCCAGGTCATCGAACGCTTCAAGGCGTCCATGGCATAGGTCGCGCGTGGCTCCTTGCCGTGCTCGACATAGATCTTCAAGGCCACTTCGCGGCCGGACATGGTCGTGAACGTATCCTCGACGACACCGAGATCACCGGCGACGAGCGCGAAGAGGTAGCTCGGCTTCGGATGCGGATCGAACCAGGCGGCGAAATGCTTGCCTTCGCCATAGCCGGCGCCGCCGAGGAAATTGCCGTTCGACAGCAGCAGCGGGTTTGCCGCCTTATCGGCGATGATGTTGACGGTATAGGGCGCGAGAACATCCGGCCGATCGGGGAAATAGGTGATGCGGCGGAAGCCCTCGGCCTCGCACTGCGTGCAATAGACCCCACCGGTGCGGTAGAGGCCCATCAGCTGCGTGTTGGCCTCCGGATTGATCACCGTGGTGATCGTCAGTTCGAAGGGATTGCTTTCCGGCAGACCGCGAATGGTCAGGCTGTCGGGCGAGGCTTCGTATCGGTCGGTCGGGACTTCGTCCTGATCGATGAGCAAGCCGGAAAGGACGAGTTCATCCCCATCGAGCACCAGCGGCGCTTTTGGATCTGTGCCCTCACGGCGGTGAAAGATCAGCCGTGCCTCCACCTTGGTCTCGGTCGGATGCAGATCGAAGGTAAGGTCCACGCGTTCCAGAACGAAGTCGGTGGGGCGATAGTCTGCCAGAGAAATGATCTGGCCGGTGTCTGTTCGCATGGTCAATCCTGATCAAGGCTTATGCTGTTCGGGTGCAATCCGAAGCGCTGCCTCGGGTTGAAGGTCGGCGCATCATTACATCGAAATCTGAACCAAAGTTAAAGTCATATCATCACTCCATAATGTTTTGCCGTGGCACAGTAAGTATTCGCTTGGTGAGCCAGTTTTCTTATCAGGGCAGGCACCACTTTCGGATGTATATCCAGTCGGCTCGTTTGCATTTCCCATCTGTTTTTACGGGTGCTAACGCGGTTGTTGCCGTGGGAATTGACGGCCTATCGTTGCTGTGCTGTCTTCTGGAAACATCATATTCGGTTAGAGGGCAGTTACTTAGAGTAAATTATTTGTTTAACCTCTTGCGATAAAAGGCCCTCTGCATAACTATAGCATGCTATTAGATGTTGGAATTATGATCGATTCCAGTGAATTCGTTCACAAAAATGAAACATCCTCCCTTTGTTGATAATTGAAATGGGCACCCCAAGGAGGCCCGATTGAGCTTTTCCATCGAGCAGCTTGCTCGCCATCCCAAGTTCCTCGTGGCGCTCCGCTTTCTTGCGGAGGCGTTGCGAAATCGCTATGACCATGGCCCGAGGATCGCGCGTGTACTGGCTTCGCATCAGCGCTGGCTCCTTACCCAGACGGCCTATGCGCTTCATCTTGAATACAACCCGGCCCTGCCTGGCTCCGGACTGACCGTCGTCGGTCTTCGTGATCTCATTACGCATCATCGCGTTGCCAGCCGCAATACCGTGTTGAGCTTCGTCGACGAATTGCTCAACTATCGTTTCATCATGCTCGCTCCCGGCCACACCAGGCGTCCGCGGCGTTATGTGCCGGCCGAAATTAGTCACACGGCGATGTTCGGGTGGTATCTATCCAATTTGGCGGCGCTCGATCTGCTGGATGATGGTGGCCGGGCCGCAGCGCTTGCCTCGTCTCCGGCGTTGCTGGATTTGGCGCAGCCGCGCATGGCGCGTCATTGTCTGGAGACGGAAGTCTGGCGCGAACCGCCGGAATGCATAGGCCTGTTTCTCTGGACGGAGGCAGGCGGTCTGGTCGTCGACTACATCATATCGCAAATGGATTTGACGAACGAAAACGCGGATCGAATCGATATCGGGCGCGTCGATGCGCGCGCCCTTGCGGCACATTTCATGATATCGCGCACCCATTTGCAGCGTCTTTTGCGCAAATCGGCCGATCGTGGCGACATTGGCTGGCACGACGAGGCCAAGAAGACGCGAATGTGGATATCGCGCAATTTCCTGGATCAATATTGCGGATGGCAGGCGGTAAAGCTGGCGGCGGTCGACGAAGCTTTTGCCTGGGCTCTGTCCGTCACGGCGGGCAACGATCCGAAGCAATGATGCGATGGAGATATCAGCGTCGTCCTGGCGCTGTTCAGGCCTTGCTTTCAGAGCAGGACATGATCGTGGGCTTGCTGATCCCGTCCAATGGATTTCCTAGAGGGGGATACCGGTCGCTGCTACCCGTGCGGGGCTTACGTCTCGGCAATCGTCCTTGCGAAGGCCGCGCGCTCGCTCGAATTCCTCGGCTGCCCGCACTGCGGAGCCGATATGGCCGACCGAATCGAAAAGAGTGATAAGCGAACGCAAACCCGAAGACATGATGCAATTCCTGGAAAACAAAGTGGTGTGCCGTGCAGACGCGACTTTCGCGCCTGTTAATCAGCAGGCGCGGAAATCGGCGAAAATGGCGGCTGGACGGCCGATGCGGGCCGAAACGCCTGTTCCTCGCGCAGTCATCTGCTCATTGGCAGCGATGCCGAGGTTGCGATGTCCGTTTATGGCGCGCACGGGATCGATAGCGCGGCGCAGGGTATCAAACCCGCAGTGAATAGGGCGAAAACGTGCAGTCATTGCCTTGGTTCCTTTAGAGATTCCTCCCAAGACACTGCTATATATTGCAACGCAACATTTAGTTTGCAATGCACAACACCGAAGAACTGACATGCGCTTCACGCATGGCTGATGTCATTTTTCATTAATGTAAGCGAAAATCAGCCTAATATTTCGGCGTCGATATGATTCTTGAAGGCCAGCAGATCATTCCATGCCAGCCGCTTGTTGATGGGCGCGGTAAGCAATTCCTGGGGATGAAGGCTGGCAATCGCCGGTATCGTTCGACCGAGAATGTCGATATCGCGCCATTGTCCGCGCAGACCGTGAATGGTTTCGGCGCTTCCGAAAAAGTGACGCGCGGTGAAATTTCCAAGCAACAGCAAGGCTTTCGGTTCGGCAAGCGCGATCTGTCGCTCTATGAACGGGCGGCATATCTCGATTTCCGGCGCAGAGGGTGCACGGTTGCCAGGCGGACGCCACGGAATGACGTTGGTCAACAGGATATTGTCTCGCTGCAGGCCGATCGCGGCCAGCATCTTGTCGAGCAACAGTCCAGCACGACCGGCAAATGGCGCTCCCTCCCGATCGTCATCGGCACTTGGCATGGGGCCGATCACCATGACCCGGCCTTCCGCCGTGCCGCTTGCAAAGATCGTCGAACGGGCGCTGTTCTTGAGATTGCAGCTGCTGAAGGCTTCGAGCGCAGTCTTCAGCTCGCCGAGTGACCGCGCACTTTCAGCCGCGAATCGGGCCTGTTCGACAGCCTGCTCGTCGGGGATGGCGGGTGTATTGCGTGGCGCTGGCGGAGGCGAGGCGACCGCAGGCTTGGCTGCCTGACGTCGGTCCGGCTGTGCCTTTGCGGCAGGCGGCTGCGCTTCGGCTCGCGGTTGTGGCGCTCTTGCGCCTTGTCGTGCGGCACGCATGGCCTCGAATTCGGCGAACCGATCGACCGGCTGTTCTTCCAGCAGCCAATCGACACCGGCATCCGCATGAAAATGCAGAAGGGCGGCAAGTTCGGCCGGTGTGAGGTCGCTGGCGGAAATCATGGGGCAACTCTAGCCAAAGCGGCGCGCGAGCGAAAGGGCAGGGGCGCTTGCTATCTCACGCCGTCCACTGGGCGATATCTTCACGTTCGCCGATCAGGGCGAGACCGTGCGCGATCGACAGTAGTTCGCCACCCGTCTCGATGCGTTCCTGGCCGAAGCGTTCGGTGAAGATGCGCCTGACCGCCGGCACAAAGGACGTACCGCCGGTCAGGAACACCTTGTCGATCGCTTCGGGCGGTGTGTTGGTGGTTGTCAGCACGTCATCCAGCGCCCCTTCGATCCGGGCGAGATCTTCTGCGATCCAGCTTTCGAAATCGGCACGGCGAACCTGTCTGCGACCGGCCTTGCCGAGCGGCGGGAAGTTGAATTCGGCTTCTTCCTGAGAAGAAAGCGCCATCTTCGTTGCCGATACGGCCTGGTAGAGCGGATAGCCTTCATCATGCTCGACGAGCTCGATGAAGGTCTCCAGCTTTTCGGGCTCGAGGCTGCTGCGCACCAGCGTCTTCAGGTCGGCATATTCACGCGAGGTCTTGAAGATCGAAAGCTGGTTCCAGCGGCCGAAGTTGGCGTAATAGGAGCTCGGCATCTCCAGAAGCTTGTCGAAGCTCCGGAAGTAGCTGCCCTTGCCGATTGCCGGCGAGACGATGTTGTCGATCATCCGGAAGTCGAAATGATCGCCGGCGATACCGACACCGGAATGGCCGATCGGGTTGGCGGTGAGCTTGCCGGCATGGGTCTCGAAGCGGATGAGCGAATAGTCGGTCGTGCCGCCACCGAAGTCGGCAACCAGTACCGTCGCATCCTTTTTCAGATGCTGGGCAAAGTAGAAAGCTGCAGCCACCGGCTCGTAGACATAGTGGATTTCGGGAAAGCCGAAACGGGAGAGGGCCTCGTTGTAGCGCTCGGTGGCGAGCGCCGGGTCTGGATTGGCGCCGGCAAAATGCACCGGCCGACCGGCTACGATGCGCGAGACGTCGGTTGGCCAGCCGTCTTCGGCATAGGCGCGCAGACGCCGAACGAAGATCTCCATCAGATCTTCGAAACGATGGCGCTTGGCGTAAATCAGCGTGCCCTGGAAAAGCGCGCTGGCCGCAAAGGTTTTGATCGACTGCAGAAAGCGACAGTCGCCGGGATTGTCAATGAACTGCCGGATGGCCGCATGTCCGGCCTCGACCTTCAGCGCCGCGGCACCCAGCCCCGGATCCTTCATGAAGGAGAGCGCTGTGCGCATGCTATCGGTCGTGCCTGCTGCACTGTTGAAGGCGACCGATCGCGTGTCGGGTCCATCGGCCATCGCCAGAACCGTGTTCGTCGTGCCAAAGTCGAAACCAAGCGCCCGAGCCATGCCCGCACTCCTTTCCGTCGAAATTTTCTGGATTGGGGCAAAACCCCTGTGAGGCGCAAGACGCGCCCTTGTCGCAAAGAGCGCGCCTCATGCCATGGCTGGACAGCAAGTGCAAGACTTGGCGATGGTTTTATTCGGCCCGTCTGCAATTCTGATCGTGTCAAACGAAACGGGCGCCTCTCGGCGCCCGTTCCTGTCACTCGGCGGCAATCGCCGTCGGCGGCTCTTTGTGATGCGGGTCCTTGTCCTTGCGCTTGCCAAGGCGGCCCAGGAAGTCGTTCAGACGGTTCATCTCGAGGAAGATAACCGGCGTGATGAACAGCGTCAGAAGCTGCGAGACGACCAGACCACCGACAACCGCGATGCCGAGCGGCTGGCGCAGTTCCGAGCTGGCTCCACCACCGACCGCGATCGGCAGTGCACCAAGCAGGGCGCAGAAGGTCGTCATCATGATCGGCCGGAAACGGCGAACGCAGGCTTCGTGGATCGCTTCCGCCGGTGAGACGCCGCTACCGGATCGAAGCGTCTCCAGTGCCACGTCGATCATCATGATCGCGTTCTTCTTGACGATACCGATCAGCATCAGCAAGCCGATGAGGGCGATGATCGACAGGTCGAAGCCGAAGACCTTGAGCGCAAGCAGTGCGCCGAGGGCCGCGGCCGGCAGACCGGACAGAATGGTCAGCGGATGGATGAAGCTTTCATAGAGAACGCCAAGCACCACGTAGATCGTCAACACGGCAGCCAGGATCAGATACGGCGTGCTGCCCTGCGATTGCTGGAAGATCTGGGCGGTGCCGCCGTAGGACGTGAAGATGTCCGCCGGCATGTTGATGTCCTTCTTGATCTGATCGATCCGGGCCGTGGCGTCGCCAAGCGCTTCGCCAGCCGGCAGATTGAAGGAAACGGTGGTCGAAACGAGCTGCCCCGTCTGGTTGATGGTGACAGGCCCGGTGGTGCGTTGGACATGAGCGAAGTCCGACAAGGGAACTAGCGCACCGCTTGCCGAAGAGATGTGGATATCCTCCAGCCGCCGGTCATCCCATGGCGTGCTGGTGTCGAATTCGACCATGACGTCATAGCTGTCGCCGGTGGTTTGAATCTGCGCGGCGTTAAAGCCGCCGAAAGCTTCCTCCAGCGTCGTGCGTAGCTGGCTGTTGTTGATGCCGTAGAGCGCCGCTTTTTCGGTGTCGATGACGATGTTGGCTTGCAGGGCGTTGTTCTGCTCGTCCGATGCAACATCCGTGAAGCGCGGATCGCGGCGCATCTGCTCCAGCATCTTGTTTGCCCAAAGATTGGTCTGGTCGGCACTCAGCGCCTGTATGACCAACTGATACTGGCTGGCAGTCTGGCGGCCGCCGAAGCGCAGGCTCTGCTGCGGCGTGATGTACGCCCGCAAGCCGGGGACCGACGCGATGCTGGCGCGGAGTTCACGCAGCGTCTTGTCCAGCGGCTCACGTTGATCCTTGGGCTTCAACTGAACGAACATTGTGCCGTTGTTCAGCGGCTGCCGGGTGCTGCCGCCAACGATCGACATGACGTGGCCGACGGCCGGGTTCTGTTTGACAAGCGCGGCCGCCTGGTTCTGCAGGTCTCGCATGGCCGGATAGGATATATCCTGACGCGCCTGCGTGGAAATCTGCAGGCGGCCGATGTCCTCAGTCGGGAAGAAACTCGCCGGCAGCACCATGAACAAATAGAGCGAAAGCCCCACCGAGCCGAGGAAGCTGAGCAGAACGATGCCGCGATTGCGCAGGCACCAGGCAACACCCGTGTCGTATCCGCGCTGGACTGCGTCAAACCCGCGGTTGAACACGCGCACCGGATAGGGCGGCTGCCCATGGCCGGCCGACAGGCGCGAGCTGAGCATCGGCGTCACAGTAAGGGAAACGATAGCGGACGCGACGATGGCAATGGCGACGACCATGCCGAATTCGTTGAAGATACGACCGACAACGCCGCCCATCAGCAGGATCGGGATAAACACCGCGATCAGCGAGATGGACATGGAGATGATGGTATAGCTGACTTCGGCCGATCCCTTGATCGCCGCCTGCAGCACCGGCATGCCTTCCTCGACATGCCGCAATATGTTTTCCAGCATGACGATCGCATCGTCCACCACAAGCCCGACCGCGAGTGTCAGTCCTAGCAGTGATATGTTGTCGACACTGTAGCCCAGCACATACATCATGCCGAAGGTCGAAATAAGCGACAGCGGCACGGCAAGGCCGGGGATGATCGTTGCCGTTACGTGGCCGGTAAACAGATAGATGACGAGAACGACCAGGCCGATGGTCAGCAGCAGCGTGAACTTCACGTCGGAGATGGCATCACGGATCGGCTGGGCCGAGTCGTTCATGACGCTCGTCGTCACCGATGCCGGAATTTCCGCATGCAGTTGCGGCAGCTTCTTGTTGATCGCATCGACGACTTCGACGGTATTGGCGTCCGGCTGACGCTGGATCGCCAGAATGATCGCCTGCTTGCCATCGTACCAAGAGCCCGCATTGGTATTTTGCACGCTGTCCTGGACGTTGGCGACATCACTCAGGTGGATCGGCGCGCGTTCGGATTGGCGATGACCAGAGACTTGAATTGTGCGGCATTGGTATTCTGCGTATTGGCGTTGAGCGTCATGCTCTGCTTGTTGTTTTGCAGAGTGCCGACCGGAACCTGACTGTTGGCATTGACGATTGCGCTGTTGACGGTGTCGATGCCGATACCGAGGGCCTGCAGCTTGTCCGGATCGACTTCGACCCGCACGGCGTAGGTTTGCGCGCCGTACACCGTGACTTCCGCCACGCCTGAGATGGTCGATAGCGAAGGAGAGATGATGTCTTCGGCGATTTCGTCGAGCTTGCTGCGCGGCATCGTATCGCTCTGCACGGCAAGCAGCATGATCGGAGCGTCGGCCGGGTTCGTCTTTTTGTAGCCGGGTGGCGTCGTCAGGTTGTTAGGCAGCTGGCGATTTGCATTCGAGATCGCGGCCTGCACATCACCGGCGGCGGCATCGATACTGCGGCTAAGATCGAACTGAAGGACGATGCTCGTATTGCCGAGCGAGCTCGTCGAAGAGATTTCGCTGATGCCGGGGATGGTTTCGAACTGCTTGATCAGCGGTGTGGAAACCGAGGTTGCCATCGTCTGCGGCGAGGCGCCGGTCAACTGTGCCGAAACGTTGATGGTCGGAAAATCGACCTGGGGTACGGCGGCGACCGGCACGAGCTGATAGCCCGCCAGGCCGGCCAGAACGACACCCAAAGCCAGAAGCGTGGTCGCAACAGGCCGCTCGATACAGAACCTGGGTATCATTGCTGCGCTCCAACTGAAATCGTTTCGCTTTTCTGGTTCGTCTGACCATCCGCAGCCGCCACGTTCTCAGACTTTTCGTCGGAGAATTGCTCGACGACATTCTGGCCGTCGATCAGCTGTACCTGGCCTTCGACGACGACGTGATCACCCTCCGAAAGACCCTTGGCTACCGCTGTGAAGCCGCCATTCTCGCGCTCTACGGTGACCGGCGTCATATGAACTTTGTTGTCCTTGACGACATAGGCAAAGAAGCCGTCCGGGCCGGGGCTGATCGCCACGGTCGGAGCGACGATCACCGGCTCGCTGTCGTTCAGGTGAACCACGACGTTGACCGCCCGGCCGGCCAGATTGCGCCATTGGCATTTTCGAACTTCGCCTTGACGATGATGGTGCCGGAGGTGGGATCTACCGTGTTGTCGAAGAAGCTGACTGCACCCTGGCGGGCCTTGCCCTTGCTCGACTGTGGAACGGTGCTGACCGGCACGACGCCGGCCTTCAAGGCTTCCTCCAATTCCCGCAACTGATTTTGCTGCATGTGGAATTGGACGTAGATCGGATTGTATTGGGTAATGGTCACGACGGCAGAGCCGGGGGTGAGATAGGCGCCGGGGCTCGGAACGATATTGCCAAGGCGACCGTCATAAGGCGCCCGGATTTGGGTGTTCTCAAGCAGAACCTGGTCGGATGCGAGCTGCGCCTTGTCGGCGTTGACGTCTGCCGCGGCCGTATCGCGTGCTGCGACGGCCTGATCGACCGTCTGCTGCGTCCCGGCATTGGCGAGCAGGCTCTTCGCTCGCGTGAGGGCTGATTCTGCCGCCACGAGCGTCGCCTGATCCTTGGCTATAGTGGCTTGATCCTTGTCGACGGCGGCCTGTGCGGTCCGCGCGTCGAGCTTTGCGATCAGATCGCCAGCCTTGACCATCGCTCCGTCCGTGGCTTCGATCGACGTAACGATACCGGATTCCTGCGCGGCAATAGTCGTTGCATTCTGTGCAACGGCCGAGCCAGTCGCCGTGATGTCATTCGGCAGGAGCCGCTTGGTGACGGCAGCCGTCTTGACGGTGGAGGTCAGGCTGGCTTGCTTTTTGCCGCCTGCCGGTGCCGCCTTGCTCGCATCTTTGGTTTCTGCAGAGGCCGGCTCAACAAATGAGGAAAGGAAAGGAATGCGGTCGCGATAGCCCCAGGCTGCAAGGGCAGCAATGAAAAGGAGGCCGAGGGGAAGCCAGATTTTTTTCATATTAAAGAACCGGTCGAAGCGAGTTGAAAAAAGCGCGGTGCCGCCGAAGTGTATTTATTGCGTCGCACAACAAAGACGAGTTGCGCCACAATCCATCACATCGCCGTTACCGCTAACGTTCGGTTATTCTGTCCCTATAACGCGAATTCATGAACGCTCATCCAGCGCAATCTACCACAGTTCGACGGCACGAAAAATTAAAGCTTGGAAAGCTTTCGAGTTGCTAAGGCTTTTGCGGTGCAACAAATGATCAAATGGCTATTTTTTGATTGCCGTTATGTAATAAATGGATGGCTTCGTGGTTCTTTGCATCGTTTATAGTGCAAAGCACGTTCGCAAGCCTCATAGCAGTCTCGGTCTATGCTCACGCAATCGTGTTGTCGGCCCCCGTTTACAGAGGGCCGGTTTTCCAACGGCCCATGGTGCCTTCAAAGTGAACGGGCAGCGCCTCCGTCGCAGCGAACCATCGTTCCGGTCACATAACTTGCCGGCCCGCTGCAAAGAAAAGCTGCCGTTGCCGCGAACTCCTCGACACGACCGTAGCGGCCTGTGGGTATGCGTTGCTGGCGCTCGGCACTGACGTCTTCGAGGCTTTTGCCGCCGCGCTTGGCTGCAGCCGTGTCAAGCTCGGCTAGCCGGTCGGTCGCGATGCTGCCCGGCAGCAGCATGTTCACCGTGATTCCGTGAGCGGCGACTTCGCTCGCCAGCGTCTTGCTCCAGCCGGCCAGCGCCGGGCGTAGTGTGTTGGAAAGCGCCAGACTGGCGATCGGCTCGATGACGCCGGAGGAGGCGATGGTGAGGATCCGTCCCCAACCCTGTGCCTTCATGCTCGGCAGGAGCGCGTTGGTCAGGGTAATGATCCGCGACACCATGGAAATAAAATAGGTCTCCAGGCGATCGGCGGTCATATCCTCGGTCGTCCCCGGCGTCGGGCCGCCGCTATTGTTGACGAGAATGTCGATGCCCCCGAGTTTCGCGGTCACCGCCTCACTGACGACCTGCACGAAATTCTCGTCGTTGAGATCGGCCCAGATCCAGTCGGCATGACCTTTACCCTCGGCATTGATGGCCTTGCAATTGCCGTCGAGCCTTTCGCCGCTGCGGCCGCAGAGCAGCACGTTTGCACCTTCGCGCGCTAGCGCCACGGCGATGCCATGTCCGAGGCCCTTGGAAGAGGCGAGCACCAGCGCGCGTTTTCCCTCGATACGAAGATCCATCTCGATAATCCTTCCCGCTATCCGAGTTCCCAAGCCCTACCTATAGAGTGCCCACCGCTGTCTTTGAAAGTCGCACCGGGGCAGAAGGTCGCAAACGCCATCAGAATATTGACGTTGACGTAAGAGTAATTTAGCTTGATTGTCGCGCTGGGTGAATTGGGGGATTGCCTGTCGCTTCCCGGCTCGACAATCCCTTTCCATTTTGACAAGAGAATAGTCGAAATGGGGAAGACGCCCAAAGGGGGACAGGCCGCGCTCCGACATCATCGAGCGCCTGGTCAATCGGAGAGAGTGAATGACAGACGCGATGGATCTTCCGGAACGCGAGAGCATGGAATTCGACGTTGTGATTGTCGGGGGCGGTCCGGCTGGCCTGTCAGCGGCAATCCGGCTGAAGCAGATCAACGCGGATCTGACTGTGGTCGTGCTCGAAAAGGGTGCCGAGGTCGGCGCGCATATCCTGTCGGGCGCCGTCGTCGATCCGATCGGCATCGACCGGTTGCTGCCCGACTGGCGCGAGGAGGAGGGCCATCCCTTCAAGACCAAGGTGACCTCGGATCACTTTCTGCTCCTCGGCCCCGCCGGCTGCATCCGCCTGCCGAACTTCCTGATGCCGCCGCTGATGAACAATCACGGCAATTATATCGTCTCGCTCGGCAATGTCTGTCGGTGGCTGGCCGAAAAGGCGGAAGCCCTCGGCGTCGAGATCTATCCCGGCTTTGCGGCGACGGAAGTGCTCTATAATGACGAAGGCGCCGTCATTGGTGTGGCCACCGGCGACATGGGCATCGAGAAGAACGGCGAACCAGGCCCGAACTATACGCGCGGCATGGCATTGCTCGGCAAATACGTGCTGATCGGCGAGGGCGTGCGCGGCTCGCTTGCCAAGCAGCTGATTGCCAAATTCGATCTGGCGCGGGACAGCGATGTGCCCAAGTTCGGCATCGGCATCAAGGAACTCTGGCAGGTGAAGCCCGAGAACCACAAGAAGGGTCTCGTGCAGCACTCCTTCGGCTGGCCGCTCGGCATGAAGACGGGCGGCGGCTCGTTCCTCTATCATCTGGAAGACAATCTGGTTGCCGTCGGCTTCGTCGTGCACCTGAACTACAAGAACCCCTATCTCTATCCCTTCGAGGAATTCCAGCGCTTCAAGACGCATCCAGCGATCCGCGGCACCTTCGAGGGCGGCAAGCGCATTTCCTATGGTGCGCGCGCCATCACCGAGGGCGGATACCAGTCGGTGCCGAAGCTGACCTTCCCCGGCGGCGCGCTCATCGGTTGCTCGGCCGGCCTCGTCAATGTTCCCCGTATCAAGGGCAGCCACAATGCGGTGCTGTCGGGCATGCTGGCGGCGGACAGGATCGCCGAGGCGATTGCTGCCGGTCGCGCCAATGACGAAGTCATCGAGATCGAGAACGAGTGGCGCCAGACGGATATCGGCAAGGACCTCAAGCGGGTCAGAAACGTCAAGCCGCTGTGGTCGAAGTTCGGCACGGCAATCGGCGTGGCGCTTGGTGGCCTCGACATGTGGACCAACCAGCTGCTCGGCTTCTCCTTCTTCGGCACGCTGAAACACGGCAAGACGGATGCGCAGTCGCTGGAGCCTGCCGCGCAACATCAGAAGATCGACTATCCGAAGCCGGATGGCGTGCTCACCTTCGACCGCCTGTCCTCGGTGTTCCTGTCGAACACCAATCACGAGGAAGACCAGCCGGTGCATCTCAAGGTCAGAGACATGGCGCTGCAGGTATCGTCGGAGCACGATGTCTTTGCCGGTCCGTCGACGCGCTACTGTCCGGCCGGTGTCTATGAATGGGTGGAGAAGGATGGCAAGGAAACCTATGTCATCAACGCGCAGAACTGCGTCCACTGCAAGACCTGCGATATCAAGGACCCCAACCAGAACATCAACTGGGTGCCGCCGCAGGGCGGCGAGGGGCCGGTCTATCCCAATATGTGAGATGGAATGACGGAGATCGAGCAAGACGCCTACACGATCCGTCAGGCACGGCCGGATGAGTTGCATTTGCTGGCAGCGATCGAGATCGATGCTTTCTGGGTTCTGCATGAGGCCGGGGCAGTGGATTGCGAACCCACTTCTCTGTCGCTCGACGTGTTGAAGCAATCTGTTGCGCAGCAATTGTTGTTCGTTGCCGTCGATATCGAAGATCAGCCGTTCGGGTTTCTGGCCGGTATTCGAAAGGACGGCTCCGTCCACATCGCCGAACTCGATGTCGTCAGGCGCTGGCAGAAGCGCGGCGTCGGACGCCGGCTGATGGAGGCTGCGATTGCAGCCGCCAGAACTCAGGGTGCCGTCGGGCTTACCTTGACAACGGATCGGCAGGCGGCCTTCAACGCGCCTTTCTATGCGTCGCTGGGGTTTCGCATCCTGGATGACGAGCAAAGGCCGGCTGTTCTCACGCAGATCCTCGAGAACGAGTTTGCCCAGGGTGCCGATCCGGCCAGACGCGTGGCAATGGTGCTTCGATTCTGATCCGTATCCGGGGGGCAGATCACCAATCCGAAGCGCCATGATGTCGAAGACAGGAAAACGAGTTTAGTGGCGAATGCCACCGATGGCGGGTTTCGGCTCAAAGCGGACAAGTTGCTCCGTCTAACTTCCAAACAAGTGCGGAATTACAACGAGCAATAGCACCGCCCAAGGCAACAAACCGACCGACCCCGCCATCGTTGCCTGGCAAAGGAAGCCTCCGCTTGCCATACGCTTGAAGCCGAGACAGTTGAAACCGGTTTCATGTGACGAGAGAGCCTGAACTCTCACATTACCAAAGGAAATCAACGGCACTATTATGCGGGCGGTCGTGTATCCTAAGACCTCTAAAATGAAATCGACAATAAACACGTCTGCCCTCACCGCAGCTATACCTAAAAGATCGTTTGCCCGCACTACCACAAGTTTGGGTAGTGCGGATTGAAATTTCAAGTCCTGAACTGGAGCATTTTATGAGCCCATCATGTCTGCCCGTAGCGCGAAGTTGCTGCGAGATAAGCATGCAAGGCTGGTGACATTTGCGGCCTGGCTGCAAGAATTAATGCTGGGCAGGCTTCCGGGCGAATAGGCCGGTCGAAAGGGCGACGCCGATACCGGTCACGATGGCGGCTGCGATCCCGGCCACGCCGATTTCCTCACCAAGCAGGAGGCCGCCGCCGATGGTGGCGAGGACAGGCGTGATGGCGGTGAAGGCTGCTGCCTGCGTGCCGCCGAGAGCCTGGACGGCAAGGCCATAGGCAAGGGTGGCGGCAAGGCCTGACAGTAGGCCCTGGCTGACGACCTGGAGGCCGATTTCCGGCAGCGGAACCGAGGCGAGCGAGCTGCCGAAGACGAAGGCCAGTCCGACATGGATGAGGAAGGACCAGACGGCGATGATGGCGCTCGATTGCAGGGCGCTGAGGCCGGAGCGGCGGAAGGCATGGGTATAGGATGCCCAGAGCAGGGCTGCGAGCGGCAGCAGCGTGAAGCCTTCCCAGGAGATCTGCACGCCGTAAAGGCTGCGTGCCAGAAGGATGACGACGCCGGCGACGATGCCGCCCAGGCCGAGCCAACGGGTCACATCGAGCCGTTCGCGAAACAGCGTCACGCCGATCACTGCAGCCGCCAGCGGCATGGAGCCACCGAGCAGGATGCCGGCTGCCGAGGCCGGAGTGAATTGAATGGCGAAGGTGGTCAGCTGGAAGAAAAGGGCGCCGGAACCACAGACCATCAGCGCCAGCAGCTTCAGCGGCACGCCCTTCGGCAAGAGGCCAGTCCGCCACCAGACGGGAGCCAACACCAGCGCCGGCACGCCGTAACGGATAAGACCGAGGTCGATCGTGCTCATCTGGGTCTCCGCCGTGTGGCGCGTGGCGAGAATCCAGTTTGCCCAGATGAGAACGGTGATGATCGCGCCGGCATAGCCGATCGCTGTGGGGCTGATTTTGCGGGTGGGGAGGGTCAAGGCGGTCATCGACATATCCTTTCCAACGATCCGGTTTGTCTTTCGATAGGAAGAAGATAGCGCCGAAGGCCGAGGCATGTCCTTGCTAGTTATGGCTCTGGAAACATGATATAAGCAATAATCTGCCAATATGGATGATTGAGTTTCTCAGATATGCCAAAACTGGATAAATTCGATATTGCCATCCTCAACTGCCTTCAGGAGGATGCGCGGGCCACGAATGTCGAAATCGCCGAGCGTGTGAACCTCTCGCCATCTCCATGTCTAAGGCGCATTCGCAATCTGGAAAAATCCGGGCTGCTGCGCGGCTATCGCGCCGATATCGACCGTAAGGAAGCAGGCCTGGGCCTGACCGTTTTCGTCGAGCTCAAGGTCGGCCATCACTCGAAAGAGAACTCCGAAATGCAGCAGGCAGCATTGCTTGCCATTCCTGAAGTCGTCGCCTGCCATCTGATTTCAGGAACGGCGGATTTTCTGGCCGAAGTGGTGGTGGCGGATCTTGCCGCCTATGAGAAGGTACTGTCGGAAAGGCTTCTGGTGCTTCCCGGCGTGGTTGATCTGCGCTCGAATTTCGCGATCCGCACGATCAAGACCAATGGTGCGCTGAAATTGCTAGAGCCTGAATGAGGCAGCCGGAGTGAAAATGAAAAGGGGCCGTTGCCGGCCCCTTCGCGATGAGAATTTGATTATCCTCAGAGCATCGTTCCACTAAGGATCATTAGGGCGACCGAGAAGTAGATCACCAGGCCGGTGACATCGACCAGCGTGGCCACGAAGGGCGCCGATGCACTGGCGGGATCGAGCCGCAGCTTCTGCAGAACGAAGGGCAGCATCGAGCCGGCAAGCGAACCGAAGGTCACGATGCCGATCAGGGCCGCAAAGACCGTAAGGGCGACAAGCTGCCAGTGCGGGCCGTAATCGAAGAGACCGATGGTCTGCCAGAGCACGATGCGGGCGAAGCCGACGAGGCCGAGGATGGCGCCAAGCACGATGCCTGTGGGCAGTTCGCGGATCGCGACGCGCCACCAGTCCGAAAGCTTCAGTTCGCCGAGCGCCAGCGCCCGGATGATCAGCGAGGTCGCCTGCGAGCCGGAATTGCCGCCCGAGCTCATGATCAACGGGATGAACAGGGTCAGCACGACGGCCTTTTCCAGCTCACCCTCGAAATGCTGCATGGCGCTTGCCGTCAGCATTTCGCCAAGGAAGAGGGCAGCGAGCCAGCCGGCGCGCTTGCGGATCATGCCGGCAAAGCTGATCTTCATGTAAGGCTGCCCAAGGGCTTCCATACCACCGAACTTCTGGGCGTCTTCGGTTGTATCGGCAATCATCGTATCGATGACGTCGTCGACGGTGACGATCCCCAGCATATGGCCCTTGTCGTCGACAACCGGAAGCGCCAGCAGGTCGTGGCGGCGGATCAGGCGGGCGACGTCTTCCTGCTTCATCAGCGGCGGCGCCGTGACCGGCGTGCCCTTCTGGGCCACCGTGAGAATACAGGCATCGGGCTCACCGGTGATGAGACGGCGCAGCGTCACGACATGCAGCAGCACATGCGTTTCATCGTCGAGGACGTAGATGGCATAGACGGTTTCGCGGGAGCGTTCGACCTGGCGAACATGGTCGAGCGTCTGTGCAACGGTCCAGCTTGCGAGCACGCTCACAAACTCCGTCGTCATGATGCCGCCGGCCGTGCGCGGCGGGTAGCCCATCAGGCCCTGGATTGCCACCCGGGCATGCTCGTCGAATGTGGCGAAGAGACGGGCGCGGGTGTCGATATCCATCTCGAGCAGCACGTCGGCGACGCGGTCGTTCGACATGCCGTGCAGCAGCCGCGAGGCGTCCGCATTGCCCATGACTTCGAGAATGGCGGCTGCGTTGCGCAGCTCCGGCCGGTCGAGAATGCGCACGGCGCGTTCTTCCGGCATCTTGGCGAGGATGCGTCCAGCCTCGGCCACATCGAGCACGTTCAAGGACTCGACGCGTTCGGCGATGGTGACGCCACGGTTGTTGTTGATGAATGCACGAGCGGCATTGCCGGCCCGCGCGGGAAAGCTGTTGATGTTCATTATAGCTCGCCTTTCCGTCGATCCGCCGTCGTAGCGGATCGTGGCGAGCCGACAGGAGTCGGTTAGTGCACGAATGCTACTGACGGCAAAGGCAATCGACTACTACTGTCGCTAGGCATCTAAAGATGGCTCCGGTTAATCGGCATGGAAAAGCGCTGCTCTCCATCTGGGGCAGAAGTCGCGCCGAAGGCATAAAAAGTCAAGAGGTGGAAACGGTTTAAAGCCCCATGTCGAAAGAAAAATTTGCTTGGGTGCTTGAAATTTTGTGCGGCGCAACAGGTGGCGTTGCGAATGCGTTAAAACAGCGTGGCCGGACGATGAGCGCCCGGCCTGATTTGCCCTCGATTTTGGCCGTTCAGAAGCCTGCCAGAACGACCTTGCCCTTCATTTTGCCGGTCTCGACGAGGGCATGCGCCTTCTTCAGATTGGCGGCATTGATCGTGCCCGCGGTCTCCGTCAGCGTCGAGCGGATCTTGCCGGCATCGACCAGTCCGGCGACCTTCGTCAGCAGCTTGTGCTGCTCGATCATGTCGGCCGTGTTGAAGAGCGGACGGGTGAACATCAGCTCCCAATGGATCGACACGGCCTTGCGTTTGAAGGGCACGACGTCGAGCGTCTTCGGGTCGTCGATCAAGGCGAACCGGCCCTGCGGCGCAATCGCTTCGACGATCGACGTGATGTGGTCCGTCGTGTTGGTGGTCGAGAAGACGAAGGCCGGCGCGCCGATGCCAAGCGCTTCGATCTGCGGCACAAGCGGCTTCGAATGGTCGATCACGTGATGCGCGCCCAGCTCCTTGACCCAAGCCTGCGTTTCAGGCCGGGATGCCGTTGCGATGATGGTGAGATCGGTGAGCGCGCGCGCGATCTGGATGGCGATCGACCCGACGCCGCCGCGCCGCCGATGATGAGGATTGCATTCGCGACGCCGGGAACGGGATCTTGTACCTTCAGGCGATCGAACAGCGTTTCGTAAGCCGTGATCGAGGTCAACGGCAGTGCTGCCGCCGGCGGAAAATCGAGGCTTTTCGGCTTGGCGCCCACGATGCGCTCGTCGACCAGGTGGAATTCGACATTCGAACCACCGCGATTGATGGCGCCGGCATAGAAGACTTCGTCACCTGGCTTGAACATGGTGACGTCGGGACCGACAGCCCTGACGATGCCGGACGCGTCCCAGCCGATGATCTTGTACTCACCTTCGGCCGGCGCGACGTTGGCGCGGATTTTGACATCGACCGGATTGACGGAGACGGCCTTCACTTCGACGAGCAGATCGTGACCCTTGGCCTCGGGTGTCGGCAGATCGATATCGATCAGGGATGTTTCTGCGGAAATGGGCTGGGGTTGCTTGTAGGCGACTGCACGCATGGGAGAAGCTCCTGGTTTTGTTGCACAGAGGCTAGATGCGCATTATCATCGAAAGGCGCAAGAATGCACAAATTCTGTACGTAGGTACAAAAAGGATACCGTCAATGTCGCTGCCCCGCTCCAAGCTTGTCAAGAATTTCCCGGGTTGTCCGGTCGAGGCGACGCTGAGCCTTCTCGACGGCAAATGGAAGGGCGTGGTTCTTTTTCACCTGATGGAAGGCACGCTGCGCTTCAACGAAATCCGGCGCAAGCTGCCGTCGGTGACACAGCGCATGCTGACGAAGCAGTTGCGCGAACTCGAAGACTCCGGGTTGGTGTCACGCACCGTTTTTCCGGTCGTGCCGCCGCATGTCGAATATGCTTTAACGCCGCTTGGCGCCAGCCTGCGGCCGATCATCAAGGCGATGGCGGTATGGGGCGAGGAGAATGTCTTCTGTCACAACGGCCGGCAGGAGCTGGCAGCGCCCGCCGCTTCAGGCGTGGCCCGTGCGGCGTTCCAGGCCAACTGAAACAGCGAAGATCGCAAGGCCGGCGACGGAGAGAACGGCGCCGACATAGCCTGTGGCAGCCGCGGTGAAGCCCCAGGCGATGACCATGCCGCCGAGCCAGGCGCCCAGCGCATTGGCGATGTTGAAGGCGGAATGGTTGGAGGCGGCAGCCAGCGTCTGCGCATCGGCGGCCACATCCATCAGCCGGGTCTGTACTGCGGGACAAGCGGCAAAACCGCAGCCGATCAGGAAGACGCAGACGCAGAGCATGATCGGATTGGCGGCCGTCAGCGAAAACAGCGTCATAGCGATGATGTTGAAGATCATCATGCCACCGATCGTGCCCTTGATCGAGATGTCGCCGAGGCGCGAACCGACGATGTTGCCGACATTCATGCCGATACCGAACAGCGCCAGCACCACGGGCACCATGCCCGCACCAAGGCCGGCGACCTGGGTCGTCGTGGTTGCCACATAGCTGAAGATCGAGAACATGCCGCCGAAACCGACAGCGGCGATGCCGAGCGTCAGCCAGATCTGAACGCGCTTGAGGGCGCCGAGCTCGCGGGTGATGCTCGCGCCTTCCTCAACCTTGTCCTTCGGCAGAAAGAGGGCGATGAGCAGCATGGTGACGAGGCCGACGCCGCCGACCATCATGAAGGCGGCCCGCCATTCAAGAATCTGGCCGAGGAAGGTGGCAATCGGCGTTCCCACAAGTGTGGCGATGGTGAGGCCAAGCATGACCTGGCCGACAGCACGAACGCGGCGATGAACCGGCACCATGGAGGCGGCAACCAGCGCGGCAACGCCGAAATAGGCGCCGTGCGGCAGTCCGGTGATGAAGCGCAGCGCCGCGAAGCTCGTATAGGTCGGCGCGAATGCGCTGGAAATATTGCCGGCGGCGAAGATCGCCATCATCAGCAGGAGGAGCGTGCGGCGCGCCATCTTGGCGGCGAGCACGGCGATGACAGGTGCGCCGACGACGACGCCAAGCGCATAGGCGCTGATCACATGGCCCGCTTCCGGCGTCGTGACGCCAAACGTATCGGCGACATTGGGCAGCAGCCCCATGATGACGAATTCGCCCGTGCCGATGCCGAAGCTGCCGACGGCGAGAGCCAGCGTCACAAGCGCAATGGCGGTACGCGAGGGCGCTTCGACTGCGATTTGGGAATCGAGGACGTCGACGGCAATATCGCTCACGAAAACTCCTTGGGCGGCAAACCAGGCTGAGCGCCGCGAATCGGGCAACGAACCCCGGCTTCAGTGTTCAATGCATCAAATTGCAATAAGGGACTGGCGAAGCACGGACATGCCTCAAACATACTATCAATCACGGTGAGGTTACTGTCGCGTGCATTTTTTGCAGCGCAGCATGTCGAATGATGCATAAGTGAGTGCGGGTCCGCTCGGGTGCCAGGCCGCCACAGCGCTTGAAATTGCTTCATCAGAAACCATCTGTGAAAAAGCGCACGGGGCATCAGCTCCTTTCTGAGACACAATTTGTGGAAACACCGGGAGCCCCGATGAAATTGATCGGCTTCTTCAATCGCGATGGCGGTACTTTCCGCACGACCGATATGACTGCCTACGAGGCGAGGGCAGAGCAGGTTTTCCGCGATGCCGGTCATGAGTTCGAAGCCGTCGTCGTGGCCGGGCGAGACATCGTATCGGCCATGGAGCGTGCCGCGCGTCGAGATGATATAGACGGTATCGTCGCCGGCGGCGGCGATGGCACGATTTCGGCCGCTGCCTCGATCGCCTGGAAGAACGGCGTTGCGCTCGGCGTCATTCCCGCCGGCACCATGAACCTGTTCGCGCGCTCGCTGCGGTTGCCGCTCGATATCTGGCAGACGCTGAATGTGCTCGCGACAGGCGAGGTCGATCAGGTCGATATCGGCAGCGCCAATGGCCGAGCCTTCGTGCATCAGTTCTCGGCAGGCCTGCATGCGCGTCTGGTGCGTTATCGCAATAGCTACACCTACCGTTCGCGCATCGGAAAGATGTCGGCCAGCACCCGAGCGGCTTTCGGCGTCATCGCCAATCCGCCGGAATTCGACGTCGATTTCGAAGCCGGCGACACTCGCGGGCATCGGCATGTCTCAGCAATTTCGGTTTCCAACAATCCCTTCGGTGCCAATGCGTTGCTCTATGCTG
The DNA here is from genome assembly GCF_001999485.2 of Rhizobium sp. P44RR-XXIV. Classification (NCBI taxonomy): domain Bacteria; kingdom Pseudomonadati; phylum Pseudomonadota; class Alphaproteobacteria; order Hyphomicrobiales; family Rhizobiaceae; genus Rhizobium; species Rhizobium sp. P44RR-XXIV. The sequence goes on along the minus strand of NZ_MPVZ02000028.1, from coordinate 1,548,743 downwards.
ATAATCTGCGCGGCGGCGAACTGGGGTTTTACACGGCCAAGCCCTTGCGGCCGCTTGGTGTGGCCCGCCTGGCCGTCGACATGTTGCGAGGCCGGGTGCGCGACAATACCGATGTCATGGTGATGCATGCGCCGGAAGTGCATCTGCATTTCCCGAAGCTGCGCCAGCTCGCAAACTGCGTCATGGATGGCGAGCTGCTGCCGCTTGCCCGCGATGTGATCCTCAAGGTTCACCCCGGCGAACTCAAGGTGATGGTTCGCGAAGGCACCGGCGCCCGCGTCGAGCGCGAAGGCGCGGTCGACAGGCTGGCGGTTTAACCGTTCAAAGGCGCGGCAGGTAGGTCCGGTAATCGAAATCGGAAACGCTGCGCAGATAGCGGATCGCCTCCTTGTGTTTCGTATCGCCATAGAGCTTTTGATAGCGCTCGCCGAAGATATCGGCGATGAATGCAGAGGCGCGGAAGCGTTCGACGGCCGTCAGGAAATCATGAGTCAACTTGGGCGCATCGGCCGGTACTTGAGACGGCGTTGATTCCTCGCCCGGATCGAGGTCGTTCTGCAGCCCAAACAGCATGCCGCCGAGAATTGCCGCCAACATCAGATAGGGATTGGCGTCGGCGCCGGCGACACGGTGTTCGATGCGCGCGCCGGGCCCATCCTTTTCAGGAATGCGGACGGCCGTGCCGCGATGACCAAAGCCCCAGGTCAGATCGACGGGAGCAAACGAGCCCGGCTGGAAGCGGCGATAGGAATTGGCGTAGGGCGCAAAGATCAGCTGCGCATCCTCAAGCGTCTGCAGCAGACCCGCACAGATCGACTTCAGCTTCTTCGGCTCGCCGCCCGCTGCGTCGAGGACATTGCGGCCCTGATCGTCGATGATGCTGGCATGCACATGCAGCCCGGAGCCGGCATGGTCGGTATAGGGTTTCGCCATGCAGGTCGATTTTAGGCCGTGCTTGCGCGCCGCCTGTTCGGCCACGCGCTTCAGCATGATGCAATCGTCGGCCGCTGCAAGCGCATCCGGGCGGTGCAACAGGTTGATCTCGAACTGGCCGGGGCCGAATTCCGCTGTCGTCGCATCCGCCGGCAATCCCTGCGCCCTGGCATAGCTGCGCAGCGTTTCAAGATAGCCGTCAAGCAGGTCGACAGCGTCCATATCGTAAAGCTGATAGCCATTCGGCTCGTCTCGATAGGTCAATGCCAGGGGCGGCGAGGGGATGCCCCTGTCGCGCCAGTCGCCGGCGAGCAGGTAGAATTCCAGCTCCGTCGCCACGACGGGGGTGAGGCCAAGCGCCTTGTAGCGGTCGAGAACGGCAGAAAGAATGGCGCGGGGATCCTGAAAGCTCGGGCTGCCATCAAGCTCATGCATGGTAGCCAGCACCTGCTTAGATCCAGCCGGCGCCCAGGGCATGTCCGCCAGCGTGCGCTTGTCGGCAACGCAGGTGCCATCGGGATCGCCGATCGTCAGCGACAGGCCGGTAATGTCGTCATTGTCATCGCCCCAGATATCGAGCGATTGCGTCGAGGTCGGCAGCCGCACGGCGCCGGACCAGACCTTCTTTTCGGCCGAAATCGGGATCTGCTTGCCCCGCAGCCGGCCGTTCATGTCCGAAATCAGCACCTCGATGCGCGCGTTACCTTCGGTTGCGTTGTCGGCCGCCATGCTCTTGTAAATCCCCCATGCTCACGTCATGGTCGTAACCGATCGTAGCCCGCCTTTCAATCCGACGAGGATTTCGCAGATGCCCGATACATCCAGCCGCTCCAATCTCGCCGCCCTCGATGCCGCCCACCATCTCCATCCCTTTGCCGACATGAAGAAGCTGAACGCCGATGGCGCGCGCATCATCCAGCGGGGCGAGGGCGTCTATATTTTCGATAGCAACGGCAAGAAATATCTGGATGGGTTTGCCGGCCTCTGGTGTGTAAATATCGGCTATGGCCGCACGGAGATCGCCGATGCCGCCATCAGGCAGATGAACGAGCTGCCCTATTACAATACCTTCTTCGGCACGACGACGACACCGGCAACATTGCTGTCGGAAAAGGTCTGCGCCCATGCCGGCCCGCATTTCAATCATGTCTTCTTCACCAATTCCGGCTCCGAGGCCAATGACACCTGGTTCCGCATGGCGCGTGTCTACTGGGCTGCTGTCGGCAAGCCGACGAAGAAGGCCGTCATTGCCCGCAAGAACGGCTATCACGGCTCCACAGTCGCGGGCGCCAGCATGGGCGGCATGAAATATATGCATGAGCAGGGCGACCTGCCGATCCCTGGCGTCGTCCATATCGGCCAGCCCTATTGGTATGCCGAGGGGGGCGATCTCTCGCCCGAGGAATTCGGTCTCAAGGTTGCCCGCGAGCTGGAGGAGAAGATCGATGAACTGGGCGAGGACAATGTCGCCGCTTTCATCGCCGAGCCGGTGCAGGGGGCTGGCGGCGTCATCGTGCCGCCTTCCACCTATTGGCCGGAGATCGCCCGCATCTGCAAGGCGCGGAATATTCTGCTCGTCTGTGACGAGGTGATCTGCGGCTTCGGTCGTCTCGGCTCCTGGTTCGGCTATCAGCATTTCGGTGTCGAACCTGATCTCGCTCCGATCGCCAAGGGGCTATCATCGGGCTACCTGCCGATTGGCGGCGTGCTCGTCAGCGATCGCATCGCCGACGTGCTGATCAACGAGGTCGGCGAGTTCAACCACGGCTTCACCTATTCCGGCCATCCGGTGTGCGCGGCAGCTGCGCTCGAGAATTTGAGGATTATCGAGGACGAACGGCTGATCGAGCGTGTCCGCGATGATATCGGCCCTCATTTTGCCAAGGCCTGGGGCAACCTGACGGATCATGACATGGTCGGCGAAGCGGTCAGTATTGGCCTGATGGGCGCTCTGCAGCTCGCAGCCGACAAATCCACGCGCCGCCGCTTCGAAAAGCCGGATGCCATCGGCTCGGCCGTGCGCAACCACGCTCTCACCAATGGCTTGGTGCTGCGCGCGACCGGCGATCGCATGCTGGCATCGCCACCGCTGATCATCAGCCATGAAGAAGTGGACGCCATGGTGCGCATCACACGGCTGGCGCTGGATGCCGTCTGGGCCGAAGTGAGGTCTTAACTAGCACCCCGATCGGGATGGCTTGGATCACCTTGCCATCCGGTCGGAACTCTATGCGTCCTGATTGTTACGATCGAAGATCTTGCGGACTATATAATTCGGCGAAAGATCGTCGCGATAATAGATGCGGGCGATCATTTCGGCGAGAATTCCTGTGGTGATCATCTGCACGGACGACAGGAGCAGCACGACGCCAACCATCAGCAACGGACGGCTGCCGATATCGTCGCCGAAGACGAACTTGTCGATGAAGAGCCAGAACAGGATCAAGGCTGCGAGCGCGCCGAGGCCGAGGCCAAGGGAACCGAAGAAATGGCCCGGCCGCGCCTTGTAACGCATGAAGAACATCACCGACAGCAGATCGAGAATGACGCGGAAGGTCCGCGAAATCCCGTATTTGGAGGTGCCGTGTTGGCGCGCATGGTGGGTGACGGGCACTTCGCCGATGCGTGAGCTCGGGACAACGCCGGCGACCCAGGCCGGGATGAAGCGATGCATCTCGCCCATCAACTTCACCTGCTTGATGATCGATGAGCGGTAGATCTTCAGGCTGCAGCCATAGTCGTGCAGCTTGACGCCGGTGATGCGGCCGATCAGGTAATTGGCGCACCAGGAGGGGATCTTGCGCAGGAAAAGCCCGTCCTGGCGGTTCTTGCGCCAGCCGACGAGCAGATCGAGCTGCCGCCGTTCCAGCTCCTCGACCATCGAGGGAATATCCTTCGGGTCGTTCTGCAGATCGCCGTCCATGGTGGCGATGAGCCGGCCGTTTGCGGCATCGATACCGGCCTGCATGGCGGCAGTCTGGCCGAAATTGCGCTGGAGCTCGACGATCCGCAATGTCAGCCCGTCACGCAGCAGCGAGCGGCGCGCATTGGCCAGCGTGGCGTCCGTGCTGCCGTCGTCGATAAGGATCAACTCCCAGCGCTTGTCAAAGCTCGCCATCGCGGAACAGATGCGCTCGATCAGCGGACCGACGCTTTCTTCCTCGTTGAAGACGGGCACAACCAGCGAAAGCTCAAGCGGGCTTATCGCATCGGCCTGGGGGAGGGTCGACTCTGCCGTTGTCTGCAACTCTTCTTTCTCCTACAAGACCGGCAGAAACATGCCGGGCGAAACGAGCGACTGTCCGGTCTGAAGCCTCAGCTCGCATTGGGTGCCTAACTACATGAAGACTCCGATGGTTGCCAGCCGACAGAATTGGTTTATTCGCAACCGAATGATGCTGCTGACGCTGGCCGTCGTCATTGCCTATGCGGCCTTCATCGAATGGTTCTGGGGCTGGAGTTCGATCCTGGCGCAATGGGGCAAGGTCGGCGCCCTGCCCATCCTTCTCGCGCTTGTGCTCCTGACCGGCACCTACTTTCTGCGCACCTGGCGCTTTTACGATTACTTCCCGAAGGAAACGTCAGGCCATTTCGCAGTGCTGTTCCGTGTGACGCAGGTGCATAACCTGCTGAATATCATGATGCCCTTCCGCACCGGCGAGACCAGTTTCCCGGTGCTGATGCGATCCGAATTCGGCATTCCGCTGGCTCGTGGCACTTCGGCGCTGCTCGTCATGCGGTTGCTCGACCTGCATGCGCTACTGGCCGCGGCCGGCGTCGGTCTTGTGCTTGCTTCGCCCTATCGCATTCTGGCCTGGGTCGTGTGGTTGGCTTTCCTGCTTTTGCCGGTCGTGGGCTTCGTCTCGCGCCGCCCGCTGATCCGCCTTGCCGCCCGCATCTTGCCGAAGAAGGCGCAAGGGCTGGTGCACGAGCTCGAGCGTGGTCTGCCGGTCGATGCTCAGGCCTTTGCGCGCGCCTGGCTGACGACGGTGGTCAATTGGCTGGTCAAGGTTGCGGTCCTTGCCTGGGCGCTCGGCCTGATGAACGTCACGCCGCTGTCGGCAAGCTTCGGTGGCGCGCTTGGCGGCGAATTGTCGTCGGTGCTGCCCGTGCATGCGCCGGGAGGCGTCGGCACCTACCCGGCCGGGATCACCGCCGGCGCCATGGCTTTCGGCGCTTCAGGGGAGAAGGCTGCGCTTGAAAATCTGGCGCAGGCCAGCATCAACACCCACCTCCTAATCGTCGTTTCGGCGCTGACGGGCACCGCGATCGGTTTGCTGGTATCGCGCAAGCGCGCCTGATCCGGCTACTGTCGCGTCTTGACTTCAAGCTCGGCAAGCCGCTTGCGCAAGAAGGCCTGCTCCGGCGCCTGTTGGCAAAGCGATAGTGCCGTCACATAGGATTCTCGTGCCTCGTCGCTGCGCCCAAGCTGGCGCAGGAAATCGGCCTTCGCTGCATGCGTGAGGTGATATCGTCCCATACGCTCTTCCCCGAGCAATCTATCGACGATCGAAAGTGCCACTGCCGGGCCATCGCACATCGAAACGGCCACCGCTCGATTGAGTTCGATGACCGGTGAGGGGTTGGCCACCAGCAACAGGTCATAGAGCGCGACAATCCGCTGCCAGTCAGTATCCTCTGCCGTCTGAGCCCGGACATGCTCGGCTGCAATGGCCGCCTGCAGCGCATAGGCGCCGACACTTTCTGCGGCCATCGCCCTGGCCGAGAACGTCAGGCCCTCGCGAATTCCTTCGCGGTCCCAGAGCGAGCGATCCTGATCGGCAAGCAGCACCAAATCGCCTGATGCATCGGCGCGGGCATGCCGTCGAGAATCCTGCAGGAGCATCATCGCCAGCAACCCCGCGACCTCAGCATCCGGCAGAAGCTGCAGCAGCAGCCGGCCAAGACGAATGGCTTCGGCCGAGAGATCAGCGCGGACGATCGCCGAGCCCGATGATGCTGAATATCCCTCGTTGAAGACGAGGTAGATGACATGCAGCACCTGCGCCAGCCTCTCCGGCAACTCGGTCTTGTCCGGCACTTCGTAGGGGATTTGGGCAGAGCGGATCCGGTTCTTGGCGCGGACGATGCGCTGGGCCACGGTGGGCGCCGGAATCAGGAAGGCGTGGGCGATCTCTTCCGTCGTCAGGCCGCATACTTCCCGCAGCGACATCGCCATCTGCGCTTCCGCCGGAATGAGAGGGTGGCAGCAGGTGAAGACCAGCCGCAGCATATCATCCTCGATCTCGTTGCTTTCAGCGATCTCCATTGTTTCACCCTCCGGATAGAGGCTGTCGGCGATATCGGCCTGGGCGGCATTGAAACGCGTTCGCCGCCTGATGTGATCGATGGCGCGAAAGCGCCCGGCGGAGACGAGCCAGGCATAGGGATTGGCCGGTATCGTCTCTTCGGTCCATTGCTGTGCCGCCGCCGAAAATGCATCGTGGAGCGCCTCCTCGGCCCGGTCGAAATCGCCGAGCAAGCGGATCAGCGTCGCCAGCACGCGGCGCGAATGGCTGCGATAGATGCTGTCGATGGTCTGGTTCAGCGACACGGTGTCAGCGTTCCCCCGCGAGATCTCCCTGAAGCGTCAGAATACGCACCGGACGGATCTCGATGGCACCGTAGCGCGCCGAGGGAATACCTTTGGCGATCTCGGTCGCCCCTTCCAGATCCGGCGCTTCGATGAGATAGAAGCCAGCCAAATGCTCCTTCGTCTCCACGAACGGCCCATCCGTCACCGAAAACGTGTCGCCCCGCGGCCGGATGACGATCGATTTGTCCCGGAGTTCCAGTGCATCCGAAACGATCAGGGTCCCGTCCTGTCGCAAGCCCTCATCATAGACGAAATGTTCGCCGATCAGATGGTTCATCTCATTCGGTGACAGCCGTCCGTCGACATCGACCGTTGTGTAGATCAGGCATAGAAACCGCATGTCTTCTCCTCTCGCAGCTATTCGTCCGGAAAGCGGATGTCGAAGGAGGCACGGACCTCGATCATGCCGTAGCGGGCAACGGGGAAGGTGGCGGCGATGGCCGTCGCTTCTTCATATCCCCAGCCTCGATCAGCACGAAGCCGCCGAGATGCTCCTTCAATTCGGCAAAGGGGCCGTCGGTAACAGCTGCTTCACCTTTGCGAACCCGAACCGTTCTGGCAGTCTCCGGCTCCCGCAATGCGTTGGCAACAACAATATGACCGCTGGCGCGCAGCCGGTTGTCATTGTCGATGGACTCCTGCGTGAGCCGTCGCCCTTCCTCCTCGGAAAGCTTGGCGATCTCTGCGCTCTCGAACCAGACCTGGCAAAGAAATTTCATGGCAGCCTCCTCAGGCGTCAGGGCCGAATTCATGGATCGGCCGCACCTCGATGGCGCCGAGCTTGGCGAGCGGAATGCCCGCGGCGACGCGGATCGCATCGTTCAGGTCCTTGGCCTCGATCAGGATGAAGCCGCCGAGATATTCCTTCGTTTCGATGAAGGGGCCATCGGTCACCGCCGTCTCGCCGTTGCGGACCCTCACGGTCACCGCCGATCTTGGAGACTGTAGCGCCTCGGCTTGGATCATGTTGCCGCTTGCTATCAGATCCCGATCGTAACCGAGCGAATCCGAATCGAGCCTGTGCTTTTCTTCCTTGGTCATGAGGTCGAGCCTCGTGCCATCGAACCAGACCTGGCAGAGATATTTCATCGCAGCGCCTCCTCTTTCAATTTGCTGACGCCATAGACGAGCAGGCTTTACGCAAATCGACATCCCGATCCGCAGCATGACAAAAATTCCGGGCGTTGTCGAAAAGGGCGCGCGCCGGTCGTCCAGTTTCCGTCATTACCAAAGGAGAGACGGAAATGTACGGTCTGGAGGCAGCAATCGTGCACTACTGGCAAAAGAAGACAATGTCTGAAGAAGAGCTGCTGGATGCGGCGGATGTCGGAAGGGTCGTCTACCGCATCTGGATCGGCTTTGCGGGCTTTGCCTTCTTGATCCTGTGCCTGAGTTGGGGTGCAGCGCCGAACGACGAACGGCCGCAAGTTGCGGCCGCCGTTCAGATGCATTCAGTCCCCTCGGAGGGGCAATAGTCCGTAGCGTTGCTTACTGGAACGCCGTTTCGAAGAAGCTGCGCAGCTTGCGCGAATGTAGCTTTTCCGGTGGCATTTCGGCCAGTTTCTGGATGGCGCGGATGCCGATCTGCAGATGCTGGTTCACCTGCGTGCGATAGAAGGCGGTCGCCATGCCCGGGAGCTTCAGCTCCCCATGCAGCGGCTTGTCCGAGACGCAGAGCAGCGTGCCGTAGGGAACGCGGAAACGGAAGCCGTTGGCGGCGATCGTCGCCGATTCCATATCGAGCGCAACGGCGCGAGCCTGTGACAGCCGTTTGACCGGTCCTGCCTGATCGCGCAGTTCCCAGTTGCGGTTATCGATGGTGCCGACCGTGCCGGTACGCATGATGCGCTTCAGTTCGAAGCCTTCGAATCCGGTGATTTCGGCAACGGCCGCCTCCAGCGCTACCTGCACTTCGGCGAGCGCCGGGATCGGCACCCAGACCGGCAGGTCGTCGTCGAGAACGTGGTCTTCGCGCATATAGGCATGTGCGAGCACGTAGTCACCCAGCCGCTGGCTGTTGCGCAGGCCGGCGCAATGGCCGAGCAATCAGCATGCATGCGGGCGCAGCACGGCGACGTGGTCGGTGATCGTCTTGGCGTTGGACGGGCCGACGCCGATATTGATCATCGTGATGCCGGCATGGCCCTTCTTCTTCAGATGGTAGGCCGGCATCTGCGGCAGGCGTGGCGGCGTCGTATCGCCCTCGGGCTGGCTGGAGCCAGCCTTGGTGATGATGTTGCCGGGTTCGACGAATTCGGTATAGCCGTCTCCGCCGCTCGCCATCAGATCACGAGCCCATTTGCAGAATTCGTCGATATAAAACTGGTAGTTCGTGAACAGCACGAAATTCTGGAAATGTGCAGCGCTCGTCGCGGTATAGTGCGAGAGGCGCGCCAGCGAATAGTCGATGCGCTGTGCGGTAAAGGGCGCAAGCGGCGATGGTTCGCCCGGCGGCGGGATATATTCGCCGTTGGCGATCTCGTCGTCGGTGGTGTTGAGATCCGGCGTATCGAAAAGGTCGCGCAGCGGGATATCTTCGAAAACCGCGGCGGATGCCTCGACATGCGCGCCTTCACCGAAGGCGAAATGCAGCGGAATGGGCGTCGTCGATTCCGACACGACCACCGGCACATTGTGGCTGCGCATCAACAGCGTCAGCTGCTCCTTCAGATAGTGACGGAACAGATGCGGACGTGTGACAGTCGTCGTGTAGACGCCGGGTGCGGTGACGTGACCATAGGAGAGGCGCGAATCGACATGGCCGAAGCTGGTCGTCTCGATGCTGACCTGCGGATAGAAGGCGCGGTAGCGCGCCGTGATCGGCGCGCCGCTCGCCAACTTGGTGAAGCTGTCGATCAGGAACGCGGTGTTGCGCTCGTAAAGCTCCGTCAGCGCGTCCACAGCCTTGGCCGGATTATCGAAGGTCCGCGGCTGGAACGGGGTGGGGGAGGAGACGTCGAGGGGTGAAAAAGGAGAGATTCGGTTGCTCATGAGCCATTATAGAGTGTCGTTGTTAACAAGCAAACGACGTTGAAAGAGACGGTCCCGGATTTTCGCAGCTATTTTTGCAGCCGCATCCAAATCCCAGCCAGCCGGGATGAGGAAGTGTTCGCTTACTGAACGGTTGTGCAATAGGGCGCGCCGGTTTGCAGGCATGTGAAGCTTGCCCCGAAATGCGATTGCGCGCCGCTGCGGCCGGCGTGTTCGACGACGGCTGAAAAGCTGAATGCGAAGACGGCGGCAAACAGCATGATAACAACAAACCGCCGTGCGATGATGATCGAGTCCATGTTCCCGGCCCTACCAGTGCCCTATACTGGACACTGTTTTGCCATGGTCAGGCTGAACAGGTGCTGAGATACCGGTTCATCCAGCGTTCATGATTCTTAATCTTGCTCGCAGGCTTGTTCCGGACGTCGCCCATAAGAAAAAGCCTGCCCGAAGCGAGCCGGGCAGGCGTGGAATCAGGCCTCTTTCAAGGCGCGTGTCCTCAGAGCCTCTTCCAGGTCTGCGACTTGCAGAAGATCTTCAGGACGCAGCCCGTCATCTTCAAGCTATTGCCGCTGATCGCGCCGGAGCCGCTATAGGTCTTGTCCTCGGAGGGGTCGGTGAGTTCGCCGGTATAGCTGCCGCCCTTGCCCTGCATCTTGCCGATCTGCCGGCCCGCATATTTGCCCGTCTTCAGCGTCACGCAATAGCTGTCCGCGCAGGGCGTGATGGCGGCGGTATCGCCAGCCTCGGTCTTCCAGTTGCCCACGATCGCCTCGTCGGCGAAGGCGCTGCCGGCGCTGACGAGCAGCGCGGCGGCAAAAATCGTTGCACGGATCATAGTGTGTTCCTCCCCAGGGCACCTTCCGGCTCAATAGCCGGAAATGAGGCGAGATTATCTGACGCGAACGTAAAGGTAAATATATTTTGCAAGCGCAAATTCCTTGTTTTGCGGCCCTCCGGCCCATCGAAAATCACCGTTTCCAAAGACGGCAGCTTTTTTCATGGTGAATGAAGGGTTTAAATCCAGATCTTAACAAGACGTAAAATTCGCTCAAAAGTCCTTAATTTGCAAGGCAAGCGATGTTTAACAAAATCCCAAGTTTACCAAGCATTTGTACTTTGTTTGCATCGAATTAAGCATGCATTTTAGCCGTTTTTTGAAAGCCGTCTGCGATAGTGAAGCCATCAAACGAGCGGGGCAAACCCGCCGGCCGGAAGGACCGGAAAGCCGCGAACGACGGCAAGGTTCCGACGGAAAAACAGGGCAAGTACAAACAGAAGTGAAACAGGGATAAAACCGATGGCACGCTTCGAAATACCGATGTCTGAAATGGCCATGATGGGTGGCAACGGCGCCGATGCCCTTTGCGAGCTGGGTGTGAACTACGCAACCGGCAGAGGCTGCACCACAGATCTCGTCGCCGCCCATAAGTGGTTGAATATCGCCGCCATCCGTGGCAGCGCGCGGGCCGCCGAGCTTCGTGCCGACGTCGCCGCGACCTTGACCAAGATGCAGCTCGCGGCAGCGCTCCGCGCCGCCCGCGAGTGGATGACCACGCACTGAAGCGCGCCATGCCGAATACGACGTACTGACCTCGAAAGAGGGGATGTCGGCGGACGACGGAGAGGCGAACCGCCGAAATGACGAAAACCGCGACCGGCCGGAACAAGGCCGGCGCGGTTTCGTCGTTTCTAGCTTAGCCGATCGCCTTCAATACCTTCGGGAGCGCCTCGGCCAGGAGATCCAGGTCCTGTTTGGGTCCGACGCTGACGCGGATACAGCGGTTGAGCGGCGCTACGCCCGGCATGCGGATGAAGACGCCGTGCTGGATCAGCCCATCAACGATCGCGCGGGCATGGACGCCATCGCGGCCGCAATCGATGGCGACGAAATTGGTGGCCGACGCCAGCGGCAGGAGCCCGTTGTCCCGCGCGATCACGCCGATCTGCTCGCGAGCAGCCTGGATCTTTCCGACGACCTCGGCGAGATAGGCCTGATCCTTGAGGGCTGTGAGCGCTGCGACGGTTGCCAGCCGGTTCATACCGAAATGATTGCGGATCTTGTCGAAGGCGATCACGGTCTCTGGTGCGCCGATGACATAGCCGACGCGCGCGCCGGCAAGGCCATAGGCCTTTGAGAAGGTGCGGGTGCGCAAGACGTTCGGCAAGTCGGTCAGATCGGAAATCGCCGGCAGCGAACTCGCTGGCCCCGTCTCGCTATAGGCCTCGTCGAGGATCAGCAGACAATTTTCCGGCAGGGCGCGAGCAAAGGCGACGACCTTTCCTGCCTCCCACCAGCTTCCCATCGGATTGTCGGGATTGGCGAAATAGACCAGGGGCGCTTGCTCGCGTTTGACCGCCTCGAGCAGCCCATCCAGATCCTCGCGATCATCCACGTAGGGTACCGTCACAAGCCGGCCGCCGAAGCCGGCAACGTGGAAATTGAAGGTGGGATAGCCGCCGAGCGAGGTGACGACAGGCGTCCCCGGTTCGATCACCATGCGCGCGATCAGGCCGAGCAGGCTGTCGATGCCTTCGCCGACGGCGATATTGCCGGATTGGACGCCGAGATGCGCGGCAAGCGCCTGTTTCAGCGCGAAGTTTTCCGGATCATTGTACATCCAGATATCGCCGGCCTGCTCGCGCATGGCCGCGATCACGGAGGGCGCAGGACCAAAGCCGTTCTCATTGGCGCCGATGCGGGCCTTGACGGAGAGCCCGCGCTGGCGCTCCAGCGCTTCGGGGCCGACGAAAGGAACGGTGGAGGGAAGGGCGCTGATCAGCGGCGTGAAGCGCGAAAAGGCGGACATGCTGGCTCTGTTTCCCGAATTCTGTTGCAAGGTGCGGCAGAATAGGCGCTTGGCAGGCCGTTGCAAGGGTGGAAACCGCTCGATCTATCCACATTATGGAGCAAATTTTACCGGGCTACTTCAATGGTAAAAGAGAGCGATCAGCTTGTGGCGACTGAGGAGAAGCAGTGCTTTCGTATCGCGTCAGGAGCGGATGTTGCGGGTTATTGGAAATACCATACTTTCCAGACCCGGAACTGACGGAGTTTTGCGAAAAAGCGTCAGATTGAGGTTTCTATTGAATTCGAAGCAACGATGTGGGTCTCAAAATGTGGACTAAAATCGTAAGAGTTGTCGCTCGGTCTGCATGCCCGATTTGTGACAATGGAAGTTGGCATTTGGAAGCGGGTGAGGATTTAGATGATCCAAATCCAATGGTTAGATGCGCCCGGTGCGGTCATGTTGCACCGTCCGGCGATTTTCGGCGTTCCACCGAATCCGAAGAAACAAAGCTCCTACCTCGATCAAACGAATAGATCTCGTAGTACGAGATTCTCAGGTGCTTTAAAGTTCGCTCCGGCTCGAACGCAGACAAAGCGCTCGTGAGCGAATCTGAACGCCCGAAACGCATTCCGAGCGATCCCCAGGCCACTGCTATTCCCGCGGCGCAGACATCGCTGTGATCCGGCTTTCCAGCTCGGCGATCTTACGATCCTTTTCAGCCAGCAACGTTTGAACAGTGGCGGCATCGATAAGCTGCGGTATGTGCTGCGGGCAGTTCACATCCCAGGCGGTTACGGTGAAGAGGATCACCTGTTCGACGCGGGCCTTGTAACCCTCGGGAAACAGGCGCTCGGCGAGCTCGGCATCGCCCTCGACCACTCTTGCCTCGCCCCAGATCTTGACGCGCTGCCGGTATGTATAGTCCATCAGAAACAAATGAGCCTTGGGATTTTCGACGAGGTTTCCCTGCGTGATGTATTGGCGATTTCCGGCGAAATCGGCAAAGCCGATCGTCTTTCGATCAAGGACCTTCATAAAGCCGGCCGGGCCGCCGCGATGCTGGATATAGGGCTGGCCCGCGGCATTTGCCGTCGCCAGAAACGCGCTTGTGCGGCTCTCGATAAATCCAGCAATCTCAGCGGTGATATCGGTCTGCCACGACCCTCCGATTTCCATTCGCTCATAGCCGCGCCTGGAACCCTTGCGGCTCTGAATGGCCTTCACGGAGGGAGTGAAGGCGACATCGCTTGAAAACTCCAGATTTGAATCGGACATCGCCAACTCCTGATCACTCATCGTGATTTAAGTAAATTCGATCTATGGCTCGGCTGCCGGTGAGGGCAGCTCTATCGGTGCGGATCAGGCCGCTTTCCTCGCCGTGACCACAGGGAAATCGATCTCGGTGCCTGCCACCTTGTTGAGATAATTCGTCCATGTGTTCAGCGCGACGTGGAGAATGATCTCGATGATTTCGGCGTCGTCATATCCGGCCGTTTTCACCATCTCGACGTCGCTTGCGTCGACGCTACCGCGTTCGCGGGCCACCTTGGCGGCAAAGCGGACCGCAATGTCAGCCTTGGGGTCGTTGGACTTGCCGTCCCGGTTAGCTTGCATCTCCGCATCGTCGAGTTTGGCGAGGTTGTGACCGAGATAGGTGTGAGCCGAAAGGCAATAGTCGCAGCCGTTGATCTCGGCGACGGCGAGCGCGATCCGATTACGGGTCTGGACCGAGAGCTTCCCCTTTCCAAGCGCGCCGAAAAGCCCGAGATGACCTTCCAGAGACTGCGGGCTGACTGCCATCAGACGAAAAAGATTGGGAGCGACGCCAAGCTGCTGCTTGACGGCCGTCAGCATCTGCTGGGAGGCGATCGGAGCGGCTTCGATCGTGGCAGGGATTGCGATGCGGGACATGTAATTGCCTTTCGCTTGGAGATTTGACGTCCCCACCCTACTTCCTTCCGCTTTATGCGAATATCTGCTACTTTCAGGAATGATCCTCTCATTTTGTGGAAGTCATGCCTGATCGTCTCGAAGCCATGTCCGTGCTTCTCTCTGTCGTGGACGCCGGAAGTCTCTCCGCTGCATCCCGTAATCTCGGCCTGCCACTGGCAACCGTGAGCCGAAAGGTATCGGAGCTTGAGAGCCACCTCGGAACGCGCCTGTTCCAGCGCGCCGGGCGCGGCCTGATCCTGACTGAGACAGGCGAGGCCTACGTGGCGTCCTGCAGGCGCATTCTGGAGGATGTCGCCGAGGCGGAGCGCACGGCAGCGGGCGAGTTCAAGGCCCCGAAGGGCAGCCTGACGATCACCGCGCCGGTCGTCTTCGGCCGGCTGCACGTCCTGCCCGTCATCACCGAATTTCTGAAGACCTATCCCGAGATCGACGTCCGGCTCATCCAGTCCGATAGATTGATCGACCTGCCCGAAGAGCATGTCGATCTGGCTGTTCGGATCGGCAAATTGCCCGACAGCAGCCTGGTTTTTCGCAGCGTGGGGGAGGTCAGGCAGGTGATTTGCGGAAGTCCCGCATATCTGGAGGAGCGAGGAGCTCCCGCAAGTCCGGACGATCTCCGGCTGCACGACTGCATCACGTTCGAAAATCTGATGTCGGTAAAGTCCTGGACCTTCCGAATGGGGCAATCGGAAATCAGCGCCCCAATCCGGTCCCGGCTCGTCGTCGACACCGCCGAGGCAGCCATCGACGCTGCTGTCGGCGGCCTCGGTCTCGCCCGCGTGCTTTCCTATCAGGTGAGGACGCTCATATCCGAAGGGCGATTGAGAACTGTTCTCGACGATGCGGAGCAGGACCCGTGGCCGATCAGTCTGGTCTATCCGTCGCGGGGGCTTATGGCGCTGAAAGTCAGGGCCTTCCTGGATTTTGCAGCCTCGCGGCTCAAGGACAGGCTTGGTCGGCCGGGAACTGTTGCTCCATAACCGAGATCTGGACCTATCGTTTCCTGCCGCGTGCGGCGAGCGCTTCGGCATTGCCGATCATGAAATCGGCGCGCACGACGCGGCGCAATGTCTCCGGCTCGATCAGGTTGATGAAGCGGACATGGATGCGGTTGCCGTTGCGGCTCGTTTCGGCGCAGGCGATGCGATAGGCGAGGCCGAGAATGTTCAGGTAATAGTGGTTCGGCAGTCCCACAGTCGTGGCAACTACGAAGCTGGCGCCGCCGCGCGAGATGTCGACGATCTCGGCGCTGCGCATGGAGATGCCGGTGAGACAGGGACGTACCGCTACGAGACGCGCGGGTCGCTGGACGTAGAACCGCTCCCAACTCCGTTCGTAGACTTCGGATTTGACTTTCGCCAGATGCGTTGCGCGAAGCATTGTCATTCCCTGTTTAAGAACAGACCGAATTCATCTCGGTTACACCACGAACCTTGCACGGAGGTTTTGCGGAAGCGTCAATTGCATTGGTAGAATTTTAACGGGTTCGCTGTTTGTGCCGATTTGAGGGCATCTTGACAGCAAGATCGGCTTCGATCATAGGAAACCTCGGTTCGAGGCGCCTGCCGCTCGCGGATGAAAATCCAAGGTGAAGTTCTCGCAGTTTTGGTCACAGCCACTTAAGGCATGCTGACTGACGGTAATGCGAGCCCCGTTTCACGGTCGTAATTGCGTGCCTTGGTAAAGGCTGATCCTATGACGACGTATCCGTCCATAGATGAATTGAAGGCACAGGCCCGACGTCTGCGTCAGGCCATGGCTGAGCGCGGCGATGACATGAGTCACTCGACGGCGCTGGAGCTGATCGCGAAGCAACATGGCCTGCGTGACTGGAACACGCTGTCGGCGCTCGCGGCCAAACCGAATGATGGGCCTGACGCGCCCTTCGATGTCGGCTCCGCCGTGCGCGGCCGCTATCTGAACAAGCCTTTCACGGGCAAGGTGGTGGCAATATCGGCGAAATCAGGCGGGCTCTACAGGATCACCATTCACTTCGACGAACCGGTCGATGTGGTGGAGTTCGAGAGCTTCTCGGCCTTTCGCCAACGCATCAACGCCCAGGTCGATGCCGACGGCATTTCGCCGCGCAGGACGTCGAATGGCCTGCCGCATCTCGTGCTCGACATCTGACATTCCTCTTTCATCGATAGATCCCTATCTTCGCCCATAACGCGTGATTCTGTCCGGATACCACCATGACCCGTCATACCGAAAACAATATGTTCCTCACCGGCTGGCTGCCTGGCGTCTTCGCCAAGACCGCCGCGCCGATCATCGTCATCACCACGGTCAGCGGCCTTTTTGCCGTCGTCGACGCCTATTTCCTCGGCGTCTATGTCGGCGCCGAGGCGCTCTCGGCGGTCAGCCTCATCTTCCCCGCGCTCATGCTGCTGGTCGCGTTGCAGACACTGGTGTCGAACGGCATGGCGAGCATCCTCGCCCGTCGCCTCGGGGCCGGGGATCGCGCGGGGGCAAGATCCGTGTTTACCGGCGCCCATACGCTCGCAATCGCGGTCGTGATTGTCATCAATCTCGTCTACTGGCTCGCAGCCCGGCAGTTCATTGCCGTGGCTGCGGCGGGAAACACCGATGTCGCCCGCAGCGCCGAGGCCTTCATGGGCGTCATGGTCGCCTTCGCGCCGATCAGCTTCTTCCTGTCCGTGCATCTCGATGGGCTGCGTTGCGAAGGAAAGCTCGGCTTCATGACGCTGGTGACGCTTGCCTCGACGCTGCTGAACATCCTGGCAAACTGGCTGTTGATGGCCGTCTTTCACTGGGGGGTGGTCGGCTCGGCCGGCGGCTCGATCCTGGCGCAATTCATCTGCCTGACGATCGTCGTCATCTATCGCCTGCGTCGGCCGAATGGTCTCTGGGTCGATATGGCCCTGCACGCGCGGGAATGGCGCGGCATCTTTGCCTTCGGCGCGCCGATGAGCCTCGGCTTCATCGGCATCTCGCTGAGTTCGGCTGCCATCCTTTTCAATGTGTCGATCTGGCATGAGGGGGACTATGTCTCGACCGTCGGCGCCTATGGCATCGTCACCCGGGTCATGACCTTCGCCTATCTGCCACTGCTGGGCTTGAGCATCGCACTGCAGACCATATCGGGCCATAATCATGGAGCCGCCCTTCCAGCCCGCGTCGGCCACAGCGTTGTCATCGCCATGATTTCGGCGCTGGTTTATTGTGCGGCAATCGAGCTTATCGTCGAACTGCTGGCGGCACATATGGGCTCGATCTTCGTGGCTGATCCGCTGATCGTCGCGGAGGTCGGCCGCATCCTGCCCTGGACGATCGGTGCCTATTTCCTCTTCGGCCAGGCGATCATCCTGTCGTCCTATTTCCAGTCGATCGGCGATGCCAAGCGCGGCGCGATCTTCGGTTTGTCGCGGTCCTATCTGTTCACCCTGCCGCTGACATTCCTCCTGCCGTTCGTCTTCGGCGAACGCGGGATCTGGATGACGCCCATCTTCGCGGAAGCAGGGATGATCCTGCTTACCTGGCTGGTGCTGTCGCGCAATGCCAGGGACCGGAACTGGCGCTACGGCTTGTTGCCTGCTTGAAATGGAAAAGGCCGCGCTTTCGGGCGCGGCCTTTTCGTTAAATACCAGTCTCAGGCTAACGTCAGGACTTGAGCAGCCATTCGTGTTCTACCGCATTGTGGAATTTCCAGATGCGCTTCGGTCCGGCCATGACGTTGAGATAGTATAGATCATAGCCGTGGCAGGCGGCGCAGGGGTGATATCCCTTCGGCACCAGCGTCACGTCGCCGTCCTCCAGCACCATAGCCTCGTCCAACGACCGGTCGTCGGTATAGACGCGCTGGAAGCCAAAACCCTGCGGCGGGTTGAGGCGATGGTAATACGTCTCCTCAAGGAAGCTTTCGTTCGGGAGATTGTCCTGATCGTGCTTATGGGGAGGATAGGAGGAGGTGTGACCGCCCGGCGTGATCACTTCCACGACGAGCAGCGAGTGCGCCGCACCATCGTCTTCCGGCATGATGTTGTTGACGTGGCGGACATTGGTGCCCTTGCCGCGTGTCAGTGCCGGGTGGGTGCCCGGCGGAATGGCGCGGGCCTCATAGGAGCCGCCACCCGGTGCCGAGCAGACTGCCAGTTCCAGATCGGTCTCCGCGGTCACCGACCAGCTTGAACCCGCCGGAATATAGAGCGCATGCGGCGCTCCCTCGAAAGGGCTCATGCGGCCGCCGAGCAGGCCGAAATCCTTCGCGCCCGCCTTGGCGCTGCCCTTGCCGCTGACCCAGACGAGGCAGACTTCGCGATCGCCGGTTTCGGCCGAAGCGGTCTCACCCGGCTTCAGGCGGTGGAGGTCGAAGCCGACATAGGTCCAGCCGGCGCTTTCAGGCGTGACATGGGTGACGCGGCCATGGGAGCCATCAGGTTTGACCTTGAGATTTTGCATGGACGTTGTTCCTTGCTTACTTGGGAAAACCTTCGGTTTCCACGGTGTAGCCCGCCGCCGTCATGACGCGCATCAATTCGGCATGGCCGATCTCGGCCATTTTCTGTGGCGGCGCCTTGCGCGGGTCCTGCTCCGCCTCGACGACGAACCAGCCTTCATAGCCGTAACCGGCCAGACGCTTGACGATCGCGCCGAAATCGAGCGAGCCGTCGCCCGGCACCGTGAACGCGCCGAGCGCGACGGCGTCGAGGAAGGACTGCTTGCTCCGATCCAGCCCGTCGACGACAGGCTTGCGGATATCCTTGACGTGGACGTGGTTGATGCGGGCGTGGTGGTTGTCGATGGCGCGCAACACGTCGCCGCCGGCAAAGGCGAGGTGACCAGCATCGAGCAGAAGCGGAATGCCTTCGCCGGAATTGCGCATGAAGGCGTCAAGTTCCGGTTCGGTTTCGACGACAGCCGCCATGTGATGGTGATAGGAGAGCGGCATGCCTTGCGCGGCGCACCATTCGCCGAATTCGGTGACGCGGCGGGCATAGGCCTTCATCTCGTCATCCGAAAGGCGCGGCTTGGTGGCGAGCGGCTTGGAGCGGTCGCCCTGGATGGAGCGGCCGACTTCGCCATAGACAATGCAAGGCGCGTTGACTGCCTTGAACAGCTCGATCATCGGCGCGATGCGGTCCTTGTTGGCGGCAAGCTCCTCGTTGACGAGTGTGCCGGAGAACCAGCCACCGCACAGCGTCACGTCGGCGGCGCGCAGGATCGGCAGCATCTCATCCGGGTTGCTCGGGAAGCGCCGGCCCTGTTCCATGCCGGTGAAGCCGGCGCCGCGCGACTGGCGCAGGCATTCTTCGAGGGATACGTCGTCGCTCAGCTCGGGAAGATCGTCGTTCCACCACGCGATGGGCGACATGCCAAGTTTGGCCTTCATCAATGGTCTCCTTGAAATAGTGTCGGAGGAGCGTCTCAGCTCCTCCGGAAAAGTGTCTGACATCAGTTAGCCGATGCGCTGGGCGGCGCGGGCCTTCTCGTAAGCGGCGCGAGCCTTGTTGACCTCGGGCCGCGGACTGACTTCGGGAACGGCGACGTCCCACCAATGGCCGCCTTCGTCCGTGGTGATCAGCGGGTCGGTATCAATGACGATGACCGAGGTGCGATCGTTCTTCTTCGAGGCTTCGATCGCCTGCTCCAGGTCGGTGATGGAGGAAACCTTGACCGCGATAGCACCCATGCTGGCCGCATGCGCCCGGAAATCGATCTCCGGCATCACTTCGTGGTACGAATCCTTCAGCAGATTGTTGAAGTTCGCGCCACCGGTCGCCATCTGCAGCCGGTTGATGCAACCGTAGCCGCGATTATCGAGCAACACGACCGTCAGCTTCAGGCCGAGCATGACCGAGGTCGCCAGTTCGGAATTCAGCATCATGTAGGAGCCGTCGCCGACCATGACGACGACTTCCTTCTCGGGATGGGCCATCTTCGCGCCGAGCCCGCCGGCGATTTCGTAGCCCATGCAGGAGAAGCCGTATTCCATGTGGTAGCTGCCGGGCGCACTTGCCGGCCATAGCTTGTGCAGTTCGCCGGGCAGGCCGCCGGCGGCGCAAAGCACGGTAGTTTTCTCGCCACCAAGGGTACGTGCGACCGCACCGATCACCTGAGCATCGGAGGGCAGGGCGGCATTCGTGGCCGCCATCGCCTTGGCGGCGGCTTCCATCCAGATCTTCTTTTCCTGCGTTGCTTTCTCGGCAAGTACTGCCGGAGCCTTCCAGCCGGCAAGGCCAGCGTCGAGTGCCTTCAGACCTTCGCGTGCATCCGTCACCAAGGGATGACTATTGTGCTTCAACGCGTCATAGGCCGCGATATTAAGGCCGATGAGCGCCAGTTTTTCGTTCTTGAACAGCGCCCAGGAGCCGGTGGTGAAATCCTGGCAGCGTGTGCCGACAGCGATGACAAGATCTGTATCCTCGGCAATGGCGTTGGCGGCCGATGTTCCGGTCACACCCACCGAGCCGAGCGCCAGGGGATGCGTCTCATTGATCGCCGACTTGCCGGCCTGTGTCACCACGACGGGCACGCCGTGCGCTTCGGCGAAAGCCGTGAGTTCCTTGGTCGCCTGCGAATAGAGCACGCCACCGCCGGCAAGAATGACCGGCTTTTCCGATTTGCGGATCAGCGCGATGGCATTGGCAAGCTCGTCTGCGTCAGGCTGCGGGCGGCGCTGGGTCCAGACGTGCTCTTCAAAGAAGCTCTCCGGATAGTCGAAGGCTTCCGCCTGCACATCCTGGCAAAGTGAGAGTGTCACCGGGCCGCAATCAAGGGGATCGGTCAGCACCTGCATGGCGCGCTTCAGCGCCGAGATGATCTGCTCGGGCCGGGTGATGCGGTCGAAATAGCGCGAGACCGGACGGAAGGCATCATTGGCGGAGACGGTGCCGTCGCCGAAATCCTCGATCTGCTGCAGCACCGGATCCGGCGCGCGATTGGCGAAGACGTCGCCGGGCAGGAAGAGAACGGGAATGCGGTTGACGTGGGCGACGCCGGCGGCGGTGACCATGTTCAGCGCGCCAGGGCCGATCGATGTCGTGCAGGCCATGAAGCGCTGGCGGAAGCTTGCCTTGGCATAGGCGATGGCGGCATGCGCCATGCCTTGCTCATTGTGGGCGCGATAGGTCGGCAGCTCCTCGCGCACCTGATAGAGCGCCTCGCCGATGCCGGCGACGTTGCCGTGACCGAAGATCGCCCAGACGCCGCCGAAGATCGGCTGCTTCTGCCCGTCGATCACTGTCATCTGCTTCTTGAGGAAATGCGTGACGGCCTGTGCCATCGTCAGTCGGATCGTCTTGCCCATCGGGCGCCTCCCAAATGCCGTATCTCTTTAGTTTTAAGCAATTCCGGACGCAAAACCGCTATGCACTTTTGCTTGAATTGCTCCAGAATTTCACAGGCCGCGGGTTTTAAGCCACGCCTGTGTCAATTGCCGGAAGCGGCCGGCCATGTCGGCAGTCGCTTCCTCGTCATTCATGCTGCCCGACAGCCAGGCGCGGGCCACATCGGAAAAGATCGTCCGCCCGACGGCGAAACCCTTGACCGAGGGTGCGGCCAGCGTTGCCTCGAAGCTACGGATCAATTCCTCCGCTGGCGCCTCCAGACCCAGCAGCACGATACCGCGGCACCATGGATCATTTTTGGCGATCACGGCATCGATTTTTTTCCATGCGGCGGTCGATTCTTGCGGCTCCAGCTTCCACCAGTCCGGCTTGATGCCGAGTCCGTAAAGCTCTTCCATGGCTGTCGGGATCGTGTCGTCGGTCAAAGAAGCGTTCTTGCTGGCGATGATTTCGACCAGAAGCTCACGGCCGACCTTGCGCGCCGCTTCGAACAGTGTGCGAAGCTTCTCCTGCTGCTCCGCCTTCAAGTCCGCGGGATCGTCCGGATGGTAGAAGCAGAGGCATTTGATGCAGTGGTTGAGCGGCCATTCGACGAGTTGCGAACCGATATCCTGGCTGAATTCGAACTTCAGCGGCTTCGATCCCGGCAGCTCGACGGGCCGTCCGATCCAGGAGAAATTCTTGGTCGCGGCATCGAAGAAGGCGTCACGGCCGAAACGTTCATCGATCAGCATACCGTAGCCGGGCCGTCCGTCCGCCACGCGCGCGGCCGCCTCGACGGCCAGCCGTTTGAAGGCAACGATCCTGTCATGGCCGATGCCGAGTTCGTCGGCAACGCTAACGAGCTGCGAGCGATGATCGATGGCAAGCGCCATCAGCAGCGGGATTTCTTCGCCACGCCGCGTCGTTGCCCAATGAACGTGGTTGATCGCCTCGTCCTTGCGCAATGCCCGGTGCTTGCTGCCCGTCTTCAGGAAAAAGTCGAGTTCGGTCCAGGTCGGATATTCCGGCGAGCAGAGCAGGCGGGAGACGGCGAAAGCACCGCAGGCATTCGCCCAGGTGGCGCAGGTCTTCAGCGGTTCGCCGCGCAGAAAGCCGCGCAGGAAGCCGGACATGAAGGCATCGCCAGCGCCAAGCACGTTGAAGACTTCGATCGGGAATCCCTCGCCGACAATACCGGCTTCAAGATCGTCCGAGATTGGGCCGTCATAGACGATGCAGCCCATGGCGCCGCGTTTCAGCACGATGACCGCAGACGAAAGACGGCGGATTTCCTTCAGCGCGCCGAGCACGTCGTCGGCACCCGAGGCGATCATGATCTCCTCTTCCGTGCCGACGATCAGATCACAATGCGGCAGCGTCTCCTTCATCTTGGCGGAGACGCGATCGGATTTCACATAGCGCTCGAAGCCTTCAGCGTGACCGGCGAGGCCCCAGAGGTTCGGCCGGTAATCGATATCGAAGAGCACCTTGCGGCCATTCGCCTTGGCAATGCGGATCGCCTTGCGCTGCGCTGCCTCGGTGTTGGGTTTTGAAAAATGCGTGCCGGAGACCAGAACGGCGCCGGAGGATTTGATGAAGTCTTCGTCGATATCGCTTTCATCGAGCGCCATGTCAGCGCAGTCGGAGCGATAGAAAATCATCGGCGAGACGCCCTCGGCCTCGACTGCAAGCAGCACAAGCGCTGTCAGGCGCTCCCTGTCTGTCGCGATCCCGTCGACGGCAACACCTTCGCGCGCCGACTGTTCGCGGATGAAGCGGCCCATCTGCTCGTCGCCGACGCGGGTGATGAGGCCGGATTTCAGCCCCAGCCGCGCTGTGCCGATGGCGATATTCGCCGGGCAGCCGCCGACCGACTTGGCAAAGGAGGCAATATCCTCCAGCCGCGAGCCGATTTGCTGGCCATAGAGATCGACGGAAGAGCGGCCGATGGTAATCACATCGAGTTTCGCCTCCGGCCGAGCGCCCGGATTATCGTGTGCCATGATGTCCTCCCGTCCATGCATGACCTCTTTTGCTCTTCAGCTTTCGCCGAGATCATGCGTTATTGAAAGTGCCGGTATTCGTTTCGTCCCGGTTGCGGTGGATCGGCGGGCTATGTTTTATGGCCGCGATCTCGGTTGTAGTGAAACATCGGTTCCGAGAATTTGTCAATTCGGAATGTTTATTCCATTTTGGTTTTATCGGCTTTTGCCATGCCTTTTCGCCGGCGCTCGGCTATGGCGACCGGGAAGGCCATGACCAGCGCCATCGATGCCGACATAGAGCGGAAACCGGCGAAGTCCGCCTCGGCCACCTCAAACCAATGAGTGGCACAGGCGGTGAGCGGCGAGAAGGCCGAATCGGTAATGGCGATGACGGGCACGTTGCGCGAGGCGAGGTCCTCCGCCTGCGCCAGGCTGTCTGCGGCATAGGGCGAAAAGCTTGCCGCGATCGCCGCGTCCTTTTCCGTGGCAAAGCGGGTGATCTCGCCGTCGATTCCATTCGGCGAAGCGACGATCTGGTGGCGGATATTCAGCTTGGAAAAGGCGTAGGTCATATGCGCCGTCAGCGGATAGGAGCGGCGCTTGGCGATGAGATAGATCGTCTCGGCGGCGGCGAGCACGTCGATTGCCTTGGCAAAGGTCTCGGTCTCGATGGTGGCGGCGAGCTTGTTGACCGATTGGCTGGCGGCAGACAGGAAGCCGGAGAGAATGCCGGCCTCTTCGTCCTTGATGCCGGAGCGTTCCAGCGTCACCAGCCGCTCTTCGTAGCTCAGCGTCCGCTCGCGCAGCCTCTCGCGAAAGATGCTCTGCAGATCGGAAAAACCTTCATAACCGAGATGGTGTGCGAGGCGTACCAGCGTCGACGGCTGGACTTCGGCCGCTGCGGCAATGCTGGCTGTCGTGCCGAAGGCGACTTCGTCGGGATTGGCAAGGGCAAAGGCGGCGACCTGCGCAAGGCGCTTCGGCATGGCGCTCTTCCGCTCTATGACGATGCTACGCAGGCTTTCGAAGTCGCGCGGCACCCTGATCTGCGTGTCGATGCTGTTATCCATGCCCCATCCTTCCGCCGCCATATCAGTCAATGAAACAAACATTCCATATTTGCAACGATAGCGGATTTTGATTTGCTCGGCACGAATATTTTTAAGAGAATGATTTAAAACGAATAAATTGGCTTTTTTGGCAGTTTGCGCGATGTTGCGCTCAACGGCCCGCTTGTCAAAACGGTCTAAATATTCCAAAAATTGCCCAGCTTCGGGAGAAGATTTGAGGAGAGTGGGCAAATGAAGCCGTTGGGCGTTGGATTGATCGGTACCGGCTACATGGGCAAATGCCATGCGCTGGCGTGGAATGCGGTGAAGACCGTGTTCGGTGACGTTGCACGGCCCCGCCTAGTGCATTTGGCCGAGGCCAATGCCGACCTGGCAAAGGCGAGGGGCGACGAATTCGGCTTCGAGAAGGCGACGGCCAACTGGCGCGATCTCATCGCCGACCCCGACGTCGACGTCGTTTCCGTCACCACACCCAATCAATTCCATCCGGAAATGGCGATTGCGGCCCTGGAAGCCGGCAAGCATGTCTGGTGCGAAAAGCCGATGGCGCCTGCCTTTGGCGATGCCGAACGCATGCTGGCCGCAGCTAGGTCTTCGGGCAAGGTCGCCATTCTCGGCTACAATTATATCCAGAACCCGGTGATGCGGCACATCAAGGCGTTGATCGAAGACGGCGCGATCGGCGCGGTCAATCACGTCCGCGTGGAAATGGATGAGGATTTCATGGCCGATCCGAACGGCCTGTTCTACTGGAAGAGCGAACTTGCCTCCGGCTACGGCGCTCTCGATGATTTCGCCGTGCACCCGCTCTCCCTGCTGTGGTTCCTGTTCGGTCATGTCGATGCCGTCATCACCGATATGGTGAAGCCCTATGCGGAGCGGCCCTTGAAGGATGGCGGCAGCCGCACTGTGGAAAATCACGATCTCGCCAATGTGCTGATGCGGCTTGGCGGCGGCATCTCGGCCGTGCTGATGGCCAATCGCTCCGCCTGGGGCCGCAAGGGGCGCATCGCCCTGCAGATTTTCGGCTCCAAGGGCTCGATTTCCTACGACCAGGAGCGGATGAACGAATTCGAACTCTATCAGGCCGAGGGCAGGGACAGTGAGCAAGGCTTCCGCAAGGTTCTCGCCGCACCGGCCCACAAGCCCTACGACCGCTTCATCCCGGCGCCCGGCCACGGTCTCGGCTTCAACGACCTGAAGATCATCGAATGCCGCGAGCTGATCCGCGCCATTTCCGGCGAGCCTGCGTCAGTCGTGGCTTTCGCAGATGGCCTGCGTATCGAAAAATCGGTCCATGCCATGGCCCGTTCCTTTCATGAGCGGCGCTGGATCGAAATCGAAAGCTGAGCCTTTCGGCCTAATTTTCTCCCGATCCGGGGTGCAGGGTCAGTCATGATTGACGCTTGCGGGTGCAAGCGTTACCCCTGAGGCCCATAAGCGCATCTTCCTGTATCAGGCAGGTGGATCGCTATAATAACAATGGAGTACGGATCGTGACGGGCAGATTGGTCATTGTCGGGGCCGGGCAGGCGGGTTTTGCGCTTGCTGCCAAATTGCGCGGGCTGGGTGATTCGAGGCCGATCACCATCGTTGGTGCGGAAGAAAACCTTCCCTATCAGCGGCCACCATTGACCAAGAAATATCTGCTTGGCGAAATGAGCTTCGACCGTCTGCTGTTTCGCCCGGAGCATTGGTATGCGGACAACAATGTCGAGATCCGCGTCTCCACCTGGGTCGAGCAGATCGATCGTGCCGCAAAGCAGATCGTCATGCAGGACGGCTCCAGGCTGGACTATGAGACGCTGGCGTTGACGACAGGATCCACGCCGCGCCGCCTGCCGCCCTCCGTGGGCGGTGCGCTCGAAGGTGTCTATCTCGCCCGTGACAAGCGCGATGCCGATCTGCTTGCCGGCGAAATGCGGCCCGGACGCCGGGTCCTCATCATCGGTGGCGGATATATCGGCCTGGAAGCCGCGGCCGTCGCGCGCCATCGCGGCCTGGAAGTGACCCTGATCGAAATGAGCGACCGAATCCTGCAGCGCGTCGCGGCCAAGGAAACGGCCGACATCTTCAGGGCAATCCATCAGAAGCATGATGTCGTCATTCGCGAACAGACTGGGCTGAAGCAGCTCATCGGCCGCAATGGCCATGTCGTCGGTGCGGAGCTTTCCGATGGGTCGACGATCGATGTCGACTTCGTCGTCGTCGGCATCGGCGTTGCCCCGAATGACAGGCTGGCCAAGGAGGCGGGTCTTGAAGTTGGCAACGGCATTACTGTCGATTCCTTCGCCCGCACCTCCGATCCGTCGATCTTTGCCATGGGCGATTGCGTCGAGCTGCCATGGGAAGGCGGTCGCATCAGGCTCGAATCGGTTCAGAACGCGGTCGACCAGGCGGATGCCGCCGCCGAGATCATCGCCGGTGGCGGCAAGGCCTATGATCCGAAGCCATGGTTCTGGTCAGATCAATATGACGTGAAGCTGCAGATCGCCGGTTTCAACCTTGGCTATGATGAGACGCTGCTGCGCCCCGGCGCCCGTGAGGGTGCGGCCTCCGTCTGGTATTTCAAGCAGGGCCGCTTCATCGCCGTCGACGCCGTCAATGATGCAAAGGCCTATGTTACCGGCAAGAAGCTTCTGGAAATCGGCGCCAATCCGTCCAAGGCGATCCTTTCCGATCCCGCTGCCGACCTCAAGCAACTATTGGCTTGAGGTCGTTTTCACGCCCGCGAGAGCACATGTCCTTCGGTAACCGGTTGTTGCTGAATCTCGGGAAGAACGTGCGTGAAGGCGAAAAAGCGCTTGCGTCGATAAATGAATGGCCCTATCAGGGCCGCACCGGAGAGGTGGCCGAGTGGTCGAAGGCGCTCCCCTGCTAAGGGAGTATACCAGAGATGGTATCGTGGGTTCGAATCCCATCTTCTCCGCCATTCCTATCGTTCGCGCTAAACTTCAAGACGATCCAGCAATTCTGAGATCGCGCGTTCGTAGTTTCCAAGCTCCTCGTCGATTGCCACGCGCTGCGAGTTGCCGTTCTTTCTACCTATCGCCGCAGCAAGCGCTGCACCATGTGTGTAGTCCACGAGAATATGCACCCAAAGCAGAGCTCGCGAAGGCGAGAGGCCAAGTTCTCCCAACAGCTTCGTGAGACTGTCTGTAATTCGTCTTGCATGGTCAGGGAGCTCGGCTGACTGGTTGAAAATAGCAAGGGTCAGGTCGGGGTGGCGCACCACTCTTGTGCGATATGCTTTGAGCAGGCCTTCTATTCGAAATCGAGGCGCGCCTTCTGACGGCGGAACAACATCCGCATAGACAATGTCTGCCAAGGCTCCAATCAATCCGTCCCGATCTTGGAAGTGGTGATAGATCGTCATCGGATTGACGCTCGCACGCTTGGCTACCGCGCGCATTGTCAGACGATCAAAACCCTCGCTGTCCAAAAGAGCCAAGGCCTCCGCAAGGATTTTTGCCGGTAGCTCGTTTTCTTCGTCGGCGCGTGGCCTGCCTCGGCTTCGCTGGGTCATTGTGTGACCGCATAGGTCGATTGCACCAGCCCGGAAGGAAATGCACGGGTGCCCACATGCCTCAGCTGGGTGTCGCGCCGGGCCGGGCCGAACAACGGGCGGCCGCTGCCGAGCAATATGGGGACGCGGGTAATCATCAGGTCGCTGATCAGCCCTTCCTGAAGGAAGGATTGGATAATACGTCCACCATCGACATAGACACGACGACATCCTTCCGCTTCGAGCATCGCCATGGCTTGCCGTGGCGACTTGTCGGCGAAGCGGACCTTGCCGGCAAGGTCAGCGGGCACCGGCTGTTCCGCTAAGG
This sequence comes from Rhizobium sp. P44RR-XXIV, assembly GCF_001999485.2. Taxonomy (NCBI): domain Bacteria; kingdom Pseudomonadati; phylum Pseudomonadota; class Alphaproteobacteria; order Hyphomicrobiales; family Rhizobiaceae; genus Rhizobium; species Rhizobium sp. P44RR-XXIV. The sequence goes on along the minus strand of NZ_MPVZ02000028.1, from coordinate 1,520,298 downwards.
TGGAAGAAAGAACCAGCACCGGGCGATCATAGAACCATGGCGTCATGTCGCGCACCGTGTCGAACGTGCCTCGGCCCATTATGATGACGTCGATATCAGCTATGAAATCATTGTAACCGTGATCCTCGCCTGAGGCGTCGTGCTTGAGCAGCCATTCTATGTCGCCGTCATCGCGGGCGATGAACCCGTCCAGGCTGGTTGCGATAAAAACATGACCCGTGATCATCTCGCGTCTCCTAAATTATACGGTGTATAATTATGAATCGACGCGAGCTGTCAATTCTCCAACAACGAGCGGGCTGCCTGAGAACGGTAGATCCGCCCGACGTCACCAGTCGTCGCAAGTCATGGCCCATCGACGTGACCGTCATCTCACGTTGATCAGGATGCGCGGATCGTGCTGGCCCTTGCACAAAGGTGAGACCCTTCGATCGAGATAAAGCGGGCCGAAGATCGCCATCTGGATGAAACGGACATACAAAGCCGATGCCAACAGCTCTGCAGCGTGGTCATGTCCGCGACCTATGCGGATCGCAAGATCGCTATAATGTCGGTCACCATCTGCACAATTTAGCGATATCGAATCGGCTGCGATAGAATCAATTAGAGGCGTGCATCGATTTGGGACGCTGCCGCGGACGGCTTCCGGCCTGCCCACCACCTGCAATCGTAAGAGCGAAAGCAGCAAATCGACCGCCACGCCTCTCCAAATCCTTCAATTCGCTATGAATTGGCTGATATGGCCGCCAGGCTGTGTTTCTTCGGCGATATTTGATCCGGCTGCCTAAGTGCCCGTGACATAAGAATTTTCTTAACGAAGTCTAAATCTATATTGGCGCGCAGCTGTCGTTTTGTGTCCTTTCGGCAACAGGACTTGCGGAAGGCTTACGCAAATCACCCATTCCGAGAAGATGTCGATTGCGTGACAGAGCGCGTCTTGTATTTTCAATCTCGGAAGCGAGGGCGATTGATCGTCCACTTCTTGAAACGCGAGGATGGGACAGGGAATACCTTCGGGTAGTTCTCATTCTCGAATAAAACTTTGACTGGAGGTCAATATGAACATCAAGAGCCTTCTTCTTGGCTCCGCTGCTGCGCTTGCAGCAGTTTCCGGTGCTCACGCAGCTGACGCTATCGTAGCTGCTGAGCCGGAGCCGTTGGAATACGTTCGCATCTGCGACGCCTACGGTGCAGGCTACTTCTTCATTCCGGGCACCGAAACCTGCCTCAAGATCGGCGGTAAGGTTCGTACCGAAGGTCAGTGGTACGATGCCTACAACCCGAACAGCCGTCTGGGCACGCTTTGGCACACTCGTGCTGAGCTCCGCCTCGCAACCGCAAGCGACACCGAATACGGTCCGCTGAAGACCAACACCGAAATTCGTTGGGACTGGAACGACGGCAACGGCACCAAGACCAACCTGCTGCACGCCAGCATCAGCCTCGGTGGTTTCACCGTTGGTAAGGAAGACTCCGAGTTCAACGTATTCACCGGTTACGCCGGCGACGTCATCAACGACGACGTGGTCTATGATGGCCCGTACGAACTGAACCAGATCACCTACAACTACGATGCAGGCAACGGCTTCACCGCTGTTATCTCGCTCGAAGACACCAACTCCGGCACGGGCGCAACCGGTTCGAACGGCGAAGACAGCTCCGATCACTACGCTCCTGACGTTGTCGCCGGTGTTGGCTTCAAGTCCGGTGCATGGGGCTTCAAGGTGGTCGGCGGTTACGACTCGATCGTTGAAGAAGGCGCTATCAAGGCTCGTGTAGACGCTGACTTCGGCGCATTCTCGGCCTTCTTGATGGGCGGCTGGAACACGGACGGCGACAAGCTGAACAAGTATGCCGGCGCAAACGGCGCAGGCGCTGCATCTGGCATCGGCTGGGGCGACTGGGCTCTGTGGGGCGGCGCAAGCGTTCCGATCAACGAAAAGCTGAAGTGGAACGTTCAGCTCGCTTACACCGACTCCAAGATCTTCGCCGCTACGACGAATCTGACCTGGAACCCGGTTAAGAACCTGACCGTGCGTCCGGAAGTCTCCTACACCAACTGGGACTCCATCAATCAGGATCAGTGGTCTGGTATCCTCCGCTTCGAGCGCGCATTCTAATCTGATTTGACTTCGGTCATATGAGATTTATCACTTCGGTGAGGGGAAAGCCCGGCCTTTTGGCCGGGCTTTTTCTATGCTGCATAATCTGCTGCGTTTCTTTGCGTGTACTGCAAAGAGAAGAATGGTTGTTTCGGGATTGCGAATTTTCTCTTTGAATATTGTCTTGTAAGTTGCGCCATTTTTAAAAGTAATCTGAAGTAGAGATTCACTTCAACGGCGGCGATGTTGTGACAGTTTTACGACGTGATTTTTGTGCAACGCACCTTTTGAAACACGCGTCATAAATGCCGATAGTTTGTATCTGATATTGCTCTGAAAAAAACGATCTGTAGGTTCCAAATCGGAAGCAAGGCTTACTGTCTTGGTTCTCCCAGATCAGGGGTCAACTTTTAAAATCTAGGTGGGGTGGGGCGCGTCGATTTTCGCGGCGTGAAGACTCATACCTAATTGATATTGAAACTGGAGTTACTATGAACATCAAGAGCCTTCTTCTCGGCTCCGCTGCTGCGCTGGCAGCAGTATCCGGTGCTCATGCAGCCGACGCTATCGTTGCTGCTGAGCCGGAGCCTTTGGAATACGTTCGCATCTGCGACGCCTACGGTGCTGGCTACTTCTTCCTTCCGGGCACTGAAACCTGCCTCAAGATCGGCGGCATGGTCCGTACCGAAGGCGGCTGGTACAATGCTTACAATCCGGGCGTCGGCGGCAATCGCGGCACCTATTGGCATACCCGCGCTCAGCTGAGCGTCGACACCGCAACGGACACGGAATATGGTCCGCTGAAGACCAACACCGTCTATCGTTTCGACTTCAACGACGGCAAGGCCACGACCACCAAGCTGCTCTGGGCTAACATCAGCCTCGGTGGCTTCACCATTGGTAAGGCCGACTCGGCCTACAACCTGTACACCGGCTACGCTGGCGACGTCATCAACGACGACGTGATCTATGACGGCCCGTACGAACTCAACCAGATCACCTACAACTACGACGCCGGCAACGGCTTCACGGCTGTAGCTTCGGTCGAAGACAGCAACTCCAGCGGCACGGATTCGTCTTCGTACGGCTCCAGCTGGTGGACGGACGACAAGACCAATCACTACGCTCCGGACGGCGTTCTGGGTCTCGGCTACAAGGTTGGCAACTTCGGCTTCAAGGTTGTCGGCGGTTACGACTCCATCGTCGAAGAAGGCGCTGTCAAGGCTCGTATCGATGCCAACTTCGGTGGCTTCACGGCCTTCTTGATGGGCGGCTACAACACGGACGGCGACAAGCTGAACAAGTACGCCGGCACCAACCTCGATCGTTCTGCTTGCCCTGCTAGCGATGCATCGAAGTGCGGCTGGGGTGACTGGGCTGTTTGGGGCGGCGTTGGCGTTCCGATCAACGAAAAGCTGAAGTGGAACCTCCAGCTCGCCTACACCGACTCGAAGATCTTCGAAGCGACCACGAACCTCAAGTTCAACCCGGTCAAGAACCTGCTCATCGAGCCGGAAGTTACCTACACCAACTTCGACTCTGTGAACCAGGATCAGTGGGCTGGTATCCTTCGCTTCCAGCGCAGCTTCTAATTCGGTTCGCCGAATCGGATTGCACTCATCTTCTGATCAGACCTCCGATCAGAAAAAAACTGGCCCGGTTCTCCCAACCGGGCCTTTCCATTTATGCAGAATTGAGACGTTAAGACCCGGAAAGAAAAGAGCGAATGGCATCCGGAATATCACCGAGATGTAATATGGGAGCATGTCCTTGCTCGGCGATCACCTTGATGGTGGCTCCTGGATGGCGGCGCGCCATTTCGTCGGTCGTGGCGGCGGCCAGCAGCTTCGAATTCTCGCCGCGAATCACCATCAGCGGAATGTCCTTGAAGCCCTCGAACTGTGCCCAAAGATCGGGAAGCGGTGCTTCAAGGTCGAGTGCTTGCATCTGTACGGCGATGGCAGGATCGTAATCGGCAATGGGTTTGCCATCCTCGAAGGCGTAAATTGCCCGCGCCATGTCCTCCCAATCCTCATGACTTAGTGCGGTAAAGGCGCTGCCATGATTTTCCCGCAGGATGTCGACGGCATCGTCCCGATCGGCGGCCTTCCTGTCGCGGTTCAGATAGTCGCGAATGTCGGTGAGCCCGATCTTCTCCAACACAGGGCCGATATCATTGAGAATGACCGTTTTCAGAATATCCGGGCGGCTCGCCGCCAGCACATGCAGGACGAGACCGCCGCGTGATGTCCCGATGAAGTTGGCCTGGGGGATATCAAGCGCGGCGCAGACGGCCAGAACGTCTTGGGTTTCGACGGCGAGATTGTAGTGGGATTTCTCCGCATCGCGCTCGGACAGGCCGCGCCCGCGGGCGTCGAGCGTGATCACTCTGTAAGGACTGGTCGGATGCTGCGCCAGCAGCAGCGCCAATTGATGAAAATCCCGCGAATTGCGGGTAAGGCCCGGCAGGCAGATGACGGGCGGCCGGGCTCGCGTTGCTGTTTCATCGCCTGTGTAGTCTCGAACATAGAGCTTTAGCCCGTCCTGGGCTGGTATCGTTCGAGCAAGGAAGCCGCTTTCGTCGTCGCTGCGCATACATCGTGCCTCGTGCTTGGAATATCACGCGGGATGTAACGTCATTTCGACAGCATGCACAACCGCGGTTGAGGCTGCCGTCTAGAGCATTTCCAGGAAAAGTGCGCGGCGGTTTTCCCCGGCCCGGAATGCGTAAAAACAAAGAGATAGGGCGCTTTCGCGATTCGAAGAAAAGCGAAAATGCTCTAGCCGCGACCGTTGACGAGATCGTGCACGATATCGGCCTTCTGGCCGAGGCGCGTCTTGTAGACTTGATAGTTCTCCATCACCCGTTGCACATAATTGCGTGTCTCGGGGAAGGGGATGCGCTCGATCCAGTCGATGACCTCGTCGATCGACTTGCCGCGCGGGTCGCCATAGCGGCTGATCCATTCCGGCACCTTGTTCGGGCCGGCATTGTAGGCGATGAAGGTAAGGATGTAAGAACCGCCGAAGGTGTCGATCTGCTCGCCGAGATAATGGGCGCCGAGCGTAGCATTATAGCCGGCATCCTGTGTCAGCTTCTCGGCGGAGTAAGCCATGCCGTGCCGCCCGGCGACCGCCTTGGCCGTCTTCGGCAGCAATTGCAGCAGGCCGCGTGCGTTGGCCGAAGACACCGCCGCCGGATTGAAGGCGCTCTCCTGCCGAGCGATGGCATAGGCAAGGGCCTTGCCGGAGCCGGAAATATTGGCGTTGGCCGGAATGACGCCGATCGGGAAAGCCAGCGCCGCCACGTCGACGCCACGACCATAGGCGATCTTGCCGATCTGCAACGAGAGCTGATGGTTGCCGGAGCGCTCCGCGCGAGCCGCCAGCATGGCGATTTCGCCAGGGCTCTCCAATTGCTTCGCCAGTGCACGATAGAGCGCCTCGGCACGCCAGCCATGTCCGGCTGCCTCCAGGCGCGATATGGCCTGCACAGCCTCGCGTGCCTGGAATCGCTGCCGATCCTGACCTGACGGCGATGGATAAGTGACATCAAGCATCCTGCGGCCGAGCTTCTCAGCCGCGAGCTGGCCGTAGAATGTGCTCGGATAGGAGGCGGCCTTGGCATAGAGGTCGGCGGCTTTTCCGGGGCCGCCCGCGTCGGCCGCACGACCTAGCCAATACCAGGCGCGTGACTGTGAGATCGGCCCGTTCGACACCTGAAGGATCTTGCGGAAATGCGCCGCGGCGGTCGCGCCGTCCTTGAGACCACGTAGTGCATACCATCCGGCATGGAACTCGGCCTCGCCAACATCTTGCGGGCTTTCCGCGACATTGGCATCGACGACGCGATAGGCATCGCTGAAATCGCCCTGGTCCACCAGGCCGCGGCTGACGATGCGTTGCTCGTTCCACCATTGTCCGGGGTTGACGAGCACGCTGCGGTCGCGCGGCATCTGCGCCAGAAGTCTGGCGGCGTCGTCATATCTGTCTTGGCGGCGCAGGTTTTCGATCCGCATGAAGAGATAGGCAGGGTCCTTGCGCCATTGCGCATCCATGGATGCGATCAGCGCATCTGCCTTGCCGGAACGATCATTGACCGCTGCCCAGGCCTTGTAGAGCGATTGCGCCTTGCCAAGGTCACCGAAACGTTTCGCTTGTACGGTACGATCGCGATAAAGCAGGTAGTCCATGCGGGCCTTGTGATCGGCGGGCGAAAGCAGGCTTGAGAATTCCGCGAGGATCTTGTCTTCGAGCGATTTATCCAGGGTTTCGTTGCGCCAGATCTTGCGGATCAGTTTCGCAGCCGGCGCTGACGAGCCGCGTGCCATCAGTGCGCGCGAGAGGATTATAGAGCCTTCCACGGTTTCCGGCTGGGTGCTGCCGAATGCGGCAAGGACTTGATCCGTCGGCGGATTTTCGGCGTAAAGAGCTCGCTCCGAGTTGGCTCGCAGGCTGCCTAGCCCGGGCCAGCCCACGAGCTCGCGGGCGGCAGCGGCAATTTCACCCGAGGGGACGCCGGTTTGGCCCGAAGTTGCGATTGCCCAGGTCAGGATATGGCGATCAAGCGTGCCGTCGCTCATGCTGTTACGCACAGCGATCGCCTGCATCGGATTTTTGTTGGAAAGTGCGTCGAGACCAGCCTTCAGGTCGCTGTTCACGGGCGCAACCGTGGAGCCAAGCGGGATCGCGGCTGTGCTCATCGGATCCGGCACCGCCATGGCCACATCGGCATCATTACGGGCTGCTGTCTGTTTACCGGGAAGCTGCGAGGCAAACGCGCCCCACGCGACCGCCAAGCCGACAACGGTCCAGATCGTCACAGGTTTCTTCATCCGGCTACTCACAAAACAATCAGGCCCTTTCCATTTGCCAAATGCTATATTAACGAAACCTTACCGGTGCTTCGAATTTCAATCAATTATGATATCGGAAACTGACGCTCACCGTTCAAAGCGCGCTTGTCGCCAGCAAGACGGCGCTTTATGGTGCGCGGATTCATAACCATGGATTGCGGCTGAAGCATGAAGGCTATGCCGCTAGGAGACTTGCATGTTCCAGGGGTCCATTCCCGCTCTCGTTACGCCCTTTACTGATGCCGGCAAGGTGGATGAAGCTTCGTTCGCATCCCATGTCGAGTGGCAGATAAAAGAGGGTAGCCGCGGTCTGGTGCCTGTGGGCACGACCGGTGAATCGCCGACCCTGTCGCATGACGAGCACAAGCGTGTCGTCGAGCTCTCCATCGAAGTGGCGAACAAGCGCGTTCCTGTTATGGCCGGTGCCGGCTCGAACAATACGCGCGAAGCGATCGAGCTTGCCCAGCACGCCGAGAAGGTCGGTGCCAATGCTGTGCTGGTGGTTACTCCATATTACAACAAGCCGACGCAGAAGGGCCTGTACGCTCATTTCGCAGCCGTCGCGGAAGCCGTGAAGCTGCCAATCTATATCTACAATATTCCGGGTCGTTCGGTTGTGGACATGACGCCGGAGACCATGGGCGCGCTCGCGAAGGCCTACGCCAATATCGTCGGCGTCAAGGATGCCACCGGCAAGATCGAGCGCGTTTCCGAGCAGCGCATTACCTGCGGTCGTGATTTCCGCCAGCTATCCGGCGAAGACGCGACGGCGCTCGGCTTCAATGCGCATGGCGGTATCGGATGCATTTCCGTAACGGCCAATGTCGCTCCGCGCCTCTGTGCGGAATTCCAGGCGGCAACGCTTGCGGGTGATTATGCCAAGGCCCTGGAATATCAGGACCGCCTGATGCCCCTGCATAAGGCGATCTTTATCGAGCCTGGCCTGTGCGGCGCAAAGTATGGCCTTTCGCGCCTTGGCCGCATGAGCCGCAATGTACGTTCGCCGCTTTTGTCGACCCTGGAGCCGGGCACGGAAGCTGCAATCGATGCGGCGCTGCGCCATGCCGGTCTGCTGAACTGACGACAGGCAAGCGTACTGGGGAAACTCTCTGTTGGACCGCTCTCTCTTCACAAGGAGGGCGGTCTCGCTTATTTAGGGTGCAGGAATTTGGCGCGCCGAGGGCTGCCGCCGGAATGAACCAAGAAAAGAAGAAGAATCATGGCCCCCAAAGGCAGCCAACGCGTCGTGAAGAAGATCGTGGCGGAAAACCGCAAGGCACGCTTCAACTACGAGATCATCGATACATATGAGGCCGGGCTCGTGCTGATGGGCACGGAGGTCAAGTCTTTGCGCGAAGGCAAGGCTAACATCGCCGAATCCTACGCTTCCGACGAGGGCGGCGAGATCTGGCTCATCAATTCTTATTTGCCCGAATATCTGCAGGCGAACCGCTTCAACCACGAGCCGCGCCGGCGCCGGAAATTACTGCTTTCCAGCCGCGAAATCGGCCGGTTGCGGTCTGCCATCAATCGCGAGGGCATGACGCTCGTGCCGTTGAAGATCTATTTCAACGACAATGGCCGGGCGAAGCTCGAACTGGCACTCGCCAAGGGTAAGAAGCTCCACGACAAGCGCGAGTCCGAAAAAGAGCGTGATTGGAACCGGCAAAAGAGCCGGCTGCTGAAGGATAACCGCTAGAGCATTTCCAGGAAAAGTGCGCAGCGGTTTTCCGTCCGGAAATGCGTAAAAACAAAGAGATAGAGCCGAAAGCCTTCGGCCTTATTCGCTGTCCGCTTCCGCGTGACTGACCTCTGCCGACCGGTGAGGGCGCTCGGAGGGCTCACGGCCGATTTCGGCTTTCAGCGACACAAGGTCGATGAAATGGTCGGCCTGCCGGCGCAGATCGTCGGCGATCATCGGCGGTTGGGTTGCCATGGTCGAAATCACCGAAACCTTGCGTCCGCGCCGCTGCAGTGCTTCGACCAGCGTGGTGAAATCGCCATCGCCGGAGAAGATCACCAGATGGTCGACGGTTTCGGACTGCTCCATGGCGTCGATCGCCAGCTCGATGTCCATGTTGCCCTTGATCTTGCGGCGCCCCATGGAGTCGGTGAATTCCTTGGCCGGCTTGGTGACGACCTTGTAGCCGTTATAGTCGAGCCAGTCGATCAACGGACGGATCGACGAATATTCCTGATCTTCGATAAGGGCTGTGTAGTAATAGGCCCGCAGCAGATAGCCACGCTTCTGGAAGGCTTTCAGGAGTTTGCGGTAGTCGATATCGAAGCCGAGGCTCTTGGATGCAGCGTAGAGGTTGGCGCCGTCTATAAAAAGTGCAATTTTCTCGCGTGGGTCAAACATCGCTTACATATCCACTGTTACAAAAACGTAATATCTTTATTCAAAGTTCAGCTAAAACAATGCCTTATGCTGCAGTGCGGAATAATTCGTATTACTTTATGAACTATTCATATAACCGAGACTTAGGGCACGAAAGGGGATATTCCAAGCAACCTAAGATAGAATTCATAGCTTGTCGCGGAGAATTTTAGCACTTTTCCCGACGGTGCGCAGGCGCTCAAACAGGAAAAACTTGAATTTGCCATCGTTTGCTTGTATCGGCGTGCTACTCCGAGACATGATGACGACATCACGACCGCAAAGGACAGGCAATGGCCCGTGTCACAGTAGAAGATTGCATTGATAAAGTTGAGAACCGGTTCGAGCTCGTATTGCTCGCCAGCCACCGCGCTCGCCTGATTTCGCAAGGGTCCTCGATCACGATCGACCGCGACAACGACAAGAACCCTGTCGTCGCTCTGCGCGAAATCGCCGATGAGACGCTGTCACCAGACGATCTCAAGGAAGACCTGATCCATTCGCTGCAGAAGCATGTCGAAATCGATGAGCCCGAGCCCGATCCTGCAAGCCTTCTGGCCGCCGGCGGTGCTTCTGCCTCGAGCGACGAAGAAGAAGATGCTCCGGAAGCCGTTACTTTCGACCAGATGTCGGAAGAAGAACTGCTGGCCGGCATCGAAGGTCTGGTTCCGCCGGAAAAAAGCGACGATTACTGATCGTTGCGCTTGATGCTCCGAGCAGGAGCGATATGATGAGGGGATGCGTGCGCCGGTCATATGACTGGCGCGCTTTTGTTTTTGCGGGAGTAGCCTTGGAATGATGCGGCAATACGAGCTTGTTGAGCGGGTGCAGAAATATAAGCCCGATGCCAACGAAGCTCTGCTCAACAAGGCCTATGTCTATGCGATGCAGAAGCATGGCCAGCAGAAGCGTGCCAGCGGCGATCCCTATATTTCCCATCCTCTCGAAGTTGCTGCCATCCTGACGGATATGCGTCTGGACGAATCGACCATTGCTGTCGCGCTGCTCCACGACACGATCGAGGATACGACGGCGACGCGCGCCGAGATTGACGAGTTGTTCGGCGAGGATATCGGCCGGCTGGTCGAGGGCCTGACCAAGATCAAGAAGCTCGATCTCGTCACCAAGAAGGCCAAGCAGGCGGAAAACCTGCGCAAGCTGCTGCTGGCCATTTCCGACGATGTGCGCGTGCTTCTGGTGAAGCTCGCCGATCGCCTGCACAATATGCGCACCCTCGATCATATGTCGCCGGAAAAGCGGGCCCGCATTTCCGAGGAGACGATGGAGATCTATGCGCCGCTTGCCGGCCGCATGGGCATGCATGACATGCGCGAAGAACTGGAGGAGCTGTCCTTCCGCCACATCAATCCCGAAGCGCACGATACCGTCACCAAGCGCCTGGAAGAGCTGTCACGGCGCAATGAAGGCCTGGTCAAGAAGATCGAGACGGAGTTGCGCGATCTTCTTGTTGCCAACGGCCTTGCCAATGCAATGGTCAAGGGGCGGCTGAAGAGCCCTTATTCGGTCTTCCGCAAGATGCAGTCGAAGTCGCTGTCCTTCGAGCAGCTTTCGGATATTTACGGCTTCCGTCTTCTCGTCGATGACGTTCCGTCCTGCTACCGCGCGCTCGGCATCGTCCACACGCGCTGGCGCGTCGTCCCGGGTCGGTTCAAGGACTATATCTCGACGCCGAAGCAGAATGACTACCGCTCCTTGCACACGACGATCGTTGGCCCCTCCAGTCAGCGCATCGAATTGCAGATCCGCACCAAGCGCATGCATGAAATCGCCGAATTCGGCATTGCCGCCCATACGCTCTACAAGGACGGGGCAAACGGCAATGGCGACGGCGAGCTGCTCTCGCGGGAGAGCAATGCCTATTCCTGGCTGCGTCACACCATCGAGGCGCTGGCCGAAGGCGATAGCCCTGAAGAGTTCCTGGAGCATACGAAGCTCGAACTGTTCCAGGATCAGGTCTTCTGCTTCACGCCCAAGGGCAAGCTGATCGCCTTGCCGCGTGGGGCAACGCCGATCGACTTCGCCTATGCCGTTCACACCAATATCGGCGACACCACGGTTGGCGCAAAGATCAACGGCCGTATCATGCCGCTGGTGACGCGGCTGACCAATGGCGATGAGGTCGAGATCATCCGCTCCGGCGTACAGGTGCCGCCGGCCGCGTGGGAAGAGATCGTCGTGACTGGCAAGTCGCGCGCAGCCATTCGCCGCGCCACCCGGCTTGCCATCCGCAAGCAATATGCCGGCCTTGGCCATCGCATTCTCGAACGCACCTTCGAGCGCGCCGGCAAGGTTTTCTCGCGGGATGCACTGAAGCCTGCCCTGCATCGTCTCGGCCAGAAGGATGTCGAGGACGCTATTGCTGCCGTCGGGCGAGGGGAGATGTCGTCGCTCGATGTGCTGCGCGCCGTCTATCCCGACCATCAGGACGAACGCGTGACAGTCAAGCCCGCCGGCGATGAGGGTTGGTTCAACGTCCACAGCGCCTCCGGCATGATCTTCAAGATCCCCGGCAAGAACAAGGCCGACCTCGTCGATGGCATCGAAGCTCCGCCCATCCGGGGTCTCGCAGCCAATGTCGAAGTGCATTTCGCCCCGACAGGCGCCGTCCCCGGCGACCGCATCGTTGGCATCATGGAAAAAGGCAGGGGGATCACCATATACCCCATCCAGTCGCCGATCCTGCAGCGGTTCGACGACGAGCCGGAGCGCTGGATTGACGTTCGCTGGGATCTGGACGAGGCCAACAAGTCCCGTTTTGCCGCGCGTGTCCTGATCAACGCGCTGAACGAACCCGGCACACTGGCCAAGGTGGCGCAGACCGTCGCCGATGTCGACGTCAATATCCGCATTCTCAATACCGTCCGCGTTGCCGCCGACTTCACCGAGATGGCGCTGGATGTCGAGGTCTGGGACCTGCGCCAGCTCAACCAGCTTTTGGTCCAGCTCAAGGAACTGGATTGCATCGCAACGGTGAAGCGGCTTTACGAATAAAGACACCGCTTCCGCCATCGATCCGGGCATGCTGCATATTTTGTGATCATTTTATGACCAAATTCGAGCGGCTTTCCGGATTGATATGCATTGAACGCATGGCTGTGTGTATTTTAGAGCGGTGGTAATTAGCCTCCGCCGAGCCTATCTTCCGGTCATCGAAGAAACGAAACAGAGATGAGAGAAGACAATGTTTAGCCCGATCAAGAAAATCGCCCGCGCCCTGCGTGTTCCGAGTGTTGAAGAACGCGAAATGGCTTACCTGAATGGTTCGCATGACCGTTTTGACCTTGAATATCGCCAGCGTCAGGTTGACCGCGGTCTGTTCCGCGTCCGTTAATCGCCGTTAATACTTTTAAGACCAGGAGGGGCGCGTTGTTATTGCGCCCTTGGAGCTTCCCGATCTTGCGGGAATGCTTCCCCGAAATGGAAGAACGTTTTTAATTCTGCCTCCTGAGCAGATGACGTTCCAAAAAAGGGCCGTAGTTGCGGTTCTTAATCAGTGCGTGAATGCTTGGCCGGTCTTGTCATGACGGCCCCCAGTGCACTAGATAAGCCGCATGCTATTTCGTCGCCGAAAACCACTGACACTGAAGGAAAAACTGCGGGAGCATCTTTGGCCCCGCAAGGGTTTCGTTCGTTCATTTCAATATTTTGGTAAGCGCCTCGTTCGTCTTGCAGCCTCGCCGCATTCGGTTGCAGCAGGCTTCGCAGCGGGCATCGTTGTGTCATGGACACCCTTCATCGGCGTACATTTCGTGATGGCGATCATCATCGCCTATCTGATCGGGGGCAATGTCATTGCCTCCGCGCTCGGCTGTCTGGCAGCCGGCAATCCCATTACCTATCCCTTCATCTGGGCCTTCACCTGGGAAATTGGCCATCTGATCCTGGCGCGTGACAGCGGCGGGCAGGGCGGTGGCATCGATCTGCCGGCGCTCTGGCACAAGGGCGACCTCCTGCAAATTTGGGACCCGGTTTTGAAGCCGATGCTGATTGGCGGCATTCCGCCGGCAATCATTTCCGGCGTCATCGTCTATGCGCTCACCTATTATGGCGTTAAGACCTTCAAGACGCGCCGCAAGGAACGTTTGATGGAGCGTGCCCGTGAGCGCTTGGCGCTTGCCGACAACGCATCGAGCGTTTGACGAAGCCTGACTTCGCCCCGGCCGCCTGGAGGGCCTTCTATTGATCATCGGGATAGGCAGCGATCTTATCGACATCCGCCGCGTCGAAAAGACGATGGAGCGCTTTGGTGCGCGGTTTACGGAGCGCTGTTTCACCGACATCGAGCGCGCCAAGTCCGAGCGTCGCAAGAACAAGGCCGCGTCCTACGCCAAGCGCTTTGCCGCCAAGGAGGCCTGCTCCAAGGCACTGGGCACCGGTCTGGCGCAAGGCGTCTTCTGGCGCGACATGGGTGTCGTCAATCTGCCGAGCGGCAAGCCGACAATGCAGCTGACCGGAGGGGCGGCGGAGCGACTCGCCTCTATGTTGCCGGCAAATCATCGCGCCGCCATTCATTTGACGATAACTGATGATTTTCCTCTTGCTCAGGCATTTGTGATCATCGAGGCTCTACCGATGGACGGCTGAATCGCCGTCAGATGCCGCTTTTGGCACCGGCGCCATTGCCGCCGTGATTTGAAGCGAGTAGAGAAGGCCTGAATGCAAGTTGCGCCGGTGGGGTGCGAAAAAGGAATAAGACTGCGTGTCCGAGAAAGCCGTAAAACAGCAGAATGCTCTGTGGGAAAATATCAAGGTCATCGTTCAGGCACTGCTCCTGGCCATGATCATCCGCACGGTTCTATTTCAGCCATTCACCATTCCGTCCGGCTCGATGATGCCGACGCTCCTGGTCGGCGACTATATCTTCGTCAACAAGTTCGCCTACGGTTATTCGAAATATTCGCTGCCGTTCTCGCCGGACCTGTTCAACGGGCGTATCTTCGGCAGCGAGCCGAAGCGCGGCGACGTCGTGGTTTTCCGCTTCCCGCCAAATCCTGATGTCGACTACATCAAGCGCGTTATCGGTCTCCCCGGCGACCGTATCCAGGTGAAGAACGATATTCTCTATATCAACGGCCAGGCCGTGCCGCGCGAACCGCATGGCACCTTCGCTTCGGATTATAGCCAGGAACCGGGTGATAACATCGCGGTCTACAGCGAGCGCCTGGCGGATACGGGCAAGGTCTACGACACGCTGGACCTGTCGCCGAATTCGCGTGGCGATAACACCCAGGAATATGTCGTGCCGGCAGGTCACTATTTCATGATGGGCGATAATCGCGACAATTCGGACGACAGTCGCTTCGATGTCGGTTATGTGCCGGCTGAGAACCTTATCGGCCGCGCCAGCATCATCTTCTTCTCGCTCGGCCACGACACGTCGTTCCGGGAAGTCTGGAAATGGCCGACCAACATGCGTTGGGATCGCCTCTTCAAGGTTGTCGAATGACGAAAGTGCCGACGCTCTCGCAGGCGGATCGTAGCAAACTCGAATCTGCGATAGGCTACGAGTTCGTCGAGAAGGATCGTCTCGATTGGGCGCTGACGCATGCCAGCGCCCGTACCAACAAGACGGATAATTACGAACGGCTGGAATTTCTCGGTGACCGGGTTCTCGGCCTGTGCATTGCCGAACTGTTGTTCAGAACCTTTACGACGGCGACGGAAGGTGAGCTTTCGGTGCGCCTGAACCAGCTGGTCAGCGCCGACACCTGCGCTGAAGTCGCCGACGAGATGCAGCTGCACCTCTATATCCGCACCGGCGCCGACGTGAAGAAGCTGACCGGCAAACGCATGCTCAATGTACGTGCCGATGTTGTCGAAAGCCTGATTGCGGCAATCTATCTGGATGGCGGCCTCGAAGTGGCCCGCAAGTTCATTTTGCGCTATTGGGAGCGTCGCGCCGTTCGGCCCGATGGTGCAAGGCGCGACGCCAAGACGGAATTGCAGGAATGGGCGCATGCGAAATTCGGCGTTACCCCGGTCTACAGGGTTGATGATCGCAGCGGACCGGATCATGATCCCCGCTTCACGGTAACCGTGGAAGTGGCGGGAACGGTGCCCGAGACAGGAATTGATCGCTCCAAACGCGCGGCCGAGCAGGTTGCGGCGACGCGGATATTGGAACGAGAAGGTATATGGCAGCTCAGTCAACTGAGAAATGACTGCCTGGAAACGACGGAAAAGATGACCAATCAAGAAGACACGCCCACCGACGACGGTGCGGCTGAACACATCGGCCCAACCCATTCAGGCTTCGTGGCCCTCATCGGCCCGACCAATGCCGGCAAGTCGACGTTGCTCAACCGCCTCGTGGGCGCAAAGGTTTCCATCGTGAGCCACAAGGTTCAGACCACGCGCGCGATCGTGCGCGGGATTGCCACTCACAACAACGCACAGATCGTGTTCATGGACACGCCCGGCATCTTCAAGCCGCGCCGGCGTCTCGACCGCGCCATGGTGACGTCTGCCTGGGGCGGCGCCAAGGATGCCGATCTGATCATGCTGCTGATCGACAGCGAGCGCGGATTGCGCGGCGATGCCGAAGCCATTCTCGAAGGGCTGAAGGAGGTTTTTCAGCCGAAGATCCTCGTCCTCAACAAGATCGACCGTGTCCGTCGCGAAGATCTGCTGGCGCTGGCCGCTGCCGCCAACGAGAAGATCGAATTCACGCAGACCTTCATGGTATCGGCCGAGAACGGTTCCGGCTGCGATGATGTGATGGACTATCTGGCAAAGACCTTGCCGGAGGGGCCTTGGTATTATCCGGAAGACCAGATTTCCGATCTGCCGATGCGTCAGCTTGCCGCCGAAATCACGCGCGAAAAGCTGTTTCTTCGCCTGCATCAGGAACTTCCGTATTCCTCGCATGTCGAGACGGAAAAGTGGGAAGAGCGCAAGGACGGCTCTGTTCGCATCGAGCAGGTGATCTATGTCGAGCGCGCAAGCCAGAAGAAGATTGCGCTGGGCAAGGGAGGCGAGGCGATCAAGTCGATCTCGACCGCATCGCGCAAGGAACTCTCCGAGATCCTCGAGCAGCCGGTGCATCTCTTCCTTTTCGTTAAGGTACGCGAGAATTGGGGAGATGATCCCGAACGCTTCCGGGAGATGGGGCTCGAATTCCCGCGTTGATGGAACTTTGCTCCGCTGAGCGCTTTATATTGCAGCAGTTTAGCGGGCGTGTCGCCTGGGCTGATGCAACTCAGGGGAGCGTTTCATGGCGGGTGCGGCGGCGATGCATGGGCAGCGAACCTCATGCCAGGAATGTCCGTTGAGATTGCTCCCGAGCTTCCGGGAATTCGAGCGCGATGAGCTGAGTTTCATCAGCCGCTTCAAGAAGGGTGAGCTTCTCGTCGACGCCGGCGCCACGATTTTCCTGGAAGGCGCGCACAGTGCCCACCTCTTCACCATCCTGTCAGGCTGGGGCTTTCGCTACAAGACGCTTGAGGACGGTCGCCGGCAGATCCTCAACTATGTGATGCCGGGCGATCTCATCGGATTGCAGGGCTCGATCATGGGAGAGATGCAGCACTCCACCGAGGCGTTGTCGCCGATTACGCTTTGCGTATTCGAGCGGGCGGAATTGATGACGCTTTACAATTCTCATGCCTCGCTCGCCTTCGACGTCACCTGGATTGCTGCTCAGGAAGAGCGAATATTGGACGAGCACCTGCTAAGCATCGGGCGTCGATCGGCAGTCGAGCGGGCAGCCTATCTGATCGCCTACCTGCATCAGCGGGCCAGTGCCCTCCGTCTCTTTGATGGCAGCAAGGTCATCCCGATCACGCAGCAGCATGTTGCCGATACGCTCGGCCTATCCGTTGTCCATACCAACAAGACATTGAAAAAGCTGGCGGAACGCGGACTGATCGCCTGGCAAGAGCGTGGCTGCAAGGTTCTCGATGGAGAAAAGCTCGCCGAAATCGCGGATTGGAACGGTCTTGATTCGGGACGGCGCCCCTTTATTTGACGCCTATTATTGTTCCCGGCAGTATGTCTTTTTTAAATGTCGGCATCGACTGTATCAGGTTAGATTACTTCCTCCGTCACTTTTCGACCAGTTTCACCTTTTACTAACCCCGGTGGCAAAAGCGATTGGAGCATTTTGACGAGCCCATAGTACCGCAATGCAAAAAGTGCGAAGCGGTTTGGAGGCAAGGTCATGTCACAAGAGACTGCGCCGGCATGGATGGTGAAGCCGTCCATTCAATACGGGCCGATGATTGGCGCCGGAGGGATAAATGTGGGATTTATTTACGGGCAGCACCATTTGGGTGCGGGCGTGCAGGATGGCGTTGAAATGACGGTTCAGCGCGCCCTTATTCTGGAAGACAATCTGATTATTGCTATGGAAGTGGAGGAAATACTGCACCTTGTCGGAATTGGACAGGTGGAGATCGCCTCGAATCTGGAGCAGGCTGTTAACGCCATACATTCCGACAGCTTTGATTTTGCGATGTTGGACGTCAATCTCGGCGAGTCGACAAGCTTTGGCTTTGCCCGGCTTCTGACCGAGCGTGGCATCGCGTTTGGGTTCGTCAGTGGTTATTCCGATACACTCGATTTTCCGCCGGATTTGCGGCATGTGCCGCTTTTGAACAAGCCTTTCGACGAACAGTCGATGCGTCTCTTTATCAACGTGCTGTCGACAAGTGCCTCTTCCGGCATGTGACAGCCGGCGCCATTTGCCCTAAACTCGAATCGAGACATTCTTTCGGGCAAACCAGCCGATGCAGTGGCAAGACCATGCGATCATTTTGGGCGTCAAGCGCCTCGGCGAGACAAGCGTCGTCGCCGAGGTGATGACCCGTGCGCGTGGTCGCCATATGGGCCTGGTGCGAGGAGGGCGATCTCGCGCCATGCAACCGGTGCTGCAGGCGGGAAACCTTGTCGAAGTCACCTGGCGGGCAAGGTTGCACGAACATCTCGGCGAATTCCGGATGGAGCCGGTCGCGCTGAGAGCCGCGCGGCTGATGGAGACGGCAACCGCGGTTTATGGTGTGCAGGCGATGGGTGCGCTTCTGCGTCTGCTGCCGGAGCGGGATCCGCACCCGCATCTCTATGACGCGCTGGATGTCATCCTAGAAAACCTGCAAAATCCCGCAGATGCGGGCGAGCTTTTCGTGCGCTTCGAACTGGCAGTCTTGAACGATCTCGGTTTCGGCCTCGATCTGGCCGAGTGCGCCGCGACCGGCATCCGCGAAGACCTGGCATTCGTTTCGCCGAAGACTGGCCGTGCCGTCTGCCGTGCGGCTGGTCTGCCATGGGCCGACAAGATGCTGGCGCTACCGCCTTTCCTGGCGGCTGGGGCCGTGGTTGCGGCAGACAGCGAAAGCCTGGCCGCGGCCTTCCGCCTGACTGGCTTCTTTCTGCATCGCCATGTCTATGAGCCGCGCGGCATAGAGATAGCCGCCGCGCGTGAAGGCTTTATTCAGGCGGCGATGAAGGCTATTGCCGTTGCCTCATTGGACAACAGGATGGTTTCGCCTGGCCTTGTCGCCGAAGGCTGACAAGGCGAACGCAAGCGGCTTCAAGGAACATGCGTTGATCGTTACCGCCGCTTGAACGCCCAACCTTCCGGCCGCCCCTCGAGCACGGTGACCGTATCGCCGATTTTCACCGAGCCTTCGCCGCGCGGAACGGCGTTCCAGCCGAAGAGCGGGCCGGGTACGCGGCGATCGGCGGACATGCGGATACGGCCCATGGCGGGCATCGGGTTCGGCACATCACGTGATCCGGTCGTCTGATCCTGCGTGGTCATGATGCAGCGCGCGCAAGGCTTGACGAGATCGAGACGGATGCCGCCGATCTCGATCGCCGCCCATTGGTCCTCCGGCCATTCCTCATCGATATCGATGACGATATTCGGCCGAAAGCGCTCCATGCCGACGGCGCCTTCGCCATGGGCGGCGAGATTGGCGTTGAGCGCCTTCAGCGATCCGGTTGTGGTGACGAGGATCTGATATCCGTCGGCGAAGGTAACCGGTGTGTCTTCGCCAGCCCATTCCGGGCTGGCTATGCGCTTGGCAAGTCTGTCAAAAAAGACCATGCGGACCTCGCGCCCCAGCCAGGCCGAGAGGGCTTTGTTGGTTGCCTCGTCGGCGACGGAAGCGCTGACCGGCGATTTCCAGACGATGACATCCATACGGTTTTCAGGATGCGGCGGCGGCACGATGATGTCGGATTTTCCGTCCATCTTCAGCCGCATATAGGAGGGGGCCGGCTGGATATCGATCCGAGCCAGATCCTGCAATTCGCGTTGCGTGAAGAAATGGCCGGAGGGATCGACCAGCATGGCACGACGATCTCCGGCGAGCCCGAAGGCGTCGACGGATGCCGACGAAATGGCGATACCCCGTGCGCTCTTAAGGGGATAGATGAAGAGGTCGCTGACCTGCATGATGTAGCCTCAGATTTCGTCGATGAACATTGCCAGCACAGTTTTCAGCCGGTCGTGCCGTGCGCCGGCAAATCTGCGGCCGGTCTCGGTCTGGAAACCATCCGCCAGTTTGAACAGCTTTGTCTCGAAATGGTCAATGGCGAAGCGTTTGTCGTCGAGCGGCCGCTCGGTTGCGAGCGGGTCGAACGGGTCGTAGAGGCCTGAACCGAGACGGCCGGCAATATAGAAGCAGCGTGCCGCGCCGACCATGCCGATCGCATCCAGCCGATCGGCATCCTGCAGAATTTTCGCTTCCAGCGTTTCCGGTGGAAGATTGGCGGAGAAGCTGTGCGTGGTGATCGCATGCGCCGTCGCGGAGATATCGGCATCGGCCCATCCGAGCTGTTGCAGTATGCCTGAGGCTTTTTCCGCCGCGAGCCGCGATGCCTGCGCGCGATGTGGCGAATTCTTCTCGACCGCTACACAGTCATGCAGCAACACGGCCGCGGCGAGGATACGGGCATTGCCGCCGTCTTCGGCCTGGATGGCCATGGCATTCCTGAAGACGCGCAGGATATGGGCAATATCGTGCGAACCGTCGTCGCTATCAGCCGCATGGGGGATGAGATCCGCAGCCAGCGTTTCGAACGGGGCAAAGGCCCGCGCCATCCTGTTGGTATCCATTGTCGCATTTGCTCCGGAATGATCTGTCGGCAATTCCCCCGTCCTACCGGGTGCAGGGATTCGCCGCAATCATCCCGCCGTTTTCTTGCGCGTCAGGATCTTCTGATAGAACAGGCCAATGCCGATCAGCACAGCGCCAAGGCCAATGAAGGACAGCGCGCGCAGGAAGCCCTCGAGGTTGGCCATGTCGATGAGGAAAGCCTTGAGGACAGCGATCGAGACGAGCACTGCCGAGGCAATGCGCAGGCTGCGCGCCTCGAAACGAGTACCAAGCCCGAGGAGTGCGATGCCGATCAGCAGCCACACGAGCGAATAGGAATAGAGCTCGCCCTGGATGAAGCCATTCCAGAAGGGAATATATTCTCCCTGCCAGACGCGGCGAACCGACAAGGTCGCCCAGGCAAAGGCCATCACGGCTCCGGCGATGGCCAGCATGCTGACATAGGGAAGTGGCCGCCGATTGCGTGCGAAGAGCGCCAATCCCCCATAGGCGGCGGCGGGCAGCAGATAACCCAGCAATAGCAGGTTGAACACCGGGATGCGGCCCGTGCTTTCGCCCGTGATGAACGGGTTCAATCCCAACAGATGCGTTGTCAGGATCAGGACGACGGAGAGGGTGCCGAGGGCCATGCTGCCATAGCGGAACACCGGGCTCGCCGAACTGAGATCGAGCGCCATCAGCGTCGCGGAGGCGCCGATCGCCAGCAGGGTGTAGATCGACTGTTCTCCGAGCGTCGGCACGGCATCATTCAGCACGCCGCCATTCATCGCATGGCGCACCAGAATGGCGATCGTCAGCAATACGAGGAAGGAAGCCAATGCCTGCAGCGCACTGCGCAGCCGGATATCCGCAGTGCCGCGAACCATGAAGGCCGCCCAGGCGGCCAACGCGGCGGGAATGCCGTAGCCCGCGAGCAACATGTTGAAGACCGGCGTCGTGCCGAGCTCGCCCGGGTCGACGATGGTTGGTTGCCAGGCAATGCGCCCCATGGTGATGATCAAGGCTGCGACCATGGTCCAGGGAAGGACCGGCCAGTCGCGCACGCGCGCCGCCAGAAGATAGGCAATGCCGAGAACCGGCAGCAGTATGGTGGGCACCGCATGATGCGCGAGCGTGTGCAAGGTAAAGATCATGGCGGCAAAGGAGCCGGCGGCGAGGATGTTGGTCGATAGGTTCAGCCGGTCGCCCGAGCGGCGGTATTGCCATTCGGCATATGCCAGCAGCACAATCGCTAGACCAATGCCGTAGAGACCGTGGAGCCAGTCGAGCATCCAGTTGCCATAGTTGACGAAGCTGGTCGTGGCGATCGTCAACGGCGTCGCAACCATGATGAGGCTCCAGAGTGCGGCAAAGGGCTTTTCCTCCTCTGCGAATCGCTTGAGGAAGAAGCCGCCGATCAGCACGAAGATGGCTCCGAGGCCGAGCGCTTCATAAAGCACCATGTTCTGGATGGTCGAGATGGCATCGGCGCCAACAGTTTCGGCGCCGGCGATCCAATTCGTCAGGACGCCGTATATGCCGAAGACTGCGATGATGGCCGAGAAGATTGCTGCCCAGGCGGAATAAAGACGGCCGGCGCCGAAGGCTGCGACTGCGCGACGATCGCCGCGAACATGTAGATGGCCTCCACCATGGGATATCCAAATTGGAGACTATAGGTCAGCAAGCAGAGCGCCACGACAAGGGCGCCGATTGTTGCCGTGAGCGTCATTCCGAGCGGTGTGCGGGTCAGGAACGCGCCCCAAGCGACGGAGGCTCTGGGCTGCGATGGATCATCCTCCGACGCGCCGCTAATTCCGGTGGTTGCGGCCTCCTGATATCGCCCGGGCCAAATAAAGATGGTGCCGCCGATCATGGCCAGCATCGAAAGCGTTATAGGCGTGAAATCTACAACCTGACTGTAGGTAATGTACAGCAATGGCCAAAGGCTGAGCAGCACGTTGGCGAGCGAGGGCGCAATGTGCCAACGGCGCAGCCGAGATGCCAGCAGGGTCGCCAGCCAGGTCAGAACGAGGTAGCCGAACAGGACCCAGGGCCGAGGCGCCGCCGGCCCAACCAGGGCAGGGGTGACCATTGAGGCAAGCAAGCCGAGGCGGCGAGCGCCTGCCCATGCAGCAACGACAACGCGACGGTGGCAAGCGAGATCAACGCAAGCAAAATGAAAGCCGTTGCCGGCCCGATGAAGCCATAGATGCCATGAGCAGCATAGGTCGAGCCGAACAGCGCCACCACACCTGCGGCCGTCAGCACGCCGGGGATCATCGCGTTCTGGAAAGCATTGCCCAGCACAGGCGCGGAGCGGCGGCGGATGACTTCGCCAGCCGCGACCAGGATCAGGCCGAAGATCGCTGCGAGCACCAGACGGACGCCCGGGCTCAGCAATCCGCTCTCGATCGAATACTTGACCATGAAAATGCCGCCAAGAGCGAGCGCGATGCCGCCGACCCAGACTGCCCAGCGTGCGCCGATCGTGCTTTCCAGGCTCTCGCGTGGGTGTATCGCTTCCGGCGCGGTGTGGCTCGAACCGCCGTCCGTCATTGTGTCGGCAATGTCGCGTGCGGCGATCGAAGGCTCTTCGGTTTCAACCGTTGCAGGGGCTTCCATTGCCGCTTCGGCTACCAGGGCCTCTTCGTCGGCTGACGGTTGCTCTGCGGCGTCTGTTCCCGAATCAGTCATCAGGGCTGGTTCGCTTGCGCCTGCCGTCTGGAGCTTGCCGGCGAGGGCATTCTGCAGCTCCTGAATGCTGCTTTCCAGTCGCTTTATCCGCAGGTTGTATCCTCGCAATACGAAAATACCGACGATCACGACGATGAGCGGCAACAGTTCCATCATGTCCTCTCCCTGGGCAATCCGCCGCACAATATACCAAACGGGCTGCCCGGTAAGCGCAGATAATCAAATTTGCCTATGATTCCAGTGGATTATGTCAGGTGAACCAATTCGTGCCGTAGTGAGGAAATATTAGGTGATTCCGATTTACTACTTGAAAACTATGGTTAATGATCATTAACAATTTGTCTTTACCGCTGGCGCGAAGCAGCTTATCAGGAACTCATAGTTTAACCCCGAATGTATTGCGTGCAAACGACGTCGCATGAGGCGGCTCCTACCACAGGAGGTTTGTATGTCCCATGTATCTTCCACATCCAACAGCTCTTATCCGTATCGCGGCACGCTCTCGCGCCTCGATGCCAATGGCGACGGCGTTCTCAGCCGTGAGGAACGCGAAGCCAGCGAACGCCCTGGAATTCTCGAGGAGAATGACGGCGGCAATGGCAATAATAGCTCCGGTAGTGCCCTGGGCAGTCTGATGGCCAAGCTTATGCAGCTGCCGAGTGCCGAAACCGCATTCAGCGCCAAAGTGCCGCAATCCAATGTGGCGTTCGATATGGATCTGCTGTCGCCACTGGATGCCTATAACAGCACCTACGGCCAATACGACGTGAATAGCATCGCAGCCTGAAATAGGCGATTTCGATTGATCATGTTGGCGGCTTGCCGGATAACGGCGGGCCGCCTTATCTGTTTGATGCAAATCATTTTCCAGCCTTCGGAACACTCCTGCCTGAAATGCGTTGGACAATATCAACGCAACGAGGGAGGACCGTTTCATGAAACGGACAATGATGATGGCGGCAATTCTGGCTCTGGCCGCGGCCATGCCGGCGGCCGCGCAAGGTCAGAATACGGCGACGGCCGATTTTGTCGGGCTTGATGGCAAGCCGCCGGCCGGGCGACGCTGACCGAGGGCAAGGCGGGTGTGCTGATCGAGATGGAGGTCTCCGGCCTGCCGACCAATCGCTGGGTTGCTTTCCATATTCACGAAAATAGCAATTGCGACCATACGCACGGATTCGAATCCGCCGGCGGCCATTTCAATCCCACGAAAGCCGACCACGGTTTCCTCGCGGCAAACGGCCCGCATGCGGGCGACATGCCCAATCAGCATGTCGATCAGGACGGCAAATTACAGGCCCAGGTGTTCAACGGCATGGTGTCGCTCAATGGCAAGAACGGCATTCGCGGCCGCACGCTGATGATCCATGCGGAGTCGGATGACTACCGTAGCCAGCCTGTGGGAGGCGCCGGCAAGCGCCTGGCATGCGCGGTCATCCAATAGGTGAGCCGGCAAGGGTGATTCGCACTCTCGACCCCGCATATGCCTAGCGGGGGTTGTCTCCGCTAGGTCTGTGCCCACCGCTAATATGATTCGGTGGCTGTCAATTATGGTTAATGATGAATTAACACCTATCTTTAATCGCGTGGCCAAATCGACCTATTCTGCCTTCAGTTGACTAAGCGTGCCGGGGGGCAGTCGAACACGCCGATGGCGTTTGCTTAGGAGATTTGGATGAGTGGCGTTTCTTCAATTGGAAGCAGCATGACGGCTGCCTCGTACAGTCCCCTTGATAAGAACCAGGACGGCGTTGTGGATGCCCAGGAATTGCAGGAGGCTGCACAATCGGGCCTTCTGTCGGCAAGTATCCTCAACGACGAGGATAGCGACAGCAGCAGCGATCCAAGCGCCACTGATGTCTTCTCCGGCAATCTGGCGTCGATGCTGCTGCAAATGCAGCAGGGCAGCGCCGGCCAATCCGGCTCGTCGACGTCAACCGATGGCTCCTCGGACCAATCGCCCATGGACCAGCTGTTTGCCAGCCTCGATAGCAATCAGGATGGCAAGGTCTCGGAGACGGAGTTCGTTGCGGGCCGACCCAAGGATATGAGCGAAAGCGATGCCGAGAACCTGTTCCAGAGCATTGATGCGCAGGGTTCCGGTTCACTGACCAAGGATCAGTTCGCCGAAGGTCTCGATGCGCTTAAATCCTCGGACGCTTCCGCCGCCGATATGCTGTCATTGGAGCCGGCATCGAGCAGCAGCACCGACACAAACTCGGTAACGGCTGCCGAAGACGCCGCGATGGACGCCTTCCTTAGCCAGATGCAAAACCCGACGAGCCTTTATCAGAATACCTATGGTCAGTACGATCCTGACCAGGCGAGTGGCGTCGCTGCCTAATCTCCAGGTGGTGGATTGTCGTAACATGGACGGAGGCTGCGGGAATGCGGTCTCCGTTTTCATGGATGATCGTTAGGAGCCGCCAATGGCAGCACGAACGGTGCATTGCCGTCGGCATCCGCACCGCGCCCTATCTCCTTGACTGCAGCAACCAGCCGGCCTCCGCGGCCAAGCATCTGATCGCCGATCGAGACTAGCCTTGCATTTGGCGTTGCGAAGGGAGAAGCCGAGCGTAGGCGACGCGCGAGCGTCAGATCATCCTGCTCCGGTTGGACGGCAAGAGCAGCGATCAGTGCCGCAGCCGGCGATCGCGAAACACCCATCCAGCAATGGATCAGCAAAGGCAACGTCCGGTCCCATTCCCTCGCAAAGTTGATAATGGCATGGACATGCGCCTCCTGCGGGGCGACGAGATCACCCGTGCCCGCGAAGCTGATATCGTTCATGTTGAGCAGCAGATGGCGATCCGCTCTGATGACGGCAGGCCGATGAAAGGTCTGCTCCTTGGCCATCAGGCTGATCATCTCGCGGGCCTTGTGGCGAACGGCCATTTCGGCTATGCGCGCCAGAGGTGACACGATGATCGTTGTCACGCTTCCGTCCTCACCGCCGCACGGTCCGCCTCGATCTCCTCGAAACGCCGAAGGAACAGCCGCTGCGCCTCGATCGCCGGCATGGGCTCGATCGGTAGCATCTCGCGGGTAATATCGCGGGGTTGACCAAAGAACTTGCGCGCTTCCTCCGGTGTGAATCCGGCAAGCAGCGTCGCTTCGAAATAGGCTGAGACCGTATCTGCCTTCTTAATCTTTTCCTTCAGCTGCGGCGCGCAATGCGGCGGCAGGGCAAAGCGTCGATAGATCGCCGCCTCGAGCCGTTTCTCCACCTCCTTGTAGTCGCCTCCAACCACGGATTTGAACGGCGAGATCATGTCGCCGATGACATATTCCGGCGCATCATGCAGCAGTGCCGCCAGCAATTCGTCTGGTGTCGCCGGATTGAGATGGCGAAAGATCGCCTCCACGACCAGACTGTGCTGCGCGACAGAGAAGGCGTGGTCGCCTGAGGTTTGGCCATTCCAGCGCGCGACGCGGGCAAGCCCGTGGGCGATATCGCTGATTTCGACGTCGAGAGGCGAAGGATCAAGCAGATCGAGCCGGCGCCCGGAGAGCATGCGTTGCCAGGCGCGCGGAGCTTTGCCGGATGTCATGCCGAAGCCTCGTCGGCCGAGGCCGGGAAGGAGAGGCCCGACCATGCGGGCAGCGACACTGTCACTTCGACGTCACCCGCGAGGATCGGTGTACCTGCGGCAATCGCTTCGCCAGCGCGGTCGATGCGGATAATAGCAAGGCCCTTGCTGCCCACCACCGAGCCCAGCGATCCCATCGGCTTGCCGCCGGCGGTGAGGTCGGTTCCGGATGAGGGAAGATCCGCACTACCGCTGACGGTGACGACACGTCTGCGCGCCGTGCCGCGGTGGTGCATGCGGGAAACGACTTCCTGGCCGATATAGCACCCCTTGCGAAAGCCCAGGCCGCCGTTCAGATCCATCAGCACATCGTGCGGAAACGCATCCTGCAGCGGAAAATCACGGCCGGAAACGGCGATGCCATTGGCGATGCGCAGCGCGTCGTAAAGCGCCTCAGAATCGTGCCCATGTTGGCCCGCCACACGCGTCAGCGCTACACCTGCCTTGAGAAAACGGCTGTCCTTTGGACCTTCGCCGGCTTCATCGGCCCAGGCAACCGTGACACCTTCGGCCTCCGTGGCGGTGAACTCGACCTTGGCGCGCAGTCGATACATGGTGAGCCGTTTCAGCAGGCCTTCCTGCTGAGCTGTGTCGGTTTCGATGAGAAAGCCGGCACCGTCACGTCGGATCATGAAGTCGAACAGGATCTTGCCCTGAGGCGTCAGCAACGCGCCGGGGCGCACCTCATCCGCGCCGAGCGAGACGAGATCGGTGGTGATGAGATTGTGCAGAAAAGCTTCCGCTTCCGCGCCGGTGACGTGGATGAAGGAACGCTCTTTCAGGAATACGGCTGGCATGGTGAATCCGCTGATTTGGCCTATGCCTCAGAGGTAGGGCCTTCGGCCGGGAACCGCAAGTTCCCAGACTGGATCATTCGCCCGAGGTAAAGAATTTCCAGCGGCCGTCCGGCGTGATGCCGACGCGATAGAAATTATAGCCGCCGAATTCCAGCATGTCGGCGTAATCGCCCGCTGTCACAATGCGCATCAGGTCGACCTTCTCTGGCGTGGAGAGTGTCTTGATGTCCTTCTGTGCGAAGTAGGGCCAGATATAGATTTCGTCGGGCGTACCCTGGCCGACATGGGCGAAGCCGGTCGACATGATATCGAGAAGGATCGACATGATCTCGATGCCATCGGGATCGCCCGAAAGATCGTGCAAAGTTTTGATCGGATCTTCGCCGGGGTCGTCGGCAGTGACCTGGGTCTGCTTGAGGCCGGCACCGACATTCATCAGTGGCCGCAGGCGCTCGAGATCGCCGGAAGCGGCGGCCTCGACGATCGCCGCGCGGAGCTTTTTCACCGGCTCGGGCGCCTTGTCGATATCGAACAGAAACTCGACGGACTTGCTTGAGTTCGATGTGTCGCTACTGCTCTGGCCTGCCTGTTTGTTCACCAGCGGATCCGGCATCGGCAGGCTGTTCGACGGTGCTTCAAGCGCCTGCTCGATCGGCTTGTCGTTCTTTTGCTGGCCAGGCGTGCCGGCTGCTTTCGGCAATGTAGCCGGCGGATTGAGCTGGGAGAAGGCCAGGGCCGGTAACGGCAGGGCGGCGCCGCTCAAGAACAGGGTGGCAGCGGCAAGCGAGGCAATGGAACAGCGGAACTCATTGCCCGGAAAGATACGCATCAGCAATCTCTGATTGTTATTGCAGGGTACGGTTCGGAGAGAACTCGCCAGCGAGCATGCGTTCGCGAAGCGATTCGAGCAAGGCTTCCGCGCCCTGTTCGCCCTGATTGCGAATTGTCTCGCGAATCGCGTGAGCAATGGCAGCATCGGCAATAATTTCCGGTTCGATACCGTCTGCCATGCCGTCGGCCCAAGCTTCATTCTGGTATTCCAGCGCTGCCTGCATCTTTTCATGGACGATCATATCGTCGATTTCATTCAGGCTGGTTTCCATTGATTCTTTCCTCGAGACGTTCATGTCCTTACCACTTGCTTAATAACTTTATCAGCCTTTTCCTAAAACGACACGGCTCGGTACGAAAAGGGGTTAATAAAACGTTAATTTCCAAAACGCGCGGTGATTTCTGTGGCCAGTGTTGCACCTTCGTTACGGTATCGCTCCTCGGCAACGAGGGCCTGCGGTGTGCAATTGGCGTAAACCGATGCGAATGACCTATACCCACGGTTGAATGAGGCCGTCAGCCTCTCCTTCCGTTTCTGCTCGCCCTTCGTCTCGGTATCGAGCAATTGCTGCATGTCGCCGCGCCATCCGTCTTCTCGTGTGGCACTGCATAGATTGCGCAAATAATCGATCGAGCCGAGAATTTCGGCAAGGCGGGAAAGCTGCTCGTCATAGGGCGTGGGCCGTTCGACGTCCGCATTGTCGGGCGCCTGCACCGGCGGAGCATTCGCCGCAGGCTGCGCCGCCGCTGGAAATGCAGCAGCCAGCCCAATGCAGATCAGAAGCGATTGCCCAAGACGGTTGTGAATCATGGCGTCAGTTGACCGGACAAGCATGACGGGAACAAGGCGTCAGGCCGGCTTTTCACCCCGTTATTGCTCCATATCGTTAATTTGGCGACCGGATTGCGTTCCTGCAGCGGCAATCCTTTCGACACATTCGAGCACGCTCGCCGGCACGGGCAGGGCGCGGATTTCCTCCAGCGAGTACCAGCCGATGGCCGCCGCGTCGTCGGCAGCCTCCGCTATCGCATCCTTGTCGGCATCGACGAGGAAGACCGACAGAAGAAAATGGCTCGTCAGCGTACCGTCTGCCGCATGCGAACGCAGATCATAGGTTTCGAACAGGCGAGGGTTGCGCGCCGTGATGCCGGTTTCTTCCTTGAACTCGCGCAGGGCGGCTTCATCAGGCGTTTCGCCTTCTTCGGCCCTGCCGCCTGGAAAGGCGTACATGTCGGCCGATGGCGGGTTGCTGCGCAGCACCAGCAGGAAATGGCCGTCGCGTTCAAGAATGGCGGAGGAGGCGGGGCGGGGAAGAGACATCATCGGGTCGGTTCGCATTCGCATGACAGGACTGGAGGCAATGGCTTAAGCCATTATCGGCCAATCTCTACAGGAATCGACCCTTGCTGTCCCCTTGGAAAGCCCCTTAATTCGCTGTCGAAATAGGCGACGATTCGGATGCGCCGCATGCACGAGTGACCATGGGGATGATCTACGGACTTTATGCTCTGGCAGCACTGGCCGAAATTGCCGGCTGCTTCGCCTTCTGGGCCTGGCTCCGGCTGGCAAAGCCGATCTGGTGGCTTGCCCCCGGCCTGGTGGCTCTGGCCCTTTTCGCATGGCTGCTGGCATTGGTGCCGAGCGAAGCCGCCGGGCGCACTTTCGCGGCCTATGGCGGCGTCTATATCGTTGCCTCCGTTCTGTGGCTCTGGCTGGCGGAGGGTCGCTTGCCGGATCGCTGGGATATTTCAGGCGCGGCCATCTGCCTGGTCGGTGCGGGTCTCATCCTCTTCGGCCCGCGCGGCTAGCTTCCGCTTGACCCGGCGCTTTCCGGGTGCAAAACAAGCCCCATGTGCGGACGCTTTGCTTTGACATCGACGGCGGACTATGTGGGCGAGGCGTTGGGCGTTCTGCTGCGCGACGATTTTCCCGCGCGCTTCAATATCGCGCCGACGCAACCGATCCTTGTCGTGGTCTCAGGTGACAGGCAGCAGCCCGGAAGCAATCTGCCGGATCGCCGCGCTCTCCTGGTTCGGTGGGGTTTTTTGCCTGGTTGGGTAAAGGACCCGAAGGAGTTTCCGCTTCTGATCAATGCGCGGGCCGAAACGGCGATCGGTAAGGCGTCTTTCCGAGCGGCCATGCGCCATCGCCGCATCCTTATTCCCGCCTCCGGCTTTTATGAGTGGCATCGGCCGTCGAAGGAAAGCGGAGAGAAATCGCAGGCCTATTGGATCAAGCCGCGCAGGGGCGGGGTCATTGCCTTTGCCGGGCTGATGGAAACCTGGTCGTCGGCCGACGGCTCTGAGGTGGATACGGGCGCGATCCTGACGACCGCCGCGAACAGCACCATGCGGCCCATCCATGATCGTATGCCGGTCGTTATCCAGCCGGAGGATTTTGCCCGCTGGCTCGATTGCAAGACGCAGGAGCCGCGCGAGGTCCTGGATCTGATGGCACCGGTTCAGGAGGATTTCTTCGAGGCAATTCCGGTTTCGGATAAGGTCAACAAGGTTGCCAACATGGGACCGGATCTGCAGATGCCGGTAGCGGTCGAGCCGGTGCGGAAATTGCCAAAGAAGACAGATCCCGACGATGGCCAATTAAGCCTTCTCTGAGCGGCCGCCATTTGGCGACCGGCGTCGGGATTCCTCTGCGCCAAGTGGGCTTGGCACGTAGGCAGTCGATTATCGAACCTAAGCGATTTTCTTCTTCAGCGGCTTCTTCAGCATCAGGTGAGCTGCAAGCACGGCCTTCAGGCCCAGAGGGCGATACAGCTTGCTCGGATCGATCTTTGCCTGCGGTTGTGCTTCTTCGTCTTTCTTCTGCGTCATGATTAACTCCTCACCATGCTCCCCCGGAGCATTTCGCGATTCACTGCCGTGCATCGCTATCTCGTGGTAAATCATGACAAATCGAAGGCGTTGGCCAATCAGCTTTTGTAAACAATGACCATATTTCGAGAGATTAGCATCGAATCTTCGCGTAAAATCCGTTCTGACGAGATGCTAATATTCGGTTAAATACTTCGGCTGTGCGCACGCCCACTACGGCACGGCGTCCATCTCGGTCCATCTGATTGCTAAGGGAAACTTACAGACTGCGGTTGCGAACAGGGGTGCCTTCAGAGCCTTCACGCCGGGCGCTTTGCGCGCCTCTCAGATATGCCGGCCGATATCGTCGTTGGAATCGTCGACATCCGGATCGCCTGGTCCATTGATGGTGTAAGTGCCGTATTTCTTCGCCCAGGAACGCGCGCCAAGCGGCAGCGACAGCAGATAGACGACGACGGTCACGACCATGACATGCCATGTATAGCTCATCAGCAGCGCCACATAGACGACGAGAGCAAGCATGATCGGCAGCACGAGATCACGCCGGATACCATTGCCTTCTGTCTTGCCGGACCAGACAGGCAGGCGGCTAACCAGCAGAAAGCCGATGAGCACCGTGTAGGCGGCTCCGAAGTAAGCGAAAGTCTTATCTGGTGTCAGCCCGAGGAAGCCGAGATAGACCGGCAGCAGCACCAGCATGGCGCCGGCAGGCGCGGGAACGCCGACAAAATATTCCGATTGCCAGGAGGCCTTGTGTTCGCGCTCGACCATGACGTTGAAGCGCGCGAGCCGCAAGGCGGCGGCAATGGCGTAAATCAAGGCAGCGATCCAGCCGAGCGAGTGAGCCTGGTCGAGCAGAAAGACATAGACGACCAGCGCCGGAGCGACACCGAAATTGACGATATCGGCCAGCGAATCCATTTGCGCGCCGAATTTGGACGTCGCTTTCATTAGCCGCGCCACGCGCCCGTCCACGCCATCGAGGAAAGCCGCGACCAGCACCGCGACGACCGCAAGTTCGTAGCGGTTTTCGAAAGCAAGGCGGATACCCGTCAACCCCGCGCAGATGGCCAGCACGGTGATCATGTTCGGCACGATCAGCCGCAACGGAATTTCCCTGAGGCGCGGCCCGCGGGCTTCGTCGTTGGGTCCATGAGGCTCGAAAGGCGGAAAGGGCGTCTTCATTTCACTCGTTTTCCTGAGGCTCAGCTGCGGCGGCTAACGGTCGGACCCTTGGCGGAGCCGAATTCGGCAATCACGGTTTCGCCGGCAATCGCCCTCTGGCCGACGGCAACGCGTGGAGAAGCGCCTTCCGGAAGGAAGACATCGAGACGCGAGCCGAAGCGGATCAGGCCGATGCGCTCGCCGGCGTCCAGCGGCTCGTTCGGGTTGACGAAGCAAAGGATGCGACGGGCGACGAGACCGGCAATCTGCACCACGCCGATCTCGCCGTGCTTGGTCTCGATGACGAGGCCGTTGCGCTCGTTCTGCTCGCTCGCCTTGTCCAGTTCCGCATTGAGGAAGCTGCCCTGACGATAGGCGATATTGGTGATGCGGCCGCGCATCGGCGAACGGTTCACATGGCAGTCGAAGACGTTCATGAAGATCGAGACGCGCAGCATCGGTTCTGTGCCGAGGTTGAGTTCGGCCGGCGGCGTAACCATCTGCACGCCGGAAACCTTGCCATCCGCAGGCGATATCGCCAGATCGTCGTCCTGCGGCGTCATGCGCTCGGGATCACGGAAGAAATAGGCGCACCAGAGCGTGAGGATCAGACCGATCCAGAAGAGCGGCTTGAAGATCCAGCCCAGCACCAGCGACGCGACGAAGAAACCTGCAACGAAGGGATACCCCTCCTTGTGCACCGGAACGATGACGTTGCGCACGCTGTTCAACAAGCTCATCTACAGCCTACTCCGTTAGGGCGCCTTTGCGAGAACCGAACCCCGGTTGCCGCGCGACATCGCGCCAGTCAAAAGATGAGAACAAGATAAGCGGTCTTGCTCTGATTACCAGTCGACGGTGACTACAGGCAAACGCTGTCATGGGCAATGCTCTCCCACGTTTGCCCGCATGCTATCCGAATTTCGTTCGCTGCGTATCGCTATCTGGCGCTTTCCAAATCCGCTCTCGTAAAGACGGGAAGAACGGAAAGCTGCGGAACGCCCTGGATTGCAGGAGCGCCTTCTCCGCGCCAGATGGCGCAGATGACGGCAAGGATGTGTGCCTGTTCGCCGAGCGCCAGGTGATAGGCATCCTTGACCGCGCCACCCGTCGTAATCACATCCTCGATGAAGGTTACCTTGCGGCCGGCGAGTTGCTGGCCCTCGATTGCCCGGCATGTCCCGTAAGTCTTTGCTTCCTTGCGGATAAACGCTGCTGGGAGGCCGGTCTCAAGCGAGATTGCCGTCACAAGCGGGATGCCGCCCAGTTCCATACCGGCAAGGATCTCGGTCTCGGCCGGGAGGAGTTCAATCATGGCGCGCGCAAGCGGCTTCAACAATGACGGCGTGCCTTCGAAGCGGTACTTGTCGAAATAGCGGTTGGAGATCTGGCCCGAGCGAAGCTTGAACTCGCCCTCCAAGGTTGCCACTTCGGCGATACGCCGCGCAAGATCGCTTTTCGTATAAGTTACGCCATCAGTCATCAGCAAACCTCCAATATCGCAAAGTTTCACGCGTATACGCGCGAAATCATGCGGCCGTAAACCACATAATGTTCAGCGGTTGCAACGCGTGATGCTGCTGGGCGGGAAGGGCGTTCGCCCTTCACGCTCGGAGGGCCTTGAAAAGACAAGCCGCCGGATACGATCCGGCGGCCTGCAACTGTGAACGGTGTTTCGGAGCAGATATCAGAGGCCGAGAGCGGCGCGCAGTTCGGCCTTGGCGCCTTCGTATTCGCTCTTGTAGTCGTCATGCGTCATGATGGTTTCGGCGATGACGGTGCCGGCGATGCGGCCAGCTTCGATGTCGGATGCATAGTGGATGCCGCCGACGACGCGGTTATGGCCATACTCCCAGGCGCGAGCCATGATGACGGGACGCTTCTCAGGCACCATGTTCGAGAGCACGATGCCCATCAGCGTGCCGAGCGTCGTATGACCGGACGGATAGGAGCCGGACTTCGACAGCGGAACGATCGGCTTGACGAGATCGCTGTAGAGATGCGGACGCGGACGCTTCCAGACATCCTTGGCCGGATCGACGACGGCGCCTTCGGTCTCGACGATACGGTCGAAGAAGGCCGAGAACTTCGGCAGGTTTTCCTTGGTGAATTTCGGATTGTCGATGACGTCGGAGAAGCGCCAGACGTTTTCTTCGGCATCGGCAACGGCGCGTGCGGCCGCTTCCGGGGTGCGGGTGACCTGGATCGTCAGGATTTCGCCGAGCTCGGCCTTCATCTGTGCCGAATCATTGGCAGGCGGTGGCGGCAGCAGATTGAGGAGATTGATCTCCTTGGCATCAGCAAACGGCTTGGCATCCTCAGCGAAAACCGGCGAGGCAACGCCGATAACGAGCAGCAACGTTAAAGCTTTGGTGAAATTACGCATTTGGGGCTCCCTTTTAGTGAGACCCGTACCTATCAAGCTGTTGTCTCAACTACGTGACAAGCGCAGTGTGCAATCTCTCGGTGCCATATTTGCAGCGGTGGTCATGCTTGATGCCAGCATGCTTCAGCTTGCCGGCGCCAGCCGGTTGACCACGCCCAGGTCGTCGTTTTCGCGCACCTGCTTCAGATGCTCCTCGGCCTGTGTTGCCTCGCGCTGGCGGCTCCACATGGAGGCATAGAGACCATTCTGGGCTAGAAGGTCTGCATGCGTGCCGCGCTCGGCAATCACGCCGCTTTTCAGCACGATGATTTCGTCGGCGCCGATCACGGTCGAAAGGCGGTGGGCGATGACCAGCGTCGTGCGGTTCTTGGAAACGACATCGAGGGCTGCCTGGATTTCGCGTTCGGTCGTGGTGTCCAGCGCTGACGTCGCTTCGTCGAGGATGAGGACCGGCGGCGCTTTCAGGACGGTGCGGGCGATCGCGACACGCTGCTTCTCGCCACCCGAGAGTTTGAGGCCACGCTCTCCGACCTTTGTGTCGAAACCCTCGGGCAGAAGGCGGATGAAATCGCCGATCTGGGCGATCTCGGTCGCCGCCGCCACATCCTCGTTGCTGGCGCCTGGTCGGCCGTAGCGGATGTTGTAGGCGATCGTGTCGTTGAAGAGCACGGTATCCTGCGGAACCATGCCGATGACCTTGCGCAGGCTCTTCTGTGTCACCGTGCGCAGGTCCTGATCGTCGATGGTGATCGTGCCGCTCTGGACGTCGTAGAAGCGATAGAGAAGGCGCGATAGCGTCGATTTGCCCGCACCCGACGGGCCGACGACGGCCACCGTCTTGCCGGCCGGCACCTCGAAGGAAATGCCCTTCAGGATCGGCCGCGCGGGATCATAGGCGAATTGCACGTCCTTGAACGAGATGGCGCCATTGCCGATGACCAGCTCCTTGGCGTCGGGCGCATCGACCACTTCCGGCCTGACTTCCAGCAGGTCGAACATCTCTTCGATATCGGTCAACCCCTGGCGTATTTCGCGATAGACGAAGCCGATGAAGTTGAGTGGCACGGAGAGCTGCAGCAGCATGGCATTGATGAAAACGAAATCGCCAACCGTCTGGTGCCCATTGAGAACCGACCAGCCGGAGATGACCATCATCACGGTGGTGCCCAGCCCGAAGATCACGCCTTGGCCGAAGTTCAGCCAGCCGAGCGATGTCCAGACGCCGGTCGCCGCCTTTTCATACTTCGCCATTGATTGATCGAAGCGCTTGGCCTCCATCTCCTCGTTGCCGAAATATTTGACGGTCTCGAAGTTCAACAGCGAGTCGATCGCCTTCGTATTGGCGTCCGTGTCGCTGTCGTTCATCGTGCGGCGGATGGAAATGCGCCAGTCGCTCGCCTTGACGGTGAACCAGATGTAGAGCCAGACGGTGACGGCCGTGACGGCGAGATAGGAAAAGCCATAGCCGCGCCAGAAGATGATGGCGGTCAGTAGGAATTCGATGAAGGTCGGAAACGTGTTGAGGATGGTGAAGCGGACGATCGTCTCGATGCCCTTGGTGCCGCGCTCGATCACGCGTGACAGGCCACCTGTCTTGCGCTCCAGATGGAAGCGCAGCGACAGCTCATGCATGTGGACGAAGGTGCGGTAGGCGAGCTGGCGAACGGCATATTGGCCGACGCTTGCAAACAGCGCATCCCGGAGCTGGTTGAGGCCGAGCTGGATGAGACGCGTGACGTTCGTGGCGATGATCAGAGCGATGGCGCCGACCATGAAGGCAGGCAGGATGCCCTGCATATCGAGCTTGCCGTTCAGGGCGTCGACGGACCACTTGAAGAAATACGGGACCAGCAGCAGGAAGAATTTCGAGATCAGCAGGAAGACGGTCGCCCAGACGACGCGCATTTTGAGATCCATGCGACCGGCGGGCCACATATAGGGCCAGAGGTTGACGATCGTATTCAATGGATTGCTGGAATCCGCCGATATGGTCTTCTTGCGGTCTGCCATGTCCGTCTCCGGCGAAATAATTGAGGCAGCCGGACAGTGACGATGTGGTGTCGGTCCGGCTGGAAAGGCCTGACACACAAAGGCATGGCCGCTGCGTGAAGGCGATGGGGATCGCGCGACGCTTATACTATTTTTATGACGCATAAAAGCATTGGCCGGGCGTTGGTGGCGCCCGGCCAATGAATGTCGTTATCGAGTGACGGCGATCCGCCTAGAGATGTTCGCCCGAAAGCCGCTTGCGGTGAAGCTCTTCGGCATTGGGCAGTGCATCCTTCGGCAGGCCGAACACCTGTCCCGGCAGGATACGGTCCGGATTGTTGATCTTGTCCTCGTTGGCCAGATAGATCGTCGTGTAGCGCACGCCGGCGCCATAGATGCGACGCGAAATCTGCCACAGCGTATCGCCGCGACGGATGATGACCGCACTGGTGTCCTGCGAAAGTGGTGCCTGCTCCAGCGTCTTCGGGCCGTTCTCGCTGGACGAGACCTCCGCATTCGGCTGTGCTGGCGCTGTCTGCGCGGGAGCGGTGATGGCGGCGATCATCCGCTCGAGATTGGGCAGCGCATCGCCGACCGACTTCGGGTCCTTCGGAAGAGCCTGCAATACGCCAAGCGCCTTGAGGGCGGCGGCCGATGCATCGGAAGCAATCTTTTTCAGGCTGGCGCTGGCGCTGATCGACGGCCGGAATTCCGAAAGCGATTTCAGCGCGATCTCGGTGCCGGAGCGGGCGGCGGCAAGCTGTTCCGCATTCGGCTGCTTGCCATCGGTGAACAGA
This sequence comes from Rhizobium sp. P44RR-XXIV, assembly GCF_001999485.2. NCBI lineage: Bacteria > Pseudomonadati > Pseudomonadota > Alphaproteobacteria > Hyphomicrobiales > Rhizobiaceae > Rhizobium > Rhizobium sp. P44RR-XXIV. The sequence continues at coordinate 1,482,817 of NZ_MPVZ02000028.1, read as the reverse complement.
CCCTTCAGCAGCGCGAAAGCCTTGCCGGCGCCTTCCTTCAGCTTGGCGAGTTCGCCCTCATCGAGCGGCACCATGTTCGCCGCCGTCGATTGCGACTGGGCGCCGGTCGCAGCCGGCGTCTGTGCGGCAACGGTTACCTGATTGCCTTCCGGGCGGGTGAAGTTGACGCTGGTGCGCACCACGACCTTGCCTGCCTCGTCAAGCACGTCGACACGGATCTTGTGGTCGCCAACCGCAAGCGGCATCGCGCCATCGACGACGAAATGGCCGTCTGCGCCGGCAGCAATTTCGCCGATCAGTTTGTCGTCGGCATACGCGCGCACCTTGGCGTTCGGCTTCGTGGTGCCGGCAACGAAGATATGGTCGTTTTCGATTTCGACCGCATTGACCATGACTTCGGGCTCAGCGTCGGTCTTTGCCGGCGGCGGGGTCGTCGTGCCGGCAGCAGGGTTGGCCGATGCGACGGCCGTGCCATCCTGCTGTGGCTTGGCGTCGGGGGTCGTTGCGGTGTTGCTCTGGGTATTGGCTGCCGGTGCATTCTGCTCCGCGGTGTTCACGCGACCCTGCTTGGCCGAGGGCGCCGTGATGATGCGGCTGGCGGTGCCGGGCTTCGAGACCATGGCGAGAAGCTGTGTGGAATCGTCCTTCGGCACGGAAACGGTTGCGACTTCCTGGGAATTCACGGCCTTGCCGTCCTTGCCCGTGGCACGCAGCACCAGTTCGTGGTCGCCGGGTGGCAGGGGATTGTCGAGTACGGCGGCAAAATCGCCACTGGGCCCGACATTGGTCGTGGTGACGACCTTTTCGCCATCGACAATCTCAAGCTTGGCGTTCGGCTCGGCCGAACCGGCGATGACGGTGGAACCGTCCGGCTCCACGCGCAGCACGTCGAAGGACGGGACTGGAGACTTTGCGGCGGCCTCGGTCTGTGGTGCCGGCTGGCCGGTCAGAGCCGCCAATGCCCTGTCGATCGCGGCGCTGGCTTCAACGGCGTTATCCGGAAGCGACTGGATGATGGCGACTGCCTTGCCCGCGCCATCCTGGGCCTTTTTGATGAGGCCGGTCGTTGTCGCGTCGATGCCTTCAGGAAGCGCAAAGCCGACGATCGATTGAAGCGCCGTGATCGTCTTCGTCTTCGCGGCTGCGACAATATCCTGGCTTGGCGCGGCGCCATCCTTGAACAACCCCTTGAGGTCGACGAGCGATGTCGCCGCAGCGCCGGTCAGATCGGTCAGCTTCTTGGCAAGATCGGCCGTGTTGACGGCGTTGGACACAGCATTCTGTGTTGCCTGGGCCGTCGTCTTCGCGGTCTCGCCAGCCTTCTGCGCATTTTCGTCGATGGTGTTCTTCACCGTGTTGCTGGCTTGATTGACGACATCGCCGATTGGGTTCTTGTTGCCGTTGATGCGCGGCATTACGAAAAAGACCATAAGGATGGTCGCAATTATCAGCACCAACAGAGCCAGCCAACCGGCACGGTTCTTCATCATCATTCATCTCCACGCGGCGCAGTCGTCGCAACTCCTGAAATTGCTAGCGATTTCGCCTGCTTTTACAAGCTTTCTCAGCCATTTTCGCATGCCCGGGCACAAGTTTTCCGTCGAAAAATCTTGACTGAGCATTCGCAGCATTGTTGTTTGCATCCATGACCGACGATTCCACGCCAATTCGATCCATCTGCGTCTATTGCGGCTCCAGGCCGGGGCGTGATTCTTGCTACATGACCGCAGGCCGGGAGCTGGGCAAAAGCATAGCCGAGAATGGTTTGCGCCTGGTCTATGGCGGTGGAACCAAGGGCATCATGGGCGCTGTCGCAAGCGGCGTGCTCTCGCATGGCGGTCAGGTCACCGGCATCATTCCGGAATTTCTTGTCGACATGGAAGCGACGCGCCATTCGCTCGGTCAACTGGATGAGCTGATCATAACCTCGGACATGCATGAGCGCAAACATGGCATGTTCGAACGGTCGGATGCCTTCGTGGCACTGCCGGGCGGTATCGGCACGCTGGAGGAGATCGTCGAGATCATGACGTGGGGTCAGCTCGGCCGTCACGAAAAGCCGATGATCTTTGCCAATATCAACGGTTTCTGGGATCCGATGATGGAGCTCATCCGCCACATGACGGAAGAAGGCTTCATTCACACTCCCCATCGCGTACAGCCACTGCTGATCGACAAGGTGGCCGACATCATTCCGGCCATCCGCAAGCACGCCGCCGAAACGCGCGGCGACCGCAGCGGCGAAGAGGCAGTTATTTCCAAGCTGTAATTTTGGATAGACCTGACCGCTTGTTGGGTTGTGGCAATAAGGTATTATGCGGCTCAGTCTCGATTGGATATGGGCGATAGAATATGTGGCCGGCTTTCAGGGCGTTATTATCGGGCGTTAAACCATTTAACGTCGTTGGCGGCGATGTCATCCTTGCGACTAGATCGGAAAGCGGAACATCCAGATCTTCGTCTTTCGAGTGGCGTGTCAAGGAACTACTCGACAAATCCGATGTTCTGATAGGCGTCAAGATGCAGCCTGATAGCTACGCTGGGCTTGAGGGTGACGTCAAAAACTATATCAACTTCGATATTGAGACGGCCATTAGGCTTCGCGATAGCTTGAACGAGTGCATCGAATTCGCGCAGCGCTACAGTGAAACAGGTAGCAAAGCCCCTTACGCTTCAACTCCGACCGCTAGCTAAACTGCCTGGTGTGCGGTTGATGCGTGTGCGGCTCAGCCGTCAAGTTAAGCTTTAACGCTCTCTGCTCTGACGGAGCATCGACCAGCTGTAAAGCACAAGCCCGGCCCAGATCAGCGAGAAGGCGATCATCTGCGTCGTGCCGAAGGGTTCCTTGAACAGGAAGACGGCGATCAGGAAGACCATTGTGGGTACGATGTACTGCATGATGCCGATGGTCGACATTCTCAGAAGCTTCGCGCCGTTGGCAAAGATCATCAGCGGCAGCGCCGTCACCAGCCCGCATCCGAGTAGAAGCGCGGTGTCCGAGAGGCCGGTCTGATAGAAATGGCCTTCGCCGCGCGCTTCCAAGTAAAGAATGTAGAGCGTTGCGGGGATGCAGAGCAGCAGCACCTCGATGAAGAAACCCTGATTGGCCCCAACGGGCAAAGTCTTGCGGAAAAACGCGTAGAAGCCCCAGGAGAAGGTGAGCGACAGTGCGACCCAGGGGAGCGTGCCGGCTTTTACGGTCAGGATGATCACGGCCACGGCTGCAAGGCAGATCGCGACGATCTGCGTGGGCGCCAGCTTTTCCTTGAGCAGGATGGCGCCGAGCGCGATGCTGAAGAGCGGATTGATGAAATAACCGAGGGCTGCATCAAGCGAATGGCCGGCGCCGATCGCCCAGACATAGGTTCCCCAGTTGATGGTCACCAGAGTTGCTGTCAGCGAGGCCATGGCAACCGTGCGCGGGTTGCGCAGCGCCACCTTCACGTCCCCCATGCGGCCGAGTGCCAGCAAGACGGCGCCGGCAACCGGAACCGACCAGAAGATGCGATGGGCGATCACCTCGAAAGCCGGGATATGCGCAAGGGCCTTCATGTAGAGCGGTAGAATGCCCCAGAAGAGGTAGGCCGTCATCGCGAAGCCGAAGCCGCGGATAGCGTCGTTGTTCTTGATTTCCGGCTTGACCGCATCGGTGGTCATGATTTTTCCCGTCATTCCTTGTTATTTGAGACGGGATTACTCCAATGCGTAACGCATGGCTAATTCATTTCCTTGACGGCATCGTCAAGCTTTTTGATAGACAGCGGATCACTCCGCCGCAATCCTGCCTGCCATGTGCCGGTTCTTCATCAGCTTGTAGATGACGGAATCCATCAGCGCCTGGAACGAGGCGTCGATGATGTTTTCCGAAACGCCGACCGTCCACCAGCGCACGCCGTCGCTGTCGGTGGATTCGATGAGCACGCGGGTGATGGCTTCCGTGCCGCCATTGAGGATACGCACTTTGAAGTCGGCCAGTTCCAGATCGTCGATCTCGTGCTGGTATTTGCCGAAATTCTTGCGTAGCGCCAGGTCGAGCGCATTGACAGGGCCGTCGCCTTCGGCGACCGACATAATGGTTTCGCCGTCGATGATGATCTTGACCACCGCTTCGGAGACGATTTTCACCCGGCCGTGGGAATCGAAACGGCGCTCGACCATGACACGGAAGCCGTCGATCGCGAAGAACTCGGGGATGGTGCCAAGCGTGCGGCGCGCCAGCAGCTCGAAGCTGGCATCCGCGCCTTCATAGGCATAGCCGGTGGCTTCCCGTTCCTTGACGATCTGGATCAGCTGGTCGAGCTTCGGATCGTCCTTGCCGACCTCGATGCCGCGCCGCTTCAGCGCATTGATAAAGTTCGACTTACCGCCTTGGTCGGACACCATGACCTTGCGGAAATTACCGACGGTCTCAGGCGGAATATGCTCGTAGGTGCGCGGGTCTTTGAGCAAAGCGGAGGCATGGATGCCGGCCTTGGTCGCAAAGGCGGAGGCGCCGACATAGGGAGCCTGATGGTCTGGCGAGCGGTTCAGCAGCTCGTCAAAGGCATGCGAAAGGCCGGTCAAGCCCAGCAGCCGCTCGCCATCGATCGTCGTTTCGAAGCGTTCGCTATAGGCTCGTTTCAGCGCCAGCGTCGGGATCAACGTTACCAGATTGGCATTGCCGCAGCGCTCGCCGATGCCGTTCAGCGTGCCCTGGATCTGCCGCACACCGGCCTCGACGGCGGCCAGCGAATTGGCTACAGCTTGCCCTGTGTCGTTGTGCGCATGGATGCCAAGACAGTGCCCGGGGACGCCGCAGGCAATGACGGCCTCGACGATGGCGCGGATCTCCGGCGGCTGCGTGCCTCCATTGGTATCGCAAAGCACCACCCAACGGGCGCCGGCATCATAAGCCGTCTTGGCACAGGCAAGCGCATAGGTCGGATTGGCCTTGTAGCCGTCGAAGAAATGCTCGCAGTCGACAAGGGCTTCCTTGCCGGCGCCGATGGCGGCCTTGACGCTCTCGGCGATGCTTTCGAGGTTTTCCTCGTTGGTGCAGCCGAGCGCGACCTTGACATGATAGTCCCAGCTCTTCGCCACGAAACAGATCGCATCGGCTTTCGCCTGCAAGAGGCTCGCAAGGCCAGGATCGTTGGAGGCCGAAATACCGGCGCGTTTGGTCATGCCGAAGGCGACGAAGGCAGCCGATTTCGTCCGCTTCTCCTCGAAAAAGGCCGTATCGGTTGGGTTGGCGCCGGGATAACCGCCCTCGACATAATCCAGACCGAACTCGTCCAGCATGGTCGCAATGGCAATCTTGTCCTCGACGGAAAAGTCGATGCCGGGCGTCTGCTGGCCATCGCGGAGCGTCGTGTCGAAGAGATAGATTTTTTCGCGTGTCATACTTTTTCCTCCGGCGAACCGGTTTGTTCTTGCTCAGTCGCTCCCTCTCCCTGCTGGCGGGGAGAGGGCTGGGGTGAGAGGCCTTGCGAGGTCAGGCCTTCCCGGCAAACCTATCTGTCTCCCGGATCAGTTGATCGAGAATGCCCGGCTCCGAAGCGGCATGGCCCGCACCCTCGATCAGATGAAATTCCGCCCTCGGCCAAGCCTTGTGCAGCGCCCAGGCATATTTTGCCGGGCAGGGCATGTCGTAACGGCCATGGACGATGACGCCGGGAATGTCCTTGAGCTTATGCGCATCGCGCAGAAGCTGGCCTTCTTCGAGCCAGCCGGCATTGACGAAGAAATGGTTCTCGATGCGGGCGAAGGCATGCGCGTATTCCGCATCCTCGAACTGGCTGCTGACGGATGGTTCGGGCAGTAGGGTGATTGTCTCGCCTTCCCAGATCGACCATGCCTTGGCCGCCTCCAGGCGAGCGGCCTTGTCCGGATGCGTCAGCAGGCGATGGTAGGCGCCATCATCTCATGGCGCTCGTCGGCCGGGATCGGCGCGACAAAACGCTCCCACTTGTCGGGAAACATCTCGGAAACGCCGAACTGATAATACCAGTCGAGTTCAGCCCGCGTCAGCGTGTAGATGCCGCGCACGACCAGTTCCGAAACCCGCTCCGGGTGCGTTTCGGAATAGGCGAGCGCCAGCGTCGAGCCCCAGGAGCCGCCGAAGACGAGCCATTTTTCCACACCGGCCATCTCTCGCAGCCGCTCGATATCGGCGACCAGATTCCAGGTCGTGTTGGCCTCCAGCCCGGCATGCGGCGTCGAGCGCCCGCAGCCGCGCTGATCGAACAGGGTCACGTCATAAAGCGCCGGATCGAACTGACGGCGATGGTTCGCCGAGCTGCCGCCGCCCGGACCACCATGCAGGAACACGGCCGGCTTGGCGCCGGGCGTTCCCACGCGTTCCCAGTAGATCACATGTCCATCGCCGACATCGAGATGGCCGGAAGCATAGGGTTCGATTTCCGGATAGAGCGTCCGCAGGATTTCCGTCATATTTTCAGTCCCTGGGCAGGCCAGACGTCGGTATCGTGATCGGGATGCTGGAAGGAGATGATCCGCTCCTGCTGAGCATAGAAATCAGGATCCTGATGCACCGGCTTTTCGAAGATGGTCTCGACCCAGGGGAGGCGCGAGGCATGGTTCACCTGGATCTGCGGGGCTAGATCGTCACGCTCATCGAAAGCGCCGATGGCGATTTCCAGGCCACCGGGATGGCGATAGGTCATCGGCGTGCCGCAATCCTTGCAGAAGCCGCGCTCGATATTGATCGAAGACTGGAAATAGGTCGGTTCGCCCCGCGTCCATTCCAGACTGTCGCCCGGTGCCGTGACGAGGGCGGAGAAGAAGCTGCCGAACTGCTTCTGGCACATGCGGCAATGGCAGATCGACGGGCGGCCGAGCTCGCCGCGAATGCGAAACCGCACCGCGCCGCATTGGCATCCCCCGCTTCTGGTGACTTCAGTCATGGCGCTTCTCCTGTGGCCAGGTTGAGGTATCGTGATCAAGATGTTGATGGTTGGACAGGCGGATCGACACGGCGCGATCGGTGCCATCTTCATCCGGTTCCATCGGCAGCTCATCCAGCGCCTGAAACCACGGCATCTTTGTCCTGCGGTTCGATTGCGCTACGGGCTGGACAGCCATCGGCTCATCGAGCGACCCAAGCGTCACATTGATGAAATCCGTGCCGGGAATATCGTAGAACAGCGGCGTGCCGCAGGTGCCGCAAAAACCGCGGCGCACGAGATCCGACGAATGAAACCACGAGGGCTCGCCGCGCGTCATCTCAAAGTCGGCGCGCTTGGCGCTCCCCAGCGGCAGGGCATAATTGCCCGATGCTTTCTGGCACATGCGACAATGGCAGAGATGCGGATAGCCGGGCGCGCCGGCGGCACGATATCGGACCGCACCGCATTGGCATCCCCCGCTATATCCTTCCGCCATCGTCATTTCCCGGTCTCCGCAGGCCACTTTGCCGTATCGTGATCCGGATGTTGATACGAGACAAGCTCGAGCACGAAAGGCGCCTGCTCGGCATCGTCTTCTGTCCGGTGGCCGGGCAGCAAATGTAGCCGGTTGACAAAATCGATCTTGGCTTCCGTGCCATATTGCACGACAGGCGGCAGTTGCGATGGATCGTCGAAGGCGCCCGCCGCCACGGCCACACCATCCGGCGCCTCATAGGTCAGCGGCGTGCCGCAATCCCCGCAGAAGCCACGCTCGACGTGGCTGGAGGACTGGAATGTCTTCCGCTCCCCGCGTGTCCAGACAAGCTCGGCGCCGCGCGTCGAAACCAGCGGCGCGTAATAGGCACCGAAGGCCTTCTGGCACATGCGACAATGACAGATCGACGCATCCTTCAACACACCCCGCACCCGGAAGCGAACCGCGCCGCATTGGCAGCCGCCGGTGTAGATAAGAACAGTCATGCTCTATCCTTTCCGAGAACGATGAGGATATGAGTGCAGACATTGTCGATATCCTTCAGGACATCGTCGTTCCAGAAGCGCAGAACAGTCCAGCCGTCCGCTTGAAGGCGAAGGGTGCGGACCCGGTCATAGGTCTGATCGCGATCATTGGCGTGTTGGGAACCGTCGACTTCGACAATCAGCTTCTCGGTCGGGCAGGCAAAATCAACGATATAGCCGGCAATTGGCAATTGCCGGCGGAAGCTGAGACCCATGAGGCGATGGGCGCGCAATTCATTCCAGAGACGCAGTTCCGCATCCGTCATGACCTTGCGCATGCGGCGGGCGTTGCTGCGGATTTTTGGCGGGACTGGAGTATGCGGCAAGACGCCCCCCTCTGTCACTTTCGTGACATCTCCCCCACAAGGGGGGGAGATTGTTAACCCCTGGCACTCGCTCGGCCCAAGTGGAGATAGAACCTGCGGAGGCCAAGCCCAATGATTGTATGAGGACATGCGGCAAGCTCCCCCCAATCTCCCCCCTTGTGGGGGAGATGTCACGAAAGTGACAGAGGGGGGTAATATGCACTCACCGCTTGACCTCCCAAGTCGTGGTGCGCTCGCCCGTCGCCGGATCCTTGCCGTCCTTCAGCTGGATGCCTTCAGCCAAAAGCGCATCGCGGAGCTTATCGGCTTCGGCAAAGTTCTTCGCCTTCAGCAGATCCAGACGCTGGCGCACTTTGGCATCGATATCGGAAGCGACCGCTGCATCGACTTCCGCTTTCTTCGGCAGCAGACCGAGCAGGCTGGCGCTTGCCGCGAAGACGGGCAGGAGGCTGGCGTCGGCATTGGCGGCCTGTGCCAGCGCATGCAGCGCCTGCACCGCCGTGACGGTGTTGAGGTCGTCGGCGAGTGCGGCGACAACAGTTGCATCCGGCGCGGCACTGCTGGCATCCGCTGCCGGCCATTTGGCGAGCAGCCGTTCGGCCTCCTCCAGGCGCTTGACGGAGAAGTCGATCGGCTCGCGGTAATGCGTCATCAGCATGGCGAGCCTCAGCACTGCGCCGGGCCAGGTCCGGCCGCCGAGCTTTTCCGTCTGCAGCAGCTCATGGATGGTGACGAAGTTGCCTTCCGATTTCGACATCTTGCGGCCTTCGAGCTGCACGAAGCCGTTATGCATCCAGACGTTCGCCATCGTGTGCGTGCCGTGCGCGCAACGCGACTGGGCGATTTCGTTTTCATGATGCGGGAAGATCAGGTCGAGCCCGCCGCCATGAATATCGAAGACATCGCCGAGATAGCGCCCGCTCATGGCCGAGCACTCAATATGCCAGCCCGGACGGCCACGACCCCAGGGGCTTTCCCAGCCGGGTTCGTTCGCATCGGAGAGCTTCCACAGCACAAAGTCGCCGGGGCTCTTCTTGTGCTCATCGACCGCGATGCGGGCGCCGGCCTGCTGCTCGTCGAGATTGCGCTTCGAAAGCTGGCCGTAATCGGCCATCGACTTCGTATCGAACAGCACTTCGCCACCAGCCCGATAGGCATGACCCTTGGCGATCAGCTTCTCGATGATCACAATCATCTCAGCGATACTATCGGTCGCCCGCGGCTGCACCGTCGGCTCAAGGCAGCCGAGCGCCGCGGTATCCTCGCGGTACTGCCGTTCGGTCTTTTCCGTCACCAGCCGGATCGCCTCGTTTAGCGGCAGGCCGGGATGGTCGCGCAGCGCACGCGCGTTGATCTTGTCGTCGAGATCGGTGATGTTGCGGACATAGGTGACGTGGTTCTCGCCATAGACCTGCCGCAGCAGCCGGAACAGCACATCGAAGACGATGGCCGGACGGGCATTGCCGATATGGGCGAAGTCATAGACCGTCGGGCCGCAGACATACATGCGGACATTGTTGCGATCGATCGGCTGGAAATCGACCTTTTCGCGCGTCAGCGTGTTGTAGAATTTCAGTTGCGGCTCGGCGCCCATTTCACTCTCCCAAAGGCATAGATCCGAAAAAAATCGTCACCGGCCGGCCGGAACGTTTGTCATCTTGGATTTTGGGAGACGAAAACGGCCAGACCAGCGAAACGCTAGCGAATAATTTTCCGGCAGATAATGCAGATAACCGTTTTCATGGCAGGCTTTATCGCGCGCCGGATGAATTTGGTCAAGTGGGCAGCAAGCCTCTCCCGTACGGGGAAAGGCTGTTTTTTATTCCGGCATCCGGTAGTCGACGAGCTTGTTCTCGCGCACGACGAAGAGCTTGCCGGTTTCGGTGACATCGGCGCCCGCGAGCGGCAGGATTGCCTTGGCGACCTCGCGGGGATGCGGCAGCGTATCGGGATCTTCGCCTGGCATGGCCTGGGCGCGCATGGCGGTGCGGGTTGCGCCCGGATCGACGCTGGTGATGCGCAGCGGCGTGCTCTGTGTTTCTCCGGCCCAGGTGCGCGCCAGTGCCTCGACGGCGGCCTTGGAGGCGGAATAGGCGCCCCAGAAGGGCCGGCAGCGGTGGGCTGCGGCCGATGACAGGATCACGGCGCGTCCGGCATCGGAGCGCATCAGCAGCGGCTCGACGGAGCGGATCAGCCGCCAGGTGGCGGTGACGTTGACGGTCATTACCTTCTCGAACACTTTCGCCTCGATATGGCCGATCGGCGAGATGACGCCGAGCACGCCGGCATTGGCGACGAGGATATCGAGCTTGCCCCAGCGTTCGAAGATCGAGCCGCCGAGCGCGTCGATGGCGTTCATGTCGGCGAGGTCGAAAGGCACGAGCGTCGCAGAGCCGCCAGCCGCCTTGATGGCATCATCAAGCTCTTCAAGTCCCCCGACCGTGCGGGCGCAGGCGATCACATGCGCTCCGGCCTTGGCGAGTTCCAGAGCCGTGAAATAGCCAATACCGCGCGACGCGCCGGTAACGAGGGCGATCTTGTCCTTGAGGTTGACGCTCATGCTGTCTTGATCCGAATGCTATGGGAAGGAAAGGGGCGAGAAGCGCCCCTTGTCAGCCGTTACCGAAGGTCAGCCGTTGCTGGCAAGCATGGAGAGCTTGCGCACGTTGCTGGTGCTTTCCCGGTCGAGCAGGCGAGTCGGATAGTCACCGGTGAAATAGTGATCGGTGAACTGCGGCTGTGCGTTGTCACGCGGTTCGCCACCGACGGCCCGGTAGAGCCCATCGATCGACAGGAATTCCAGCGAATCGGCACCGATGAAATCGCACATGGCCTTCAGGCTGCCATACTGGTTAGCAAGCAGCTTTTCGGCGTCCGGCGTGTCGATGCCGTAGAAGTCCGGATAGAAGATCATCGGGCTGGCGACGCGGATATGCACTTCGCGGGCGCCGGCTTCGCGGATCATCTGCACGATCTTCACCGAGGTCGTGCCGCGCACGATGGAATCATCCACGAGGATGACGCGCTTGCCTTCGATGATGGCACGATTGGCGGAATGCTTCAGCTTGACGCCGAAAGCACGGATCTGCTGCGTCGGCTCGATGAAGGTACGGCCGACGTAGTGGTTGCGGATGATGCCGAGCTCGAAGGGGATGCCGCTTTCCTGCGCGTAGCCGATGGCAGCCGGCGTGCCACCATCCGGCACGGGCACGACGACATCGGCCTCGACAGGGGATTCCTTGGCAAGATTGATGCCCATGTTGCGGCGAGCGACATAGACGTTGCGGCCGCCGACGACGGAATCGGGACGGGCGAAATAGACATATTCGAAGAGGCAGAGCCGCTCGGGCTTGGCGACCTCAGGCTTACGGGCATCGATGGTGATCGAACCGTCGGGCTGGATCTCGCAGATGATGACTTCGCCATTTTCAACGTCGCGGACATATTTTGCGCCGATGATATCGAGAGCGCAGGTTTCCGAGCAGAAGATCGGTTTGCCGTCGAGCTCGCCCATAACAAGCGGCCGGATGCCGATCGGATCGCGGGCGGCAATCAGCTTGGTGCGCGTCATGGCCAGCATCGAGTAGCCGCCTTCCATCTGCCTGATAGCATCGATGAAGCGGTCGGAAGAAGAGGCCTGCTTGGAGCGGGCAATGAGATGGAGAACGACTTCGGTGTCGGATGTCGACTGACAGATGGCGCCGTCAGCGATCAACTGCCGGCGCATGGTGAGGCCGTTGGTGAAATTGCCGTTGTGAGCGATGGCGATGCCGCCGACTTCCAGCTCGGCGAACAGCGGCTGCACGTTGCGAAGGATGGTTTCGCCCGTCGTCGAGTAACGCACATGGCCCATGGAGCGGTCGCCGGGCAGGCGGGCAAGCGTGGCAGGATCGGTATAGTGATCGCCGACGAGACCCATCCGTCGTTCCGAATGAAAGCGCTGGCCGTCGAAGGAGACGATGCCGGCTGCTTCCTGGCCGCGATGCTGCAGGGCGTGCAGGCCAAGCGCCGTCAGCGTTGCCGCGTCCGGATGCCCCAGGATGCCGAAGACGCCGCATTCCTCGTGCAGCGTGTCGCCGTCGATATCATTCTCGATGGAGAGGGAATGGTTCATGGCTGCTGGCCTTTGCTCTCAACGTGGGCGGATCGGGCGGCGTCACGACTGATACTACAATAGCTGAAAATCCGGCCGGAAAACATATCGGGCCGGATTTTCTGATTTCTTGCCGCTCACATGGCGATTATCGCGCTGCGGGTCAAGCCTGTAAACGTATTGTCAATTGTTTGTCTGCGGTGCGGGCGCATCGTCGGGGGGCGCGGTATCGTTCGTCGTACCGTTGTCTCCACCTTGCTGAGGCTGCGTCTGCTGTTGCTGATTGGGCGCGATCTTGTTGATGATCTCGGGCGGCAGCATCGCCTGAACGTTATCAGGAAGCGCCGATTTCAGCTTTTCGACCATCGAATCGAGGAATGGCTTCGACTTGGCATTGTTGACCCAGTCCGGACGGGCGGCAGGTGCGACGAGCCAGTTCCAGAAGGCCACCACGACGACCATCAGGAGCAGGCCGCGAGCCGCGCCGAACAGAAAGCCCAGCGTCCGGTCGAGCGCGCCGATGCGGCTGTCGATAATAAAGTCCGCGATCCGGATGGTGATGAAGGAGATGATGATCAGCGCCAGCAGGAAGATGACACCGGCCGAGGCGATCGTGGCGATCTTGGTGTCGGCCTTGTATTGCAGCGCATAGGGAAGAAGCAGGGGATAGAGATAGTAAGCGGCGACGGCCGAGCCGCCCCAGCTGACAATCGAAAGAATTTCGCGGGAAAACCCGCGGACCATGGCCAGAACGGCGGAGAATAGAAGAACGCCGATAACAATACCGTCGAAAATCGTAATGGGCATGTATAATCCACTTCAAGACTTGCCACGCCATGTGGCGGGCATCGGCCTCAGTCAAGAGCCTCTTCTACGTCAAGGACGGCTGAAGTAAGGCTCAGTCTTCATCTTCCGCACGCTTGAGCGCGCCCTTCGATCCGGCTATGCGCGCCACCAGATCCGGTAGGCTTTCAACCTCGCTCCAGCGTCCGCCGTTGACCTTTGGCAGGTCGGCGGAAGCGGCAGGCAGAACGGCCGCGGAAAATCCCAGCTTCTCAGCTTCCTTGAGACGCTGGCCAGTGTGCGCAACCGGCCGGACGGCGCCCGACAGGCTGACTTCGCCGAAATAGACGCAATCGGAGGGAAGGGCAAGACCGGCCAGAGAGGAAACCAGTGCAGAGGCCACGGCAAGGTCGGCAGCCGGCTCAGAAATGCGGTAGCCGCCGGCGACATTGAGGTAGACATCGTGCTGGCCGAGGCGAACGCCGCAATGTGCCTCGAGCACTGCGAGAATCATCGATAGCCGCGCCGAATCCCAGCCGATCACGGCTCGCCGGGGCGTACCGAGTGAAGTTGCCGCGACCAATGCCTGCACTTCGACCAGCAGCGGTCTGGTACCTTCCATGCCGGCGAAAACGGCGGCACCCGGTGATTTGGAATTACGCTCGCCGAGGAAAAGTTCTGACGGATTGGCAACGTCGCGTAGCCCTTTGTCGGACATTTCGAAGACGCCGATCTCATCGGTCGGGCCGAAACGATTCTTGACGGTACGCAGGATGCGGTAGTGATGGCCGCGATCACCCTCGAAATAGAGGACGGCATCGACCATGTGCTCGACCACGCGCGGACCGGCGATCTGGCCATCCTTGGTGACGTGGCCCACCAGCACCATCGCGGCGCCGGTCTGCTTGGCAAAGCGGATCATCGCCTGAACGCCGGTTCGCACCTGCGTGACGGTGCCGGGAGCGGACTCGGCAAGTTCGCTCCACAGCGTCTGAATGGAATCGATAATGACGAGATCGGGCCTCTTGCCCTCGGCCAGCGTCGCCAGGATGTCCTCGACGTTGGTTTCCGCCGCCAGCATGACGTCGGTATCGGCCGCCTGCAGCCGTTGAGCCCGCAGTCGAACCTGTGCCACGGCTTCTTCGCCCGAGACGTAGACGACCTTGTGGCCCTTGCGGGCAAGCGCCGCCGCTGCCTGCATCAGCAAGGTCGATTTGCCGATACCGGGATCGCCACCGACGAGAACAGCTGAGCCGCGGACGAAACCGCCGCCCGTGGCGCGGTCGAGTTCGGAGATGCCGGTGTAGATACGAGGCGCTTCCTCGATCTCGCCCGAAAGCGAGGTCAGCGTCACGGGCCGGCCCTTGCGCGGCGTCTTTGCCGGACCGCCGCCGATCCCGCCCATGGGATCTTCCTCGACGATGGTGTTCCAGGCACCGCAGCTATCGCACTTGCCGGCCCAGCGATTATGGATCGTGCCGCAGTTCTGGCAGATGAATTGTGTACGGGCCTTGGCCATCGGATGCTGTTCTCAAAATTCTATTGCTCCGCTCTTCGAAGCGAATCGCGATCGGCTGTCAGATAATGTCTTTCGCGGCCTATCAAAACTAATGATTTCCGTATCAACGGTGATCGTGGCAGCTTTTATGCCAGCCTTTTTATGGATGATGACCGATGTTCGACTATTCGCTTGCCCACTGGATCGCCTTTCTGACCGCCGCAACGCTGCTCAATCTGTCGCCGGGGCCGGATATCGCCTTCATTCTCGGTCACACGATCAGAAGCGGCATGCGTTCGGGTTTCGCGGCGCTGTTCGGCATATGGAGCGGTGCCTGCCTGCACGTGTTGATGGCCGCTGCCGGGCTGTCGGCGATCCTGGCGGCTTCCGCGATTGCCTTCTCGGCAGTCAAATGGATCGGTGCCGCCTATCTGATCTGGCTCGGCATCCAGGCGTTGCGTTCGAAAGGTGAGGGTGCCTGGATCAAGGAGGCCGGCAAGACCTTGTCCTCGGGCCGCATCTACCGGCAGGGCATTCTGGTCTCGCTGCTCAATCCGAAGGTTGCGATCTTCTTTCTCGCCTTCCTGCCGCAGTTCGTCGTCGAAGGCGCCGGCCCGGTCTGGGCGCAACTCCTGCTGCATGGCAGCCTGATCATCGTCGTGGCCGCCTTCATCGAGCCGCCACTTATCCTTCTCGGCGGCCGTCTGAGCGAGGCACTGCGTCGCAATCGCAGTCTCGGGCTGTGGCTCGATCGTGGGTTGGGAACGCTGTTTGTCGCTCTCGGCGTGCGCCTGGCGATCAGCGCGCGCTGAAGGCATCTCCGGGAAAAGTGCGGAGCGGTTTCCGTCCGGAATGCGGAAAACGGGCTATTCCTCCGTCTCTTCCGAGATATACCGCCGCTCGTGCCGCAACCCCATGCTGGTCAGCATCTCATAGCCGATGGTGCCTGCGGCTCTGGCCGCATCGTCCAGCAGGACATTGTTGCCGAAAAGCTCGATATAGTCGCCGGCGCGGACCAGGTTTTCCGGAAGGTCGGTCACGTCGAAGATGGTGAGATCCATGGTGATGCGGCCGGCAACCGGGACCTTGTGCCCGGCGATATAGCCGTGACCACCGGCTATGCCCGTCTGGCGCAATGGTACGCCGGCGCTCGACTGGCTGCGCATATAGCCATCGGCGTAGCCGGCCGAAACGATCGCCAGCCGGCTCTCGCGCGTCAGCTGCAGCGCGCGGCCGTAGCCCACCGTTTCTCCCGCTTTCACGGAGCGGGTCTGGATGATCCGGGCTTCGGCCGTCGCCACCGGGCGCATCGGATTGGCTATGCCGGGCACTGCCTCGCCGCCATAGGTGGCGATGCCAGGCCGGGTCAGATCGAAATGATATTCCGGCCCGAGGAAGATGCCGGCCGAATTGGCGAGGCTCGCCTCAATCCCCTCGAAGGCCGCGCTGACCTTGCGGAAGGCCTCCAGCTGCTGCCGGTTCATCGCATTCGAAGGATCGTCGCCGCAGGCAAGGTGGCTCATGACAAGTACCGGCGCAAAGCTCGCGGGACGGGACACGTCATCGGCAAGCGCCAGCGCGTCTTCCATCGGCAGGCCCAACCGATTGAAGCCGGTGTCGACCTGCAGCGCGCAAGGATAGTCGCCATAGTCTGATAGAACCGACATCCAGAAGGTCAGTTGCCCCTCGGAGGCGATGACGGGGACGAGGTCGTTTTCGAAGAATGTCCGCTCCATGCCCGGCCAGATGCCGCAAAGCACGAAGATACGTGCCTCCGGCGCATAGAGCCGCAACGACGCGCCTTCGTCGGCGGTGGCGACGAAGAAATCCCGGGCGCCGGCCGCATAAAGGGTTTCACCGACATCTTCGATGCCGAGCCCATAGGCATCCGCCTTGACGACGGCGGCGGTGCGGGCTCTGCCTGAACGGTGAGCCAGGTCACGCCAGTTTTCAACGAGTGCACCGAGATCCACCGTCAGCCGCAGGCCGGCGGCAGCGAAAGCGTCATTGTCGTCGAAACTATCTGTCATGTGACCGCCTGAACAAAGAAATGGCCGGAGATGATTTGGCTCCGGCCAGGATAGTGATCATCGATGAAAAGAAAAAGTGCTGCGACGCACATATGCGCCGCCAAACAGCTTTATCAATGCTCTTCATACTGAATGAATGAGGAATCGGCGAGGTCGGCAAAACGGGTGAATTCCGACTGGAACGCGAGCCTCACAGTGCCGGTGGGTCCGTGGCGCTGCTTGGCGATGATCACGTCGGCAGTTCCCTTAACACGCTCGAACTGGGCTTCCCATTCCGCATATTTCGGATCGTTGATATCGCGCGGCTCGGCATTTTTGACGTAATATTCCTCGCGGAACACGAAGAGCACCACGTCGGCGTCCTGCTCGATCGAGCCGGATTCGCGAAGATCGGAAAGCTGCGGCCGCTTGTCTTCGCGGCTTTCGACAGCACGCGAGAGCTGTGAGAGCGCGACGATCGGAACGTTGAGTTCCTTGCCGAGCGCCTTCAGGCCGGTGGTGATCTGGGTGATTTCCTGGACGCGGTTCTCGTTTGATTTTCCCGAGCCGGTCATCAGCTGAACGTAGTCGACCACGAGCACATCAAGGCCGCGCTGCCGCTTCAGGCGCCGTGCACGCGCCGACAGCTGGGCGATGGAGATACCACCGGTCTGGTCGATATAGAGCGGCACCTTCTGCATCATCATCGAGCATGCCACCAGCTTCTCGAAATCCGCGTCGTTGATATCGCCGCGGCGGATCTTCGAGGAGGAGACTTCCGTCTGCTCGGAAATGATACGGGTGGCGAGCTGTTCCGACGACATTTCCAGCGAGTAGAAGCCGACGACACCGCCATTCTTCGCCTTGGTCGAGCCGTCGGCCTGCACTTCGCCTTCGAAGGAGGCGGCGATGTTGTAGGCGATATTGGTGGCAAGCGAGGTCTTGCCCATGCCGGGACGACCGGCGAGGATGATCAAGTCGGAGCGCTGCAGGCCGCCCATTTTGCTGTCGAGCGAATGAATGCCCGTGGAAATGCCCGAGAGGCCGCCATCGCGCTCCTTGGCGACGGCCGCCATGTCGATCGCCAGCGCCACGGCGTCGTTGAAGGCCTGGAAGCCGCCATCGTAGCGGCCGTTCTCGGCGAGTTCGAACAGGCGCCGCTCGGTATCCTCGATCTGCGTCTGCGGCGGCATGTCCAGCGGTGCGTCATAGGCGATGTTGACCATGTCTTCGCCGATGGTGATCAGCGCGCGGCGCAGCGCCAGATCGTAGATGGCGCGGCCATAGTCCTCGGCATTGATGATCGATACGGCCTCGACCGCGAGGCGCGCCAGATACTGCGCCACCGTCATGTCGCCGACCTTCTCGTCGGCCGGCACGAAGCTCTTGATGGTTACCGGATTGGCGGTCTTGCCCATGCGAATGATGTCGCCGGCGACCTCGAAGATCTTCCGGTGCAGCGGCTCGTACAGGTGGACGGGCTTCAGGAAGTCGGAGACACGATAATAGGCATCGTTGTTGACGAGGATGGCGCCGAGCAGAGCCTGTTCCGCCTCGATATTGTTGGGCGCTTCGCGATAGTGCTGATCGGCGGGAGCAATGGCGGCGAGCTTGCGCGGCGCTTCGTTCATTTTCCATCTCTTCGTACTTTGGAGTATCGAATGGTTTGCGATGAACCGCTGTCATGGTCAACTGCGCAAGTGGGTCGCATTGGTGAATGAGAGCAAATTCGGCGGCGCTATCAACATTGTTCCACTCGTCCACAGGACAAGTTTCCGCCACTTAAAAAATCCCTTGTCGCCACTTTGCAAGGATAGGACCGACACACGAATCACATATGCAAGCCATTCGGGGGCATTTTAGCCGGGTATTTCGCTATTTGCATCAGCTTTCGCGGCTATGATGCTTGAAAAGATAAGAAAATCCGGTTATTGCCTGTAAATAGGGTAGGCTGCTAATAGTATAAAGTTGCAATAAATGTCTGGTGCGCCATCAAGACGAGAGTTGTTCGACGATCTTTCCTCTTTCAACCGTAAGTTGAGAGCTGCATTCGATGCGCTTGTTCGCGAACATGGGATGACCCTCGCGCGGGCACGGGTTTTTCACAAGCTCTCGCGTCGCGACGGGATAAATCAGCGCGAGCTTGCCGACGAGCTGGAGCTTGAGACGCCGACGCTCGTGCGCATCCTGGATGCCATGGAGGCGCAGAGCTTCATCGAGCGCCGAGCCGTGCCCTCAGATCGTCGCGCCAAGCAGATATTCATGACGGAATCCGGAAAAGTCGTTGCTGCCGAGGTCGAGGCACTTGCCACCGGTGTGCGTGCGGATATCTTGGAGGGGATTTCGGACGAGGATATCGGCATGGCGCTCAAAGTTATCCGCGCCATGACTGCCAATCTTCAGAATGTGGGCAAGTCATGAGGTAGTGCATGAGCGGTGAGCCGAGCCTCGTTTCCGAAGCGGAAAGCACCACCGTTCCTCCTGCTCCGCCGCCCATGCCGGGGTGGAAGGTGCCGCTCTACATAGCGGCGTCCGTGATGTTCTTCCTGACGCAGGGCCTGGGGCTCAACCTCGCCTTTGCCAATCTCACCCAGATCCAGGGCACCATTGCCGCAACGACGACGGAATCGGCATGGCTTTCGGCCGCCTACATGGCCCCGAACGTCAGTCTTGCCATCGCGCTGGTCAAGATCCGGCTGCAGTATGGCGTCCGCAATTTCGCCGAGGTCAGCATCCTCGGTTTTGTCGTCGCCTCGCTGCTCAATCTCTTCGTTTCCGACCTGCATTCGGCAATCGTCGTCCGCTTTTTGAGCGGTATCGCCGGTGCGCCGCTTTCGACGCTTGGTTTCCTCTACATGCTGGAAGCCTTCGAGCCGGCCAAGAAGATGACCGTCGGCGTCAGCCTGGCGATGACGAACACGCTGCTAGCTGCCCCCATCACCCGCCTCGTATCGCCTTCGCTGCTCGATTATGGCGAGTGGCGCGGCCTCTATACGCTGGAAATGGCACTGGCGCTGCTGGTCATGCCGATCATCTATCTCCTGCCTCTGACGCCGCCACCGCGCGTTAAGGTCATCGTTCTCGGCGATATCTTCAGCTATTCGCTTGTCGCCATAGGATTCGGCTGTCTGGCGGTCATTCTGTCGGTGGGGCGCCTCTATTGGTGGCTGGAAGTGCCCTGGCTCGGCGTTGTGCTGGCGATCGGCATAGCATCCCTGACGCTTGCCATCGTCGTTGACCTGCGCCGCTCGACGCCGCTCATCGACGTTCGCTGGCTGCTGCGTCCCGAAATCCTGCACCTGACCGCAATCCTGCTGATCTTCCGCCTGATCGCGGCCGAGCAGACCTCGGTCATCATGACCTTCTATCAGAACGCCGTCGGCCTTCTCTATGATCAGCTTTCCATGCTTTATTGGATCATTCTGGCCTTCTCGGTGATCGGTGGGCTCATCTGTACGGTCTTCATGGTGTATGGGTTCAGCTGGCAGATCCAGTTCGTCGCGCTCATCCTGATGGGAGTAGGGGCCCTCATGGACTCACAGGTGACGAACCTCACCCGACCGGAGCAGATGTATCTCAGCCAGGCTATGATGGCGGCCGGCGCGGCACTCTTCCTGCCGCCGTCCATGTCGCAAGGTTTCAAGGCGGCGCTGAGCAAGGGGCCGCCCTATCTCGTGACCTTCTTCGTCGTCTTCACCTTCACGCAGAGTATCGGCGGTCTCATCGGCTCGGCCTTCTACGGCACGTTGATCATCATTCGCGAGAAATTCCATTCCGCCGTCTTGACCGAGCGGGTGCTTTTGACCGATCCGCATGTGGCCGAGCGCGTCAGCCAGCTTTCATCGTCCTATGGCAAGGTCATCGGCGATAGCGCTCTTCTGAAGGGAGAGGGATTGGCACTGCTTGGCGCGCAGGTGAGCCGCGAGGCGAACATGCTCGCCTATGGCGACGCGTTCTTCGTCGCCGCCGTCATCGCCTTCCTATCGCTTGCCGGTCTTTCGCTGCACGTATTGTTTCGCTTCGTCAGAGCTCGGCTTGCTGAAGATCAGCCTCAAGCCGTAGCACCCAACCCATGAGGATATGAAATAGCTCCATGTCGAGGCTCGTTCGCTCCCCAATCGAAGTCATCGCCGTTCTCGCCGGCATCGGCGGCGTCATGCTTGTGCTTTATGCCTGGCATCTGCCGCCGTTCAAGAGTTCCGTCGAGACCACCGACGATGCCTATGTCAAAGGCTACGTCACGACCATCAGCCCGCAGGTCAGCGGCTACATTACCGCTGTGCCAATCAAGGACTACAAGCTCGTCAAGCAGGGCGATGTGCTCGCCCAGATCGACGATCGCATCTATCGGCAGAAGGTGGCGCAGGCGAACGCAACATTGGCTGGTCAGAAGGCCGCTCTTGCCAATTCCCAGCAGCAGGAGCAGGCGGCCAAGGCCGGCATCGTCTCCAGCCAGGCGCAGATCGATAGCGCCAACGCCGCGCTGAAGCGCGCCCAACTGGCTGCTGATCGCGTGACGACGCTGGTCGCCAGGGGCGTATCGACGACAAGCGATTCCGAACAGGCGCAGGCGACGCTGCAGCAGGCACAAGCATCGGTCAATCAGGCCAAGGCCGCCCTCGACGTATCGCAGCAGAACCTGACGACGATCATCGTCAATCGCGCCTCGCTCGAGGCAGGGGTCAGCGGCGCGGAGGCAGCCGTGCAGCTTGCCAACATCGATCTTCAGAACGCAACGATCGTCGCGCCTCAGGACGGCCGCGTCGGGGAGGTCGGTGTGCGCCTCGGCCAATATGTGACGGCCGGAACGCAGCTGATGGGGCTTGTGCCGAAGGACATCTGGGTAATCGCCAATTTCAAGGAAACCCAGCTTGATGGAATGAAACTCGACCAGCCGGTCACCATTTCCGTCGATGCGCTCGGTCACCGGCAGATCAAGGGCCGCATCCAGCGTTTCTCGCCGGCGGCAGGCTCCGAGTTCGCCGTCATCAAGCCGGACAACGCCACCGGAAATTTCACCAAGGTCGCCCAGCGCATCGGCGTCCGCGTGAAGATCGAGGATGGCCAGCCCCTGACCGACGAATTGGCTCCGGGCATGTCCGTGGTCGTTTCGGTCGACAAGGATTCCACGCCGTTGCCGGAGCCCTCCGCCAACGATTGATAGGGCGGGAATCGCGTGTCGGATGACAAACAAAAAGCCCG
This sequence comes from Rhizobium sp. P44RR-XXIV, assembly GCF_001999485.2. NCBI lineage: Bacteria > Pseudomonadati > Pseudomonadota > Alphaproteobacteria > Hyphomicrobiales > Rhizobiaceae > Rhizobium > Rhizobium sp. P44RR-XXIV. The sequence goes on along the minus strand of NZ_MPVZ02000028.1, from coordinate 1,460,999 downwards.
GATCGTCGATCCGGGCTTTTGCATATCCAGCAATGGGCTGGAAATTATGCGTCGTCGTCTTCAGCGTTGCCGTCGGCTTCCGGATCGAAGAAGTCTTCCGGACGCAGGGCGTCTTCGTCGATGCCGTAGATGGCGTCGGCGGAGGTGAGGGTCTCACCCTTGGACTGACGCTCGGCTTCTTCGGCGGAACGGGCAATGTTGAGTTCGATCGTGATTTCGACTTCGGCGTGAAGGCCGATCGTAACATCGTGCAGGCCAATGGCCTTGATCGGCGTGTTCAGGTGAACCTGGCTACGGCCGATGCTGAAGCCTTCAGCAGCGAGGATTTCAACGACGTCACGGGCAGCGACCGAGCCGTAGAGCTGGCCGGTTTCGCCAGCCGAGCGGACGACGATGAAGGACTTGCCGGCGAGAACGTCGGCGACCTTCTGAGCTTCGCTCTTGCGCTCCAGGTTACGGGCTTCGAGCGTTGCGCGTTCAGATTCGAAACGAGCCTTGTTGGCAGCGTTGGCGCGCAGCGCCTTGCCGAGCGGCAGCAGGTAGTTGCGAGCAAAGCCGTCGCGAACCTTTACGGTTTCGCCCATCTGGCCGAGCTTGGAGATGCGTTCGAGAAGAATGACTTCCATTTTCTTGTTCCTTTCTATGTCAGATTTTCGTGTCTGTTGGTTTGGGTGTATCTGCGTCCTTGTTCGGGGTCAGCGATATCGCCTTGCGGGTATCGTAGAGGCCGAGAACAAGGATGATGAAGAGCGGTAGCGTCAGGAAGAACGAGACCAGATAGAAGAGGACAAGCACGGGTATGCGCCAGTCCTTGCCGCGCGTCCGGTAGTGCAGCGACGCAAAGCCGGAAACGATGAAACCCGCGCCGAAGGCGCCGAGGACGGCGGCTGCGATCAGGCCGATCACGCCGCCGAAGAACATGGCGACGATCGCCACGAGAAAGACGAAGATCGCATTGCGATTCATGCGCAGCGACGAGGGAATATCCTCGCGCGGGCGCAGATTGTGCTTCGAGGCCGTGACGATGCGGATCGCCACATAATAGGCAGCCAGCAGCATCATGACCCAGATCATGCCCCAGACCATGGGAATGGCGTAAAGCATCAGGAACTTGGTCTTGTCGATCGCCGCCGCATCGAGCTGCAGTGCCGGCTGCTGCTGGTTTACGGCCTTGACATAAAGGTCGATCACCTGGCCGACGAGATCGGCATTGTAGCCCATGATCGCGCCAACGATGATGATCATGGCCGCGGCAAGGCCACACAGATGCAGCATGATGTCGGAGAGCGGATACCAGGCCATCAGATGGTCAGGGCCGCCGAGTTCGGAAGCCGGGCGCGCCAGATTGGCAAGATGGCTGAGCCATGCCGGGATCAGTGTCAACAGAACCGTAAAGAGCCCGAAATACAGAGACTGCCAGACGGCGCCGACGAGACCCGCCACCACGACGGCGACAATGACCGCAGCGTTACCCCAGCCAAGACCGACGATCAGGATGGGAAGAGCGGAAAGCGCGCCGAAAAGGATAAAAAGCAAAGGCTGAGTGGTCGCGCCATACACGAGTAAGGCGACGGTCAGACCGGCGAGCACGCCGATGCCAAGCTCTTTTGCGTTCAACTTTTTCACGTCGCTGTCCTGCTTCGTATGAGCAGTTAGAGGATGCTTCCGAAATTCTGTTCTGGAAGCCGTCCCCAACATGGGGTTTCAATGTTCCGATCCGCGCCCATCGCGAAAGGGAGAAGGGAAGGCATGACTGCCTTCCCTCGATTTCATGCAGCGTCGGCTTGAATTAAGCGACGACGTAAGGCAGCAGGCCGAGGAAACGGGCGCGCTTGATCGCCTGGGCGAGTTCGCGCTGCTTCTTCTGGGAAACGGCCGTGATGCGGGAAGGAACGATCTTGCCGCGCTCGGAAATGTAGCGCTGCAGGAGACGAACGTCCTTGTAGTCGATGCGCGGCGCATTGGCGCCCGAGAACGGGCAGGTCTTGCGGCGGCGATGGAACGGACGGCGGACCGGTGCGGAGGAAACTTCAGACATTGTTCAAAATCTCCTTATACGCGGTCTTCGCGCGGACGGCGCGGACGGTCTTCGCGGTCACCACGATCCGGGCGAGGACCACGGTCACGATCGCCGAAGCTGCGCTCCGGGCGGTCGCCATCGCGGCGCGGACGGTCGTCACGGTCGCGCTTCTGCATCATGGCAGACGGGCCGTCTTCGTGCTTTTCAACAGCGATCGTCATGTAGCGCAGGACGTCTTCGCTGATGCGCATCTGACGTTCCATTTCCTGGATCGCAGCGGCCGGAGCATCAATGTCCAGCAGGGCATAATGAGCCTTGCGGTTCTTCTTGATGCGGTAGGTAAGGGACTTGAGGCCCCAGTTTTCGATACGCCCGACTTTACCGCCGTTAGCTTCGATAACACCCTTGTACTGTTCTACGAGGGCGTCGACCTGCTGAGCGGAAATATCCTGTCGAGCAAGGAATACATGTTCATAAAGAGCCATGGATAGCTTTGCCTTTCTTGCGTTGATCTGACCCGGGCTCTAGCGGCTAAGCCTCAACGACTGCTCCTGAGAGGGATAACCCCAAGCAAGAAAAGCGTTTCCGAGACGGTCGAGAGCGGAGACACGGGAGGCTGGAACGCTTCCGTTCCGACGATTCTCCTTGCGAAAAACCGGCCCTCCGTTCAGCCACCAGCCAGAAGACCGGGTTGCGAACAGGGCGGCTTATACGGATTTTTGCGCGAAAGGCAAGGGCACTGGCGAAATTCAATGAAAACCCGCATTGAGGTCTCATTATCAATTTCACCTACTTATTTGACAACAAGTCACCGCAACAGACCTCTCGGACATAGGTATTGCCGAACGTTAAAAAGGCGTCTTTCGCGACTTCATTCTTTGCTCTCAATATCTGGAGCAAAGAGCTTTCAATGCCATTGTTTCCCGTCGCCTTGACCGTAATCGCAAACCCACCATTCGTCGTCAGATGTACTGCCAAAGGAACTTTCGAACCCAAAACGAGCGATCGTGCAGTCGCCAAATCATCGACGCTCCTAATTTGAATATAGGTCTTCCCGAACTCTTTCTCTTCGAACTCGCGAACCCATACCCAAGCATGGTGCATATACCCGCGCTGCCCGGCGATCGATACCTGATACCAGTCACCGTCACTCGCTTTGATTTCGAGTGCGCTTCCGTTTGCAAAACTGGCAATTGTCTTTGAACTCGCGCTGGTGTCGGCCTTGAGTGGCGCAGTGCCTTTCGGGTGTTGAACAATTCCGTTTTGTGCCAAGGGAATTTGAAGAGTGGTGGAGGCCTCTTCGACGGTTTCTGGTTCCGCTTTTGGCTCATCCTCATCTGGTGTCGTCACGCTATACTGTTTCATCTCGCTTGCCGACAGGTAGCGCATGTCATCGGAATCATATTTCAGGGAAAGCTTTAACAGTCCGGGGTCGGCACCCATATCCGTCATGTAGGATATGACGTCGGCTGTTATCGCTTGGACCGCGGCGACGGCGTCTTCAACGCGCATACCCTTCGTATCGGCAAATGAGGTCTTATGGACACCGATCGATCCGGCGTCAGCAAAACGAACGACGCCACCAAGGAACGCCAAAGAGCAGGCTGACGAGCATTCTTGTACACGTACGGCAACCGTGGTCAAACCTAGTGACCGGATCATTCTTCCTAGTTCGAGTGCCTTTGAGACATTTCCGCCGGGGCTGTCGAAGGTGACGGAGTTCGCGCGGTACGATTTCACTGCCTTGCCAAATTTGTTTAAATCATCGTCTGAATCGAACGAGCCCTTTACGAGGATATAACGCCTCCCGTCATCCGTCGTGAAGTGGGTGTAACTGAGACGAGCATTCGCATCGGCTGCGAAATAGGTCATGCCCAAAACAAATAGCCATGAAGCACAGCCGATTTGAAATGCTCTCACGACACTCACTCCTGCCTAAGGGAAACTATGAATTTCATAGGTTCCGAGTTTCCACAAGGTCTGCGTTCATCTTTGAGTGTCACTAATGTTTAGATTGCAGAGATTGGGCGCGCCCATGAGTTTACCCGCCGTGCTGGCCGGGTAGCTGCGTGTAGTGGTGCAGAAGAGGACTTTTGAGAACAGGGCAAAAGCAACACCCGGTTCTCATTAATTTAGGTTCTGAATTGAGGGCCTTTGGCATGAATATGCTCTGCCAATTCATAACCGAGTAGAAGTGCTACTCGCGTCTGTATTCGCTATCGCATTGCGTGCCGCCCGCTCTCCCGTCATGATGCCGTATCAATAGAGGTGACACGACCATTCATGCGCATCTTTCTCGTCCGCCACGGCGAATCCCTCGGCAACATCGATGACCGCGCCTACCAACAGTTCGGCGATCACAATGTTCCGCTGACCGAATGGGGCTATCGCCAGGTGCTGGGGGCAGCGCAGGCGATTGCTGCCTATCTAAAGGGACTGCCGGCTGCCGAATTGCGCAAGCTGAGCGTCTGGTATTCGCCCTTCTTGAGAACGCGGCAGAGCAAGGATGCCTTGCTGGAGGTTTTGCCGGCCGAACTGATCGGAGACATCAGGGAGGACTACCTGCTGCGCGAGCAGGATTTCGGGCTCTTCACCGAAATCTACGACCACGCGGAACAAAGGCGAAAATTTCCCGACGAATTCGAGAAGTGGGCGCGGCTGCGCAACAACAACGGCAAGTTCTACGCGCGGCCGCCGGATGGGGAGAGCCGGGCGGATGTCGCCCAGCGTGTTCGTCTGTTTCTGCAAACCATCATGCACGACGCCGAAAACGGAAAGAACAACGTCATCATCGTCGGCCATGGGGTGACCAACCGCGCCTTCGAAATGAACTTCCTGCATCATCCTGTGGAATGGTTCGAACGCTCGGACAACCCCGGCAATGCCGATGTCACGCTGATCGAGGGAGGGCGTTCGGAGGATTATCGGTCCATCTTGCTGCACAAGTCTGTGGATCGTGTGAAAGGGCAGGAGGAGTTGCGCGAGGCCTATGGTTCCGAACTGACCATAGCACCAAAGGCCGGGAAATAGATCGCCCGCCTCGACACATTCCGCCTCTACCCAACTTTCATTTGCCAAGCGCTCCGCCCTGCGACGGAGCGCTTCAACACATTACATCGGCATCGGATATTTCCGGTGCACCTGCTCGATCTCGGTCAACACCTCTTCCGGCAGCGTCACGTAAGCGGCGGCGATATCGGTTTCGAGCTGCGCCATGGTGGTGGCGCCGATGATGACCGAGGCCATGAAGGGTTTGGTGAGGCAGTAGGCAAGCGCCAGCTTGGAAGGATCGATACCGTATTTGGCTGCGATTTCCAGATAAGCCTTGACCGGCGGTTCCTGCAGAGGCTGCAGGCGCCCGCCGATATCAAGGTTGATCGAGCCGCGCGAGCCGGCCGGCCGGGCGCCGCCGACATATTTGCCGCTGAGGATACCGCCGGCGAGCGGCGAATAGGCCAGTAGCCCGACATCCTCGTGATGCGAAAGCTCGGCCAGGTCGAGATCGAAATGCCGGTAGAGCAGATTGTACTCGTTCTGCGTGGTGGCCACGCGCGGCAAGCCCTTCTGCTCGGAGATCGTCAGATATTTCTGAATGCCCCAGGTCGTTTCGTTCGACAGGCCGATAGCGCGGATCTTGCCGGCCTTCACCAGTTCGCCCATCGTCTCAAGAATATCGGTGATATTGGCGACGACCTTCTCGCGATCCTGGTTGAAGGGGTTGTAGCGCCAGTTCTGGCGGAAATGGAAATGGCCGCGGTTGGGCCAGTGAACCTGATAGAGGTCGATGTAATCGGTCTTCAGCCGCTTCAGGCTGCTGTCGATCGCAGCGCGGATATTGGCGGCATCGGCGCCCTGGCCGTTGCGCAGATAATCGCGGCCGGGCCCCGCGACCTTGGTGGCAAGCACGACATCCCGGCGCTTGCCGGTCTTTTCGAACCATGAGCCGATATATTCCTCGGTGCGGCCTTGCGTCTCCGGGCCGACGGGCGTCGTTGGGTACATTTCGGCGGTGTCGAAGAAATTGATGCCCTTATGGAGCGCATAATCCATCTGCTCGTGGGCTTCTGCTTCGCTGTTCTGCGTGCCCCAGGTCATCGTGCCCAGGCAAATCTGGGAAACTGAAATATCGGTGCGGCCTAAATTCTTATATTTCATGGGAAAACCTTGGGGGTAGGAGAAGCTGAAAATGAAGAGGGTCGCGCGAATTTAGGCGCGAACTGAGCGAGCGCAAGAAAAAAATCATTGCCTTTCGCAGGTGCAAAAGCCTGTGGCTGCGGGGCTTGCGCTATTGACTCCGCTGCAAACAATGTCATTGGGAAGCGAAACGACCCCTAAAAGGACGCTTTATAATGACAGTTGCTTTCACATTTCCCGGCCAGGGCAGCCAGGCCGTCGGCATGGGCAAGGATCTTGCCGACAATTTCGCCGAGGCGCGCGCCGTCTTCGAGGAAGTCGATGAAGCGCTCGGTGAAAAGCTCTCCGACGTCATCTTCAATGGTCCGGAAGACAAGTTGACGCTGACGGCCAATGCGCAGCCGGCGCTGATGGCTGTGTCGCTTGCCGTCATTCGTGTTCTGCAGGCCCGCGGCCTCGATCTGAAGAGCAAGGTCGCCTATGTCGCCGGCCATTCGCTCGGCGAATATTCGGCGCTCTGTGCTGCCGGTACTTTCTCGCTTGCCGACACCGCGCGGCTGCTGCGCATTCGCGGCAATGCCATGCAGGCGGCGGTTCCCGTCGGCGTTGGCGCCATGGCCGCGATCATCGGGCTCGAACATGCCGATGTCGTCGCCGTCTGCGTGGAAGCATCCGGCCTCGGCGCCTGTCAGATCGCCAATGACAATGGCGGCGGCCAGATCGTCATTTCCGGCGAGAAGGTTCCCGTCGAGAAGGCGGCCGAGCTTGCGACCGCCAAGGGTGCCAAGCGCGCCATCCTGCTACCGGTCTCCGCGCCCTTCCATTCCGTGCTGATGGCGCCGGCTGCCGAAGCGATGCGCGAAGCGCTCGCCGGCGTCGCGAAGGCCAATCCGGTCGTGCCCGTGATTGCCAATGTCAGGGCGGCTCCGGTGACGGATGCGGATGAGATCGCCAGGCTGCTCGTCGAGCAGGTCACCGGCCAGGTGCGCTGGCGCGAGACTGTTGAGTGGTTTGCTGCTAACAATGTGACAACATTGTATGAAATTGGCGCCGGCAAGGTGCTGACGGGCTTGGCTCGCCGTATCGACAAATCGGTCAATGGCATCGCCGTCAACAATGCTGCGGATATCGACACCGTGCTTGGCGCATTGCTCGGCTGACAGAATTCAAGAAACGAGGGACAAACATGCTTGATTTGACCGGCCGCAAGGCCTTGGTAACCGGTTCATCCGGCGGCATCGGCGAAGAGATCGCCCGGCTCCTGCACAAGCAGGGCGCCATTGTCGGCCTGCACGGCACACGCGTCGAAAGGCTGGAGGCACTGGCGTCCGAACTCGGCGATCGCGTCAAGATATTCCCGGCCAATCTGTCGGATCGCGACGAGGTCAAGGCGCTCGGCGCCAAGGCCGAAGAAGAGCTCGGCGGCGTCGATATTCTCGTCAACAATGCCGGCATCACCAAGGACGGCCTGTTCGTGCGCATGAGCGACGACGATTGGGATGCCGTGCTGGAAGTCAACCTTACGGCCGTCTTCCGCCTCACGCGCGAGCTGACCCATCCGATGATGCGCCGGCGCTATGGCCGCATCATCAACATCACGTCGGTCGTCGGCGTCACCGGCAATCCGGGTCAGGCGAACTACTGCGCCTCCAAGGCCGGCATGATCGGCTTCACCAAGTCTCTGGCGCAGGAAATTGCCACCCGCAACGTCACGGTTAACTGCGTTGCTCCCGGCTTCATCGAGAGCGCCATGACCGGCAAGCTGAACGATAAGCAGAAGGAAGCCATCATGGGCGCCATTCCCATGAAGCGCATGGGCACCGGTGCGGAGGTCGCTTCGGCGGTCGCCTATCTTGCTTCCTCGGAAGCAAGCTACGTCACGGGCCAGACGATCCATGTCAACGGCGGCATGGCAATGATCTAAAGGGAATTGCTATTGGAGGGAACTTTCCCTCCAATAGCATGTTGAGCAACCCGGAGCCGGCTATTTTCTGGCTTTGCGACGGACTTAAACCGTGTTAAGCGGGCCATGACTGTGAACAGTCGTCCCGAAAATGCAGACGGACGGCGCCGCGCTCAAGGCGGCTCGACCGGATCTCAGTGCCGGGTTGAACGGGTTTGCCAGCGGCGTCAAGACAGATGCTGCAGGCTTGAATTAGGTAGGGATGTCACAGGGCATTCTGATCAGGACATAAGGTCGAGGAAACCGACATGAGCGATATCGCAGAACGCGTAAAGAAAATTGTTGTTGATCATCTTGGCGTTGACGCCGACAAGGTCGTTGAAGGCGCAAGCTTCATCGACGATCTGGGTGCGGACTCGCTCGACACTGTCGAACTGGTCATGGCCTTCGAAGAAGAATTCGGCGTTGAAATCCCCGATGATGCTGCTGACTCGATCCTGACGGTCGGCGACGCGGTAAAGTTCATTGAGAAGGCCCAGGCCTAATCCTCTGTGCTTTTTGAACGGGCGGGCTGAAGAGTCCGCCCTATTTCGTCCGGCCATGTCGGGCGAGCAATATTTATACGCATATCATCATAAGAAGACGGGGGTCTGCGGGCGATGAGACGTGTCGTTATCACGGGTACCGGCATGGTATCACCTTTGGGCTGTGGCACGGAGGTGTCCTGGTCACGCTTGATCGCCGGGCACAACGGCGCACGCCTCGTGACCGAATTCGAAGTCGAAGATCTTCCCGCCAAGATCGCATGCCGCATTCCGGTAGGCGACGGCACCGACGGCACCTTCAATGCTGACGATTGGATGGAGCCGAAGGAACAGCGCAAGGTCGATACCTTCATCATCTACGGCATGGCTGCCGCCGATATGGCGCTTGCCGATGCTGGCTGGCATCCGGCCACCGACGAGGACCAGATCGCGACCGGCGTCATGATCGGCTCCGGTATCGGCGGTCTCGAAGGCATCGTTGAAGCCGGCTACACGCTGCGCGACAAGGGCCCGCGCCGTATCTCGCCCTTCTTCATCCCCGGACGCCTCATCAATCTCGTTTCCGGCCAGGTCTCCATTCGCCACAAGCTGCGCGGCCCGAACCATGCCGTTGTCACCGCATGCTCGACCGGCGCGCACGCCATCGGCGATGCTGCCCGCCTGATCATGCTCGGCGATGCCGATGTCATGGTGGCCGGCGGCGCGGAAGCTCCGGTCTGCCGTATCTCGCTTGCCGGCTTTGCCGCCTGCAAGGCGCTGTCGACGGAATACAATGACGACCCGCAAAAGGCGTCGCGGCCCTATGATCGCGATCGTGACGGCTTCGTCATGGGTGAGGGTGCCGGCATTGTCGTTCTGGAAGAGCTGGAACATGCCAAGGCGCGTGGCGCCAAGATCTACGCCGAAGTTGTGGGCTACGGCCTTTCCGGCGACGCCTATCATATCACCGCTCCGTCGTCCGACGGCGAGGGCGCATACCGCTGTATGATGTCGGCCCTGAAGCGCGCGGGCCTGACCCCGGCGGATGTCGACTACATCAACGCTCATGGCACTTCGACCATGGCAGACACGATCGAGCTCGGCGCCGTCGAGCGGTTGGTCGGCAATGCCGCATCGAAGATCTCGATGTCGTCGACGAAATCGGCGACGGGTCATCTGCTCGGCGCTGCCGGTGCGATCGAGGCGATCTTCGCCACGCTCGCCATTCGCGACAACATTGCACCGCCGACGCTCAACCTCGACAATCCGGAACGGGAGACTGCAATCGATCTCGTTCCGCACAAGGCCCGCAAGCGGGAAGTCAACGTTGCGCTGTCGAATTCCTTCGGGTTCGGCGGCACGAATGCGTCGCTTGTCCTGCGCCGTTATGAGGCTTAATAACAGCGCGTAACTGCAACAGCGGGAGTGTTGCTCGGCAAGCCTGCGTGCCGTTCTCGAACGTTACCGTGTTTCAGTGCATCCTCAAGATGCGTCGCGGTCATGTTCGATCGGTGTAAGTCGGAGCCTGACAAGGCACCGACTTATCTTCTGAACCTGTTTTTTGCCGCATTGCTTGGCCAAAGAGCAGGCAATTAAAAAAGGAAGGGATTGCCGGTGAGCGATACGAACCAGAGCAACGGAACTCCGAACGGGCAGAAGGGGCCGATCATCCCTAAATCGGCGAATGAAGCCCTGCGCCCGGAGCGTGTTCCGGATCCGCCGAAGCGTTCCCGCAAAGCCCGCAGCCAGATGGTGATCTTCCTGAACTTCCTGATGACGCTCGTGGTTTTCGTCGTCATCGCAGCGGTTGCCGGCACCTATTATGCGTTCTCGATCTACCGAAGCCCTGGTCCTCTGACGACGAACACAAATTTCATCGTGCGCAATGGCGCCGGGTTGAACGAAATCGCCAACCGACTGGAATCCAACAACATCATTACGGACCAGCGCATTTTCCGCTGGCTGACGGCCACCTATCTGCATGATGGCGAAACCCTGCGGACCGGTGAATACGAGATCAAGGCCGGCGCTTCGATGAAGGACATCATGGAGCTGCTGAAATCGGGCAAATCCATCCTTTATTCCGTGACCCTGCCGGAAGGCCTGACCGTTCGTCAGATCTTCAACAAGCTGCAGGCCGATCCGGTGCTGGAAGGCGATTTGCCGTCGGCCTTGCCGACGGAAGGCAGCCTGAGGCCCGATACCTACAAGTTTACGCGCGGCACCAAGCGCACGGAGATCGTCGAGCAGATGGCCGCCGCGCAGGAAAAGCTGGTGGATCAGATCTGGCAAAAGCGTGATTCCGGCGTGCAGTTGGCCAACAAGCAGGACTTCGTTACCCTGGCTTCGATCGTCGAGAAGGAAACCGGCCTGGCGGATGAGCGTGCGCATGTCGCCTCCGTATTCCTGAACCGGCTTGGCAAGGGCATGCGCCTGCAATCCGATCCGACAATCATCTATGGTCTGTTTGGCGGCGAGGGGAAGCCTTCCGATCGCCCGATCTACCAGTCGGATCTGAAGAAAGAGACGCCTTACAACACCTACCTGATCAAGGGTCTGCCGCCGACGCCGATCGCAAATCCCGGCAGGGATGCGCTGGAAGCGGTCGCCAACCCCTGGAAGACGCAGGATCTCTATTTCGTGGCCGACGGCACAGGCGGTCACGTCTTTGCCGCGACGCTTGAAGAGCACAACGCCAACGTCAAGCGCTGGCGCAAGCTGGTCGCCGAGAAGGGCGAAGATCCGAGCGCCATCGCCGTCGATGGTCAGCCCGACGATTCCGCAACCGCTCCGGGCTCTGGCACTCAGCAGAAGAAGAAGACCAACTAATCCTTGTTGCACCACGGCGTCGATGAGGCCCGTGGTGCGGTTTCACTTTACATTGGTCGTCAATCCAACGATTTTCGGTGGATTGGGGATGGGAATTTTCGGAGGCTTGCATGGCATTGCAGTCCATGACCGGTTTTGCCCGGCGTGAGGGAACGAGCGGTCGCGGTCGCTGGGCATGGGAATTGCGCTCGGTGAACGGCAAGGGGCTGGATGTCCGCCTGCGTCTGCCGCCCGGCCTTGAGCGGCTGGAGACGGAAGTCCGCAAGTCGATCTCCGATCGGTTTTCCCGTGGCAACCTCCAGGTCAGCCTGTCGCTGTCTGTCGAGGAAAGCCGAATTGAGGTTGTCGTGAACCAGGATGCGCTCGCAGCCGTGCTGGCGCTGCGCGATCAGCTCGCGGGCATCATCGATCCCGCGCCGTTGAGACTGGATAGCCTTATGGCGGTTCGAGGCCTTGTCGAGTTCAAGGAAGCCGAGGAAAGCGAAGAAACGCTTGCGGCGCGCGATGCGGACATCCTGAATGGCCTGACAGCGGCCGTGGCGGATCTCCACGAGATGCGAGGCCGGGAAGGGCAGGCACTTGGCAATATCCTGCTCGGCCATGTCGCCACAATCGAGGCTCTGACGGCAACGATCGAGCGCGACCCCTCCCGCTCGCCGCAGGAGATCGCCACGAGGCTGGCGGCTCAGGTTGCCATGCTTCTTGAGGGCTCATCCGGTCTCGACCGCGACCGGCTGCACGCCGAAGCCGCGCTGCTTGCCACCAAGGCCGATCTTCGCGAAGAGATCGACCGGCTTAAGGCCCATGTCGCGGCAGCTCGCGATCTTATTTCCAAAGGTGGACCGGTTGGCCGCAAGCTCGATTTTCTTGCACAGGAATTTAACCGGGAATCGAATACTATCTGCTCGAAGTCGAATGCCGCCGCGGTCACCACGGCCGGCATCGAACTGAAGGTAGTTATCGACCAGTTCCGCGAACAGGTTCAGAATCTGGAGTAGGCCATGAAGCCGGCGACATCAACATCCATCCCGATTGCCGCCGGGGGCTGATGCTTGCGATTTCCTCGCCGTCCGGCGCGGGCAAGTCGACCATTGCGCGCACCTTGCTGGATAAAGACAAGCAAGTGAGCCTTTCGGTCAGCGTTACGACCCGGCAGCGCCGGCCGAGCGAAATCGAGGGGGTGCACTACCATTTCGTTTCGCAGCGCGAGTTCGAGCGTCTTCGTGATTCCGACTCCCTGCTCGAATGGGCCGAGGTGCATGGCAATTTCTATGGCACGCCACGTGAACCGGTGGAGACCGCCATGGCCGAAGGCCGCGACATGCTCTTCGACATCGACTGGCAGGGTGCCCAGCAGCTGCAGGAGAAGATGCCGGCGGATGTCGTCTCCATCTTCGTGCTGCCGCCGACCATGACCGAGCTGCAGTCACGCCTGCATCGTCGCGCCGAGGATTCCGAAGAGGTGATCGCCATGCGTCTCGCCAATTCCCGGGCCGAGATCGCTCACTGGCGCGAATATGACTATGTCATTATCAATGACGACCTGAACGTTGCCTTCGACGCTGTGCAGTCGATCGTCAAGGCCGAACGCCTGCGCCGCGATCGCCGACACGGCATGTTCGATTTCGTCCGGGATTTGCTGGAAGAGACGCCGAAGCTCTGAGAGGCCGGCCGTCTGCTCTGATCAGAGGCAATTCGCCAATCGGCAGAACTCTTCGATGGAGAGCGTTTCAGCGCGCCGCTGGGGATCAATATCCGCTTTGAGCAGCAATGCCTCGCCGCCGATCGGTTTCAGGCTCTGGCGCAGCATCTTCCGGCGTTGGCCAAAGGCTGCCTGCGTCACCTTCTCAAGCTTGTCGACCGCGCAGGGAATGGGATTTTCTCGCGGCGTCAGATGCACCACGGTCGAGGTGACTTTCGGCGGTGGCGTGAAAGCCTGTGGTGATATGTCGAAGGCCATGTGCGCCTGCGTGCGCCAGCCGCAGATCACGCCAAGCCGGCCGTAATGATCATCATCCTCCTGCGCAACGATCCGCTGGCCGACTTCCTTCTGGAACATCAGGGTCAGCGATTGCCAGAAGGGCGGCCAGGAAGCCGGCAAGAGCCAATTGACGAGCAGCTGCGTGCCGACATTGTAGGGGAGGTTGGCGATGATCTTGACAGGGCTTGCCGGCACCATTGCCGCGAAGTCAGTCTTCAGGGCATCGCCCTCGATGACCTCGAGCCGCCCTGGGTAGTGATCGGCAATTTCCGCCAATGCCGGCAGGCAGCGCGCGTCGCGTTCGACGGCGATGACCTTGGCCGCACCCAGCGCTAGGATGGCGCGCGTCAGGCCACCCGGTCCCGGTCCTACCTCGAAAACCGTAACGCCCTCAAGCGAACCGGCGGTACGGGCGACCTTCTGCGTCAGGTTCAGATCGAGAAGGAAATTCTGGCCAAGCGCCTTGCGTGCGTCGAGGCCGTGGCGCTGGATCACATCGCGGAGGGGAGGCAAACCATCAAGAGCGGCCATCAGCGGTTGCTTCCGGTCTTGCCGCTGATTTCGCTTGCCAGCTTGAGGGCGGCCACGAGACTGTCTTCCTTTGCAAGGCCCTTGCCGGCGATGCCAAAGGCCGTGCCGTGGTCAGGCGAGGTGCGGACGAATGGCAGCCCGAGCGTCACATTGACGGAATCGTCGAATCCCAATGCCTTGGCCGGGATCAGGGCCTGATCGTGGTACATGCAGATGGCGACATCGTATCGGCGTCGGGCTTCGTCATGGAACATCGTGTCGGCTGGCAAGGGGCCGAAGGCGTCGATCCCCTCACTGCGAAGGACGTCGATTGCCGGCCGGACGATCTCGTCGTCTTCCTTGCCAAGTGCGCCATTCTCTCCGGCATGTGGATTGAGGCCTGCAACCGCAAGGCGTGGCTTGGAGATGCCGAAGCGGGTTCGCAGATCATGCTCGGTGATCCGGCAGGTCTCCGCGATCAGATCGGCAGTCAGTGCCTGCGGTACATCCTTCAGCGGAATATGAATCGTAACCGGGATAGCGCGGAGCTTGGGACCGGCCAGAAGCATGACAGGCATGACCGGCCTGCCGGTCGCGCGCGTTGCCAGATCCGCCAGAAATTCCGTGTGGCCTGGGAAACCGAAGCCGGCATCATAGAGAACCGACTTGGCGATCGGGTTGGTGACGACGGCGGAGGTCTTGCCGCCCATGGTCAGGGAGACCGCCATTTCGATGGCAGCGATTGTTGCCTTCGCGGTGCCGACATGCGGCTCACCTGCAACGACGCTTACCCCAGCCTCGATCGGCAGGACCGGCAGGGCATCAGGGAAGACATCGCATGCGGTTGCGGGATCGGCCTCCTTCAGAGGCACTTCGAGGCCAAGCTGTAAGGCCCGTGCAGAGAGAACGTCCGCATCACCGAGAAACAGGAAAGGTGGCAGGCCGAGCTCGCCGCGGCGAAGCCAGGCAGCGAGCGTGATGTCAGGGCCTATACCCGCCGGATCCCCTTGCGTCAGCGCCAGGGGGATGGAAGAGCGCGAGGGCATGGACGATCAACGATAGACAATCTGCGCCTTGGTGCGCAGTTCATCCATGTACTTCTTATCGTTGGCGCTAACGCCCTGCTGGGCACTGTTCTTGCCGATATCCTCGGCGCGGAAGACGGCAGCCGCGGCGACGTCATCATTGACCTGACGCTGCGAGCAGATGGCGACATATTCGACGCCGCGATCCGTCACGACAGCGCTGGTCGTATTGCCGGTAGCCTTTTCGAGCAACGGCTTCCAGATCTCCGGAACTTCCGGCGCCAGAATGCGGCCGAGATCCTGAACCGAGACGTCGCGCATCGTCGCGGCAAATACCTTTGCCTGATCGCAGCCTGGGAATTTTGCACGGGAAGCTTCGGCTTCGGCCTTGCGTGCATTCAGAATGGCATTCCGCTTTGCGGGCGGGACGACGAAAATGATCTGCTTCAGGAAGTATTCCGTCGTGACCGGCTTCGTCTTGTTCTCCGTCATGCGGGTGACGAGATCGTCGTTCGATATCTTGCTGCTTGCGCCGAAGCGGGCATTGACCACGCGCGGCCAGCTCATCGAAATGGCAATGTAGGATTTGAAGTGGTCGACCGTCACGCCCATCTTATCGAGGATCTGGCTGAGTTGTGCCGTCGACATCTTGTTGCTGGCGGCAAAACGACCGAAGGCAGCGTCGACCTCCGTTGTCGAAACGGACATGCGCAGACGGGAGATTTCCGCGCGTTTCAGCGTTTCGTCGACAAGCTGATCCTTTGCCAGCTTGTTGAGGTCGCCCTTCTGACGCTGCAACTTCAGGAAGTTGACGCGCTTGGCGATATCGCCCGATGTGATGACCTGGTTGTTGACAAGAACCTTCACCTCGCTCGCCGCAAAGGCGAAATCGCTGCTCGGCACGGCGAAGCTTGCCATAACAAGGGCTGCAGCTCCGAACATCAGAGCGCGCATCGGTGTCTTTCCAGAAAACATCAACTACCCCTTCCCAAAGGTCTTTCTGTCGGCATGCACCATTTCGGCACGCCTTAGGCGCAATACGTCAACTTTGCGCCACATGTCTACAACAAGCGCGATGAATTGCAAAATCCTTGCGGCGAAACAATGACGCAAAAGGGAGAGCGATCCGCCCCGAAACAATAAAGCCGGCTGTGAAGCCGGCTTTATGCAATTTTCTTAGATATCAGAACGTTGCGTCCTGGACGCTGCCAAGGTTGACATCGCCGAGCGTACGGAAGGTCAGCCGCGCGCCGATCGACCAGTCGCTTGCGGCCTGGTTGGTCGAGTCCTTCTTGTTCAGGAACGAAATGTTCAAGATCGTGCACTCGTCCTCGTAAGAGAGGCCGATACCCTGACGGGTGACCTGGCTGTTGTTGATATCGTAGCTGACCGTTCCAAAGACGGACCAGTATTCCTTGAACTTGATCTGAGCACGCGTCTGGATTTCATCCTGATTACTCGTAAAGCCATACTGCGGCTGGGCGGCAATATGGGTGTAGATCAGATTCGTCTGGAATATATCGTTCGAGAAGCCGAGCGATGTGTCACCACGACGGAAAGCGAAGTCCTTTTCATCGAAGCGGTAGGATGTTGCCAGTGAGATGCCCTGCGGCGTCGTCAGGCCGAACATCGTAACATAGTCGGAACGGGTGGTTTCAAGGCCCGAATCCGAGCCGACGCCCGCGAGATCCGTGGTGGCGAAGGAGTTGCGTCCGGCAAGCTGATAGGACTGGCCGAAAATATGCTGCAACTTGTAGCCGTTGTCGAAGCTGCCCGTATAGCGCCAGCCGAGGTTGGCGCGCGTACCGCCTTCTACACGGTCGAATCCGGAGAACTTGTCGCGGTCGAACAGGTTCGTGGCGTCGAAGACGAAGCTCTGCGCATCTTCGTTCGGCAGTCTTCCGCCAAGCTGCTCGTCCGGGCGCACATAAAGCTGCGCGATCGGCTCGAACACATGCGTGCTGTTGCTTGTCGTGATGAGGAATGGATACTTGGCCTCAAGACCGGCCGTCACCATGCCACGCGTTGCAAAGTCACTGTTGTCATAATTGCCAGAGTAAGTGCCGGCTGTCGGCCCATTCATATCCAGGCCATAGACGTCGCCACGAGCTGCGGCCAACGGAGTCAACACCAAACCACCATCGGTGGTAAAGGTGCGCTGCCACTGAAGCTCGGTGGTCAGGCGGGTATAGTCCCCCTTAAGGCCGAGGTAACGATCGTTCAGGGTTGGATCGAGAAGAGAAGTAGTGGCGTCGAGCACCGAGGTCTTGTCACGCGATAGATGCGTGAGGTTCATCGTTGCCGACAGCTCGCCACCATAAACCGATTTTGGATCGACATAGTGATAGTCGATGCTCGGATAGACGTAGGCCTGCTGCTTTTGCGACGTATTATTGTTGTCCGCATCCTGCTCGTTATAGTAGAAAGCGCGCATGTCGAAATAGTTGCGCTTGCCCAGGCCCGTCAAATAGGCCTGATTAGTATGTGTGCTCTGGTTGAGACCATCCAGGCCATAGGTGCGCGAGAAGTTATTGTCGGTCTGCGCCATGACATCCCAGCCGAAAGTCCAGCGGGGATTGATCTTGAAGTCTGCCTTGGACGAAATCATGCCGCGCGTTTTATGCTCGGCATCGCTAGTCCCGGCGGTAAACGCCTCGGGATCCATCTGGTTGATACCGGCGACGCGTAAAGTATGCGTACCGTTCTCGAAACGCTGACGGAATTCGCCTTCCAGAAGAAGACCCTGGTTGGTGAAGCCGGTGGCGGTGACTGTCGCATCCATGCTGGGCGAGATGACGTAATAGTAAGGAACCCTTACGCCAACGCCGAGGCGCTGCGAGATGCTGACCGACGGAAACAGGAAGCCGGACTTACGCTTTACCGTATTGTCGGGAACTTCGATCCACGGCACGTAGGCAATCGGCTGGCCGAAGAGCTCGAAACGAGCATGCTCCAGGCGGATGGTATGGGTCACGCCGTTCTGGACGACGCGCTGTGCCTTGACCTGCCACAGCGGCGCGCGGCCCTGTTCGGAGCAGGCCATGCAGGCGGTGTAGACGCCCTTTGTCAGAATCAACTGCGTGCCGCCGACGCGTTCGCCCTTTTCGGCGACCATGCGTGTGTTGTCGGGCATCTCGACGCGCAGAGAATTGACGAAGCCATCCGAGAAGCTGTCGGTGACATCCATTTTGTCACCGTACATGCGATTGCCGTCCGGGGTGATCAACTCGACATTGCCGAGAGCCGTCATCCGCCCGGATTTCTGATTATATTCAACTTTTTGGGCGACCATTCTATAGCCGCCATAGTTGATCTGAACGGCACCGCTGGCGGTGACGATCTGCGTGTCCTTATTATATATCAGCTCGTTCGACGACAAGACGAGCTTGGCGCCGTCCGGTACCTTCACCTTGACAGGAGAGGTCGCTGCACCGGCGCTGCTATTATTATTGCTAGCCTGTGCATAAACTGCGACCGGGCTCATAATATACGCGCATGCGGCCGTGCCCGTGACAAGGGCAGCCACAATCTTTCTGATACTCTTGCGGTTGGCTGCCGCCACTTAGCCGTCCTCCTGATGAAGCAGGATCGTTGCTCCGAATGCTAATGCGACGATCACGGGTATCCATGTCGCCACGAAGGGAGGAACCACTCCGCTGCTCCCGAATGCTTTTACAAGCACGGTGACAACATAAAGCACGAAGCCTGAGAGGATTCCACCCAGAATCACAGAGCGCGATTGGTTGAATCTGCTGAATTTTAGGGACACAGTTGCAGCGATCAGCGTCATGGCCACCAAAAGGAACGGCTGTGACAGCAGCGAGTGAAACTGTGTTTCGAGTGCATTGGTCGAGATGCCGAAGGAGCGCGCGACCTTTATTCGATTAGAAAGATCATAAAAAGCAATGGTTTCCGGCTGCGCCAGACGCTGAGAGACAAAATCCTGTTTCAGATTCGTACGGACCTGTACCGAACTTTTGTGATCTGGAATTTCACCCGGCCGACGTTCGACAACATTGTTAAGAAGCCAGTAACCATCTTCCAATTTTGCCGACTCGCCATCCTGGCGGAGAACGATATTTCCCTGTGAATCGAAGTGGATAAACACGACGCCCTTAAGCGTCGTTCCGTTGTCCAGAATAGCCTTGGCACCGATAATCGTGTCGTCTTTCCCACTCGATTGGCGCAGCCACGGCACGGAAAGTGTATTGTGATAGGACGGATCGCCGCGCAGATCGGCTTCCATCGTTTCAGACAGTCGCTGTCCCCAAGCCGCCACGGGATTGAGGGCGAGCATGGTCAAAAGGCCAACGCAGAAGGCGCCTACCACAAAGGGCGTCATGAACTGCCAGACCGAGATGCCGGCTGCGCGGGCTATCACCAATTCGCGGCGCCGGTTGAGCGCGATCAGCACCGTCATGCCGACGAAGAGCGCGATGAACGGCACCGTCTGCTGCATGATGAACGGCAATCTGACCGCCGTCATTATCAAGCCGAGGGAGACGGTATAGCCGGGCAATCCGGCGAGCCGGCCCGCTGTCTCGCTGAAATCCACGAGATAAACGATGGAGATGACGCCCAGGAAGAACCAGAACGTGGTGACGACGTAACGCGTGAAGAAGTAGCGTCCGAGCGTACTGAAGATCATGCGCCGCTCCCGTTCGAATTGCCGGGCGCAGCAGGCAGGCGCTCCTGAACCTTCTGTCTCCAGTTGCTGAGGCGATTGCGGATCGATACCGGCATCGACATTTTCCGGTTTCTCATCAGCAACGCGATCGCTATCAGCGCGACGGCGATATTAAGGCCATAAAGAACGCCAATGAAAGCGGGTGTACTCTCGATCTGGTTGGTGGCGTAGAAATCAGCCCAGCGCAAGGCAAAGGCCAAGGTCAGAGCCGACACCATGGGGTGCAGCCGTGCCTCACGATGCGATCGCGCATCGCCGGCGATCACCAGGGAGATCAGCGCGAAGATGGCGGGAAGCGCCCAGTCGTTGAGGCGGCGGTGCAATTCCGTCCTGTAGCCGGTAGGCTTTGCCTTATAGTCCGCGTCGTTCGGATCTGGATTCAGCAGGAAGCTGAGGCTGCGGTCGCTGGCGCGCAAGGTCGCCTGGCCGCGATTCTGCGTCATGTCGGAGAGATCGAAGGAGTAGGAATCGAACTTGATGACGGAGACGTTGCCATCAGGCGTCTTGCGGTGAACCTCGCCATCCTTCATCAGCAGCGATGAGCCGCTCGGATCGACGGCGCCTTCCTTGGCGTAATAGATGAGATCGAACGCCGGATCGCGTGAATCCACCACGAACAGCCCCTTGAGGATGCGCCCCGACATGCGCTGGCTGATCTGCACATATAGGCCGTCGTCGATACGTCGGAAATTCTTCTCTTCGATAACGGTGGAGAGAAGGTCGGCATAGGCTTCGGCCACCATCTGGCGCGCAGCGACGCGTGCCTTGGGCTCGACCACATTGTCGACGAAGAAAGAGAAGGCGCTGACCGCGATCGCGAGAATCATGATCGGGCGAATGATGATGCTGCGTCTTGCACCCGCCGCTTCCATGACTGTCAGCTCGGAATCGCTGTTCATGGCCGTCAGCGTCTGTGTGATGCCGATCACGAGTGCGAAAGGCAGAACGATGGGGATGATGGTCGGCAGGATAAGGGTCGCAAGCTTTACGAAAGACCCCATCGACTGGCCGCTGTCGGTCACGAGATTGATGCGCTGCAGCACCTGGGTCGTCCAGATAATAGCAAGCACTGGCAGCAACGCCACCAGGAACATCATACCGACACGCCGTACGATATATGTTTCGAATAACTTCATGCCGGCCCTTAAACGCAAACGCTCTTCGGGCGAGCCGACAGAGATTCACCCTCATCTACGCTGTTTGCGTTTTTTTGGCGACAACCAACTCGCAAAAAAATCGTTAATTTTCCGAGATTCTTTTGTTGTGTGTCGTTTGAGATAATGCCAGCAGGGCGGCGAATATGACAAGCGAGGACAGCCATCCGAGCACGGCATCTGAAAGATAATGTCCGCCAAAAGCCACCCGAAGTGCCGGAATCAGCAGGGAAACGGCCGCAATCGGCAGAGCGACGGCCGTCCGCAACGGTTGGGGGATGATGAAGATCAGGCAGAACAGCCAACCCGCAGCAGCAGCTTCGCCGGAGATGAACGAGCAGTTGCTGACACATTTGCCGGCGAAGGATCCTGCATGGACGAAGTCGAGCGTGCCGCCGAACAGATCGGTTTGCCGAGGGCGAGGGCGACCCGAGAAGGCTTTCAGCCAAAGGTTGACGACCAGCACCGGGCCGATCAGCAGGGAGCCGAGCGCAATCTTCAGGTTGCGCGCCCTGTCCTTGTTGAACGTGGCGCCATGGTGCTGCCAGCATTGAAACAACATCCAGCATAAAGCGAAGGCAGTGATGTAGGGCAGTTGAAAAAACACCTCCCGCAGGAAACGCATGCGCGGATCGTCGCTATACGGGAAAAAGCCGCAGATCTGGTCAGGCTTGGCAAGGACGTGGCATTGCTCGGGCAGGAAGAACAGATTCGCGACGGCAAGATCGATCTGCGGAAAGAGCGAAAACAAGCCGAGCAGCGCCCACCATAGGCAAAAGAGGGCGATGAAGGCGTCGCCAGCCGTCCGAGGGCGCAGAATTTCAGGAAAACGGTCTTCCCGGTTCAGGCTGTTGAAATCAATAATCAAGGCGGTTTCCGCTACAAGAACAACACCGTCCGACGACGACAAAATCGACTATCTGAAGATCTTAGCCGCACTAAATGACAGGGATTTGAAGCCGCCGTTTTGCTTCCTCGAGGAATGGCTTTGCCAAAGGGTTGTATTCCCTAGGCAAACCTTGAATGATGGTTGCCTAATCCTTCTTCTATAATTGCATGTTCATCGGAGCAGAAATGTCTGTGAAATTCGAGATCTCCTTCGCCAAGTCGGCCCGCCTCAGTGGTGGTCTGGCCATTCTCCTGAAAGACACGGACAGTGAGAGGCCCGCGGGCGCGGACAGCGCCGATCCGGCAAATGTTTTTGCCAAGGCCGCGCCGATTTCCGGCTTCAAGAGCAAGGCGTTGAGCAGTCTCGACATCATTGCTCCGGAAGCCGCTCCCGTCGATCGGATCATTGTCGTCGGTGTCGGCAAGGCCAAGAACCTGCAGGCGCACGACTGGCTGAAGCTCGGCGGCGGCGCGGCAGCCAAAATCCGCAATGTCGAGAAGGTAGTCATCTACATCGATGCTCCGGGCGTCGAGGTCGGAGCCAAGGCGGCCGCCGATTTCGCATTGGGCATGCTGCTGCGCGCCTATAGCTTCGATACTTATAAGACGAAGAAGGGCGATGACGAGGAGAAGGGCAGCGCTCGCAAGGCCGTGAAGGTGACGATCGTGACCCAGGAAGCCGCTGCGGCCAAGAAGCTGTTCGCCGCCTCGGAAGCCATTGCCGGCGGCGTGATTCTTGCGCGCGATCTCGTCAACGAACCGCCGAACGTCCTCGGCCCGGTCGAATTTGCCGCGAAGGCCAAGGAGCTTGAGAAGCTTGGCGTCGAGATCGAAATCCTGACCGAGCGCGAGATGCGCCGACTTGGCATGGGCGCACTGCTCGGCGTTGCCCAAGGTTCGGTCCGGCCGCCGCGCCTGGTGATCATGCAGTGGAAGGGGGGCAAGTCGAAAGACAAGCCAGTGGCTTTCATCGGCAAGGGCGTGGTGTTTGACACCGGCGGCATCTCCATCAAGCCGGCCGCCGGCATGGAGGATATGAAGGGTGACATGGGCGGGGCCGCAGCCGTGACCGGCCTGATGCACACGCTTGCCGTGCGCGGCGCCAAGGTCAACGCTATCGGCGTCATCGGCCTTGTCGAGAATATGCCTGATGGCAATGCCCAGCGCCCGGGCGATATCGTCACCTCCATGTCGGGCCAGACGATCGAGATCATCAACACGGATGCCGAGGGTCGGCTCGTGCTCTGTGACGCGCTCTGGTACACCAATGACCGTTTCAAACCGCAATTCATGATCAACCTGGCGACCCTGACCGGTGCGATCCTGGTTGCACTCGGCAATCTGCAGGCCGGCCTTTTCAGCAACGACGACAAACTCTCGAACGAGCTGACGGCGGCAGGACTCCTGACCGATGAGCGCCTGTGGCGCATGCCGCTCGGCAAAGACTACGACAAGATGATCGACAGCAAGTTCGCCGATATGAAGAATACCGGCGGCCGTTATGCCGGCTCGATCACTGCCGCTCAGTTCCTGAAGCGCTTCGTTGGCGAGACGCCCTGGGCGCATCTCGATATTGCCGGTACGGCGATGGGTTCGGTGCAGGATGAGATCAATCAATCCTGGGGTTCCGGTTTCGGCGTGCGCCTACTCGACGAGCTGGTCCGTGCCAACTACGAATCGTGACCCGCGCTGCTTTGTGAGATAGAAGAGGCGCCATGACAGACGTTCTCTTCTATCACCTGACCGAATCGAAGCTTGAAGATGCCCTGCCGCCGCTCATCGACAAAAGCGTCGAGCGCGGCTGGCAGGTGGCCGTGCAGATGCGAGACCCGGCGCGGCGCGATGTTCTCGATACTCATCTCTGGACCTATCGCGAGGACAGCTTCCTGCCGCACGGCACCGATGAAGGCGAGATGGCAGACCGGCAGCCGGTGCTTTTGACCGTTTCGCCTGACAATCTGAACAATGCCGCCGTTCGTTTCTTCATCGAAGGTGCGGAAGCGACTGATGTCGAGTCCTACCAGCGTGTTGTTCTGATGTTTGATGGTTACGACCAGGAGCAGCTGGAAAGCGCTCGTGCCCAATGGAAGCGGTTGAAAGGCGAGGGGCATAATCTGACCTACTGGCAGCAGAGCCAGGATGGTCGCTGGGAGAAAAAGGCCTAGCAGGTCTCCCGCATTGCACGGAAAATGCGCCTACTGGCCTTCCGCAAGGATCTTCTGGATAAAATCCTTCTTCGCCGCCGTATAGGCCGCGCGGTCATTGGCATATTTCGCTGCCAGTTCGACCTTCAGCGCCTCATAGGCATGGGCCAGATCCGGCTCCCGACGCAAGCGATCGCGGAAAATAAGGAAGTTGCGCCAGGTCGGGCCGCCATATTCGACCACATGCACCAGGTGCGTGCGGGTGTTCCCTTCGATATCACGACCAAAAATATGATCGTCCGGGACAATATTGCTGCCGGCATAGATATAGCCGATGGATGCCATCGGCTCGATACAAGCGAGACCATCCTCGAAGCGTCGAACGCCCACGGCGATATCGATGATCGGCTTGGCCTTGATTTCCGGGACGGAGGTGCTGCCGAAGTGTTGCACGTCGACGGCAAGGTCGCCGAGCGCACCACGAATGGCAGCCTCTTCCAGCAAATAGGCTTCGTGCCAGCTCTGGTTCGGCTCGGCGAGCCTGACAGATTTGTTGCCGACGCCGAGCCCGAAGGTCTGTTCATGCTCCGATGCCATAGGCATCATCTCCGATGAGGACTTTGTGCTAAGCTAGCACGTTGAGGATCGAATTGTCTTCATCGGGAAGCGCGTATCAATCATAAAATGCTTCGACAAATTTGCGTTTGCCGAGCATGAAAGCATCGGCGACGTGCCGCAGCGGCGAAACGTCGACGTCGGAGGTTCCGGCTTTGACGATTTCCGCAAAACGGCGATAGAGCGAAGGATATTCGGCTTCAGGCGCCGAGAAGGTCAGTTCGCCGTTCACCGAAAGCTTGGAGCCGCCTTCGGCCAGAACCATCTGGCCGGCGTCCGTCTCGGCGACGATATCCCAGCTCTGCTTGCCGGTCTGGCGCCAGTCGAATTCGGCGTGAACCGGAAGTCCCTGGCCACTCTTGAATTGGAGATCGGCTGCGATGGGCGAATCGCGATTTTCCGGAAACTCCAGTGTTGCACCCGTCAGGAAAAGGGCGGGGAAAATATGCGTGACGATCGACAGCGCGTTGATGCCTGGATCGAAAACTCCGAGCCCGCCGGCTTGCCAGATCCATTCCTGGTTTGGATGCCAGTGACGGACATCTTCCTTCCAGATCACATGGACGCTGCGGATGGTCGTACCGGCGAGGAAGGCTTTTGCTGCCTCCACTGCCGGAGCATAGCGCGAATGCCAGCTTGCAAAGAGCGAAACACCCTTGGCCTTTGCGAGATTTTCGAGATCCACAATTTCGCTCAGCGTCGCGCCCGGTGGCTTTTCCAGGAAGACGTGCTTGCCGGCCAGAAGCGCCTTGTAGGCTGCCTCGTAACGATACTGCGGCGGCATGCAGAGCGAAACCGCATCGATCGAAGGGGCGGCGTCCAGCATGGCCTCGATGGTGGTGAAGGCCGGAATGGCCTCGACCGTGCCATGGCGGCTGGCCGTGGCGACCAGCTTGAAATCCGGATTGTTCGCGATGGACGGAAGGTGCTGGTCGCGGACGATCTTGCCGACGCCGACAATAGCGAGGTTGATGGGGGACATGGGTGTCTCTCGATTAGTATGATTATTAATCTGATCTTTATCAGAATGCTGCCAGTGGGCAAGGGTGACCAGGCATGATCTCCGACGGAGCGATTCAGCCGTCGCTCTGCTTTACGATCGTCTCTCGGAGAAAACTGTAACCCAGTGCGACGCGTGCCGCCAGTTCCGTCGATGCCCCGTCACCCCCATGGCCGCCCGAACCGAATTCATGAAACAGTGGATGATGGCCGAGCTCCTCCATGCGGGCGGCAAACCGCCGTGCATGCGAGGGATGAACCCGGTCGTCGTTACTGGAGCTCTCGATGTAGATCGGCGGATAGGTAATCTCGGAGACAGGCTTGATATTGTGCAGCGGCGAATAGGTCAGCAGATATTCGAGATCGGCCGGATCGTCGGGATTGCCGTATTCGTCGATCCATGCCTGCCCGGCCGGGAAGACGTGGAAACGGGTCATGTCCAGTACCGGCACCTGGCACCAGATCGCGCCGAAATCCTGCGGATAGCGTGTCGTCATGACACCGGTTAGCAGTCCTCCATTGCTGCCGCCATTGGCGGCAATACGCGAAGGCTTGGTGTAACCCCGGGCAACAAGATCACGAGCGACCGCGACAAAATCGGCGTAGGCCCTATAGCGTCCATGGCCCTTGGCGGAACGATGCCAATTGGGGCCGAGTTCGCCGCCGCCACGGATATAGGCCTGAACGTAACCGCCACCCTGTTCCAGCCAGCGGCCGATCGTGCCGGAATAATACGGACTGAGCGAAACGTCGAAACCGCCATAACCATAGAGCAGTACCGGCAGTTCGCCCTTCATCCAGCTTTTTGGCAAGACAAGCCGATAGGGTACCTTCGTGCCGTCTTCGGAGGTGGCTTCCAGCAATTCGGCGACCATGCCTTCACTGTCGAAATAGGCAGGCGAGCTGGCGATATGCTCAAGCTCAAGCGGCTTCTCGCGATTGGAAAGCTCCAGCCGATAGCTCGATGGCGGCTGGAGGAAACCGTTGCCGTAGACCTGCAGCGTATCGTCGCCGAGATGCAGGTCAGAATAAAGGGGCGAGATCCCCACCGTCTGTGCGTCCGCCGGCAAGACAATCTCCTGGACTGCAGCATCGGCCCGGGTCAGATCGAGGACGAAGAGACGCGGCTGCAAATTGTCGGACACGACGAAAACGCACCATTCCCGCATCAGCAAGAAACGCGAGATCGACTGCCGTTCGCTCGGCGAAAACAGCACACGCATCGCCGCATTGCCGGCATGTTTCGGCAAGGGCTGCAGCACAAGGCTGCCGGCAGCCACCCGCTCGTCAGTTTTCGCAAGCCAGAGACAGTAGGAATGGTTGAATCCCGCGTCGATCTCCTTCGGCAGATCGATCCGCCGCAACGAAAGGTCCTCATCCTCGATGAAGACGCTGGAGCTGCCGATTTCATGACCGGCAATGAACAGGCGCACCGGCCGCTCAGCATTCTCCGTAGCAGTGCTGTTGGTCAGCGGATTGAGCACGGCGCAGGAACCGTAGACGTCGGCATCATCGGCCGCATCGAGCACAGGCGCTTCTGCGGGGGCGACCCCGCGCTTCAGGCTGCGACCGACGCGCGGCCATCCCGAACGGGTCGAGGAGAAGCGATCGATCGAGCCGAAATAGGCGATCTCGTCGCGGCTGAGCCAGGTCGCGTGGCAGCGCACCGGTGGCGTGTCGAACCCGCCTTCGACGATGCTTTTCGCCTCGCAATCGAATTCAAGGAGCCGCATGGGATCGGAGCCGCCATCTGAAAGGCAAAGCAACACGCGGGTCGGCTCCCAGGGACAGGTAATCGCGCCGCGCCAGAGCCACGATCTGTTTTCACTGGCACAGAAGGCGTCGAGATCGAAGATCGGCTCCCAGGGTGCATCGGGGAGAGGGGTCTGGTCTGCGGGCAGCCGCGACCATACGCCGAGGGGATGATCCGCGCTGCGGTGGAAGTCGAACAGCCATTTGCCACGGCGCACGGCGTGGATCAGCCGGTCTTCCCGCTCGATAAGGGCTTTGATCGCCGCACTGTCCGCCTCGAATTCCGGCGTCTTCAGCGCCTTCTCCGATTGCGCACCCCTCTCGGCGACGAATTGCAGGGTGAGTGGATCGTCGTCGCGTTCGAGGTGGAGGTGCATAATAGCCCTGAAATCCATTGATGATGGCAGTCGCCCGCCACCAAATCAAAATACGCGCGAGACAACCATGCTTCCGCGGCCGTATTGACCATGGATGTTTCGGTGTTGACGGGTCTCAGCGCACCATCTTGATATCGGCCTGAGCGACGAGATTGGTCGCAGGGGCGGGAGCGTGCCGGTACTTGAGTGTCACCACCTTGTAGCCCTCTTTTTCCAGACGGGTGAGAAGGACCGGCAGCATTCTTACGGTCCGCTGGTGGATGTCGTGCATCAGAATGATGCCGTGGCCGCGTTGATGCAGCTGTCTCATGGTGCGATCCGCCACAGCGGCGGGCGTCGAGGTGAAGTAGTCCTTGCTGTCGACGTCGACATCCATGACGATCATGCCGCGGTCGGCGATGGCGGCGCGCAGGCGCTTGGAATCGGCAAGGTAGGGGAAGCGGAAGAACGGCACGTCGCTGCCGACAACCTTGGAGACGGCGTTCTTGCCCTTGGCAATCTCGGCCATCGCCATGTCGAAACTCATCTTGTCGAGGTCCGGATGGCGGAAGGTGTGGCTGCCGATCGTGTCGCCGCGAGCGGAGACTTCCCGGGCGGTCGCCGGATGAGCCAGCGCCATCTCGCCGACCATCATGAACGTCGCCTTGACGCCGAACTTGTCGAGCGTGGCAAGAATGCGTTCGGTCTTGCCGGGGGCAGGGCCGTCATCGAAGGTCAGGACGACTTCCTTGTCCGCCAGCCTGATATCCTTGAGCGAGGAGACTTCAAGCGTCCGGCCGGCAAGATTGTGCGGGCCGTTGAGACCCGCCAGATCTCGGGTCTCGAGATCGGCGACGAGCCATTTGTTCGGCTCCATTTCGACCGGGTCGTTAGCTTTCAGCGCCTTGTGGCGCGGCTCTTCGGCGGCGTAGCCGGTCTTGAGCGAAGCTTCGCTGCCCGGCTTTGTGGCACATCCTCCCAGAGCCAGGGACACGGCAATGCCAGCCAGTAAAACGCGGTAGTTCATCGGAATCGCTCAACACTTATGTCAATGAAGGTTGAGCGTACTTTCCGTAATTATGGTTAATGATCGGTTAGGATCGGCTCCGAAACCATTAAGAATTCGCCGAGATCAACCGGCCATGGCGCTTTCATATTCCGCTGAAAGTTCCAGCCATTGCTCTTCGGCTGCAGCGAGCTTTTCAGCGGCATCCGCGCGCTGCTTCGCCTTCTCAGCAGCCTTGGCGGGCGCCTTCTCGTAAAGGGCGGGATCTGCAAGCTCTGCATCAAGCGCCTGAATCAGTTTCTCAAGCTTGGCGGTCAAGGATTCGATTTCGTTGATCTTCTTCTTGAGCGGCGCCTGCGAAGCACGGCGCTCGGCAGCGAGCTTGCGCTGATCCGCCTTGGAGACGGAATCGTCGCCGGCATTTGCCTTGGCCTTGTCATCGCGCGGCTTCGGGCTCGCAACGACGAGGCTACGATAATCTTCAAGATCTCCGTCGAAGACCGATACTGTGCCGTCGCGCACCAGCCATAGCCGGTCGACCGTCGCCTCGATCAGATGGCGGTCGTGCGAAATAAGAATAACGGCACCGGGATAGTCGTTCAGCGCCTGAATGAGCGCATTGCGGCTGTCGATATCCAGATGGTTGGTGGGTTCGTCGAGGATCAGCAGGTTCGGCGCGTCGAAGGCGGCAAGGCCCATCAGCAATCGGGCCTTCTCGCCGCCGGAGAGGTCCTTGACCTGTGTGTCCATCTTCTCCGTTGCCAGACCCATCTGCGCGACGCGAGAGCGCACTTTCGCTTCCGGCGTCTCGGGCATGCGGCGGCGCACATGCTCGACAGCCGTCTGGTTCGGCACGAGGTCATCGAGTTGATGCTGGGCGAAGAAGCCGATCTTCAGGCTAGGCGCCAGCTTCACATCGCCGCTCTCGGCGTTAAGCCGGCCGGAGATGAATTTCGCGAAGGTCGATTTGCCGTTGCCGTTCGAGCCGAGCAGGGCGATGCGGTCATCGGCATCGATACGCAGGTTCAGCCGCTTCAGGATCGGCTTTTCCGGCTCATAGCCGACCGCGCCGCCGCTGACGGCGATGATGGGCGAGGCGGGCTGCTTTTCGGGCTCCGGAAAGCTGAAGCCCATGACATGGTCTTCGATGACGGAGGCGACGGTTCCCATCCGCTCCAGCGCCTTGACGCGCGACTGCGCCTGCCGCGCCTTCGAGGCCTTGGCCTTGAAGCGGTCGATGAAGCTCTGCAGATGCTTGCGCGCCGCGTCGTTCTTGGCTTTCGCCTTCGTCTGCAACTCGTCGGCCTCGGCCTTCTGCCGCTCGAACTGATCGTAGGAGCCGCGATAGAAGGTGAGTTTCTTCTGGTCGAGATGGACGATGGAATTGACCGCCGTGTTCAAGAGGTCGCGGTCATGCGAGATGATGATGACGGTATGCGGGTAGCGGCGAATATAGTCCTCGAGCCACAGCGTGCCTTCGAGGTCGAGATAGTTTGTCGGTTCGTCGAGCAGCAGCAGATCCGGCTCGGAAAACAGCACGGCTGCGAGCGCGACACGCATGCGCCAGCCGCCGGAGAAGGAGGAAGCCGGGCGCTTCTGCGCTTCGTGGTCGAAGCCTAGGCCGGCGAGGATGCTGGCGGCACGCGCTTCGGCAGAATGCGCGCCGATATCGGCAAGCCGCGTCTGGATATCGGCGATCCGGTGCGGGTCGGTTGCCGTCTCGGCTTCCACGAGCAGGGCGGCCCGCTCCTTGTCGGCCGCGAGCACGATATCGATCAGCGGCTCTTCCGTGCCGGGCGCCTCCTGCGCGACCTGGCCGATACGGGCATTACGCGGGATCGACACCGAGCCGCTTTCAGGGGCGAAATCGCCGGTAATGATCCTGAACAGCGTGGATTTGCCCGCACCGTTCTTGCCGACGAGACCTGCCTTCGTGCCCGCCGGAAGCGTCACGTTGGCATGGTCGATGAGAAGGCGGCCGGCAATGCGGGCGGAAAGGTCTGAAATCGAAATCATGGCGCGGTTTTGGCCGAACTCGGCGCCGAAGGCAAGAGTGTGAAAGCGCTCAGGCGTCTGCGCGGAGGGCTGCTTTCGGCAGATTGGCGCAGTTCTTCAGCCTCTCGGTCAGCTCGGTCTCGTAGAGCATTAGATTGCTCAGGGAGGCGTTGAGGCTGTCGAGCGTCGCATTGACATCCGGAATCGTTGCGATCTCGCGGGCGAAATGCTGCTTTTTCATCAGCCCTTTGGCGAGCTGATCCGCCACCTCGCGCAGCATCTCGGCCGCATCGTTTTCGGATTTGCGTGCCACCAGTCCGCAATGGCTGACGAGGCGATGTTTCAAGCCGATCTCGTCGAGCCTACCCTGCGAGGGTTGGGGGCCAAGCGCCTCGATCTCTTCGGAAAGACAGCGGTCCTGCCCAAAGAGCGCTTCATGGAAGAGTTGATAGTTGCGCGGCAGGTTTCGGATCTTCAGCCGCGTCATGAAGCGGCCGATGGCTTCGAGCTCGGTTTCTCCTTCACCGTCAGCATTGTCGGTGAAATACGTGGAAACACCTGTCTGCGAACTCTTCATGCCTGCTCTCTGACTGCCACCCGGTCGATATATCTCTCCAATTTGCAGGTGCGCAGGTTAAGGCAGCATGAACAAAACGGCTTATCGGCTTGGCCACGCAACAAAATGAGGCGTATGCTCAACGCATGGGCGAGGTCGAGAAGTGCCGGCTCGCTCAATGCTTACATCGCCAATGCCTATATCCACTGCTGCCCTTCGGTGCGCTGGAAGTGCAAGAGGTCCAGCACCAACGATGGCTTGCCCATCGACGTCAGGATCATGTGGCATTGGCCGCGATGATGGGTGTGGTGGTTGAACATATGCCCCACTGCCAGGTGAAGTGGGTGAGTGATGGCGCCCGGTCGCAGGACGGATGTATAGGTGATGTCGGTGGCGAGAGCCGCAGCATCGAGCCTATCGACCCAATCCATGATGCGCCGATCCTCCGCTTCGCGCGCTGCACGAAGGCCTTCGAGATCGTCATGCAGAACGAGGCCCAGTGCTTTCGGTATTTCGCCGGTGCCGCTGAAGCGCTGCATCCATAATCGGTCCGCCACCAGGAGATGGTTGAGCGTGCCGTGGAGCGAACCGAAGAAGGCGCAACGGTCTTCGTGGAACTCCGCGTCGCTGAGGTCTGCCGCGGCATTATAGACCTGAACATTGGCCCAGCGATTATAGTCGGCAAGCATCCTGAAATACCTGAGCATATCGTTCTCCTCCATTGTGGTGGTGATGTTATCGCGAAGTTCGGCAATGGGCAGCCGCTTCATGGCCTCATGGGTCGCGAATCGGCGGCCCGTACTGTGACAGCGGCGTGAAATTGGCCCATACCCCTTGTTTTCGGGCTGTGGGGCGGGTAAAGACCGCCCACTTTTCTCTGATTACAAGGAATGGATCCATGGCGATTGAACGTACTTTCTCGATGATCAAGCCGGACGCAACGAAGCGCAACCTTACCGGCGCCATCACCAAGATTTTTGAAGACAACGGCCTGCGCGTCATCGCCTCCAAGCGCGTCTGGATGAGCAAGCGCGAAGCCGAAGGCTTCTACGCTGTTCACAAGGAACGCCCCTTCTTCGGCGAACTCGTCGAAGGCATGACCTCTGGCCCGACCGTCGTTCAGGTTCTGGAAGGCGAAGGCGCCATCCTGAAGAACCGCGAAATCATGGGCGCGACCAACCCGGCCAATGCTGCTGAAGGCACGATCCGCAAGATCCATGCTCTGTCGATCGGCGAAAACTCCGTTCACGGCTCGGACGCTCCGGAAACGGCTGCCGTCGAAATCGCCTACTGGTTCGCCGAAACCGAAATCGTCGGCTGAATCGGCCTCTCAGCTCCAGGGCTGAACGATTTGAATTGACTCATGAAAGCCGGGATCGCATCCCGGCTTTTTTCATGCCGGACAGGCGGCGTCGTGCCCATAGTCGGTGCTGCCGTCGCCCTTGAAGACCTCCGGATTGGCTGTGTAAACCGGGCCGACGACGAGGGGCTTGGTCGGCAGCACCGTCTGATCGAGATCGGATTTCACCTCGGTTTTGATCGTCTGGATCGTCTTGTTGCTGGCATCCACGAGCTTGATCGAGACGGAATAGGGGCGATCCTTGCGCACGCAGCGCAGGTCCGGGCTTTCGAGCGTGATCTTGTCCCAGAAGGAATAGATCTTCTCGCGGATCACAAGCGGATCGCCACCGGCTGGATTTTCGAATTCCGCGACAGCCGTCGTCCCCTCGGGAATTGGCGCGATCTTCTTGAGCGTGACCATGTAGCTGGCGCTTGCCACGCGATAATTGAAGACGAAGAGGCGGCCGCTCAGTTGTGTTGGACCTTCATCGTCTTTCCTCTGGCAGCCGGCTAGCGCCAGTCCCATGATCGTGGCGGATAATAGGATCGTTCGAATTTTCATGGTGCCGTCTCCTCCTTCTTGCGCCGGTAGTGCCGGCTTGCCTTGGCGCGGTTGCCGCAGACCGCCATGTCGCACCAGGCGCGGCTTTTGTTCTTGCTGCGATCGATGAAGAGCCAGCCGCAGTTGCCGCAGATTTTCATTCGTTCGGGATCGGGCATGGCGATCAGGCGCAGCGTCGAATGTACGGTGGCTGCATCGAGTCCATCGGACGAAGCGCGCTTGAGAACCTTCGCCAGCACAGCCAGGAGTTCGGCCAGCAGCATGTCGGCCATCTCGCCCTGAACGCGGGCGCGAAAGTAGCGGTCGATCGCTTCGCGCAAACCGATGAAGTCCGTCCTGTTCTCGCGCACCACAGGCAGAATATCGCCAAACAAGGCCCGCTCGGCGCAGAAATTCGCCGCCGCCTTCGGAAAGCTTTCCATCTGGCCTGCCGCCTCGAACCGGTCGACCCGGCGCTCGTCGTCATGGCGCAGGATCACGCTGTTGGCGACATCAAGTGCCAAGGCGCCACCGGAAAAGCGATGCGGGGTCCAGGAAAAGCTCATGTCGAAAATTATAACTGGTAAAATCAATTTTGCCAGTTACTATTTACCAATCCTTCGGAGGGGCGAATGGCTTATCTTCTGCAGCAGTTGGCGAACGCGGTTCCGCTTGCCGCGCTTTATGCCGCGCTGGCCTTCGGTTATGCCGTTGCGTTCGGCGTGATGAAGCGGGCCGATATCACCTACGGTGCGCTGTTCGCCTTCGCTGGCCAGATGCTGGTGCTGTTTACCGATGTCGGCTACACGCGGATGTATCTTATCCTGCCGGCCGCCTTCACCTTTGGCGCGATCGTTGCGGCGACTTATACGCTGGGCACAAGTTTGCTCGTTGGCCGGTCGATCATGCTGCCTCTCTCGCGCAAATCGCCGAATACCGTCATCGTCGCCGCGCTCGGCATGATGATCATCCTGATGGAGACGGCGCGGCTCGCCTCCAATACCCGCGGCATCTGGCTGCCACCCTTCCTGAACGGAGCGATCGTCTTCTGGGATAGCGGTGACTTCCGGGTGACGCTGACCGAGATCCAGCTGATCAATACCACATTGATGATCTTGGTCATCCTGGCCGGCGCCTATGTCCTCAAATGCACCGGATGGGGCCGCATCTGGCGGGCTGTGACCGATGACGCGCTGGCCGCCGAGCTTTGCGGCACAAGTGCCAATCGCGTCTTCCTGATGGCCTACGTCGCCTCGGCACTGGTCGCGACCATCTGCGGGCTGCTGGCCACCTCCTATTACGGCACGATGGATTTCGGGGCAGGGCTGATGTTCGGGCTCAAAGTGCTGATGATCGCGGCGGTCGGGGGCTATTCCGACCCGCTGAAGTCTGCGGCAGGCGCTGCGCTGCTCGGCCTGGGGGAAACCATGTGGGGGGCTTACGGCCCATTCCTCTGGCGCGACTTTGTCATCTTCTCACTGCTCGTCCTGCTGCTGATATGGAGCCGGCGCGAGCGGGTCGTTCCCTGACGCTTATTTTTTACCGTCCCATTTGGCACGAGCGGTATCGTCCGCGTCTTTGGCCGAAATCCAGTTCCCGGCCTTGCCGTCCCTGGCGTGTTCCTTCTTCCAGAAGGGAGCCGAGGTCTTCAGGAAATCCATGACGAAATTGGCGCCGTCGAAAGCAGCCTGCCGATGTGGCGCAGCAGCGATGACGAGGACGATATTTTCGCCGGGCACGATCTTGCCGTAGCGATGGATGGCGGTCAGGCCGAGAAGCCCGAAGCGCTCGACGGCGAGGTTGGCGATGCGGGTGATTTCCGCCTCCGCCATGCCTGGATAATGCTCCAATTCAAGTGCGCTCAGCGTGCCGCCATCATTGCGGCAGAGCCCAGAAAATGTCACGACGGCGCCAATGTCGAGCCGCCCCTGTGTCAGCCGGTCGATCTCCGTCTGGAGATCGAAATCTTCCTGCTGAACGCGGACAAATGGTGAAATCATCGCAATTTCCTTGTCGCCCTCCGAAACGGTCTGAGGAGCTTCCCGGCCCTTCGCTTTGGCTCAGGGCGTTCGTCGCTGCAATCGATTCACTGGATCGATTGCTCGGGCGTTGCCCGACCGCTCCTCACCCTCCAGTCATGGGCGGAAAGAGCCCGATCTCGCGCGCGCCGGCAATCAGCTCGTCATGATCGGCATGTTCCATGTTGATGGCGACGCGGATCGCTTCCGGAAACTGCAGCGCCGCTTCGTATTCTTCGCCCAAGGTCTTCAAATGGTTGAGGAGATCGCCGACTGTGATCACCTCGGCAGGCAAGGAAATCTCTTCCTCGGCCTTGCCGATCCGCTCGCGCACCCAGGCGAAATAGACGAGCCTCGTCATCATTCATCGTCCACGATATGCTTCAGGCCGGCGCGGAAATAGTCGTAGCCGGTGTAGATGGTCAGCAGCGCTGCGACCCAGAGCAGAAGGATGCCGATCTCCGTGGTGTAGGGTAGCACCTTGTCACCGGCCGGCCCAGCCAGAAGGAAGGCGATGGCCACAAGCTGCGCAGTCGTCTTCCATTTCGCGATACGCGTCACGGGAACACTCACCTTCAATGCGGCCAGATACTCGCGCAAGCCGGATACCAGTATTTCACGGCAGAGAATGATGATCGCAGCCCAGAGCGACCAGCCGGCAATGGTGCCGTCCGCAGCCACCAGAAGCAGGATCGAGGCCACCAGCAGCTTGTCGGCGATCGGGTCCAGCATGCGGCCGATATTCGAGGTCTGGTTCCAGATGCGCGCGAGATAGCCGTCGAGAAAGTCGGTGAGCGAGGCAATGACGAAGATCCAGAGCGCAACCCACCGAGCGAAATCGGAACCTTCCAGCTTGCCTTCGATGAAGAAGCACAGAACGATCAGGGGTACGCAGAGGATGCGGCCGTAGGTGAGCAGATTGGGGATGCTGTAAGCGCGCGAAGCCATGGAAATCGTTTCGTTTCGGTTGTATCGGCGGACTTTGATGAGCTTCTATTCAAGCCCCATCGCGTGCCGACCTTTTGATTGAGCATGATCTGGTCCAAAAACCGCTCCGCACTTTTTGGGATCATGCTTAGATGATGGTTTGACTAGCTTATCGTCAACATTGTTTCTGTTTTTTCACCGCTATTGCGTGGAATTTGCGACCGAGATTTCTTATTTCGCGGCGTCCTCGTGGAAATGATTATAGACCTGCCGCGCTACCGCTTCCGATATGCCTTCCACGGCCATCAGATCGGAGAGGGCGGCGCGTGATACGGCCTTGGCGGTGCCGAAATGCTGCAGCAGCGCCCGCTTGCGCGAGGGGCCGATGCCGCCGATCTCGTCCAGCGGGTTCTTCACCATCTCTTTCTTGCGTCTGGCGCGATGCGATCCAATGGCGAAACGGTGGGCTTCGTCGCGCAGGCGCTGGATGAAATAAAGCACGGGATCGCGCGGTGGCAGGGTGAAGCTTTCGCGGGAAGGAGGGAAAAAGCGCTCGCGTCCCGCATCGCGGTCGACGCCCTTGGCGACGCCGATGGCGATGACGCTGTCGGTGATTCCCAATTCCTCGAGAATGGCGCGCACGGCGGTCATCTGCCCTTGACCGCCATCGATGAGGATGATGTCGGGCCAGGCGGGGAAGGGCTGGTCGGCCGCATCGGCGGCGGAAGCCTCGGTCACGGCACTGCGGTCGGGCTTGCCCTCTTCCTTCAGCAGCCGAGAGAACCGCCGGGTCATCACTTCGCGCATCATGCCGAAGTCGTCACCAGGGGTGATGTCAGTCGATTTGATGTTGAACTTGCGGTACTGGCCTTTGACGAAGCCTTCAGGTCCCGCCACGACCATGCCGCCGACCGCATTCGTTCCCATGATATGGGAGTTGTCGTAAATCTCGATGCGCTGCGGCACGTAAGGAAGCTTGAAGGTTTCCTTGAAGCCCTCAAGCAGCCGCGATTGCGAAGCCGTTTCCGCAAGCTTGCGGCCATGCGCCTCGCGGGCATTGGCAACGACATGATCGACCAGATCGCGCTTCTCGCCGCGTTGCGGCACGAGGATCGAAACCTTGTGGCCGGTCTTCTCGCTCAGTGCGGTTGCCAGCAGCTCGATTTCCTCGACGGTCTCCGAAAGCAGAATCTGTTTCGGAACCGGCTTGTCATCATAGAACTGCGCCAGGAAGGCGTTCAGCACCTCGGCGCCGGACAGCGATGGGTCTGCCTTCGGGAAATAGGCGCGGTTACCCCAGTTCTGGCCGGTGCGGAAGAAGAAGACCTGGATACAAGAGATACCACCCTCATGGTGAATGGCGAAGACATCGGCCTCCTCGACTCCGGCCGGGTTGATGCCCTGGTGGCTTTGCACATGCGATAGCGCCGCCAGCCGGTCGCGAAAGACTGCCGCACGCTCGAAATCGAGATTCTCGGCGGCAGCATTCATCTCCTCGGCCATGTGCGCCTTGACGTTCTGGCTCTTGCCGGACAAGAAATCCTTCGCCTCCTGCACCAGCTCGGCATACCCCGCATCGCTGATCTCATGCGTGCAGGGGCCCGAACAGCGCTTGATCTGATAGAGCAGACAGGGCCGGGTGCGCGTTTCGAAAACGCTGTCGGCGCAAGTCCGGATCAGGAAGGCACGCTGCAGCGAATTGATGGTGCGGCCGACGGCGCCCGCCGACGCAAAGGGACCGAAATAATCGCCCTTGCGGGCGCGAGCGCCGCGATGCTTGAAAATCGCCGGCGCGCGCTGGTCGCCGGTGATCAGAATATAAGGGAACGACTTGTCGTCCCGCAGTAAGACATTGAAGCGCGGCCGCAAGCGCTTGATCAGATTCGCTTCCAGCAGCAGCGCTTCCGTCTCAGTGCGGGTGGTGACGAACTCCATATTGGCTGTTTCGCGCACCATCCGGGCAATACGGTTAGAATGCCCTCGGCCCATGGCATAGTTGGCGACACGCTTCTTCAGGCTGCGCGCCTTGCCGACATAAAGCACGTCGCCGGCTTCGTTGAACATGCGGTAGACGCCGGGGTTGTTCGGCAATCGCTTGACGAACTCGGCGATCAGTTCCGCGCCGCGAAGCCCGGTTTCGTTCTTGCCGCCTTCGTTCCAGTCGACGGGCACGACAGGGGAGGCGGCGGCATCGCCCTCTACCTCGATGTCGTCTTCTATATCATCCGATTCGTCGTAGAGAATGCCGCCGTCGGGCAGCTTTCTTCCATTCATTCCGCACTCTCCGCCACATCGGGCGTTTCCCAGGCAAGATGCTGGCCGCCATCGAGCGCTATCATTTGGCCCGTGATCGAGGGCGTGTCAAAAAGAAAGCGGATGGTGCGACCGAATTCCTCCAGCCCTGGCGCCGCCTTTAATATGAGGCCGTCGATCTGCGCTTGAAAGTCCTCCTCCGACTGTCGAACGCTGCGCACCGTCGGCCCGGGCCGATCGCGTTGACGCGAATGCGAGGCGCAAAGCTCTGGGCCATCGTTTGAGTCGCGGCCCAGAGCGCCGCCTTCGATAAGGTATAGGAATAGAAGCGCGGATTGAGCGCCCAGACCCTCTGGTCGACCATGTTGACGATCAATCCCGGATGGGGCTCGGGAAGTTGCCGGACGAAATCGGCAGCGAGGATGGAGGGCGCACGGACATGCACGGCAAAATGCGCGTCGAAGGCTTCCGAGTCGAAACGCTCGGCGGAATCACCGAGGAAAGCGGAGGCGTTGTTAACAAGCAGATCAAGTGGGCCGAGTGTATCGGTGACCCTTTCGACAAGGGTTGACGTCTCACCAAAATTTTGCAGATCGGCCTTGATCGCAATCGCCTTTCTGCCAGCTTGTCGCAATTTTGCCGCAATCTCCGCAGCCTCGGCGAATGATTGATGAGCATGCAGCGCCACTGAAAAGCCGTTAGCCGACAAATCCTCGGCAATTGCCCGGCCTATTCTTTTCGAAGCGCCTGTGATCAGCGCGGTTCGTAGTTTTTCCTGGCTCAAGATGCTGCCTTCTTCTCGTCGTTACCCGGTCGACGCTCATATAGGGTGTGGATACACCATATGAAAAGGTGTTGAGACGAAAGACGCTCTCGATGCGTCTTATGTAAAGCTTGAGTTATAGTTCGATTAAAATAAGTATACACGGTTTAACCATTGGTTATGGTTAACAATTCATCTGTTGCGATGAAGCAACATCGAAATTCAGCCACCTCTGTGCCACAATGATATCATATTTTGGCTCTTCCAATTCCTCATTTGCACTCCAATTTCAATCTCGATCCGGGAGGGATTTGTTTTAATTGCTCGTGACGCTTCGAAGTCAAAGATAGTAGACGAAGCACACGGGACTGAAAGGAGAAAAGTATGCGTACTCTCGTAACGACCCTCATGGTCTCCGCTTTGGCTCTCGGCGGCTACACCGCAGCTCATGCTGCCGACGCTGTTGAGCAGATCCCGCAGCCGCCCGTCGCTCAGGATGCACCTCCGGCCATCAATAACTGGTCTGGCTTCTACATCGGTGGCGAAGGCGACTGGAACAAGGGTCACTTCAACCGCACCGGCAACAGCTACGCCTTCGGCGGCGGCGCCTTCACCGGCTACAACTGGCAGCAGGGCCAGATCGTATACGGTGTCGAAGGTGACCTCGGTTACGCCGACTCCGAAACGAGCCGCAACGGCCTCACCGCCAAGAACGGCATCAACGGCTCGGTTCGCGGCCGTCTCGGTTACGACTTCAACCCGTTCATGCTGTACGGCACGGCCGGTCTGGCTCTCGGCCAGAACAAGCTCTCCGACTCTACGTCGTCTGAAAGCAAGACGGGCGTTGGTTACACGGTCGGTGCAGGTGCTGAAACCTTCATCACCAACAACATCACGGCTCGTCTCGAGTACCGTTACACCGACTACGGTAAGAAGACCTTCAACCTCGACTCGGGCAGCTTCTCGCGCGGCTTCGACGAGCAGAGCGTCAAGGTCGGTATCGGCGTCAAGTTCTAATCACTTGACCGCAAGGTATGAAGAAAAAGCCGGGGCTCTTGCCCCGGCTTTTTCTGTTTGTGCTTAGAGTTGTGAGGCATCAGCGCCTGATGTGATCGGGCACGATTTATGCCCGGGGCTTCATTGCCTGATAGGCCGGAAAATGCTTCTCGAACTTCGCAGCCCATTCGATCAGGCCGGCGTGATCCGTCTCCCATTGGCCTTCAAAGCGGAGCTGCAAATAGCCGATGAGGGCAGCAAGCGCGAAATGTCCCGCATGCAGCTTCTTGCCGATCTTCGGCGGTTCGGCGCTAAGATGCATGAGTGCGCGCTTTGCCTTTGTCCATTGCCGGTCGATCCACGGCTGGTGCTGCTTTTCAGGCTCGCGAAGCCGTCGTTCATAGACGATGGAGAGAAGGCATTCCTTCGTGCCGTCGCATAGCGCTTCCAGAACTTCGGCCTCGGTGCGCTTGCCCTTCTTGGGCGGATAAAGGCCGCCTTCCTGGCGGTCGAAGTAGTGCATGATCGCACGGCTGTCGAAAATCGCCTCGCCATCGCCGGTCAGCAAGGTCGGGATCTTGCCGAGCGGATTGTTGTCGACGAGCAGCGCCGGTCCTGCATTCGTCTCGACATGGATTTCCTCCAACTTGATGCCGAGATGGCGCGCCGCCATGCGCACCTTGCTGGAAAAGGGGGAGGCGGGCGAGCAGAGCAGTCTCATCAAGTCACCTGTGGGATATGCAGAGAAGGATTCAATGTTCGCCGCGCAGCCAGAAGGCGCGCTGCGAGGCGAAACGGTCCTGCGCCAGCAGGTCCTTCAACGCCGGCAGCAGCGCATGCAGCTCGTCCTTCAGCGTGAAGGGTGGATTGACGATGATGAGGCCGGAACCGGTGAGCCCGGTGAAGCCGCGATCGCTTTTGATGGTGAGTTCGGCGCAAAGCATCTTCGGGATTTCCAATGCCTGCAGCGCCTCGTGGAACTGCTTGATCGGCGCATCCTTCTTGATCGGATACCAGAGGCAATAGGTGCCGCCGGGAAAACGGCGCCACGCCTTCGCCAGGCCGTCTACCAGCCGCTCATATTCGCCGTCTTCCTCAAAGGGCGGGTCGACGAGCACGATGCCGCGTTTTTCCTTCGGCGGCAGATGCGCGCCGAGCGCCAGCCAGCCGTCGAGCTCCGTGACGCGGGCGTGGTGGTCACCCTCGAACAGCCGGTGCAGCCGCTGGAAGTCCTGGGGGTGCAGTTCCATTGCGGACAGCCGGTCTTGCGGACGAAACAGCATGCGGGCCAGTTTTGGCGAGCCGGGATAGAGCCGGATGCCGCCCTCGGGGTTCAGCTCGCGAACGGCAGTGAGGTAGGGCTCAAGCAGGTCGGCCACCTGTGGCACGAGTTCCGCCTCGAGCAGGCGGCCGATTCCGTCTTGCCACTCGCCGGTTTTCTGCGCCTCCTCCGAGGAGAGATCGTAAAGCCCGATGCCGGCATGCGTGTCGAGGACGCGGAATGCCTTGTCCTTGTTCTGCATGTAGCGGACGAGGCGGGCAAGGATCGCGTGCTTCAGCACATCGGCGAAGTTGCCCGCGTGATAGATATGCCGATAGTTCATTGTCGGTGAAGTCCGCATGAATTGTTGAGATGGGCCGGATTATCGCTAGTGGCCGGTCACCGCTTGAAATATAGAAATATCATGAACATTGCGACCCCTATTCAAGCCAAACCCCGCATTGGTCACACGGCCTGTCCGCACGACTGTCCGTCCACCTGTGCGCTGGAGATCGATCTGACCGAGGATGGGCGGATGGGCCGCGTCCGCGGCGCCGGCGATCATTCCTACACATCCGGCGTCATCTGCGCCAAGGTCGCGCGTTATGCCGAGCGGCTCTATCATCCTGATCGTCTGATGAAGCCTTTGCGCCGTGCCGGCGCCAAGGGCGAGGGGAGCTGGCAGGAAATCTCCTGGGACGACGCTCTGGACGAGATCGCCGAGGCCTTCGTCAAGGCCGAGGCCAGGGATGGCAGCGAGGCGATCTGGCCCTATTTCTATGCCGGCACCATGGGTTGGGTGCAGCGCGATTCCATCGATCGCCTTCGCCATGCCAAGCGTTATTCCGGCTTCTTTTCCTCGATTTGCACCAATCCGGCCTGGACCGGCTTTACCATGGCGACGGGCGTGCTGCGCGGCCCCGATCCGCGCGAGATGGGCCGCACGGACTGCGTCGTCATCTGGGGCACGAATGCGGTGGCGACGCAGGTCAATGTGATGACGCATGCGATCAAATCCCGCAAGGAACGCGGCGCCAAGATCGTCGTCGTCGATATCTACGACAATCCGACGATGAAGCAGGCCGATCTGGCGTTGATCGTCAAGCCGGGCACGGATGCGGCGCTCGCCTGCGCCGTCATGCATGTCGCTTTCCGCGATGGCTATGCCGACCGCGCCTATATGGCTAGATATGCCGACGATCCCTCAGGTCTAGAAGAGCATTTGAAGTCGAAGACGCCTGCCTGGGCCGCCGATATCACAGGCCTTTCGGTCGACGAGATCGAAGCCTTCGCCAAGCTGGTGGGAACCACGAAGAAGACCTATTTCCGCCTGGGCTACGGCTTCACCCGCCAGCGCAACGGTGCCATCGCCATGCATGCGGCGGCCTCGATCGCCACGGTGCTGGGCTCCTGGCAATATGAAGGTGGCGGCGCCTTTCATTCGAACAGCGATATCTTCCGCATGGATGCGAGCGAGCTGACCGGCCGCGCCATGAAGGATGCCGACATCCGCATGATCGATCAGTCGCAGATCGGCCGGGCGCTGACCGGCGACGCCGTGGCGCTGCGCCATCGCGGCCCGGTGACGGCCATGCTGATCCAGAATACCAATCCGGTGAACATCGCGCCCGAGCAGCGGCTGGTGAAGCGCGGCTTTGCCCGCAGCGATCTCTTCGTCGCCGTGCACGAGCAGTTCATGACCGACACGGCCGAGATGGTCGATATCGTCATCCCCGCCACCATGTTCGTCGAGCATGACGATATCTATCGCGCCGGTGGCCAGAACCATATTCTTCTTGGCCCGAAGCTGGTGGAGCCGCCACCGACGGTACGCAGCAACCTTTTCGTCATCGAGGAACTGGCCAAGCGTCTCGGCGTGGCGGATCGCCCCGGCTTCGGCTTTTCCGCCCGCGAGATGGTCGATCGGATTCTGACGAAAAGCGAGCTGCCGGATTACGACTATTTCCTCGAGCACAAATGGTTTGACCGCCAGCCAGCTTTCGAAGACGCGCATTTCATCAACGGCTTTGGCCATCCCGACGGCAAGTTCCGCTTCCGTCCGGATTGGGTCAACCAGCCCGCGCCGAACCGGCCGCCGGCCGCCGTTGGATTGCTTGGCCCGCATGTGGAGCTGCCGGAATTTCCGGATCAGGTCGACGTGATCGAAGTGGTCGATCCCGAGCATCCGTTCCGGCTCGCAACGTCGCCGGCGCGCAATTTCCTCAATTCGAGCTTTGCGGAAACCAAGACCTCCCGGCAGAAGGAAGGCCGTCCCGAAGTGATGATCAATCCGGCCGATGCCGAGCGGCTCGATATCATCAATGGAGAGCTGATCCGCGTTGGCAATATGAGGGGCGCTATTCGCCTCCATGCGCGCGTGACGACAGAGGTGAAGCCCGGCGTGCTGATCGCCGAAGGTCTCTGGCCGAACAAGGCTCATGTTGACGGCGAGGGCATCAACGTGCTCACCGGCGCCGATCCGGTCGCGCCCTATGGCGGCGCGGCGGTTCACGACAACAAGGTATGGCTTCGCAAGGATGTGGCATGACCGAATTTGGAAAGGCGAAAGCCGAGATCGTCAACGAAAAGACGTTGGCGGATCAATGGACGCGGCTGAGCAGCTACGATCTCGACTACACGGATTCGCGCGGCGAGAAACACCGGGTCAAGCGCGAGATCTACCATCGTACACCTGCCGCCTGCATCCTGCTTTATGATCCCAAGCGTGAGACGGTGGTGCTTGTCCGTCAATATCGTCTGCCATCGCAGTTGGTCGGCCTGCCGGCATGGATGATGGAGGTGCCCGCCGGACTGCTCGACGGTGACGATCGTGAAGCCATGGAGGAAACCGGGTTTCGCATTCGTGACGTCCGCTTCCTCTTCAAGGCGCTGACCTCTCCCGGTTCAGTGACCGAGGTCATCCACTTCTTTGCCGCCGTAATCGATACGACGGATCGCGTCGCCGATGGCGGCGGGCTTGCCGAGGAACACGAGGATATCGAGGTTCTGGAAGTTCGCTTGTCCGAAGCCATGGCCATGATCGAGGCGGGCGATATCTACGACGCAAAGACGATCATGCTGCTGCAATGGGCAGTTCTGAACAAGGCCAGCCTGACGTAAGCAGGCGGACGGTCAGGAGGTATATTCCCGGCGTTCATCATCATGTCACGAATCGGGGCTAACGGGGCGTCTTGA
The DNA here is from genome assembly GCF_001999485.2 of Rhizobium sp. P44RR-XXIV. NCBI lineage: Bacteria > Pseudomonadati > Pseudomonadota > Alphaproteobacteria > Hyphomicrobiales > Rhizobiaceae > Rhizobium > Rhizobium sp. P44RR-XXIV. The sequence continues at coordinate 1,416,626 of NZ_MPVZ02000028.1, read as the reverse complement.
TCGGAAACATTCGAATGTTTCCCTACCGCTTTCGATGTTTGACGCTGTTTCAGGAGAAAGCCGATGTGGCTCAGCAATTTCACGCTCGTTCTTCCCAATGAAGTCGTCGAGAGCGGCGCGGTGCGCATTGAGGACGGCGTGATTGCCGAAATCCGCTCCGAGCCAGTGGAACAGCCGACATTCGATGGTGGCGGGCGTCTGCTGATGCCGGGTTTCGTCGATCTTCACTGTGACATGATCGAGCGTGAGATCGCCCCTCGGCCGAATGCCATGATGCCGATCGATTTCGGCATTCACGAACTCGACAAGAAACTGGCCGCTGCCGGCGTCACCACGGCCTTTGCCGCACTCTCCTTTGCGACTGAAAGCGTCTACGGTCACGTCCGCTCGCTCGAAACCACCTCGGCGGTCATCCGTGGCATCAACGGCCTGCGCCATGAACTGTTGATCGATCATCGTGTCCATGCCCGCTACGAGATCACCAATCTCGGCGCCGCTCCGACGCTGGAGCGGCTGCTGGAAGAGGGCTCCGTCGATATGGTCTCGCTCACGGACCATACGCCGGGGCAGGGGCAATACAACGATATCGAAAGCTATATCCGCAGCATGTCCGAGCGCCGCTCCATGTCGCGCGAGGCGGCCGAGGAAGTCGTGGCAAAGCGTATCGCGCAGCGCCAGGACCCGGAGATCGAGCGCAAGCTGCACGACGTGGTCGGGCTTTCGCTGAAGCATAAGCTGTCGCTCGCCTCGCATGATGATGACAGCGCCGAAAAGGTTGCGGCGATGCACGATCTCGGCGTCACGATCAGCGAATTTCCAGTCACCGGACCGGCAGCAGAGGAAGCCTGCCGTCGTGGTCTTTGGACCTTGATGGGTGCGCCGAACGCGTTGCGTGGCCAATCCATGTCCGGCAATCTCAGTGCGCTGGATGCCGCCCGCTCCGGCCTGCTCGGTATCATTGCGGCCGACTACCACCCGGCTGCCTTCGTCCCGGCGATTTTCAAGATTGCGGACGTGGTTGCCGGTGGTCTACCAGCGGCGGTTGCGACGGCAACGTCCAATGCCGCGCGTTCGGCAGGCCTCAAGGATCGCGGCGAAATCGCCATCGGCCAGCTTGCCGATCTGGTGGCAGTCGAACCGGGCTCGGTTCACCGCATCCGCGCAACCTTCCGCGGCGGTCGCATCGTTTATAGCGACGGCACGCTGCATCCGCTGATGGCGCTGGCCGCCTGAAAACTAGCTCGCATCACCGAGCAGTGACACGACCTGCTGCCCTTTGGCGGCAGGCGTTTTGGCAAGGCTCACGGCCTTTCCGCCGTCCATCCTCACACTGCCTTCCGCGAAGAGGCGAAGCGACTGCGGATAGATCTGATGCTCGATCGTCAGTACGCGGGCAGCCAGCGCGTCCGCCGTGTCATCGGTCAAGACGGGTACGGCGGCCTGTCCAATCACCGGGCCTTCATCCATGCCTTCGGTGACGAAATGCACCGTGCAGCCTGCGATGCGCATGCCGGCGTCGATGGCACGCTGATGCGTATGCAGGCCGGGGAAAAGCGGGAGCAGGGAAGGATGGATATTGATGATCCGGCCTTCGTAGGCCTGGATGAAGCGGCCGGAAAGCAGCCGCATGTAGCCTGCAAGGCAAATAATATCGGGCGAGAGGGCGTCCAGCTGCGCAAGGATCGCCTCTTCATGGGCTTCCTTGCTGGCAAAATCCTTGCGGACGAAAGAGAATGTGGCAATGCCCTCGGCCGCGGCTTTCGCCAGCCCACCGGCATCGGCCTTGTCGGCGATGACGCCGACGATCTCGGCCGGATAATCGGCGGCCTTCGTGGCTTTCAGAAGAGCCAGCATATTGGAGCCGCCGCCGGAGATGAAGACGACGACGCGTTTGCGCGGCGTGGTCATAGAGCCAGCGTGCCCTTGTAGACGGTGCCGTGAGCGCCTTCTTCGCGCGCGATCATGCGACCGAGTGTGATGACTGCCTCGCCCTCAGCTTCGAGCGCGGCTTTGACGGCAGCAACATTTTCCGGCGCCACGACGACGATCATGCCGACGCCGCAGTTGAAGGTGCGCAGCATTTCCTTGGCTTCGACGCCGCCTGTCTTGGCGAGCCACGAGAAGACCGGCGGCACCTTGACGGCGGCCAGATCGATTTCAGCGGCCAGATGCTTTGGCAGCACGCGCGGGATATTTTCAGGGAAACCGCCGCCGGTGATATGGGCGAGTGCCTTCAGAGCATGGGTCTCGCGGATGGCCTTGAGCAGCGGCTTCACATAGATGCGTGTCGGCGTCAGCAGCGCTTCGCCGAGTGCCTTGCCTTCGGCAAAGGGGGCCGGGGCATCCCAGCCAAGGCCGGAAAGTTCGACGATCTTGCGCACCAGCGAAAAGCCGTTGGAATGGACGCCGGAGGAGGCAAGGCCGAGAATAATGTCGCCTTCGGCAATATCGCCCGAGGGCAGCAACTGACCGCGTTCGGCAGCACCAACGGCAAAGCCAGCCAGATCGTAATCGCCATGGGAATACATGCCCGGCATCTCGGCCGTTTCGCCGCCGATCAGCGCGCAGCCCGCATCGCGGCAGCCGGCGGCAATCCCGCCGACGATCGCCGCGCCCTGGTCGGGGTCGAGCTTGCCCGTGGCGAAGTAATCAAGGAAGAACAAAGGCTCGGCGCCTTGGACAACCAGATCGTTGACGCACATAGCGACGAGGTCGATGCCGACTGTGTCGTGATAGTTCGCGTCGATGGCGATCTTCAGCTTGGTGCCGACGCCGTCATTGGCAGCGACCAGCACAGGATCGGTAAAGCCCGCGGCTTTGAGATCAAACAGGCCGCCGAAACCGCCGATTTCGCCATCGGCGCCGGGGCGGCGCGTCGAGCGCACGGCAGGCTTGATCTTTTCGACGAGCAGGTTGCCGGCATCGATATCGACACCCGCGTCGCTATAGGTCAGACCGTTTTTTCCAGACTGGCTCATGCTTGCGCCTCCGATGGCCGCCCTTCGTCTCGACAGGGCTTCGATCGGGTCGCCATTGCATGATAGGGCCGTTTATGCAAGGCGCAAGCGCCTCAAACCCCTCGATTTCCCCGCTTCACAGCGCATGAAGCCGATTTCCGGTCTGAGGCTTGACCATAATTGCAGCATCATCCTATGTCCTAAGCAAGCGGCAGGTAGGCCGGAAACAGCGGGGAAGTCGATGGAGCAAAAGGTCAGCGGAGCGAGCCTCAAGCGTCAAGTCACGTTCTGGGTGATCGTGCTCGTCGTCTTCATCAGCTTTGTCTATATCTTCAGCACGATCCTGCTGCCGTTCATCGCCGGCATGGCGGTCGCCTATTTTCTCGATCCGATCGCCGACCGGCTGGAAAGGCTTGGCCTCAGCCGCCTGATGGCGACAGTGGTGATCCTCGTATCCTTCGTGCTGGTCTTCGCTCTGGCGCTGACGATCGTCATTCCGATCATCATCAACCAGTTCAACGACTTCATTCAGCACATACCGACCTATGTGCAGCAGATACAGCAGCTAATCGCCAAGGCGCAGACGATGGTGCTGCCGGACTGGATCCGCAATCAGCTCGGCGCGATCAAGGACAATTTCTCCAGCATCATGTCGGAAGGCCTGAGCTTCGTCGGCGGCCTGTTCGCCCAGCTCTGGAGTTCCGGCAAGGCGCTCGTCAACATCCTCTCGCTGATGGTCGTCACACCTGTCGTCGCCTTTTACATGCTGCTCGACTGGGACCGGATGATTGCCAAGGTGGACGACTGGATCCCGCGGGACCACGTCGCCACTGTCCGCCAGATTGCTCGTGAGATCGATCAGGCGATTGCCGGTTTCATCCGGGGACAGGGCTCGCTCTGCATTATTCTCGGCGTGTATTACGGTGTCGGCCTCTCGCTCGTCGGCTTGAACTTCGGTCTTCTGATCGGCCTGTTCGCCGGCGCAATCAGCTTCATTCCCTATGTGGGCTCGATGGTTGGGCTGGTTCTGGCCGTCGGAGTGGCGCTGGTCCAGTTCTGGCCAGATTATCTTTGGGTCGGCCTCACGCTCGCGGTCTTCTTCACCGGACAGTTCCTCGAGGGCAACGTGCTTCAGCCGAAGCTCGTCGGCGAAAGTGTCGGCCTGCATCCGGTCTGGCTGATGTTCGCGCTTTTCGCCTTTGGCGCCCTTTTCGGCTTTGTCGGCCTTTTGATCGCGGTTCCGGCCGCGGCAGCCTGCGGCGTGCTTGTCCGGTTTGCCCTTTCGAGATACCTTCAGAGCGATCTCTACCACGGCCGTTCGGAAGCAGGTAAGGCGCGCAGAGCCAAGGCCGGCAAGCCCGAGAACAGCTAGACATGACCGATACAAAAAATGCTGATGTGAGGCGCAAGACCGCCGAACAGCTACCCTTGGCCTTTACGCACGACCCCGCAAGCGGCCGTGACGACCTTCTCGTCGCCAATCCATTGAACGCGGCGGTGAAGATCGTCGATTCCTGGCCGCATTGGCCGTCGCCGGTGGTCATCCTTGCCGGTCCGGTCGGCTCGGGAAAATCGCATCTCGCCAATATCTGGAGCGAGAGATGCGACGCAACGTCGATCCATCCCGTGGCGGGCGCCAATGCCGCCGTTGTGGCTGCGAACGGCCCCGTCATCTTCGAAGATGTAGATCGCCTCGGCTTTGACGATAGAGAGCTCTTCCATGTCATTAACAGTGTCAGGGAAAACCGCACCAGCCTGCTGATGACGACGCGCCTCTGGCCGATGTCCTGGCCGGTCACCTTGCCGGATCTGCGCTCTCGCCTGAAGGCGGCGACGGTGGTCGAAATCGGCGAGCGGATGAGGAATTGCTGTCGCAGGTGATCGTAAAACTCTTCGCCGACCGCCAGCTTTATATCGATGACAAACTCGTCCTTTATATCGTCAATCGAATGGAGCGTTCCATGAACGCGGCGCAGCTGATCGTCGACCGGCTGGATCGGCTGGCGCTTGCGCGAGGCACGCGAATTACGCGTGTGCTGGCGACTGAAGTGTTGAATGAACTGGGTAATGCCGCTCAACCCGATTGAGCTGATGTTGAACTGTCACAGTTCCGTCGTCAAACTGATATACGTGGCACATGGGTTAGAGATGAGGGTAGGTGGAACATGGACTCGGCAGTAACGGAACATCAGGACGCCAGCCAAGAGACACCGGAGGCCACGCCGCCGATCAACGAGCTGCTGAGCAGCCCCGAACGCTTCATCAACCGCGAATTTTCCTGGCTGCAGTTCAATCGCCGCGTTCTCGAGGAGACGTTGAACACGGCGCATCCGCTGCTGGAACGCGTGCGCTTCCTCTCCATTTCCGCCGCCAATCTCGACGAGTTCTTCATGGTGCGCGTCGCCGGTCTTGAAGGCCAGGTCCGCCAGAAGATCTTGGTGCGCACGCCCGACGGCAAGACACCGGCCGAACAGCTCGACGATATCCTGCGCGAGATCGACAATCTGCAGATGGAACAGCAGGCTTCGCTTGCCGTCCTGCAGCAATATCTCGCCAAGGAAGACATTCTGATCGTCCGCCCGGCCGCCCTTTCCGATATGGATCGGCAGTGGCTGCACACCGAGTTCGAGCAGGCGATCTTCCCCGTCCTGACACCGCTCTCCATCGATCCGGCCCATCCGTTCCCGTTCATTCCGAACCTCGGTTTCTCGATCGCGCTGCAGCTGAAGAGCATGAACGGTCGCGAGCCGATGACGGCACTGCTGCGTCTGCCGCCGGCGCTCGATCGCTTCGTGCGCCTGCCGGATGCGAGCAACGTCATCCGCTACATCACGCTTGAAGACGTGGTGAACATCTTCATCCACCGGCTCTATCCCGGCTATGAAGTGCAGGGCTCGGGTACGTTCCGCCTGATCCGCGACAGCGATATCGAAGTCGAGGAAGAGGCCGAAGATCTCGTGCGCTTCTTCGAAACCGCACTGAAGCGCCGCCGCCGCGGTTCGGTGATCCGCATCGAGACCGACTCCGAAATGCCGCTCGAGCTGCGTCAGTTCGTGGTGGAATCGCTGAACGTGCCGGGCAACCGCATCGCGGTTCTGCCGGGCCTGCTCGCCCTCAATACGCTCTCCGAAATCTGCAAGGCGCCGCGCGACGATCTGCGCTTCGAGCCCTATAATGCGCGATTTCCTGAGCGTGTTCGCGAACATGCCGGCGATTGCTTCGCCGCCATCCGCGAAAAGGACATGGTGGTCCACCACCCCTACGAATCCTTCGACGTGGTGGTCCAGTTCCTTCTCCAGGCTGCTAGGGATCCTGACGTTCTGGCGATAAAGCAGACGCTTTATCGTACGTCGAATGACAGCCCGATCGTACGTGCGCTGATCGACGCGGCCGATCTCGGCAAGTCGGTGACGGCTCTGGTGGAGCTGAAAGCCCGTTTCGACGAAGAGGCAAACATCCGCTGGGCTCGCGATCTCGAGCGCGCCGGCGTGCAGGTCGTATTCGGCTTCATCGAACTCAAGACCCATTCGAAAATGTCGATGGTCGTGCGGCGCGAGGACGGCAAGCTGCGCACCTATTGCCACCTCGGCACCGGCAACTACCATCCGATCACCGCGAAGATCTATACCGACCTTTCCTACTTTACCTGCGATCCGAAGATCGCCCATGACATGGCGAACATCTTCAATTTCATCACCGGCTATGGCGAGCCGGAACATGACATGAAGATCGCGGTTTCGCCTTACACGCTCCGCAGCCGCATCCTTCAGCATATCGAGGGTGAGATCGAGCATGCCAAGAACGGCCATCCGGCTGCAATCTGGATGAAGATGAATTCGCTTGTCGATCCTGACATCATCGACGCGCTTTATCGTGCCAGCAATGCCGGCGTCGAGGTCGATCTCGTCGTGCGCGGCATCTGCTGCCTGCGTCCGCAGGTGGCCGGCCTTTCCGAGAATATCCGCGTCAAGTCGATCATCGGCCGCTTCCTCGAGCACAGCCGCATCTTCTGTTTCGGCAATGGCCAGGGCCTGCCTTCGGACAAGGCGCTGGTCTATATCGGCTCGGCGGACATGATGCCGAGAAACCTTGATCGTCGCGTTGAAACCCTCGTGCCGCTGACCAACAAGACCGTGCATGAGCAGGTGCTTTCGCAGATCATGCTGGGCAATATCATTGACAATCAGCAAAGCTACGAGATATTGCCGGACGGTACTTCAAGGCGCATGGAAGTGCGCAAGGGAGAAGAGCCATTCAATGCGCAGCAGTATTTCATGACCAATCCCAGCCTGTCCGGCCGCGGTGAAGCCTTGAAATCCAGTGCGCCGAAACTGATCGCTGGGCTGTTGTCGGGCCGCAACAAATAAACTGGACCTGCATGGTTGAATCAGAAGCCCAGGGGCGCCTTCCCGGTATTGCCCCTGTTTCCGTTGTCGATATCGGGTCGAATTCGGTCCGTCTCGTCGTCTATGAAGGCCACTCGCGGTCGCCAACCATTCTTTTCAACGAGAAAGTGCTTTGTGGCCTGGGAAAGGGCATAGCACTGACCGGAAAGATGGATGAGGAAAGCGTGGCCCGGGCGCTTGCAGCCCTGCATCGCTTCAAGGCGCTCTCCGATCAGGCCCGTGCATCGACCATCTATGTCCTGGCCACAGCGGCTGCGCGCGAAGCGAGCAACGGTCCCGAATTCATCCATCAGGCCGAAACCATCCTGCAGCGCAAGGTGCGCGTGCTCTCCGGCGAGGAGGAGGCGCGCTTCTCCGCGCTCGGCATCGTCAGCGGCTTCTTTCATCCCGATGGCATTGCCGGCGACCTGGGCGGCGGCTCGCTGGAATTGATCGATATCAAGGACCGGGAAATCGGCAAGGGCATCACCCTGCCGCTCGGCGGCCTGCGCCTGTCGGAATATGCCGGCGGTTCGATCGAAAAGGCGCGCAGCTTTGCGCGCAAGCATGTGAAGACGGCGAAGCTTCTCGCCAAGGGCGAGGGCCGCACTTTCTATGCCGTCGGCGGCACCTGGCGAAACATCGCCAAGCTGCATATGGAAACCCGCAAATATCCGCTGCACATGATGCAGGGCTATGAAGTGTCTCTCGAGGAGATGATGCGGTTCCTCGACCAGCTCGGCGATGCGCGGGAAACGAAAGACCCGGCTCTGCTGACGATTTCCAAGCACCGTCGCTCGCTGCTGCCCTTCGGCGCCGTGGCAATGCGTGAAGTGTTGGCGACCATGAAGCCGTCCATCGTCTCCTTTTCCGCGCAGGGTGTGCGCGAGGGCTATCTCTACTCCTTGCTGACGGAGGCGGAACGCCAAAGCGACCCGTTGCTTGTGGCGGCTGGTGAGCTTGCCATCCTGCGAGCCCGTTCGCCGGAGCATGCCCGCGAGCTCGCCGAATGGACGGGGCGGATGATGCCCTTCTTCGGGATCACCGAGACCGAGGAAGAGAGCCGCTATCGTCAGGCCGCGTGCCTTCTGGCGGATATCAGCTGGCGTGCTCATCCGGACTATCGTGGCCTGCAGGCGCTGAACATCATCGCCCATACGTCCTTCGTCGGCATCACCCATGCCGGCCGTGCCTTCATCGCGCTTGCCAATTACTATCGTTTCGAGGGATTGCACGATGACGGCGCGACCGAGCCGTTGGCGACGATCGCAACCCCGCTATACATCGAGCGCGCCAAGCTGCTCGGCGGCCTGCTGCGCGTGGTCTATCTGTTTTCGGCATCGATGCCGGGCGTCGTGCGCAATCTGTCGTTCCGCCGTTCGACAAACCCCGAGCTGGATCTCGAATTCGTGGTTCCGGCCGAGTATCACGATTTTGCCGGCGAGAGGCTTGATGGGCGCCTGCAGCAGCTCGGCAAGCTCACGAACCGCCGACTGGCGTTCTGCTTCGAATAGGTCCGATCGAATGAAGCCTCTCCCTGCAAGGCAGGGAGAGGCCGGATCTTTGGCGCTTACTTCGCGTTCAGGAAATCACCGACTTCAAGAATGCTGAACTCGTTGTCGTCTGCCTTGTCGACGGCGCGGCCGGCTGAGAAGGGCAGGTTGTTGTCGTTGCCGATGATGATATGCGTGGCATCGACGCGGTCGACATTCTCGATGGTGACGAAGGGCATGTCGTAGAAGCCTTCGCCGCCGCCCTGGCGACGCTTGTGGTTCGGATCCTCGATGCGCATGAGATCGATATAGCCGATCTTGCGGACGGATTTGCCGACATTGGCGTCGCTGAACTCGATCTTGTAGACACGCTTCAGCTCGGCCGGGGCTTCGAAGCAATCCGGCTTCGGCTGCTTGGGATCGGCGCAGGCCTTGTCCTTCGTGCCGGCGCCGTTGTCGCGCTCGATCACCAGGGCCGTCTTTTCATCGAGCATGTTGAAATCGCCGATCGACGCACCCTTGTCTGCGAACGGATAGAGCCAGCTGCGGCCGGTCCAGCCCTTCGAGGCGACGTCGAATTCGATGACGCGGATGGCGGTCTTGCCATCGACGCTCTCCATCTGGCCGTCATCCTTGTAGATCGGGCCTTCCAGCAGACCGTAGAGCTTCGAGCCGTCCTTCGACATGGCAAGGCCTTCGAAGCCGCCAGAGCGCTTCAGGTTGAAGGCCGGCATCTTCTGCGTGGGGTTGCCCGGAAGCTGCAGCAGCGGATTGTCCGGAGACATCACAGGCTTGCCGTCGACCGTCGTCGAGAAGACGTCCGTCAGCTGGCCATTCGTATCGAACTTCAGCAGATAGGGACCGAACTCCTCGCCGATCCAGAAGCCGTCTGCGACAGGCTGGATCGATTCGATGTCGAAGTCGGAGCCGGTGAGATAGCGCTTGTCGGAGCCTTCGAGAACGATCGGGAAGGGGGCCTTCTTGTTCGGGTCGGAAAGGAAGAGGTTCTTGACGACATCGACCTTGCCATTGTCCCAGTCGAACTTCAGCTGGTGCAGGAAGAGCATCGCGTCGCTGGAGTTCTGCTTGGAGCCGAAGCCGTTGTCAGACAGCGTCCAGAACGTGCCGTCAGGCATGGCCTTGATGCCGGAAAAACCCTGGATTGGCTGGCCGTCGAAGGGCAGCTTCAGGTCGGTCACGCGAGCGCCGTCCTTGCCGGGCACGGTGCCGAGAGCCTCTGTGCGCTTGCGATCCGGCGTCGTGAACTTGCCGGAGGTCTTGACGAAATCAGGCGCATCGGCCGGCGCTGGAACGATGGTGTTGGCCGGCAGGATGGCCTGCCCGGCAAGCTTTGCCGGAAATTGCTGCTCGTCGGCATGGGCCGATGCAGCAAGCAAAATGAAGAGTGCCGTAGAGGCAGAAAGAATTCGGGTCATCATGTCACCTTGTTGGCCAGGATTGGCGAAAACAACCCCGCTTAACAGGCGAGCAGTGTCGACGAATTAACGCTTAGGTGAAGATTTGGTGACTGTGGACAACCTATGAGGTGTGAAGCCCAGGCGTGTGTCGATATGTCAATACAGCCGATGCTTTGTATCGCTTACGATCTGCCGCGTGCTGTCTTGAGGGCCTGGCGGCTTTGCGTATGAAGCGCGATGACGCCAAGCGACTGGTCGCGGCCGCGAACGGCATGCTCCCCGAGGTCTTCCTTGATGATCGCTTCGGGAAGCTCCAGCTGCCGGGCGAGGTCTGTGGAAATCAGCACCTGGCGCTCCAGCGTCTTGCAGAGTGATTCCAGTCTGGCGACGGTGTTCACCGTGTCGCCGAAATAGGCGATCTTGTGATGATCGACGCCGATTTCGGCGGTGACGATGCTGCCGCCATGCAAGGCAGCCCTCAGGCGTGGTACTCGACCGTATGATTTCAGCCATGTCTCGGCATTCTTTTCGATATCGTCGAGAATGTTGAAGACACAGCGCACGCAATTGGCATTCTTGACACCGCGCCGAAGCGGCCAGGTGATGACGGCGGCATCGCCGATATAGTCGTCGATTGCCCCCTGATGCCGACGCACGGGTTCGGCCATGGCGCCAAATACGGCACCGAGAAATTCCTGCGTCTTGAGATCTCCATGCTCTTCCGCAAACGCGGTGGAGCCGACGAGATCTACGAACAGAAATACGCGCTCTTCCTGCACAGGATTGCGGTAGCGACCGGTCAGCAGGCTGAGGAAGATATCGCGCCCCAGCAATTCCCGCACGCGGCCGACGAAAATGACGATGGCCGTTACCAGCACGGCATAGATATAGACGTCAATCTTCAGGACCGTGAGGTCTTCCCAGGAGCCATCGACCAGACCGAGCAGTTTCATGAGACTGCCCGCAATGGCGTAACCGACGCTCATCAGGAGGAAATCGACGATCAAGGCCGAAAAGATGAAGGCCGGTGTCGGCAGGCGATGCATCCAGTCATTCAGCCTCGACAGGATCATCCGGCGTTCGAAGACCAGCAGCGGCATGCCGCAGAAGAGCGCAAAGACCGCACCAATATAGGACGGCGCTTGCGGGAAGAATATCTTGCCGTAGATGACACCCGTCGAAGCGACGAATAGCGATGTCAGAATCCAGTTGCGCATCGAATGGAGAATGCCCATTCACTTTTCCGCCGAGAAGCGACGCCTGTCATTGGCGCGGAATTGCGCCAGCAAACTGGAACGTCATCGAATATAACGACCACATCAGACGTTCATTCCACGAGATTTGCGGCGCAATCGTGATCGCCGTCTGCATGCCCGTTGCCGAATCATACGCAATCGCAACGCGTCGGGAAAGAGCGATGTCGCGACTAGAGCGTGACCGTCTCGACCCGCTTCCCGACGAAGCGCAAGGCCACCTGGCCCTGGATCAGCTGCAGAGCCGTTTCGCCGAAGAGATCGCGCCGCCAGCCGGTAAGGGCGGCAACATCGGCCTTCTCGCCTTCCGCGGCGATCTTGTCGAGATCTTCGCTATTGGCGATCACTTTCGGCGCGACGCCGTGCTTTTCCGCGATCAGCTTCAGCAGCACCTTCAGCAGTTCGGCAGCGGCGGCCGTGCCTTCGGGAGCCTGCTGATGGCGCGGCGGATGGGGCATTTCGGATTTGGGTAGCGCCAGGGCAGCGTTGATCGCCTCGATCACGGCCGCACCGGCGGCGGAACGTTCCCAGCCCTTCGGAATGGTGCGGAGCCGGGCAAGCGCTTCGCTGTCCTTCGGCTGCTGTTGGGCGATCTCATAGATAGCATCGTCCTTCACCACACGAGCGCGCGGAACGTTGCGGGAGCGCGCCTCGCGTTCGCGCCAGGCGGCCACATATTTGAGCACTGCGAGTTCCTGTGGCTTGCGCAGTCGCATCTTGAGGCGCTGCCAGGCATCATCCGGATGCAGATCGTAAGTCTCGCGCGCTTCGAGGATAGCCATTTCCTCCTGCAGCCAGGAGGCTCGTCCTTCGCGCTTCAGCTGTTCGTCAAGCGCAAGGTAGACGTCGCGCAGATGGGTGACGTCGGCGAGCGCATAGTCCAGCTGCTTTTCCGACAGCGGCCGGCGGCTCCAGTCGGTAAAGCGCGAGGACTTGTCGATATGGACATTCTTGATACGGCTGACGAGCTGATCGTATGAAACGGAATCCCCGAAACCGCAGACCATCGCCGCGACCTGCGTATCGAAGATCGGATGCGGGATGAGATTGCCGCGATGGAAAATGATTTCGATATCCTGACGTGCCGCGTGAAAAACCTTCAGCACGGCCGGGTTTGCCATCAGCTCGAAAAATGGCGCAAGGTCCAACCCCTTGGCCAGTGGATCCACCAGCACTTCGGTTGTCGGGCTCGCCATTTGTATCAGGCACAGCTCTGGCCAGAAGGTTGTCTCGCGCAGGAATTCGGTATCAATGGTAATGAATTCCGACTTGGCCAGCTCTTGGCAGGCCGCCTCCAATTGGGCGGTAGTTTCGATCATCTCAACACATTCATCGGTAAAACAATTCCTTAACTTCCTTCTCCTTTCAGCCGGATATGTCAATACTTTCGCGGACAAAGCTTTGCCGCATTTCGTTTTTTGCTGAAATTACCCGGAAGGATGCAGCCGCGAAGGGCTCCAGGCGGATGGACTATCGGCGGCTGTAAGTTAGGCGACGCGGACGTAGCTGGTCATGCCGGTTTTCTGATGCTCGATGATATGGCAATGCAGCAGCCAGTCGCCGGGATTGTCGGCAACGAAGGCGAGCTGCACTTTTTCATCCGGCTGGATCAGGTAGGTATCGGATACGAACGGCTGCACCTGCCGCGTCGAAGAAGAGATGACGGTGAAGCTCATCCCGTGCAGATGGATCGGATGGCTGTGGGGCGTCACGTTTTCCATGTCGATGACATAGCTCTTGCCGAGTTTCAGTTCGGCAAGCGGCGCGGTCGGGTCGGGCGTGTCGCCCGGCCACGGCACCTTGTTGATCGCCCAGAAGCTGTAGCCGAGCGAGCCGCAGATGCTGTTGTCTGCCGTATTTTCCGCCGTTGAGCTGAGGATCAGCGGCAGGTGTGTTGCTGCGCCGAAATCTGCCTTCTGCACTGGATTATCTTCTAGGGGTGGCAGATCGCGAACGTCGCGCTTCAGCGAGCTACCCACCGAACGCAGCGTCGCCAGCACCTTCGGATTCGTTCCCTTGATGTCCTCGAGTTGCACGACTGCGCCCTCGCTATCGGGCATGCGTACCGCAAGCTCCAGTCGCTGGCCGGGGCCGAGCTGCAATAAATCCAGCGGAAAGCGCTGCGGCACCGGATTGCCGTCAATCGCGATCACGGTCGCTTCGCCGCCATCAACGCGGAAGGAATAGATACGCGTGACGTCGGTAATCGCGATCCGCAGCCGCACCAGGCCGCCGGAGGGTGCGTCATATTGCGGCTGCTGCTGCCAGTTCGCAGTTCGCACCGTGCCGTAAGTGCCGGATTTGGCGGCATCGCGCGGGCGGAACTGCGCGATGAACTGGCCGTCGCCACCCAAGCGCCAATCGCGCAGATTGAGCACCACTTCCGAATCGAATGCTGGATCCTTGGGATTCTCAACGACTATGACACCGGTCATGCCATGGCCCATCTGCTCGAGCGTGTTGCAGTGCGGGTGATACCAGAATGTGCCGGCGTCGGGCGGCGTGAAGGCATAATCGAAATGATCGCCAGTATAGACATAGGGCTGGGTCAGGAAGGGCACGCCGTCCATGTTGTTTGGAAGCCGGATGCCGTGCCAGTGGATCGTCGTCGGATCGTCTATGCCGTTGATGAGACGGGCGGCGAAGGATTCGCCCTTCTTCATGCGCACCACAGGCGGCATTCCACCGTCACCATACGTCAGGACATCCTTGGTAGGCCCGTCATCCGCCAGATTGGCCTGGATCTTGGCGGTCTTCAGCACACGCGGCTCGGCTGCCGCCGCCTTGCCGGCAAACCTGCCGGCGATGCCAAGACCGACACCATAGGCGCCTGCGACCGCGGAGGCTTTCAGAAGATTGCGGCGGGTCAGGATCGGCATGTCGGGCTCCGGGGGCGAAGATATCTGGATGTCTGTTTAAAGTTGACCGTGCCGTTCAGCAATAGCATTGCGGTAGCCAAACTGCCGCAGCGGCTACTTGCGGGTGTCGATAGAGGCGGTGAATGAAACAGCTTTAAGTCGACTTCCCGCGTTGGAGCCTTGACAAATCGGGCGTGCCATGCGCTTTTCCGCCCGATTTTCTCGTCGGCAGGCGAGGGCTTGCATGCCCTTTCGCCGCGGCCCGCCAAGTCCAGGATATATACTATGCATCGCTATCGCAGCCACACATGCGCCGCCCTGCGCAAGTCCGACGTCGGTTCGACCGTCCGTATTTCCGGCTGGGTTCATCGCGTCCGAGATCATGGCGGCGTGCTGTTCATCGACCTTCGCGACCACTATGGCATTACTCAGGTCGTCGCCGACCCTGATTCTCCGGCGTTCAAGCTCGCCGAAACTGTCCGTGGCGAGTGGGTCATCCGCATCGACGGCCTGGTGAAGGCCCGCACGGAAGATACCGTCAACAAGAACATGCCGACCGGCGAAATCGAGCTTTACGCTCAGGAGATCGAAGTGCTCTCCGCCGCCAAGGAATTGCCGCTGCCGATCTTCGGCGAGCCGGACTATCCGGAAGACGTGCGCCTCAAGTATCGCTTCCTCGATCTGCGCCGCGACACACTGCACAAGAACATCGTCAAGCGCACGCAGGTCATCTCCTCCATGCGCCGTCACATGGGCGAAGTCGGCTTTACCGAATACACGACCCCGATCCTGACGGCCTCATCGCCGGAAGGCGCGCGCGACTTCCTCGTACCATCCCGCATCCATCCCGGCACCTTCTACGCGCTGCCGCAGGCGCCGCAGCAGTACAAGCAGCTGCTGATGGTCGCCGGTTTCGACCGCTACTTCCAGATCGCGCCGTGCTTCCGTGATGAAGACCCGCGCGCCGACCGTCTGCCGGGCGAATTCTACCAGCTCGACCTCGAAATGAGCTTCGTCACCCAGGAAGACGTCTGGAACACCATGGCACCGCTGATGACCCAGGTGTTCGAGGAGTTTGCCGATGGCAAGCCCGTCACCAAGGAATGGCCGCGCATCCCCTATGACGTTGCGATTCGCAAATATGGCTCCGACAAGCCAGACCTGCGCAACCCGATCGTCATGGAAGCCGTCACCGAGCATTTTGCCGGCTCCGGCTTCAAGGTCTTCGCCAACATGATCGCCTCCAACCCGAAGGTGGAAGTCTGGGCAATCCCAGCCAAGACCGGCGGTTCGCGCGCATTCTGCGACCGCATGAACGCCTGGGCGCAGAGCCAGGGCCAGCCGGGCCTCGGCTACATCTTCTGGCGCAAGGAAGGCGAAAAGCTCGAGGGCGCTGGCCCGCTCGCCAAGAACATCGGCGAAGAGCGCACTGATGCGATCCGCACCCAGCTCGGCCTCGATGACGGCGACGCCTGCTTCTTCGTCGCCGGCGATCCCGCCAAGTTCTACAAGTTTGCCGGTGAAGCCCGCACCCGGGCCGGCGAAGAGTTGAACCTGGTCGATCGCGATCGCTTCGAGCTGTGCTGGATCGTCGACTTCCCGTTCTTCGAATGGAGCGAGGAAGAAAAGAAGGTCGATTTCGCCCACAACCCGTTCTCGATGCCGCAGGGTGGCCTTGAGGCGCTGCAGAACCAGGATCCCCTCACCATCAAGGCGTTCCAGTACGACGCCGTCTGCAACGGCTTTGAAATCGCCTCGGGCTCGATCCGTAACCAGTCGCCGGAAACCATGGTCGCTGCCTTCGAAAAGGTCGGCCTCAGCCAGGCCGACGTCGAGGAGCGCTTCGGTGGCCTCTACCGCGCCTTCCAGTATGGTGCACCTCCGCACGGCGGTGCTGCCTTCGGTATCGACCGCATCGTCATGCTGCTGGTCGGCGCCAAGAACCTGCGCGAGATCTCGCTGTTCCCGATGAACCAGCAGGCGCAGGACCTCTTGATGGGCGCTCCGTCGGCTGCAACGCCGACGCAGCTGCGCGAACTGGCCATCCGTCCGGTACCGCCGGTGAAGAAGGACTAAGGTCCTTCAGGCCCGTTCAGAAATACAAAACCCGGCGACCGAAATCGCCGGGTTTTTTGTTTGGGATATTGGGCACAGGTTAAATCGAGGCATAGACCGCTTTGGCGAGGTCGATGGTGAATTGCCCCCACATGCCTTCGAGCGCCGTGTTGGTCAGCGCCACCACAGTCAGCTTTTTCCGAGGGTCCACGAACCAGCTGTGACCGTAGACGCCACCCCATTTGATCGTGCCCGTCGAGAAGGGCACTTGAGCGGCGAGGGGATCGGTGATGACAGACCAGCCATAGCCGAAACCGACGCCGGCCTGCAGAGCCTGCATATGTCCATCAGCCTGATCGGTCATCATCGCCTTCACGGTATCTGCCGCCAGGAGCGGTGCGCCACCCCTCTGTATGGCCTCCAGAATTGTGAGGATATCATGCGCCGTTCCAGCCATGCCTGCGCCGCCGGAATGATAGGAGCCGGGATCGAAGATCCTGTCCGGTGCAAAGCGGATCACACCGTCGAGTAT
Source organism: Rhizobium sp. P44RR-XXIV (assembly GCF_001999485.2). Lineage (NCBI taxonomy): Bacteria > Pseudomonadati > Pseudomonadota > Alphaproteobacteria > Hyphomicrobiales > Rhizobiaceae > Rhizobium > Rhizobium sp. P44RR-XXIV. The sequence continues at coordinate 1,399,675 of NZ_MPVZ02000028.1, read as the reverse complement.
CGGAACAAGCGTGCCGTCTTCCATTCGCTGCGGCTGGGGATCACCATTTACGTAATTGGCCGAGAGGCGGCTGCGATCCCGAACCGAGAATGCCGTATCGGAAAGGCCGAGAGGCTTCATGACAAGCTCTGCGACTACATCGCCGAGCGCGCGGCCGGTCTCCTTTTCGATGACGCCGCCGAGCACATCCATCGCCAGCGAATAGCGCCAGTTTTCGCCGGGTGCGAACAGAAGCGGGACACTGGAAAGGCGCCTGAGATTTTCTGCGATCGCAAGACCGGGCGTGTCGAGGCCATCGGACACACCGGCGCGATGATAGGGGCCGTCCTGCTCCTCGGCGAATGTGTAGCCCAGCCCGGAAGTATGCGTGAGGAGATGCCGGATAAGGATAGTGGCTTCGCCACCGTCGGGCAGTCGCGGCCGGAAATCCGGCAGCCATTTGGTGATCGGATCGTCGAGCCCGATGCGGCCCTGTTCGACGAGCAGCATGGCGGTGATGGCGACGATCGGCTTGGTGATGGAGGCAAGGCGGAAGATGGTATCCTCTCGCACCGCCACCTTGTTCTCGCGATCGGCGAGACCGGCGGCGCGCCGATAGACAAGCTCTCCATCCCGGGCGACCAGAACGACGGTGCCGACCAACCTCTTGTCCGCCAGGGCGGAATCGACAGCGGCATTCACGCCTTCAGCAAGGCTGCCGTCGCTTGGGCGTGCGGAATTTTCGAGGGGAAGACTCATGGCGCAAAACCTTCTATAATCACAATGACCATTCCTGAATAAACCAGATTGGAGATTATTTCTAGAGTGACCATTGTGAAAAATAATGAAGCGGCCGAAAATTCTGCGCCGCGCAAACGCGGCCGCCCGCCCGCCTTCGATCGCGAGACCGTTCTTGCCGCCGCACGGGATACATTCTGGAAGCATGGTTATGACGGCTCTTCCATCGCCGATCTGACCGCGGCAATGGGAATTACGCCCCAGAGCCTCTATGCCGCCTTCAATTCGAAAGCTGATCTCTATCGCGAGACGCTCGAGCAATATCGCCGCATGCCGCGGCCTGAACCCGGTAATCCCTTTCAGGAGAAGGTGGATACGGTGACAGCCTTCGAACGCTTCCTGACGAATTCGGCCAGGATTTTCACCGCACCTGAACATCCGAAGGGCTGCATGATTTCGACGGCAGTGCTGAATTGCGCCGAAGAAAACGAGCCGATTGCCCACCATGTCGCATCCATGCGCCTGCAGACGCTGGATATCTTCACCGCCCGGATCGAGCGCGGTATTGCGGAGGGTGACATGCGGCCGGACGCCGATGCCCGCTCGCTGGCGCGCTTTCTCGGCGCGATCGTGCAAGGCATGTCCGTGCAGGCGAGGGACGGTGCGACGACGGATGAGCTGCTCGCCTTGATAGCCCATGGCTTGAGCGAGCTTCGGAAGTATCAGCTCGCCACGACAGCAGGCCTTTGACGGCAAAGAAAAACCCGGCGACCGAAATCGCCGGGTTTCCATATCGTTCGGTGAATGACCGATCAGTCGTTCGACGAAACCTTGAGGCCGATGACCTGCGGGATCGAGTTCGGAGCGCCCATGGCAGCCCCGATGATCATCGGCACCGGAACCGGCTTGCCCGGAGCGGCGGAGATCGTCAGGCTCTTCGGATTGTCGAGATAGGAGCTGACGGCAGCCGATACGGCGTTCTGCAGTTCCGGAACATTCAGCTGCGCCATCATGATCGGCGTCATCGCCTTCAGCGTGTCGGCGAGCTGCTTGCCCGTGACGCCCTGCTGCTTGCCGGCGAAATCAAGCGCGCGAGCCGTGATCGACGCATCGTCGAAGCGGATCTTGGCGCTGTTGAACGTCAGCTGCTGCAGAAGGCCGAGCATGGCGAGGCCGGCAGACTGTTGTGCTTCCTGCTGGTTCGGGTTGGAGCGTACGGTCTTGAGCGCATCCTGCATCGACTTTGCGAAGGCGGGCGTGTAGCCGGAAATGCTGAAGGCCAGGTTCAGCTTGCCGATATCCCGGAAATCGAAGGAATATTCGCTGATGTCGATCGTGCCGGGGCCAATTTCCCAGCTGCCCTTCATGGCGATCATGCCATCGACCTGCTGCAGCTTCAGCGCCTCGATGGCTTCCTTGGCCTTCGGGTCGTCAACCTTGCTGAGGTCGCCCTTTACGCCGTTGATCTTGGCGTCGAAGTCGAGGCCCGACTTGTCGTCGCGCTTCTTCATGTTGGCATCGGCGCCCTCGATCGAGAACACTTCGTCGCCGTCCTTGCTGACGGACACGGCGCCTGCATGGGCGCTCTTGTAGTAGAGAAGCGAGGTCAGGTCGCCCTTGGTGGCGTCGGCCGGAATCTCGACACCGGTCAGCTTGAGGTCGGTGGCCGAAACGGCTGCGCCATCCTTGTCGAAATCGACATCCGCAAAATCGATTTCGTCGATCGTGTAGCCGCCGTTATTTTCTTCGACGCCGTCCAGGGTGATGTCGCCGAGCGGAATGCTGTTGTCCAACCCGGCGGCCTTGAGGGTCGCGCCCTTCAGCGTCACAGTGGTGCCGTCCACATCGACACCTTCGGCGGCGATCGAGCCGCCCTGCTGGCCGTATACGTCGTTGATCTTCTTCAGCAGGTCGTTGCCATCAAGCGCGAAGGCTGAGCTGGCGAAAGACAGGATGGCGGCGCTGCTCAGCATCAGCCGCGTGGTCCGGTAGAAAGTCATGATGGCGTTTCCTCGTTAAGACGGTGGTATCTAGGCGGGGGGTGTACATATTCAGCGTGTACTGCCGGGATTTATATTGATCTTTCTCTAAAAATCCAATGACAAAGACAATTGCGAGCAGGTGCAGCAAAAATGTGTCTATCTCCGTATGGAAAGATGCCTGAAAGGCCTTCATCCACAAGTGCTTTCCGCTGATTTCTTGCCGGGAATCGCGATCTTCTATAGTCAAGGGCCATGGGACAAAATCTGACTCCGCCGTCTGGTGATGGCGACGACAACATCCTTCCAGTCGATCTGAAGGCGGCACTCGAAGAGCGCTACCTGGCCTATGCCTTGTCGACGATTACGCAACGCGCGCTTCCCGACGTTCGCGACGGTCTGAAGCCGGTGCATCGGCGTATCGTCTATGCGATGAGCGAGATGGGGCTGCGCCCCAACGCCGCTTTCCGCAAATGCGCGAAGATCGTCGGCGAGGTGATGGGTAACTATCACCCGCATGGCGACCAATCGATCTACGATGCGCTGGCGCGCTTGGCGCAGGATTTCTCGCAGCGCTACACGCTGGTCAACGGTCAGGGCAATTTCGGCAATATCGATGGCGATAGTCCGGCCGCGATGCGCTACACCGAGTCCAAGATGACGGCGGTGTCCGAACTGCTGCTCGAAGGCATCGATCAGGATGCCGTGGATTTTCGCGACACCTACGACGAGTCTAATTCCGAGCCCATCGTTCTGCCGGGCGCTTTCCCGAACCTGCTTGCCAACGGCTCCTCCGGCATCGCGGTGGGCATGGCGACCTCCATTCCCTCGCATAATGCCCATGAGCTCTGCGACGCCGCGCTGCATCTGATCAAGGATCGCGATGCCACGGTCGAGAAGCTGGTGGAGCTTTATATTCCCGGCCCGGATTTTCCGACCGGCGGCATTATCATCGACGATCGCCGCAGCATCATCGAAAGCTACAAGACCGGCCGCGGCGGTTTTCGCGTCCGCTCCAAATGGGAGATCGAGGATCTCGGTCGCGGCGGCTATCAGATCGTCGTCACGGAAATTCCGTTCCAGGTGCAGAAGTCCCGGCTGATTGAGAAGATCGCCGAACTGCTTATCGCGCGCAAACTGCCGCTGCTCGAAGACATCCGCGATGAATCCGCCGAGGACATCCGCGTCGTTCTCGTGCCGAAGAGCCGCACCGTCGACGCGACGATCTTGATGGAATCGATGTTCAAGCTCACCGAGCTTGAGAGCCGCTTCCCGCTCAACATGAATGTTCTGTCCATGGGCCGCATTCCCAAGGTCATGGCGCTGAACGAAGTGCTGAAGGAGTGGCTGGACCATCGCCGCGAAGTGCTGTTGCGCCGCTCCCGCTTCCGGCTTGCCGCCATCGAAAAGCGGCTGGAGATCCTCGGCGGCTTCCTGATCGCCTATCTCAATATCGACGAGATCATCGCCATCATCCGCGAGGAAGATGAGCCGAAGCCCGTCATGATGGAGCGGTTCGGTCTCACCGACAACCAGGTCGAAGCGATTCTGAACATGCGGCTGCGCTCCTTGCGCAAGCTGGAAGAATTCGAGATCCGCAAGGAATTCGACGGCCTCAGCAAGGAAAAGGCTGATATAGAATCGTTGCTCGCTTCGGAAGAGAAGCAGTGGCAGACGGTCGCTTGGGAAATCGGCGAGGTGAAGAAGAAATTCGCCAAGGCCACCGAGATCGGCCGCCGCCGCACGCAGTTTGCCGAAGCGCCCGAGGCCGATGACGCAGCGATCCAGCAGGCGATGATCGAGAAAGAGCCGATCACCGTCGTCGTCTCCGAAAAGGGATGGATCCGTGCCCTGAAGGGACATATCTCCGATACGGCGACGCTGACCTTCAAGGAAGGCGACGCGCTGAAGGTGGCCTTCCCGGCCCAGACCACCGATAAGATTCTCATCATCACGACAGGCGGCAAGGCCTATACGCTCGGCGGCGACAAACTGCCCGGTGGCCGTGGTCATGGCGAACCGCTGCGCATCATGGTCGATATGGAGAATGACCAGGATGTGCTGACGGCCTTCGTCCACGATCCGCAGCGCAAGCAGCTGATTGCCTCGACGGCCGGCAACGGCTTCATCGTGGCCGAGGCGGAACTGGTCGCCAATACCCGCAAGGGCAAGCAGATCATGAATGTCTCCTATCCGGACGAGACGAAGCTGCTGGTGCCGATCTCAGGCGATCATGCTGCCGTGGTCGGCGAGAACCGCAAGATGGTGATCTTCTCGCTGTCGCAGGTGCCGGAAATGTCGCGCGGCAAGGGCGTGCGCCTCCAGCGCTACAAGGATGGCGGCGTCGCCGACATCAGATGCTTCGCGATCGCCGATGGCCTGACATGGGAAGACAGCGCCGGCCGCACCTTCACCAAGACCAAGGATGATCTGGCCGAATGGCTGGGCGACCGCGCCGGCGCCGGCCGCGCCGTACCGAAGGGCTTCCCGAGAAGCGGTAGGTTTTCGGGGTGACGAGCGGTTGGGCGTAGCCCGAGCAATCGACCCGGTGGGTCGATTGCAGCGACGAACGCCCTGAGCCAAAGCGAAGGGCCGGGTGGCGCCGCAGATGGGGTCGTCGCTACCCGGCGAGTGGAGTGCAGAAGTCTTTGAAAAACTGCGTAGCGCCCGTTTCGTCAATTTCTCCGGCAGCGACACCCTGTACGAAGGCGACAACCGTTGCGTCATCAGCGTCGATCAGATTGCCGTTGATGTAGAGAAACGTGAACGCTGCCAGATAGCCTGCTCGTTTGTTTCCATCGGAAAATGGGTGATTCCGAACGATGCCGTAGAGGTAAGCGGCGGCCAGAGCGAATAAATCATTCTCGCCATATGCTGCCTTGTTCAACGGGCGCGCCATGGCTGCTTCCAGCGCATTCTCGTCTTTTAGTCCCGGCAATCCGCCATGCTCAGCGAGTTGCTCTTCATGCATGATTTCAACCGCTTCGCGGGAGAGCCACTTGTAGTCGTTCATTTTGCGAGTTCACGCAGGGCGGCGCGATATTTCTGCATGCCAAGTCTTGCGGCCCGCAGTTGCTCGGCAAGGTCAGCGCGCTCCGGAACCAACTCGATTTTGCCGTTCACTTCGCGGATCTCCAGCGCATCGCCATTTTTCAGGCCGAGCCTCTGGAGAACTTCCTTCGGAATAATCACGCCTTCGGAATTGCCGATTTTGCGGATGACGATGTTCATATCTCAGCTCCCCATGTAATAACCAAGTTATAACATCGGGCGGCGATAATATCAACACATCGGCGTCACCCAGCCATCGCCGCTCGTGTCTTCGCCCGCGCCTGCCACAGCGAATGGGCTCCCAGCGCCACGATCAATATGGCGCCGCCCGCAAGGGTCATGTCGGTTGGCGCTTCGGCAAAGATCATCCAGACCCAGATCGGCGCCAGGATCGTTTCCAGGAGATAGAACATCGCCACCTCAGGCGCCGAGAGGAAGCGTGTGCCTGTGGCGAGGCACCAGAAGGAGAGGGGCATCAGTACCGCCCCGTCGAAGAGGATCCAACCAGGGTGCTCGATGGAAAAGCCCGTAGGGATGACTTGATAAAGCCCGACAATGGCTGGCATGACCGCCGCCAGCAACGAGGCGAAACCCATATCCTGTCGCGAGGCGCGGCTGATGGTGATGGCGCAGGCAATCGAAAACGACGCAACCACGGAAAGTGTATCGCCGAGAAGATGGCCGCCCTCCATGCCGTCCCCGACGATCAGGCCAACGCCGATGATCATGACGGCCATGGTGATGAAGGTCGAAACGGCGGGACGTTCCTTGAGGAATATCCAGGAAAGCAGCGCTGTGAACATCGGGTTGAGCGCGATGATGAACACCACATTCGCTGCCGTCGTATAATAGACGGCAAGAAGAAAGCTGATCGTCGTCAGCCCATAGAAGAACCCCACCGGAAGCCCAAGCCAGCCGGGCAGCACGCCGCGCAGCGAACCGGTGACGCGACGGATGACGAAGAGGGCGGCCAGCGCCACGACCACCGTCGCAAGACTGCGTACCGACAGCACCGACCAGACTTCGCCGCTGGAGAGCCGGATCAGCGGAATATCCATCGACAGGGCCAGGCCGCCGAGTGTGGTCAGCAGCAGGCCCTTCCTGTGGTCTGAGAGATTGGCGAACATTCAGCGGGCGCTGTCTTTGTCGCCGTCCGCGGCTGGGTCGAAGCGCTCCCAGCCACGCGGGGTTAGATGTTCCTGCGGCTGAAAACGCGTCTTGTAGTCCATCTTGCGCGATCCCCTGACCCAATAGCCGAGATAGACGTGCGGAAGTCCCAGCGCCTTCGTCCGCTTGATGTGATCGAGGATCATGAACGTACCGAGCGATCGCTCGTCGAAATCGGGATTGAAATAGGAATAAACCATCGACAGCCCATCGCTCATCACATCGGTTAGGGCCGCCGCCAGCAGTTCGCCTTTCGGGCGCTGTTCCAGCCCGGAGCCTTCCTCACGACGGCGATACTCAATGATGCGTGTGTTGACATGCGTGTCTTCGACCATGATCGCATAGTCGAGCACGGTCATGTCGGACATCCCGCCCTGTTGGTGGCGATAGTCGAGGTAACGGCGGAAGAGGGAATATTGTTCGCTCGAGGGCTGTGCCGGAAATTCGGTGGCGATGATATCGCTATTGGTTGCCAGCACGCGTCTCATCGAGCGGCTGGGCTCGAATTCCTGGGCAAGAATACGCACCGATATGCAGGCGCGACAAGATTCGCAGGCCGGTCGATAGGCGATGTTCTGCGAGCGTCGGAAGCCGCCCTGGGTCAGGATATCATTCATCTCGGCGGCGCGCGGACCGACGAGATGCGTGAAAACCTTGCGCTCCATCTCGTGCGGCAAGTACGGGCAGGTAGCCGGTGCCGTCAGATAAAACTGCGGAGATGGCGTCGACTGCGTGTTCATCTGCCGTTGAATGCCCTTTCTTTCGGCATTGGTTTTTTACAAGCATGGCCCAAGTTTGGAAAACGTCAACCATGTCCTTTGCTAAAGATCACAGTTTCCTAAAAGACTGCATGCGAAAACACCGCCCTATGCGCCCAAAGGCTTAGCCGTAAACCGCATATGCAGTTGTGGATAGCGTCTCGTCCTAGGCCGTGCGGGCGATCACCGTGCCGAGCAGCAGGTCGTGCACCAGGCGGCTGCGATCGGTGAAGAGGCCTGCGAGCAGGATCAGCGGCGTCAGCACCGAGTTCAGGATCCAGAACAGTGCCAGATGGACGATCGCGGTCAGGAAATCCATCCGCCGACCATCGACTCGCACCATCGTGATGCCCATGGCGCGCATGCCGAGCGACGCCTGATAGGGGCCGCCAAGCGTCCAGCCGAAATAGAGGCCGGCAACGAGGATGAAGAGCACAGGATAGAGAAAGAAGCCAAGCCCGAGTGTCAGGATCGAGAGGAAGAACAGCACGACGGCCGCAGGAATGCAAAGCAGGGCGACGATGATATAGTCGACGATGAAAGCGAAGATGCGCCGGCTCAGCACACCACTATAGGCGCGCCAGTCTTCCGGTGCTGCATAAAGCGGGCTGGGGTTCAGGCTCATCGTTTTTTGCTCCTTCGCGTGCCCTTCAATCGTTCCGATATGAAGAAGGCTTGTGCGCCAGTTAAAGATCCTTCTGCGACTTTTATACGACCGATCGGCGCGAAAGCCGCAGCAAAGGAAACATTTGCCGAACATATGGTGTCAGGTCCGGCAAATACAATAAGCCTGGCTTGGAGCTACTTTCTTGCCAGGTGCCTTGCCACATCCATCGCGAAATAGGTGAGGATGCCGTCGCAGCCAGCGCGCTTGAAGGCGAGCAGGGTTTCCAGCATCACCCTTTCGCCGTCGATCCAGCCATTGGCGGCGGCGGCCTTGATCATCGCGTATTCGCCTGAGACCTGATAGGCGAAGGTCGGAAGGCCGAAAGCCTCCTTCAGCCGCCAACAGATGTCGAGATAGGGCAGGCCCGGCTTGACCATCAGCATGTCGGCGCCTTCCTCGACGTCGAGGGCCGCATCGCGCACGGCTTCGGTGCCGTTTGCCGGGTCGATATAATAGGTCTTCTTGTCACCCTTCAGCAGCCCGCCGGTGGAAATCGCCTCGCGGTAAGGGCCGTAGAAGGCCGAGCTGAACTTCGTCGCATAGCTCATGATGCCGACGCCTTGGTGGCCGGCGGCGTCGAGTGCCTGGCGGATGGCGCCGATGCGCCCGTCCATCATTTCGGAAGGTGCGATGATGTCGGCACCGGCATTGGCCTGATAGACGGCCGCGCGGGCGACCTGCTCGACCGTTTCGTCATTGACGATCTCGTTGCCACGCAGGATGCCGTCGTGCCCATGGCTGGTGAACGGGTCGAGGGCGACATCGGTAATGACGCCGATGTTCGGCACGGCTTTCTTGATCGCGGCTGTTGTCAGATTGATGAGGTTGTTCTTCTCGAGGCTGTTCGAGCCGGTCTCGTCGCGCAGTTCCATTTCGATGTTCGGGAATGTGGCGAGCGCGGGAATGCCGAGATCGGCCGCTTCCTTCGCCGCTTCCACGGCTTTATCCACCGTCATGCGGTTGACGCCGGGCATGGCGGGGATCGGTTCCACGATGCCGGTGCCGGGGATGACGAAGATCGGCCAGATCAGATCGTCGACGGTTAATCGGTTTTCCTGCACCAGGCGGCGGGTCCAATCGGCCTTGCGATTGCGCCGCATGCGACGATGCCCGGTGATCTCGTCGACCAGATGCGTCTTGTTCTCCATGATGCCGCCATCCTTCTTCGTCTATCTATGGCCTTATTATATGGGCAGCGTACCTAGCATGCTGTCCCCAGGATTCAAAACCAGGCGAAAGGCCGCAGCCATTATGCTCTGGCGAGCCGGGTGCCTCCTACGTATTGTTCGCGCATGGACTCTGATTCTTCGACCGTACCCAAGAATACGCTGACGGACATCCTGTTCGTCCTGTTCCTGCGGCTGATCGCCATTGCCTGCTTCTGGCTCGGTCTGCAGTACTGGGCCATGCTGGTCGGCTACTCCCTTGATGGTCATGCCCGCTTCGATCTCCTTAATTTGCCGTGGAAGGTCGCGGGCGCCGGACTGGCCGTCGTTTTCCCCGTCGCCGCGCTTGGATTGTGGCTCACCGTATCCTGGGGACCGGTGATTTGGGTGCTTGCCGCGGGAGGGCAGGGATTGATGTACGGGATGTGGCCGGAGGTGTTCGGATCCAATCCGTTGATCATGATCTTGCATGTCTGTGTCGCCGTGCTGTATTGCCTGTTCCGCATCCTGTTATGGCAGGAAAAGCGCCGGCGCCGGCAGCAGCAGGTAATGGTTGATTTACCCTGAGACAGCAAGAGTTCGCGGTAAGGTGCTGTTAAGCTTGCAGTTTAAGTAGAATTTTATGTGTATTCGATAGGGTCTCACTCAAGGCGGGAAGAAAACGACACCGCCAAACAAAACAGAGTGAGGCCAAGTCATGATGAACACGAAAATGAAGCCGCAGGCAGTTGCGAACGCTCGGGATCAGCAGGTTGACGACATCCGGGCCCTCTACATGGAATCTCTCCATCTGGTCGAGCGTTTGCACCGCCGCCTGCTTGACGTCATCAAGGACGAGTTCGACCGTCAGGGTCGCGACGACGTCAACGCCGTCCAGGCACTTCTCCTTTTCAACATCGGCAATTCCGAACTGACAGCCGGCGAACTGCGCTCCCGCGGTTTCTACCTCGGCTCCAACGTTTCCTACAACGTCAAGAAGCTGGTCGACCTCGGCTTCATCAACCATCAGCGCTCGCGCATCGACCGTCGCTCGGTCCGCATCAGCCTGACGGAAACGGGCCAGGATATCGCCGAAACCGTTGCCAAGCTCTATGAGCGCCACATCGGCTCGATCGACAAGGTCGGCGGCATCGGCACCGACGAGTTCACCCAGATGAACAAGCTCCTGCAGCGCCTCGACCGCTTCTGGAACGACAGCATCGCTTACCGCATGTAATCTACCAAGCCGGCGTTCCCTCCGGCTTCTTAGGACCTCCAGACGGGTAAACGGGCGTAACGGTGTGCGAAACGCACCGGTACGTCCGTTTACGCGCAAGCTACGCGCGCATATTTTTGCGCTCAACGAAGCCGAAAACAACCCAATTTGGCTTTTGTTCGAAGTTGGTCACGCAGTTAATCAGGCCGAGAAACGAACTGTTTGTGAAGCGGCCATTTTCCCATCCACGATAAGTTCGAATGTGTCTCCAGTCCGGAACCCATGGTTGCGGTTAGCTCCGAACAGAAATGGCCGATTTGAAGCACATGGAAAACAACATGCAGCGATCCTGAAATCCGTCTCAGCCATCAGTCAGCTTCGAGAAGAAACTCCGTGCAGGAAGAAGATTGTTGATGAAAATGATTTGGGATTTCAGTTCGTCCAATTCCAATGTCTTTGCTTTAATTTGAACACTCTCAGGAAGCTTTGAGATTGTTTCGGCGCTGCTGATCACAGCACTGGAAATGCGCTCGAAGTCGTAGGAGTACACAGCAGCAAGACGGGAACCTGCGAAATGTTCCCGAAGATTGCGGAGCTGCGTCCTAACAGTCTGAACGGTCCGAGCAATAACCAATTGATCGGTCAAGTCATTGTACGTCGTTCTTGATATTCCGAAGATCGCGGAGTTATTTGTGTCTGGCTTGCCGTTAGGGGTCGCGAGGTAAATTTCCCACGCGTTTGAATATTGACGCAGGCGCGTGGCGACTAGGTCGATGCTAGCTGTGTAAACCTCTAAAGAAGCTGCATGCGCTCTGTCTTCGAGGTGCATTCTCGTTTGTTGTTCAATGTATTCAGCCTGTCGCCGTGCTTCATTAGCTTGCGCCGTCATGACCTCACGGTTGTGCTCGTACTCTCTGCGGGTGAGCGCAATCTCCCTGCGCTGCTCTTTAAGTTCCGTGGACTGAAGGATGACGGCAAGAACAAGCCATAAAAAGGCGATTGGCGCAGAAACACCGGCAGCAAAATCACCCCATTCATTTATTTTTTCCGGCGGTTTTGCGAGGCTTGATGGATGGAATCCCAAGTAGAGAGCACCTAAAAGCCAAATTACAGTGAGCGCGATGGCTCCGGCCAATAGGAATTTGGAAGAGGTGGGTAGGGTAATACTATCGAGATCGCGGTTTTCTTCGTTCATCAGGTTCGTTTCCACCCACAAGCTTATACAGAATTATAGCTTTGTCTCTGCGGGTCGATTTTAGTCCGGAATATTGGCATGTTCTTTGTCTCTGCGGGCTTGGTAGCGTTCCTCGCGCGCCTTCTCTGCGGTGATCCGGTCTGCGTTGATGCTCACACCGGTTATATATGAGTGCTGATAGTTGAGCTTGTTGACCTCCTCCATGATAGTTCCGATTGGAGTGCTGGCAGGGAACGTCCACGTCTCGCGGCTTTGGAACGAGCGGAAGATCGTTGAGCCATCCTGATGGTCGCGGCCGTCTTCTTCGCGATTCATGATGTCAGCGGTTACAACGTAAAGAATTTCGGTCATGAGAACTCCTCGGGGAAGATTCGAAGCAACGGACACTATAATATCAGAAGCTAGCCAAGCGGATGCATCAATGCTCTGTTTATTGTACTAATGCTCACATGAAATTTGTCGGCTGGGTCAACGCTGTTCTCTCCGGAACTTGCGAGCTGGGTAATGTCACACCGTTGTGCAGCGTTATCTAGGTCTTTGATTGGGCCATACGCTTCCACCAAAGAATTATGATAAAGGACAGGGTGGCGCGCGGACTCGGCTTCACAAAGTGCCACCAGCGCTACATGGTCGTATCCCTGCTCCTAGCGCTGGCCCCATGCGTCGGCGCGCTAATCTGCCTCAAAAGAAGAAGAAGCTGGACACGTTCCCTGCGTGTCCGGCTTTCACCCGTTCCCAACCCCGCAATTGTGCGCTTTTTGCCACGTCCGCTCCCCACCTTCTGTCGCAGAGGAGGCGTGGGGCATCTGAGCGATTGACGGCAGGGCAGGAGAGGTTATGAACCAAGCCCATTCTGTGGTATATTAGCACATACAATATGGTGATCTTCCGCGAGCGCTCGGCACGGCAAGTTTCATGCCGCGCGACACGAATTGGCCATATTGATATGACAGCGGAAACTGACGGCAAGCGACGTTTTCAAACCTCGATCCTACTGTGCCTTCGCTTCGCGATATTGTGATAGTTCGTGGCGAAGTTTTTGATGGTGCTTTAAGGGAACGGATCGATACTGAGCTGCGTTACTTGGCGCAAGCCGCGCTATTTACTGCTTCCTCTCTAGGCTGCGCATAATTGGATCGCAGCGCTGAACGGTTGGGATATGTCGAAGAAAAACGGAATTGAACCCTTCTCGCGCCGCTCTTTCCTGCGGTCGGCCGTAACTTTTGGCGCTGCCGCATTGGCTGCACCGGCCCTCGCGCAAAACGCGACACCGCTGGAAGCATTGATCAATGACCGTTCTCGCGGCAACTGGGACGACCAGTTCGACGCCAAGGCCGCTGCGCGCACGGCCGCTGCCGTACAATCGAACACGCCAATCCTCGGACCGGATTCCGTGCCGAACATCCAGCAGGCGATTGCCCAGTATCAGAGCATCGTTGCCAATGGTGGTTGGCCGCAGGTCAATCCGACGAGCCAGCAGCCTCTGCAGATCGGCGCCACCGATCCTGCGGTGCAGACGCTTCGTCAACATCTGATGGTTTCCGGTGACTTGCCGCGCGAGGCGGGTATCTCCTCCTCCTTCGATTCTTACGTGGACGGCGCCGTCAAGCGCTTCCAGGCTCGTCACGGCTTGCCGCCAGATGGCGTCATCGGCGATTTCACGCAAAAGGCGATGAACATTCCCGCCAATGTCCGCCTGCAGCAGCTGAACACCAATCTCGTTCGCCTTCAGACATTCCCGTCCGACCTCGGACGCCGTCACGTCATGGTCAACATCCCGGCGACCCGTGTCGAAGCCGTGGAAGACGGCCAGGTGGCACTGCGTCATGAGGCGATCGTCGGCCGTGAATCGCGCCCGACCCACATCATCAATTCGAAGATCTATGAGGTCATCCTCAATCCATACTGGACGGCGCCGCGCTCCATCATCATCAAGGACATCATGCCGCTTATGCGGAAGGATCCGACCTACCTGACGAAGAGCAACATCCGCCTTCTCGATGGCAAGGGTCAGGAAGTAGCGCCCGAGACGATCGACTGGAATTCGGACAAGGCACCGGACCTGATGTTCCGTCAGGACCCGGGCAAGACCAACGCCATGGCGTCCACGAAGATCAACTTCCATAACCCCAACAACGAATACATGCACGATACGCCGGAGCAGGGCCTGTTCAACAAGCTGATGCGGTTCGACAGCTCGGGCTGTGTGCGCGTTCAGAACGTTCGCGACTTGGCGACCTGGCTGTTGTCGGAAACGCCTGGCTGGCCGCGCCAGCACATCGAGCAGGTGATCTCCACCCGCGTCAACACGCCGATCACCCTGGCGACGGAAGTGCCCGTTTATTTCGTCTACATCTCCGCCTGGAGTGCCCGCGACGGCATCGTGCAGTTCCGTGACGACATCTATAACCTCGACGGCAATGCCCAGCTGGCGCTTGATACGACCCAGGGCATGGAGCAGCCGGTTCAGTAATCGGCATTCCGAGTGCAATTCATATCAAAGCCGCATCCCTGGATGCGGCTTTTTCATTGGCCTGAACCGCTCTGCGTAGAATGCCCAGCAAATGTCGCTGGTCGTATTGCCCTTGTGCGACCCTGACGTTAATACCAACTACATTGCCGTTTGGCCGTTCAGGAGCTTTCACGATGACCAATGCGTTCACCGAACCCTTCTTCAATCGCTCGCTTGCCGATACTGATCCGGAAATTTTTGGCGCGATCGGCAAGGAATTGGGTCGCCAGCGGCACGAAATCGAACTGATCGCCTCGGAAAACATCGTCTCGCGCGCCGTGCTGGAAGCGCAGGGCTCGATCATGACGAACAAGTACGCTGAGGGATATCCGGGCAAGCGCTACTATGGCGGCTGCCAGTTCGTCGATATCGCCGAAGAGCTCGCCATCGAGCGCGCCAAAAAGCTGTTCGGCGTCAATTTTGCCAACGTCCAGCCGAATTCCGGTTCGCAGATGAACCAGGCCGTATTCCTCGCGCTGCTGCAGCCGGGCGATACCTTCATGGGCCTCGATCTGAACTCGGGCGGCCACCTGACGCATGGTTCGCCGGTCAACATGTCCGGCAAGTGGTTCAACGTCGTGTCCTATGGCGTGCGCGAAGGCGACAACCTGCTCGATATGGATGCGGTGCAGCGCAAGGCCGAGGAAACCAAGCCGAAGCTGATCATCGCCGGCGGTACGGCCTATTCCCGCATCTGGGACTGGAAGCGCTTCCGCGAGATCGCCGACAGCGTTGGCGCCTATCTGATGGTCGACATGGCCCACATCGCCGGCCTCGTCGCTGGTGGCCAGCATCCGTCGCCGTTCCCGCATTGCCACGTTGCCACCACGACCACGCATAAGTCGCTGCGCGGCCCGCGCGGCGGCATGATCCTGACCAATGACGAGGATCTGGCCAAGAAGTTCAATTCGGCCGTCTTCCCGGGCCTGCAGGGCGGCCCGCTGATGCATGTCATCGCTGCCAAGGCCGTGGCTCTGGGTGAAGCACTGCAGCCGGAGTTCAAGGACTATGCCGCGCAGATCGTCAAGAATGCCAAGGCTCTGGCCGAAACGCTGATTTCTGGCGGCGTCGACGTCGTCTCCGGCGGCACCGACAACCACCTGATGCTGGTCGACTTGCGCAAGAAGAACGCCACCGGCAAGCGCGCCGAGGCTGCCCTTGGCCGAGCCTACGTCACCTGCAACAAGAACGGCATCCCGTTCGATCCGGAAAAGCCTTTCGTCACCTCGGGTGTCCGTCTCGGCACTCCGGCCGGCACGACGCGCGGCTTCAAGGAAGCCGAATTCCGCGAAATCGGCAATCTGATTATCGAAGTGCTCGATGGCCTGAAGGTTGCCAACTCCGATGAAGGCAATGCTGCCGTCGAAGCGGCCGTACGCGAGAAGGTGGTCAAGCTCACCGACCGCTTCCCGATGTACGGCTACATGGGCTGAGGAGGGCGCATGCGCTGCCCCTATTGCGGTACGGAAGACACGCAGGTGAAGGATTCGCGCCCGGCGGAGGATAATACCTCCATCCGCCGGCGGCGTATCTGCCCGGATTGCGGCGGCCGCTTCACGACGTTCGAGCGCGTGCAGCTCCGCGAGCTGATGGTCATCAAGAAGACCGGCCGCAAGGTGCTTTTCGATCGCGACAAGTTGGTGCGGTCTTTCGAGATCGCGCTGCGCAAGCGTCCGGTCGATCGCGATCGCATCGAGCGCGCTGTTTCCGGCATCGTTCGCCGCCTCGAAAGCTCGGGCGAGACGGAAATCAGCTCGGAGCAGATCGGTCTTCAGGTGCTGGAAGCGCTGAAGAGCCTCGATGATGTTGCTTTCGTGCGCTATGCGTCCGTCTATCGCGATTTCTCCCATGCGGAGGATTTCGAGCACGTGATCAACGAGATCAACGCCAAGATCGCCCGCGATCCGCTGGATCCTTGACTATGAGCGAGCAGCCGGAAGACGAGCGTTTCATGGCGGAGGCGATCCGCCTCTCGCTCACGCATCTAGGGCTGACCTCCACCAACCCGTCCGTCGGCTGCCTCATCGTGAAAGATGGCATTGTCATCGGCCGTGGCGTAACGGCTGTGGGCGGCCGTCCGCATGCCGAACCCCAGGCTCTCGCCGAGGCAGGCGAAGCGGCGAGGGGAGCGACAGCCTATGTCACGCTCGAACCCTGCTCGCATTACGGCAAGACGCCGCCCTGCGCCGAAGCGCTGATCGCTTATGGTGTTGCACGGGTTGTCGTCAGCGTCACCGATCCCGATCAGCGTGTGTCCGGCCGTGGCATCAATATGCTGCGTGCTGCCGGCATCGAAGTCGATACCGGCATCCTGGAGAAAGACGGTAGGCGCTCTCTGGCGGGCTACCTGATGCGCCAGACGAGAAACCGGCCCTATGTGACTCTCAAGCTTGCCGTTTCCGCCGATGGCATGATCGGCAGGACAGGCGAGGGACAGGTCCGCATCACCGGCGATCTTGCCCGGGCGGAGGTGCAGAAGCTGCGGGCCGAAAGCGATGCCATTCTCGTTGGTATCGGCACGGCGATCGCAGACGATCCGGAATTGACCTGCCGGCTTCCGGGCCTGGAAGATCGCACCCCCTTGCGTATCGTTATCGATGAAGACCTGCAGCTGCCGCTCGGCAGCAAGCTGGTGAAGACTGCGCGGCAATATCCGGTCATCGCCGTTGCCAGCCATCAGCCGCCCTTTGACGAGAATACCGACAGCGCCTTTTTAGGTCGCCGCGCCGCCCTTGATGCGGCGGGTGTCGAGGTGCTGCAGTCCAATTCCAGCGAGCCGGGAGAGCTGCTCGAAGCTTTGGGCACGCGCGGGATTTCCTCACTGCTGGTCGAAGGCGGCGCCAGGACCGCGCGGCGTTTCCTCGAGGCCGGGATGGTCGATCGCATCCTGCTGTTCCAGGGACCGGCCGATATTGGCGAAGGCGGTATTGAATCGCCCGTTCTCAGATCCAATATCCCACCCAGTTTCATGCATATCGGCGAGAGCCAGTTTGGCGACGATCGCTGCGACGAATACGAAAGAGGTTTTTGATGTTTACCGGAATTGTCACCGATCTCGGCACGGTCGAATCCGTTTCTCCTCTGAAAGAAGGTATCAAGCTGCGCGTTGCCACCAATTATGATCCGGCAACCATCGACATGGGTGCTTCGATTTCGCATGCCGGCGTCTGCCTGACAGTGACCGGCCTGCCGCAAGAGGGCAGCAACGGTCGCTGGTTCGAGGTCGAGGCCTGGGAAGAAGCCCTGCGGCTGACCACCATCGGCAGCTGGGAAGCGGGAGCCAAGATCAACCTCGAACGTTCGCTGAAGATTGGCGATGAGCTCGGCGGACACATTGTTTCCGGCCATGTCGACGGCAGGGCTGAAATTCTCTCGGTAACGCCTGAAGGCGATGCCACCCGCTATCGCCTGCGCGCGCCGGAGCATCTTGCCAAATTCGTCGCGCCGAAGGGGTCGATTGCACTCGACGGCACCTCGCTGACGGTCAACGCCGTCGATGGGACCGATTTCGACGTGCTGCTGATCCGCCACACCCTTGAGGTCACCACCTGGGGCGAACGCAAGGCCGGAGACTTCGTCAATTTCGAGGTCGATACCATGGCGCGCTATGCTGCCCGGCTGGCTGAATTTCCGGTCGCCCGCGAAGGCTGAGCCTCACCCCCACTCCCACATATGAGCTCGGACTGTTTACTCGAGCATTTTCTCCATGCGAAAATTCGCCAGCGTCTGGCCGAGCTTTTGCACCTGTTGCGCGGCCAGGACGACAAAGCCCTTTCGCTCGAAGAAGGGACGGGCGGTCAGGCTGGCTTCGGTGAATATTCGCTGCAGGCCTTGATCGCGAGCAGCCTTTTCGACGGTCGCAAGCAGCAGGCTGGCAATACCCTTGCCCTGATAATCGGAGTCCACGAACATCATGTCCAGACAGCCGTCCGGCTTGAGATCCGTGAAACCGACCGGCATTGGTCCGTTCATTGCAAGCCATGTCGGTCGGCTCGCGCGATATTGAGCCCAGACTTCGGCATCATCGACCTTTGCCCAGGCCGCAATTTGCTCGGGGCTATAATCCTTAGATGCAGTCTCACGAATGGCTCTTAGGAAAATGTCGATCGTGGCCCGTGCATCATCCGGCACATAGGCCTTGATCGAGAACATCTCCAACATCCGCGCCTTTTCCCGGTTCGTCTATCGTTCGAACATGGCGTTGGGTTTGTGTTTGTAGGTCACGTCACCGATCCGCCGGAAGCCGATCTTTTCGGCGATGCGCAGCGACGGCTTGTTTTCCAGATCGACCATGCAGGTCATGCGCCGGCCGGCGAACTGCTTGTCCGCCCAGGAGATCGCGGCACTCATTGCCTCCGTCGCATAGCCCTTTCCCTGCATTGGCGGCGTGATGCCCCAGCCGGCCTCGAGCGTGCCCTCCGTCGACGGGATCTCGTCTCTGTGCAGATCGAGAAAACCAACTTCGCCGATCAGCTTGCCGCTTTCGCGTTCCTGAACCGCGAAGAAACCGAAGCCAAGATGATGCCACAGGCCGCCGTAGCGCAGGAGGCGCGCCCAGACCTGCTCACGGGTGGGCAACTCGCCGCCGATGAAGCGCACGAGGTCTTTATGCTTCCAGAGATCAAGAAACTCGTCGAAATCGTCCAGCCGGTGGCCGCGCAGCAAAAGCCGCTCAGTCGTCAATATCGGAATGATGGTCATAGGGGTCTATGTCTTTGCTAATATGTATTTGGTTAGATTCAGTCGTTCGATGCGCCGGGCTCGCCGTCCCAGTAGTCTACATTGATGGTCGCAGCCCGCCCGATGACGCGGAATGCCGCCTCACCGGCGCGGTTGGTCTTGGCGAGAAACTTGCCGGAATCGGGATATTCGACGACCTCCGTCTGCGCCTTGGTCGAAATGGCGAGATAGGTCAGCACACCAGGGCCGTTGTTGATCAGCTGGTGCGCCGTTTCCGGGCCGCCGGCCGGGGCTCCGAGAACGTCACCCTGCCTCACAGCAATCCGATGGTCTCCAAAACGATATTCGCCTTCGCCGTCGAGAATGACGAACATCTCTTCCTCGACGTGATGATTGTGAAACGGACAGCCTGATTTGCCGGGAGGGACTTCGTTGTAACTGATGCCGAGGTGCTTCAGGCCGAGCATCGCCCCGAAAGAGGCGTCGCTGCCGGCAAAAAAGCTGCCCTGCTGCCAGTGATCCAGCTGAAGTTCGCCGACATTCACGGCGGGTACGGATTTCTTCGTCATGAGCCCCCCTTCCCAAGTCTGGAATTATTATCGAAGCAGCCGCACGCGCGAAAGCTACAATTTTATGGGTGTTTCGATGATCTCCAAATAGGGTTAGAATCAGGCTCGACCGTTGAAAAACACTTGCCAAGCGAGGCCTGCCGTGGTTTGACCCGGCCTAATAAGGTGCCCAGCCCCTCTCAATTCGCAGGTGATCCATGTCAAGCTCTTCCAATGCCCATATCCTGATCGTCGAAGCCCGCTTCTACGATGATATGGCCGACGCCCTGCTCGATGGTGCCAAGACCGCTCTCGATGAAGCAGGCGCCACTTATGACGTCGTCACCGTGCCCGGCGCGCTGGAAATCCCGGCTGCGATCGCGATGGCTCTCGACGGTGGCGACAATGGCGGCGTCGTCTATGACGGCTATGTTGCTCTCGGCATGGTCATCCGTGGTGAAACCTACCATTTCGATATCGTCGCCAATGAATCCTCGCGTGCCCTGATGGATCTCGCCGTCAGCGAATCCCTGCCGATCGGCAATGGTATCCTGACCGTCGAGAACGATGATCAGGCCTGGGCGCGTGCGCGGCGTACGGACAAGGACAAGGGGGGCTTCGCCGCCCGTGCGGCGCTGACCATGATCGCGCTGAAACAGAAGTTGGGTGCATAAGTTCATGAGCAATCAGGACAACGAGCGATCGGCAAAACCCGCTAATCAGCGGGGCGCGGCGCGTCTTGCGGCGGTGCAGGCGCTCTATCAGATGGATATCGGCGGAACCGGCGTTCTGGAGGTAGTGGCCGAATACGAGGCGCACCGTCTCGGACAGGAACTGGACGGCGAGACCTATCTGAAGGCTGACGCCTCCTGGTTCCGTTCCATCGTATCGGGCGTCGTGCGCGAACAGACCAAGCTCGATCCGCTGATCGGCTCGGCTCTTCAGGACGACTGGGCGTTGTCGCGTCTCGACAGCACCGTTCGTGCGATCCTGCGTGCCGGAACATTCGAACTGCTCGACCGCAAGGACGTGCCGGTTGCGGTCATCGTCACGGAATATGTCGAGATCGCACATGCCTTCTTCGAAGAAGACGAACCAAAACTCGTGAATGCTGTGCTCGACCGAATCGCCAAGCAGGTTCGCGGCGAAGCCAAGAAATAAGCTTCGCCGAGGCTGCGGCCTCCGGCGCGTTGCGCTTTCGTTTCCTTCGTTCGCGCCTGATTTCAGCCACGGATATTCTTTTGAACCTCCTGCGGGCGTTTTACCCGCGGGCGGTCTTGACGCGACGTTTTCCCAACAGCAATCTTGCACTGCACATCCGTCGATCGCCTTGGAGGAGGGCAGTCACGGTTGTCGCAGGCGGCCGGGGGAGGAGTGAACCGCCGGCTTTTTTGGAGGGAAAAAGCGAAATGTCGATTCTTATAGGCGTTATAGCGTGCGGGCTGCTCTCGGTGGTTTATGCCATCTGGACGACCCGGTCGGTGCTTGCGGCCGATCAGGGTAATGCGCGCATGCAGGAAATTGCGGGTTATATCCGCGAAGGCGCACAAGCTTATCTGGCGCGCCAATATACAGCGATCGCAATTGTTGGTGTCATTGTTTTCATTGCCGCCTGGCTTCTATTGTCTGGCGAAGCCGCTATTGGCTTCCTGATCGGCGCAGTTCTCTCGGGCGCAGCCGGATTCATCGGCATGCATGTCTCCGTGCGCGCCAACGTTCGCACCGCGCAGGCCTCATCGCATAGCCTGTCCGCCGGCCTCGATATCGCCTTCAAGTCGGGCGCCATCACCGGCATGCTGGTTGCCGGCCTCGCATTGCTTGGCGTCTCCATCTATTTCTACGTGCTAACAGGCGTTCTCGGTCATGAACCGGGCTCGCGCGATGTCATCGATGCACTCGTCGCCCTCGGTTTCGGCGCGTCGCTGATTTCGATCTTCGCCCGTCTCGGCGGCGGTATTTTCACCAAGGGTGCCGATGTCGGCGGTGACCTGGTCGGCAAGGTGGAAGCCGGCATTCCCGAGGATGATCCGCGCAATCCCGCCACCATCGCCGATAACGTCGGCGACAACGTCGGCGATTGCGCCGGCATGGCAGCTGATCTGTTCGAAACCTATGCGGTCTCCGTCGTCGCGACCATGGTCCTCGCCTCGATCTTCTTCGCCGGCTCTCCGCTGCTTGCTTCCGCGATGATCTATCCGCTTGCGATTTGCGGCGCCTGCATCATCACATCGATCATAGGCACCTTCTTCGTGAAGCTTGGTGCGAATGGATCGATCATGGGCGCTCTTTACAAGGGGCTCATCGCCACCGGCATCCTCTCGATCCTCGGGCTGGCCGCGGCCACGTCGCTGACCATCGGCTGGGGCTCGGTCGGGACCATCGCCGGTTTCGAGGTCACCGGAACCAAGCTGTTCGCCTGCGGCATCGTCGGCCTGATCGTCACGGCGCTGATCGTCGTCATTACCGAATACTACACCGGCACGAACAAGCGGCCGGTCAACTCCATCGCCCAGGCATCGGTCACCGGCCACGGCACCAACGTCATCCAGGGCCTCGCCGTTTCACTTGAATCGACGGCTTTGCCGGCGATCGTCATTGTCGGCGGCATCATCGCGACCTATCAGCTCGGCGGCCTGTTTGGCACCGGTATCGCCGTTACGGCCATGCTTGGTCTTGCCGGCATGATCGTTGCGCTCGACGCCTTCGGCCCGGTCACCGACAATGCCGGGGGCATCGCGGAAATGTCGCATCTTCCGCCGGAAGTGCGCAAATCGACCGATGCGCTCGATGCGGTCGGCAACACCACCAAGGCAGTCACAAAGGGCTATGCCATCGGCTCGGCTGGTCTCGGCGCACTGGTACTGTTCGCTGCCTATTCGAACGACCTGCAGTATTTCGCGGCTCACGGCGACAAGTTCCCTTATTTCGCCAATGTCGGCACGATCTCCTTCGATCTGTCGAACCCCTATGTCGTTGCCGGATTGCTGTTCGGTGGCCTCATTCCCTACCTCTTCGGCGGTATCGCCATGACGGCCGTCGGCCGGGCTGCTGGTTCGATCGTCGAGGAAGTGCGCAAGCAGTTTCGCGAGAAGCCGGGTATCATGCAGGGCACCGAACGTCCCGATTATGGTCGCGCGGTCGACATACTGACCAAGGCCGCCATTCGCGAGATGATCATCCCGTCGCTGCTGCCCGTTCTGGCACCGATCGTCGTCTATTTCGGCGTTCTGCTGATTTCCGGCTCCAAGGCCTCAGCCTTCGCCGCACTCGGTGCGTCCTTGCTTGGCGTGATCATCAACGGCCTCTTCGTCGCCATCTCCATGACGTCGGGTGGCGGTGCATGGGACAATGCCAAGAAGAGCTTCGAGGATGGCTTCGTCGACAAGGATGGCACGCGTCACATGAAGGGCTCCGAAGCCCACAAGGCCTCGGTTACGGGCGATACCGTCGGCGATCCCTATAAGGATACAGCTGGTCCCGCAGTCAATCCGGCGATCAAGATCACCAACATTGTCGCATTGCTGCTGTTGGCCATCCTCGCCGGTTAGAGCATGACGCCGAAAGGTGTGGAGCAGATTCAGATTTTAGGTCGGCGCGACCTAAAATCGCCCGCTCTAGACGAAGTAAAACGAACGCATAAAGAAACCCGCGGGGCGAAGCGCCTCGCGGGTTTTTCGTTGGAGGATTTCCCGGCTTACTGGCCCGGGTTGAGGTTGTTGAGGAAGTTCCTCGCACCGTTGACGCCACTGCCGCCACCCTGGAGGATCTGCTGCAGGAAAGTGATGTCGCGGCCGCCTGTCGGCGTCGTCCGGCCGATCATGTCGAAGACCTTGCCGTCCTTCAGCGTGTAGTTGGCTTCCTGCTTCACGATGCCATCCTTGTCGAAATAGATCGCCAGGATGTTCTGGTCGACCAGCTTCGGCTTCATGAAGGCGACGGCGCGCGTGCGCTTCTGGGAAATGTAATAGAAGACCTCGCCGTCGAACGTCGCAGTGGTCGAAGGCGTACCAAGCGAGAGCAGGACCTGCTCGCGGCTCGAGCCAACCGGCGCCAGCGCCAGCGACTGCTGATCGAAGATGTAACCGTTGTTCATGACGTCGCCGGTCTGGCAAGCCGTAAGTCCTACGGTCGCAATCACCAGGGCGATGGCGGCACTGCTGCTGAAAGTTATGTCAGACTTGAAATACCGTCTGGTCAACGACATCTCATCTCCCCTAATGAATCAATCCGATGGCCGGTCGGCCGGTATCACCTTGCTGTACATATCATTGTGGCCTTTCCGCGATTGAAAAGGGCACAAGACGTTGTTCGTCACTCTTCATCACCGATCATGCACAGCGTGACGACGGGTAAGGGCAGGAGCCTCGAAGCGGGCACAAACGGCATTGCAATTCGCGCCTGCTTCGGTAAACCAGCTTTAGCGTGGATGCAACAAGGCCAAGCAAAAACGGCGCGCTCTGAATGAGCCAATTCCGGGAATTCTCATGATTTTTGGGCTCTTTCGCAAAAGAAATAACAATCAGCTCATTGTCGTCAGGCAATATGAGCTTCTGACATCCGTGGCGCGGCAGCCGATTTTCTATACCGATTATGAGGTGCCCGATACGGTGATGGGGCGCTTCGAATTGCTTTCGGTCGTCATGATCCTGTTTTTTCGCCGCACACGGGCGTCAGCGACCAGTGGGCAGGAGCTTGCGCAGGAAATCGTCGATGCGTTCTTCGAGGACATCGATTATTCGATCCGCGAACTCGGAATCGGCGACAACAGCGTACCGAAGCGCATGAAGAAGCTGGCGGGTATGTTCTATGGCCGGCTCGAGAGCTATGCAGCCGCCATGGACGGCAATGATCGCGTTGCTCTTGCCGCGGCCCTTCGGCGCAACATCTATCCCAAGGCCGCTGACGGTGAGGCCTCCATGGCCGCGCTTGCGGAATGGATGATGACCGCGGAGGCGCATCTGGCTGGGATAGAAGAGGATGCGATTGCCACGGGTTCTGCGGTGTTGCCGTTGCCGGCCGCGTTCGGGCAACAGTTGGTTTAGGAGATAAGAATGAAAAACAACGACTCCGGCGAAACGCCTTTTTCCTATTTCGTGAAGGTTGGCCACATCTCCGCCAATCCCGTCGAGGTGCATGTCGAGGCTGATAAACGCGAGCTTGCAGGCCTGGCGGAGCTATGGGATGTCCTCTCCGTGGAGAAGCTTGAGGCCGATCTGAAGATCTCGCGCTGGAAGCGCGACGGCGTGCGGATCAAGGGAGATGTGCGGGCGAAGATCGTTCAGGCCTGCGTCGTTACGCTCGAGCCTGTGGAATCGGAGATCAACGAGAATTTCGAGCATATTTTCGTGCCGGAAGATTCCAAACTGGCGCGCGCGCGTCGATGGATGCCGGTGAAATGGTGCTCGATCCGGACGGCCCTGATATCCCAGAGACATTTACCGGAGATACAATCGATGCCGGTGCGGTCGTTGCGGAATTCGCAGCGCTCGCAATCGATCCTTACCCACGCAAGCCCGGCGTAGAGTTCGACGGGCATATAGAAGATACGGGCGAAAGTGACAGGAAACCGTCACCTTTCGCGGTTCTGAAAGACTGGAAAAAGGAATAGACCCTCGTGGCAACCGAGCACAATTCAGTTGTAACCGAGGGAGAAAACGGTATTTTGACGCCAAATTCGCCAGGCCCGGCGGACAACAAGGACTAGGGACGCGTGATCAGAATTTCTCTTGACCTGATGGGTGGCGACTTCGGCCCTGAGGTTGTTGTTCCCGGCGCGGCCAAGGCGCTGGATAGGCATCCCGATATCACGTTCATCCTGTACGGACAGAAGGACCGCTGCGAGGCGGTCCTGGCCAAGTATCCGAAGCTTAGGGAAAAGTCCGTCTTTCACGAATGTGATGTTGCCATCGGCATGGACGAGAAGCCAAGCCAGGCACTTCGCCGCGGCCGCTACGTGTCCAGCATGTGGCGTTCGATCGAAGCGGTGAAGCTCGGAGACGCGGATGTCGTCGTGTCGGCCGGTAATACCGGCGCGCTCATGGCTATGGCGAAGTTCTGTTTGCGCACCATGGCCAATATAGAACGGCCGGCGATCGCCGCGATCTGGCCCACGCTGCGCGGCGAAAGCATCGTGCTTGATGTCGGAGCCACCATTGGCGCTGATGCCCAGCAATTGCTCGACTTTGCCTTGATGGGTGGCGCCATGGCGCGTGCGCTCTTCGAGATCGAACGTCCGACGGTTGGCTTGCTGAATGTCGGTGTTGAGGAAATCAAGGGGCAGGAAGACGTCAAGGATGCCGGACGCCTGATCCGTGAGGCTAATCTCGAATCGCTTGAATATTCCGGTTTCGTCGAAGGCGACGATATCGGCAAGGGTACGGTCGACGTCGTGGTCACCGAAGGCTTCTCAGGCAATATCGCGCTGAAGGCTGCAGAGGGCACGGCAAAGCAGATCGGCGCCTATTTGCGCGCGGCGATGACGAGGACGTTGCTGGCGCGCATCGGCTATATCTTTGCCAAGGGCGCGTTCGACCTGCTGCGCGAGAAGCTCGATCCCAGCAAGGTCAATGGCGGCGTCTTTCTCGGCCTCAACGGTATTGTCATCAAGAGCCATGGTGGCGCGAATGCCGAAGCCTTCGCGGCGGCTATCGATGTCGGCTACGATATGGCCAAGAATGGGCTCACGCAGAAAATCGAAAATGATTTGAAGAGATATCATGCCAAGCGGCTCCCCCCAATCGGGCCGGAAGCGGCATGAGCGACGGGGTAAAAGCAGAATGATCCGTTCAGTTGTTCGCGGTTTTGGGGCGGCGCTCCCCAAACGCGTCATGACCAATGCCGAGATGGAACAGGTTGTCGAAACCAGCGACGACTGGATTGTCCAGCGCAGCGGTATTCGTCAGCGCTACATAGCAGGCGAAGATGAAACCACGGCGTCGCTGGGCGAGCAGGCGGCGCGAGCCGCCCTTGCCAATGCCGGTTTGACGCCCGACGATCTCGACATGATCATCGTTGCCACCTCGACACCGGACAATACTTTTCCGGCAACCGCGGTGAACATTCAGAATCGGCTCGGCATGCATCATGGCTTTGCCTTCGATGTTCAGGCCGTCTGTACCGGTTTCGTCTATGCCGTGACCACCGCCGACGCCTATATTCGCGGCGGCCTTGCCAAACGCGTGCTTGTCATCGGCGCCGAGACGTTTTCCCGCATTCTCGATTGGACCGATCGCACGACCTGCGTTCTCTTCGGCGACGGCGCTGGTGCGCTGATCCTCGAGGCAGGCGAGGGGAGTGGCGTCAACACCGATCGTGGCGTGCTCTCGGCAAGTCTGCGTTCCGACGGCGCGCACAAGGACAAGCTCTATGTCGACGGCGGTCCGTCGTCGACGGGCACGGTCGGCGTGCTGCACATGGCCGGGCGTGAGGTGTTCAAGCACGCCGTCGGCATGATCACGGACGTTATCCAGGCTGCCTTCGATGCCACTGGTTCGACCGTGGAGGATCTGGATTGGCTGGTGCCGCATCAGGCCAATCGCCGGATCATTGACGGCTCCGCCAAGAAGCTTGGAATTGCTCCCGAGAAGGTTGTGATCACCGTCGATCTTCATGGCAATACGTCCGCTGCCTCGATCCCCCTGGCGCTTTCGGTTGCTGCCGGAGATGGCCGAATCAAGAAGGGTGATCTGGTGATGCTGGAGGCGATGGGCGGCGGATTCACCTGGGGTGCAGTGCTGCTGCGCTGGTAGCGCGATATCTCCAAAAGCCGTTCCGAACAATAGCTTGACCGTTTGCCGCAAGGGCAATAGTCTCTCACGGCTTGAATAAGATTACCTATCAATATGGGCGGGGAGCTATGACGGGCAAGACAGTGACGCGCGCAGATTTGGCGGAGTCGGTATTCCGGAAAGTCGGCCTCTCGCGGACGGAGTCGGCGGAGCTCGTCGAGACGGTTATCGATGAAATTTGCAACGCCATCGTGCGTGGCGAAACCGTAAAACTCTCTTCATTTGCGACGTTTCAGGTGCGCGATAAAAATGAACGCGTCGGTCGCAATCCGAAGACCGGCGAGGAAGTGCCGATCTCTCCACGCCGTGTCATGACGTTCAAGGCATCGAACGTGTTGAAAACGCGCATTCTGAAGGCTCATGCAAGCCGCAAGGCGAAAGCCAGACCGGCAAATCCAGCCTCCTGATCCATCCGAAAGCTTGGTTTTGTTATGGGCCACATGCCTTGCGCTGTGGCCTTTAGCGTTCGGTTTCTGCGCGGCTTTTCAGCTTGCTTGTGCAGCAGTTGAACAGACCACTTGAATTTCCGCCGCCAAACCGTTGAAATATGGTGAGTCGTATCTTGAAGGATTCGGCATCGATATCCGGTTTTGCGCGATCCGGCCCGAATGGTGCCGCACTCACGCTGTGGGAGTATGATGATGGACAAGAGCCCGGATGCATTTCGCACGATCAGCGAAGTTGCGGAAGACCTTGATCTGCCGCAGCATGTCCTACGGTTCTGGGAGACGCGCTTTCCACAAATCAAGCCGATGAAGCGAGGCGGCGGTCGGCGCTATTACCGGCCTGAAGATGTCGATCTGCTGAATGGCATCCGGCATCTGCTCTATGATCATGGCTACACGATCAAGGGCGTTCAGAAGCTTCTGAAGACCAATGGCAACAAGTTCGTCATCGCCGTCGGTCATGGGGATCTCGCCAGTGTCGAAGCTCTGGCTGCTGCCACACAGGAGCCCGCACCCGTCGAGCCGCGCGTCAACTCGGCCAACCCCGATGAAGATCAGATTGTCGGCCGTGCCAAGGCACCGATAAGCCGCCGTTTCTTCAATTTCGTCAGCGGTGACGATGGTACGCCGGATGTTTCCATCGGCAAGTCCAGTGTCGGCAAGGAAGATCGAGCCCTGCTGCAGGAAACGCTTTATGATCTTTTGGAATGCAAGCGCCTGCTGGATCAAGTGCGATAAGGCGCATCTGTTTCGCGCTGTGGATGTATGCCCAGTGGCGTATGTACAATATGCGAAATACAAATTATGGTGGTTTGCGCGCTGATTAACATCCTAGGGATGCTGGCCGGACGCATATGTATAGGTATCGGCTGCGTTCGGTGACATTTTTGTCACATTGCCACTCTTCTGCGTTGTAGGAAATTAGTTCGGCAGCCTTATTAACTTGCCCGACCCCAACTCTGGGTTCAGTTTGGCGGCGAAGCTTCGTTGCTTCACCCTTCAAAGAAGGGGAACAGCCAGTCAGGCCATGGAGGGGCAAGAAATTGTCTGCCGGGAGACTCCGTCCCTGATGGATAGTCGAATGGAGACACCATGAACATCAAGAGCCTTCTTCTTGGCTCCGCCGCTGCAATCGCCGCAGCGAGCGGTGCGCATGCCGCCGATGCCATCGTTTCAGCAGAACCGGAACCGCTGGAATATGTCCGCATATGTGACGCCTACGGTACCGGCTATTTCTTTATTCCCGGCACTGAAACCTGCCTGAAAGTCGGCGGCAAGGTCCGTACCGAAGGTGAATGGTACGATGCCTATAATCCGCGCAGCAGGGTCGGCACTCTCTGGCATGAGCGCGTGGAGCTCAATGTCGATACTGCGACCGATACCGAATATGGAGCGCTGAAGACCAACACCATCTTCCGTTGGGAATGGAACGACGGAGGCGCGACATCCGCCAAGCTACTGTTCGCCAATATCAGCCTCGGTGGCTTCACGGTCGGTAAGCTCGACTCGCAGTACAACCTTTATGTGGGCTATGCCGGCGACGTCATCAACGACGATGCGATCTATGACGGCCCATACGAACTGAACCAGCTGACCTATAATTACGATGCAGGCAACGGTTTCACGGCCGTGATCTCGCTCGAAGACAGCAACTCCACGTCCGACGGCTCGGCATCTTACGGCGCCGGCTGGTGGACGGACGACAAGTCCGACCATTACGCGCCCGATGTTGTCGCTGGTTTCGGCTACAAGGTGGATAACTGGGGCTTCAAGATCGTCGGCGGTTACGACTCGATCGTCGAAGAGGGTGCCATCAAGGCACGCATCGATGCCAAGTTCGGCGCTGTCGAAGCCTTCCTGATGGGCGGCTGGAACACCGATGGCGACAAGCTCAACAAATATGCCGGCACGAACCAGGATATTTCCGCCTGCACGACGTCGAGCGGCACCGTCAACGCCGGCAAGTGCGGCTGGGGTGACTGGGCAGTCTGGGGCGGCGTTGGCGTTCCGATCAACGACAAGCTGAAGTGGAACCTGCAGCTGGCCTACACCGAGTCGAAGATGTTCGAGGCAACGACGAACCTCAAGATCTATCCCGTCAAGGATTTCCTGGTCGAGCCGGAACTGACCTATATGCACTACGACTTTATCAAGGATGATACTGTCGCCGGCATCCTCCGTTTCGAACGGAATTTCTGATCCGAGCAGGCTACCTGCCGCAGTCCCTAAATGGATCTGCCGGCAAAAGCCAGGCACCACAGGCCCCGCCGAAATGCGGGGCCTTTTCGTTCGCGGCCCCATCGGCTGTTAAGCATGCTACCATCTTTGCGCGCATCTCAAGGCAGTTTTGGCCCGATTCCGTGCATCGCATGATAAGGTTGGCTTGCTAAACATTACCTTTGGCTGTATTCGCTTCTTCGGGGTTGTCTTATAAATTGCCGGAGGGAACATGCGCATACGTGCCACCGTGGCGGCGAGTCTCGTCGCTATAACCACCATTCTATCGAGCTGTCAGACACCGCAGGAATCTGCGATGAATGCCGAAATGACCTGTCAGTCGCAGGGCTTCCGCCCAGGCACACAACGCTACAATCGCTGCGTCGGCGCGACCTATCAGGCAAACCGCGTTCAGGCGCAGCAGGCTGAAAATCAGGCTGCCGGACTTGCCGCTGCCGGCATCATCGGCGGTGTTCTGGTCGGCGCCGCAGTCAGCGACCATCATCACCGCGGCTACTACGGCCGGCCTTACTATCGTCGCTGCTATCGTTGCTGGTAGTCGGCACGCTGGCCCGCATATGAATTTTAAAACTCCGCTGGTTCGCTCCGGCGGAGTTTTTTGTTTTCGTCGCACGACGTTAAAACGGCGTGACAATCTCGCGGTTGACCAGCTTCAAGCTGCGATCCGGTTGCAGGATATAGGTCTCATAGACATCCTCTCCCCATTGATTGGTGAAGCGATGGTCAATGCGGGCTCCGATCGGCGATTGGGTCAGCTTCATGTGCGGCTGGCCGCCATAGGTGATGCTGCCGGGAATGGGTTGCAGCGATTGCGTCGTGTTGCATGCCGCGAGCAGCGGCGCACACAGCATGAGGACTATCAGAGGCTTCATCGCCGTAACTTTCCGTTGACTTCTCGTTTGCCGGAATTCGTCACGCAATTATGACGGAAGGGCATCTATGAGTATGGATCGAAATCACTATATACAGGTAGTATCGGCATGCTCGGCGACAAGGTTTCTCACGCAGATGTGCTTGGGCAGTGCTGCCGGATTTCGAAGGAGTCGCATATGTTTACGATTGCCAGATCGATAACTGCCGCCGGCTTTGGTTTGTTGCTGGCGGCCGGCGCCGCCATGCCAGCAGGCGCAATGACCATGCCAGCGCTATCTGTACCCGCGCCCGAGCAGACCGACGTCATCCAGGTTCGCGATCACGGACATGGCCATTGGCACAATCACAATCGCTGGGGTGGTGGTCATCATTGGCGCCATGGTTCCGATAGCTATTACGACGACGACTCGGACAGTGGCGTGCTCTTCAAATCCTTCGTGACAGGCACACTCTTCAACGGGCAGCGTGCTAGAGGCTATTACGACAGTCATACCCGCGCCTGCGCGAGCCGCTACCAGTCTTATCGGCCTTCGGATAACACCTATCAGCCGAGCAAGGGGCCTAGGCGAGCGTGCCGGTGAGCCGGAACTTTTTCTGAGCGGGCTATTACTTTTCGCTTGCGTCGGGAAACTCTAAACTCTAAACGAAACAAGCCGTTTCGGCAGGTCGGGGCGTAGCGCAGCCCGGTAGCGCACTTGACTGGGGGTCAAGGGGTCGCAGGTTCAAATCCTGTCGCCCCGACCATTTATCTCCTTGAGCTCCCAATCGAATTTTCAGTGAGTTAGCCGCACCAGGAAGGCGCCTGGCCGTTCCAGCGCCGTGCGAGGCCCTCGGAGACGAGCTGGTCGCCGATTGAGCGGCCGGCGCGCATGGCTATGCGCAGCTTGCCGCCATTCTGGTCGTCGCCACGGTTGCTGCCGGAAAGCACGAAGGTCC
The DNA here is from genome assembly GCF_001999485.2 of Rhizobium sp. P44RR-XXIV. Taxonomy (NCBI): domain Bacteria; kingdom Pseudomonadati; phylum Pseudomonadota; class Alphaproteobacteria; order Hyphomicrobiales; family Rhizobiaceae; genus Rhizobium; species Rhizobium sp. P44RR-XXIV. The sequence continues at coordinate 1,367,760 of NZ_MPVZ02000028.1, read as the reverse complement.
CATCATTGAGAATGGCCTGCAGGCGCAGTTTTGCGGCCACCGCCTTCTGCCTCTCGCTCGGGCAACGCGCGGCACCGACATCGGGCACATCGACATCGGCCAGCTGGATCCTGACGCCATCCTGCCAGAACGTATTGCCGTCCACCACGCAGTTCGTGCCGGAGCCGCCGCCGCAAAGCACGAACCGGCCGCCGCTTTGAGCCCGCGGAGCGGGGGAGGGTCTTTCGATCGGCGTCTTGCTCACCGGCATGGCCACGGGAATGGCTGCCGGCGGTACCGGCAGGGCGTTTGTCTCACGCGGCTCGGGAGTGATTGCTGCTGTTCTGGCCCTCGGCTTGCTTGCCGGTACCGGCGCTTCCTGTGCCACATGCGGCAGACCGGCAACGGCGCCTGCATGAGCAATCATCGACGGCATTTCCTTGCGATGCTGGTAGGCGTAGATGCCGGCCACGGCCGCCAGGCCGACGACACCCCACAGCCACATCGAACTGCCCGCGCTGGATTGCGGCTTGCGCCGCGTGCGTCGTTTCGCTTTTGCCATGGTAGAATCCCTCAATTGCGAGGGGATTATCGCCGCGATTTCTTACCGATCCGTTGGCTTTTCGTCACCTGGCGCCGAAGGCCGGGGATTCCTATTTCGTTGACGTGGTCGATGGCTTGAGCTTGACGGCCATCGTGACCTGGCCGCTCACCGAAAGTTTCGGCCCACGCCCATCGAAATTATTGATCGACGTATTGCTCGACATCGCGCTGATTTCGCAGCTGTCGGCGATGGTATCGAGCAGGGTGGCGCAGCTGCTTGCCGCGACCTTATAGAAGGATTTCAATGCCTTCTCCTGCTGCTCCTCATTGTCGCCATCGGGTAGCGAGTAGGAAAACGATATCCCGGATTGCACGGAGATATATCCATCCGGCAGTTGCCGAGGGGTACGCAGCGGCAGATTCTGGAGATTTTGCGCCAGGGCCGGCAAGGCCAGACCGGCGAGCAGCAATCCAAGAACAGCGGAAATAAAGGGTCTGGTCGTCGTCATCGTCAGGTCTCCGTTTTGTTCGCTTATCTCAGGTGCAGATGAAGGTCTGGTGATGGCGTAACTTAAAATTGTATCTTTCGCGAAGCTGTCGCATTGTGTGCGAATCAGAAATGCATCACGGCATGCGATTGCACCAAAAGCTTTCTTGCCAAGCCTAAGGCCAGAGCGCATAGTCTAGTCATATTGTCGGGCAAGAAGCGGATACTGGCGATATTGTTGCGTGCTTCCGCCCGAAAGACGAGGCAGCGCAATGTTGGAAACCCCACTACATCCACGGGATTTACCCCTGTTTTCGGACGATCTGGATCGTCTGGAGAAGGTATTGGACAGCGTCTGCCGGGATCGCGGCATGAACCCGCGCAGTCCGGAGGCCGAGCGGGTCGGGGCGTTGATCATCCAGCTTTATCGCCAGGGGGTGAAGGACGACGCTAAGCTCCTCGCGCTCGCCAGGGCTTATTTCTGACACAACTGCGTTTTTTTATGGCCTTGAATCTAATCGATTTAAGCTGATTTCACATAGCAGCAATGATGCATTGTGTCTGTTCGAAGCGACACTGCCATCCTATATATGCTGCATTGCACAAAGAGAATTGATTTCTCAATGTCACTGATTCTCCATTCAGGGACAGTGCGCGGCTGCCGCAGCGGAGGAAACACCGGGAGCGGCGGGCGTGGATAATGTGAAAGGCCCATGATGAATTTTAAAGTTCCGAGCCGGCTTCGCCGTTTGCTCGTCGATTCCGTCGAGCTTCCGCAGCTCAAGTTTCCGATGACACGGCCGCTCGCGCAGCCGTCGCGTCGCCGTATTTCCGCGCGGCCTACGCCGCAGCGTTTGACGGAAATCCTGTGGTTCGGCCGTAATCCAGGCGACCTGCGCATGCTCGAATATGTACCGCCGGGCGTCAAGGGCCCGATGCCGCTCGTCGTCGTCCTGCACGGCTGTCATCAGAATGCCGAGGATTTCGATCGCGCCAGCGGTTGGACCACTCTGGCTCGCCAGCACGGATTTGCGGTGCTTTATGCCGAGCAGAAGCTGTCGAACAATCCCAACCTGTGCTTCAACTGGTTTCGCCCGAGCATGGTGACACGCGACCGCGGCGAACTCGGCTCCATTCGCGAGATGATCGATTTCAGCCGGCGTGTGCATACGATCGACGATAGCAAGATTCTTGTCATGGGCCTGTCTGCCGGCGGCGCCATGGCTGCAGCACTCCTTGCAACCTATCCGGAACTGTTTGCCGCAGGCGCCGTCATCGGCGGCTTGCCTTTCGGCGCCGCCCGCGATGCCATGTCTGCTCTCGATGTGATGAACCGTGGCTCGACGCGCGCAGCTGAAAAATGGGGAGAACTCGTCCGCGAAGTTTCGCCCGATGCCGAGCGTTATCCCGTCGTCTCCATCTGGCATGGCGACGAGGATGAGGTCGTTTCGGTTGCCAATGCCGAAGCATCGATCGCCCAATGGCTGGACGTACGTGATCGTCCGCGGATCAAGGGTCGCCTGCGCCTCTTCGAGGGCGGCGAGCGGCGCGAATGGCGCGACGACTACGGCAACATCATCCTGGAACTTGTGACGTTGAATGGCTTTGGCCACGGTCTGCCGGTTGGTCCGGTCATCGAAGGCTGGGAGCCGGCAAACGATACCGAGCGCTACATCCTGCCTGCGGCCGTTTCCGCGCCGGAGCAGCTGGTCAAGGGCTGGGGATTGGCGGCCTAGATGTCTTTCGGGAGAGATGTAATCTAGCTCTCGGGCTTTGGAATAGATAGGATTGCGGAGCGGTCGTGCTAAGTCGCATGATCGCTCCGGCTATCAATCATCATTGGTGGCGTTCAGATTTTCCGGCCGAATGCCATCATCATCGGCGCTCCGATGTCTGAAGCGGATGCCAGCGCCGCCGGCTCCATCATTGCCGCTTGCAAGAAAAAGCACGCCGCGCGTTTCGAGGACAGATCGTACGGCGGCAAGTGCCTTCCCATCGGCGGAATTCACATCCGTTTCCAGCGCTTCAATGGTCGATACCGGAAGCTTGCTTTCGCCGGCGAGAGCTTCCGCTGTCAGTCCGAGCATGGCGCGCGCGCCGCGTAATTGTGCTGATGTGATCATCGTTTAAGTGTATCGCATAAGCTTGAAAATCGGAACCGTTTTCGGGTGAAAATCACCAGCCGGCTCAGAACGCGGCAATGCTTTTTGTCCGTCCTTCGGCAACGGTGCGCAGCCTGGCGTTTTCCGGTCTTTCCAGCGGGGCAGGGGCGGGATAGCCGAGAAGATCGTAGTAGATTTTCTCCGTGGCGTCGGCCATGCCTGCAAGCGTATAGCCATCCTTGCGACGGCGAGCCTCAGCGGCAAAGCTGGCAAGCAGTTTGGGATCAGCGAAGCGCGCCATCGCGGCGGCCAGCTCGCCTGGATCGTCGCTGTTAGGTACGATGTAGCCGTTCCTGCCGGGCTCCACCACCGTTCGCGCGCCGCCAACATCAGCCAGCAAGAGAGGCTTGCCCGCGGCCGCAGCCTCCAGCATCACATAGGACATCGCTTCGTAGCGGCTCGGCATGACCACGACGTCGAAAGCATCGATGGCGGTGACCCCCGGTATGCCGTCGTCAAGGCGAGCTCGATGCTCGAGGCCGGCCGCCTCGATCATGTCGGTAACGGCAGATGCCAGTTCACCGACGCCGATCATCAGCAAATAAGCCCGCGGCAGTTCCGCGGCTATGCGGGCAAAAGCCTCGACCAGCCGTTCCGGTGCCTTCTGCCGGGTCATGCGGCCAACGAAACCAAAAACCAGGGCGTCCTGAGGTATTCCATAACGCTTGCGGATGGTGCCTCGTTGGCTGCTTGGTGGGGCATTGACGCCGTTGACGACGATGCTGAGGTGCGCATCGGAAATGCCGAGCGACAGCGCGTGATTATATTCATCCCTGGAAACGCAGATCACGCGGTCTGTCAGGCGATTGCCGAGAAGGCGCTCGATGCCGCCATAAATCAGCCGGCCCTTGGAACCCAAAGTCGGATCCATGGTGCGAAAGGCGTGCGGTGTATAGAGCACCGGCGTATGTCTTCCGGGCAAGCGCAAGCGTGTCAATGCGCCGGCTTTCGAGCTGTGACCATGGATCAAATCAAAGGACCCGTGTCCGGCGGCAATCTTGCGGAGATGCCACCAGGCGGTGATATCCCACGGGCCTGGTGCGCGGCGCATGGCAAGCGGGATAACATGGTCGAGGCCGATGCCTTCCAGCTCAGAGACGAAAGCTGCCTCGGCGCGCACCGGCGAATAAACGGCGGTCACCGAATGGCCGCGATGCTGCATCGCCCGGCATAGATCGAGGAAATGCCGGCCGGAGCCGCCGCCGCTCGGTTCGAGAACCTGCAGCAGCGAGAGGCGCTTGATGCTGGTACGAATATTCACGGTGCTGCTTCCCTTCGCGTCAAGCTACGCTGGTACTTTTGCTCGAGGGCGCCGCAGCCCCAGACAATGCCGATCAACATGTAAAGATGGCGCCAGTGGTCGGTATCGATGACGTTGCCGATGCCGACATGGCCGAGGACGACGATCCAGGCGATCATCACGTAGGGCTGCCAGGGCCGCTCCTTCAGGAGATTGCGAAAGCCGATATAGATGGTCCAGCAGATCATGCTGACCCAGCAGAAGAAGCCGAGCCAGCCATAGGTGGTCAGCGTCTTCAGCCAGATATTGTGTTCGTCCTCGCGAAACATGGTGGAGAAGACCAGCGGTCCCAGGCCGAGCGGCCGCTCCATGGAGAGCATGAAACCGATGCGATGGCGCTCGAAGCGGCCAAGATGCCCGCCATCATAGTTCTGCACCAGTTGCGTGCGGGTGGAGAAGAGATCGTTGACCTGCGGAAATTGCAGGGCGACGACGAGCAGCACGACCATGAGGATGATCGCCGCCAGCGACATAACCAGAATACGCAGCCGAAACGTGTTGCTCCGGTGTTTCAGCAGCATGCAGAAGATCAGCATTGCTGCAGCAAAGGCAAACAGCGCCCACGCCGCGCGGGAGAAGGAGAGGAAGATGCCGAAGGCGAGAATAAACAGGCAGACGCCCTTGATCGGTGCCTTTTTCAGATCGCCGATCAGGATGCCGTGCATGAGGTAGATGGTCGGTGTCACCAGGAAGGGACCAAAGACGTTCGGGTCCTGGAAGGCGCCCATGGCGCGGTCGTAGCGGGTAAAGATGTCGAAGCCGGGAACGGCATGGAAATAGCCGAGGATGCCGAGGCTTGCCGTAATCAGCGCGGCGACGACCCAGGTATTGAAGATCAACTTCAGCCGCTTTTCACTGTCTTCGATGATGGCGGCATAGAAGACGGAGCTGAGCGCCAGGAAGGTGGAGACGGCGATATAGACCGGGCCGTCGAGGTGGTCGCTGGCGTTGAGATTGCGCATCTGCGTGATCGACAACATGCCGCCGATGTTGAACGCCAGAAACAGGGCCAGAAGCGGTGCGACGCTGCGGGATATCTTCAATCCGAGGATGAACCAGACGCCGATGAGAAAGGCGAGCCACAGCTCATAGGGCGCGGGTTCGGCGATCACGAAGCCGGACAGGAATACCCCGACGGCAACGCTGGCCGTTCCGATCAGCCGCAACGCGGCGAGCTGCGGCCGCGCGATGCGGGAGGAGGGGAGCTCGATCGTGGTCAATAGGCATTTTCCGTATTGAGCAGACGGAACGGCGTCAGGAACAGGATCTTCAGGTCGAACAGCAGCGACCAGTTCTCGATGTAGTAGAGATCGTAGGCCGTGCGGAACCTGATCTTGTCGTCGCTGTCGATCTCGCCGCGCCAGCCGTTGATCTGTGCCCAGCCGGTCACGCCCGGCTTGACGCGATGGCGGGCGAAATAACCTTCGACGACATCGGAATAGGTCCGGTTGTGGCTGGCGGCGAGCACGGCATGCGGTCGCGGGCCGACGAGCGAGAGACTGCCAAGAAGCACGTTGAAGAGCTGCGGCAGCTCGTCGATCGACGTCTTTCGGATGAAACGTCCGACAGGGGTGACACGCGGGTCGTTCTTGGTCACGGCATTGCGTGCGGTCGGGTCGCTCATTTCAGTAAACATCGAGCGGAACTTGAAGACGTTGATGATCTCGTTGTTGAAGCCGTGACGCTTCTGCATGAAGAGGACTGGCCCCTTCGATGTTGTCTTCACGGCGATCGCTGCTCCGAGCATGATCGGCCAGAGCAGGGCCAGCGCCACCACGCTGAAGAAGACATCGAAGATGCGCTTGGCGACGCCGTCCCAATCACGGATCGGCTTGTTGAAGATATCGAGCATCGGCACGGCGCCGACATGCGAATAGGCGCGGGGCCGGAAGCGCAGCTTGTTGGCATGCGCCGCCAGACGGATGTCGACGGGCAGCACCCAGAGCATCTTCAGTAGCTGCAGGATGCGGTCTTCGGCGCTGATCGGAAGCGCGATGATCAGCATGTCGACGCGCGTCAACCGGGCGAACTCGACCAGCTCGGCGACCGTACCCAGCTTCGGATAGCCGGCGACCATCACCGGCGAGCGCTTTTCGCCGCGGTCGTCGAAGATGCCGCAAATACGGATATCGTTGTCGGGCTGGTGTTCGAGGGCGCGGATCAGCTCCTTGGCCGGTTCGCCGCCGCCGATGATCACGGCGCGTCTTTCCATGATGCCGTTGCGGGCCCAGTTGCGAATGCCATAGGCGAATAGCAGCCGTGCGACGATAAGGAATCCTGCGCCCGTGGCCAGCCAGCCTCCGAGAAGGGGGATCGAATAGATGCTGTTGATGTCGAAGGGGATGAGGGCAATGGTTACTACTGCGAAAGCCGCGACCCACGGGCCGACGATGCGATGAAGGAAACGATGCGGTGAGCGCAGTATCGGTATCTGATAGGCGTCGGCCACCTGCAGGAACATGATGGCAAGGCCGCTGAGCGCAATGGTCACGGCCGCTTTCGACAGGAACGGATGCTCGCCCGGCGCTGTTTCGAAGAAGAAGAGCGCCAGCCCAACCGCGAGCAATGACAGGAATTCGAACAGCCTATATTGCCCGATGATGATCGCCGGCGTCTGGTTGGTTTCGCGAAATTGCTCGGCGATCTGCCGTGCATAGGCATTGATATCGCTGCTTGGACGATCGTCGCGAGGCTCTTCGGCGCCGCGGGTACGGATTTCCGAAACCTGCTTGCGAATGTTGTCCAAGTTAAATTGCTCGGACTTCTCACTAGTGTTCATGGCAATTCATCCGGTCGTTACCGGAAGAGAGCTAGCAGATATCAGCTAAGAAACACTTACAACACCTGCTTGTATTCTAACCTTCTCCACCCAGGCCAAGTATATTTTGATACAGGTGTAAAGTATCGCGGGCCATGACCGAGGCGGAAAAGTTCGCCCGGATCGTATCAATATTGGGCATGTTGCGCTGGCTCCATTCCGGCCCCGTGATGGCTTCGGCCATGACGCGCGACAGGTCGTCGGCATCATCGGGTTTGGCGAGTGCTGCGCTGTCTTCTCCGAGTGCCTCCGGAATGCCGCCGACCCGCGAAGCGATGACTGTCTTTCCAGCGGCCAACGCTTCCAGCACGATGTACGGCATAGCCTCGGCACGCGAGGGAACGACGACATTCTGGGAAACGGCAAAGGCTTCCTGCACGCGCATGGCCGGCAGCATGCCGATGCGGTGACCCAGGCCGCGCTCGATCATCATCCTGTGGTACTTGTCCCTGTCCGGCCCGTCGCCGATCATCAATGCCGAGAGCGGCCTGCCGATCCGTCGCTCTGTTTTCGCGAAGGCGTCGACAAACAGATCGGGGCCTTTGAGGTCTCGCAGCATGCCGATATAGACGAAATGCACGGAGTCCGATCGTGTCGGTATGCTGCGGAAATCGCGCTCGCTGATGCCATTGTAGATCAACACCGAGCGCGTGCGCGGCTTGCCAATCTTCTTCTCATAGGCGCGCCGTTCGAAATCGCAGATGAAGATCAGACCGTCAGTCAAGAATTCCAGTATTCGCTCAAGGCTGTGCACCAGCATGCCCTGGAGCGAGGCGCGCGGGAAATGCAGGCTGCCGCCATGTGCGGTGTAAAGGCGGGCCACGCGATATTTGTTCACCCGCAGGATCGAGCCGAGCACGCGTGCAATCAGGCCGCCCTTGGCGCCGTGCCCATGCAGTACATCCGGCCGTAAGCCTCTGATTTTCTTGCAACTGCTCCAAAGCGTCGAGGCATCGGAGAGGCTGATATGCCGCCGGATCGGCAACCGGATCACGCCGAGAGCGAGAAAGGGCGCAATGTCCTCGAACAGATGATCTTCGTGCTCGCCGCCGGTGAGGCTGTCGCAGAGGATGCCGACTTCATGTCCCGCCTTGCTCTGCTCCTCTGCCAGATCCCGGACGTGGCGGAAGACCCCGCCGACGGGCGATCTGAAACAATGGAGGATCCGGAGGGGTTTTGCCATGGGTGGGCGCGGTTAGAACAACCGCTCTCTGACGTAGATCGTGTCGCCCGCCAACACCGGATCGGAGATGCCGACACGGCCGGTCATGACATGACCGTTGATCTTGCGCGTAACGTCCGCATTGGATTGATTGGCGCGGCTGCTGAAGCCGCCGGCGACCGCGATGGCATTCTGGATCGTCATGCCGGGGACGTAGGAATACTGGCCCGGCTGGCCGACTTCGCCCATGATATAGACTGAACGGTAGCGATCGACATCGATCGAAACGTCGGGGTCGCGAATATAGCCCTGGCGCAGCTTCTGTGCGATCTGGCCGGAGAGCTGCTGCAAGGTTCGGCCGCGAGCGGTGACCTGGCCAATCAACGGAAATGCAATATAGCCGGCCTGATCGACAGTATAGGTATTGCTCAATCCGGGCTGATCGAACACCGTCACACGCAGCCGGTCACCACTATCTAGCGAATAAGGCTGGATCGTCGCCTCGTTGAAGGCCTTCGGCGCGGGCTGATAGGTATTGCAGGCAGCGAGCGCGGCGCTCATGGCTGCCATGCTGAGTGCAAGGGCAATCTTTGGCTTTGCGAAGGGCATTTCGCGCTCACAAGAATGGAGAATAACTGTCGTGGTTATCAGTCCGTTAGGGTTAATGATCGGTAAATAGTCAATAGGATTCCCGCTAAAATTTAGTTGCGTCGAAAATAATGCAAGCGAAATACTATTAACGCTTGAGTTACCATAGTCGTTTACGGTTAATTTCGGCTTTCTATTACGGAGTTCTTGCATATGTCCGGTGTCAACAACACCCAGCAGGATGTGGACATCGATCTCGCTCAGCTCTTTCGCGCCGTATGGCGGCGACGGTTGCGGGTCATCGCCATTACGCTGGCGGGTGCTTTTCTGGCGCTTGTCATCGCCAAGCTCGTTTCGCCCGAATATCGCAGCGAGACCCGTATCCTGATCGAGCAGCGCGCTCCGGCCTTTGCAACGACGACGACCAATAATGATTCCAGTGCCGCGCCGTTGCTGGACGAGCTGAATATTGCCAGCCAGGTTCAAATCCTGCAGTCCGCAGATCTCATCAAGCAGGTCATTACCAATCTCAAGCTTTACGAACATCCGGAATTCGCCGCGGCCAACAACAGCTCCGCGCTTTCCGATCTGCTGGTCAAATTGCACCTGAAGCGTGGCGCCGCCGACAAGGCACCGGAAGAGCGCATGCTGGACGCATTTACTGGCCGGCTGCAGGTCTACCAGATCAACAGTTCGCGTGTGATCGGCATCAGCTTCACGTCCCGCGACCCGGATCTCGCCGCCAGCGTGCCCAATGCCGTAGCGCAGGTCTATCTGTCCATGCAGAGCGGCGCCAAGCTCGATTCCAATAGCGAGGCGACGCGGTGGCTCGAGCCGGAGATCGCCAATCTGCGCGAGAAGGTCAGCGAAGCCGAAAAGAAGGTTGCCGATTATCGTTCGGCCAACGGGCTTCTTCAGACCAGCCAGAACGGCAACTTCGCCACACAGCAGCTTGCCGATATCTCCGGTCAGCTCGCACAGGTGCGCGGCAACAAGGCCAATGCCGAGGCGCGTGCTCAAGCTGTGCGCAACGCTCTGGCCAGCGGCCTCTCCACCGACACGCTTGCCGATGTTGCCGGGTCTCAGGCCATTCAGCGATTGAAGGCGACGGAATCGAGCCTGGAATCGCAGATATCGGATCTGTCGACGACGCTGATGGAAGGCCATCCGCGATTGAAGAGCCTGCGGGCTCAGCTTGCCGATATCCGCCAGCAGATCAACCGCGAGACCCAGCGGATCCTGACCAGCATCGAGAATGAAGCCAAGGTGGCGCAGCTGCGCGAGCAGCAGTTGCTGGGGCAATCAAACACGCTCAAGGCCGATAGCGCCAGGGCAGGGGAGGATGAGGTCGGTCTGAACGCGCTGGAGCGCGAAGCGGCGGCCGAGCGGCAATTGCTGGAAACCTATCTTGCCCGCTACCGTGAGGCAGCCTCCCGCGCCGACAAGAATTCGAGCCCGGCCGATGCACGCATCGTTTCCAAGGCCGTGGAGCCGGCCGATCCCGCCTTCCCGAAGGTGGGTCCCATCGTGGTGGTCGCGGCGGTCGCAAGCTTCCTGCTGACCTCGATTGTCATCATGCTGGCCGAATTGTTCAGCGGACGGGCGTTGCGACCCGTTGGTCCTTCGAGCCGCGAGGAACGGGCTGCGCCTGAAATCTCCTCTCGCCCTCAACCTGATATCCGCACTGAGGCCGCCGCCATCAAGCGTGCCGACGTCCCCGCAAGCATGCTCTCCGTCCCCGCCGACGAAGCTTTGGCGCAGGAAATGGAAGCAGCGGTCGATCCGGTGCATGAGCCGGAGGAGGTGGTTGAGGAAACCGAAGAGGAAGATTTCTCCATTCAGTCGGTTGCCGATTATTTGATAGATAGCGGCTCACGGCTGGCAATCGCCATATCACCGAGCGGTGATGGTGGTTCCACCGCAACGGTCATGCTTGCGCGCACAATCGCAGATGCCGGAAACCGCATCGTGCTGGTCGACATGACCGGAACCGGTTGTCCCTCCAGGCTCATGGCGGAACACGACGAGCTGCCAGGCGTGACGGACCTGCTTTGCGGCGAGACTGCCTTTGCCGACACTATTCATCCGGACCGGCTTTCCGATGCCCATCTTGTGCCGCAAGGCATGAGCGATCTCGGCCGTGCGATGCGGGGCGCCGATCGCCTGTCGCTGATCCTCGATGCGCTCGGCTCGGCCTATGACATCGTTCTGGTGGAATGCGGCGCAGCCGAGGTTTCCGGAGTGGCGCGCCTGACGCGCAGCAAGGAAACGGAAATCATCCTCTCCATGCCCGAGCCCGACGAAAATCAGTTCCTTGTGGCGATGACTGAGTTCCAGAAGGCCGGCTATGAGCACATCATCCTGATGTCCGGCTGGCGCGAGGAGCATGATCCGGACACGCGCCGCGACGCCGCCTGATCAATCTCCATCCCCGCCGCTGCCATCGTCTGCCGATGCAGCGTCGCCGTCACGTCGCGCCCGTATTTTCTGGATGAAGGCATAGAGCCGTCGATTGGACTTGATCGCCACCTTCGTGCGCGTAATGCCGCGTTGTGCCACCGCAGCCAGATGGCCCATCGTCGAAATCGGCAGGAACAGATCATACTGAACCGTTTCCATCGGGCACCATGAGCGTTTGTAGGTCTGGTTGCCGATGCCGAAATCGAAGAGGGCGGCGCCCTCGCGATGCAGCCGCTCGATCATCAGCCAGAACAGCAATTCGCCGGGGCTTGCCTCGGGGACGAGCGTCTCGTCGATGGAGGCAAACTGGCAGATGACATGGTCTCCCTTGCGCGAGAGGGCGGCGATTGCCGGAATATGGCCCTCATGCTCACCCTTCAGTCGCAGCGCGTGGATCTGCAGCGTCGCATCGAGGCCGCTATTTCCATGCCGGTGCAACATCGCACGCAGCGCAGTCTTGATGCGGGTGTCTTTGAAGGCATCCGGCAGGCCGGCGTCCTTGAAGCGGACCGCCTTCTGCCGGAAGAACAGGTCGAGAAGCGCGTCCTGCTGTTCGAAATCGGCAATGACGTGCTCGTAGCCGCCTTTGGCATCCAGGAGCCTGCTCTGATGCTTGAACTTCTTGCGCCGGCGCTTGGCGTTTACCTGCTTCAGGCTTGCCTCGAAACTGCCGAGGAAGGGAAGCTGAAAGGCGCGGTTCTGGTTTTCGATTGATGTCAGCGATGCGAGTGGGCTGCCGCGGCCACGCCATGTGAGGGGAACGTTGCGCAGGACGACGACATCGACCTTGCCACGCAGAGCCGCCGCGATCGCGTTTGCGTGAATGGAAGTCAGTTCGCCATTTGCCAGGAAGCTGGCCGAAAACAGGCCGGTATTGATATTGTTATGGTGACCCCCGATGAACTCGGCCCGTCGTATTCCGCGGCTGCGTATGATCTCGAGCGGCAGGATGAAGGCAATATGCTCGCCGATGGAGCCACGGACGATGGTCAGCGGACGTTGGAAGCTCTCCACCCAGGCCGCGCACCAGTCGTAGCTTTGGTGCAGCGAGCTTAGGTCATCTCGCTCCAGCGCGCGCCATTCCGCTTCGAGCGGCGCCATGCTGTCGAAGATGTCGACGCGCAGATGGGCGCCTGCGGCAGTCTGCGTCGGCACGGATGCTGTCTGCTCATCCGTTGCCTCGGCGGCGGCCATATCGGCGATATCTCGCGTCTGGGTCTGCATCCGATCCTCTCCGCGCTGGCGGCATTCGGGTACAACCCTACGGGGAGCGGTTTATTTTTGGCTTAATAGGGCACGATTTGCCTGAGTATCCCGTGGATCAGGGTTAGCCTTGCGTAAACGCTGCGCCTGCCGCGACTATTGCGGACGTGGCCCTGCCATCCATTTGATAATGCCCATGGCCGGAAGCACCCAGATGATACCGCTGAAAAGGAAGTAGAGGAAATGGACCCAGCCGGGTTGATCTCCGAGCGTACGCACTGCAACTATCATGGCAACGATCGCATAGATTACAACCAAAAGCACAAGCAGGATCATGCCGATGAATTTGCGCAGGCGAAGGGGCACGAGTGGGTTTCTCCTCTTACGACGACTTGCCGCGACGGCATGCCGCAAACTCCCGGGACTTGTTTTGCACGCCCCTATCGGGCAAATCAACAGCCTGATCGAAGGGAGACGACATGGCTGCCACTAATTTCACGTCGGAACAGGCTATAATGAAGGAAGTGGTCCGTCAGGACCGCAATCGCAGAGCCATCCGCCTCTGGCTTGCCTGCGTGCTGCTGGTTCTCTTCGGCCTCGTGCTGGTGGGTGGCGCGACGCGGCTGACCAATTCCGGCCTGTCGATCACCCAGTGGCAGCCGATCCACGGTGTCGTTCCGCCTCTGAACGCGCAGGAATGGCAGGAGGAGTTCGATCTCTACAAGCGCATCCCGCAATTTCAGCTCCTGAACAAGGACATGACGGTCGATGAGTTCAAGGGCATCTTCTGGTGGGAATGGGCGCACCGGCTGCTTGCGCGCGCCATCGGCATCATCTTCGGCGTGCCCTTGCTGTTCTTCGTGCTCACCGGCCGTGTCGAGCGGAAGCTCTGGCTGCCGCTTGCCGGCATCTTCGTGCTCGGCGGGTTGCAGGGCGCGATCGGCTGGTGGATGGTGTCGTCAGGTCTGGAGGCGCGCACGGACGTCAGCCAGTATCGCCTCGCCACTCATCTCGTCACGGCCTGTCTGATCTTTGCCGCCTGCATGTGGTTCATGCGGGCGCTGTCGCCGCACTCCAACGAGGCGCCGCCGACCCGCTATTCGGCGAAGCTGGCGGGCCTTATCGCCATCATGGCGCTGTTTCAGATCTATCTTGGCGCGCTCGTTGCCGGGCTGGATGCCGGCCTGAGTTACAACACATGGCCGCTCATGGATGGCGCCATAGTTCCGAACGGTCTGCTCGTGCAGTCGCCCGGCTGGATCAATTTCTTCGAAAACCCGAAGACGGTGCAATACGTGCATCGACTCGGCGCCTATGCGCTCTTCATCGTCGTGGCCATCAACATGATCATCTCGCTACGTGCGGCGGCGCAAACGACGCATGCGCGCCGTTCGGTCGTCCTGTTCGTGCTGGTTCTGATCCAGGCGATCCTCGGCATTTCGACGCTGCTGCTGCAAGTGCCGCTGCATCTGGCACTGGCGCATCAGGCCGGCGCTTTGATCGTCTTCGGCTTTGCCATTGCCAATTGGCGCGGGTTTTACGGGGAATTGCCGCGCCAGACATCAATTGTCGTGGGAGGTTGAGGCGCCACTGTGCGCCTCATTCTTTTCGCTTTGCAGGTTTCCGGACGGGAAACCTCTATATATTTTCCTTGGAAATGATCTAGCGTGAGGCGACGCTTGCCGCCGACGACATGCGCGATACGACTTTCAGGTGCTTGATTTCACCGCGCTTGAAGGCGGCGAGGAAGCGATTGTAGTCCTTGAAGACCACGCAGCCATTCGACTCTCCACGGCCTCCTCTGAGCATATAGGTATGAGCCAGCAGGCCGTCACGGCCATAGACGCGAGAGCCGCCTGTGGGTGTCAGCCGCAGCGCCTGTACGCCATGGAAGGGGCTTTCCCTGTAAGTCAGCTTATAAGTCTCGGGCGGCGTCGGGCCGGTGTTCTTGCGGTCGACATAACGCGGATTGTCACGCATGTAGCCGAGGCCTGAATGGGCTTCCAGACGCTCGCCGCTCGGCAGATAGACGGTCTTGGCTTCGATATCGTAGATCGCCGTACCTTCGCCCGGGCTGATGGCCGCAAACGGATTGAGCGAGGGCTTGGCCTTGCGCACGGAGCTGTCATCCGGATCCGCATAAGCCATCAGGCGCGCCGGCGGCTGCGCCGTGGCGGTATCCTTGACCGTTGCTCTCGCGATCGCGGCGGTGGCTGGCGTATTGGCACGCTGCACATCCGCGTCGCGGGCAGGGCGGGCCAGCGGCACTACGCTCAGCACAGCCTCGGCCATGGCGATATCGGCATCCTTGGCGGCAGTGGCGTCGCTTCGGCGATGGCCGGCAAGCCTGCGGGTGCTGCCGAGGCGACTGCCAGCGGCTGCAGCGCCGCCTTTGCAGGGCCTGCTGCCGGGATCGAGGCCGCGGCATATTTTACCTGCGCCAGCGATTGCACCGCCGTCGCGAAATTGATGGCGATCACCTTGCGCAGATGGTCGATCGTCTCCGGCGAGGCTGCTGCTATTTCCACGCGGCCGCTCTTGATGCTGGCGGATGCGCTTTGCGCCTGCTTGATATCAGATGCCTGCTGGGCGAGTGCAGTCGCCAGATGAAGGCGCAACGCATCCTTCGATTGAACCATGCCATCCTGGGCAGGCGCATAGGCAGCGCCGCCGACAGGAGCGTTGGCGGGCACGCCGGCGAAGCGGTTCCGGTCGTTCAGCGATGCGACCTGGCTGGAGAGACGCGCAGGGTGCGCCATCTGGCTTTGCGGCACGATGAAAGCCGATGCTCGCGGCGTGAGGAAATCATTGGCGGTGGTGGTCGCGCCCGGAAGGGACAGCACCATCGATTGCGTGGTGATCAGCGTGGCTGCGACCCAGGCGAAAGCCACCACGGCGACGCCGGTGGCCAATGTGCCGGGGCGGATATTGAAGGATTTTTTCCGTCGCGAGGCGTAGCCGGAACGCGAATTGAGGTTACCGAAGCTTTCGGTCACAAACGCCATGATACTCGTTATCCAAACTACACAGACACTATGCCGGCTCACAAATGCACACGTCGCCCTGACGCTGAACCTGCGCCTGACCACCACATTGCCGACTGTCTGGAAGCATGCCGAATTATGGTAACCAATTCCTTTACGCTGCTTCATTCTTGGATATTCATTTAAAAAAGGGATGCCTTTGACGACCAATTCACTCGGGCCCTGAAGCCGATAAAGAATGAATCCGGCCGACAATGGGTCGCGCCGCATCACGGTCGATCAATTTTCCGTGTAGCGCCTGCTAATTTAGCGGGAAGGCAAAATTGTGGCTGCCGACGTTAAAAGAGGCGTCGAACTGCGAGGCGCCAACTCGACACGAAAAAGCCCGGCCAACCGATCGCTCAGAGCGAACAATTGGCCAGGCGAATGGAGTGCCGGCTGGTAGGCTGACTTCGTCGCCTCAGGCGCTCAACATCAGATCCATATTCTGCACGGCTGCGCCCGAAGCACCCTTGCCGAGATTGTCGAGCAGAGCCACCAGATTGACCTGGCCAGTGCCCGGCGTGCCGAACACGAACAGCTTCATCGTATCCTTGCCGGCGAGCTCGACTGCGTTGACACGCGGCAAGGCGCGGCTCTCATCGAGCGAAACGACCTGAACGATATCCTGGCCGGCATAATGAGCCACCAGTGCGGCGTGAATGCTTTCCAGCGTCGCGCCCTCTGCCAGATCACCCAGGTGCAGCGGCACCTGCACGATCATGCCCTGCGCGAAGCGGCCGACGGATGGCGAAAAGATCGGCGCGCGATCGAGCAGGCCATGCGTCGTCATTTCAGGCACGTGCTTATGGGTCAGCGGCAGGCCGTAGAGGAAATGTGGCGCGTCGATCGCATCCGGATGATCCGCATTTTCCATCTGGGCAATCATCTGCTTGCCGCCGCCGGTATAGCCGGAAACGGCATTGACCGTGACGGGATAGTCGGCCGGAAGAATGCCGGCGGCACGCAGCGGCCGGATAAGGCCGATGGCACCCGTCGGGTAGCAGCCCGGGTTGGCGACGAAGCGGGCAGACTTGATCTTGTTGCCTTGATCGTTGTCCATTTCGGCAAAGCCATAGGCCCAGTCCGGATGGATGCGGAAGGCGG
Source organism: Rhizobium sp. P44RR-XXIV (assembly GCF_001999485.2). NCBI lineage: Bacteria > Pseudomonadati > Pseudomonadota > Alphaproteobacteria > Hyphomicrobiales > Rhizobiaceae > Rhizobium > Rhizobium sp. P44RR-XXIV. The sequence continues at coordinate 1,350,928 of NZ_MPVZ02000028.1, read as the reverse complement.
TGGATGTGTCGATGATGCGGACATTGTTGTTGGCCGCCACCATCTTCACCGCTTCCTTCGACGCATCGTCGGGCAGGCAGAGAATGGCGATATCGGCGTTGTTCAGCATGTCCTCGCGGATGGCGGCATTGCGCCGCTCGGCTTCCGGAATGGACAGAAGCTCGACATCGCGGCGGTCGGCCATGCGCGTGCGGATCTGCAAGCCCGTGGTTCCGTGTTCGCCATCGATGAAGATCTTCGGTGCCATGTTATATCTCACTTTTTCAACAGGTTGAGAGTATTTCCGGATTCAGTTTGCCATGCAGTTGATTCAAAATGATAACAGCTGGATTTGTCCGATCATGATCTTGTCCGAAAACCGTTTCACACTTTTCGGGATCATGCCTAACGCCCAGCCGCACGCCTTTCAGCGTGGAGACCGAGCATATACATCGCCACCGTTGCCCCTGCAATGGCGGTGATATCGGCATGATCATAGGCTGGTGACACTTCAACGACATCGGCGCCCCGGATATCCAGTTGATGCAGCCTTTGCAGCACCGAAAGGATCTTCGCGCTGGAGGGGCCGCCGGCTACCGGCGTTCCCGTACCCGGTGCATAGGCCGGATCCAGGCAATCGATATCGAAGGTAAGATAGGCGGGCGAGCCCTTGGTGTGGGAGATGATCATCGAGGCAATCTCGGCGGCACTCATTTCCTCGACCTGATGGCCATAGAGAATATGGATGCCGAAATCATCGGGCGCATGGGTGCGGATGCCGATCTGAAGGGAGCGGTCGGGATCGATCAGCCCTTCACGCACGGCGCGGGCGACGAAGGAGCCGTGATCGAGGCGCCGGCCGTCGTCGAACCAGGTGTCCTGATGCGCATCGAATTGCACCAAGGCGAGGGGGCCATGCTTGGCGGCATGCGCCTTCAGCAGTGGCCATGTGATGAAATGGTCGCCGCCGAGCGTCAGCATGAATGCGCCGCCGTCGAGGATCGCGGTTGCCTGTCGCTCGATTGCGGCGGGCGTTTCCTGATGATTGCCGTAATCGAGCAGGCAGTCGCCATAGTCGATGACGGATAGCTCGGCGAAGAGATCGCGATTGAAGGGATATTGCGGATCATTGTCGAAGATCGCCGAGGCGCGGCGGATTGCCTGCGGCCCGAATCTCGTTCCCGGCCGGTTGGAGGTCGCCGCATCGAAGGGGATGCCCCACACCACGGCATCGACGCCCTCAAGCGATTTGGTAAAGCGCCGGCGCATGAAGGAGAGCGCGCCGGCAAAGGTCGGGTCGCTGGCGGCCGAGGTCAGGCTGGTCGCGGTGAAGGCGTGGTCAATCGACGTGCTCGGCAAGGGCCTCTCCTTTGCTCGCATGGAAATCATAGGCCCGTTCTACCTTGGCTATGCGAACCTTATATTGCTCGTACCAGCGCTCACGGCCCAGTTTCTGCGCGCCCAGATGCGACACCACGTTCTTCCAGGCGAGAATGCTCTTCTCGTCCCGCCAGAAGGATATGGTGATGCCGAAGCCATCGGCGCCGCGCGCGCTCTCAAGCCCGAGACAGCCGTCCTGTGCCAGCGCCAGCGTTTCCATGCGTTCGCCCATGGCTCCATAGCCATTGTCTCCCTCGGTGCGGATGGAGGAGAAGGAAACGATGTAGTAGGGCGGCTCGGGTGTGTTTGCAAAATGCGATGATCTGTCTGTGCTCATGGCGTGCCTCTTCGGGCGAACGGGAATCGCGGGTTTGATGTGAATCGTAAGGGAATGGGCCTCGATGGATTATTTGCCCGATCTCGCGGTGCATTGATATTCCTTTTTCACGCAGGCGATCTGCGGCGTGGAGCATTGGGCCAAGCCGTCTGTGACAACACAGTAGGAACAGCTGTCGGTGAAAGCCTGGCAATCCGTGTTCGCCTGCAGAAAGTCCCGCATGCTCTGCATCTCCACCGCCTTCTCCGGAGGCGGTGGCACGGTATCGTCGCAAAGGGCCGGCGACATGCCGGCCATTACAAACAAGATGGGCAAAGCGAATCTGAGCATGTGCATCCCTCACTTAGAAGGCCCGAGCCTGCATCAAAAGCATGACTGTCTTCGACAGATATGCACTTTTGCCGTGCAAGTGTAAAAAGAAAAAGGCCGGGCAAACCCCGGCCTTTCCAAATCCGATCCCGGCTAATGACTTGGTGCCGGTTTTTGGGCGGTTCTAGCTTCTCCTCTGCAGGCGCGAAAGGGCAAACAGCGTCACAAGAGCCATGGCGCAGCAATAGCCGGCTAGCGGCCATGCCGTATCTCCTCGGAGGAAGACGACGAACAAGGTGCCGACAAGACTGACGATCAGGCTTTGCACACAGGAATAGAGCGCCACTGCTGTCCCCGCCGTATTGCCGAAGGCTTGAAGTGCGCCATTTGCCGTGACCGCTGTCGTAAAGACGATGCCGATGGCAATGATCCACATCGGCAGAACGAAGCTGACAAACGACGGAACCAGAAGCAGTTCTCCTGCCGCAAGCAGCAAAGCTCCGGCGAGCAGCAGCATCATCCCCCTGGCAAGACTGCCGGCCAAACCCCACCGTTTGACAAAGCCTCCGGCAAAACGCGCCGTGACGATCATCACCACCGCCGCGGTCGCGAAGGCAAGGCTGAAGGAGAGGCTGGAGAAACCGGCCCGGTCGATCAGCACGCGCGGCGCGGTCGAGAAGAAGACGAAGAAGGCGCCCATGGCCGCGCTGAAGCCGATCGTGTAGGTCCAGAAGGAAATGTCCTTCAGGATCGGGCGAAATGCCGTCCTTTGCTTCGACTCGACGATCGGCCGGGTTTCGGGCCATCGCAGGATGGCATGGAGGATAGCCAGTAGCGTCAGGATGCCGAGAAGCAGGAATATGACACGCCATCCGAAGTGATCCGCGATCAATGCGCCGAGGATCGGGCCGAGAGCCGGCACGAAAGAGAGCATGGCACCCAGCAGGCTGTAGATCACGGCGCTTTCCGGGCGTTCGGCATAGACATCCCGCACCGTTGCAAAGGTTGCAACCAGCGCCGCAGAGGCGCCCAACGCCTGCAGCAGGCGCAAGACGACGAAGAGGCTGGCAGAGGACGTTCCCGCGAGCAGGAAGGATGCAGCAGCAAACAGCAGCGCACCGCCGATGAGCACGGGCCGACGTCCGACAATGTCGGAAAGTGGCCCAAAGACGATCTGGCCCGCGCCGAGCATGAGCATGTAGAGGCTGAGGGTCAGCTGGATGACGGCCGGTGACGTATCGAGCGCACGCGGCATGATCGGAACGGCCGGGAGGTAGATATCCATTGCGAGGGACGCAAGAATATCGAAAGGCGCCATCAGCAGCAGCGCTGCCGGCAGGCGATAGTTCCACGTTTGGATTTTTGAAGGCATGAGTAGACACCCGCTCAAATAACTGGATTTGGCGGCAGCCTGTCTTTCATCATGGTCAGATTGGCTGTGACAGACGCCGCAACAACAAAAAAGCTGCTGCGGCCTATTTGTCTGCGGACTTGGTGCTTCCCATCGTCTGGTCCTGTCTGCGGCTTCGGCTATTGCGAGGCGTTGCGCTTATCTACCAGCAGCGTCCGAATGCGGCAATGCGCAAAAGAAAAAGGCCGGGTTTGCACCCGGCCTTTCCAAAATCCGATCTCGGATAAGCGATTAACGCTTCGAGAACTGGAACGAACGACGTGCCTTCGCACGGCCGTACTTCTTACGCTCGACGACGCGGCTGTCGCGGGTCAGGAAGCCACCCTTCTTCAGGACCGAGCGCAGGCCCGGTTCGAAGTAGGTGAGGGCCTTGGACAGGCCGTGACGAACGGCACCGGCCTGACCGGAAAGACCACCACCGGCAACGGTAGCGACGATATCGAACTGGCCATCACGGGCAGCAGCGAAGATCGGCTGACGCAGGATCATCTGCAGGACCGGACGGGCGAAATAGTCCGTGTAGTCCTTTTCATTGACGATGATCTTGCCGGAGCCGGCCTTGAGCCATACGCGGGCAACAGCATTCTTGCGCTTGCCGGTTGCGTAGGAACGGCCAAGCGAGTCGACCTTGCGGACGTGAACCGGAGCAGCAGCTTCCGATGCCGTGCCGAGATCCTTCAGGGAAGAGAGATCAGCCATTATCAGGCGCTCCTTACATTCTTCTTGTTCAGCTTGGCGACGTCGAGAACGACGGGCTGCTGGGCTTCATGGGGATGGTTCGAGCCGGCGTAGACGCGCAGGTTCTTCATCTGGCGACGGCCGAGCGGGCCGCGCGGAACCATGCGTTCGACAGCCTTTTCGACAACGCGCTCCGGGAAGCGGCCTTCGATGATCTGACGAGCGGTACGCTCCTTGATGCCGCCGGCATAACCGGTGTGCCAGTAGTAAACCTTGTCTTCGTACTTCTTGCCGGTAAGGACGACCTTGTCGGCATTGATGACGATGACATTGTCGCCGTCGTCGACGTGCGGCGTAAAGGTAGCCTTATGCTTGCCACGCAGACGCATTGCGATGATAGAAGCGAGACGACCAACAACGAGCCCTTCGGCGTCGATGAGGATCCACTTCTTCTCCACCTCTGCAGGCTTCTGGGAGAAGGTTGCCATGTTGCATACTCTCTTTATAGGACCCTTGGCCCGAAGGCGCTTGGGCGTTTCTTGTTGCTTGATTTGGCTTGCTTTATGCCGGCCAAAAAGAAAGCGGCCCGGAAAGGCTGCAATCTGCGGCGGCTTATAGAGTGAACCGATATCGGCGTCAATATAGCTGAATTTTGCAATCTCAAAAATTTGTCAATAAAATCAATGTGTTGTTTATATGGTATAATTATACCACACATTTAAACCGTCAACCCAGCCGCAAAACCAGGACGCCAGCGGCGATAATCGCGCCGGCAACGTAGCGCCAAATGCTCGATCGCTCCTTCAAGACGAGGACTGATATGACCAGCGCGAAGAGGATCGACGTCTCACGCAGGGCCGCGACCATGGCGACAGGCGCCTTGGTCATTGCCCATAAGGCCAGCCCGTAGGAGACGATCGAGCCGCCGCCGCCGATAAGCCCACGCCACCAATTATAGCGGATGTGAGCGGCTACGGCATTGATGCCACGCTGCGAGATCGCCCATATGAATAACAGAACCGGCGGCAGGAGCGACATCCACAGCGTATAGGAGATCGAGTTGCCGGATATCCGTGCGCCGATGCCGTCGACATAGGTATAGGTCGCGATGACAATGGCATTGGCAAGCGCCAGCAGGATAGCCCGGCGACTGCCTTTCCGGGCTTCGAAAGCAAGCGTCAAGATACCGGCGCAGATCGTCATCGTGCCGATCAGCGCGCCGCCCGACAGTGATTCCTTGAGGATGAAGCTGCTTGTGGAAACGATGATCAGGGGTGCCACACCGCGCATCAGCGGGTAGACGAGGCCGATGTCGCCCGCACGATAGGCGGCCGCGACGAGCTGGAAATAGGCAAATTGCAGAATGGCCGAGGCGCCGATAAACGGCCAGGCCGCGGAAGCCGGCATGGGCAGGAATGGCAGCAGGGGCAGGGCTGCAACAGCGCCTCCGGCCGAGACCAGTGCGGCATCGAGCGATTTGTCGGTGCCGGCCTTGATGATCGCATTCCATGTCGCATGCAGCAGGGCGCCGAAAAGGACAAGGGCGATGACGTCGAGTGACACGAAAACCTCGGAAATTGGCTAGGAGACACAAAAGCTTGGTAATTTGTGGGAGTTTGGCTTTCATATGCTCCGCAATCCATCAGAAAGCAACGAAATATGCTGTCTTATGAGACTTGTCCTGCAAGGGAATATTTGGGACACGGGCTTGAATGGAGGCGTTCGCTTTAGGTTCCGATCGCGCCTCCTGATATTATGTATTACTAATTTATTGGAGTATGAATCGCGAACAAACATCGCATGTGATGTGAACGCATGGGTAGAATTAACTCATTATGGTGCAGTTGGTACTGCCGTCCGATGCGGCCATAGAATAAAAACGCCTGCGAGAAGTTGTTGAGTTGAAATGATCCTCTATTTTCTCGTTATGATTGATTTTGAGTTAAATACAGTGGAAAATTTTGCAAATAATGTAAACTATTACAGATTACAGATTACCGATTATCGTTACGTCAATGCCGTGCACTAGCTTTTCGGTGACGGTTTTAAGTATAAAACTGAAATACACCTATAAAAATTGGTGTAAAGCGGCCTAAAACCAAAAAATATTCTGTGGGAAATTTGTGACTGTGCACATAAAGCTGCGTTCGCAATCGGTTCTCATTTCAGCCGCCATTTTATTAGTAATAACTAATTGGCATGCGAATGAATGGAGAACAAAGATTGCATTTCACGAGAACGCATTTGAGCCGCATCTGGGAAACCTATGAAAGCGCTTTGACAGCTACCCCGCGCCTAGGTCCACGACAACCTCTGCATGGTCGCTGCGTCGGCAGCGCTCCATGCCCAGAACAATCAGTGGTCGTAAGCGACTGTATGCGCCGCGCCCGAAGTAACACCTAGCGCATCACAATCACCGCCGGAAAATCAAATCATCGTCATCAAGGTCGGTTGTCGGCCGGCATATGTAGACGGGGCAGGAGGCCCGGTCTTTTGTGGGCAGATAATCCTGATCGGCATAATAGCCGATGTCGCACGCGCCGCTGTCTGCGACATAGCGGTCATAGAGTGTCATGTTGGGCGTTCTTTTGGACGGGTAGCGCATGATCACGGCCCGTTCGCGATTGATAGTCGCCTTGGCCTCGGCGCAGGTCATCGACATGGAGTTGTAACGGGAAATCGCCAGAGCCGGCGTCGCGGCTACCGTAATCAGTAGGCCCAGGAGAACGATCTTTTTCATGGGGTTAATCCTCCCTGAAGTTGTTATAATGCAATATATACGTAGAGGCTGCGGCTGCGGTTTCTATGTTTGCGGCAGAAACGCAAGTTCGATCGAGTAGGGAGGCTTCGTGATGAACCACGACACTTATGACGATTCCTATATTGCCGATATCCTTCTTTCAGTCAGGACCATCGCGGTCCTCGGCGCTTCACCCAATCCCGCGCGGCCAAGCAACGGCGTGATGGCCTATCTGCTCAACAAGGGCTATCGCGTCATTCCTGTTAATCCCGGCCAGGCCGGCAAGGAAATCCTCGGGCAATGGGTCTATGCGCATTTGGCCGATATTCCCGAGCCGGTGGATATGGTCGATGTCTTTCGTGCGCCCGAATATCTGCGGTCGGTCGTCGAGGAGACCATCATGGTCGATCCCCGTCCGCCGGTGATCTGGGGTCAGCTCGGCGTGCGTGACGATGCGGCGGCGGCAAGAGCCGAGGCTGCAGGCGTCAGGGTCATCATGGACCGTTGCCCGGCCATCGAATATCCGCGTCTGGTTGCCTGATCCGAGATGGCGCCGGCCGTGGACAATCGGCCGTTTATCGCGCGATCTCTCTGAAATATGGCAAGTTTTTTCCGCGAGCCGAAGAGCACGGCAAAGTTCGCGGTTAACTTTCATGTTCCGACCGCTATGATCTTGCCACGACAAAGACAATCTGGCGGGAGGAAAGATCATGCCGACGAACAACCCTGGTTTCGATACGCTGGCAATCCATGCGGGCGCGCAACCGGATCCCACCACCGGGGCCCGCGCGACGCCGATCTATCAGACGACATCCTTCGTTTTCCAGGATGCGGATCATGCTGCAGCACTCTTCGGACTGCAGCAGTTCGGCAATATCTATACCCGCATCATGAACCCGACCCAGGCTGTGCTTGAGGAGCGGGTGGCGACCCTTGAAGGAGGAACGGCAGCGCTTGCCGTAGCATCTGGTCATGCGGCCCAGCTGCTCGTCTTCCACACCATCATGCGGCCGGGCGATAATTTCGTCGCCGCCAAGCGACTTTATGGCGGCTCCGTCAATCAGTTCGGCCAATCCTTTAAGAACTTCGATTGGCGGGTCCGCTGGGCTGATTCGGCCGATCCGTCGAGCTTCGAAGCGCAGATCGACGATCGCACCCGTGGCATCTTCATCGAGAGCCTCGCCAACCCCGGCGGCACTTTTGTCGATATTGCAGCAATCGCTGCCGTTGCCCACAAGCACGGCCTGCCGCTGATCGTCGACAATACCCTGGCGAGCCCCTATCTGATCCGGCCGCTGGAGCACGGCGCCGATATTGTCGTGCACTCGCTGACGAAATTCCTCGGCGGCCACGGCAATTCCATGGGTGGCATCATCATCGATGGCGGTACATTTGATTGGTCGGCTTCGGGCAACTACCCCATGCTGTCAGAGCCAAGGCCGGAATATAATGGTGTCGTGCTGCACGCGACCTTTGGCAACTTCGCTTTCGCCATCGCCTGCCGCGTTCTCGGCCTGCGCGATCTGGGGCCGGCAATTTCACCGTTTAACGCTTTCCTGATCCTGACCGGCATCGAGACGTTGCCGCTACGCATACAGCGCCATTCCGACAATGCGATCGCCGTGGCGCGCTGGCTGAAGGGGCAAGAGAAAGTGGCGTGGGTCAACTATGCCGGCCTCGAAGATGACCCAAACCACGCATTGCAGCAGCGCTACTCCCCCAAGGGAGCAGGGTCGGTCTTCACCTTCGGGCTGAAAGGCGGCTACGAGGCGGGCAAGGGTCTGGTGGAGGGGCTGGAACTCTTCTCCCATCTCGCCAATATCGGTGACACCAAGTCCCTGGTCATCCATCCCGCATCGACGACGCACAAGCAGCTGACCGACGAGCAGAAGGTCGCTGCCGGTGCCGGGCCCGATGTGGTGCGCCTGTCCGTCGGCATCGAGGACGTCAAGGATATCATCGCCGATCTGGAGCAGGCGCTGGCGAAGGTGTGATGCGGCGGGTGGCAAAGCGTTAAAACCCGCCGCGTGTCGCCAAGTCAGATTGAATTCAGGGAAACTCGCTGCTCGAGTTTGGCGGCGGTTTCCCTTCGCTCGCTGTAGCGATCGGTGAGATATGACGAGGCGTCGCGGGTGATGATGGTGAACTTTACCAGCTCTTCACAGACGTCGACGACCCTATCGTAGAAAGCCGACGGCTTCATACGGCCGTCAGCATCGAATTCCTGATAGGCCTTGGCCACCGAGGACTGATTGGGGATGGTGATCATCCGCATCCAGCGGCCAAGCACACGCATCTGGTTCAGTGCGTTGAAGGACTGGCTGCCGCCCGACACCTCCATGACGGCCAGGGTCTTTCCCTGCGTTGGGCGGACGGAACCGATGGAGAGCGGAATCCAGTCGATCTGCGCTTTCATGATGCCCGTCATGGCTCCATGGCGCTCCGGACTGACCCATACCTGACCTTCGGACCATTCGGAAAGCTCGCGAAGTTCCTTCACCTTCGGATGGCTCGCCGGCGCCTCGTCGGGGAGGGGCAGGCCCTTGGGATCGAACATCCTGACCTCGCACCCAAGGCGTTCCAACAGGCGGCGGGCCTCATGGGCGAGTAGACGGCTATAGGAGACCTCGCGCAAGGAACCATAGAGGATTAGAATTCGCGGTCTATGCGTCGAGAATGCCGGTCGAAGGGCATCGAGATCCGGCTGATGCAGGTGCCGGGCGTCCAGGGCGGGGAATGTCTCAGACAATGCGCTTGCCTTTCTCATCGAGGACCTTCTCGCCGTCTTCCTTGATGAATTCACCCTTATGGGTGTCCGGAAGTATATCGAGTACGAGTTCGGATGGCCGGCTCAACCGTGTTCCGAGTGGACTAACCACGAAAGGGCGGTTGATGAGGATGGGGTCCTTGAGCATGGCATCGATCAATTGCTCGTCCGTCAGGGTCGGGTCGTCGAGGCCAAGTTCAGCATAGGGTGTTCCCTTCTCGCGGATCGTCTGGCGGACGGTAAGGCCTGCGTCGGAGATCAGTTTGGTCAGTTGTTCCCGCGATGGCGGCGTCTTCAGATACTCGATCACTGTGGGTTCGATCCCGGCGTTCCGGATCATCTCCAGTGTGTTTCGGGAGGTCCCGCAGGCGGGATTGTGGTAGATGGTGACGTTCATGATGACGTCCTTTCGCTGACTGTATTTTTGATGACTGCGGGGCTGGCCTCGTACCAGCCTTTGGAACGGTTCACGATCCAGACGACCGAGAGCATCACGGGAACCTCGATGAGGACGCCGACGACGGTCGCAAGCGCTGCGCCCGACTGAAAGCCGAACAAGCTGATCGCTGCCGCCACTGCGAGCTCGAAAAAGTTGCTGGCACCAATCAGGGCCGACGGACCGGCCACGCAGTGCTGCTCTCCGGACATGCGGTTCAGCAAATAGGCGAGCCCTGAATTGAAATAGACCTGGATCAGGATCGGAACGGCCAGTAGCGCGATGATCGTCGGTTGCGCGATAATCTGCTCTCCCTGGAAGCCGAACAGAAGAACGAGAGTTGCCAGCAATGCCAGGAGGGATAGCGGTTGCAGCTTTGCCAGGAGGGCGTCCAGCGCGCGAGTCGCCCCCTCGGTTGTCAGATATCTGCGGATAATCTGCGAGATCGCCACGGGAATGAGAATGTAGAGCGCCACCGAGATCATCAATGTATCCCAGGGAACGGTAATGGCGGATAGCCCAAGCAGCAATCCCACGATCGGCGCAAAGGCCACGATCATGATTGCGTCGTTCAGCGCCACTTGGGAAAGTGTGAAGTGAGGCTCGCCTCTGGTCAGATTGCTCCAGACGAAAACCATGGCCGTACAAGGTGCCGCGGCAAGGATGATCAGCCCCGCGACGTAGGAATCGATCTGATCTGCCGGGAGGAAGGGGTGGAATAGCCAGCCGACGAACAGCCAGCCCAGCAGAGCCATCGAAAACGGCTTGACGGCCCAGTTGATGAACAGCGTAACAGCGATCCCGCGCCAATAGCTTCCGACCTTTGCAAGTGAACCGAAATCGATCTTCAGCAACATCGGAATGACCATCAGCCAGATGAGGATGGCCACGGGAATATTGACCTTGGCAGCTTCGGCTGCGCCGATGGCATGGAATACACCGGGCACTAGGTGGCCAAGAGCGATGCCGGCAACAATGCACAAAAAGACCCAGACGGTCAGATATCTCTCGAAAGTGGACATCAGCCTGCCTTCTCGGATTTGACCGATGCACCTTCAAGGGCGCTGATCTGCCGAAGCTTGTGTTCCTGCGCTATGCGACTGCCGCCCGCCTTGCTCAGCATCGACCCGGCGAGAATAGAGCGTGCGGAATTGCCCGTGCACAAGAAGAGCGCGTTGTAGGTCCTGGCGGTCATGGTCATGTTCCGTGGTTAGGTCGGAGGTCGAATGGTCGCCGGCGGGCAGCATGGCGTGAGATCGGCGATCAAGGGCGCGCACAATTCCGCATTTCCCCCGCAGCAGTCCTTAAGAAGGAACAGCGTCAGTGCCCGAAAGCCTTCGAGATCAGCGCGGTATATAATGGAGCGGCTCCGGCGTTCGCTTCGCACGATGCCGGCTCGAGACAGGGTTCCCAGATGCGCGGACATCGTGTTCTGCGGGACATCAAGCATTCGGGCCAGTTCGCCCGCCGGGATTCCATCCGGCTCTGATTTGACCAGCAGGCGAAAGGTTTCGAGCCTTGTCGTCTGCGCCAGGGCGGCCAGCGCCGCAATTGCATCTGTTGATTCCATATATCCAGAATAATGGATATATAGATCTTGTCAACTGGAGAGCCGTGACTGCCTCCTGCATTTGATTATCTTCAAGACCGAAGCGGCCTGGCCGCGTCGCGGTATTCGTCTGGCTCACCTGTTTCGAGGCGCCGCAATCCGGCAAAGGGCTGAAAAAGCCGATGGGCTATCTTTGACGGCCTGTCGTTTCGTGCTTGTCTCGATCCGGCAGCTACGAGAAAAGCAATGCAGGCGAGCAATGAGGAGGCATTCATGACGACATATCTGCGACTGGATATCGATGGCGTCGAACCGGAAGCGGGAACGCCTGCCGCAGATCGGCTCGTTTCGGGGGCTCCCGCGTTTCGCACTTGGAACCTCGAAGAGGCCGATGGCGGTCTTTATGCAGGCATATGGGAGGCGACGCCGGGCAAATGGAAGATCATCTACGACGAGTGGGAATACTTCCATATCCTCTCGGGCTACTCAATCGTGACGGCAGACGACGGCGAGACTTTTCATCTGCGCACAGGCGACCGTCTCATCTTGAAGCCGGGCTTCAAGGGGACATGGGAAGTCATTGAAACGACTCGCAAGGATTATGTGATCCGACTTTGAAAAGTTTGTTGAATCAAAACATGAAGTTCGATGTTGCGAATTGCCCGAAGCGGCCCATTCCATGGGGTTCCGCATCGGCCGCGATGATTGCCGCAGGTTGTGTCACCGCCGCTTCATTAAACTGTCATCAAACTGAAACAATGCGGCATTAGAGCCATCACTGTCGCTAGGAGATTGAGGTGGGGTTCTTAACCGATGGGATACTCCGTGCTCAGCTCCTGCTTGCCATCCTTTCATCACTCTGGGAAGTGAGTTCAATCATGTTGAATCAGAAATTTCGTTCGCTCTGCCTGACTGCAGGCTTCATCGCGGCTATGTCCGTTTCGGCCTCGGCTGCCGACATCACGGGCGCCGGCTCGAGCTTCATTGCTCCGGTTCTGTCCAAGTGGGCCGAAGGCTACAAGGCTGCGACGAACAATGTCGTCAACTACCAGTCGGTCGGTTCGGGCGCTGGCATCAAGCAGCTCCTCGACAAGACCATCATCTTCGGCGCTTCCGACAAGCCGATGAGCGACGCTGACCTCGAGAAGAACGGCATTGCCCAGTTCCCGATGATCTCCGGCGGTATCGTCGTTTCCTATAACGTTGCTGGCGTAAAGCCGGGCGAACTCGTTCTCGACGGCAAGACGCTGGCTGACATCTTCCTCGGCAAGATCGCCAAGTGGGACGACGCGGCTATCAAGGCTCTCAACCCCGACGTGAAGCTGCCTTCCGCTCCGATCTCGGTCGTTTATCGCGCCGACAGCTCGGGCACGACCTTCAACTTCACCGACTACCTGGCCAAGGTTTCGCCGGAGTGGAAGGAAAAGGTTGGTTCGAACACGGCTGTTGAATGGCCGGTCGGCTTCGGTGCCAAGGGTTCTGAAGGCGTTTCCACCACAGTCAACCAGACGGCTGGTTCGATCTCCTACGTTGAATATTCCTACGTCGTCGCCAACCACATCGGTTTTGCGAAGATGAAGAATGCTGCCGGCAAGGTTATCGAGCCGAGCCTCGACACCTTTAAGGCTGCTGCTTCCAACGCTGATTGGGCCAAGGCCAAGAACTTCAACCTGATCATCACCAATCAGCCGGGCGAAAAGAGCTGGCCGATTGCAGCTTCGACCTGGGTTCTGCTCTACAAGAAGCCGGCTGATCCTGCTCTCAACGAAGAAGCGCTGAAGTTCTTCAAGTGGTCCTATGAGCATGGCCAGAAGGACGCAACCGCCCTGTCGTACCTCGCGATCCCGGAAAGCGTTGCTGCGATCGTCGAGAAGTCCTGGAAGACGGACTTCGGCACGAAGTAATCTGTGCTGAGTTAAAAGTTACGGCGGACAGGGCATGGCCCTGTCCGCCTTCGTGACAGGACAAGGGGAAATCGATGGCTGATGCGACTCAGACGGCTGGCTTCCAGGGACTGGATACCAGCGCCAGCACCAGGAAATTCCGGATACAAGACCGGATTTTCTACTTTATGACGCTTGGCTCGGCTGCTCTTGTCGTGCTTCTGCTGCTGGCAATCATCGTGGTTCTCATCATCGATGCCCTGCCGACCTTCCAGGCCTTCGGGTTTTCGTTTCTATGGGGCACGAAGTGGAGTGCTCCTGCCGATATCTATGGCGCCGTACCTGCCGTTGTCGGCACGCTGGTGAGCTCGCTCATCGCCATGCTGATTGCCGTCCCCTTGGGCATCGGCATCGCCATCTTCCTCACGGAACTTTGCCCTGGCAGCCTACGACGTCCGATCAGCACGGCCATCGAGCTTCTGGCTGGCGTTCCCTCCATTATCTACGGCATCGTCGGCTTGTTCATTCTCGTGCCGCTGATGCAGAACTATATTCTGCCGTTTCTTATCATGACGATCGGCGAAGTGCCGATTATCGGCCTGCTTTTCCAGCCGCCGGCACCGGGTGTCGGCCTGCTGACGGCAAGCCTCGTGTTGGCCGTCATGATCCTGCCGTTCATCACCGCGATCTCCCGTGACGTGTTCGGAACGGTGCCGCCGATGCTGCGTGAATCCGCCTACGGCATGGGCATGACGACATGGGAAGTGGCTCGCTACATCCTGATCCCCTACACACGACGCGGTCTCGTCGGCGGCATCATGCTCGGCCTCGGCCGCGCGCTTGGCGAAACCATGGCCGTCACCTTCGTCATTGGGTCGGTCAGCCGTCTGCAATCGTCGATCATCTCGCCGTCCACCACCATTTCCGCCCAGATCGCGAACAACTTCGGCGATGCCGACGGTCTGCAATTGTCGAGCCTTATTGCGCTCGGCCTGCTCCTGTTCGTCCTCTCCTTCTGCGTGCTTGCGGTGGCGAGATGGATGATCGGCCGCGGCGACGCGCTTTGAGGGAAAAAGCCATGGAAAATGCAATTCGTCAGAACATCGTGTCGCGGCGTTACGGAAAGAACCGGGTGATGATGGCCTTGTGCTTCATCGCGGCCGTCCTCGGCATATTCTTTCTCAGCGTGATCCTTGTCAGCCTGGTTTACCGCGGTGTATCGGCGCTGAGCCTTGACGTGTTCACCATGTCGATCCCGGCACAGGGCTCGCGCGGCCGGCCTGATCAACGCGATCTACGGCACCGTGCTGGTCACGGGCTGCGCCATCCTGATCGCCGCGCCGATCGGCATTCTCGCCGGCACCTATCTGGTCGAATATGCCAACGGCAGCAAGCTTGCCGAGGCCGCCAAGTTCCTCAACGACATCCTGCTGTCCGCGCCTTCGATCATCATCGGCGTGTTTGTCTATGGTGCGGTTGTCGTGCCCATGCGCGGCAACTCTGCCTTCGCCGGCATTCTCGCGCTGGCGCTGATCGCCCTTCCTGTGGTAAACCGTACCACACAGGACATGCTATTACTCGTGCCGAATGCGCTTCGGGAGGCGACTGCCGCGCTCGGCGCGCCGCGCTGGAAATCCATGGTGATGGTGATTTACCGTTCCGCCTGGACGGGCATTCTCACCGGTATCCTGCTGGCCGTCGCCCGCATCAGCGGCGAAACCGCACCGCTTCTCTTCACAGCCGGCTACAGCAAGTTTATGAATGCAGGCTTGACCGGTCCAATTGCCACGCTGCCGGTTGCGATCAATACGCTCGCCGCCGATGCAGGCGAGGATCTGAAACAACTGGCCTGGGCCGGCGCGCTGATCATCACCGTAGCCATCCTCGCCCTCAACATCCTTGCCCGTGTCTTGAGTGGGCGCCGCCAATGACGCAGCCGCCGAACGATAGGAATGAGACCATGAACATGAGCGACAGCAATTTCCAGAGCGTCAATGCACAGCCGGGGAAGGACGCCGCGTCCCAGTCGGATCTCGGTGCGCTCGCGAAACTCGAGGTGAAGAAACTCGATTTCACCTATCAGAACGGCCATCGCGTTCTGAAGGACGTGAATATGAACATCCGCAAAAATGCGGTCACCGCGTTCATCGGCCCTTCGGGTTGCGGCAAGTCCACGCTGCTGCGCACGTTCAACCGGATGTATGATCTTTATCCCGGCCAGACGGTTGCGGGCGAGATCCTGCTGGATGGCCGCAACATTCTCACCAAGGACGTCGATCTCAACGATCTGCGCGCCAAGGTCGGCATGGTGTTCCAGAAGCCCACGCCGTTCCCGATGACGATCTATGAAAACGTTGCCTTCGGCATCCGGCTCTATGAAAAGATCTCAAAGGCGGAGATGGACGTTCGCGTCGAAGCCGCGTTGACGGAAACGGCACTGTGGAGCGAAGTGAAGGAAAAGCTGCACCAGAGCGGACTTGGCCTTTCCGGCGGTCAGCAGCAGCGCCTCTGTATCGCCCGCGCCATTGCCCTTCGCCCGGAAGTCCTCCTGCTCGACGAACCGACCTCGGCTCTCGACCCGATCTCGACCGCCAAGGTCGAGGAACTGGTGTCGCAGTTGAAGGGCGAGTTCACGATCGTCATCGTGACGCACAATATGCAGCAGGCCAGCCGTATCTCCGACAGCACCGCCTTCATGTACCTTGGCGAGCTGATCGAATATGGCGCCACCGAGCAGATCTTCCAGGCACCGAAGGTCAAGCGCACGGAAGACTATATCACCGGTCGTTACGGCTGATACGACCTAGGCATCGCTTTCGTTGATTTGCAATGGCGCGCTGATCAAGCGCGCCATTTTGCATTTTCGCAGCGGGAATTCTGTTTTCCGATCACCGAGCCGCAACTCGTCCGTTAAGGAAGACGCGGCGGTTACATCCCCGCAAGCTTGCCCAGACGCCGTAATGCATGAATCTGGTCTTCGATCGTCGGCACCAGTTCACCGCCATCCGTATCGGGCGGCGTATCTGCCGCCTTTGCGGTTTCCGCTTCGTTGAAGACGATGGTGCAATTGCGCCCTGCGCGCTTGGCGGCGTAAAGCGCGCGGTCGGCCGACGAGACGAGCCGGTCCCAGCTGACGGTGTCGCGCGGCATCATCGCAAGGCCGACGCTAACTGTCGCCGACACCAGCGAAGGACCCGCGAGCAATGGAACACGGCAGAAATCGGCACGAATGGTTTCCGCCAGCGCTTCCGCCTGCGCCTGATCGTCTATCGGCACGAAGGCTACGAACTCCTCGCCGCCCATCCTGCCGAATGCGCCATTGCGCGGAACGAATTGGCGCGCAATACGGGCAAACTCCGTGAGGACCATGTCGCCGGTCTGGTGGCCGTGGCGATCGTTGATCGATTTGAAATGGTCGAGATCGAACAGCAATGCGGCAAGCTTCTGTGGCTGTCGCTGTTTGTCACTGACGAGAATATCGTAGCTCTCCTGAAGGCCGCGCCGGTTCAGGACACCCGTCAGCGTATCGGTGATGGAAATTGCCCGCCAGCGGCGTTCGGAGCGTTCCATCAGCAGCTTGCCGTTCAAGACGATGGCGACAATGACAATGAGTGCATAGCCGAGCGCGGCGTAGCCACGGTAGATCAGGGCCTCTTCCAGGGTTGGCCTCAGCAATGACATCCAAACACCGGAGAGGAAACAGAAGCAGGCAAGCGTCATGAAAACGACGCCGAGCTGTCCGCGCGCCGGCTCCCGGCGCCCTTCGCCCGGATGGACGGCAAAGGCAAGCAAAGTTGCGCCGGCGGCGCCGGCGAGATCGTAAAGAATGACGCGATTGACGAAGTTGTCGCTGACCCACGGCAGGCTGACGCCGACAAGCCAGATGGCTGGCGGCATCAATGCCGACCATTCAAGCCTGCGCTTGTCCATCCAGCGGAAACCGGCGATCCAGGCGCTTTCACCAAGTAGGGCGACGGCATTGCCGATCTGGATCGACCATATGTCAGGAATGATGCCGCGAGCCGCGACCATGGCAAAACCGATAGCGCTGACGCTAAAGCCCAGGGCCCACATCAGATAGGCGGGGGATTGGCGGTCATGGCGCCAGGCAAGCAGGAGCACGGTTGCCAGGGTGATGGCTTCGGAACACCAGATGGTCAGCCCTGTGGTCATGTTAAGCACGATCGGCATTTCTCCCGGCCAGGGTCTTCTCGTCTGCGCGAAAGGCGGGACGGTTCCTGTAATGAGCTTATCCTTACCGAATAAGATGGTAAGTTCCTTAAGTGTCTTGGTAAATTTTACTTGTGGCCGCGCGCTTGCCGCATGGCATGGTCCTTCACGTTTTCTTCATCCTGCTGCCGGGAAAAGCGGTGGGTTGTGCCTGGCGCCGTCCTTAGCCACTTGGCGTTACAAAAACGGCCATTAGAAATGCTTTGTCAACGCTTCCTGGGGCATTAGTGCTTTTTGAGGTTATGCTTTCATGCGTCTTGAAGTGCAGGGCAGGGACACTCTATGTAGGGATAAAGGAATTTTATTCGATTCCCGGTGTTTTTGTCGCCGGGGCAAGCTTGGTAAAGGACGCACATGAGAAATCCAGTTGATACAGCTATGGCTCTGGTGCCGATGGTTGTTGAGCAGACCAACCGTGGGGAACGGTCTTACGACATCTATTCCCGCCTGCTGAAAGAACGTATCATCTTCCTGACCGGCCCGGTCGAAGACCACATGGCAACATTGGTGTGCGCACAGCTTCTCTTCCTCGAGGCAGAAAACCCGAAGAAGGAAATCGCGCTCTACATCAATTCGCCGGGCGGCGTCGTGACCGCCGGCATGGCAATCTACGATACGATGCAATTCATCAAGCCTGCCGTTTCGACGCTCTGCATCGGGCAGGCCGCATCCATGGGCTCGCTGCTGCTTGCAGCCGGCGACAAGGACATGCGTTTCGCAACGCCGAATTCCCGTATTATGGTTCACCAGCCTTCGGGCGGTTTCCAGGGGCAGGCTTCGGATATCGAACGCCACGCGCGCGACATCATCAAGATGAAGCGCCGCCTGAACGAAGTTTACGTCAAGCATTGCGGCCGGACCTACGAAGAGGTCGAGCAGACGCTCGATCGTGACCATTTCATGTCCTCGGATGAGGCCAAGGAATGGGGTCTGATCGACAAGGTATTGACGTCGCGTACCGAAATGGAAGGTGAAACCGCCGCGTGATTATCCACGTGACGGTGCCTTCCATGCCACAGTTCTATCCCATTTGTGAACGAATAGGGGTTTAATGTGGAAGAGAACGCGGTAATAGTAGGCATTCATGCTATGTAGCGTTTTTGTGACATGGCATTCGGCATTCGAAGGGGAATCGTTGCCACGCAGTTCCGGTGAGCCGGGCCTGCGTTCAGTACCCCGAAGGGCGCCGCGATCTGCCAGTAACGAGGGGCAGGTCCGGCGGGCGCATTGAGTGGACCGCGATTTCAGCTTGGAAATTGGCGGCGTGCTGGAAGGAAAGTGATATGAGCAAAGTCAGCGGCAGCAACGGCGGCGACTCGAAGAACACGCTTTATTGTTCGTTCTGCGGTAAGAGCCAGCATGAAGTCCGCAAGTTGATTGCCGGACCGACCGTCTTCATCTGCGATGAGTGCGTTGAGCTATGCATGGACATCATCCGCGAGGAAAACAAATCCTCGATGGTGAAGTCGCGTGACGGGGTTCCGACACCGCAGGACATCATCAAGGTTCTCGACGAATACGTCATCGGCCAGCGCCAGGCGAAGAAGATCCTGTCGGTTGCCGTTCACAACCATTACAAGCGCCTCGCGCATGCGTCGAAGAACGGCGATGTCGAGTTGGCGAAGTCGAACATCATGCTCGTCGGCCCGACCGGCTGCGGCAAGACCTATCTGGCCCAGACGCTCGCCCGCATCATCGACGTGCCCTTCACCATGGCCGATGCCACGACATTGACCGAAGCCGGTTATGTCGGTGAAGACGTCGAAAACATCATCCTCAAGCTGCTGCAGGCTGCCGACTACAACGTCGAGCGCGCCCAGCGCGGCATCGTCTACATCGACGAAGTCGACAAGATTTCCCGCAAGTCGGATAATCCGTCGATCACGCGCGACGTGTCGGGCGAGGGCGTACAGCAAGCTCTGCTGAAGATCATGGAAGGGACCGTCGCTTCGGTTCCCCCGCAGGGCGGCCGCAAGCATCCGCAGCAGGAGTTCCTGCAGGTGGATACGACCAACATCCTCTTCATCTGCGGCGGCGCTTTTGCCGGCCTCGACAAGATCATCTCCGCCCGTGGCGAGAAGACCTCGATTGGCTTCGGCGCCACCGTCAAGGCGCAGGATGATCGTCGCGTCGGGGAAGTGCTGCGCGAACTGGAGCCGGAAGATCTGGTGAAGTTCGGCCTCATCCCGGAATTCATCGGCCGTCTGCCTGTTCTGGCGACGCTGGAAGACCTGGATGCGGATGCGCTGATCCAGATCCTGTCGGAGCCGAAGAACGCTCTCGTCAAGCAGTACCAGCGCCTGTTCGAGATGGAAGATGTCGAACTGACCTTCCACGAAGACGCGCTGCGTGAGATTGCCCGTAGGGCGATCGTCCGCAAGACGGGCGCTCGCGGCCTGCGCTCGATCATGGAAAAGATCCTCCTCGACACCATGTTCGACCTGCCGGCGCTGGAAGGCGTGCGCGAGGTTGTCATCTCCGAGGAAGTCGTCCGTGGCTCCGCTCGTCCGCTCTACATTTATGCCGATCGGCAGGAAGAAAAGGCCAACGCAACGGCCTGATGTCTTCATCGACGATCACGAATCAGGGGCTCGTCATGGACGGGCCCCTTTCTGTTTGAAAAATCGTACAGTTTGCTGATAAAGTCTTGGATAAGCTGATGGGAATGCCATCAAAGCTGGTTGTGAAGAGCGCCTGCTGCGGCCATCATGGCATGATTCTGGAGCATCCGGTGATTTGGGCATCAGCCCGGTATTTTCCTTCGGATTCCGCTTCGCCAGTGATTGTTTGAGTGGCTGGGCTTCGGTGTTTGTTGTTGCGTTCCTCCTCGTAAACAAGCGGGGCTGCCGTGTGACGGTGGCATGTCTCGCGTGACTTGAAATAGGTAATGTGAAGCTCCACTTGTTTATCAAGTGAGAGAGCCGGCTAATCCTCCCCCAGCTGGCAGAGAGCCCGGGAACGGGACGACGGAAAGGAAATAACATGACTAAGAAAACGTCTGCGGCACATGAGAGCATTGCCTATCCGGTATTGCCGTTGCGCGACATCGTGGTTTTTCCACACATGATCGTGCCGCTGTTCGTCGGACGGGAGAAATCCATTCGCGCGCTGGAAGAGGTCATGGGTTCCGACAAGCAGATCATGCTGGTCACCCAGATCAATGCCAGTGACGACGATCCCGCACCGGACGCGATCCACAAGGTGGGCACGGTTGCCAATGTTCTGCAGCTGCTGAAACTGCCCGACGGTACCGTCAAGGTGCTGGTCGAAGGCCGTGCGCGCGCAGAGATCGACGAATATACCAGCCGTGAAGACTTCTACGAAGCTCTCGGGCATACGCTCAACGAGCCGGAAGAGGATCAGGTCGAGCTTGAGGCGCTGAGTCGTTCGGTCGTTTCCGAATTCGAGAGCTACGTGAAGCTCAACAAGAAGATTTCGCCGGAAGTGGTTGGTGCTGCCAGCCAGATCGACGACTATTCGAAGCTGGCCGACACCGTCGCATCGCATCTGTCGATCAAGATCACCGAGAAGCAGGAGATGCTGGAAACCACCAGCGTCAAGGCTCGCCTCGAAAAGGCGCTCGGCTTCATGGAAGGCGAGATTTCGGTTCTGCAGGTCGAGAAGCGCATCCGCTCGCGCGTCAAGCGCCAGATGGAGAAGACCCAGCGCGAATACTACCTGAATGAGCAGATGAAGGCGATCCAGAAGGAGCTCGGCGACGGCGAGGAAGGCCGCGACGAGATGGCCGAACTGGAAGAGCGCATCTCCAAGACGAAGCTGTCGAAGGAAGCCAAGGAAAAGGCCGATGCCGAGCTGAAGAAGCTGCGGCAGATGAGCCCGATGTCGGCTGAAGCAACCGTCGTGCGCAACTATCTCGACTGGCTGCTGGGCATCCCCTGGCACAAGAAGTCGAAGGTGAAGGCTGATCTGAACAATGCCGAGAAGATCCTCGAAGCCGATCACTTCGGTCTCGACAAGGTCAAGGAGCGCATCGTCGAGTATCTGGCCGTCCAGGCGCGTGCGACCAAGATCAAGGGGCCGATCCTGTGCCTCGTCGGACCTCCGGGCGTCGGCAAGACCTCGCTCGCCCAGTCGATCGCCAAGGCGACCGGCCGTGAGTATGTCCGCATGGCGCTTGGCGGCGTTCGTGACGAAGCCGAGATCCGCGGTCACCGCCGCACCTATATCGGCTCGATGCCCGGCAAGGTCATCCAGTCGATGAAGAAGGCCAAGAAGTCCAATCCGCTGTTCTTGCTCGACGAAATCGACAAGCTCGGCCAGGACTATCGCGGCGATCCGTCTTCGGCTCTGCTTGAGGTGCTGGACCCGGCGCAGAACTCGACCTTCATGGATCACTACCTGGAAGTCGAATACGATCTGTCGGACGTGATGTTCATCACGACGGCGAATACTTTGAATATCCCTGCGCCCTTGATGGACCGCATGGAGATCATCCGTATCGCCGGCTACACCGAAGATGAAAAGCGCGAGATCGCCAAGCGGCACCTGCTGCCGAAGGCCATCAAGGAACATGCTTTGCAGCCGAGCGAATTCTCGGTCAGCGACGATGCCCTGATGGTCATCATCCAGCAGTACACCCGCGAAGCCGGCGTCCGTAACCTCGAGCGCGAATTGATGAAGCTCGCCCGCAAGGCGGTCACCGAGATCATCAAGGGCAAGACCAAGTCGGTTGCCGTTACGGGTGAGAACGTTCCGGACTATCTCGGCGTGCCGCGCTTCCGCCATGGCGAAGCCGAACGCGAAGATCAGGTCGGTGTTGTCACCGGTCTCGCATGGACCGAGGTTGGCGGCGAACTGCTGACGATCGAAGGCGTGCTGATGCCGGGCAAGGGTCGCATGACCGTGACCGGCAACCTGAAGGAAGTCATGAAGGAATCGATTTCCGCTGCGGCATCCTATGTCCGCTCGCGCGCCGTCGATTTCGGCATCGAGCCTCCGCGCTTCGACAAGAGCGACATCCACGTGCACGTGCCGGAAGGTGCGACGCCCAAGGATGGTCCGTCGGCCGGTGTTGCCATGGCAACCGCGATCGTCTCGATCATGACCGGCATCCCGGTTTCCAAGGATGTCGCCATGACCGGTGAAATCACGCTGCGCGGCCGCGTGCTGCCGATCGGCGGCCTGAAGGAAAAGCTGCTTGCGGCTCTGCGTGGCGGCATCAAGAAGGTGCTGATCCCGGAAGAAAACGCCAAGGATCTGGCGGAGATTCCGGACAACGTGAAGAACCGGATGGAGATCATTCCCGTGTCGCGCATGGGTGAGGTGATCAAGCATGCGCTTGTTCGCCGGCCCGAGCCGATCGAATGGGATGGCACGGTCGAAACGCCCGTGATTGCAACGGTCGAAGGCGTCGACGATGTAGGTGCGACGATCGCACATTGAGGCTCATCGCCTCAATTCTGTCGAATTGTCATAAATGACGAAAAGACCGGCATTTTTGCCGGTCTTTTTTTGTGAAAAGCGGCTGGTAACGCTTGCTTTTCCTTGATTTGCAGGGCTTTTGGGGTTGCGGCGGGTAAGAGCATTCGTACTTGCACCCCGCTTACCGATAAGTCGTTTCATACCAAAGAAAGGGGTGGAAACATGAACAAGAATGAGCTCGTGTCCGCAGTGGCCGAGAAGGCCGGTATCACGAAGGCTGACGCTGCTTCCGCTGTTGACGCTGTTTTCGAGACCGTCCAGGCTGAACTGAAGAAGGGCGGCGACATTCGCCTCGCTGGTTTCGGCAGCTTCACCGTTTCCCACCGTGCAGCCACGAAGGGCCGTAACCCATCCACCGGCGCTGAGGTCGATATTGCGGCCCGCAACGTGCCGAAGTTCACGCCCGGCAAGGGCCTGAAGGACTCGGTCAACAGCTGATTTCGTTTTCACCCGCTGCGAGGCGTTAGCCTTGCGGGTGAAAAACATTGAGGGTCCGCCTTAGCGGGCCCTTTTTTATTTTGAGATAGGGAACGGCTGGATTTCGTTCAGCAGCCGTGACCATCAAAATAAGGGATGTCCACGGCGTAGACGCTTGGTGCATTCTGTTGCGAAGGAAACGTCATGGGGTATTTTCGAACGCCCGACATTGACGTTTCAGTCAAACGACCATCAGGATGATCAAGAAATGACCGCATCGTCTTCCTTTCTCAGCCTTCCCAATCAAATAGCCGATGGCAGCCTGTGTCGCGCGATCATTTTCGGATCTGGCCACGGCAGCACCTATCCCGACAAAGACAGTAGCGGCTATATGTTGGCCGCCGACGCTATTCGCTCGGCAAGCCAGGCCGATGCTCCTCTGATCGAACATTGGGATTTCGATGTTGGCGGCCCGCTGTTTGACGGCAAGCCCCCGTGCTGCATCGACACCGGCGACATCCTAACGATCATGCACGACAATGCCGGAAACCGTGCTCGGATCGAGGCGAGGACCCGTGAGATACTGGCATCATCAGCCGTACCGATCCTGATCGGCGGCGATTGTTCCGTAACGATCCCTTTCCTCGCCGGGTATGCGGATCAAGGGCCGGTCTGGGTCCTGCAGATCGATGCTCATATCGATTGGCGCGACGAGTTGCACGGCGAGCGCTACGGCTATTCGAGCCCGATGCGTCGGGCGAGCGAGATGCAGCATGTTGCCGGCATGGTTCAGGTCGGTCTTCGTGGCGTCGGCAGCGCAGGTCTCACTGAGGTCGAAGACGCGAGGCGCTATGGCAGTCATTTCGTGACGGCTCGCAAGGTGCATGCCGAGGGCGTCGAAGCCGCTCTGCGGCATATTCCTGAAGGTGCGCGGGTTGTTGTCACCCTCGATTGCGACAGCATCGATCCATCGGTCATGCCTGGGGTAGCCGCGCGCACGCCCGGAGGTTTGACCTATACACAAGTCATCGAACTGATTGCGGGTCTGGGTCGGCGCGCGAAGATTGCTGGCTTCGACCTGGTCGAATTCTATCCACCTACTGACATTGACGGCTTATCGGCCGTCACCGCCGCCCGCATTCTTACCAACGTCATCGGAGCCATTGTCCGGCAAGCGTAAGTCCTGTTGGGATCGGGCTCTATTCCGGAATATTGGGGGAGGCTCTTGCCCGCGGGGGAGTTCAATCGCAAACAGTCATTTCAATGGCGATGAACGACAGCGAATTTGGATGAGATCATGACTGGTTTAAGCCGCCCGGACCTAAGCGACATCCAACTTGGCGATTGGGTGGATCGTCGGCTGCCGCCTTCTTGGCGGCCATATACGCGCCTGGCCCGGCTGGATCGGCCGGTAGGAATATGGCTGACGCTTTTCCCGTGCTGGGCAGCTCTGGTCCAGGCATCACAAGTTTTCCGGACCTTCGAGAGCTGGTTGTTTTCTCTCTCGGCGCCTTGCTGATGAGAAGTGCCGGCTCGACGGTTAACGATATTGCAGATCGGAAGTTTGACGGCCATGTCGAGCGAACCCGCTTTCGACCTTTGGCAAGCGGACAGATCGGCGCGCTGCAGGCTTCTGTCTTTCTGGCCGTCCAGCTTGCACTGGCGGCATCGCTTCTGTTCTTCCTGACACCCTATGCACGCCTTGTCGCCATATGCGTTCTGCCGCTGGTCTTCATCTATCCGCTCTGCAAGCGTTTCACTCATTGGCCCCAGGCTGTACTGGGCGCGGCGTTCAATTGGGGCATGCTGATGGCTTGGGCCGAGGTTGCCGGGCATATCCCGGCGGGCGCGGTCCTCATGTGGGCCGGCGCTATCGCATGGCAGATTGGCTACGACACCGTCTATGCCTATGTCGACGTAAAGGACGACACCCAACTTGGCCTGAAATCGACGGCAATCCTGTTTGGCCGGCACGGCAAGGCCTGTGTCGGTCTGTTCTACGCCCTGACGGTCTTGGCGTGGTCGGTCGGGGGCTGGTTGCTCGGCATGTCGCTGGCCTACGCCATGGGAATGCTTGTCATCGCCGCGCACCTGGGCTGGCAAACCTGGCGAATCGACCTTGACCGTCCCGAGGTGAATTTCCACTTGTTCCTGGCGAATATCCTGACCGGAGCGCTGCTGGCCTGCGCGGCATTCATCGGAACGTGGTGAGCCGCTCAATCAAGCTTTAGAGTATTTCCAGGAAAAGTGCGCAGCGGTTTTCCGTCCGGAGTTACGTAAAACAAAGCGCTCTACGATTTGAAGTTTGCCGCCTGAGCCGCGGTGCCGGCGTGCAGTCTTCTTTAAGTTGGGGCCGGGGTTCGTGCCCGGCCCCTCGTTTCCAGATAAGCTATTACCAGCGATGATGAACGTGCGGAGCGATCAGACGTTCGTAGATATCACGCGTCGCCGCCATGACATCAGCCGATAGCGGTGCAAGATCGGCGGCAGCCGCATTGGCCTTTGCCTGTTCGGCATTGCGCGCACCGGGGATGACGACCGTAACGGCGTCGCTCATCAGGATCCAGCGCAGCGCGAAGGCTGCCATGCTGGAGCCCGCGGGCACCAGCTTGCGCACTTCTTCCACCGCCTGAAGGCCGACTTCGAAGGGAACGCCGGCAAAGGTTTCGCCGACATCGAAAGCCTCGCCATGGCGATTGAAGTTGCGGTGATCGTCGCTGGCAAATTGCCTGTCGCGGGTGATCTTGCCGGAGAGCAGGCCGGAGGCCAGCGGCACGCGGGCGATGACCGCCACGTTCTTGCGCTTGGCTTCCTTGAAGAAGAGGTGGTCAGGCCGTTGGCGGAAGATGTTGTAGATGATCTGGATGCTGAGCACGCCCGGAAATTCGATGGCCTTCAGCGCCTCTTCGACCGTCGCGACACTGACGCCGTATCCCTTGATCTTGCCGGCCTTCTGTAGCTCATCAAGGCCTGCGAACACTTCCGGCCGATAGAGAACTTCGGTCGGCGGGCAGTGCAACTGAACAAGGTCCAGGCTTTCGACGTCGAGGTTCTTCAGGCTACGATCGATGAAGCCTTCGAGATTGGCCTTGGTATAGCCCTCCGCCACATGCGGGCTCAGCCGGCGGCCTGCCTTCGTCGCCACCATCGGGCGCTCGCCGCCCCGAGCCTTCAGCACATCGGCGATGATCTTTTCCGAGCGGCCGTCACCATAGACGTCGGCCGTGTCGATGAAGGTCATGCCGGCATCAAGCGCAGCGTTCAGCGCCGCGCGGCCATCGGCCTCGCTGACATCGCCCCATGCGCCGCCGATCTGCCAGGCGCCGAAGCCGACATCCGTGACGATGAAGGGTGTTCGTCCGAAAGCATGATGTCTCATGAAAGATCTCCTCTTGGTAATGAAATGCCAGCGAAGTAGCAGCCGACCGGACCTGCCGCAAGCGCGCAGGGGGCAATGCAGGATCGCAATCGCGTGACCCAGGAATATGATAGGTCCGACCCGCTTGCGAAACCGTTGGATGAAGCAAGTGGCGCAGTGTTCATTGCCTCTCCGCTTCCTTACAAGGGGAGACCGGATATCTGACGGTGATCGGAGCCAATGCCTTCTTTCAGTTTCATCCATGCCGCCGACCTGCATCTTGGCAGCCCCTTTCAGGGGCTGGCGCTGAAGGACGCCGCTGTCGCCGCCGTCTTCGTGGAAGCGAGCCGCAAGGCGTTCTCGACGCTGGTGGGACTGGCGATAGAACGGCAGGTCGATTTCTTCGTCATCGCCGGCGATGTCTATGACGGCGACTGGAAGGACAACAAGATCGGCCTGTTCTTCAATCGTGAGATGGCGCGGCTCGAGCGGGCCGGCATCCCGGTCTATCTGCTGCGCGGCAACCACGATGCGGCAAGCGTCATCACCAAGACCATCACGCTGCCAAGCAATGTCTACGAGTTCCCGACGAACAAGCCGGGCAGCGTCAAGTTGGACGCGCTACAGGTGGCGCTGCACGGGCAAGGCTTTGCCGAACGCTCGGCCAACGACAATCTGGCGATTTCCTATCCCGCACCGGTCACAGGCTGGTTCAACATCGGCATTCTCCACACATCGCTGACCGGCCGCGAGCCGCATGCGCCCTATGCGCCGTGTTCCATCGATGATCTGCGCTCGCGCGGCTATGATTACTGGGCGCTTGGGCATGTGCATGACTACGAAGTGGTGGCGCGAGATCCGCTTGTCATTTTCCCTGGCAATCTTCAAGGTCGCAACATCCGCGAGCGCGGCGCCAAGGGCGCGGTGCTGGTGACCGTCGAAGACGGTCGCATCGAGCATGAGCGGCTGATTGTTGACGAGGCGCGCTTCGCACAGATCGATATAGACATCGGCCTGGATGACGATCAGACAGCGATCCTGCGTCGCGTCGAACAGGCCGTGCAGCCGCTCGCCGACGATATGGCCGGGCGCATGACGGCGCTGCGCGTCAGGCTTTCGGGCATCACGCCGCTGCACGGCGCCTTTGCCGCCAACCGTCAGCAATGGCGCGATGAGGTCGAGGCCGCGTGCCATCGCGTGCATGAGGATATTTGGCTCGAAAAGCTGGAGTTGCGGCTGGAGCCGCCGCCGGCATCAGTCATCGAGACGGATGGCGCACTCGATCTCCGCCAATTGCTGGCCGAACATGCAGGCGACACCGATATCGTGACTGAGGCGGGCAGGTTGGTCGACGAGATTGCGATACGCCTGCCGGGCGCCTTGGCGCGGCGGCACAGCCGCTGGATGACAGCATGGAGACCCTCATCGAGGAAGCGCGGCAATTGCTGCTCGCGCGCGGGCAGGGGGCTGGCTGATGCGTTTCGACCGCCTCGATATTCTTCGCTATGGAGCACTGACCGACCGCACGCTCGATTTCCGCGCCGGTGCCAAGCTGCATGTCATCTATGGTCCGAACGAAGCGGGCAAGTCTTCGGCTCTAAGCGCGATTTCCGATCTGCTCTTTGGTTTTCCCGCCGCGGCTGAGCAGAGCTTTCTGCATGAGCCAGGCAGCTTGCGGATCGGCGCTTCGATCAGCGGGCGTGACGGCGCGAGGCTCGCTTTCCGCCGCCGCCGCGGACGCAAGAGCACACTTCTTGCCCCCGATGACAAGGAGACACCGCTTGCCGAGGATGCGCTTTCGCCGTTCATCGGCAGTTTGAGCCGCGATGTCTTCGAGCGCGCCTTTGGTCTGGATTCACAGAGGCTGCGGCAGGGAGCGACCGCCATGCTGCGCAGCGGCGGCGAGATCGGCAGCCTGCTGTTTTCGGCCGCCTCCGGACTCACCGGCCTGTCGCGGCTGCGCCAATCGCTGGAGGCGGAAGCCGACGGTATCTACGCGGCCAGACGCTCGAAGGACCGCGGTTTCTATCAGGCCCTCGACCGCTACGAGGATGCCCGGAAAGCCGAACGCGACAACGAACTCAAATCCGGGGATTGGAAGAAGCTACTGGCGGAGGCGGCCGAGCTTGAAGCCGAACTGGAGCGTTTGCAGGCGGAACGCCGCGAGACGCGGCATGCTCTGGACCGGCTCAAGAAGCTGAAGACCTTGCAGCCTCTGCTCGCGGAGATTGACGCCGAAACCATCGCGCTGGAGGGCTTGGCTGATATCGCCGCGATACCCGAAAGCCTGGGCGACAAGCTCGAACAGAGACTGCGGGACAAACAAGCCGCCGAGGAGGAGCTGCTCCGGGGACGGCAGGTGCTTGCTCGTGCCGAAGAAGACCTATCCCGCATCCATGTCGATGACGGGTTGCTGCAGATCTCGGGCGATATCACCCAGCTCTTTGCCGACACCGGCAACTATCGCGCCCAGCGTCACGACCTGCCGGGTGTGGATCGGGAGTTGGCTGACTTCGAAACGGAGCTCACGCAGCTTGCCCGTCGCCTCGGTATTGCCGAGGTCGAGCTGGAGAAGCGTCAACCGAGCGATATCGACCGTACGCGCCTGTCCGAGCTGGCGGAGCAGGGCAGGCAGCTTGTGCGACAAATCCAGTCCCTCGCGGAGCAGGTCGAGAGTGAGCGCGGACAGCTTGCGGCCCTGGAGAAGGATAGTCTTGCGGGGCGATTGATCGATCCGAGACCCTACATCGATCAGCTCGAGGCATTGGGCAACGATCTCTCTGCCCTGGCGCGTCTTGACGGGCTGCAAACGCAGATACGGCGCATCGAGACCGATCTCAAGGACGCTGCCGGGCAATTGCGGCCACCAGTCGGTGACATCGATGCGCTTTTCTCGGTACCCTTGCCGGAGCCGACGGAGATTACCGGGCATCGCGATGCCATCGATGCCGCGCGCACACGGATGCGCGAGGCTGCCGGCAAGCTGCAAAACTATGATGATCAGTTGGCGGAGATAGAGCGCACGCTCGCGGATGCCGAGCGTAACGGGCCGATCGTAACGCGCGAGCAGATCGTCGCTGCGCGTGAAGGTCGCGATGCACAGTGGATCGCGATTCAGCAGAGCCTGGCGGATGGTCCGGCTCCGGGAGCCAAGGTGCTTGCGACGCTGACCCAGAGCCTTGCCGAGGCCGATCGTCTGGCCGATGCGGCGTTGAGCGATGCGGACCGTGTCGCGCGCCATGCCGACTATCGCCTGCGTCAGGCGCGCCTGCTGCAGGAGCGCAAAGAGGCCTCCGAGCGGTTCGGAATCTGTGGGAAAGCCCTGAAGGATGCCCAGGCGACCTTCGCTATGCTTTTCGAGCCTTGCGGCATCGATGCACTCGATCCTTCGGCGATGCTGGAGTGGCGGCGTGGAGTTGAATTGCTGCGACGTGAGCGCAAGGCATTGCGCGATCTGCTTGACGAGCGGGATGAGTACGCTGCGGCTGAAGAACGCGTCTTACCCGCCTTGCAGGACATCGTGGAGGCGACCGGCTACAAGAGCGGCCGGCTGCCGCCGGTCGCAATCGCGGACGGGCTGCGAAAGCATCTGCGCCTGCTGTCAGAACGCTGGAGCGAAAGCCGGACGCGGGAGGGGGAGATTGGCGCGACGCGCGAGCGGCTCGCCCGGTTCGACGGCCAGCAACAGGTATTGGAGCGGCAGCATGCCGACTGGCACGAGGTTTTCGGCAAGGCCGCCGAACATCTCGGTCTGCCATCCGACACGACATTGGACATGGCGTCCGCAGCCCTGAAAGCCTGGGAAGAACTGCCGGATGCCTTGGCGGAGCGCGATAACCGCTTGCGGCGTGTGAGCGGCATGCGGCGCGACATGGCGGATTTCGAGCGCCGGCTCGCAACGCTTGCAGCCAGCGCCGGCTATGAGCTGGATCATCTGCCGCCGGAGGCCGCAGCCGAAGCGCTGCATAGCCGCGCCAATGCCATGCGCAGTGAGTTGAAGAAGCGCGACGGCCTGGAGGAGGATCGTCAGCGCGCGGAAGCGCTGCTTGTCCGTCACCAGGAGGCGCTTACCGCCATCATCGATGATCTCGATCATCTGACTGCGGATCTGCCGGGGTCTAAGGATTTGCCTGCGTTGCTGTCGCGGCTTCGCGAGCGCACGCGCTTGAGTGGCCGCTTGGTCGAAAGCCGCGATCGCTTCCGTCAGCAGGCTGATGGCAAGGCGGAGGAAGAGGTTCGGATCCAGCTTGGCGATTTCGAGCGGGTTGCCGCAGATCTTGAAATAGAGCGGCTGGCCGAAGAGGACCAGCGGCAGTTCACGGCGCATGGTGCACTTTCGGCACGGCTGGCGGAAAATGGCCGTCAGCGGCAGGAGCTTGAGACCGGTGTCAGCGCTGAATACGCGGTGTTCGAAAAGCTATCGGCCGAACAGGAGGCGAAGGATCTGGCGCGGCAATGGGTCGTCCTCAAGCTTGCCGTGCGGATGTTGGCAGGCTCGATGGAATCCTATCGCGAAAAGCAGGCGGATCCGGTCGTCAAGCGGGCAGGCGAGCTGTTTTCACAGCTGACCGGAGGCCGCTTCCTCCGCCTCGTCGAGGCGCATGACGAAAGCGATGCGCTGCAGTTGCTGGCGGAACGCGTGGGCGGTGAGCGTGTGCCATTGGATGGCCTGAGCGAGGGCACGGGTGACCAGCTCTATCTCGCCCTGCGATTGGCTTTCCTGGAGGATTATTCCGCCCGTAACGAGCCGGCACCGCTGATCGTCGACGATATCTTTCAGACCTTTGACGATGAGCGGGCAAGCGCGGGATTGAAAGTGCTTGCGACCACTGCCGAGCGTTTCCAGACGATCCTCTTCACGCATGAGATGAGCGTGGTCGAGATTGCCAAACGCGAGGTGGGTGAAGGCTTGGACTTGATCCAACTTTGAGATGGGGCCGGACGACCCCGTAATCCCTCAAGACATCGATGGAATGAATAGCTGCGTCGGCACCACGATCCGTGGATCCGACTTGTCGCGGCTATAGGCGGGATTGAGCGCCTTGTCTGCAAAGGTCTGTGTCGTGTGCAGCCGGCGCAGGTTGCCCTTCTCCTGCTCGAACCGTCTCTTGCGCTCGCCTGATTTGTCCGATCCCCGTGAAAGAGATTCATGATGGTAGAGACAGGCGAAAGGGGTCCAGACGATGCGAAAGCCCGACTTGTGCGCGCGCAGGCAATAGTCGACGTCATTATAGGCGACCGCGAAATTCTCCTCGTCGAACAGGCCGATCTCCCGAAGGCAATCGCCCGAGATCAGCATGACCGCGCCGGTGACGCAGCTCATGCTGTTGCGGACATGCAGCCGGTTCATCGGCCCGCCGAATTCCCTTGGCTTGTTCAGATACCAATGCCCGGCCAGTCCGCCGAAACCGACGATAACGCCCGCATGCTGCATCTTGTTGTTTGCGAAGAGCAGCTTGGCACCGACGATGCCGGTCCGGTCATAGGCAAGGCAGGACACCATCTCCTTCAGCCAGCCTGGCTCGATGACCTCGACGTCATTGTTGAGGATCAGAAAGTGCTCACCCGTAGCCGCCTTCAGACCGCGATTGACGGAGCGCGAGAAATTGAAGGCTTCGGGTGTGACGGCGGCTGAAAAATTCGGACGCGTTTGGCGATAGCGGTCGTAGAGATCAAGGACAGCCTGGTTGGTGGAACCGTTGTCGACGACCAGCACCTCGAAATTGGGGTAATCCGTCCTTTCGAACAGGTCATTCAGAACTCGGGAGATGAGGTCGAGATTGTCCTTGCTGGGAATGACGATCGAAACCTTCGGCCAGTCGCGAGGCGCTTCGAAGACGACCCGATGCAGCGTCTTGGTCAGCGTTCCCTCAACCTCGATCGCCCGCTGTTGCCGTTCGAATCTCTCGGTTAGCGCTCTGCGCGCATTTACCGTCGCGGCATCCATGAATTTGCGCGAATAGGTCCGGCCATTGCGGCGCCACCAATAGGCGGGGTAGGGCAGGTGCAGGATGCTTTGCTCCGGAACACCCTCCAGATAGCGCAGCAGCAGATCATAATCCTGCGAGCCATCGTAACCGGTTCGAAGGTAGCCGATCTCCCGCAGCCGGCTGTGGCGATAGATGGAGAAGTGGTTGATATAGTTGACGCCCGTCAGCAGCACGGGATCATAGGCAGGCTTCAGCATCACTCCGGTCGGCTTCAGCGTGTCGTCGACCACCAGTTCGTCGGTATAGAGGAAATTGGCGTCCGGATTTTGCTCCAGCGTGTGCCTGATCAGTTTGAAGGCATGCGGAGCGATCACATCGTCATGATCGAGAAAGGCGATCCACCGGCCGCTTGCGTGAGATAGGCCGGAATTGGTGGCCGCCGCGATCCCGCCGTTGCGCTCGTTCAGCACGAGGCGAATGTTATCTTTCGCATGCCGCGCCTCATACCATTGCCGCGTCTCCGGCGATGTCGAGCCGTCGTCGCTCAGAATAAGCTCCGTGCCCTGCTCCCCCTGGGCTTCGAAGGACTCGACGAGATCATCCAGATATCGCACCGGCGCGTTGTAGACGGGGACGACGACGCTCAGCCAGGTGCCAGTTGTTGCCGACGCCGGTGAGGCCACGAGATCGGCTGCAAGTCGGTAGTTTGCCTCGGCATATTGCGCCGTCAGATTGGCGGCCCGTTTGCCGAATTTCAGATTTGGTATCTTGGTCCAATGTTGCGGAAGTTTGCCGAGATCGATGCGCTCGGTCTTTTCCCCCGCCGCGTTCAAGTGTGCAATATAGGTCTCTGCCGACTTCGCTGATGCGAAAGCCTTGACCTCAAAACGAAATATAGTCGGGAAGCTGACCGGATCGGCGCGCAGCGCGCAAATCGTCCCAACCGACCCTATGTCTGCCGTGATGATGAAGCGGCGTGCCTCCGGCAGCGAGGCGGCATCCTTTTCGCGAAATCCGCGGCCGCGATTGATATAGAATTTCGGATCTATCGGTTCGTTGCCCGCGGCGATGTGAATGACGAGCAGCCGCTTTCTGACAGGCGAAAACCTGATTTCAAAAGCTGGATCGTCACCCAGGGATTTCCATAGATCGGAACTGGCGCCCACCGCGATTGCACGTTCCAGATCAGCGTTGGGTATAATTTTCAGTGCCATAAGCCTATTTATGTCCAGAGGCCCGCAACGAGCATTATTCTTAAAAAATCAGCCTTAAGCTGCACCACTGAGCGGTTCAAAATGTATGCCCGGAAATGCCGGTGTCGCGTGCTGTCGCATTTTCTCAATCGAATTTCGCGTGGCATCACGAGCTGTGAGATAACAATCTCGATCACTGATAAGTTGGTCAATTGCTGCCAGCCATTCTTCGGCGGTGTTGCCGATATGCAGTTCTCCGGGGACGGCACATCGCGCGAATGTCGGGCATTGTGAAAAGATCGCTGCAGCCTGCAAACGGCTGATGTCGATACGCTTGGTGTCGGCCCGGCTTGCATTTGTTTTTCCCGACAGCAAAGGGGCCAGCGCTATATCGGCATTGTGCTTCGTCGTCCTGGCAAGATAGGCCGGCCACGATAGCGGTGGGATGATCGTCATCCTGGCAGGATCGATCCCTTGGCGGGCCCAGCGACGGGCAACGGTACCGTTGGCAAAAACTTCGAAATGCAGATGGATATGCTTTTCCATCGCGGCTTTGACAATCGGCATCAGGAATTCATGTTCATGACGGTGAACGCCGGTTGCATGATAGACCATCTTGACGGGCGGTGCGTCGTCGCCTTCGGCGATGGAGGGTGCATCCGAGAGATTTGCCGGCATGGGCGCCAGGATATCGATCTTGTGGCCCGTCGTGGCAAGGGTACCCGCCAGGGCCTCGGTCGAGGTCCAGATATGCGTCAGCAATCGATTGATCCTCGGCAATGGACGAACGGCTAATTTGATCAGCCTGTATTTGTAGGGCAAGCTCGCTTCCTTGCCGGTGACGACGGCACGAATATCGTCATCGACGAAATAGGCTACTCCGGCGAGATCATCCCGTCTTTCTTCAAGCCAGCGCAACTGCGGGTGCTTGATGTAGCGGCAGATGATGACGAAGAGACCTTCGCTGTCGATCGCTTCGAGGGGATCGTCGAGGCCTTTCATGATGACCGGGATATCGCCAAGTGTCTTGGCGCGCTCATCGAGATAGTAGCTGAAGCTGGGGTTGGGATGGCGCGACAGGATTAAGAGCCGCTTTGCCGCACGACGAGAATCTCTCATTGCCGCTCCGAACGGCAGCGGCCTTGGAAGCATGTGATAGAGCATATCGCGCAGAATTTGCATGGGCCATCCGCGCAATTCTAAGCCAACCGATTTCGGATGTTCATCAGGACGGCCAGGGCCACTCCCCAAAGCAGCAGTGTGACAGCGAAAATCGCACCGATCCAGAGCAGCCGCTGTGGATATTCGGCTTCATCCGGCAAATCCGGTGCGAGGAACGTGTCGAGATAGAGAAGCTGCTGCTTGCTGACGAACCGAACCTGCTCCAGCGTTTTCATGCTGGTTGCGAACTGCTGTTCCGCCAAGCCCTGCTCCAGTTCGCGCTGAGACATATCGACTGAAACATCGGCAAGGTTCTGCTCGGATTTATTCTGCCCGGCAATTTGGCTGTTCAGCTGATCCAGTTGCGCTTGTTGGCTTTCGATTTCGCGTTTGAGAACGCGCATTTGCGGGGCGTTGGGTGACACAGCTCCGAGCTGGGCATCATATCGTTGCTGAAGGTCTATCCGCTGCTTCTGCACGGATGAGATCAGGTTGGTGATAACGGTCGACGATCCCTCGACACTGAGAACACCCGTTTGGTTGCGAGCAGCCAGAAGCCGGTCCCGTGCGCCCTGCAACTGGTTCTTGGCATTATCGAGATTTGCCTCTGCCGTCGCGATGACATCGCGCCAGATGCGGTTGTTGACGTCGTTCACCACGGTTTCGGAGGCCGCGACGACCTGCTGCAGCACTTTCTGCGCGTCTGCGGCCGAAAAAGCGCGAGCCTTGACCGTTACGATGCCACTATTAGCGTCGATTTTGACCGAGACCATATTTTCCCAATAATCGAGCAGCTTTTCCGAACTCACATCCGATTTGAGCCTCGCCAGCCGGTCGATGGACTGGTTCCCATAGATCTTCTGGAAGTCGACCTTGCCCTCGAGTGCTGCCACCATATCCTTGCTTTTGATGAAATTGGTGACGATCAACGTATCCTGGACGATTTGCGCAGCGGGCAGACCGGTGACTTTTGCCAGTTGATTTCCTCCAAGCGCCGGCGTGGAAGACCGCACGGTAAAACGGGTCTCCGATTGGTACTGATCGGATGCCATGAAGGTAAAATAGCAGATTGAAGCGATATTCGGGACGACGAGCAGCAGCAAAGTAGACACCAGGATCACCTTGCCGATGATCTGCTGCATCGGACGCGGGCGCAGGCCGACGGCCTTGAACAATTGGCTTCGTCTCGAGGTCGAGAAACGCAGCTTCCGCGCGGTCACGGATAGATTCGTGGCCACGCTGCGGCTATGTTCCGTTGCGCTGAGCTGAATCGTCTTGGGTGCGTTTTCGGTGTCGTGAGCCATATCGGACCTTGCCGGCAATTCCTCGTGTCTTATCGGTTCAGTCTATAATAGGCTTCGATAGCCTGCTCCACCTTATCGAAAACAATAAGCCTGCCGTCGACAAGTACCATGCCCTTGTCGCAATGCGTATTGATCATACTCATGCTATGAGAAACCATAATGATGTCGGAAGTCTTCCGTCTGTTTTCGAACGCGATGCGGCAGCGCTCCTGAAAACGAGCATCGCCAACGGCAAGAACCTCATCCACCAGGTAGCACTCGAATTCTATGGCCATCGAAAGGCCGAACGCCAGGCGAGCGCCCATGCCCGAGGAGTAGGTACGCACCGGAGCGTCTAGATAATCGCCCAGTTCTGCGAACTCCTCGACGAAGCGGGACACGCGCCTCACATCTTCGCCGTAGGCGCGGGCGACGAAATGAACATTGGCTCGTCCTGTCATCAGAGGATTGAAGCCACTGCTCAAACCCAAGGGCCA
Source organism: Rhizobium sp. P44RR-XXIV (assembly GCF_001999485.2). Taxonomy (NCBI): domain Bacteria; kingdom Pseudomonadati; phylum Pseudomonadota; class Alphaproteobacteria; order Hyphomicrobiales; family Rhizobiaceae; genus Rhizobium; species Rhizobium sp. P44RR-XXIV. The sequence continues at coordinate 1,313,948 of NZ_MPVZ02000028.1, read as the reverse complement.
GGATACCCGTACGTTCTTGGAGATTCTGCCCGAATTGGGCAACATCGTTCCGGCAATCATCCGCACCGTGGTCGATTTGCCGGCGCCATTGACCCCCAGCAAACCGTAGGAATAGCCCGACTGGAACTCGCAACTCACGCGATCGAGGATGACTTTCTTGCCGGCCTGAGTCTTGAAGAACTTGGAGACATTGTTGAATCGGATCATAACACATCCCGTCTCATATCCGGTGATCCTCCACGGATGCCCAGATGAGAGAAAGCGTCGCCCATGTTACAATCAGGGCAAGCAGGATGATAAGGGGTGTGCTGACCCTGCGAGGGAAAATCGATTCCTCCGGCAGCACGGGTTTAACAAAGACAGCAAGATAGAGTGTTTTGCGAAGAGCCTCGGCAAGTACCGCGTCGTAATTCTTCTGCGAGCTCTCATACAGCTTCTCGGCGATCATGCGTTCGGTATCGAGTCTGGAATATTCCAGCAAGGCCTTCGCCAGGCTGGCATTTTCTGGCCCGGTCAATGCCGATTTCATCTTTTCGATCTGCGTGTCCAGACTGTCCTTGGCCAGGGTTAGCTGCTGATAGGTTGGAGAGTTCTCAGCGTTAGATTGCCGCATGACGAAAAGGCGTGTTTCAAATTCCATCTTCTGGGCCAGCAGGCCCGTGAGAAGCGTACCGCTGTCTTTTGCCTGCGTCTGTGGGCTGAGCAGTCCGGAGGCGTTTTGAAATTGATTAAGGGCAATGAGCGTGTCGCCGTAAGCCTTGCCGCTTTTCTCGACATCGGCCTTCATGCTTCGGACGATATCACTGCGTGCCCGCTCGGAGAGCTCGTTGATGAGCTTTTCGCTTTCATCGATGATGGCATCCGCGAGCTTTACGGAATCATCGGGTGCGAAAGTCCGGACCTTCAGCGTGATGATACCGGAGGTGACGTCGATATAAGCGGTGACGTGGTCGTTCCAGTATTTCAGGAATTCCTCGTCAGATTGGGAAGCGCGAAATCGCGTCAGGAAATCCGCATCCTGCTTTGTAAACATCGAGCGGTAGTCGAGTTTCGCGCCAATTCTTTTCAAGATTTCCGTGGAATGGATGAAGCTGGTTACAACATAGGCGTCCTGTGATGCCGAACGCATGTTGAGGGCATTGGTCGCTCCTCCGGCGCGGAGAGAATCGTCGCCGTCGCCGCTGGCTCCCGATACCGCTCGCACGGCAAAACGTGCTTCCGCTACATATTGGTCCGAGGCGATAAAGGCATAATAGAGCGAACTCGCCAAAAACGGCAGGATAACGAGCAGCAGGAAGCCCAGCAGCCTCAACGGCGGCTTGCCACCGGAGCGGGTTTCCGGTTTCGGTCCATCATGGACCGGCGTGTATTCGATTTCTTCAAGGTCGTTGCGCCCGCGTTGACTGGGCATCTTGCGTCGAAACAACGCCGGCAGGATGTACCGGCCGGGCTTAACCTGCGGAGAATCCTGAACTACCGCCTCTTCGATGACTGGTTTTGGCATGTCAGCTTGCAATCGTTTCCGGCAATTCAGACGTGGCTGGCTTCATCGCTTCACGCACGTAGTGATCGAAAATCAAATCTTCTTCAAGCATAAGCTCAGCAATATGCAATGAACGCAGCCGTGTCGCAATGTCTTCAAGTGCACTATGCCTTGGGGGCAAGGGGAAGTCATCGACCGAAATCCCGAGCAATTCGCCGACCGCATGCTGGAAATAAAGACTGTCAGTATCGCGCCCAACGATGGCAAAACGCGACAGCAGATCGATCGCTGTCGCTACATCGGCGCGCGTGACAGCCTGTTCAGGTATGGTCGTGGCAAGTTGACGGGTGACAGGCGAAACTATCACGTTTCTTACGTTTTGCGGTGCTTTCTTGAGAGCCATTTTGAGCGAGGTCTCGCTATCAAGAGTGACATCGGCAAAATGTTCCGCAGCGGGTGCGAGGATGATTTTGTCGCGATCGCCGAAGAAGGAGATTTGAGTTTTTGCCATTCGTTTCAGCAGGAATATTCGCAAGGCCAGTTCATAATATGGGTCCGTGAGCAGGACGATTGCCTTGAATCCCTTATCCAGAAACTCCTCGTAATTGCGCATGAGCAGGCGACCGCTGATGTAGATCGACTGGATGGCATTCAGATGAAAGGCTTGAAGCGTGGTCTCGTGGCCGAAACGCTCCACGGATGCGAGCTCATATTGGAAATGGCGGCCGCAGTGATAGTCGAACTTGACCATCGGCAGCAGCTGCGTTTCAAGCCGCACGACCTTCAGCGGAATTGTCGTCGACACCTGAGGTCGCCTATAGATCAATAGTCCGGATTTGGCGTCGTGGATCATCAGCGAACTACGTTCCACCAGATCGGGAATGATCGTCGTATCGAGCTTGAAACCGACGCGACCGTCTTCATGACGTCCTGAATCGATAACCGCCTGTTTGATCTGATCGCACGGCAGTATCATCAATTCACCGTCGGCATCCGACACCTTGATCTGCGGCTTATCGGAAAAGCCGTCGGGGATCAGGTAACCCTCGATCAAGTGCCCATGATCATATTCGAGGTTAAAGAGCACGGATATCCTCCGATGCCCCCATTCGGCATGGGCTGGGTCCCGATCGACGACCGAAATGCATCAAATTATCCACCGCGCCACTCAATGCATCGAGGCAGCTGTTGGCATCGTCTTTATCGAATTCCGGCATTCAGGCCTCATCACGCGATTTACGGGCCATCAGCGAAAAGCTTGGACCACCGGGATGGCTGAAATCCTCATCCCTGATGATGACGTCATCAAAGCCAAATTGGCGCAAGAGCATCAATATGTCGTCTCTGTGCATCCAAAAATGCCGGTCCTTCATGCCGCCACAGAAGGATGCATTCGCATTGGCATGATGGTAGCTGCGCTCGTAGTAGCGTACCGCAAGGCCTCCAACCATCCTTGTCTCAACCTTACCGCTGAACGGCAGCCAGCGCACGTCACCCTCAGGCATGGCTTCTTCGAGAACGAAATGGGTCCAGATGAAAACCGCTTTGGATCGCTTCGCCAGCAATCGAAGAAATTCGCCAGGATCCGCCATATGGTACAGGACGCCCGATGCTATGGTTAGGTCGTAAACACCATCCCGTTCCGCAAGCCATGACTGAATGTCGCCCAGCATAAACGCGGCATTGTTGATATTCAGAACCTGCCTGGTGACCAGGCAGCGGAGAAAGCAAAGACGATTTGCTTCGATCGCATCGATTTTCGCGGCGCCATGGCAATGCAGCATGTAGGTGTGCATACCCTCCAGAGGCCCAACCTCCAGAACGGTTTTGCCCTCGATCGAACCGAAAGTCTGCAACGCCCACGCAATGCGGTCATCCGCATAGAGAGGCAGATTTCCGGCGTTGAGGTTGAATTCGGGCGGGAAAGCGCAGTTCCAGCCCGGCAAGGCATCGATTGCGTTTTGCAGGCTTGGCATGCCTTGCTCGTATTGATCGAATATCTCCAGGGGGGTCTTCGACGGTTTCTTTTGCGAGCGTTTGGAAAAGCCGAGCATGGACGTAACCTTAATTCTCATCAGCCATTAGCCGATCTGAAGAAACTTGCGGGCCGAATTCAAACGGAAGCGCGGTTGCTTTCATCCGTTTTCAGCCTTGAACATAAATTCCGCAGTAAACTGGTGTATTTTGTGAACGTCCCCGACTCTTTGCCGAATGATCGGCGGCACTTTCCTGCAACAGCAGATCTGTTCCATCGGAGGCCGGGAAAGCTCCGTATACTCTGTTGTTGCCATTAACTGATTATCTCGCGGAAAGTCGATATTCGACAGCTTCTGATCGATGTGACCTGCCATCGCTGGCTAAAGTTCAGTTCGGGACGTGCAACCTTTATAGGCAATGGCGAGACGACGAAAGCCGGTTCGGCACGAATTGACGAAACATAAATTCGTTACTCGTGCAGACCGTTGTTAATGCTGTTATCCAGCGGTCATTTACCATAATTCTTAAAATTTTAATTAAAACCCTCAAGGAATACCCGCGTAAATTGCTTCGTTCGCATTTGATCCTTATACACGGGGAGGGTCGCGCGTTCATCCAACTCCCAAGTGTGTTAAGATGATCGCATGTGACTTTTTTGATTGTATTTGCAGTATTATGGGCTTGTTGTGAGACGTCCATTATGCTTTTCAAAGCATCGTTAGATTTAATATATACGATGTCGGTCCGAACCGTCGGGTAGTGCGGCAGCAAATGGGTTTGAGGTTGTTCAATTGATTCGTATTGGCGCCGTACTTTGTTGCCTTGTTTTGGCGGGGTGCAACTCCGTGTCGAGCGAGGGGCCGCTTGCTGGTGCGATAACCAAGGATGCGGGGCAATCCAGTGCCGAACTTGGCCGGCAGAATGCAGCGGTTTTCGATATTGTCGACATTGACAGCCGCAGCGCGCGGCTGGTTTCGGATTATGTTTCCTCCGCGTTCAATCGCCGGTTCGGCATCGGTGGTGGCGCCGCACCGGTCGTAATCGGCGTTGGCGACGCACTGAAGGTGACGATTTTCGAGGCCGGTGTTGATGGCCTCTTCTCCACGGCGCAATCTAAGCAAGTGTCGCTGGATATCGTCGTGCAGCCCGACGGAACTGCGGCCATCCCCTATGCTGGCTCCGTTCGATTCTCTGGAAAGACGCTCGATCAGGCCCGCAAGGCTATATTGGCGGCTTTGGCGACCAAGGCCGTCGAGCCTGATGTCATCGTGACGAGCATGGGAACGCCGTCGCGAACCGTCACCGTTTCGGGTTCGGTCGGCCGTCCTTCCATGGTTTCGCTGGACCTGACCAAGGAAAAGATTACCGAGGTGATCGCCAAGGCCGGCGGACCTTCGACGCAGCCTTACGAGACCTATGTCACGCTGGTTCGCGGCAACAGGACCGGGACGGCTTTGCTGAAGTCCATTATCGAGCATCCCTCCGAGGATATCTATGTCCAGCCGGGCGATCAGATTTTCCTCGTGCGTGATCCGAGAACCTTCACGCTGCTTGGTTCCGTGCGCGGAGACGGGCGCCTGGAATTTGGGGCTAACGATCTCAACCTTCTTGAGGCCGTTGCCCTGGGGCATGGCGCCATCGATGACTCGAGCAACGCCAAGGGCTTCTTCCTGTTCCGTTACGAGGAGCCGGATGTCGTCAGGAGCCTGCTTGGCCCGGTGCGATTCCAGGGGCTGTTGCGCAAGGGCATGGCGCCAGATTCCAAGGGGCGTTATCCGATCGTCTATCGTTTCGATATGTCCAATCCCGATAGCTTGATCGTTGGGCAGACTTTCCCGGTCAAGAGCCGTGACGTGATCTATGTGTCACGTCATCCCTCGGTTGATATTCGCAAGTTCCTGTCGATTGTCGGTGCGCCATTGGGTATCGCCGCCCAGGGAGCTGCGACAGCAACCATTCTGAGCCAATAATACCAACGGCAGAGGTTCCTTCGCCGGTAAACCTCTGTTTTCACCCGCATCGATGGATAGATGCCGACATCTGTATGGTCGTGACGGATCATGCCTTGTTGTTAAGATCGAATTGATCGCGAATTGATATGCGGGATGAAAGGGGAGCGCGACTTCCGCCTAAGGCGTTGGATATCATGGATTGCATCGGTTGCTGCGTTGCCGCATATTGACTGTACGCCCGGATTTTTTATCTATGACAACCAGAGATAATTATCGCGTGAACAGTTGATAGTGAAACTGGCCAGTTTGATACGACGCATTCTGTAGAAATATTGCCGAGAGATCATGACAGTTGAAATTATCGGACGCGCAAGCGTTGCACCTGGGGCCGGGTCGATCGAAGAGCTTCAGCTCGTCCTCAAGGAGGGGCGTTGTACTGTAAGCCGCATACCTGAGGGGCGCTGGGACTTGGCGCGCTTTTGGCATCCGGCTGTCGGCGTCCAGGGCAAGACCTATAGCTACGCCGCCGGCGTCATCGATAATATATATGGCTTCGATCCGGCGGTTTTCGGCCTTTCGCAGCGCGAAGCCATGCAGATGGATCCGCAGCAGCGGATTCTTCTAAATGTCGTTTGGCGCGCCTGGAAGATGCGAATTTGCCGATCGACGGCTTTGAGGGTCAGAAAGTCGGTGTCTATATCGGTGCTTCCTCTCTGGAGCACGGCAATCTGACACTCGAGGACCCAGCCTCCGGCAGCCCGTATTTTATGACGGGCAATACGCTGTCCATCGTTTCCAACCGTATCTCGCACATATTCGGGCTGCGCGGCCGAGCATGACGATTGATACCGCTTGCTCCTCGTCGCTGGTTGCTTTGGATCAGGCGGTGCGGTCGCTGGAATGTGGTGAGATCGATACGGCCATTGTCGGTGGTATCAACATTCTGCTCCACCCAATGTCCTTTGTCGGCTTTGCACAGGCACGCATGCTATCGCCCGAGGGGCTCTGCCGCGCTTATGACGATAACGGCCGCGGCTATGTCCGCGCGGAAGGCGGCGCGGCGATCGTGCTGCGGCGGACCGATGTCGCCCTGCGTGAAAAGGATCGCAGCTACGCCAGAATTCATGCCGTCGGCGTCAACTCGTCCGGGCGTACCAACGGCATTTCCATGCCGTCACGCGAGGCACAGGCCGCCCTGCTGCGTTCGATCTATGAAGGCCAGAATATAGACGTCAATCGTATCGCCTTCATCGAGGGTCACGGGACGGGAACAAAGGTCGGCGACCCTGCCGAGATCTGGGCGATCGGTGAAGTCATAGGGCGCAATCGCCGGGCGCCGGTGCCGGTAGGTTCGATCAAGACCAATATCGGCCATACCGAGCCGGCATCCGGTCTTTTCGGTCTGCTGAAGGCGATGATCTCGCTGGAGAACAATTTCCTGCCGGCGTCGCTGCATTTCGACAAGCCAAACGAAAATATCGACTTCGAAGGATTGAACGTCCGGGTCAACACCTCTGCGATCGAACTTCTCCCTGCAAAGCAGGCGCGCTTCGCCGGGGTCAATTCCTTCGGATTCGGTGGCACGAACGCTCATGTCGTCATCAGCGATCCCGATCCGATCGCGCCGCCCGAACCTCAAATTCGCGGCGAAGGGATGGTGTTTGCCGTCAGCGCCCAGACCGCTTCGGCACTTTCGGCGCTGCTTGAAGATTATAGAAGACGTCTTGAGAATGCCGAGCCAAAGGAAGCTCGACAGATCGTCGTGTCCGCCGCAGCCAACCGTGAACCGATGCGTCACCGCTTCGCCGCGCGCGCCAAGGACAGCGCGGCTGTGCTTGCCGCAATCGATGCGCATCTTGCCGGAAAGAATTCGGTCGGCGAAGCCGGCGAGGCGCCGGCACAGGCGGCCAAGATCGCCTTTGTCTTTTCCGGCAACGGCTCGCAATGGGCAGGCATGGGCGTCGGCGCCTATCAGGAAAATCGCCATTTCCGCCAGTGCTTTCAGTCTTTCAGCGCACTTTTTGAATATTATCTGGGCGAAAAGCTCACGGATCTTCTGGTTGCTCCGGATCTTTCCGCACGGCTGGCCGATACCAAGATTGCGCAACCCTTATTGTTCGCGGTCCAGGCTTCGCTTTCGGATTGCTTGTGGGCCTTGGGCGTAAGGCCCGATGCCGTCCTCGGTCATTCCGTGGGCGAAATCGCTGCTGCCTATGCCGCCAAGGCGCTGACGGCTGCCGAAGCTGTCGCCATCGTCGCCAAACGTTCGCTGCATCAGGATCTTCTCGCTGGTGAAGGCAAGATGGCGGCCGTTGTTCTCAACGAAGACGCGGCGCTTGCCTTCGCGCGATCCAATGGCCTCGACAGCATCTGCATTGCCGCGATCAATGCCCCGAATTCGGTGACGATTTCCGGTCCAGTCAGCGAGATAGAAGCATTCAGGGACGCTGCGCGCAAAGCCCATATCGTCGCGCATGTCCTCGACATCAATTATCCTTTTCACCATCCGATCATCGATCGCGCCAAGGATGCGTTCCTTGCAGATCTGCCCGATGTGGCGCCGGATGACGGGGCAGGGACCTTCATCTCCACGGTGACGGGCGAACTGCGCGACGGACGTTTGCTGGATGCGCAATATTGGTGGCGTAATGTGCGCGACCCCGTGCTGTTCAAGGCCGGCTGCCAGGCTGCGATGGCGATGGGGTGCAATCTCTTCATCGAGATGTCTCCACGCCCGATCCTGACCAATTACATAGCGGAAATTGCAAAGCAGGCCTCGATCCAGGTTATCGCCATACCGACTTTGCCGCGCGAGGCTGCGATCGCCGGTCACGATCCGGTTTCGCAATCATTTGCGCGCGCGGTTGCCAATGGCGCGCCGGCGCTGCGGGCAAGGGGCAGCGCCGCGCGCAACGCATTCGTCAATCTGCCGCCGCTGCCATTCGAGTTGGTCGAATTGCGCACCCAACCGACAAGTGACGAGATCGATATTTTCGGCCGCGATCGCAAAAGCGCATACAGCTTGCTCGGTTGGCGAACCGACCCCAATGGTTCGAGCTGGAAAAACCATCTCGATGCCCAGCTGTATACCGACCTTGCGGAGCATGTGGTCGATGGCAAGGCAATCATGCCGGGCAGCGGTTTCATCGAGATCGCCGTCACCGCCGCGCAACAATATTATGGCGCGGATGAGGTTGAAATCGGCAATATCGAGATCGTCCGGCCGCTTGAGCTGCGCCAGGACCGCATGGTGGAATTGTCGACGATCCTCTCGCCTGAGACCGGAGATCTGGAGATCCGGTCACGCGAACGTCTGAGCCATGATGACTGGACCATCCACGCCGTCGCGCGCTGCCGCAAACCGCTTGAGTCCGAGAGCTTTGGCAACGGTTTCGAACCATCGAGCAAGGCGCGCAAATCCGTCCTGACCTCCGAGATGGCCTATGAAACGGCGGAGCGTTTCGGACTGCATTATGGTCCGGGCTTCCAACTGCTGTCGAAGGCCGTTGCCTATGGTCATGACGCAATCGAAGTGGACCTGAAGCCGGCGGCTGCTCCTTCTAATCCCTTTGGGACCTATAACCTCAACCCCATGTCGGTCGATGCGGCGTTTCATGGGCTTGTTGCCCTCTTCGACCAGCTTTCCGGCGACGAAACCGGCGCGCCCTATATACCGGTTCACTTCGGCACGGTGCGGATTTTTGGTAAGGCAAGATCGATCGTCAAGGCTCTCATTGAGATCGATCGGTTCAGCGCGAATTCGATCAAGGCGCGTTTCAGCCTGTTCGATGCAGGCGGCGAGCGGATCGCAGCGCTGGACGATTGCCGCTTCCGCCGCACCCAGCTACGCCGCCGTGCAACGCTCGATTCCGTCGCGTTTCACTATGAAAGTATCCCGTCGAGCCTCTTCGCGCGCCGATCGAATGCGGATATGCGCCCGTCCGATGTCTCGGCCTTGCCAGGCGTGGGCGCGGACCATTCGCCCAACAATGCGACCCTGCTTCTTGACGCCGCGATTTACCGGGCATGCCATGATATCGCCCTCGCGGCTGCCGAGCGCCGCAGCACTGTTTCGTTTTCCGACCTCCCGGGTGATCCTGACTTCAGGCCTTTCCTGGTCAATTGCCTCTATATTCTCGAAGATGCCGGCATAGCCTCTGCAACGGGGAGCGAATGGAATATCCCGACGGAAGCGACGCTGCCGCCGGTTGCGGAACTGCTGCAGGAAATTTATCGCGAGGATGCCGGCCGGGTCGCCGAGGCCGTTCTCGTCAACAATGCGTATCATGAGACACTTGAGCGCTTGGCGGCCATGCGACCGCACGCCCTGGGACAAGAGCCATCGGTATCCAGCCCGAATCTGCCTGGGGGCGCGACGCTGGAACATGTGCTCGTTCAATCCCCGCTGAGCGAAAGACGGCTTGAGATCCTGGCGGAGGCTCTTGCGGCTTCCATCGAAGCCAATCCGGGCGTCATCCGGCATATTGTCGAGATTGGCTCGGTATCGACGGCTTTCAGCCGCAGACTGGCCGAAATTGCAACAGCGATAGGTTCCAGCCTCACTATTGCCGAGCCTCGCGAGCAGATGCGTCGTTCGCTCGAGATTGCTTTCGAACGCGACGCGAACGTCATCGTGACCGAGCCTGCCAAGCTGGCTGATCGCACCGTCGCGGATATTCTTGTTGCAACCGGCGACCAGAGCCGGCATCTGCTGCGGCATGATGATGGCACCCAGGCCATGGTCCGCGCCGTTGCGATCCGTGGCGGTCAGTTGCTGCTGGCCGATCGTGCGCCGAGCGCCTTCAATGATTTTGTTTTCGGCCTGTCGGAAGGATGGTTCGAGGATAGCCAGTCGCCGGAATTTCCGGTGGGACGGCTCGGTACGAAGCAACAGGTCGAGGATCTGCTTGCCGCACTGGGCTTTGCCAAAGTCCAGCTGCGCGAACTGGCGTTTCCGGAAGGTACGTTGATTGCTGGGTCGGCCATCGCTGAACCGCAGTCTGAAGCGACCGACCGGATGGAAATTGCGGAGCCGGTGCTGATCCTGTCCGAGCAGGGCAAGAAGGGCATGGGCGGCCTGAATGGACGAGCCGCCGTTGTCGACATCGGTTCATCGTCCGTCGATATCGCGGAAGTGTTAGAAGCATTCGACCGAAATTCGTGTGGGATCGTCTATATCGCCAATGCGAAGCGCGATCGCGACACGACCGAACTCTCGCTGTCTCGCCTTTCGATCTTCACCGAACTGGCAAATACACTATCGCGCAATAACAATGGTGCGAGGAGCAGGCTGGTTATCGTCGCGCCAGGTGGCTCGCCATTGTCCAGCGGACCCGTCGATGTCGCCAATGCCGGCCTCTGGGCTTTCGCGCGCGTCCTTCAAAACGAATACGACGCTTTCGATGTGCACCTGGCGGATGTCGATGCGGAGGACAAGCGGGCATTCGCTGTCGTCGAGACCATATTGGCCGCAGAGACCGACAATAGGGAATGGGCACTGGATCGCTCGACTGGAGAAATTCGGGAGATCCGGGCGGCTGCCGGCCCCTTCGTCGCCAGCGAGACGAACCGGCATGACTTTGCCGCCGCCACCATCCGCCAGCACGCAAGCGGTCGCCTCGACAGCATGGCCTGGGAGGAAACAAAGCTTCCGGTGCCCGAGGAGAGTGAGGTCGTTGTCGCCGTTGAAGCCACCGGCCTCAATTTTCGCGATGTCATGTGGGCGATGGGCCTTCTGCCGGAAGAGGCATTGGAGGACGGCTTTGCCGGTGCCACGATCGGTATGGAATTTGCCGGGCGGGTCCATGCCGTGGGAGATGCAGTCAGGGATCTGCAGCCCGGCGACAAGGTGATGGGTATCGGCCCTGCCGCCTTCTCCACGCATGTTCGCGTCCGCCGTGATGGCGTGACCAGGTTGCCGGAGAAGATGGAGACCACTGCAGCGGCCACGGTGCCGGTTGCTTTCCTGACGGCCTATTACGCCATGGTCGAGCTTGGCCGCATCCAGCCGGGTGAAACCATCCTGATCCATGGAGCGGCCGGCGGCGTCGGCCTCGCAGCGCTTCAGATCGCAAAGCTGAAGGGCGCCAGGGTCATTGCCACCGCAGGCACGGTCGAGAAGCGCCGCTTCCTCGAGACGCTCGGGGCGGACCATGTGCTTGATTCCCGCTCTCTGGATTTCGTCACCGGTGTTCGCCGTATAACGCGTGGCGAGGGTGTCGATCTCGTTCTCAACTCGCTCTTCTCCGAAGCGATGGAGCGCAGCATCGAACTGGTCAAGCCATTCGGGCGCTTCCTGGAGCTTGGCAAGCGCGACTATTATTCCGATCGCAAGATCGGCCTGCGGCCTTTCCGGCGCAATGTCAGCTATTTCGGCATCGATGCCGATCAGTTGCTGGTCAATGTGCCCGACCTGACGCGGCGGATCTTCGCGGAAATCGGTCAGCTCTTCGCGGACGAAAAACTGACGCCCCTGCCATATCGTGCCTTCGGCTATGATGAGATCGGCAACGCCTTCAGGCTGATGCAGAATGCTGGCCATATCGGCAAGATCGTCGTGCGGCCACCCGTTGCCGGAAGCGATAGCGTGCTGCCTGCGCCGGCGAAATCACTTCGATTTGATGCCAAGGGCACTTTCCTGGTCGTTGGCGGCATTGGCGGTTTCGGACTTGCCGCCGCCGATTGGCTTGTCTCCAAGGGTGTGCGCCGCATTGCGCTGTGCTCTCGCCGGGGTATAGCCGACGCTGAAACGAAGAAGGCGGTGGGCGAGTGGGCGAAGCGGGGCGTTGTGGCGACGCTGCATGCCTGTGATATCGCCGACGAAAAGGTAGCCGGAGCGCTGCTTGCCTCGCTTCGAGCCGAGGGCGGGCTGAAGGGCATCATTCACGCCGCCATGGTTCTGGACGATGCGCTCCTTGCCAATCTGACGCCGGAGCGCAATCGGCCCGTTCTCGAGGTCAAGATACGCGGTGCCGAGATCCTCGATCGCTTGACGCGACAGGATCAGCTGGAGCTCTTTTTGCTGTTCTCGTCGGCCACGACTATGCTCGGCAATCCCGGCCAGGCGAATTATGTCGTGGCAAACGGCTATCTGGAAGGCCTGGCGCGTGCGCGGCGCGCAGCCGGCAAACCTGCCCTGGCCGTCGGTTTTGGCGCGATTGCGGACAAGGGCTTCCTCGCCCGTCATGGCGAAATCAACGAATTGCTGTCCAAACGTATCGGCAAGACGGCTCTGAAAGCCCGCGATGCTTTGGAGCAGGTCGAGCGCTATATCCTGGCAGACAAGGGCAATGTCGACGCCGCAGCTGTCATGATTGGCGAAATCGATTGGAATGCGGTTCGTTTGTTGCCGATCGCAAGCCGGTCGCTGTTTGAGCCGCTGATGCGCCATGCCGGCAGCCACCAGTCGCTGAACGAAGGCGATACCATCGATCTCAGGGAACTGATCAAGGGCAAGTCGGAAGAAGAGGCGCAGGCAACACTTCACGCGCTCGTCGCATCCGAGATTGCTGCGATCCTACGCGTGACCGAAGACACGGTGACACCGGACAAGGTGTTGAAGGACATCGGCCTCGATAGCCTGATGGCCATGGAACTCGGCATGAGCTTTCAGCAGAAGACGGGCTTCGATATACCCTTGAGCGGCGTAGGTGAGGGCACTACCGTCAGTGACGTGGTGAGCCGCTTGCGTGACCGCGTCATGAATCGCGGTGGCGACGAAGCGGATGGCGCTTCGGCGAGCGAAGATCAGGTGGTCGAACGTCTGGCCCGCAGCCATACTGCGGAGCAGGAAAAAAGGGTCGCCAAGTAATGACGCAAGATGCCAATGATGGCAGCCCGGCGGAGCAGAAGAAAAGCAATCTGCTGGAACAGATGCGCCGCGTCGGCGAATCTTCCGGGCGCAATCGCGCCGAGCGCCTGAACAGGCAGTCTCTGCCTCAGCAACGTCAGGCGATCCGCTTTGAAGATCTGCCGGAATACAAGCGCGTTGCGACGCAACGGATAGCCGGCGAGATGCTGGGCGTCGCCAATCCCTTTTATCGTTCGCACGATATTGCCGCCGGCGCGACGACACGCATCGGCGGGCGCGACTTCGTCAACTTCGCTTCCTATGACTATCTGGGCACAAATACGGACCCGCATGTCGCGGCGAGCGCCAAGGAGGCCATCGATCGATTCGGAATTTCCGCCTCCGCCAGCCGCCTGGTTGCCGGCGAACGGCCTGGGCATGTGGAGCTGGAGCAGAAACTTGCCGGCATCTACGGGGTCGATGCCGCGGTTTGCTTCGTCAGCGGCTATCTGACCAATGTGGCGGCGATCGCCTGTCTCATGGGGCCGCAGGATCTGGTGATCCACGACGAGTTCATTCACAACAGCGCATTGGCTGGCATCAAGCTTTCAGGCGCCGTGCGTCGGCTGTTCAAACACAATGATGTCGAGAATCTCGAGAGCACCCTGAAGACGCTGTCATCGGATTTCCGGCGTATCCTTGTTATCGTCGAAGGCATATATTCGATGGATGGTGACGTGGCCGACTTGCCGGCTCTGCTGGAATTGAAGGCGCGTCATGGTTTCTGGCTGATGGTCGACGAAGCCCATGCGCTCGGCATCCTCGGGAAGACAGGCCGTGGAACCTTCGAACATTTCGGGCTCGATCCGCGCGACGTCGATATCTGGATGGGTACCCTGTCGAAGACGACTTCGAGCTGTGGCGGTTACATCGCCGGCAACAACGCGCTTGTCGATATCTTGAAGGCGGAAGCGGGCGGCTTTGTCTACAGCGTCGGTCTGTCACCCGTCCTTGCCGCCGCGGCAATTGCAGCGCTTGATATCCTTCAATCCGGGTCAGAACGAACCGAGCGCCTCAGGCGCAACGGCCACCTGTTTCTCGAATGCGCCAAGGCGGCGGGCCTCGATACCGGCCTCAGCGTCGGTCATTCGGTCGTGCCTGTCATTGTCGGCGATTCGCTTCGCGCGGCGCAGCTTTCGAACGATCTGTTGGCGGAAGGCATCAATGTGCTGCCCATCATCCATCCGGCCGTGCCGGAGGGCATGGCACGCCTCCGCTTCTTCATCACCTGCGATCACACGGAGGAGCAGATCCGCCGTGCGGTTGCGTTGACCGCGGCGAAGCTCAAGAGTTTGCAGGACAGGAATTTCGGCCTGGCATCGCTTGATATGGATAAGATGATGCAGTTGCTGCCGACAATCCAGACATCGAGCGGCAGGCCGTAACATCCGGGTGGGGGTTCATGCACGTTATCGTCACCGGAGGCTCCAGCGGAATTGGTTTGGCGATCGCGACGCTTTATGCGAGTCGTGGCGATCATGTATCTCTTCTTGCCCGTCATCCAGGACGATTGGAGCAGGCGCAAGCCCAGATCGACGCGCTCCCGGGAATCGATAGCTCCCGCATTCAAATCGCATCGGTCGACGTGGCCTCCGCCGCACAGGTCTCGTCAGCGATCGAGAGCTGTGAAGCATCGTTCGGGCCATGCGATATTCTGATCGCGTCCGCCGGCATTGTCGAACCCCGGACATTCGACGCCATGCCGGCATCTGTCTTCGATGAACAGATTTCGATCAATCTGCTTGGAACTGCAAATGTGGTGCGCGCGGTCTACAAGGGTATGAAGAGCCGCCGTGACGGCAAGATCATGATGATCTCGTCCGGTGCCGCCTTGATCGGTATTTTCGGTTATACCGCCTATTGTGCGTCCAAATCCGCATTGGGCGGCTTCGCAGAGGCGTTGAGCGCCGAGGCAGCGGCTTACGGCATCCGCGTTTCAGTCTGCTTCCCGCCCGATACGCAGACGCCGCAATATCGGCGCGAACTCTTGATGCGGCCGCCTGAAGCAGCGGCGCTCATGGGCTCGGTCAAGCCGTGGAGTGCGGAGGCGGTGGCGGCAAAGATCGTTGGCGGGATCGATCGGGGCAGGGCGAAGATCCACTTTGGGTTTTCGTTGACCATGCTCGCTTATTTGGGGCCTCTGATAAAGCCATCACTGATATGGTGGGTCTCGCGAAAAACGCGAAAAAACATTGGGAAAGAGACAAGCGAAAGTCTTGCCGAAAGTTCGGATCGACGATTTGATCATGGTAAGTAATACAAAGCAGTTGTCGCTGTTGCGCTTCCTGCGAAACATCGGCAGGAGAAGGTGAGTCAGGGAGTTGGCTGCCCGTTCCCGGCGGGCGAAGAAAACGCTGTCACGGACAGCGAATAATGGGTGGCGTAGTTTTGAAGCTTCATGATTTTCCGGTTCTCTTGACGCTTGCAGGCTTCGCGTTTTCCTGCGTCGTGGTGTTCCTGACCGATACCTTCGCGATGCCGGCAGCCATCAATGCGCAGAATCGTATAGAGAGAAGCTGGTGGCGCACAATTTGCGACTGGGCAGTCAGAATCCCTGTGATCCTGCTGATCTATGCCGCCTTCTTCGCAATTTCCTGGCGCCCCATCTACAGCACGCAGGCCGTCATCAGCTTCTTTGTCATCTTCACCGGCATCTCGCGCGCCAAGTTTGAATTCATCCGAGAGCCCCTGGTGTTCTCTGACATCGCTCTCGTTGTCGACGTCTTCAAGTACAAGGAAATTTTCTACGCGACCTCGCTGAATATCGTCTTCTGGGTGATCGCCTTCGCTTATGTGTTCGGCCTAAGCGGCCTCTACATGTATTGGGAACCATCTGTTCTGCCGGCGCACAATGATTTCTTTTGGGTGCTGGTGATGTTGGCCGTCGCCTTCGCGCCGTGGCTTGCTCTGTTCAGCAGGATTGTCAGCGAACCGGTTTGCCGGTTCACGCAGAGGTATCTCGGCAAGGTCGACGTCAAAGTGGATACGGTGCGATTCGGCACCTTCGCCTCGGTGGTCTTTCATTTCGTCATCTGGGTTGGCGTCAGACGCGAGGCGATCGTCGCGGAGCTGTCGGGGCGTTTTATCTCGGCATTGCAGGAGCTTTGGGAGCAGGGCGACGACGAGCCGCTCATCGTCATCTGGCAATCCGAGTCCTTCATCGATCTCCGGCATTTCGGCGTCGAGAACGTCAAGCTCCCCAATCTCGACCGGCTGCGCGATCAGGCCGCTCAGTGGGGCCGGATGACCAGCGTTTTCGAAGGGGGCTACACGCTGCGCACCGAATTTGCGGTGCTGAGCGGGCTGTTACCCGAAAATGTGCATATCGATGCGAGCTATCCCTATTTGCGCGCCAGCCATTACAAGGATGTCGTCTGGCCGGCGCGGCTCAAGAAGGCGGGATGGAAGACGCAGTTCATTCACCCCTATGACAAGACCTTCTTCCTGCGCCACAAGGCTTTGCCCCAGCTCGGCTTCGACCGGATGATGATGCTGGATGAATTCGATCACAATCCAGAGCGGGATGGTCCCTATGTCAGCGACCTCACGCTGACGAAAAGCGTGATTCGCGCGATCGACGAAGATGGTCCGAACAAGAATTTCGTCTTTGTCGCCTCCATGGCGAATCACGGCCCGTGGGAGCACGGTCGCTGCGGCGATCTGGTCAATCCGGTGGATATTTACGGTGAGCTCTTGATGCGCGCCGATCATGCGCTCGGCAATCTCGCCCATCATCTCGACAGGCTGGATCGCCCGGTCTGGCTCTTGTTTTACGGCGATCATGCGCCGTTGCTCAAGGCCTTCGCCGATCCGTTCCCCGATCCGCGCACCGATTATGTCATCGTGCCGCTGGGGAGGGCTCGCGCCCATTCGCAAAAGCCGACGCCGCAGCAGGAAGAGGCGCCCTGGAATCTCATCGGCACCATGCTGCGTTATGCGGGGTTGAGCACCGAGGTTTCGGAGTGATGACAGAGGGGAAGGGGGAGGGAGACGGAGACGGTTCTCCCCGCGTGTTCCTCTTCCTTCAGGGACCATCCTCGTCCTTGTTCCTAGATACCGCCAGAGCGCTGCGGGCAGCTGACGGCCGATGCCTCCGCATCAACCTGAATGCCGGAGACTGGATCTCCTGGCGGACAGATGGTGTTCTCAATTATCGGGGCAATTTCACCGATTGGCGCGACTACATCAGGCAGCGAATCGAGACAGAGAACGTCACGGACTTGATTCTGCATGGCGAGGAGCGTCCCTATCATCGCGTTGCCATCGAAGAGGCGCACCGGCTGGGCGTCTGTGTCAGCGTCGTGGAGATGGGATATTTGCGGCCGGACTGGGTGACGCTCGAGCGTGATGGGCTGTCTTCCAACTCACATTTTCCGGCGGATCCGGCCTATATCATCCAGGCGGCCGCGAATCTGCCGGAGCCGGACTGGACGCGGCGCTTCAGCCAGACGTTCCTCGCCGAAGCGCTCTATGACCTGCTCTATTATCTGCCGACGGTTTTTCTTTGGTTTCTCTATCCCGGCTACCGGCGGCATGGGCTTTATCATCCGCTGATGGAATATGCCGGTTGGCTTCGCAAACTTCCCTTTGGCGGGAGGCGGGCACACGAGGCGGCGGGGGTGATCGAGAGGATGATCGGCGATGGGCGGCGATTCTTTGTCTACCCCTTGCAGCTCCAGACGGATTATCAGCTGCGTTCGCACTCCCCCTTTCATCGACAAGAGGATGCCATAAGGCTGATTCTGCGATCCCTAGCGGGGAATGCAGCACCCGAGACGCATCTCGTCGTCAAATTGCATCCGCTCGATTGTGGGCTCGTCGATTGGAGGGCCTATATTGCCCGCCTCAGTGCCTCCCTGGGCCTGCCAGACCGTGTTCATGTCATCGATGGCGGAAGCCTGGATAGATTGATTGCTGCAAGCCGGGGGATGGTGACGGTCAATTCCACCGCGGCACTTTCGGCTCTACAGGCCGGCAAGCCGGTGAAAACTCTGGGCGTCGCGGTCTATGATGTAGAAGGGCTTACCGACCAGCAGCCCTTGGATCGATTCTGGCAGGACCCGGTGCTGCCGTCAGCCGAGCTTCGCGGCGCATTTTTGCGGCTGCTTGCCTCGAGCGTGCAGCTACGCGGCAATTTCTGCTCTAGAGCAGGTGCAGACGCCGCGGCCAAGCAGATTGCCGAAAGATTGCTGTCACGAACGGTCAACCTGCCCGGCGCCTTCATCGATCCCCTGCCTCGGCAAAAGCCGGCAAAGATCGATGTTCCATAGCCGCCCGATACGACGCATCTCGATATGAGCGCTGCAAAGGGAATCAGCGGCTCATTTTTGGGAGTGTCAGGCAAGCCGATGACCGTGAAATTGACATTGCGGCTGCATATATGTGGAATTGTACCGAACCTGATGCGCCGATTCGACGTTGGGATAGACAACACATCACTGTTTGCGGGGAGCAAACGTCATGGATGGCGGTAAGATGGAAAGATTTATGCTGAAAGAGCTGCTGATGATCATAGCGGCTCTCGTGCTCGTTTCCGTGGTGCTGCTGGGGATCGTCATCACCGGTAACTATTGAGCGGCCGCCGCAATCGCAGGCGTCTTCCACATCCAGCGCTAAACCGGTGTTGATCAGCAAATATTCTCAATCAGGATGGTTTTGAGAATGGTGGGCGATGAGAGACTCGAACTCCCGACATCCTCGGTGTAAACGAGGCGCTCTACCAACTGAGCTAATCGCCCTTCTGCAAACCGGGATATTCGCCCGCCGCATTCGGTGGCCGTGATCTATGCGGAACGACGAAAAACCGCAAGAGTGTTTGTGAAGTTTTTTTGATTTTTTTGATCTTTGAACAGTTTCGGCCGCCACTATCCCCATGCGCAGATCCGAGGGCAGGGCGATTTTCACAGCGCATGTAAGGCTCTGATGAAATGCGCAAGGCGGGACGCTGCTATGTCAAATCGGAAGGGCGGAAATTGGGCTCGAGCTTGTCCAAAACAATTTTCGCTCTGTCATCGATTTGTATTCAAACCTGCTTGACACCCAAACGCGAACCCCGTAGTTAGCCGCTCATCGAACGGCGAGGCCGCTTTGATGGGTGCGGAAGCGTCCAGAATGCTTGAAATGAAATGCGGGTGTAGCTCAGTTGGTTAGAGTGCCGGCCTGTCACGCCGGAGGTCGCGGGTTCGAGCCCCGTCACTCGCGCCATTTCAAGGCAAATCTGGACTTTGTACTCGGCTGAAAGGCCAAACAATGCGCGGGTGTAGCTCAGTCGGTTAGAGTGCCGGCCTGTCACGCCGGAGGTCGCGGGTTCGAGCCCCGTCACTCGCGCCATTCTTTCCCAAGCCATTACAATCAATCATCAATTTATTGCGATTGCGAAAGGCCCTTTTCGCGTTTGCGCCGATTTGTCGCGATGCCGTCGCAACATATTGATATCTACCGCTCGACAGTACTCCAAACGACCGATTCAAAAGGCTTGCGCCCGCGCTCCGGCTGCGCTAACCACGGCTTTGTTGCAACACTCTTTCGCTTGCTTGGGCATTTGCTCAGATGCGCCGCCCCGGCGCTGATCGCAGGCAGGGATGGACATGATGACTGGACTGCTCAGTTCCTATATTCCGATAGCGATTTTCATTGGTATTGCCTTGGTGATTGGCCTGGCGTTGTTGATCACGCCGTTTGCCGTCGCTTTCAAGGCGCCTGATTCCGAAAAGCTCTCGGCCTATGAATGCGGCTTCAACGCATTCGATGACGCCCGCATGAAGTTCGATATCCGCTTCTACCTGGTATCGATTCTCTTCATCATCTTCGACCTGGAAGTCGCCTTCCTCTTCCCCTGGGCCGTATCCTTCGGTGCGATCGGCTGGTTCGGGTTCTGGTCGATGATGGTGTTCCTCGCGGTGCTGACCATCGGCTTTATCTATGAATGGAAGAAGGGAGCCCTGGAATGGGAGTAGCCCCAAGCAACACGCCGCTCGTGGCGCCGCAGCCGAAGGGGATCATCGATCCTGCAACCGGTCGGCCCGTTGGCAGCAACGATCCGTTCTTCGGCGAGATCAACAATGAGCTCGCCGACAAGGGCTTTCTGGTCACCTCGACCGACGAGCTGATCAACTGGGCCCGTACCGGCTCGTTGATGTGGATGACTTTCGGTCTCGCATGCTGCGCCGTCGAGATGATGCAGGTTTCGATGCCGCGTTACGACGTCGAGCGTTTCGGCTTTGCGCCCCGCGCTTCGCCGCGTCAGTCCGACGTTATGATCGTCGCCGGTACGCTGACCAACAAGATGGCTCCCGCGCTCCGCAAGGTCTACGACCAGATGCCTGAGCCGCGTTATGTCATCTCGATGGGATCCTGCGCCAACGGCGGCGGCTACTACCATTATTCCTATTCGGTTGTGCGTGGATGCGATCGCATCGTGCCGATCGATATTTACATACCGGGCTGTCCTCCCACGGCAGAAGCGCTGCTTTACGGCGTGCTCCTGCTGCAGAAGAAGATCCGGCGCACCGGCACGATCGAACGGTAAGGCAGGGGACAAGGCATTATGAGTGAAGCCCTGAACGAACTCGCCGCTTACCTCACGGAAGTTCGCAGCGCCCTGATCTCCTCGAGCGAGATCAAGTACGGCGAACTGAACGTGACGACGACGGCCGAAAACGTTATCGGACTGCTGACCTTCCTGCGTGACGATGCCAAGTGCGGCTTCGTCAACATGACGGATATCTGCGGTGTCGACTGGCCGCAGCGTGCTGACCGTTTCGATGTTGTCTATCATCTGCTGTCGCCGAAGAAGAACCTGCGCATTCGCGTCAAGGTTCCCGTCGGCGAGGATCAGCCTGTGCCGTCGGCCTGTGGCATCTATCCCGGCGCTGATTGGTTCGAGCGCGAAACCTGGGACATGTACGGTGTTCTCTTCACCGGCCATCCGGATCTGCGCCGCATCCTGACCGACTACGGTTTCGAAGGCCATCCGCTGCGCAAGGATTTCCCGACCACCGGTTTCGTGGAAGTTCGCTATGACGACGCTGCCAAGCGCGTTGTCTACGAGCCTGTGGAACTGAAGCAGGAATTCCGCAACTTCGACTTTCTGTCTCCCTGGGAAGGCACGGACTACGTGCTGCCGGGTGACGAAAAGGCGAAGGCATAATTTGAAGGTGTGTGGTGGGCTTCGGCTTGCCATTCTCTGAATATCTGACAACGCGAGCATCGCCGCCATGACAGAACATAACGTTCGCAACTTCAACATCAATTTCGGCCCGCAGCATCCGGCCGCGCACGGCGTTTTGCGTCTTGTCCTCGAATTGGACGGCGAAATTGTGGAGCGCGTCGATCCGCATATCGGCCTGCTGCATCGCGGCACGGAAAAGCTGATCGAGACCAAGACCTATCTGCAGGCAGTTCCTTATTTCGATCGCCTCGACTACGTCGCGCCGATGAACCAGGAGCATGCCTATGCGCTGGCCGTCGAGAAGCTGCTCGGCATCGATATCCCGATCCGCGGCCAGTTGATCCGTGTGCTCTATTCGGAAATCGGCCGTATCCTGTCGCATCTCCTGAACGTCACCACGCAGGCCATGGACGTCGGCGCGCTGACACCGCCGCTCTGGGGCTTCGAAGAGCGCGAAAAGCTGATGGTGTTCTATGAGCGTGCCTCCGGCTCGCGCATGCATGCCGCTTACGTGCGTCCAGGCGGCGTTCACCAGGATCTTCCGGAAAAGCTCGTGCAGGATATCGGCGATTGGTGCGATCCCTTCCTGAAGGCGCTCGACGATATCGACGATCTTTTGACCGGCAACCGTATTTTCAAGCAGCGTAACGTCGATATCGGCGTGGTCTCGCTCGAAGACTGTTGGGCCTGGGGCTTCTCCGGCGTCATGGTTCGTGGCTCGGGTGCCGCATGGGACCTGCGCAAGTCGCAGCCCTACGAATGCTATTCCGATCTCGAGTTCGACATTCCGATCGGCAAGAACGGCGACTGCTACGACCGTTACCTCATCCGTATGATTGAAATGCGTGAGTCCGTCCGCATCATGAAGCAGTGCGTCAACCGCCTGCTCGGCGATGCGAAGACCGGACCGGTCTCGTCGCTGGACGGTAAGGTCGTACCGCCGAAGCGTGGTGAAATGAAGCGCTCGATGGAAGCCTTGATCCACCATTTCAAGCTTTACACCGAAGGCTATCACGTGCCGGCGGGCGAAGTTTACGCAGCCGTCGAAGCGCCGAAGGGCGAATTCGGCGTCTACCTTGTCTCCGACGGCTCCAACAAGCCTTACCGCTGCAAGATCCGTGCGCCGGGCTATGCGCATTTGCAGGCCATGGATTTCATGTGCCGCGGCCATCAGCTTGCCGACGTTGCCGCAGTTCTCGGTTCGCTCGACATCGTGTTCGGTGAGGTGGATCGTTGATGCGAACCTGGCAGGTCGTCATTCCCGCCCTTTTGCTCGCTTGCAGTGCTTCGGCACAGCAGGCGAGCAGCGCCCAGAGCTTACCCAACATGAATATGCAGGGTTCGAAAGCAACGGGTGGAAACACTGCAAAAAGCGGAAATGCCGTCTCGCCAAGCGCAAATTCCACCATGGCTGAGCTGCTCTCAAGCGGTTATCAAATCAAGGCCGCTGTGCCGAATGGCGGTAAGTTTGTTGTATTTATGCAGAAAGACCAGTCGGCTTACGCCTGCGAATTTTCGTCTCTGACGGATACGCGGTGTGGGTCCTTAAACTGAGATAGGCGTGAAAGATGTCCGTTCGTCGACTAGCTGAAGATCAATTCCAACCAGCCGCCTTCGCCTTCAACAAGGAGAATTCGGTTTGGGCGGAAAAGACGATCAAGAAATACCCCGAGGGCCGCCAGCAGTCCGCCATCATTCCGTTGATGATGCGCGCGCAGGAGCAGGATGGCTGGGTCACCAGGGCGGCTATCGAAACGATAGCCGACATGCTGGATATGGCCCATATCCGCGCGCTCGAAGT
Organism: Rhizobium sp. P44RR-XXIV; assembly: GCF_001999485.2. NCBI lineage: Bacteria > Pseudomonadati > Pseudomonadota > Alphaproteobacteria > Hyphomicrobiales > Rhizobiaceae > Rhizobium > Rhizobium sp. P44RR-XXIV. The sequence continues at coordinate 1,290,716 of NZ_MPVZ02000028.1, read as the reverse complement.
CGCGACCTTCTACACGCAGTTCCAGCTGCATCCTGTCGGCACGCGCGCCCATGTTCAGGTTTGCGGCACGACGCCCTGCATGCTGCGCGGCGCGGAAGGGCTGATCAAGGTCTGCAAGAGCAAGATCAATGCACACGCCTTCGATCGCAATGCCGACGGCACGCTGTCCTGGGAAGAAGTTGAATGTCAGGGCGCCTGCGTCAACGCACCGATGGTGGTGATCGGCAAGGATACCTACGAGGATCTGACGCCGGCACGTCTCGAAGAGATCATCGACGCGTTCGCGGCAGGCAAGGGCGGAGAAGTTCCGACAGGCCCGCAGATCGATCGCGTGTTCTCCGCGCCGGAAGGCGGATTGACGTCGTTGACATCAGAAGAGCCGAAGGCAAAGAGCACGCCGGCCAAGGCCAAAGCCGACGCCGCTGCTGTTTCGGTCCCGCCGTCCGAAGCGGCGCGCGTGAAGAGCACGGATGCCGAAACCAACCAGAGCCTGAAGACGCCTGCGACCGCGCCGGCCGAAGCGGCGAAGAATGCCAAATCTGCGGAAGCGCAGCCGGCGGCAGGGGAGAAGGCCGAGGCGACGCAAAAGCCGTCACTGACGGACAAGAACCGTCCTGCCGGCATCGAGAAGCCCGCGCAGCCGGACGATATCCAGCTCATTTCCGGCGTTGGCCCGAAGATCGAGTCAATCCTGCACGAGTTGGGCATCTTCACCTTCGCGCAGATTGCGAGCTGGAAGAAGGCCGAGCGCGAATGGGTCGATGGCTACCTGAATTTCAAAGGTCGGATCGAACGCGACGATTGGATCAAGCAGGCCAAGGCACTCGCTAAGGGTGGCGAAGCAGAATATATCAAGGTCTTCGGCAAGAAGCCGCGGTAAGAGGTGAAGCATGTTACAAGATCAAGATCGCATCTTTACCAATATCTACGGCCTCAAGGATAAGTCCCTGAAAGGCGCGATGTCGCGCGGCCATTGGGACGGCACCAAGCAGATCCTCGAAAAGGGTCGTGACTGGATCATCAACGAGATGAAGGCTTCCGGCCTTCGCGGTCGCGGCGGCGCAGGCTTCCCGACCGGCCTCAAGTGGTCCTTCATGCCGAAGGAAAGCGACGGGCGTCCGCATTATCTCGTGGTCAATGCCGACGAGTCCGAGCCGGGCACCTGCAAAGACCGCGATATCATGCGCCACGATCCACACACGCTGATCGAAGGCTGCGTCATCGCCGGTTTCGCCATGGGCGCAAACACCGCTTATATCTACGTTCGCGGCGAATATATGCGCGAACGTGAAGCCCTGCAGGCGGCAATCGACGAATGCTACGATGCCGGACTCCTCGGCAAAAACAACAAGTTGGGCTGGGATTATGATGTTTACGTTCATCATGGCGCCGGTGCTTACATCTGCGGCGAGGAAACCGCGCTGCTCGAAAGCCTGGAAGGCAAGAAGGGCCAGCCGCGCCTGAAGCCGCCATTCCCGGCCAACATGGGTCTCTACGGCTGCCCGACGACCGTCAACAACGTCGAGTCGATCGCCGTTGCTCCGACGATCTTGCGTCGCGGTGCCGGCTGGTTCTCCTCCTTCGGCCGTCCGAACAATGTCGGCACCAAGCTGTTCATGCTCTCCGGTCACGTCAACCGTCCCTGCACGGTCGAGGAAACCATGGGCATTACCTTCCGTGAACTGGTTGACAAGCACGCCGGCGGCATTCGCGGCGGCTGGGATAACCTGCTTGCCGTCATTCCCGGCGGTGCGTCGTGCCCGATCGTACCGGCGGCTGACATTATCGACTGCCCGATGGATTTCGACGGTCTGCGTGAAGTCAAGTCGTCCTTCGGCACCGCCGCTGCCATTGTCATGGACAAGTCGACCGACGTTATCAAGGCGATCGCCCGCATCTCGGCCTTCTTCAAGCACGAGAGTTGCGGTCAGTGTACGCCGTGCCGCGAAGGAACGGGCTGGATGTGGCGCGTTCTGGAGCGTATGGCACGCGGCAATGCGCAGAAGCGCGAGATCGACATGCTCTTCCAGGTGACGAAGCAGATCGAAGGTCACACCATCTGTGCGCTCGGTGACGCAGCCGCATGGCCGGTGCAAGGTCTGATCCGCAACTTCCGCCCGGAGATCGAAAAGCGTATCGATCAGTATACGGCCAACGCGACGAGCCACGGTGCAGTGCTGGAAGCAGCGGAGTAAGGATTGTCATGGCGAAGACCAGGGATATCAAGCAGGACAGCGGAGCGGCCGATAATGCATCGGCTGATCTCGGCCGCGTCGCTGCCGATATGCTGCGGAACGCGCCGACAATGCCGATCCATCCGCTGATGGCTCATCCGGCGGCGGCGTTTGCCGCTGCGGCCGCAATAGGCTTCGGCGTCACGTCGCAGATTGCCGGTGCATTCTTCGGTGCGCTCCAGGGGGCCGTCGAGGCCGCCAACCAGCGCGCTGTCGTGCCGACCGCAAAGACTGCCGCCGTGGCTGACGAAAAGCCGGCGGCAAAGAAGGACGGGGCAGGGGAGGCAAAGCCTGTAAAGGCATCGCCCGCTGCCAAGCCTGTTGTATCGAAGCCCGCGGCTGCCGAGGCAAGGCCTGCGGTCGCAAAGAAGGCCGAACCGAAGCCGTCGCGGCTGCCGCGACCGTGACGGCACCTGCCAAGAGCAAGGCCAAAGTCGAAGTGGCGGCACCGGTTGCAGCCAAGCCGGCTCCCGCGCGTAGCCGCAAGGTTGCCGTGAAGGCCGATGATCTGAAGCGAATTTCGGGCGTCGGTCCGAAGCTGGAGCAGGTGCTTAACGGACGCGGGATCCAGCGCTTTGCTGATATCGCGGCCTGGAGCGACGCGGATATCGTGCGGATCGATGCCGAGCTCGGCTTTGACGGCCGCATCAGGCGCGACGATTGGGTCGGCCAGGCAAAGGCACTCCTGCCGAAGGGCCGGAGCTGAGATTTTTTCCCCGAAAGCCTCAGGCGATCGGGGAAAGTGAATGAAGGCGGTGGAAACGTTGCGGGTATGACCCCCAATGTTTGACCGGCGCCGGTCTTGCGGGGACAAGATTGGGCAAAGCTTATGACAAGCAAACTGGCGCCACGCGGTTTCGTGCCGTGCCGGTGGCAAGCTGGTCTTGCGATTATGAAATTGTCTGCGGCCAGGTTCGGCTGCAGACGTGACATAGGACTGAGTGGACGATGGCTAAACTGAAGATTGACGGTAAAGAGATCGAAGTTCCGGATCACTACACGCTTATCCAGGCGTGCGAGGAAGCCGGCGCCGAAGTTCCGCGCTTCTGCTTCCATGAACGACTGTCGGTGGCCGGCAATTGCCGCATGTGCCTTGTCGAGGTGAAGGGTGGCCCGCCGAAGCCACAGGCTTCCTGCGCCATGGGCGTGCGCGACATCCGCGGCGGCCCGAACGGGGAACTTCCGGAAGTCTTCACCAACACGCCGATGGTCAAGAAGGCCCGCGAAGGCGTGATGGAATTCCTGCTGATCAACCATCCGCTGGATTGCCCGATCTGCGACCAGGGCGGCGAGTGCGACCTGCAGGACCAGGCTATGGCCTTCGGTATCGACAGTTCGCGCTATCAGGAAGACAAGCGTGCCGTCGAAGACAAGTATATTGGCCCGCTCGTCAAGACCGTGATGAACCGCTGCATTCACTGCACGCGCTGCGTCCGCTTCACGACCGAGGTCGCCGGCATTTCCGAGCTGGGCCTGATCGGCCGTGGTGAAGATGCCGAGATCACCACCTATCTCGAACAGGCGATGACCTCGGAGTTGCAGGGCAACGTTGTCGACCTTTGCCCGGTCGGTGCGCTCACCTCCAAGCCTTTTGCCTTCACCGCCCGCCCGTGGGAGCTGAACAAGACCGAATCGATCGACGTCATGGACGCGCTTGGCTCGGCCATCCGCGTCGACACGCGTGGCCGCGAAGTCATGCGCGTGCTGCCGCGCGTGAACGAGCAGATCAACGAAGAGTGGATCTCCGACAAGACCCGCTTCATCTGGGATGGCCTGAAGACGCAGCGCCTCGACAAGCCTTACGTCCGCAAGGACGGTCGTCTGCAGGCGGCGACATGGAGCGATGCCTTCGCCGCCATCAAGTCGGCTGTTTCGGCCACCAGCGGCGACAAGATCGGCGCCATCGCCGGCGACCTCGCTTCGGTCGAAGAAATGTACGCCCTGTCCGAACTGCTGAAATCGCTCGGCTCGGAAAATCTCGACTGTCGCCAGGACGGGACGGCGCTTGATCCGTCGCTTGGCCGTGCAAGCTACATCTTCAACCCGACCATCGAAGGCATTGAAGCCGCCGATGCGTTGCTGATCGTCGGCGCCAACCCGCGCTTCGAAGCAGCCGTGATGAATTCGCGCATCCGTAAGCGCTGGCGTCGGGGCAAGTTCCCGATCGGCGTAATCGGCGAACATTCTGATCTGCGCTACTCCTACGACTATCTCGGCGCCAGGCCCGGATACGCTTGCTGACCTCGTTAGCGGCTCGCACAAGTTCGCCGACGTTCTGAAGAACGCTCAGAAGCCGATGATCATCATCGGCCAGGGTGCGCTGATCCGCGAAGACGGCGCGCAGGTGCTGGCAAACGCCGCCAAGCTCGCCGCTGCTGTCGGCGTCGTCAAGGACGGCTGGAACGGCTTTGCGGTGCTGCATACGGCAGCGTCGCAGCGTCGGCGGCCTCGATCTCGGCTTTGTACCCGGTGCAAAGGGCGTCGATGCGGCAGCCATGCTGTCGTCGATGGATGTGCTCTTCCTGCTCGGTGCCGATGAGCTCGATTTCAGCCGCAAGGGCGCGAAGTTCACCGTTTATATCGGCTCGCATGGCGACAACGGCGCTCAGAGTGCCGACGTCATCCTGCCGGCTGCGGCCTACACCGAAAAGTCGGGCACCTGGGTCAACACCGAGGGCCGCGTTCAGATGGGCAACCGTGCCGGTTTCGCACCGGGTGATGCCCGCGAGGACTGGGCCGTCATCCGCGCCCTTTCCGATGTGCTCGGCAACAAGCTTCCCTTTGATTCGCTGAGAGAATTGCGCGCGAAGCTCTATGCTGCTTTCCCGCATTTCGCCGCCATTGATGAGATCGCCGAAGGCGATAGCGCTCAAATTGTCGCACTTGCGAAAAAAGCCGGCGCGATGGGCAAATCCGCGTTTGCTTCGCCGATCAAAGACTTCTATTTGACGAACCCGATAACGCGTGCCTCGGCTGTCATGGCGGAGTGCTCGGCGTTGGCCCGCAACAATTTCCAGGCTGCGGCAGAGTAAAGGCAGAGGACTATGGATTCATTCGTTTCGACCTATCTTTGGCCGGCGCTGATTATCATCGGTCAGTCCCTGCTGCTCCTGGTCTGCCTGCTGATCTTCATCGCCTATATCCTTCTTGCCGACCGCAAGATCTGGGCGGCGGTTCAGCTGCGTCGCGGCCCGAACATTGTCGGTCCGTTCGGCCTGTTCCAGTCCTTCGCCGACCTTCTGAAGTTCATGGTCAAGGAGCCGATCATCCCGGCCGGCGCCAACAAGACCGTGTTCCTGCTCGCGCCGCTGGTTTCCGTGGTGCTGGCGCTGTCCACCTGGGCCGTCGTGCCGGTGGCTCAGAACTGGGTCGTGGCCGATATCAATGTCGGCATTCTCTACATTCTGGCGATCTCGTCGCTCGAAGTTTACGGCATCATCATGGGTGGTTGGGCTTCGAACTCGAAGTATCCGTTCCTTGGCGCGCTGCGCTCCGCCGCGCAGATGGTGTCCTACGAAGTCTCGATCGGCCTTGTCATCGTCACCGTTCTGCTCTGCGTAGGTTCACTGAACCTTACGGACATCGTGCTGTCGCAGCAGACTGGTCTCGGCACCAAGCTCGGCTTGCCGGCATCCTTCCTCGACTGGCACTGGCTGTCGCTGTTCCCGATGTTCATCGTGTTCTTCATCTCGGCGCTGGCTGAAACCAACCGTCCGCCCTTCGACCTTCCGGAAGCGGAATCGGAGCTGGTTGCCGGCTTCATGGTCGAATACGGCTCTTCTCCGTACATGATGTTCATGCTCGGCGAATATGCTGCCGTCGTCCTGATGTGCTCGCTGACCACGATCCTCTTCCTTGGCGGCTGGCTGCCCCCGGTCGATATCTGGATCCTGAACTGGGTTCCGGGCATCATCTGGTTCCTTTTGAAGTCGTGCCTTGTTTTCTTCATGTTCGCGATGGTGAAGGCTTTCGTGCCCCGCTACCGCTATGACCAGCTCATGCGTCTCGGCTGGAAGGTTTTCCTGCCGCTGTCCCTCGCCATGGTCGTTATCGTTGCATTCGTGCTGAAGCTGACGGGATGGGCATGATCATGTCGATCCTCGCTTCAAGCAGATTTGGAGGTTGAAGATGGCCGGAATTTCCAACGCCGTCAGCTCGCTGTTCCTCAAGGAATTTGTCGGCGCATTCTTTTTGTCGATGCGTTACTTCTTCAAGCAGAAGGCAACGATCAACTACCCCTTTGAAAAGGGACCGGTTAGCCCACGTTTTCGTGGCGAACACGCACTGCGCCGTTATCCCAACGGCGAAGAGCGCTGCATCGCATGCAAGCTCTGCGAAGCCATCTGTCCTGCCCAGGCCATCACCATCGAGGCCGGGCCGCGCCGCAACGACGGCACCCGCCGTACGGTGCGTTACGACATCGACATGGTGAAGTGCATCTATTGTGGCTTCTGCCAGGAAGCCTGCCCGGTCGACGCCATCGTCGAAGGGCCGAATTTCGAATTCGCCACCGAAACCCGCGAAGAACTCTATTTCGACAAGGCGCGGCTTTTGGACAATGGCGACCGCTGGGAACGCGAAATCGCGCACAACATCGCGCTGGATTCGCCGTACCGCTAAGCGGAGTTTTGAATATGCCGTGACAGGCGGCGCGATTGTCGCCGTCGCGGTTAAATCTAGACCGGAGCTTTGCTGGACCAAGGTCTGACTGAGCTCCATCGGGCAGGGGACCTCCCAGCTGCCCGGGGGAAGACGAAAAAGGCACCAACATGGGTCTGCAGGCTCTTTTTTTCTATATCTTCGCCTTTGTCGCTGTGGCGTCGGCGTTCATGGTCATCTCGGCGCGGAATCCGGTCCATTCGGTCCTGTTCCTCATCCTGGTTTTCTTCAACGCGGCCGGCCTCTTCCTGTTGATGGGGGCTGAGTTCCTGGCGATGATCCTGCTGGTCGTTTATGTCGGCGCCGTGGCGGTTCTCTTCCTCTTCGTCGTCATGATGCTCGACATCGACTTCTCCGAGCTCAGGTCCGGCATTCTTGAATATGCACCGATCGGCGCCTTGATCGGCATCATTCTTGCCGCGGAACTGATCGTCGTCATTGGTGGCAGCGTGATTTCGCCGACCATTGCCAAGTCGATCGCCATGCCGATCCCCGCGATTGCGGACCGCACGAACACCGCCGCCCTCGGCGACGTCCTCTACACCAACTACGTCTATTTCTTCGAGATCGCCGGCCTCGTGCTGCTGGTGGCGATGATCGGCGCGATCGTGCTGACATTGAAGCATCGCACGCACATCAAGCGCCAGAATATTTCCCAACAGGTCGCCCGCACGCCCGCGACCGCCGTCGAGGTGGTCAAGGTCAAGCCGGGGCAGGGCGTCTGAGGCGAGGCACGAGGATCAAAGGAACAACATCATGGTCATCGGACTTTCCCACTACCTCACGGTCAGCGCCATCCTCTTCGTGCTCGGCGTCTTCGGTATTTTCCTGAACCGCAAGAATGTCATCATTATCCTGATGTCGATCGAGCTCATATTGCTCGCGGTCAACATCAACATGGTCGCCTTCTCGTCGTTCCTCAACGATATCGTCGGCCAGGTCTTCGCTCTGTTCATTTTGACTGTCGCCGCCGCCGAGGCTGCGATCGGTCTTGCAATTCTCGTCGTCTTCTATCGTAACCGCGGCTCTATCGCGGTCGAAGACGTCAACGTGATGAAGGGCTGATACAGCTATGTTCTTATATAAGGCTATCGTCTTTCTTCCCTTGATCGGTGCGATCATCGCCGGCCTTTTCGGTCGCGCGATCGGCGCCAAGGCTTCGGAATATGTCACCAGCGGCCTGATGATCATCGCCGCAGTGCTGTCATGGATCGTCTTCTTCACGGTGGCGCTCGGCCACCCGGATGGAGCGATCAAGGTCGAGGTGCTGCGCTGGATCCAGTCCGGCGGCATCGACGTCTCCTGGTCGCTGCGTGTCGACACGCTGACCTCTGTCATGCTGATCGTCGTGAACTCGGTCTCGACGCTGGTTCACATCTATTCGATCGGGTACATGCACCACGATCCGCATCGTCCGCGCTTCTTCGCTTATCTCTCGCTCTTCACCTTCGCCATGCTCATGCTGGTGACCTCCGATAATCTCGCCCAGATGTTCTTCGGCTGGGAAGGCGTCGGTCTGGCCTCCTATCTGCTGATCGGCTTCTGGTTCAAGAAGCCGTCGGCATCGGCGGCCGCAATGAAGGCCTTCATCGTCAACCGCGTCGGCGACTTCGGCTTCGTGCTCGGCATTGCAGGCGTCTTCGTTCTCTTCGGGTCGATCAACTTCGACGTGATCTTCGGCAATGCTCAGAGCTTCGCTTCGGGGCAGGGCGGTCAGCCGACCGATATCGTGCTGAACCTCTTCGGCCTGCATCTTGATCGTGCCCAGGCACTGACCGGCGTCTGCCTGCTGCTCTTCATGGGCGCGATGGGCAAGTCGGCACAGTTCCTGCTGCACACCTGGCTGCCGGACGCCATGGAAGGCCCGACCCCGGTCTCGGCACTCATTCATGCCGCAACCATGGTCACCGCGGGTGTCTTCCTCGTCGCCCGTATGTCGCCGATCTTCGAACTTTCGCCTGACGCGCTGACTTTCGTCACCATCATCGGCGCGATCACCGCCTTCTTCGCGGCAACCGTCGGCCTCGTGCAGAACGATATCAAGCGCGTCATCGCCTACTCGACCTGTTCGCAGCTGGGCTACATGTTCGTCGCCCTCGGCGTCGGCGCTTACGGCGCGGCCATCTTCCACCTGTTCACGCATGCCTTCTTCAAGGCTCTTCTGTTCCTTTGCGCCGGCTCGGTCATCCATGCCGTCGATGGCGAGCAGGATATGCGTCACATGGGTGGTCTTCGCACGCACATCAAGAAGACCTACTGGATGATGATGATCGGCACGCTGGCGATCACCGGCGTCGGCATTCCGTTCTCGCCGATCGGCTTTGCCGGCTTCTTCTCCAAGGACGCGATCATCGAGGCTGCGTACACCTCGCACAATCCGGCGTCAGGCTTTGCTTTCACGCTGCTGGTCATCGCCGCTCTGTTCACCAGCTTCTATTCGTGGCGCCTGATTTTCATGACCTTCTACGGCAAGCCCCGCGCTTCGCACGAGGTCATGCATCACGTCCATGAATCGCCGAATGTCATGCTGATCCCGCTTTATCTGCTGGCGATCGGCGCCGTATTCGCCGGCTGGTATTTCCATGAGTACTTCGTAGGTCATGACTATGAGGAATTCTGGAAGCACGCGCTCTTCACGCTGCCTGATAACAAGATCCTCGAAGAGATGGAGCATGCTCCACACTGGGTCGAGCTCAGCCCGTTCATCGCGATGGTCGTTGGCTTCGTGGTTGCCTGGTACATGTACATCAAGTCGCCGGAGACGCCGCGCAGGCTCGCTCAGCAACAGCGTCCGCTCTACGAGTTCCTGTTGAACAAGTGGTACTTCGATGAACTCTACGACTTCATCTTCGTTCGTTCCGCCAAGGCGATCGGACGCTTCCTCTGGAAGAAGGGTGATGTCGGTGTCATCGATACCTACGGCCCGAACGGCATTGCCGCCCGCGTCGTCGACGTCACCAACCGCGTCGTGCGCCTGCAGACCGGTTACCTCTATCACTATGCCTTTGCGATGCTGCTCGGCATTGCAGCCCTCGTTACCTGGATGATGCTCGGGAGTGCCCTTTGATGACCGATTGGCCTATTCTCTCAACGGTCACGTTCCTGCCGCTGGTGGGCGTCCTTCTCCTGCTGTTTACGCGGGATGACGGACCCAACGGCCGCCGCAACATCCTGAATATTTCGCTGGCGACGACGGTCTTCACCTTCATCGTGTCGCTGTTCATCTGGATCTGGTTCGACAACGCCAATCCGGGCTTCCAGATGATCGAGAAGCATGACTGGCTGACCACCGGCATCAGCTATCACATGGGCGTCGACGGCATCTCCATGCTGTTCGTCATCCTGTCGACCTTCCTGATGCCCTTCTGCGTGCTGGCAAGCTGGCTCTCGGTGGAAAAGCGCCTGAAGGACTACATGATCGCCTTCCTCGTCCTTGAGACGATGATGATCGGCGTCTTCGTGTCGCTCGATATCGTGCTGTTCTACGTCTTCTTCGAAGCCGGCCTGATCCCGATGTTCCTGATCATCGGCGTCTGGGGCGGCAAGGATCGCGTCTACGCCAGCTACAAGTTCTTCCTGTACACGCTGCTCGGCTCGGTGCTGATGCTGCTCGCCATCATGGCCATGTACTGGCAGTCCGGCACGACCGACATCCCGTCGCTGCTGGCCTACAAGTTCCCGCCACAGATGCAGACGTGGTTATGGCTGGCCTTCTTCGCCTCCTTTGCGGTGAAGATGCCGATGTGGCCGGTCCACACCTGGCTGCCCGATGCCCACGTTCAGGCGCCGACGGCTGGCTCCGTCATCCTGGCAGGCGTCCTCCTGAAGCTCGGCGGCTACGGCCTTATCCGCTTCTCGCTCGGCATGTTCCCGAATGCGTCGGAATATTTCGCGCCGTTCGTCTTCGCGCTGTCGGTCATCGCCATCATCTACACCTCGCTGGTGGCGCTGATGCAGGAAGACATCAAGAAGCTGATCGCTTACTCCTCGGTCGCCCACATGGGCTACGTGACGATGGGCATCTTCGCTGCCAACCAGCAGGGCGTCCAGGGCGCGATCTTCCAGATGCTGTCGCACGGCATCGTCTCGGGCGCACTCTTCCTCTGCGTCGGCGTGATCTACGACCGGACCCATACCCGCGAAATCGCGGCCTATGGCGGCCTGGTCAACAACATGCCGAAATACGCGGTCGCGATGATGGTCTTTACGATGGCCAATGTCGGTCTGCCCGGCACCTCCGGCTTCATCGGTGAATTCCTCACGCTGATCGGCGTCTTCCGTGTCAACACATGGGTCGCACTGTTTGCCGCCACCGGCGTCATCCTGTCGGCTGCCTATGCGCTGTGGCTCTACCGCCGCGTCATTTTCGGCGTGCTGGAAAAGGAAAACCTGAAGAAGCTGCTGGATCTGTCGCCACGTGAACAGTTGATCCTTTATCCGCTGATCGCACTGACGATCCTCTTCGGTGTCTATCCGGCTCCGATCTTTGATGCCACGGCCGCTTCGGTGGACCTTCTGGTAAACAATTACACCGCTGCCCTGCACGCTGCGCAGAATGTTGCGCTGTCGATGAATTGATGACGGGACCTATTCGACATGACTGCTGACACAATTCTTGCAAGCCTGCATCTTTCCATTCCGGAGCTCATCCTCGCGGTCGGTGCGCTTGTGCTGCTCATGATCGGCGTCTTCTCAGGCGAGCGGTCCGGACCCATGGTCACCGGTCTTGCCATCGCACTTCTTGCGGTGGCCGGTCTCTGGATCATCTTTGTGCCGGGCGAAGGCCTGGCCTATGGCGGCGCCTATCTCGCCGACGGCTTCTCGCGCTTCATGAAGGTCGTTGCGCTGGTCGGCTCCATCGTTGCCATGTTCCTCAGCATGGGGCAGGCGCGAGAGCAGCAGCTCGATCGCTTCGAGTTTCCGGTGCTCCTGCTGCTGGCGACCCTCGGCATCCTGCTGATGATCTCGGCGCATGACCTGATTTCGCTCTACCTGTCGCTGGAACTGCAGTCGCTGGCGCTCTACGTCGTCGCCGCCATCAACCGCGACAGCCTGAAGTCGACCGAAGCCGGCCTGAAGTATTTCGTCCTTGGCGCTCTGTCTTCCGGCATGCTGCTCTATGGCATGTCGCTGGTCTACGGCTTCACCGGTCATACGAGCTTCGATGCCATCGCAACGGCGCTGAGCGCCGAGACGCGCTCGCTCGGTCTCGTCTTCGGTCTGGTTTTCGTTCTCGCCGGCCTGGCCTTCAAGATCTCGGCCGTGCCGTTCCACATGTGGACGCCGGACGTTTATGAAGGCGCCCCGACCCCGGTTACTGCCTTCTTCGCCGCCGCGCCTAAGGTTGCCGCCATGGCAATCCTGACCCGTATCGTCGTGACCGCCTTCCAGCCGGTGCTTGCCGACTGGCAGCAGATCATCGTGTTCATCTCGATCGCCTCGATGCTGCTCGGCTCCTTCGCCGCTATCGGACAGCGCAACTTCAAGCGACTGATGGCCTATTCCTCGATCGGTCACATGGGCTATGCGCTGGTCGGGCTTGCCGCCGGCACCAAGACCGGCGTCTCCGGCGTCATGCTCTACATGGTCATCTACATGGTCATGACCCTCGGCTCCTTCGCCATCATCATGGCGATGCGCCGCAAGGATGGACGTCAGGTCGAAAGCATCGACGATCTCGCCGGCCTTTCCACGACGAACCCGTTCATGGCGGTAGTGCTGACCGCGCTGATGTTCTCGCTGGCTGGCATTCCGCCGCTAGCAGGCTTCTTCGGAAAGTATTTCGTCTTCGTCGCAGCCATCCAGGCTCATCTCTATGCGCTCGCCATCATCGGCGTTCTCTCATCGGTCGTTGGCGCCTACTACTACCTGCGCGTCATCAAGGTGATGTGGTTTGACGAAGCCAAGGATGAATTTGCCCGCACGGCCGGTTCGCTGCGTCTGGTCTTCGGTTTGTCTGGCCTCTTCGTCATCGCTTACGTCTTCTTCGGCGGCGCAATCGGCGGTGCTGCCGATCTGGCGGCCGCGACGCTGTTTTGATGGCGTCTGACACGAATAGCCGGAAGTCGCCTGCCGACTTCCGGCATGATGCCCTTCTTGAGACTTCCTCGACAAACAATGTGTGCCTGGAAAGGGCGCGCTCCGGTGACCCAGGCAATCTATGGGTGACCGCCGAGCGTCAGACCGGCGGCCGCGGCCGCCGTGGCCGCCCTTGGGTCTCGGAACCCGGCAATCTCTACGCATCTCTCCTGTTGATCGATCCTGCTCCGATGGAGCGCCTTGGTTCCTTGCCGCTTGCGGTCGCGGTTGCCGTGCATCAGGCTGTGCGCAGCGTGTTGCCGCTGGCTGCCGAACCGGCCGAGATCAAGTGGCCAAACGATATATTGGTCGGCCGCAAGAAGATCTGCGGGATCCTCATCGAGGGGGAAGCTCTTCCCGACGGACGCTACGCGATTGTCATCGGCATCGGCATCAATGTCGTCGCCATGCCCGATAATCCCATGTATCCGGTGACCTGCCTGCGCCAGCAGGGCTCCATGGTCTCGGCGGAAGAGCTGTTTGCGCATCTCTACGCAGCAATGGCCGAAGCGCTTGTCGTTTGGAACAGCGGCAAGGGTATTCGGGAGATCACGGCTCGCTGGCGGGATGTGGCGTGCGGCATCGGTGAAAAGATCACCGTGAATTTGCCGGACAGGTCGATTTTAGGCCATTTCGTCGGAATCGATGATAATGGCTTGTTGATGCTCGAAACCGAGGACGGCAGGACCATGCCGATCGCAGCGGGCGATGTTTTTCTTAGGTAATGATTGAGGACGAAATGGCGAAACAAGACGAACTGGTGTTTCTGCCACTCGGCGGCGTCGGTGAGATCGGGATGAATCTCGCGCTGTACGGCTACGGCACGCCGGAGCATCGTCAATGGATCATGGTCGATTGCGGCGTCACCTTCCCGGGGCCGGACCTGCCTGGCGTCGATCTGGTATTGCCGGACATCCGCTTCCTCGCCAAGGAACGCAAGAACCTCAAGGGCATCATCATCACTCACGCCCATGAGGATCATTACGGCGCGCTGAATGATCTCTGGCCTGGCTTGAACGTTCCCGTCTATGCCTCCGGCTTTACCGCCGGTCTGCTGGAAGCCAAGCGCGACTACGAAAAGACGATGGGCGAGATTCCGATCACCCCTTTCAAGGCCGGTGATCGTATCAATGTCGGTCCCTTCAGCATCGAAGGTGTTGCCGTCAACCACTCGATCCCGGAGCCGATGTCGCTGATGATCCGCACGCCGGTCGGCAACGTCATTCATACCGGCGACTGGAAGATTGATCACGAGCCTTCGCTCGGGCCGCTCACCGACGAGACCCGTTTCCGGCAGTTGGGCGATGAAGGCGTGCTGGCGCTGATGTGCGACTCCACCAATGCTCTTCGCGATGGCGTATCGCCTTCCGAAAAGGACGTTTCGGCGAGCCTGCGCAAGATCATTGAGAATGCCGAGGGCCGGGTAGCCATCACCACCTTCTCCTCCAATGTCGGCCGCATCCGTACTGTCGCCGAGGCAGCCGAAGCCGCCGGTCGCGAGGTGCTTCTGTTGGGCAGTTCGCTGAAGCGTGTCGTCGATGTCGCCCGCGACGTCGGCCTCATGGAAGGCGTCAAGCCGTTCATCGCTGAAGACGAGTATGGCTATATCCCACGCGACAAGGTCGTGGTCATTCTCACAGGCAGCCAGGGCGAGCCGCGTGCGGCGCTTGCCAAGCTGTCGAGGGATGAGATGCGCAACGTCGCGCTCGCGTCTGGCGATATCGTCGTCTTCTCGTCGCGCGCCATTCCGGGCAATGAAAAGGCCATTCAGGATATCAAGAACGGTCTGATCGAGCAGGGCATCCATATTGTCACGGATGCCGAAGCGCTCGTTCACGTGTCGGGCCATCCCCGCCGCAACGAATTGCAGAAGATGTATGAATGGACGCGGCCGAAGATCGTGGTGCCCGTGCATGGCGAGCCGACGCATCTGACCGCGCACAAGGAACTGGCCGAACAGAGCGGCATCTCCATCGTTCCGCGCGTGCGCAACGGTGACATATTGCGCCTCGCGCCAGGCCCGGTCGAGGTGATCGGCGAGGCGCCGCATGGGCGTATCTTCAAGGATGGCACCCTGATCGGCGATTTCGACGAGATGGGCATCGGCGAGCGCAAGAAGCTGTCCTATGTCGGTCATGTCGCCGTCAACGTCGTGCTCGATGCTCGTTATGACATCGTCGGCGATCCGGACCTCGTTGCGATCGGCCTCCCGGCCTATGATGACGAAGGCGAGGACATGGAAGATACGCTTTTCGACGCCATCGTCAGTGCCATCGAGAGCATTCCGCGCGCCCGCCGCAAGGATTTGAACATGCTGCAGGAGGCCGCTCGCCGCGCCGTGCGTGCGGCTGCCAACCAGGGTTGGGGGAAGAAGCCGCTTGTCACCGTGTTCGTCACGCGTACCGGCGGCTGAAGCCCGCGATCCGAACGGGGAGGAGAGATCCGTGCTTGGACGCATTAATCACGTTGCGCTCGCTGTCCCGGATATAGCGGCGGCCGCGAAGGCTTATCGCGAGACACTGGGCGCGGTCGTGTCTGCACCGCAGGTGCTGCCCGAGCATGGGGTGACCGTCGTTTTCGTCGGATTGCCGAACAGCAAGGTGGAGTTGCTGGAGCCGCTGGGCGAAGCTTCGCCGATTGCCGCCTTCCTGGCCAAGAACCCGGATGGCGGCATGCATCACATCTGCTACGAGGTTGCCGATATTCTTGCCGCACGGGATCACCTGGTCGCCACGGGCGCTCGGGTGCTTGGCGGCGGAGAGCCGAAAATCGGCGCTCATGGCAAGCCAGTGCTTTTCCTGCACCCCAAGGACTTCTTCGGTACGCTGATCGAGCTCGAGCAAGTGTGACATTAAGGCGCTGAAAGACGCTTTGAAACGCGGCGGCGTTAATCCTATAAACAACTGGGAAGAGGAAGAGGCGAGCAGGCTCGTCTTAAGGGAGCAGAATGGTCCAGCAGATTTTATCGAGCTTGGCGGTATATTTCGTCGTCTGGTGGATTACGCTTTTTGCAGTCCTTCCATTCGGCCTGCGCACTCAGGCCGAGGATAAGCATGTGATCCTTGGCACCGTCGAAAGCGCCCCCACGAAATTCCAGGCATGGAGAGTGGTGCTCACCACGACGCTGGTCTCGGCTCTGGTCTATGGCACCTGGTATGTCGCCTCGCATTATCTGGGGCTGACCGTAGACTCGCTTCCACAGATCGTTCCGAACTTCGATAAATAGCCGATCGGAACCGAGGCGAGAGCGGCACGAACAGCCATCGCCTCGCAATCACCTTCAATTCGTCACACGCCTGTCATGTCAGTAAAGCAAAGACTTTACGGAAAGACGGTGGCGATATGTTGGGTGAAGAGCCTTCTGATGCTTGCTTGGGGCCGGTCGACACAGAGCAACGAAGGCGAGAAAGCAAAAAAAAACAAGGCTATAAGCCTTGTTTTAAAGTATCGCGTGATCCTTATCCGTTACCGGGGCAGCGAGTGAACGCGCCTAAGATCTGATCCTCCCAAGACTTGACCGCGAAACGGCAAGAATTTAGCCTTCTTGCCTCTTTTGTGAGCTAAAATTAGCTCAAACATTGAGCTTTGTCATCTGTTTTTTTGCTTTTTTACTACAGTCGCGCAGAATTTTTCTATTGACAGATTTTCGTCGTAAATCCTTATAAACGCCCATTTTTTCGAAATCGTGAAAATGTGCTGCATCGCCTGCATTCTCGGGCGTTTGCCAAATTCCCCTCCTATAGAATGCGGGTTTCCTTCCTGCGCCGAAGCAGTTATGAACTGCCTTCAGTACACAATTTGCTAACGATTCCGCAAAGAGCGGACCGTCAAACCATCTGGAACAAGCGTCATGCGTCTGTCTCGTTACTTCATGCCCATTCTGAAGGAAAATCCTAAAGAGGCTGAAATCGTTTCTCATCGCCTCATGCTGCGCAGCGGCATGGTTCGCCAGCAGTCGCAGGGCATTTATTCCTGGCTGCCGTTGGGTAAGCGCGTGCTTGACAAGGTCAACAAGATCATTCGCGAAGAGCAGAACCGTTCCGGTGCCATCGAGCTTTTGATGCCGACGCTGCAGTCGGCCGAGCTCTGGCAGGAAAGCGGCCGCTACGAAGCCTATGGCAAGGAGATGCTGCGCATCAAGGACCGGCAGGACCGGCCCATGCTCTATGGCCCGACCAATGAGGAGATGATCACCGACATCTTCCGGTCCTACGTCAAGTCCTACAAGGACCTGCCGCTGAACCTCTATCACATCCAGCTGAAGTTCCGTGACGAGATCCGTCCTCGCTTCGGCACCATGCGCTCGCGCGAGTTCATGATGAAGGATGCCTATTCCTTTGATCTGACGCAGGAAGCCGCCGTCCATTCCTACAACAAGATGTTCGCGGCCTATCTCCGCACCTTCAATCGTCTCGGCTTGAGAGCGATCCCCATGCGGGCCGATACCGGTCCGATCGGCGCAATCTCAGCCACGAATTCATCATCCTTGCCGACACCGGCGAGTCGGAGGTCTTCTGCCACAAGGATTTCGTCAATTTCGATATCCCCGGCGAAGATACGAATTTCGATGATGTCGCCGGCTTGAAGAGCATCTTCGATCAGTGGACTTCGGTCTATGCCGCGACCTCGGAAATGCATGATGAGGCTGCCTTCAATGCTATTCCCGAAGGCGAACGCCTGTCGGCGCGCGGTATTGAAGTCGGCCATATCTTCTATTTCGGCACGAAATATTCCGAGCCGATGGGTGCGAAAGTGCAGGGTCCGGACGGCAAGGAACATGCTGTCCACATGGGATCTTACGGTATCGGCCCGACACGCCTTGTTCCCGCCATCATCGAAGCATCGCATGACGAGAACGGAATCATCTGGCCTGCTTCGGTTGCGCCGTTTGATGTCGTGGTGATCAACATGAAGACCGGCGACCAGGCATGTGACGATGCTTGCGAGAAGATCTACGCCGCTCTCTCGAAGGCCGGCAAGGATGTCCTCTTCGACGATCGTGACGATCGCGCCGGAACGAAGTTCGCAACGGCTGATCTGATCGGTGTGCCCGTGCAGATCATCGTTGGGCCGCGTTCTATCGCGGGCGGTGAAGTCGAAGTGAAGGATCGCAAGACCGGCGATCGTGAGACGATGACAGTCGAAGCGGCAATCAAGCGGCTGGCAGGCTGATAGACGATAGATAGGATGGAAGGCGAATGGCGGTGAATGTGGCAGTGGAACAGCAGGTGAATTCGTCCAAGGCCAGCCCGTCTTCTCGTCCGTTTTCCGGCTTCGAACGGCTTGTCGCCTGGCGCTATCTCCGCTCCCGGCGCAAGGAAGCGTCGATTTCGGTCATTGCCGGCTTCTCGCTGGTCGGCATCATGCTGGGTGTCGCCGCGCTGATCATCGTCATGGCCGTGATGAACGGCTTCCGCGCCGAACTCTTCAAGCAGATCCTCGGCTTCAACGGCCATGTCGTGGTGCAGCCGATCGATTCGCCGCTGACTGATTATGCTGAGCTGGCAAAGAAGTTTGCCGCGGTTCCCGGCGTCACCATGGCTCTGCCCTTGGTCGAAGGCGAAACGCTCGCCTCCGGCCGCGGCGGCTCAGGTACTGGTGCGCTGGTGCGCGGCATCCGCGCCGAAGACATGACCAAGCTCAAGACCGTTTCAGATCATGTCGTCTCCGGCGACATGGTCGGCTTTGCCTCGGGGCAGGGCGTTCTGGTGGGCACGCGGCTTGCGCGGCAGTTGGGGTTGACAGTCGGTGACCAGATCACGCTGACAGCTCCGGATGGCGACGTGACGCCGTTCGGCGTCAATCCACGCGTCAAGGCCTATACGATTTCCGGCCTCTTCGAAGTCGGCATGTCCGAATATGATTCCTCCGTCGTCTTCATGCCGTTGGAGGAGGCACAGCTCTTTTTCAACGCCCAGGGCATTGTCGAGAAGATTGAGCTCTTTGTCAGCAATCCGGATGATGTCGACGAGTTGAGGCCGAAGATCGAGGCCGCGGCAGGTCGGCAGGTGTTCCTCACCGACTGGCGGCAGGTCAACGAGACCTTCTTTTCGGCGCTTCAGGTCGAACGCAATACGATGTTCATGATCCTGACTCTGATCGTGCTCGTGGCGGCCCTGAATATTATTTCCGGCCTGATTATGCTGGTGAAGGACAAGGGAAGCGACATCGCCATCCTGCGTACCATGGGTGCGACCTCAGGCGCGATCATGCGCATCTTCTTCATGACAGGTGCCGCCATCGGTTTGGTCGGCACGCTCGCCGGCGTTCTTCTCGGTGTGCTGGTCTGCCTGAATATCGAATCCATCCGCCAGTTCTTCTCCTGGATTTCGGGCACGGTGATCTTCAATCCCGAGGTCTATTTCCTCAGCAAGCTCCCGGCCCAGATGAATATGAGCGAGACCATCTCCGTCGTCGTGATGGCTCTGACGCTTTCTTTCCTTGCCACGATCTTTCCGGCCTGGCGTGCCTCGCGGCTCGATCCGGTGCAGGCGTTGCGCTACGAATAAGGAATCCGCATTTGATGAAAGGCAACGTCGTTCTCCAGCTCTCCGACGTAGAGCGCCATTACGGGCAAGGCGATACCCAGCTATCGATCCTGAAGGGAGCCGACTTCGCTCTGCGCAGTGGCGAGATCGTCGCGCTCGTCGCCCCCTCGGGCACGGGCAAGTCGACGCTTTTGCATGTAGCCGGCCTGCTTGAGCATCCGGATAGCGGCGAAGTCTTGATCAACGGCCAGGCATGCGAAAATCTCTCTGACGACAGGCGCACTGCTGTGCGCCGCAGCGAGATCGGCTTCGTCTATCAGTTCCATCATCTGCTGCCGGAATTTTCCGCGCTCGAAAATATCATGATGCCGCAGCTGATCTCCGGCCTCTCACGCAAGGATGCCAGCGAGCGGGCTGCCCAGCTTCTCGACTATATGCGCATCGGCCACCGCGCCCATCATCGCCCCGCCGAACTGTCGGGCGGCGAACAGCAGCGCGTCGCCATCGCCCGCGCGGTCGCAAATGCGCCGCTGGTGTTGCTTGCCGATGAGCCGACTGGCAATCTCGATCCGGCAACCGCGCATTATGTGTTCGATGCGCTGGAAGCCCTGGTGCGCCAATCGGGCCTCGCAGCGCTGATCGCCACGCACAATCACGAACTCGCGGTTCGCATGGACCGTCGTGTTACGCTGAGCGAAGGCAAGGTGGTCGAGGTTTGATCGCTCGTTACGGAACGACCAGGCCGCCGCGATAGTCCAGCTCATAGGCTCTGCGGTCAGCGACCATGATGACTTCCTGGCCGATGAAATGGGCGCAATCGCCGCTGCTTTGATCGACATAGCGGCCGAACGCGTGCTCGAACTCATAGCCGCCGAGAAAGCGCTTCTCATCGAGATAAAGTCGCAGCAGGGCAGACTTGATGACCATGCCGGCACGATGTCCGTCGATCAGATCCGGCTCGACGATATGGCCGAAATAATTCATCGCCCATACCGGTTCGCCATCATGCCAGACGAGCTCCTGTCCGGCAAAATCCGTGCCGCCGAAATAGCTGTCGAGATAGCGCCAGCGGCCGCTGGCATAGCCGATATCATGCGAGCCGCTTCGGCAGGACGGCAGCCTCTCGCCATCGCCGACATAGGTTTCGGACTTGGCGGTGACAATGAAATCATTCAACTCGGCAAGATCCGGCATGACCCTCTCCAATTTTGATGAGGGCTCACAATGGCATTTGCCTCGTGAATTGTAAAGAACAAATAGTGAACATATGCGCTGTCACTCGCCGTTTCCACAAACCTTCTGGCCGAAATCATCCTGCCAGTCCTGGATGCTAACGGTCCTGGCTTCGGCCTTCAGATCCTTGCCGCTCTTCGTCGCCTTGCCGGTGAGCACATTGTAGTCGCAGCTGTAACTGGAGTCGGGCTCGAGCGTATCTCGGTAGGTATAAGTGTAACCGGCGACGATGAAACTGTTGTTGCGATAGGCGAGCGTCAGCGTCTGCTGCCAACGGTCGCGCCCGACGCTGTCGTTCTGCGAGGTGACGGCGATGGATCCATTCGGGAGGGCCGCGATCGACGGCTCCTGGCCGACCATGCCGTCAGGTCCGACGGTGCCCCAGACTTTGTGCGGCGCGCTTGCCGCCAGCGTCAGAAGCGAGTGCTCGCCGCCGCGCAGGTAGATATAGATGCCGATCGGGTTATCGGCGTCGTCGCCCGGAGCGGATGCGACCAGCAAGGCGAGATCGGGCTTGCCGTCCTTGTTCCAATCGCCGATCGCCGCATTGATGATACGGTCTGGCGCAATGGCGTCTTCGGCCTGAGCCGTGGTTGCGAGCAAGGCTAGAGTGAAGGCAGCATAAGCCAGTGATTTCATGGTGATCTCCCCTTCATTCCTGCATAGCCTCGGCTTGTCCGCGCGTCCATTGGCAAGGCAAAAAGTCAGGCAATGAAATTTATTGATGTATCTATTGACTCTCGAACAAAAATAGAACAAAAAAGAAACATAACGAGTAAGGAGCGCGTAAATGACCGATATCATTCGAGACGTTGCAGCATTCACCTCCATCGTGATGTTTGTCGCCAGCTTTTCCCTCATCATGATGGCGATGTGAGTTTTATCTCTGTATGCACATGTTGCTCCCCGGTTTGATGGGAGCAACTTCTGGACTTTGTCGTCCGCAATGCCGAAGATATCACCGATTCATTTAGGCATGCGGAAGGGTACAAGATGGCGGATATTGGCGACAGCGGCGCATCGGCGGCGTCGGTCGGTGAGGCAGCGGAATTCGTACACCTGCGGGTCCATTCCGCCTATTCCCTGCTTGAGGGCGCGTTGCCGCTCAAGAAGATACTGGCCAAGGCCGCCGGCGACAATCAGCCCGCGATCGCCATCACCGATACCAACAATCTCTTCGTCGCTCTCGAGTTCGCTCAGAAGGCGATGGACGAGGGGTTGCAGCCGATCATCGGCTGCCAGGTCTCGATCGACATGGAAGATGGCGGCGAGGGCGAGAAGCGCGGGCCGCAGCAATCGCTTGCCAAGCTTCCGTCCATCGTCCTTCTCGCCGCGACGGGAGAAGGCTATGAGCGCCTCGTCGATCTCATCAGCCGCGCCTACCTCGGCGGAGAAGGCAATCAGGCCGTTCACATTACCACTTCGTGGTTGGAGGAAATCGGCACCGAGGGCATGATTGCGCTTACCGGTTCGCTGGGCGGCCCGGTCGATATGGCTCTGAAAGAGGGCCATGCGCCACAGGCGTTATCGAGGCTTCTGACACTGAAGCGGTTGTTCGGCGACAGGCTCTATGTCGAGCTCCAGCGCCATGGCACCTATGATCGCCGTCATGAACGCAAGATGCTGACGCTTGCCTATGAGCACGAGCTCCCGCTGGTTGCCACCAACGAAGCATTCTTCCCGACGCGCGACGACTACGATGCCCATGATGCGCTGATGGCGGTCGCCCACAATGCCATCGTCTCGGACGATACGCGCTTCCGTCTGACGCCGGACCATTATCTGAAAAGCCGGGCCGACATGGCCAAGCTCTTCGCTAACTTGCCCGAGGCGCTGGAGAATACCGTCGAGATCGCCCGGCGCTGCTCCTTCGTGCTGCAAACGCGCAAACCCATCCTGCCGCGCTTCACGGGTGCACCGCCGACGAGGACGAGGCCGATCGTGCCGAATCCGCAGAGTTGCGCGCCCAGGCGGTCGAAGGCCTCGACCAGCGTCTGGCCTCGCTCGGCATGGCGCCGGGTTATGAGGAGAAGGATTATCGCGAGCGGCTGGAATTCGAGCTCAGCGTTATCGAGGGCATGAAGTTCCCCGGTTACTTCCTGATCGTTGCCGACTTCATCAAATGGGCCAAGCGGCATGATATTCCGGTTGGGCCGGGCCGCGGTTCCGGTGCGGGCTCGCTGGTCGCCTATGCGCTGACGATCACCGACGTCGATCCGCTGCGCTTCTCCTTGCTGTTCGAGCGCTTCCTCAACCCGTCACGCGTATCCATGCCCGACTTCGACATCGACTTCTGCCAGGATCGGCGCGAAGAGGTGATCCGTTACGTGCAGGCCAAGTATGGCCGCGAGCAGGTGGCGCAGATCATCACCTTCGGTTCGCTGCAGGCGCGCGCCGCGCTTCGCGATGTCGGCCGTGTGCTGGAAATGCCTTACGGCCAGGTCGACAAGATCTGCAAGCTGGTGCCGAATAACCCCGCCAATCCGACGCCATTGAGCAAGGCGATTGAGGAAGAGCCGCGTCTGCAGGAAGAGGCGGACAAGGAGCCAGTCGTCGCGCGCCTGCTCGATATCGCCCAGAAGATCGAGGGCCTCTACCGCCATGCCTCGACGCATGCCGCCGGTATCGTCATCGGCGATCGTCCGCTGTCGAAGCTCGTGCCGATGTATCGCGATCCGCGCTCCGACATGCCGGTCACCCAGTTCAACATGAAATGGGTGGAGCAGGCCGGCCTGGTGAAGTTCGACTTTCTCGGCCTGAAGACGCTGACAGTGCTGAAGACGGCAGTCGATTTCGTCGCCAAGCGCGGTATTTCGATCGATCTCGCCAGCATCCCGCTTGAGGACAAGCCGACCTACGACATGCTCTCGCGCGGCGAGACGGTTGGCGTGTTCCAGGTGGAAAGTGCCGGCATGCGCAAGGCCCTCATCGGCATGCGTCCGGACTGCATCGAGGACATCATCGCACTGGTGGCGCTCTATCGCCCCGGTCCGATGGAGAATATCCCGGTCTACAACGCCCGCAAGCATGGCGAGGAAGAGATCGAATCGATCCATCCGAAGATCGACTATCTCTTAAAGGAGACGCAGGGCGTCATCGTCTACCAGGAGCAGGTGATGCAGGTCGCCCAGGTTCTGTCGGGCTATTCGCTCGGCGAAGCCGACCTTCTGCGCCGCGCCATGGGTAAGAAGATCAAGGCGGAGATGGACCAGCAGCGCGAGCGTTTCGTCGATGGCGCCGTCAAGAACGAAGTGTCCAAGGGCCAGGCCGACGTCATTTTCGATCTGCTCGCCAAGTTCGCCAACTACGGCTTCAACAAGTCGCACGCCGCCGCGTACGCCATCGTCTCCTACCAGACGGCCTTTATGAAGGCGCATTATCCGGTGGAGTTCCTGGCGGCGTCGATGACGCTCGATATGGCCAACACCGAAAAGGTCAATGACTTCCGTCAGGATGCTAAGCGCCTGGGCATCGAGGTCATCGCGCCATCGGTCCAGACGTCCTTTCGCCATTTCGAGACCGGTGAAAACCGCATCTATTATGCGCTGGCGGCCATCAAGGGTGTCGGCGAATCGGCGGTGGAACACATTGTCGAAGTGCGCGGCGATCAACCCTTTGCCGGCATCGAGGATTTCTGCCTGCGCATCGATCCGAAGCAGATCAACCGCCGTGTTCTCGAAAGCCTGATTTCCGCCGGCGCCTTCGATTGTTTCGACATCGACCGCGCACAGTTGATCGGCGGGCTGGACCGGATCATGGGCTATGCCCAGGTGGCGCAGGAAAACAAGCGCAGCGGTCAGCACGACATGTTCGGAAGTGCTGCGTCCGGGCCGGAGAAAATCACCTTTCCATCCTATACGCCATGGCTAGCTTCGGAGCGCTTGCTGCGCGAGTTCCAGGTGCTCGGCTTCTATCTGACGGCCCATCCGCTCGATACCTACAAGACCGTGCTCGACAAGATGCGCGTGCAGAACTTTGCCGATTTTTCCGCTGCGGTGAAGCAGGGGGCCGGCAACGGTCGCCTCGCCGGCACGGTCATCTCGAAGCAGGAACGCAAGACGCGCACCGGCAACAAGATGGGCATCTTCGTGTTCTCCGATGCCTCGGGTCAGTTCGAAACGGTGCTTTTTTCGGAAACACTCAACCAGTACCGCGATGTCCTCGAAGTCGGAAAATCCTTCGTCATCACCGCGCAGGCGGATGAGCGACCCGAAGGCATCAGCCTGCGCCTGCAGACGGCACAGTCGTTGGAGGAGAAGTCGCTGCAGATGCAGAAGGCGCTGCGCGTCTATGTTCGCGATTCCGGGCCGCTGAAAGCGGTAGCGGCCCATCTGAATACCAAGGGAGATGGCCTCGTCTCCTTCATCGTGATCAAGGATGAGGGCTCGCGCGAGGTCGAGGTGGCGCTGCCGGAGAAATACCGCATCACGCCCGAGATTGCCGCCGCATTGCGCACGGCGCCCGGCGTTATCGATGTCGAGCTGGTCTAAAGCGCGTCGTGATCTTTCAGGATCGCTCGCCGCGCCTTAGTACCTGATGCTCAGCCTTTTTTGCCGAGCGCGCCGTTATTGGTGATGGTGATGAAATCGGTCTCGTTGCCGGTTTCCGGTCCTATGCCCGTGTCGGAGATCGTCAGCGACGAACCCTGCGTCAGCAGATCCTCGATGCGATGGCGTGCCTCGTCGGGAATGCTGATACGGCCGAGCGCCTGTCCGGCTGCATCGAGCGATTGCGACTGGGCCTCGCTGGTAATCCCCAACCGTTTCTTGGTCTGCTTGCTGAGGTCTTCTTCCAGCGTCATGCCGAACCAGTCAGCCTTGCCGCTGATGCGATCGATCGCATTGGCGGTGAAGAAATGCACGCCCAGCGCTTCCTCCGGCTCGGCGATATTAGCCGGCGCCTCGAAGAGCGGCTTGAAATTCTGGCGGACCATGATCGCGCCGTTCGGCGGTTCGCCCTTGCCGGCGGCGGCATAGACCGCCTTCATCAAGGCCGGGCTCACAAGCCCGCCTACCGTCTTGATATCATGCGCCTTCTTGAAATCTTCGATTGCCTGCACCGTCGCCGGACCGAGCATGCCGTCCGGCGTGCCGACCATGAAGCCCATGCCGTTCAACAGGCCCTGGAGATCGCGGACATTCTCGCGCAATCCCCGTCGGGTGATCAGAATGCTGAGTGGCGCCTGCTCCGCGGGTGGCTCAACAACCGCCTGCGCCTTCGGAATCGGGATCGAGGTGACATCGTTCGTCGCGACCTGCAGCGGTTGCGCCTGGGGCAGGAAGCTTGCCGTCATCGGGCGCAATTCGATGCCGGAAAATAGAGCGGGGGGAGGTGCCGCCTGCGGTTGGAACAGCATGGAGTTCTGAAAGGGCTGAGGCACCAGCGGCTGGTCGGCGATGACGACGTGTACGCCGCGCTCCGTCATCTGGTAAAGCGCCTTGGCAAATGCCTTGGGCATGCGCACGCAGCCATGAGACGCTGGATAATTCGGAACCGAGTTGGATTCATGCAGCGCGATGCCCGACCAGGTCAGCCTTTGCATGAAGGGCATGGGCGCGGCCGAATAGAGATTGGACTCGTGATAGACCTTCTTCTCCAGGATTGAGAAGATGCCGCTCGGCGTCGTGTGCCCACGCTTGCCGGTCGAAACCTTCGAGGTCGCCACCACCTGGTCGCCATCATAGACGGCAAGCGATTGCCTGTCCTTCGACACCACGATCTGCAGGGTACGGGCATCCGATGCGGCAAGGCTAGAGCATCGTTCACAAAACGTGAATCGTTGGGTGTTTGATTTTGGTGAATTTCATGATTCCCTTCCAAGCGGAGGTGTTTCATGGGCAAATCGCATTCACTTGATATCCGCGAACGCGTTGTGGCAATGGTTGAGGCAGGGCATTCCTGCCGCGCGGCCGCGCGTCGTTTCGCCATCGGCGACAGCACGGCAATCCGCCTCATGCAGCGCCGCCGGACGACAGGAGCGGTATCGCCTCCGCGTCAGGGCCGTCCGTCCGGCAGCGGCAAGCTTGCGGCCTATCGGTCGTTCCTGATTGCGCAGGTCGAAGCCAGACCCGATATCACCATGCCGGAACTGGCCGACAGGCTCGATGAGGCGCACGGTGTTCGTGTTCCACCTTCGTCGCTGTCACGGGTGCTGGTGGCGGAAGGGTTCACATATAAAAAAAGCCCTTATGGCGTCGGAACGCGCACGCGCGACGGTGCGCCACGATCGTGACACCTGGATCGCAAAGCGTCAGCCACGCATGCGGCTGGAACCGCATCGTCTTGTCTTTATTGACGAAACATCCGTGAATACCAAGATGGTTCGGCTGCGTGGACGCTGCCCGCGCGGCGAGCGGTTGCGCATGGATGCGCCGTTCGGACATTGGGGAACGCAGACCTTCATCGCCGGGCTTCGATGCTTCGGACTGACCGCGCCATGGATCATAAACCGCCCCATGAACCGCGCTGCTTTCGACACCTATATCGAGACCCAGCTCGTCCCCACACTGTCACGCGGCGATGTCGTCATCCTTGACAACCTGGCCGTCCACAAAAGCAAAAGAGCCACAGAGATCTTGCGGGATCATGGCGCATGGTTCCTCTTCCTGCCGCCCTACAGCCCAGACCTCAATCCCATCGAAATGGCATTCTCCAAGATCAAAGCGCATCTCAGGACCGCAGCCGCCAGAACCTTCGACACCCTCACAAAGGTCCTCGGCTCAATCTGTAACCTCTTCAATCGAACCGAATGCTGGAACTTCTTCAACGCAGCAGGATATGCGCCATGTTAATCGTACGACGCTCTAGGATGGGAAAGGGCGGTAGCTGAAAGCAGCCCAAGCCCTAGCAGGAAAAACGGCTTCATGGACACAACCAAAACGCAATACTCGTAGCGGCGAAGGTTAGACTTCGAAGTTTAAGGAAGACTTGCCGAAAGTGAATGCTTCTATCAGCACGTCGAAAATCAATCCTTCTGGATGCGAGAGGCAGTTGCAGAAATGCAAAAGCAGGGTGGTGATCCCTGCTTTTGCGGTAACCTATCGATAGAAAATGGAGGTATCAGCGTACGCTGGACGCCACCCAGTTATGCCATTCTTCCGCGCTGCCATGGAAGGCATTGAGGTCGATCCTGCCATCGACGCCATGCGAGACGCCGGAGCCGGAATATTGCCAGAATAGCCAGTTCCGGCCCGGATAGACCTTGGAAGGATGAGCGGCGACGGAGCGTAGCCAGAAGGGATAGTTGAGCAATTCACCGCGCAGGTTGTCGCGATAGAAATCCGGAGCGGTGTAGACAATGGGGCGCTGGCCGTAATGTCTTTCCAGCTTGTCCATGAAGACCTGCATCTTCGCCAGAACCTGTTCGCGCGACGGCCGCCGCTTGCAGCTGGATTCGCCGTTCCATTCAACGTCGATCACCGGCGGCAGGGCGCCAGCCTCCCGTGGAACGTTGCGGATGAACCAATCGGCTTGCTCGCCGGCGGTCCGGCACCAATAGAAGAAATGATAGGCACCATGCTTCAGGCCGGCTTGCTGGGCAGCACGCCAGTTCTTCTTGAACATCGGATCGAGATGATCGCCGCCATCGGTCGCCTTGATGTAAACGAAATTGGCACCCTGGGTGCGCAGCGTGTTCCAGTCGATGTCACCCTGCCAGCGGGAAACGTCGACGCCATGCACGGCCAGCTTCCTTGGCGAAGTCGTGCCGAAGTTGATCGGCTTGGCATCGCGGAACTGGTGGGAATAGATCTGCATCGGCTGCTGCCGCATGGCGCGGGGCATCGGGTTTGCCGGCGAAAGCATGGCGAGCGGCCGTTGCAGCGGCATGGGAACGTCATCTCGACCCTGGTCGGATGGCAGGAATCCCTCTGGTCGGGGATCGGCAGGCAGCGAGGTCGCCAACGCCTGCTGCCGCTCGACGCGCGAGACGGTTTCTCCGATTTCGACCGTCGGCACCGGGGTGCCGCTCTTTGCTATGGAGCTGGTCATTTCCTTGGAAGGCGCGCTTGACTGCGCGGCTTCGCGCTCGCCTCTGGCGGCGCAGCCCGATATCGTCAGGCAGGCAAGAAGGATGGTCGATACAGCCGATAGACGCATAGGAACCCGTACGCAAAACACAATCGACAGCCCAACAGAGCTGCCCGGAAGTTACAGAGATCGAGTCCTAATAGAAATTTACCAAGAAAGATTGAATCCGAGCTATTCGCGACGAAGAATCGCACACGCGAGGCAATTATTTGTCATGGCCCACAATATCACCGATTGGTGACTATTTGGCAAGCAATTGTTATTTATCGCGTTTTCCGCCGAAGGTGTAACCGGTCTCGACGGTCTTGTTGCCGAATTTTTCTCGAAGCTTGTCCATGGCCGCCTCGGCTGCGGCGCGGCGTGTAGCCTGCTGGTCGATCAAATCGGGAGGATCGGCGCGTCCGGCATCGCCAAGATCGGTGACACCGATGCCGATGAGACGGAACTTCGTACCGTCCGTCTCCGGCTCGAGCAGGCGCAAGCCGGTGCGGAAGATTCGGTCGGCGAGCTGCGTCGGGTCTTCCAGGCGGCGGTTGCGCGTCCGGCTCTTGAAATCTGATGTTTTCAGCTTCAGCACGACGGTCTGGCCGGCGATGCCGCTGCGCTTCAGACGGCGCGAAACCTTCTCCGACAGATCGCGAAGGATGGGCACCAGGTCATCGTAGCGGGATATGTCTTCGAAGAATGTGGTTTCGGCCGACACGCTTTTCGCGGCCTCGTTCGGATGCACCGTGCGGTCATCGATGCCGCGCGACAGGCGGGAAAGCCGTTGGCCGATGACCCCGTAGCGGCGCATGAGGTCGCTTTCGTCCATGCCCTGCAATTGGCCGATGGTGCGAATGCCGTCGCTTTCCAGCGTCGCCGCGAAGGCCTTGCCGACGCCCCAGATGGTCGTCACCGGGCGGGGCTCCAGAAACGAAACGGCCTCCTCACGGCCGATGACGGAGAAGCCGCGGGGCTTCTGCAGGTCAGAGGCGACCTTGGCGAGGAACTTGCAGTAGGAGAGGCCGATGGAGATGGTGATGCCGATCTCCTGCTCCACGCGCCGCGCGAATTTCGCCAGGATACGGGCCGGCGGATCATGATGAAGCCGCTGCGTGCCGTCGAGTTCCAGAAAGGCCTCGTCGATCGAAAGCGGCTGCACCAAGGGCGTCAGATCCTGCATCATGGTGCGGATCTCCCGGCCGACTCGCACGTACTTCTCCATGTTCGGACGGATCACCACCGCCTGCGGACACGCTTCCAAGGCCTTGAACATCGGCATCGCGGAGCGAACGCCGTGAATGCGGGCGATATAGCAGGCGGTGGAGACGACGCCGCGCTTGCCGCCGCCAACGATTAGCGGCTTGTCGGCCAATTCCGGATTATCCCGTTTTTCGATCGAGGCATAGAAGGCGTCGCAATCGATATGCGCCAGCGTCAGCCCATAGAGCTCGCGATGATAGACGAGGCGAGGGCTGCCGCAGGCCCGGCAACGCGTACGCACGGCAGATTGCTCGCTCAAGCAATCGCGACAGAAACCGGAAATCTTGTCGGGCGCAGTGGTCATCTAATGAGAACAAAAATTGAACATCGCCACTTTATGTTTTAAGTTTGCGAGTCTCAAGCGGGAAAACAGGGAGGTGATGGAGTGGAAAATTTACGCGTGCAGCCTCTGACGTGGGATCGCTGGGACGATTTCGAGGTGTTGTTCGGGCCGACCGGCGCCTGCTATGGCTGCTGGTGCACCCATTTCCGCATTCCGACATCGCAGCGCAAGACGATGGACGGAGACGCCAAGAAGCGCTTCATTCAGGACCGCGTCGCGGCGGGACCGCCACCCGGCCTTCTTGGCTATGTCGATGAGCGCCCGGTTGCCTGGGTGCAGGTCGGACCCCGCCTGGAGCTGCCGCAATGGAATTCACCGAAGACGGTCTCGCGTCCGCTCGATCCGGCCGATGCCGAGGATAGTTCGGTCTGGGCGGTGAGCTGTTTCTTCATGAATTCGCGTGATCGCGGCAAGGGATACAGCCATCGCATGCTGTCGGAGGCCATAAATTTCGCCAAGGCTTCAGGTGCGCGTCTGCTGGAGGGCTGTCCGATCGAGCGCACGAAGCAGTCGAAATCCGTGGGCCTCTATGTCGGCTCGCAGCGCATATTCGAGGCGGCGGGATTTTCTGAGGTCGCCAAACGCAAGGACGGGCGCCCCCTGATGCGCCTCGTCCTTTGATATCGGGTCGATGGTTTCAGCCACCGATGTAAGCCCTGAGCAATGGCGCCGCCTGGCTCCATTCACTCGTTTCGGGAATGCCTGCCGGCGCTGCCGGCGCCATGCGGTGGACGACAGAATCAGGCTTCAGATTGATCAGGAGGCAGTCCGGAACATGTTCGCCAACCGAATGCAGATTATGCGCCATGTCGTCGACGAAAACGACCGGCAATGCGCGCCTTGCATGCAGCGACCGGACGATCGGCCCTTTCGGCTGCAGCGATGCAAGCAATGGATAGGCAAGGCCGAGCCGATCGAGAAGGCGGCGCCGCTGAGCCCAGTATTGCGGCGGCATGGCCGTCAGGAAAACGATATCGGCATCCTTGGAAAAGTCGCCAAGCGTATCGACGACAAGATCAAGGGGCGTCTGCCATTGCTCCTGCGCCTCGAAGAAGGCCTCTATCAGCCGGTGGACGTCCTTTTCCTCCAGCGCCGTTCCGTTGGCCCTGGAGATGATGTTGCCGGTCAGCCGGAAGGATCGCGGCAGGAACTCATGGCCTTCACCGTCGAGGAAGGTCAGGAAAGGTGCGAAGAAATGCAAGACGACATCGTCGACATCACAGACGATCAGCGGCCGATCCTGGAGGCGGATGTGCGATGTATCGAATTCGAGCGGTGCATCCATGATCAATATTCTCCGGAGGCCAGGCCGGGCGGCGAGAAATACGCCGATGCAGCGGCGACGGCATCCGGCGGAATGCCGCTGGCTTCGCAAAAGGCCAGCAATGTCGGTTCGTGGTTCATCAGGAAGTCCAGCATGCCCGCGAGAAAAGCGGGCTCGTTGATGGCGTTGCGCACCTGCGCCGGTTCAACTCCGGTTAGGGCCAGAAAGCGGCTGAACATATCCGGTTCGTTCGCCAGCCAGCCGAGTACGGCAATGGCTGTCTCTTGCGGCGCGGCCGCATTCTTCTTCGGGTTCTTGAAGTTACTTTGCATTTTGAAGGGTGAGTTACCTATTTTTCAACCAAATCCCGGTAGTATGCGATTCAAGTATTTGTGGAATCGGTTCCTCGCGACCCTATATTTCGAGAGAATGGATGCAATACCGGATGCAGGGACATCTCTCCATGCCTAAACAGGTAATGATTGTAGAAGACAATGAGCTGAATATGAAGCTCTTTCGCGATCTGATCGAGGCGTCCGGTTATACGACGATCCAGACCCGAAACGGTATGGAAGCGCTTGATCTTGCTCGTAAACACCGCCCAGATCTCATTCTGATGGACATCCAGCTTCCGGAAGTTTCCGGGCTGGAGGTGACAAAATGGCTGAAGGAGGATGATGATCTGCATGTCATTCCCGTCATCGCAGTCACGGCCTTTGCCATGAAGGGCGATGAGGAGCGCATTCGCCAGGGCGGATGCGAAGCCTATGTCTCGAAGCCGATTTCCGTGCCGAAATTCATCGAGACCATTAAAACTTATCTGGGCGACGCCTGAGCGTAGGAAGAACGAATGACCGCCCGCATCCTGGTAGTCGACGATATCCCGGCAAATGTGAAGCTTCTGGAAGCGCGGTTGCTGGCTGAATATTTTGAGGTGCTGACCGCCGAAGATGGTTTGCAGGCGCTCGCCATCTGCGCGCGCGCCCAGGTCGATCTTATCCTCCTCGACATCATGATGCCCGGCATGGATGGATTCGAGGTGTGCGAGCGCCTGAAGTCCGATCCCCGTACCGCTCATATTCCCGTGGTCATGGTCACCGCGCTCGATCAGCCGACCGACCGGGTGCGTGGCCTGAAGGCCGGCGCGGATGATTTCCTGACCAAGCCGGTCAACGATCTGCAGCTCATTTCTCGCGTCAAGAGCCTGCTGCGCCTGAAGACGTTGAGCGATGAATTGTCCATGCGAAACGAAACGGCGCGCAATTTCGGCATCGATGATCTGCTGCGTGCCGGCGATGGCCGCGCCGAAGAAACCGGGCAAGTGCTCCTGGTTGACGGCCGCGCCAACTCGCAGGAACGCATCATCCGCACGCTCAAGCCGATCGCGGAAGTCGTCGCCATGTCCGATCCGCAGGCGGCCTTGTTCGAGGCTGCAGAACGGCCGTTCGAACTGGTCATCGTCAATTCGAATTTCGACGATTACGATCCGCTGCGGCTCTGCTCGCAGCTTCGCTCGCTGGAGCGTACGCGCTTCCTGCCGGTGCTATTGGTGACGGAGCAGGGGGCAGATGACATGATCGTCCGTGCCCTCGATCTCGGCGTCAATGATTATATCGTTCGGCCTGTCGATCCAAACGAGCTGGTGGCCCGCTGCCTGACGCAGATACGCCGGAAGCGCTATAATGATCGCCTCCGCGCCAGCGTACAGCAGACCATCGAACTTGCCGTCACCGACGCACTCACCGGCCTGAACAACAGGCGGTACCTGGACAATCACCTGAAGATCCTTTTCGATCGGTCGTTGGCCCGGGCCCGTCCGCTCTCCGTTCTGATCGCCGATATCGATCGCTTCAAACTAGTCAACGATACCTACGGTCACGATGCCGGCGACGAAGTGCTCAAGGAGTTCGCTTCCCGTATCCGCTCGACGGTGCGCGGTGCCGATCTGGCCTGCCGTTATGGCGGCGAGGAATTCGTTGTCGTCATGCCGGATACGACCGCGGACATTGCCGCCGCCGTCGCAGAGCGTCTGCGCGCTGCGGTAGAAAATATGCCAGTCAAGCTGCGGGATGCCGGTGCCACGCTTAACATCACGGCCTCCTTCGGCATCTCGTGCCGTTTGGAGACAATCGAGACACCGGAACAGTTGATGAAGCAGGCCGATCTTGCTCTTTATGAAGCGAAAAGGGCCGGGCGCAACAGGGTTGTCGCTTCGGCCGCCTGACTGAAAATCGGCCATAATAGGGTTGGTTTTCCCATGAATATTGGGGGACTTGCCGGGGTGTTGAGTGAAGATTAATTATTTTTAATCTTCTGATGAGGTCCGCTGGAGCACAGATCTTGCTGGACGTTGAGCGTCGTATTTTTATTTCGGAATTGAAAGAGAACCTGCATTTTCTGCGCGTTTTGTGACGAAGTCAGTTCGGTTGTTATATAGTTATGATTTCCTGCCTATTTTCCTCGGAAGACGCAGAAAGGAGACTAGACATCATTTGAAAAGCATTATCGTGCTTGGGTATTCTTAGTCGGCTGTATTTAGAGTTTGTCATAAATACGAGAGTTGTTGATTTTTTCTTGAAGAATATTCAATTTTGATTTGTTAATTCTACGGGAGATTTCTGTCAGTGGTGACGTGAATTTTAACCATCCCAGCAGACGGGTATTTTTCATCATTAAGAATTTGTTGATTTTCTTTTGATTTCGCGCGAATTTAGTCCCGTACAGAGACAGCCCATAAGGGTTTCCAGATACCCCATGATGCTCAGGTCCGCCGCATCTCCTGGGTCGTGGGGTCGGTCGGCTGGCAGGCAAATTACAACGGTTCCTCGTGCCGTTTTGCAGGCTAGCCGGCCCCCGAATTCAGAACGCCGCTCTTCGATTTTCGAAGGCGGCGTTTTTCTTTTTGGACGCGCTGGCAGTCCTTTTTCAGGTCATCTGGAGCGGTAAAACCCGATCGGATTTTACGGGTGCGAAGCCCTGAAAACGAAAAAAGGCGCAAGCCCGGAGGCTGCGCCTTTTGTAACCTGAAGTTTAGGAAACTTACTTGATCTTCGTTTCCTTGAACTCGACATGCTTCTTAGCAACCGGGTCGTACTTCGTCTTCGTCATCTTGTCCGTCATCGTACGGCTGTTCTTCGTCGTGACGTAGAAAAAACCAGTGTCGGCCGTCGACAGCAGCTTGATCTTGATTGTGGTAGCCTTGGCCATAGTCGTCCTGCCTTTAATAAAAATGAACGCCGTGGACGGCCAGTGCGGTGGTCCACGGCGAATTCTGGCGCGAAAATACAAATCGCGCCCGAAAAGTCAACCTCTGTTGCCCATGAAAAGCAGTCGTATCCCCGAAAGCAGGACATAAAGGCCGAAGAAAAAGGCTACAGCCCAGGCAAAGCCGCTGGGATTGACCAAATCCATCGCGGTACCGATCGTCGGCGGCCCGAGAACCATGCCGATCGCATAGCAGAAAACGAAGGCCGCATTGGCGGCCACAAGGTCTGCGCCGGTCAGCCGTGTACCCAGGTGGCTGAGGCCAACCGTGTACATGCCGGAAACGCAGCCGCCCCAGAAGAGCAGGATGACGGCGAGGATAATCCAGTTCGACGACAGGGATGGCAGCAACAGCGCGCCAACCAGGCCGATGGTGGCCATGATCGACAACAATGGCCGCTTGTCGCGCATGCGGTCGGCCAGAAGCCCAAGGGGGATCTGAAACACGAAATTGCCGATGCCCATGACGGTCAACAGCAATGCGGCCTGCGATTCGTTGAAGCCTAGGCGGGTGGCATAGCTGGTA
Source organism: Rhizobium sp. P44RR-XXIV (assembly GCF_001999485.2). Classification (NCBI taxonomy): domain Bacteria; kingdom Pseudomonadati; phylum Pseudomonadota; class Alphaproteobacteria; order Hyphomicrobiales; family Rhizobiaceae; genus Rhizobium; species Rhizobium sp. P44RR-XXIV. Next base: position 1,255,354 of record NZ_MPVZ02000028.1, on the reverse strand, counting down.
AACAGCGACCCGCCGCCAACGGTCACGGCGCCGAACACGAACACGGCCGCAGTGGCCGTCGGCACCAGGAAGATATAGCGGACGAAATGCAGCTCGGGCTTCTCGTCGACCACGGGACTTTCGTTACGGGCGATGAAGATCGGGATCGCCGCCGCCAGAATGATGCAGGCGCCAATCAGAAACGGCATGAGGCCCTCGCTGCCGACAAGCGAGAAGAGCAGGGGGCCGGCCGCAAAGCCAAGCGAGAACACCGTGGAATATAGGCCGAGTACGAAACCTCGCTTGGACGGTGGCGAAGCCGCATTGATCCAGAATTCCGACAGAATGAAGAGGGTGGTCGTCGAGCCGTGGAACAGGATGCGCAGGGGGAACCACAGAAGCAGGTTTTCTGCATAATAGAAGCCCAGCGAGCTCAGCGCGGACAGTATCACGGCCCAGATCATCGTCTGCACGACGCCGAAGCGATGCGCGAGCTTGGTGGTGATGATAGCCGCGAGCATGGCCGCTATGCCCATCATCGCCGTGTTGAGGCCGATCAGGCTTGAGGAGACGCCGCGCTTCTCCAGAATGATGCTGAGAAGCGGCAGGCCCAGGCCAATGGCAATGCCCACGGCGGATACGGACGCGATGGCGGCGACGAGCGAAGGCCAGTGAATTTCTTCGACATGGCCGGCCTTGCCGTTCGTCGGTTCAAGCATAAACTGATCCCTGGAGCATGAGGCAGGCGAATCGATCACGATACGCAACATAGAAAGGCACGGCTCGGCCAAATTCAGGTGACGGGTCGGCTTTCATGAGATCGGTCATATCCCCCAGAATGATCCTTTCGATGCCCGGCATGTTCAGACAAGAAAAGCCGCTCGTGTCAAGCCGTTGCCGCCGAAGCAGCGTGTGCGAATCACGAATATCCGGGAAATCGATCATGGTTCCCGCTGGGGGAGAGCGATAATGCGAAACAACCGCGGTCTCCCGAGCAGACCGATGTGACAGGCTTGCGGGCATGGTCACGACCGCCCGTTTCCCTGATCCCATTCGTCCGGGCTGTCGTCGTGGCCGCCGAAACCATGCATGCGCAGCGCCCATTGCAGGCCGATCACGCCACCCTTGATGGGTTGTATGATCGCGAGGGCCGCTATGACCGTGATCGGCGCCCAGATGGCGAGATGGACCCACATGGGCAGATTGAAGGCCATGTCCGTCATCATGTAGCCGCCGACGATGATGTGGCCGAGAACGAAGATCACCAGGTAAGGCGGCAGATCATCGGCTCGTTGATGGAAGATCTCCTCGCCGCAAACAGGACAATTGTCGACTGGCTTCAGGAAGGCGCGAAAGAGTTTGCCCGTCCCGCAGCGCGGGCAGCGGTTGAGCATGCCGCGGGAAATCGACCGGGCGACCGGGCGCTCGCTTTCGTCGGTGCCGCCGTAGCGGATGGGGGAATCGGATGGGCTGCCCGTCATGAATGCTCTTCCTTACTGCCGGCAGCCATCTTTTACCGGCGGCCGCGCGGTGGTCTCGTGCCCGGCGTCTTGCGTGCCTGGCTTTGATTGCGACGGGTCGCCTTGTGGAAAGAGCGTACCGCCGTCGGCAACGACCGTCCGTCACTCAGCATCTCGAAGCGCAGGGCGCCTGCAAGCGGTACGGCTTCCACCAGCCGCACGGTCACCTCGTCGCCAAGGCGATAGCCGAGCCCGGTCTTTTCGCCCGTCAGCGCCTGATGCGCCTCATCGTAGATGAAGTAGTCGCTGCCGAGCGTAGATATAGGGATGAAACCGTCGGCTCCGTAGTCGGGCAGGGTGACAAAAAGTCCCGACTTGGTGACACCGCCGACGCGCGCCTCGAATTCCGCGCCGACCTTGCCCGCCAGATGATGGGCTATGAGTCGATCGACCGTCTCGCGTTCGGCGGCCATGGCGCGGCGCTCGAAGGTTGAGATCTCGGCGGCGATGTCATCGAGCACAGCTTCCTCATCCGGCGTGATGCCGCCTTCACCGAAGCCGAGCGAGCCGACGAGCGCACGATGCACGATCAGATCCGCGTAGCGGCGGATCGGTGAGGTGAAATGGGCGTACTTCATCAGGTTCAGGCCGAAGTGCCCGATATTGTCGGGGCTGTAGATTGCCTGACTCTGTGAGCGCAGCACCATCTCGTTGACCATGGTTTGATGCGGCGTACCCTCGGCCTTCGCCAGAATGCCGTTGAAGCTGTTGGCCCGGACATTGCCACCCTTGGCGAGCGTTATGTCGAGGGTCTTGAGGAATTCGCGCAACACTTCCTGCTTGGCGAGCGTCGGACCGTCATGGATGCGGTAGATGAGTGCCTGCTTCTTCTTTTCCAGCGTCTCGGCGGCGGCGACGTTCGCCTGGATCATCATTTCTTCGATCAGCTTGTGTGCATCGAGGCGCGGCGGCACGAAGACGCGGTCGACTGTGCCATCCTCCTTCAAAAGGATCTTGCGCTCGGGCATGTCGAGTTCCAGCGGCTGACGCCGCTCGCGGCCCTTCTTCATGATCTCATAGGCATGCCACAGCGGCTTCAGGATCGGCTCCAGCATCGGCCCGGTCTTGTCGTCGGGTTGGCCGTCGATGGCCGCCTGCGCCTGCTGGTAGGAAAGCTTGGCGGCACTCTTCATCATGATGCGATGGAAGGTGTGGCCCGCCTTGCGGCCTTCCTTGGAAAAGATCATCCGGACGGCGAGGGCAGGGCGATCGACACCCTCCTTCAGCGAGCAAAGATCGTTGGAGATGCGCTCAGGCAGCATCGGGACGACCCGGTCGGGGAAATAGACGGAGTTGCCGCGCTTCAGCGCCTCGCGGTCGAGCGGCGAATGGGGGCGCACGTACCAAGAGACGTCGGCAATGGCGACAGTGACAACAATGCCGTCGGGATTGTCGGGCGACGGGTCCATCTCGGCATAGACGGCATCGTCATGGTCCTTGGCGTCCGCCGGATCGATGGTGATCAGCGGCAGGCTGCGCCAGTCCTCGCGATGCGCCATCGTCGCGGGCTTGGCCGCATCGGCTTCGGCGATCACGGCGGCCGGGAAGACATGCGGAATGCCATGGGCATGAATGGCGATCATCGAGATCGCCTTTTCGGAAGCGACGGAGCCAACGACCGAGAGAACCTTGGCGCGCGGCAGGCCGAAACGGCCAAGACGGGCGACTTCGACCTCGACGAGATCGCCATCCTTGGCGTCGCCGGTATAGTCCGGATCGATCACCATTTCTTCGCCGCGCCGCTCGATCGGCATCAGCCGACCGCCGCCGCCCGGCGTCTCGCGGAAGACGCCCATGCTGGCGCCCTTGCGCTTGTCGATAACCTTGATGATGCGTGCCGTATAGGCCGGACCGCCACGATCCACCGCGGCAAATATCTTTGCGAGGACGCGGTCGCCCATGCCGGCGACCGGCGCCTTGCCCTTGCTATTGCGGCCGGCGGGTGAGGAGGACTGCTTGATCATCACGGCCGGTGCCACGCCGTTCTCATCCGCCCAATCGGCCGGGCGGCCGATCAGTCCGCCATCCTTGTCTCGGGTCGTGATATCGAGAACGGTGATCGGCGGCAGCGCACCCGGGCGGATGAGCGACTTGCGGCTCTTCTGCACCATCCCGTCTTCTTCGAGCTCTCGCAGCAGGCTCTTCAGCGCGATGCGGCTTTCACCCTTCAGGCCAAAGGCCTTTGCAAGCTCACGCTTGGAAGCCTGCTCGGGATGTTCTGCGATGAAACGAAGAATGACTTCGCGCGGCGGCAGGGTGCCGTGCACGATCGCCATCATCGGCTCGGCGTCGCCGCTGGCCTTACCGGCGCGGCCGGGCTTGCCGGAACGACGTTCCGACGATGGATTCCTGCCGCGCGGTTCTCTGCTCACTCTGCACTCTTCTTTTTCGTTGCCGTCTTGGCCGCGGGCTTCTTTGCAGCAGCCTTCGGCTTGGCGGTCGTCTTGGTCGCTTTGGCACCGGCGGCCGCAGTCTTAGCCTTGGCGGGCGCCTTTTTCGCCGTTGTGCCGCTCTTACCGGCTTTCGCAACGATCAAGGCCAGGGCTTCCTCGACGGTGATCGCCTGCGGGTCGGCGCCCTTCGGCAGGGTGGCGTTGACTTTGCCCCAATTGACATAGGGGCCGTATTTCCCGTCACGAACGGTGATCGAGCCGCCGCCATCCGGATGCGCGCCAAGATCCTTCAATGCTGCCGGCGTACCGCCACGAGCCCCGCCACCCTTGCTCTGCTTTTCGGCAAGCACGGTAACAGCCCGGTTCAGGCCGACGGTGAACACATCTTCGACAGTCTCGAGGTTGGCATAGCTGCCGTCATGCAGCAGGAAAGGACCGTAGCGTCCGATGCCGGACGAGATCATCTTGCCGCTTTCCGGATGCTTGCCGATATCGCGGGGCAGCGAGATCAACGCCATCGCCTTCTCGTAGTCGATATCCTCAGGCTTCCAGCCCTTCGGCAGCGACGAGCGCTTGGCCTCTTTGCCATCGCCACGCTGGATATAAGGTCCGAATCGGCCCGAACGCAGGGTCAGCTCTTCGCCGGTAACCGGATCCTGGCCGAGTGCCTTCGGTTCATTCAGCCCTGTGGATTCTGCTTCCGCACCGCCTTCCGAAGAGAGCTGGCGCGTATAGTTGCATTCCGGATAGTTTGAGCAGCCGACGAAGGCGCCGTATTTGCCGAGCTTCAGCGACAGGTTGCCCGTGCCGCAGACCTGGCAGATGCGTGGATCGCTGCCGTCTTCGCGCTTCGGGAAGACCAGCGGCGCCAGCGCCTCGTTCAGCGCGTCGAGCACATTGGTGACGCGCAGTTCCTTGGTATCCTCGATCTGGGCGAAGAAATCGCGCCAGAAATCGCGCAGAACGTCCTTCCAGTTCAGCTCGCCGGCGGAAATGCGGTCGAGCTTTTCTTCGAGATCGGCGGTGAAGTCGTATTCGACGTATTTGGTGAAGAAGCTTTCCAGGAAAGCGGTCACCAGCCGGCCCTTGGCTTGCGGCACCAGCTTGCGCTTGTCGATCGTGACATAGTCGCGGTCGCGCAGCGTCGCCAGCGTCGCCGCATAGGTCGACGGGCGGCCGATGCCGAGCTCTTCCATCTTCTTGATCAGCGATGCTTCGGAATAGCGCGGCGGCGGTTCGGTGAAGTGCTGGGTCGAATTGATCTTCTGCTTGGCGAGGTTTTCGCGGGCATTGATCTCCGGCAGACGGCCATCTTCGTCGTCGGCATCGTCGCTTTGCTCGCCGTCTTCCTTCTGGTCGGTATAGGCGGCGATGAAGCCGTCGAAGCGGATCACCGAGCCGACGGCACGCAGCCCAGCCTTCTCGCCAGCCTTATCAGCCAGAATCTCGACGGTGGTGCGTTCGATCTCTGCCGAGGCCATCTGGCTGGCAATGCCGCGCTTCCAGATCAGGTCATACAATCTCAGCTGGTCTGCATCGAGGTATTTGCGGACGTGGTCGGGTGTGCGATCGAAGCCGGTCGGGCGGATCGCTTCGTGTGCTTCCTGGGCGTTCTTCGCCTTGGTCGAATAGAAGCGTGCCTTTTCCGGCAGGTAGCGGTTGCCGAACTGATCGGCGATCGCGACGCGAGCCGCGTCGATCGCTTCCGGCGCCATCTGCACGCCGTCGGTACGCATATAGGTGATGAGACCGACCGTCTCGCCGCCGATGTCGACGCCTTCATAAAGCTTCTGCGCTACCTGCATGGTGCGCGAAGCGGAGAAGCCGAGCTTGGAGGAGGCGGCCTGCTGCAAGGTGGAGGTGGTGAAAGGCGGGCTCGGATTGCGCCTGACCGGCTTTGCCTCGACGGTGTCGACGACGTAGCTCGCGCCTTCCAGCAACGCCTTCAGCTTGCCGGCCTCTTCGCCGTTGCCAATTGCGCGTGGCTGCAGACGCTTGCCTCCGGCGGATACGAGACGAGCTTCGAATTCGTCGCCGCGCGGCGTCTTCAGGATCGCCGAAAGGTTCCAGTATTCTTCCGAAATGAAGCGCTCGATCTCGGATTCACGATCGCAGACGAGGCGAAGCGCGACGGACTGAACACGGCCGGCCGAGCGGGCGCCAGGCAGCTTGCGCCACAGCACCGGCGACAGATTGAAGCCGACGAGATAATCAAGCGCACGGCGGGCGAGGTAAGCGTCGACCAGCGGCACGTCAATGTCGCGCGGGTCGGCCATTGCATCGAGCACGGCCTTCTTGGTGATCGCGTTGAAGACGACGCGCTTGACGGGCTTGCCGTTGATGACACGCTTCTTGTTGAGCAGGTCGAGCACATGCCAGGAAATCGCTTCACCTTCGCGATCCGGGTCGGTCGCGAGAAACAGGGCGTCGGAGGATTTCACCGCATCGGCGATGTCCTTCATGCGCTTTTGCGAAGCGCCATCGACTTCCCAGAGCATTTCGAAATCCTGATCCGGCAGTACCGAACCGTCTTTGGCGGGCAGGTCACGCACATGGCCGAAGGAGGCAAGAACCTTATATCCGGGTCCCAGATATTTGTTGATTGTCTTAGCCTTGGCAGGCGATTCCACCACTACAACGTTCATCATTAAGTCTCTGAATACGAGGTCGTGCCGAAACAAGGCACTGGAGAAGCCGGGCTTTTCCGTCTTCCCGGCCTTCCGACATGGACAGGGAATTCGTCGCGGTCAAGAGGCGAAGTCGATTTTTGCCATCGACGCGGCGATGCGAAGCTTAGAATTGGTATGCGTGTCACAGTTTTCAATCCAGCATGGAGATCGACACCAGCCCGCCGGGGTGGCGATGCAGCCGTCCGGCCATGTCCAGCTCAAGAAGGACAGAGTGAACAGCGGATACCGGTAGGCCGGTATGCCTGACGATATCGTCAATCTCGACCGGTGTCGGCCCGAGTGCGTCGACGATGTAGTCACGCTCTGCATCGTCGGGCGGCACGGAGAGCGGCTTGCTCCGTTCGATCGGAGCTTCGACAGGGCGCGGGCGGAAGAGATCCGGCTCGGCCAGCGGCCGCAAGGCGTCGACTATATCGCCCGGCGTGGTCACGATCATCGCGCCGTCCTTCAGCAGGCCGTTGGTGCCCTCGCAACGGGGATCGAGCGGCGAACCCGGAACGGCGAAGACCAGCCGGCCAAATTCGCCGGCAAGACGCGCGGTGATCAGCGAGCCGGAGCGGGTCGCGGCCTCGACGATGACGACGCCGAGCGAAATGCCCGATATCAGCCGGTTGCGGCGCGGAAAGTCGCGTGCCCGCGGTTCCCATCCGAACGGCATCTCGCTGACGGCAAGCCCGTTTCCATTCCATATGTCGTTGAGCAGGCCGATATTCTCCGGCGGGTAGGGCTGATCAAGACCGCCGGCCATTGCGGCGACGGTCCCCGTTTCGAGGCTGGCGCGATGGGCGGCGGTATCGATGCCACGCGCAAGCCCGGAGACGACGGCATAACCGGCCTCGCCGCAGGTTCGGGCAATCATCGCGGTGAACTTCGCCCCGCTGATCGAGGCATTGCGCGAGCCGACGATACCGATGGCCGGGCGGGTTGCTGTCGGTACATTGCCCTTGACCGTCAGAAGAGGCGGCGCCCCATCGATCTCCCGTAGCGCCGACGGATAATCCGGCTCGCCGATACCCACGAAGCGTGCACCGAAGCGATGCACCGCCTCTAGTTCCCGCAGAGCGTCGCGCTCGTCGGCAATGCGGATCGCTCGCGTCGAGCCGCCGCGCTGCGAAAGTTCCGGCAGCATCGCAAGTGCTGCTTCTGCCGAGCCATAGTGATTGATGAGATCGCGAAAGGTGGATGGTCCGACATTGTCGGAGCGGATCAGCCTGAGCCAGGCAATCCTTTGTTTTTCGGTCAGCGCAACTCCGGTCCGTCTTGCGCTGCCTGCGTCCATTATCCCTTTGCTCCGATCTTGCCTTCCGTTCCGGCGGTCAACCGGGCGATGTTGGCCCTGTGCTTGTACCAGGAGATGACGGTCATCAGCGCCATGACGGCGGCAATCTTGTCGACGCCCAATATCCACAATACAACCGGGATGACAAGGGTTGCAACCAATGCGGAGAGCGAGGAATAACGGGTCGTGAAGGCAATGACCAGCCAGATGATGGCGAAAATCAAGGCCATCAGCGGCGCCAGGCCGAGGAGGATGCCGAGATAGGTCGCGACGCCCTTGCCGCCCTTGAAGCCGATCCAGACCGGGAAGATGTGGCCGATGAAGGCCGCGAAGCCGGCAAGCACACCGGCATCCTCACCAAAGAAATGGGCTGTTATCAGAACGGCGGCTGTGCCCTTGAAGGCATCGAGCAGCAGTGTCGCGGCCGCAAGCCACTTGTTACCCGTGCGAAGGACGTTTGTCGCGCCGATATTGCCCGAGCCGATATTGCGGACGTCGCCAAGTCCGGCCATGCGCGTCAGCAACAGGCCGAAGGGGATGGAGCCGAGCAGGTAGCCGATGACGATGGCTGCCAGCAATGTCTGCGGGGTGAGCTGCCAAGTCCAGAAATCCGCCATCACGTCTTATTCTCCGTAAACCCGGGCTTGCCCTAGAGGCTGTGAATCAGCTTGCCGGCGACATAGGTCGCGACTGCCCGGCCGCTCATTCTCGCATCTTCGAAAGGTGTATTTTTCGAGCGCGACAAAAGCATGTCTTTTGCGACAAGCCAAGGCTCGTCGAGATCGATCAGGGCGATATCTGCCTTGGCACCTGGCTTCAGCGTACCGGCATCGAGACCGAAAATCTGGGCCGGCCGCGTCGACAGCGCATCGATGAGTCGCATCAGGCTGACCTGGCCGCTATGATAAAGCCGAAGGGCGGCGGCAAGCAGCGTTTCCAGGCCGACGGCGCCGTCTTCAGCTTCGCCGAAGGGCAGGCGCTTGGTATCCACATCCTGCGGGTCGTGCGAGGAGACGATGATGTCGATCGTGCCGTCCGCCAACGCTTCGATCATACCCGTGCGATCGTCCTCGGAGCGAAGCGGCGGGTAGACTTTAAAGAACGTCCGGTATTCGCCGATGTCATTCTCGTTCAGCGCGAGGTTGTTGATCGAGATGCCGCAGGTGACCTTGGCGCCGCGCGAGCGGGCGAGGCGAATGGCCTCAGCCGATTCAGGCACGGAGATCATGGCTGCGTGGTAATGGCTGCGCGTCAGTGCCGCGATACGCAGATCGCGCTCCAGCGGGATAAGCTCGGCTTCCTTAGGGATGCCCGATAGCCCGAGCCAGCTCGCCAGCAATCCTTCATGCATGACGCCGTTGGCGCCGAGATATTTGTCGCGGGTCTCGCAGGAAATGACCGCGCCAAATTCGCGGGCATAGGTCATCAACCGCCGCAGGACCTGCGTGTCATAGACGGCGGAATGCGCATCGGTGAAGGCGACGGCCCCAGCTGCCCGAAGCAAGCCTATTTCCGTCATCTCTTCACCGGCGAGACCCTTTGTGAGGGCTGCTGCCGGATAGACATTGACGACGGCCGTATCCCGCGCCGTCTTCTTGACGAATTCGACCAGGGCGATGTCGTCGATGACGGGATGGGTATCCGGCATCATGATGAAGGAGGTAACTCCGCCGGCCGCTGCCGCACGGCTTGCAGAGGCGATCGTTTCGCGATGTTCGCCGCCGGGCTCGCCGACATGGACGCGGGCATCGACCAGACCGGGCACAGCGACAAGGCCGGTGCAGTCCCGTACCGTCGCGCCCTTGGGTGTCGCATGGCCTTTCAAGCCCTTGCCGGCGAAAATGATGATGCCATCCTCGACGACAATCGCGCCGACCTCATCGAGATTGCGGGAGGGGTCAATGATGCGGACATTCTGCAGGACGATCGAGTTGCTCATGCGCCTGCTCCCTCGCTGCGAGGCCCCTGGTTCTGGGAGATGAGCAGCGTCTCCATGACCGCCATGCGCACGGCGACGCCCATTTCCACCTGTTCGGCAATGACGCTCTGCGGACCGTCAGCGACTTCGGAGGCGATCTCGACCCCGCGGTTCATCGGGCCAGGATGCATGACAAGCGCATCCTCCTTGGCGGCTTTCAGCGTTTCCGCATCGAGGCCGTAGAAATGATAGTATTCACGCACCGACGGCACGAAGGCGCCGGACATGCGCTCTCGTTGCAACCGCAGCATCATGACAACATCGGCGTCCTTCAGGCCTTCCTTCATCGAATGGAAGACTTCGGCGCCCATGTCGGCAATGCCGGTGGGCAGAAGCGTGGCAGGAGCGACGACGCGGACGCGGGCGCCCATGGCGTTTAGAAGCAGGATGTTGGAACGGGCAACGCGCGAATGCAGCACGTCACCGCAGATGGCGTCGATGATGCGCGAAAGCTTGCCCTTGGCGCGGCGGATCGTCAGCGCATCGAGGAGCGCCTGGGTCGGATGCTCGTGCTGGCCGTCGCCGGCATTGACCACCGAGCAGGAGACCTTCTGGGCCAGCAACGCGGCAGCACCGGCGCTCGAATGGCGAATGACCAATACGTCCGGTCGCATGGCATTCAGGGTCATCGCCGTATCGATCAGCGTTTCACCTTTTTTCACCGAGGAATTGCCGACCGACATGTTCATCACATCGGCGCCAAGCCGTTTGCCGGCCAGCTCGAAGGAGGATTGCGTGCGGGTCGAGGCTTCGAAGAAGAGGTTGATTTGGGTGAGACCGCGAAGCGTCGACGTCTTCTTCTCACGCTGGCGGCTTATCTTGACGGCTTCGTCGGCCTTGTCGAGAAGATAGGTAATATCCTGCTCGGTAAGACCCTTGATGCCGATGAGGTGGCGGTGGGGAAAGAAGACCATGGACCTGCCCTCTGAATGTCGTCAGGGGGTCTATAGAGAGGGAGCGCCAAAGGGGCAAGCGCGCGTATGCGATGAGCCTGCTTGTTCCCCATGCAATTTCGCCCGAATGCCGTTACAGCAGCTATGCTGTTGGGAGACAAAACTTCCGGTTTCCTTTTGCAACCCTCTTGCTCTAAAAAGCGATTCATGACCCAACAGACCCGGACCGACGACCCATTTGCCGACTTGAACCAGCCGAGCCTCTGGTCCGGCATCAATGCCTATCGTTCCGATCCGCTCATCGTTGATCTGACCTCCGGTCTGCCACGCTCGATCCGCGAAGATCTGGAGCAGCTCGGCCGCTTTGTCACCTCTCACGAGGCGCAGGAGCTGGCGCGTATGGCAAACCAGGGCACGCCACAGCTGCGCACCCATGGTCCGCGCGGCGAGCGTCTCGATGTCGTCGAATTCCATCCGGCCTGGCACGCGCTGATGCGCCGCTCCATGGCGTCAGGTCTGCATTCCTCGATCTGGGATGCACAGGCGGATCCCGAAGCGAAGGGACAGTCGCACAAGGTGCGCGCCGCGCGCTTCTATCTGACGGCACAGCTCGAATGCGGCCATCTCTGCCCGCTGACGATGACCAGCGCCTCCGTGGCCGCCATGATGGCGTCGCCAGCCGTCCAGAAGGACTGGGCGCCAAAAATCCTGTCGCGCAAATATGATTCCTCCAACAAGCCCGCCATGCAGAAGACCGCCGTCACCATCGGCATGGGCATGACGGAGAAGCAGGGTGGCACCGATGTGCGCGCCAACAAGACCAGTGCGGAAAAGGTGAGCGACGGCATCTACCGGCTTTCGGGCCACAAATGGTTCATGTCGGCGCCGATGAGCGATGCCTTTATCATGCTCGCCCAGACCAAGGAGGGCCTTGGCTGCTTCCTCGTGCCGAGGCTGCTCGAGGATGGCTCGGCCAACGGCCTGCAGTTCCAGCGGCTGAAGGACAAGCTCGGCAATCGCTCGAACGCGTCTTCCGAAGTCGAGTTCCACGACACATTCGGCTTCCTGCTCGGAACGCCCGATGCCGGCATACGCACGATCCTCGACATGGTGACGCTGACGCGGCTTGACTGCGCATTGGCCTCGGCCGGTATAATGCGGGCTTCGCTGGCCGAGGCGGTGCATCATGCGCGCGGCCGCAGCGTGTTCGGCAAGATGCTGGTCAACCAGCCGATCATGACACGCGTGCTCGCCGACATGGCTCTCGACGTCGCGGCGGCAACGGCACTCGCCTTCCGCCTGGCCGAGGCCTTCGATAAGGCAAGCGGCAGCAGCGAGGACGCGGCTTACGCCCGCGTGATGACGCCGGTTGCCAAATACTGGTGCTGCAAGATCGCTCCGGCTCTGATCTATGAAGCCATGGAGTGCATTGGCGGCAGCGGCTATATCGAGGAGCGTCCGATCGCCCGCCACTACCGCGAAGCACCGGTCAATGCGATCTGGGAAGGCTCCGGCAATGTCATGGCGCTCGACGTTCTACGCGTGTTAAACCGTGGCAAGGACCTGTTCGAAACCGTGTTCGCCGGCCTTGCCCGCGATCTCGGACCTGCCGGCAAGAAGACCATTGAGGTGCTGCGCGCAGCCATGGCGCTTTGCGAGCAGGATGAGGGCGCTGCCCGCCTGCTGGTCGAGCAGTTAGCGCTTGCGGCCGGAGCGGCCGAGCTCTATCGCCTTGGCGCCGGCAAGATCGCCGATGCCTTCATCGAAACCCGCCTTGCCGGCGGCTGGCGCTCCACCTATGGCATGCTCGATGCGCGGTTCGATGCCGGCTACATCGTCGATCTTCTCTATCCGCCCGCTACGTAGCATGGTTTCGATCCGACCCGTCCAACCCGACGATATTGGCCAGCTCTATGCGATTTCGCTGAAGACGGGCGATGCCGGCAAGGATGCGACGCCCCTTCACCGCGACGGACGCTTGATCGGGCATATTTATTCGGCGCCCTATGCGAAGCTTCTTCCCGAACTGGTCTTCGTCGCCGAGGATGGCGAAGGTGTCTTTGGCTATATTTCCGGCGCCTTCGATACGGTCGCTTTCGAAGACCGGCTTGAGCGCGAATGGTGGCCGGGTTTGCGCCGGCAATATGCCGCTTCGTCGGGAGATCCGACGCTTTGGGATGCCGACCAGCGGCGTATATCCGCAATCCATCGTCCGAACCGAGTGCCCACCTTCCTCACAGATCGCTTTCCCGCACATATTCATATGAACCTGTTGCCGAGGGCTCAGGGGAAGGGCATCGGCACGGCTTTGCTCGGTCGCTGGATTGAGAATGCCCGCGCCAAAGGTGTCAAGGGCATTCATCTCGGTGCCAATTCCGGCAATCACGGCGCGATCCGCTTCTGGTCGTCGCGGGGTTTCGTGCCGGTGGAACTGCCCGCGGGTCTCGCGTCGGAAACGACCGTATGGTTTGGCCAATCGCTCTAAATCTGTGGATTTGCGGGCTTAGATGATATCGCTGCCCACAGCTTTGTTGTTCGCGTCGATGCGGCTTGCTACTCACCGCTCGGTGACAGAGTGGAGCTGAGTCGATGGCCGTTGCAAACGCAGCCGTTAAAATACCGTTGGAAACGCCCGTTGCGGAAAAGCGGGTGCGCAACCGCGCCGCGACCGAGCAGGCGATCCTCGATGCTGCCAAGCGGCTTCTGGCGGAGGAGGGGTTCCAGAATTTCGGCATCAATGCGGTGGCGCGCGGTGCCGGCTGCGACAAGCAGCTGATCTACCGCTATTATGGCGGCCTCAACGGCCTTGTGGAAGCGATCGGCACGGATCTCGGAGACTGGGTGAAGGACCGCATTCCCGACGACACCGGCGGCATGTTCCTTCTGACCTATGGCGATCTGATGGAGCGCCTTGCTCTGCTATTTCTCGACGCCCTGCGCGCCGACCCGTTGATGCGCCGCATTGTCGCCTGGGAAGTCTCGGAAAACAGCGAGCAGGTCCGCCGATTGTCCGAGGCCCGTTCCAAGGCGCTGGCGGGCTGGATCGAGCGCATGCGCGGCTCGCTGACACCGCCGAAAGGGGTCGATGCGCAGGCGGTCAACGCCATGATCTTCGCGGCCATCCAGCATCTTGTCCTGTCGGCAGCGGTCAGCGATCAATGCGCCGGTCTTCCTTTGAAAAACGCCAAGGATTGGGAGAAGGCGGCAGCCTCCTTGAAGCGGATCGTACGCGGCGTTTACGGCTGATGCCGGCGCCCGTTCGAGAGATATCCACAAGCCCGCGGCGCTGTTAACCTTAACAAATGGTTTACGTTGCGCCGCACCGGTTAACTCGTCACTGTGAAGAGACCGATTGTTAACCATCAAGCGTGCAGCCATGGGGTTGAGACCCGCAAAATTAGTGTTTCTTGTCGTGGCGATGATGTTCTTCGCCGTGCTCGCACTAGATATAAACTGGCCCGCGGTGGTTTTGAGCGCCATGGCGCTGTCGAACTGGTTCGTCCTTTCGGCTGGCACGACGCAATTTCAGCGTCGAAGGGGTACCGCATGAAGTGGTTGTTGATTTGCTGGGCTGGGCCCGTCTCGTTTCTCGGGGCTTGGTATTATCTGTCGTACTACGACATGAGCTTCGGCATCTTCATGCTGACGCGCCAGATGCATGACCTGGTGTTCGATATCTACGGCAAGATCCTCGGCATTCCGCCGGAAACCATTCCGCCGCTGGTCGCCCGCGCCATCGCCTTCGACAGTCTGCTTGTCTTTGCGATCTTCGGCTTTCGCCGCCGCGCCGCCATCATTGCCTGGTGGAAGCGCCGTCAGGCGTCAAGATCCGGCAGGGTAGTCCTGCCGAGCGCCGACAGCCTGTCCAAGGCTCCCTGAAGAATAAAGCTCGCCGCCGCCGAGTCGATGCGCTCGGCTCGCTTGGCGCGCGAGACGTCCATTTCCAGAAGTGCCCGTTCGGCCGCGACGGTCGAAAGCCGCTCGTCCCAGAAGACGAAGGGCAGGGCGGTCTTGTCGGCCATGCTGCGCACGAAGGCGCGGGTGGCCTGGACGCGCGGCCCCGAAGAGCCATCCATATTGACAGGCAGGCCGATGATGAAGGCGGCGACCTTCTCCTTCTCTGCGAAGGCGAGCAGGGTCTGGGCGTCCTGGGTGAACTTGACCCGCTTGATCACCGGGCGCGGCGTGGCGAAACGCCGGCCGAGATCGGACATGGCCAGCCCGATCGTCTTGGTGCCGAGATCGAGGCCGGCGACTGCCTGGCCGGGCAGAAGCATCACGGCCAGATCTTCGATAGTCAGCGTCGTCATCGGGCTTTCGCTCCTGTCAAAACAAATTGAAGTCAAAGCCGCTTTTCTTTGTCGCGGTTTGAGATATCTCCTAGACACCAGCCTTCCATTGCAAATCAAGTCATAAGGATAAACCCAATGAAGATCATTTGGCTCGGCCATGCCGCTTTTCGTATCGAAACGGCGAAGGCGAAAATACTGATCGATCCTTTCCTGACCTATAATCCTTCCTTTGCCGCCGCCGGCCTCAACATCAAGGATGCCGCCGAAGGCGTGACCCATATCCTTTTGACGCACGGCCATGCCGACCACGTCGGCGATACGGTTCAGATCGCCAAGGACACCGGCGCTGTCGTTCTCGCCAATGCCGATCTCGCCTCCTGGCTCGGCACGAAGGGCGTCGAGAAGCTGGAAATGGGCAATACCGGCGGCACCGTCAGCCTCGGCGGCTTCTCGGCCACCTTTACCAATGCGCTGCACTCTTCCGCCCAGATCACCGAAGATGGCGTTTCCCACGCACTCGGCAACCCGAACGGCCTGATGCTGCATTTTGACGATGAAGCATCGCTCTTCCACATGGGCGATACCGACATCTTCTCGGATATGGCCCTGATCAACGAACTGCATCAACCCGATATCGGCATCCTGCCGATTGGCGACCGCTTTACCATGGGCGGTGCCGTGGCCGCACTCGCCTGCCAGCGCTTCTTCAACTTCAAGACCGCCATCCCCTGCCACTATGGCAGCTTCCCCTTCATCGACCAGACCGCGGAAAAGTTCGTTGTCGGCATGGAAGGTTCGAAGACGGCGGTTGCCGCGCCGAAGGTGGGCGAGAGCGTTTCTGCCTGACGATACCCGTTGCGTATGGCGGGCATGGTCTTTATAGCGAGTGAGAAAAATCCTATCCGGAGAATGCCATGTCCGTCGATCTCGCCACTGTCAAACGCGTCGCCCATCTTGCCCGCATCGCCGTCAATGAAGACGAAGCGCAGCGGATGATGGGCGAGCTGAACGGCATTCTGGGCTTCGTCGAGCAGCTCTCCGAAGTGAATGTCGATGGCGTCGAGGCCATGACCTCGGTCACGCCGATGGCAATGAAGAAGCGCACCGACGAAGTCACAGACGGCAACAAGGCCGCCGACATCGTTGCGAACGCGCCGAATACCGATCAGAATTTCTTCCTGGTGCCCAAAGTCGTCGAATAACGGTTCCCTTCGAGCCTTTCCGACCCGTTGCCCAATTCCAGATCTGAAGCGAAACAAAATGAGCGAACTGACCAGCCTGACCATTGCCGAAGCCCGCGACAAGCTGCGCGCCAAGCAGATTACCGCCACCGAACTGACCGAAGCCTATATCTCGGCGATCGATGCGGCCAACGGTCAGATCAATGCCTATATCAAGGTGACGCCGGAAAAGGCGCTAGACATGGCCAAGGCTTCGGACGCACGCCTCGCAGCCGGCAAGGCCGGCGCGCTTGAAGGCATTCCGCTCGGGATCAAGGACCTGTTCGGCACCGAAGGCATCCACACCCAGGCCTGCAGCCACATCCTCGACGGTTTCCAGCCGCGCTACGAATCGACCGTGACGCAGAACCTCTGGAACGTCGGCGCCGTCATGCTCGGCAAGCTCAACATGGATGAGTTCGCCATGGGCTCGTCCAACGAGAGCTCCTATTACGGCCCGGTCATCAACCCATGGCGCGCCGAAGGTACCAACCAGCAACTCGTTCCGGGCGGCTCGTCCGGCGGTTCGGCCGCTGCCGTTGCCGCGCATCTTTGCGCCGGCGCCACCGCCACGGATACCGGCGGCTCCATCCGCCAGCCGGCCGCCTTCACCGGCACCGTCGGCATCAAGCCGACCTATGGCCGCTGCTCGCGCTGGGGCATCGTCGCCTTCGCCTCGTCGCTCGATCAGGCCGGCCCGATCGCCCGCGACGTGCGCGACGCCGCCATCCTCCTGAAGTCGATGGCAAGCGTCGATGCGAAGGACACGACCTCCGTCGACTTGGCCGTGCCGGACTATGAAGCCTCGCTCGGCCAGTCGCTGAAGGGCATGAAGATCGGTATTCCGAACGAATACCGCGTCGATGGCATGCCGGAAGAGATCGAAAAGCTCTGGCAGCAAGGCATTGCCTGGCTGAAGGACGCCGGCGCCGAGATCGTCAACATCTCGCTGCCGCACACCAAATATGCGCTGCCGGCCTATTACATCGTCGCGCCCGCCGAGGCCTCCTCGAACCTTGCCCGCTACGACGGCGTCCGCTACGGCCTGCGCGTCGACGGCAAGGATATCGTCGACATGTACGAGAAGACGCGTGCTGCCGGTTTCGGCCAGGAAGTGAAGCGCCGCATCATGATCGGCACCTATGTTCTGTCGGCCGGCTATTACGACGCCTATTACCTGCGCGCCCAGAAGGTCCGTACACTGATCAAGCGCGATTTCGAGCTTGCCTTCAACGCCGGCGTGGACGCCATCCTCACGCCCGCCACGCCGTCCTCGGCCTTCGGCATCGCCGACGAGGACCTCGCTTCCGATCCGGTGAAGATGTACCTCAACGATATCTTCACGGTGACGGTCAACATGGCTGGCCTCCCCGGCATCGCCGTCCCCGCCGGCCTCGACCCGAAGGGCCTGCCGCTCGGCCTGCAGCTTATCGGCAAGCCGTTCGACGAAGAAACCCTCTTCAAGACGGCCCACGTCATCGAGCAGGCCGCCGGCAAGTTCACGCCGGCGAAGTGGTGGTAAGCACCGCTTTTTTATGACCACCGCCGATCAAGTGATCGGCGTGGTCTTTCTAGAGCAAACTGCACATCAATAAGTCGTGTTATAATTGCAACAACACGTGCGCATAAGCGTGTACGCTCATTTCTCTACCTTGAAACGATTCTAAACTGGAGCTATACGCGCACTCCCGGTCGTCGTGCCGATGCGAGCGTTGATGGTTGGAGCTCCAAAACTCCTCCCGTGCAGGCGGTTTGCCGTTCTGTATACGAATGCCGTGTCGGGAGACGGGAAGGCTTTTGGAGTATAGCTCAGTTAGGTAGAGCACCGGATGTTCGTCCGGAGGTCGTGGGTTCGAATCCCGCTGCACCAGCCAAATGGATAGCTCAGCTTGGTAGAGCATCAGACTTATAATCTGATTGTCAAAGGTTCGAATCCTTTTCCAACCGCCGGTCGAAAGGCCGGCACCAGCCCGCGAAGCTGTTTACCAATGACGGTCCGGGGACCGGAATGCGCAAGTTCGGATATCCGCGTAATCTCCAGGGATTGCCGGATAGATGGACGAGCGCCGGGATTATGGGCTTGATTGGTGATGAAGATTTCGCCGTGCCCCGGCCAGCAAGGAGGAAGCGCTCCAAAGCCGTCGGGATACTGCGCAACCCGCTCTTCGCAAATCCGCCCGTCGTCACTGCCACCGGTCTCCGGATCTCGATGATCGGCACATGAAACGAAACACGAAAGGAACATCGGTCTATGACGTAGCGCATACCGAAGGAGTAGGAACAATGATGACATTTCTCGATAAGATCTTGGGACGCAAGCGCGTCCTCGTTAAGGAAAACGAACGTCTGGTCGCCCTGTACAAGGGGACGATTCTTGGCATTTTCGGGCCGGGTCAGCATGTATTGCCGAACCGACACAACAACCTTGATGTTTTCCGCTACGATCTGACCAATCCGGTTTTTGCATCGGTCTACGAGAAGGCGTTGTTCGAAAAGCTCCCGGAGGTTGCCGAGTATCATCTGGCCGTATTCCGTACCGATGTTGGCCAGGTTGCCGTCATCGAGCGCGATGGCGCAATTTACGCCACACTTGGTCCGAGCCAGAAGCTTGTTGTCTGGAAGGAAGCAGGCCCGTGGAAGGAAATACGCGTCGATACCGCAGACGAACTATCCGTCGACCGGGTCCTCGCGCGTCGCCTTGGGCTGGCACGGAAGCATGAGTTCGTCGGCAGCTACGCCGTGCTCGAAGGGCAGGTGGGTCTGCTGTTCGTCGACGGCATCTACCTGCGGACGCTCGATCCGGGCATGCATACCTTCTGGAATGTCGGCAAGGCGCTACAGGTCAAGATCGTCGATCTGAAGCGTCAGTCGCTTGATGTTGCGGGGCAGGAACTCCTGACCAAGGATCGCGTGACGATCCGTGTCAACATCTCCGCGGATTACCGCGTGGTCGATCCGGTCAAGGCCGTCGGCTCCGTCAAGGATTTCGCGGATGCGCTCTATCGTGCTCTGCAACTGGCTTTCCGCCGGACGCTCGGCACGATGACGCTGGACCAGATCCTGGAGCGCCGCGTCTCCATCAACGCCGAAGCGGCCGAAAAGGTGCGCGAGGACATGATAGTGATCGGTGTGGAAATCTCGGATATCGAACTGAAGGATGTGATCCTGCCGGGCGATATGCGTGAGATCCTGAACCAGGTGGTTGCCGCCGAGAAGCAGGCGGAAGCCAACGTCATCCGCCGCCGTGAGGAAACGAACGCCACCCGTTCGTTGCTGAACACGGCGAAGGTGATGGCGGAGCATCCGGTCATGCTGCGCCTGAAGGAGCTCGAGGCTCTGGAAGCTATCGCCGGCAAGGTGGATAAGCTGACGATCCACAACGGCACGAGCGGCTTGATGAACGATCTCGTCAAGCTTCGCGATATCTGATGCCACTGACAGGAAGGGCCGCCCGAAAATCCGAGCGGCCCTTTTTGCGTGTGCCAATATTCCGCCCACGCGCCATCACACTTTGGACCGAAATACGATCATAAATTGCAGCGAGCCGCTTGGTCTCGTCCACTGCAACCGAATCGGAAGGTCTCTTCATGCTCAAGCAAGTCACGGCGATCCTGCTCCTCAGCGTGTCATCTCCAGCGATCGTGCTGGCGGCCGACAATGGGGCCATTCGATCCATCACCTTGTCCTCGGGCGGTCTGGCCCAGGTTTCGCGAGCGGCCGATATCAATAGCGACGGCGTGATCCGGATCGAGGTGCCGCTCGATCAGGTTGACGATATCCTGAAGAGCCTTGTGGTCAACGGGTCCGCGGGTTCGGTGGCCGGCATGTCGCTGGCAGGGCCACAGCCCTTGCAAGAGACATTCAAGGGCCTGCCATTCAGTCTGGAAGCACTCTCCTCCGTGCCGTCGCTTCTGACATCGATGCAGGGCGCCAAGGTGGCGGTTACCAGCGGTGGCAAGACCGTTGAAGGAAGCATCCTCGGCATAGAGGCCAGGAAGGCCGACGAGAAGACATCGACTTATCTGCTGACCGTCATCGACAAGGATGGCGCGGTGGAGACGCTGGCGCTCGGCCAGGATGCGTCCGTCCGCTTTGACGATCCCGATACGAGGGCAAAGCTCGCCAAGGCGACGGCAGCCATTGCCCGCGGCAAGAACGATCGCACCCGCGCCATCGATATCAAGGTGAATGGCGTGAAGAACAGCGGTGATATCGGTCTCACCTATGTCGTTCCGTCACCGATCTGGAAAACGGCCTACAAGGTCGTCATCGATGGAAATAACAAGGCGCGCCTGCAGGCGTGGACGGTGCTGGAAAATGCCAGCGGCGAGGATTGGAAGGGCATCAAGCTGACGCTGACCTCCGCCGAACCGGTGACGCTGAAGCAGGGCCTGCACCAGCTTTATTGGAGAGAGCGGCAGGAAGTGCCTGTCAACACGACGTCGAACAATGTCCCCGATCCGGACAGCGGCGATCTTTCCAACAGGCGGCGGCTGGCATCCAGCGCCGCGGCGCCCGCACCCGCCGGGGCCATGCATTATGAGGCCAAAAGAATGGCGGATGCGCAGGCCTATGCGACCGACGAGTTGGCGCGGCCGGCAGAACCGATGCAAGTTGCCGCCGGAAATCCAACAGCGGCAACCGAAAGCGATATTTCCGCCACCTTCGAGCTTCCGGGAACCTACGATCTGGCCAATGGCGATACCTTGTCGGTGCCGATCAAGGATGCGGATGTGGAGGCCGACATGGTGGACATGTATCGGGCCGGCAGCGCCTTTCGCAATCCTATCGCCGCCGTGATGCTGAAGAACACCACCGGGGTCAGCTTGCCGGCGGGAATTCTGACCCTCTACGATAGCAAAACCGGCTATATCGGCGATTCCCAGCTGTCGGCGCTGCCCAAGGATGACACGCGCCTCGCCAGCTTTGCCACCGATCGCAAGGTATCGATCAGCGAACAGCAGACGCCAACGGAGGAAATCGCCGCCCTCAAGGTTTCCGATGGCGTGATGAATGCCACCGTTAGATATCGCCAGACCACGACATACACCGTGTCCGGTGCGCTTGATGGCGAGCGGACCGTTATTATCGAGCATCCGATCCGGGACGGCTGGTCGTTCTCTTCGGCTGAGAGTTTCGGCAAGACTGCAACGCATCAACGGCTCAAGGTGGTCGTGCCGGCTGGTACGGAAAAGACGCTGACGGCAGTCGACGAGCAGCTTCAGAGCAATAGCTATGCCCTGGTCGATGTTGAACCGGACATGCTGCTCGGGTGGTCGGCCTCGACACAGGACAAGGCACTCACGGACAAGCTCGCAAATCTGGCTGACGCGCGCAAAAGGCAGGTCGCGATCCAGAACGAACTGGCGAGCCTCGACAGCGAAATCGAGAAAACCATCAACGATCAGGAACGGATAAGGCGCAATCTCGGCGCCGTGCCCGACAATAGCGATCTGAAAAAGCGCTATTTGAAGGCTCTGGCGGATAGCGAGGACCAGATTGCCTCGATGAACGAAAGGCGCGATACGGTGCAGCAAGAAAGCGATCGCCGCGGCGACAAGGTGACTGACATCATCAGAACATTCTGATCGCCACGTCGGTAGCGCCTATTGGAGAGAGCCGCCTCATCGGGCGGCTCTCGTCCTTGCTCTATCGATTGTCTAGCTGCGCCCTCACCAGCTTCAGCCCCTTTTCCGTGATCCGGTAGGGTTGACCGTCGGTGGACCGGATGGCCTTCAGCCGTCTGAGCCTGCGAAAGAGTTCAATCCCGAAATCGGGATAGAGCCAGCCGTCGCGCGTGTAGCAACTGGCGGTCTCGATTTTCTTCTTTTCGGTGCGTTCGAGTTCGATGCGCCCGCCCTGAGCGAGCAGGTGGAGAATGCGCTGTTCCGCGCGAGAAATATCCATTGGAGTCAGAATCCGTAATGCGCCATAGGGCGCAACAAAACGATCCGAAGCTTCCCTGGAGGGAAGTCGGGGCTTCGTTTTTCAGGCCTGGCACGCAAGCGAACTTGCGAGCGAGGCCTTTACCGGGTCTGACAAAAGGTGGACATAAAAACTCCGTCGAGGCGCCGTGTTTAAAACAGGTTGCGCCCGGCAGTCAAGCGCAACCGTATCTGCGGTATAAAATGCGATGTGCAACCGCGAATCTCGCCGCTGGAAAAAGCCACGCTCCGGTGCTTTACTACCGGAAATGGCGGGGGCTTGATGATCCATATTCGCAATGCCCATGAGGGTGAAACCGAGGTATTGGCGAGTATAGGCGTGCGCTCCTGGCAGAAGGCCATGGGCGCGATCGGAGGCTCGGGTGAGCTTCTGGAGAGCGCCAGCGACGCCTTTGCCAATTTCACCCGCAATATGTGGCTGACGATCACGATCATCGAACTGAATGCGGAAGTTGTCGGCTGGGCGGCGCGTGAGGCGCTCGATGAGACCATCTCCGATTTCTGGATCGACCCCGGTTTCCTTCGTCAGGGACTGGGCTCGGCGCTGCTGGCACGCATCGAGCAGGATGTGCGCGAGCAGGGACTGGAAAAGATCTCCCTTCACACGCACGCCGGCAATGCCGACGCGATCGGCTTCTTCAAGGCGCACGGCTACGAGATCCGCTGGTTGTCGATCGTCTATTCGCCGAAGCTCGATAGCGACGTTCCGACGATTGGACTTTCGAAAGCGCTGGTCGAGGACGGCGACGGCGCCTATGGTCCCGGCATATAGCGCGCCGGCAGTGCCGAAAGCCTTGCGCCATCTCGCCAATTGCTCTACCTCACAAAGTTCAGAAGAACAGCATTTCAAGAGCTTCCCATGACCCTTGTCGACGTCCGCACGCCAGATCCGAAACGCTTCATTCCCGGTGCCACCGGCGATTGGGAAATCGTTATCGGCATGGAAGTCCATGCCCAGGTGTTGAGCAATTCCAAGCTCTTCTCCGGTGCCTCGACCGAGTTCGGCAAGCCGCAGAATTCCAACGTCTCGCTGGTCGATGCCGCCATGCCCGGCATGTTGCCCGTCATCAACGAGGAATGCGTCGCGCAGGCCGTGCGCACGGGCCTTGGCCTGAAGGCGCAGATCAACAATCGTTCGATCTTCGACCGCAAGAACTATTTCTATCCCGACCTGCCGCAAGGCTATCAGATCTCGCAGTTCAAGGACCCGATCGTCGGCGAGGGCAAGATCGTCATCTCGCTCGGCCCGGACCGTCAGGGCCAGTTCGAAGATATCGAGATCGGTATCGAACGTCTGCATCTGGAGCAGGATGCCGGCAAGTCGCTGCACGACCAGCACGCCACCATGTCTTATGTGGATCTCAACCGCTCCGGCGTCGCGCTGATGGAAATCGTCTCCAAGCCGGATATCCGCTCGTCGGACGAGGCGAAGGCCTATATGACGAAGCTGCGCTCGATCGTGCGTTATCTCGGCACCTGCGACGGCAACATGGACGAGGGCTCCATGCGCGCCGACGTCAACGTTTCGGTCCGCCGCCCGGGCGGCGAATTCGGCACGCGCTGTGAAATCAAGAACGTCAACTCCATCCGCTTCATCGGTCAGGCGATCGAATACGAAGCGCGCCGGCAGATCGGCATTCTGGAGGATGGCGGCAAGATCGATCAGGAAACCCGCCTGTTCGATCCGAACAAGGGCGAAACGCGTTCGCTGCGCACCAAGGAAGATGCGCATGACTACCGCTATTTCCCCGATCCGGATCTGCTGCCGCTCGAGTTCGACGACGCCTTCGTTGCAGAGCTAGCCAGGCATCTGCCTGAGCTGCCCGACGACAAGAAGGAGCGCTTCGTTCGCGAACTCGGCCTTTCGATCTACGACGCATCCGTGCTCGTCTCGGAAAAGGCGATCGCCGACTATTTCGAAGCGGTCGCTGCCGGCCGTGACGGCAAGATGGCGGCCAACTGGGTCATCAACGACCTGCTGGGTGCTCTGAACAGAATCGGCAAAGACATTGAAGAGACTCCGGTTTCGCCCGCCCAGCTCGGCGCGATCATCGACCTCATCAAGGCCGAAACCATTTCGGGCAAGATCGCCAAGGATCTGTTCGAGATCATCCTCACCGAGGGTGGCGATCCCGCTGAGATCGTTGAGGCGCGCGGCATGAAGCAGGTGACCGACACCGGCGCCATCGAAAAGGCCGTCGACGAGATCATTGCCGCCAACCCGGATCAGGTTGCCAAGGTCAAGGCAAAGCCGACCCTTGCCGGCTGGTTCGTCGGCCAGGTGATGAAGTCCACGGGTGGCAAGGCAAACCCGCAGGCCGTGCAGGCGCTGGTCAAGGCCAAGCTCGGCATCGAAGAGGAATAGCAGGTGTTTTTCGTCCGCACCGCCGGCGAGCAGGATCTGGAAAAGGTCCGTGCTCTGTTGCGCGAAACCTGGCATGCGACCTACGACCATATTTATGGGGCCGACAAGGTCAGCGAATTGCATGCCTCCTGGCACTCGCTGGCGTCGCTGAGGGCACGGCTGACGAAAAAGAATGCCGAATTTCTTGTTGCCGACGATGGCAGGGCAATTGGCGGCATGGGCTATGCCGCCATGTCCACGGAAATGACCAAGACGGTCATGCTGCACATGCTCTATGTCGGCCCGCGCTATCAGCGGCAGGGTGTCGGCCGCGACATCTTCGCCGAGCTGGAAACCTGCTTTCCGGACGCAGAAATCATGCGGCTCGAAGTCGATCCGCAAAACGAACCGGCGATCGCCTTCTACAAGGCGCATGGTTTTGTCGAAGTTGGCCGCACTGACAATAACGGGCCGGGGCAATCGGGCATACCGACGCTGGTGTTTGAGAAGCCGTTGGTGAACAATTAGGGCGGCGAGCAAGATCTAAGATGGAAAATACCCGCCTTGTTATCCGCGAAGCGCTGGAATCCGATCTCCCTGCCTTGATAGCGCTTTTTGCCGCCGATGCGGTGGGCGGGCACGGCGATACCGCTGATCCTTCCGCCTATGACGACTACCTGCGAGCCTTTCGCGCTGTCGCCTCATCTTCGGACCAGACGCTCTATGCCGCCGAACTTGCCGGCGAGATCGTCGGCACCTTCCAGACGATCGTCGTCACTTCGTTGCATGCTCGGGGATCGTCCGCGATGATTATCGAGTCGGTCCAGACGCGTTCGGATATGCGCGGGCAGGGGATAGGTGCTGCGATGATCAATTTCTGCATCGACGAGGCAAAAAGCCGCGGCATGCGGCTGGTGCAGCTAACCTCGAATGCTCAGCGCAAGGATGCCCACCGTTTCTATGAGAGACTGGGCTTCAAGCCGAGTCATCTCGGTTTCAAGATGGCATTGAAATGACCGTGTTTCCTGCCGGAATCACTGGACAAGCCGATCTCGTGGCGGCATAAGCAAGCTATCGAATTCTGGTATCGCTCGCCCCTCAGCGGGTATCGAGGAAAAGACATGTGGAATTTCATCGTACAAACCTTCACCTGGTGGAATGGTCAGACAATGGGTACGCGGTTCGCGACCTGGCGTTTCGGCAAGCGCGTTGGCGAGGATGAATTCGGCAATGTCTATTACGAAGGCGGCATGTCCTCCTATGGTCTCCAGAAGCGCTGGGTAATCTACAAGGGTTACGCGGAAGCTTCGGCGATTCCTCCGGGCTGGCACGGCTGGATGCATCACCGCACCGACGTTCCCCCGACCAAGGAAAACTACGTCGCCAAGGAATGGCAGAAAGAGCACCGCGCCAACCAGACCGGCACTCCGCAAGCCTATCGTCCGCCGGGTTCGCTGGCCGTTGCCGGCGAGCGTCCGCGCGTGACGGGCGACTACGACGCCTGGACCCCGGGCAACTGAGCATAGCGAGCCGGCTCGTCCTTTGGCCACAATTGGCCGTTAGGCGCGAGATATGCCGGCTCTTGCTCGGCGCTTTGACCGAGACCAAGCGGAGAGTGGCGGATATGACGTTTTTCACGCGGAGCACTTCTTTGCGTGCGATATCGGGAGCGGCCCTTGCTCTCCTCGCCGGTATCCTGTCCGCTCCATCAGCAGAGGCGGCGCGCATTGCCAATCCTGTCGCCGTTTTTTCCGGCCTCGACAAGATCACCGGCCGCATCACCACCTTTGACGTCTACATCAACGAAACGGTGCAGTTCGGCGCGTTGCAGGTAACGCCGCGTGCCTGCTACTCGCGCGATGATACCGAGCAGCAGAAGGTGGATGGTTTCGTCGAGGTCGATGAGATCACGCTTGATCGCCGTATCCGCCGCATCTTCACCGGCTGGATGTTTGCCGACAGCCCGGGCCTCAACGCTGTGGAGCATCCGATCTACGACGTCTGGCTGAAAGAGTGCAAACAGAAGTCCGACGTGCCGGCGCCGGATACTGCCGGCGCGAAATAATCAATCCGCTGAGAATTCGTGGCCACGATGGTTAACCCGCAGGAGCATGGCTCCCGCGGGCATTTTGTTATTCAGCCTGCGGATTTGCGGCCGCTTCAGCGATCGCGTCACGATCCCCGTCATCGGATAGATCGATGACAATGCGCATGCCGGCCTTGATACGATGACGCAGGGCGTTGTCGCGCCCCGATGCACCTTCAGTTTGCCGTCCTCATGCAGGGTCTGAAGCCTCCGTCGTGAGATAGTAAACTCGGATGCTAGCAACCGGTCGAGGCGAAGGCTTGCGGCGCACTCGGCCGCAAGCTCGATCTCAAGCGTGGTCCAACCGTCCAGGCGCCGGATCATCTCTTTCCGAACAACGGCATCGGGCGACCAGTCGATACGCTGTGCGTATCGCTTCAGTCCATCGACATCGAACTCCTGAAGCCGCACCCAGTCCGGATCGCTGTTCTGCAAGGCGGCCAGTGTCGATTGACTTAGGTCACGCACGTTCCGCCGCTCGAAGAGCGTTCGGTTCCAGGTCTTGTCGCAATCGGTGCATTTGTAGATGAGCCAGGCATCAAGCTTTCTGCCATTGGCATTGAGCCTGATCCTGCCGCTCGATCGGAAGGGTTTCAAACATCCGCAACCGCTGCAGGCGATCCATGGTTGGGGCGCGGTCTGGGGAGAAATGGTCCATCGAACCCGAAGAATATTGCACATACCGTCTTGGTCTTCCGTCTGGAAGTTCACCAAGCTGGCGGCAGGACAAGCCCTTTACGGGCACGGTGTGGCGATGTTGCGGGGACGGCTGAAGAGCTGAGACAGCAATGGCTGCGCTAGGCGCGTTTTGACAATGCCAAACCGGTCTCAGGCCACCACCCGATGGACATGATCGTGCATAGGCAGCGCTGGGCTACCCATGCATAGGGTGAAACTGGATGAGACCGGTATTTACGACGGCAAAGCGGAACCTCTGTGCACCAACGCTCTTCGCGTTGAGCGATAGCAAATAACAACCGTAGTTTGAAGCCCCGAAAGCTTCAGGCCGGGATTGTCTCAGGCGTCGGTGTTTCTCTTGCGACGAAACATGCCGAGAACCTTGCGGCCAGCGGCAACCACACCCGCCAAGACGACGATCAATCCTTTCTTGAGGGCGAGAAGGGCGACGCCAAAACTCTTGAAGAAACCCAGAACGATGGCAAGGAAGCCGAGCTTTGCCGCAATCTTCACGCCGGCGCCCGCCGCGATCATCCCTGCCATGCTGTAGGCGGCGATCTTGTCGCCATTGACGAAATCGGCATAACGCTTGCCGCTGTCATACTGCACGGTGTTGATGACGCTTGGAATGGCGGTGTTGATTTCCTGCAACTGATCGAGCCCGGCAATGAAATCGAGTTCCGTCACGCCCTCGCGCCCGAGAACGCGGACGGAGTAGTTGAGCGTATGCTCCCCGTTCTGATCCTTGCCGAAGATCAGATCGCGCGCCCAGTGCAGGGCGTGCGTTGCCTTGTCGTAATGCGGCGGCTCCGCCCAGCCGACAAGCGTGATCGGATCATAGCCCTGCTGCTCGCGTTCCGGGTTTGCCTCTTTGATCGCGTCCTGAATCTGCTTCAGCACTTCATTATAGTCAGTTGATGCGGCATCATCGTCGGAGACGTGACCACTCTTATCATAGTCGATGACCGCACCCCATGAGTGCGGATCGGTCGGCGGATATTTTGCCGGAAAGATCATGCCGAGCGTGGTGCTGGCGGCACTCTCCGGATTGCCCCAGAGTTGCACCAGTACCTTCCTCGTATCGTCCGGATTGAGATAGTAGAACTGATCCGAAATGTTCAGCGTCGCATCTGCTGCTGAGAGCTTGATCGCGCCTTGCTGAAAGTTCAGCTGTTTCAGCACTGTGGCTGCAGGCCCTGTCGGAGGCTCGGCGCCGAACATGTCGTGGAAGGATTTGGCATCGGCCTGCGTTGCGGCTGCCAAAGCGGCGAGAACGGCGATTGCAAGATAATTTTTCAATGTACTACCCCCGGCTGTCGAGGCCAACTTAGGGCATTCTTGATTAGAATCAATTCATTGACGGAAAAATTCAGTCGTTTGCAAAACTTAAGTTGGGCGATTCCATCGCCTTCTCGAGCATCTTTGAGTAGTCGTCCTTCGGCACATCGATCGCGCCGAATGTCTTCAAATGCTCGGTGGTGAACTGGGTGTCGAGCAGGGTGAAGCCGCGTTGCCGCAAGCGCTCGACCAGATAGACAAGGCAGATCTTGGAAGCATCCGTGCGGCGGGAGAACATGCTCTCGCCGAAGAACGCCGAGCCGAGCGAGACACCGTAAAGGCCGCCGACCAGCTTGTCGCCCTCCCAGGCCTCGACAGAATGCGCATGGCCGATGTGGTGCAGTGTCATATAGAGGGAACGGATCGTCTGGTTGATCCAGGTGCTGGGCCGGCCGCTGGTCTGCTCGGCACAGGCTAGGATGACGCCGCCGAAGTCCGTGTTGAAGCGGATGTCGAAAGGCTGCTGGCGGATCGTCTTGGCAAGGCTTTTGGAGACATGAAAGCCATCGAGCGGCAAGACGCCGCGAACTTCCGGCTCGACCCAGAATATCTCCGGGTCGTCAGCCGATTCCGCCATGGGGAAGAGCCCGATGGAGTAGGTGCGCAGTAAAATCTCCGGGGTAACGCCGGGATGTCTGCTGCGCGTACCAGGCACGGCTTAGGCCGATGTCTTGGCCAGGTAGTCTTCCAGCCAGTGGATATCATAGTCGCCATTGGCGATATCCTGGTTGGAAACCAGATCCTGGAACAGCGGCAGGGTGGTCTTGATGCCGTCGACGACGAATTCGTCGAGCGCGCGGCGCAGGCGCATCATGCATTCGACGCGTGTGCGGCCATGCACGATCAGCTTGCCGATCAGGCTGTCGTAGTAGGGCGGGATCTTGTAGCCCTGATAAGCGCCCGAATCGATACGCACGCCAAGCCCACCCGGCGCATGGAAATGCGTGATGGTGCCGGGGGAGGGAACGAAGGTGCGCGCGTCTTCCGCATTGATGCGGCATTCGATGGCGTGGCCATGGAAATGCACTTCATCCTGCGTCACCGAAAGGCCGCCGCCGGAGGCGACGCGGATCTGTTCGTGCACGAGATCGATGCCGGTGATGGCTTCCGTGACCGGATGCTCGACCTGCAGGCGGGTGTTCATTTCGATGAAATAGAACTCGCCGTTCTCGTAGAGGAACTCGATCGTGCCGGCGCCGCGATACTTCAGCTTCTTCATGGCGTCGGCGCAGATCTGGCCGATTTTCATGCGCTGTTCGACGTTGAGCGCCGGAGAGTTGGCTTCTTCCCAGACCTTCTGGTGACGGCGCTGCAGCGAGCAGTCGCGTTCGCCCAGATGGACGGCATTGCCTTCGCCATCGCCGAACACCTGAACTTCAATGTGGCGCGGCTTGCCGAGGTATTTTTCCATGTAGACGGAATCATTGCCGAAGGCGGCGCTGGCTTCGGTGCGTGCCGTCGACCATGCTTCGACCAGGTCCGCTTCCGTGCGCGCCACCTTCATGCCGCGGCCGCCGCCGCCAGCCGTTGCCTTGATGAGCACGGGATAGCCGATCTCGCGCGCCGTCTTCAGCGCGTCGGCCTCGGTTTTCACTTCGCCGTCTGAACCGGGAACGACCGGGATGCCGAGCTGCAATGCAGTGGTCTTGGCGGTGATCTTGTCGCCCATGATGCGGATATGATCCGCCGTCGGGCCGATGAAGGTGATGCCATGCGCATCGAGAATATCGGCGAACTTGGCATTTTCCGAAAGGAAACCATAGCCGGGATGCACGGCGTCAGCGCCTGTGATCTCACAGGCGGCAACGATCTGGTGGATGTTGAGATAGCTTTCGCGAGACGGCGGCGGGCCGATGCAAACGCTCTCATCCGCAAGCCGTACATGCATCGCATCGGCGTCGGCGGTGGAATGCACCGCGACGCTGGCAATGCCGAGTTCCTTGCAGGCGCGCAGCACCCGCAGGGCGATCTCTCCGCGATTGGCTATGAGAATCTTCGAAATCATTGGCATGGGCTTACTCGATGACGACAAGAGGTTCGCCGTATTCGACCGGGCGTCCGTCCTGAACGACGATCTCGGTCACCGTGCCGGACTTGGGCGCAGGGATCTGGTTCATCGTCTTCATGGCTCGATCATCAGCAGCGTCTGGCCTTCCTTGACCACGGAGCCGACCTGGATGAAGGCGGCCGAGCCCGGTGCCGGCGCCAGGTAGGCGGTGCCGACCATGGGCGCGCTGACGAGGTTGTCGGGATTGCGCGTCTTGCCTGCAGGTGCGGCTGCGGCAGCCGGTGCAGCGGCGGCAGGAGCGGCAAACGCCGCAGGTGTCCCGACGGGCGCCTGAACATATTGCACGTTGCCGGCGCGGGACACGCGGATGCGCAGATCTTCCTGCTCGACTTCGATCTCGGTGAGATCCGTGTCATTGAGAATATTGGCGAGATCGCGGATCAGCGCCTGGTCGATACCCGATTTCTTTTCAGCCATTGGATTTCTTGCCCTGTATTTTTGTTATTGGGTGATGGATTTCAGCGCATGAAGCGCCAGGATGTAACTATAAGGTCCGAAACCGCAGATCATGCCCTTGGCAGCGGGCGCGATCATCGATTTGTGCCGGAATTCTTCGCGGGCGTGGATATTGGAGATATGCACCTCCACCACGGGAACCGAAATAGCGCGGATTGCATCATGCAGCGCGATCGACGTGTGACCGTAGGCGCCGGGATTGATCGCAACGCCGGCGGCAGTATCACCTGCCTCATGCATCCAGTCGACCAGCACGCCTTCGTGATTGCTTTGGCGGAAATCGATGGTGAAGCCCAGGCTTTCGCCGGCGGACTTACAGTCTGCCTCGATATCCTTCAGCGTCTTGCCGCCATAGATGCCCGGCTCGCGCTTGCCGAGAGCGTTCAAATTGGGTCCGTTGAGGACAAAAATAGTTTGCGCCATCAGTGGTTCCGTCTAAGTGCAGCGCAACCTATAGACTCCCGAGGCCTTATAGGAAAGCCCCGCAGCGAAGGTTGCGCGTCTCTAGATGTGGAAACGCCGCGATTTTGGCGATTTTGAGCCCCATCGAAATCGGTGCGGTTTCGATGAGGCCTCAAAAGCAGTACGCGACGCGGGGATACGGTTCTCAGCAGCTGGTCTTGCCGCAGCTGCGGACGTTGGCAATCTTCTGCTGAATGGCTTCGAGCCCGATCGCACCCGAAATCGTTTCATTGCCAATGACATAGGCCGGCGTACCCGTGACGTTCAGATCGGTCGCGAGCTGGTAGGTCGCCTTGATCATGTCGTTGTTCGGGCTCTTGGCCATTTCCGCGCGAATGGCCGCTTCGCTGACGCCGAGGGAGGTGGCAACCTCGATGGCACTATCTTCCGACGCACGGCCATCGCTTCCCAGAAGCGCATGGTGGAACTGGGCGTATTTTTCAGGTGCGAGCTTGCGGAAGGCATCGGAAACCCGCGATGCGGCGACCGAATCCGCCCCGAGGATCGGGAACTCCTTCAGGACGAAACGCACGTCCTTGTCCTGCTTCAGCAAGGTGTCCATATCCCCCAGCGCATGCCGGCAATAGGTGCAATTGTAATCGAAGAATTCGACTACCGTGATGCTGCCCTTTGGATTGCCGATGGCGACGTCATCCTTCGAGTTGAAGATAGCATCCTTGTTCTGGGCAATTAGCTGGGCCGACTGAGTGAGGCGGGCCTCGTCCTGCTTCTTCTCAAGTGCCGCCTGCGCATCCAGCAGGACTTCCGGATGTTCGACGAGGTATTCCTTGATGAACTCCCCGATTTCCTTCTTCTGCTGATCGTCCAGTGCGGCAGCGGGCTGGATTGCGGCGAAGGATGCTGTAAGGGCAATCGCCGAAACCGTCAGCAGGCTTTTGAAAGAAAAGGTCATTGGGTCCTCGTTTGGATCTATGCGGAGACTTCATTTTCAGATGCGGCATAGCACCGTCGGGTTAACATCCGCAAATATGCATGGGCAATTTACGGCGCATGCTTATTTCCAGAAACAGGAATTTTCGCGGCAAAGCCGCAATCGCAGGATTGTGAACGGCCGGATATTGCGGCAAATGTCGCATGGCAATCCGATCCGAGAGAGAATTGATCTTGTTTTCCCTATCCAAGCGTAGCGACGTCGAACCTTTCCATGCCATGGATGTGCTGGCCGAGGCGACGCTGCGGCGTCAGGCCGGGCATCCCGTCATCTCCATGGCAGTCGGCCAGCCGTCTCATCCAACGCCCCAGGCGGCGCTTGAAGCGGCGCGCGCAGCGCTTGGTCACGGCCGCATCGGCTATACGGATTCGCTCGGCACGCTGGCGCTGAGGCAGGCGCTCTCCGCTCACTACAAGACGCGTCACGGCCTGTCGGTCGACCCCAAGCGCATCGCAATCACCACAGGCTCGTCGGCGGGTTTCAATCTCGCCTTCCTCACCTTGTTCGATGCCGGCGATAGCGTCGCCATCGCCCGTCCGGGATACCCCGCCTATCGCAATATCCTAGCCGCATTGGGGCTCGATGTTGTAGAAGTTCCGGTGAGCGAGGAAACGCAATTCACCCTGACGCCGGAAAGCCTTGAGGCTGCGCAGATCGCCAGCGGCAAGCGGCTGAAGGGCGTGTTGCTCGCCAGCCCCGCCAATCCCACAGGGACGGTGACGGGCAGGGCGGCGCTGAAGGCACTCGCCGATTATTGCGCGGATCGTTCCATAGCCTTCATCTCCGACGAGATCTATCACGGGCTCACCTTTGTCGGCGAAGAGACAAGCGCCCTGGAGCTGACCGACGAAGCGATCATCATCAACTCCTTTTCGAAATATTACTGCATGACCGGCTGGCGCATCGGCTGGATGGTGTTGCCGGAGCGACTGGTGCGCCCCATCGAACGTGTCGCCCAAAGCCTCTACATCTCTGCGCCGGAACTTTCCCAGATCGCCGCCGAAGCAGCCCTTGGCGCGGGGGAGGAGCTGGACAGCTATCGCGACAGCTATGGTCGCAACCGCGATTTCCTGATGCGTCGCCTGCCGGAGATCGGCTTTCGAATTGCCTCGCCAATGGATGGCGCTTTCTACGCCTATGCCGATGTCAGCCGCTTCACCAATGACAGCATGGCCTTCGCCCGCAAGATGCTGGCGGAAATCAATGTTGCCGCCACGCCGGGTCTTGATTTCGACCCGCTCGAAGGGCATCGCGCCATACGCTTCTCCTATGCCGGCTCGAATGCCGAGATCGAGGAAGCGACCGAACGCATGGCGGCTTGGCTGAAATAGAATCCGCGATCAAAGACTTGTGGCGGCTTTTGAAGATCCGCTGGTAAGAACTTGAATCAAACTGCGAGGTAATGGGCTTACCTCTTTGGGCCATAGGCCGACCACACTCTTCAGGATGGGGTGTGGCGGGTATTGTCGCCGAGCTTGGAAGATTAGCGCCGCTCTTATTGTTCTTCAAAACAGAAAAACCGGCCGTGTCGCCACGGCCGGTTTTTATTTATTCGTTCCGAACAACAATGTTCAGAAGAAACCGCGGCGCTGCCACCAGCCGGCCTTCTTCGGCTTGGTCGGATCGCTGTCGCCATCGCCGCCCTCATTGGTGCGGGTGGATTTGACCACCGGCTCGGAGGACGAGACGTTGGACTCGCGGTTGGCGCGCGCGGCTTGGCTTGTTCCTCGACAGCGGCCGGTTCCGCGGCGCTATCAAGGGCTTCGGTGATCTCGGCAACCGTCTCGGTTTCGATGTCGGCCGCAGGAGCTTCCTCCACGATCGGTGTCTCGACAGGCGATGCTTCGACGGCTTTGGGCTTGCGGCGGCTGCGGCCCTTCGCAGGCTTCACATCCTCGGTAACGCTGGCGGCCGTCTCGACGGCTGCCATGGCCGGCTGAGCTTCGACAGCAGCTTCGGCTTCGGAGACGGCGATTTCAGCGACCGTTACAGTCGTTTCGTTCTCGTCATCACCCTTGGCTTCAAGCGCTTCGGCCGAGCCGGATTCGCCATTTGCACCCTGTTCGCCACCCTCGTTTTCACGGTTGCGGCGACCGCCGCGCTTGCCGCGACGACGGCGCTTGCGCTTCTGCTGTGCATCGTCATCATCGGAGGATGCGGCGGCGTCAGCATTGACGTCATCTTCATCCTCGTCACCTTCTTCTCCGTCCTCGGCAGCATCGCTCGCGGAGGTATCGTCGGAGCCGGAGGCAGTTTGGGTGTCATTGCCGCGTCCGCGACGGCGGCGACGACGCTTGCGCTTGCGGCCATTCTCATTGCTTTCGGAGCGGGCCGCCGGCTGCTGTTCGGTCGCTGCAGCCTTTTCTTCCAGCTCTTCGTCTTCTTCCTCGTCGGCCTCGATGACGATATCGTCGTCATCGTCCTCGGGAATTGCGGCGAAGTTGAACAGGCTTTCGATCTTGACCGGATTGGCCACCGGCTCGCCGCGGTCGATCGCGAAGTGCTGCGTGCCAACGGAATTATCGGCACCGATGATGATGGCGACGCCGAAGCGGGTTTCGTAATCGACGATCGTCTGGCGCTTGTGGTTCAGCAGGTACAGCGCAATGTCCGGCGTCGTGCGCACGGTGATGTCGTGCGTCGTGTTCTTGAGGAGATATTCCTCGATGCCGCGCAGGACGTGCAGCGCGACGGACGACTGCGAGCGCACATGGCCGGTTCCGCCGCAATGCGAGCAGATCTGCGTGGTGCTTTCGAGAACCGATGCGCGGATGCGCTGGCGCGACATTTCCAGCAAGCCGAAATGCGAGATGCGGCCGACCTGGATGCGGGCGCGATCGTTCTTCAGGCATTCCTTCAGCTTCTTCTCGACGGCGCGATTGTTGCGCTTTTCTTCCATGTCGATGAAGTCGATGACGATCAGGCCGGCAAGGTCGCGCAGGCGAAGCTGGCGGGCCACTTCATCGGCGGCTTCAAGGTTCGTCTGGAGCGCGGTGTCCTCGATCGAATGCTCGCGGGTCGAGCGGCCGGAGTTCACGTCGATCGAAACCAGCGCTTCCGTCTGGTTCATGATCAGGTAGCCGCCGGATTTCAGCGTCACCTGTGGCTGCAGCATGCGGTCGAGCTGCGCTTCGATGCCGGAGCGCGAGAAGATCGGATGGATGTCGCGATAGGGCTGAACCACCTTGGCGTGGCTCGGCATCAGCATCTTCATGAAGTCTTTCGCTTCACGATAGCCTTCCTCGCCGGAGACGATGACTTCGCCGATGTCCTTGTTGTAGAGGTCGCGGATCGAGCGCTTGATCAGGCTGCCTTCTTCATAGACGAGGCAGGGAGCGGTCGACGCCAGCGTCAGCGTGCGGACGTTTTCCCACAGGCGCATCAGATATTCAAAGTCGCGCTTGACCTCGACCTTGGTGCGGTTGGCACCGGCGGTGCGCAAGATTACGCCCATGCCCTGCGGCACTTCGAGCAGCTTGGCGATTTCCTTCAGGCGCTTGCGGTCCTGCGGATTGGTGATCTTGCGGGAAATGCCGCCGCCGCGCGCTGTGTTCGGCATCAGAACCGAGTAGCGGCCTGCGAGCGAGAGATAGGTCGTCAGCGCCGCACCCTTGTTGCCGCGCTCTTCCTTGGCCACCTGCACCAGCAGGATCTGCCGGCGCTTGATGACTTCCTGAATACGATACTGCTTGCGCGGCTTGCGCTGCACGCGGTCCGGAACCTCTTCCATCGCGTCTTCGGCGCCGACCGACTCGATCACTTCCTCTTCATGGTCGTGATCATCGTCGTCGTCGTCATGGCGACGCTTGGAAAGGTCGACATCTTCGGAAATCGAATCGGTTTCGACCATCGCGGCCATCTCGCCGGAAGGACCTTCCTCCTCGTCGCCGGGTGCGTCGACCTTGGCCTCGGCAGGGGGCGCTTCTTCGGCGGCGACTACCTTCTTGCGGCTGCGGCGCGGCTTCGCTGCCTTCTTGGCCGGAGCCTCATCGACGGGAGCGGCTGCTTCTGGGGCAGGCGCCTCTTCTGCGATCGCCGCAGACACGGCAGCCTCTTCGCTCTCCTTGGCATGGATGCCGATATCCGGCTGTTCCTGCTGCGAAAGATCGAGCGCGGTTTCCACATGCTCGACATCGTCGTCGCGGCGATGTTCCTCGGCTTCGGCTCTCAGCAGCGCCTGCCGGTCGGCGAGGGGGATTTGATAATAGTCGGGGTGAATTTCCGCAAAGGCCAGAAAGCCATGCCGATTGCCGCCGTAATCAACGAAAGCGGCCTGCAGCGAGGGTTCGACCCTGGTTACTTTTGCGAGATAGATGTTGCCGCGTATCTGCTTCTTGTGCTGGGACTCGAAGTCAAATTCTTCTATGCGGTTCCCGCGAACGACAACGACGCGCGTCTCTTCCTCGTGAGACGCATCGATAAGCATTTTGTCTGCCATGAAAGCTGTGCTCCTCGGCGCCGGCAACCGGAAGGGAGCCTGCCTGTCACATGGACAAGCCGGATATGTTCCACCGTTGCTGCACCGGATAATGAAAGTCGCGATTGGTTATTCGGCGGTGACAGCATCCAGACGGCAACCGGGGCGTTACTTCCCTGGGGTCTGTTGACTTTGTGAAAAAGCTGCTGCGGTAACATCCGTAACCAAGCGAGATCGACTATGCCTTAGACCCACAAGCGGGGTCCGATGAATGTGCTCTCTAAAGAGCGTTTGGTGACTCTCCACCGATGAATTTCCCGTCTGAAACCGGAAATCCAGATATCCACTATTTCGAATAGAAGCACTGCAGACGTCGGATGAATGCCGCTTATGGCGCCTGGTACTCGAGGCGGCTGCCGTTGCGACGACTCTATCCCGTCAACACTTCTACCCTAATGTGCGTTGTATGTTTTATCTGTCACAATAGCAAGGGAAAAGCCAAGTATGCCATAATATTGATGGATTCGTCGGATGATGAGAGCACAGGAGAGCGTCTGTCGATTCTCTTCGAAGCACATCGTCAGATGGCATCCATCACGTAACCTGGTTCCCGTTATTGGGGCTTCAAAAACAACGTCGGAACCGATATGGGGCGCGTTGGATAATTGTTAAAGGGATTGCGGCATGTGGCGGAGATCGGTGTGAAGGCTTTGCGACTTGCGACGGCGGCCTTTACCCTTGTGGCGCTGGCGATGTTTGCGCCACTCGCGCCTTCGATGGCTGCCGACGGCTCCCTGCTCGCCTACGGTGCCCGCATAGCAGGTGACGATGCCCGCACGCGCATCGTCATAGACATGGATCGCGAGCGACCTTCACCGTGCATTATCTCGACAATCCGGTCCGCGTCGTGGTCGATCTTCCGGCAACGGCTTTCGGCTTTCCGGCCGCCGATCTCAAGCCGACCGGTCTCTTCAAGGATATTCGCTACGGTACGATGGACGCCGATAGCGCCCGCATCGTGCTGACGGCGAAGAAGCCCGTGAAGCTGGTCATGGCCAAGGCGCAGGCTGACGAGAACGGCAAGGGACATCGTCTCGTGCTCGATGCCGAAATGCTGCCGGCGGACCAATTTGCGGAATTAGTCAAGCAACAGAGCTGGACGAGCGACGATACGGCCAAGGATGTCGGTCCAGTCGAGCCAGCGCAGAAGGCCGACCCGAACACGTTCCTCGTGGCCGTCGACGCCGGGCATGGCGGTATCGACGCTGGCGCGACCGGCACGGATGGCGTGACGCAGGAAAAGGACATCACGCTGGCCTTCGCCAAGATGTTTGCCGACAAGCTGAATGCTCAACCGGGCATCAAGGCCTTCCTGACTCGCGACAAGGACCAGTATCTGTCGCTTTCGGAGCGCGTGACGATCGCCCGGCAGAACAGAGCCTCGCTCTTTATTTCCTTGCATGCCGATACGCTCAAGCAGAAGGATATTCGCGGCGCGACGGTCTATACGATCTCCGACAAGGCGTCCGACCGGCTTGCCGGCGAAGTGGCCGATCGCGAAAACAATTCCGATCAGATCGCGGGTACCGAGACCAAGACGCAGCCGGCTGCCGTTACCGACATTCTGATGGATCTTACCCGTCGCGAGACGCAGGCCTTCTCCATTTCGTTGGCACAGGACGTGTTGTCCTCGTTTACCGGCCAGATCTCCATGATCAATAATCCGCATCGCCACGCAGGCTTCCAGGTCCTGACGGCGCCGGATGTGCCCTCGATCTTGCTCGAGCTGGGTTTCCTCTCCAACAAGGAGGATGAAAAGCTTCTGCTCAACGAGGATTGGCGCCAGAAGGTCGCCGACC
Source organism: Rhizobium sp. P44RR-XXIV (assembly GCF_001999485.2). Classification (NCBI taxonomy): domain Bacteria; kingdom Pseudomonadati; phylum Pseudomonadota; class Alphaproteobacteria; order Hyphomicrobiales; family Rhizobiaceae; genus Rhizobium; species Rhizobium sp. P44RR-XXIV. Next base: position 1,216,505 of record NZ_MPVZ02000028.1, on the reverse strand, counting down.
GGCTGACGGAGGCCGTCAAGCAGTATCGGGTATCGATCATCGCAAACGGCGGTTAAGGAGCTTCAAGCCAAGCGTCAGCCGTGGCTTCCATGTAACAGCGGTGAACTTTAGAATTGGATGAAATTGGGAATAGAGGAGGCAAGCCCTATTTTGCTCACATTCCCGCCGTTACAGCAAAGTATCATTCACGCGCGGATGGTGCACGGCTTTGTCTCGCTGCCGTCTTGCATTAACGCCGTGAGCGTGCAAAACGCCCGTGGTTATGCGATGATCTCGCAGTCGTGCCGCATGAAGAACAAGCACCGGTAGTATCATAATGATCAGACTGATTGGATATTTCTTTGGGCTAGGCTGCCTCCTTTTTCTGGGCGCGGCAGCTGCGGCGGCGATCTATTTGAGCGTCGTCTCCAAGGAGCTTCCCGACTACGAGGTGCTTGCGAAATATGCGCCGCCCGTGACGACTCGCATTCACGCCGGCAACGGCGCGTTGATGAAGGAATATTCTCGCGAAAACCGGCTTTTCGTACCGATCCAGGCCATTCCTGATCGCGTCAAGGCAGCTTTCCTTTCGGCTGAAGACAAGAATTTCTACAATCATCCGGGTGTCGACGTTAACGGCCTGCTGCGCGCCGTCGTCGTCAACCTGCAGAACATCGGTTCGGGCCGCCGCTTCGTCGGCGCATCCACGATCACGCAGCAGGTTGCCAAGAACTTCCTGCTTTCTGCCGATCAGACGTTCGACCGAAAGATCAAGGAAGCGATTCTGTCTTTCCGCATCGAGCAGGCCTACAGCAAGGACAAGATCCTCGAGCTCTATCTCAACGAGATCTATTTCGGGCTGAATTCCTATGGCATTGCCGGCGCCTCGCTTACCTATTTCGGCAAGTCGGTCAACGAGCTCAGCATCGCCGAATCGGCCTATCTCGCATCGCTCCCGAAAGGACCTGCCAATTACAACCCGTTTCGTCGCGCCGAGGCCGCGCTCACCCGCCGCAATTGGGTGATCGACCGTATGGTCGAGAATGGTTATGTGAGCCAGAGCGATGGCGAAGATGCCAAGAAGCAGCCCCTCGGCGTCGTGCCGCCGAAGAGTGGCCCATCGTTGTTTGCCTCGGACTATTTCGCCGAGGAAGTTCGCCGGCAGCTGATCGACCAGTATGGCGAAAAGACCCTTTACGAAGGCGGTCTCTCGGTTCGTACCTCGCTTGATCCGCAGATGCAGCTGGAAGCGCGCAAGGCTCTGCAGGATGGTCTGGTCGATTATGACGAGCGCCGCGGCTATCGTGGCCCCATTAAGCAGATCACGACCTCGCAGGATTGGGGGGTCGAGCTCGCCAAGGTCCCGAGCTTGAGCGATGTGCCGGAATGGCAGGTAGCCGTCGTGCTGTCCGTATCCGATCAGGCTGTCGACATTGGCTTGCAGCCGAGCGTCGATGCGAGCGGCAAGGTTTCGACCGACCGCAAGCGCGGTACCATCGCCGCAGCCGACATGCGCTGGGCCTTCCGCTCGGCCGGCGGTAAAGCGGTGAAATCACCCAGCGGCGTGCTGAGCCCAGGCGATGTCATTTTCGCGCAGAAGACCGGCAGCGCCGATTCCAGCAGCTATCGCTTGCGCCAGCCGCCGAAAGTGCAGGGCGGCCTGGTGGTTATGGACCCGCATACCGGGCGCGTGCTCGCCATGGTCGGCGGTTTCTCTTATGCGCAATCCGAGTTCAACCGCGCGACCCAGGCAAAGCGCCAGCCGGGTTCGTCCTTCAAGCCCTTCGTCTACGCAGCCGCGATGGACAACGGCTATACGCCTGCCTCCGTCATTCTGGACGATCCCTTGCAGATCACGCTCAGCAATGGCGATGTCTGGAAACCGACGAACTACGAAGGCGAGGGCGGAGGTGTGCACACGCTGCGCTTCGCCATCGAACATTCGCGCAACCTGATGACGGTTCGCCTCGCCGCCGACATGGGCATGCCCCTGGTCGCCGAATATGCCGAGCGCTTCGGGATCTACGACCGCATGAACCCGGTTCTCGCCATGTCGCTCGGTGCCGGCGAAACGACGGTGCTGCGCATGGTTTCGGCCTATTCGGTCATCGCCAATGGTGGCAAGCAGATCAAGCCGACGCTGATCGACCGCATTCAGGACCGCTACGGCAAGACCATCTTCAAGCATGAGGAGCGTGTCTGCGACAGCTGCAACGTCAGTGCCTGGCAGAATCAGGATGAACCCGTGATCGCCGACAATCGCGAGCAAGTGCTCGATCCGATGACGGCCTATCAGGTCACCTCGATGATGCAGGGCGTCGTCATCCGCGGCACGGCCGCCGGCAAGATCAAGCTCAACACCGATGTCGCCGGCAAGACCGGCACGACCAACGATGAAAAGGATTCCTGGTTCGTCGGCTTCACGCCGAGCCTCGTCGCCGGTCTCTACATCGGCTACGACACCCCGGCCACGCTTGGTAGAGGCGGCACGGGCGGTGCTCTTGCGGCTCCGATCTTCAACGAATTTATGCAGGCTGCGACGAAGGACGAGGCGCCGGAGAAATTCCAGGTGCCGCCGGGAATGACGATGATGGCAGTCAACCGCGCCACGGGCATGGCGGCAGAACCGGGCGATCCGAGCGCCATCATGGAAGCCTTCAAGCCCGGCACCGGCCCTGCCACGACCTTGACGGTCATCGGCGGCGGAGAGGCGGCACAGGTCGCTCCAGAGGAAATTCTGCGGACGTCGCCACAGGCGAACCAGGCTGTTACCTCGGGAGCCGGCGGCCTGTTTTGATGCCATCCTATTTGTCCGATCACGATGCCGCGGGGCTTTACAGCTGCGGCATGTGTATCTATGTCACCAGCACTCTTTGAATTGGATTGCCGCTCGTCACGAACGGCGAAATGAAGAAGCAGGAACATGAGAGCCGAAATCGAGAAAATAGTCGACGAAACCAAGCAGGCTATCACCCTGCTGAGGAGGCATCTTTGACTGGGATCAGGCGGTAAGACGACTGGACTGGTTGAATAACAAGTCAGAGGATCCGACCCTCTGGAACGATGCTGCCGAAGCGCAGAAACTGATGCGCGAGCGCCAGCAGCTTGATGATGGCATCAGTGGCGTGCGTGCCCTCGAACAGCAGCTTACTGATAATGTCGAGCTGATCGAACTGGGCGAAGAAGAGGGCGATGCCGATGTCGTTCGCGACGCGGAAGAGGCTCTCAAGGGCCTGAAGACCGAAGCGGCGCGCCGGCAGGTGGAAGCCATGCTCTCGGGCGAGGCCGATTCCAACGACACCTATGTCGAAGTCCATTCGGGCGCAGGCGGCACCGAGAGCCAGGACTGGGCGAACATGCTGTTGCGCATGTATACCCGCTGGGCCGAACGCCAGCGCTTCAAGGTTGAGCTGCTCGAAGTCCATGACGGGGAAGAAGCCGGCATCAAGTCCGCGACGCTGCTCGTCAAGGGACACAATGCCTATGGCTGGCTGAAGACCGAATCGGGCGTGCACCGTCTCGTGCGCATTTCGCCCTATGACAGCAACGCGCGCCGTCACACGTCCTTCTCGTCGATCTGGGTCTACCCGGTCGTTGATGATTCGATCCAGATCGATATCAACGAAAGCGACTGCCGTATCGATACCTATCGTTCTTCCGGCGCCGGCGGGCAGCACGTCAACACCACCGACTCGGCCGTTCGCATCACGCATATCCCGACGGGCATCGTCGTGCAGTGCCAGCAGGAACGTTCGCAGCACAAGAACCGGGCCAAGGCCTGGGACATGTTGCGCGCCCGCATGTACGAGGCGGAGCTGATGAAGCGCGAAGAGGCAGCCAATGCCGAAGCCGCTTCCAAGACGGATATCGGTTGGGGTCACCAGATCCGTTCCTACGTCCTGCAGCCCTATCAGCTCGTCAAGGATTTGCGCACCGGCGTTGCCAGCACGGCGCCCGGCGATGTGCTCGATGGCGATCTCAATGAATTCATGGAAGCTGCACTTGCGCATCGCATCAGCGGTGCGGCGGATGCCGTTGTCGACGACGTCGATTGAGTTCAGATAGATTCGAACAAGCAAAAGCCCCGGTAACGGGGCTTTTTTCATGCCGGCATTCGGCAGCATTCAATCGGAGAATTGTTCCGCCAGTATCCTCTCGGACCAGGAGCGATCCGGATCGGAAAGAATGCGCGCGGTCGTGTCCTCGGTCTGGGCGATCCGGACGCTGAGGACCGATTTGACCTCGGCATTGTCGGCGACGGCGTTCACCGGCCGCTTCTCCGGTTCCAGCACGGTGATCTCGATCGAAACCTTGTTCGGCAATAGGGCGCCGCGCCAGCGGCGAGGGCGAAACGCACTCACGGGCGTCATGGCCAGCAATGGCGCTTCCAGCGGCAGAATGGGACCGTGGGCGGAGAGATTGTAGGCAGTGGAGCCAGCGGGCGTCGTGACCATCAACCCATCGCAGATCAGTTCCGGCAGGCGTACGTGTCCATCGATCTCGACCTTGAGCTTTGCTGCCTGGTAGGACTGGCGAAACAGCGAGACTTCGTTGATGGCGAGCGCGACCGAGGTGGTGCCGTCATCATTGCGCGTGCTCATCTGCAGCGGATGAAAAGCATTTTCGACAGCTGCATCAATGCGTTCCGCCAGGCAATCGGTGCGGTAGTCGTTCATCAGGAAGCCGATGGAGCCGCGATTCATGCCATAGACGCGCTTGCCGGAATTCATCGTCTTGTGCAGCGTCTGGAGCATGAAGCCGTCGCCGCCAAGCGCCACGACGATATCGGCCTCCTGCTGCGGCGTCTGGCCATAGAGACGAATCAGTTCTGCCTGAGCCTCCTGGGCTTCCGGAGCAGGTGAGGCGAGAAAACAAACAGACTGAAAATGACGCGACATGCAATGTCCCTTTAATCATCGTACTAGGTAGTCATATTCCCCCTATGCGACAAGACGTTTTGCAAAGACTGGTAAATCTGCGATCGCCACGGTGAACCGGAACCTGAGGAAAACAACCGATTTTCCCTTTACAGGATTTCAAAATCTGTTAGTTGGCATGCCGATGTGCCCTTGTAGCTCAGTTGGTAGAGCACCTGATTTGTAATCAGGGGGTCGCGGGTTCGAACCTGCCGGGGGCACCATCATCATTCCGCGATTGTTGCGGTTCCTCCATTCCAATTTGCAGATCATTGGTGTCCGCGTTCACGCGAACCGCAATGAGTGTCCGATTTTTTCAGGAATATGCTGGCGATGTTAATGTCGGTATGGAAAACCGGCGTCATCAGCCTAATATGTCTGTGCAGACGCCTTCAGGCCGTTTGCGACGATCTTCAACATAATATCGCTCCTTGGAAAGACATGACCATCAAGCCGAAGAAGCCCAAACTCGAACATTCCGAGCTCTCAGGTGAATTTACCGATGACGATGTCACCGTTCTGGTCGATATCTTTCGCGCCGCCGGCACTAATGACGACTGGCGGATGGAAGTCATCACGCCGGAGGAAGATCTGATCGAGTGGGAAGAGCCCTTCGCTACCGACCGCGAAGCCTTCGACGAATTCCTGGCGACGATTGCGCGCGATGGCATCAGGTCGTTCTTTGACGAAGCGGATCCCGCAGTTCACTGAGCCTCTTTCGGCTTTTCCGTCGATTTCATCGTCACGGCGCGGCTCGGTTTGCCGTCGGCATGTCGGCCGACCGCAGCCGAAAGTGTCGCTTCATTTACAAGGCGCAAAATGGGCATACACTTCTCCGGCCAATGGCGGGCGAGGATATGATCATGCACAGGATATCGAGGCATGTCGTCTTGGGATTGCCGCTTGTTGTGATCGCGGTGATTGTGAGCGTGTCGGCTTTGGCCGGCGAGAACTGCTACTGCAAGAATACGGATGGAAAGCAGCATGCGGTCGGCGAGGTCGCTTGCATGACCGTGGGCGGCAAGAGCTATCTCGCGCAATGCGAGATGAACCTCAATGTCACCTCCTGGTCGAAGCTGCAGGAAGGATGCCCGGTCACGCGGAGCGGGTTCAAGCAGCAATCGATTTGGCACCCTCAGTTGATCGCGATACGCTGACCATTGCTGGCTATTGGCCGTGGCAGGTGCGTTCCGAACGGCTCTCATGACGGACGGGTCGCTCTACCTTGTCTTTCAACAGAAAATAGGAATGGGCGAAATAGATGCCTATTTCCGCGGCGCAGCCTTCGAGATTATTCCGCTTTGCCGTTCCAGAATTGAAAGGCAAACAATGGCGTCCGGTGGATCGATATATCCCTCCACGCTGGGTGGATCGTGAAAAATGAACTTTCGGATATTCGACAGTACCACGCGCACAGTGACACTTTGCGCCGCGCGACAATCATCAGTGGCCGTTGAACCGGCTCCAACAAAGATGTCGCGTTTCCGAGGCATTAACCGGATGCGCCGCTCCGATGCTCAGCCGCCCTGTTTGCGCACCAGCAAGAGCGGCTCGCCTTCCTCTTCGTCGGACTTCTGAAAGTTGCCGTCCGGCTTCATGTCGAAGGAGAGGGAGGAGCCGTCATTGCCCAGCATCACCAGGCCGAAGCCCTCCGTCGCCCAGAGCGAAAGCTTGAGGTCGCCGACTTCGCTGGGGCAGTCTCCGGCCGGTGACATTTTCGCGGTTCCGTCCGGATCCTTGTCGATGGTCAATGTGACATCGCAGACGGGTTTTCCATCCGGCCGTTGGATATGCCAGGCTCCGGCGAGGCTTGCAACGGTCGGCACATGGTCGACGTCGCCAAGCGCCGGCAGCAGCCAGGTAGGCTCGCCGGCGTCGCTCTCCCAGGGAGAGCCTTCTTCCTGCTGGAACCGGATAAGCGTTTTCGCCGAGGCATCGACGATGGTGAGCGACCCGTCATCGGCGAAATTCCATGCGCTCGCCTTGGCGAGTGCGGGCAGGGGTGTTGCACAGGCGTCCGCCCCGGTGATGCCATAGCCGCCGCCGGTGACCGGGTTGGTATCGAAGGTTAGCCGGCATCCCTTGGCACCGCTTTCAGGTGCCAATAGCCATGCGCCCGCCTGCGCTTTGACAAGCTCGTCATCGGCAGCGCGTGCCGGTTGACCCATAGCGAGAGCAAGGGCGACGGAAGCCGCCGCTAGACCAAGAACACGGATCAAGGCAAATTCCCCCAGCTGGTCGCGGCAGCTTCGGTGCCGCTAGATTTTCAGATAGGATCGCGCCGCATAAAGCGCGATCGCCGCTGCATTCGAGACATTGAGCGATTTGATGGCGCCCGGCATGTCGAGGCGCGCCAGTGCGTTCACGGTTTCCCGCGTCTTCTGGCGCAATCCCTTGCCCTCGGAGCCGAGAACGAGGGCGACCTTGCCGCCGCTGAAGGTGCCTTCGAGCGGTGCCGGCCCTTCCGAATCAAGGCCGATGGTCGTGAAACCCAGCTGGTGCAGTTCGCCGAGCGCATCGGCGAGATTGGTGATCTGTATATAAGGTATGAGTTCGAGCGCGCCCGAGGCCGATTTTGCCAGCACGCCTGATTCGGTCGGGCTGTGGCGCTGCGTGGTGATCACGGCGCCTGCATCGAAGGCCACGGCCGAGCGCATGATCGCGCCGACATTGTGCGGATCCGTCACCTGATCGAGAACGAGCAGCAGCGGGCTGTCCTTCAGCGCTTCGAGGCGGCGAACGGGCAGGGGCCGCGTTTCCAGCATCACGCCCTGGTGGATCGCCTCAGGTCCCAGCACCTTGTCGATATCCTGCGGTGATACGATCTCCACAGGAATGCCGATGCTATCGACCGGGCCGATCTCCAGCCGCACCAGCGCATTCTGTGTCGTGGACAGCTTGATGTTCCGGCGCTCGGGATTGGCAAGAGCGGCGCGAACGGTATGCAATCCATAGAGAAGGACCTGGTCCGGCGCGAGCGCCGGCGGCTTCCAATCATCCGCGCCCGCCCGCTTGCGCTTCTGCGGCGCCGGCGTCGGGATTTCGCCGCGCTCGCGCTTGGCGTCGCGATGGGCGCGCCGCAGGGTGGCATAATGCATGTCCTTGGCCGACTTGTCGTCGGCGGTGTTGTCTGGGCCGGAGCGGCCGGAAATTTTATCTTTGCTCATGCGGCTTTATAACCAGCGCCTTCCCGGGCGCATAGCCTCTTTTGGCGGCAAGCTTTTCCCACAGGCTGAAATCTTTTCGTCATTTTTGGTAATTCCCTGTGTTGACAGACGGAAATCGTCCGGTCATATACGCGGCGCAGATGACGGCGGTGACGCCAACATCGAGCAACTTGGTCGCAAGATCCAGTCGGAATACTGGAGGGATGCCCGAGTGGTTAAAGGGGACGGACTGTAAATCCGTTGGCTCAGCCTACGTTGGTTCAAATCCAACTCCCTCCACCATTCCGGACCGGATCTTGACCACCCGCGCGGGTATAGCTCAATGGTAGAGCAGCAGCCTTCCAAGCTGAATACGCGGGTTCGATTCCCGCTACCCGCTCCAAAGTTTTCAAAATGCTGCTTTAACTCGTGCGTGGGTCTGGTCATGCGGTGGCTTGGCTTTTTGAGCGTCCTTTAGCTCGAATTCCTTTATCTGATTGCTTCCTGTTCAAACGATCAGAGTGGGTTTAGCGATTTCCATCACATCACGACTCGGATGTTCCGCATCCATTCGAATATGGCGAGTCTCTTCAAGGGTTTTTCAACTCCTACTTGCTAGTCTTCGTGCAGGGGGCATTGTCAGACTAGTCAGTCGACGAATTTTGGGAAAACTCCGGCAAGAGCTGCGTCATTTTCAAATCCGCCCTGTTGGCTGTTCATGCGCTTGTGTCCGAACCAGATAGATCAAACTAGCAGGCGATAATGATGTCTCTGACCATATCTGTTCTCGTTATTTTAGCAGGCGGTGTCCTTCTATCTCTCCTCTCTCCCGTTTTTTACATGATGCTCGCCGTCGTCATCATTTTGGCATGGAGAGAAAAAAGGGCCGTGTATGCGATAGCCTTGGCAGTGCTGTTCGGCATGATCGCATATGCGCTTCAATGGGCAGAGTTTAGAGCTCTTGGGGTCATGATTGGTTGGCTCGAGCCTCTCGCCAAGGGTCTGGGAATGGCAATCAGTCTGCTATTCTTCGCAGGCATCACCCGCGTTATGCGTTGCTTGTATATAAAAAGACGATCTCTCGCGTAGATCCCATGGCGCTTGAATGACTTTGCCCAATTCAGCGGCCTCGAAGCCAACGATCCAGCGTCGTGACTTGCCTGCCCCATCTTTGCATATTTGACATGAAGGGTTGCTTATATCAGCGCGAGCGATAGATATTGCTCAGGCAACCGAAACGGGAGAGCGCAAATGGGTATCTTCGACAAGATCAAGGGTGCAATCTGGGGACAGGCAAAGGCTGCCGAGGCTGCTCCTGCACCGACCACCACCGCTGCAACTGCCAATCCGGCGCCTGCGCCGACGCCGGCTCCTTCGTCTACCACGGCGGCGACATCGCCTGCGACCAGCGCGCCGTCAGCTCCTGTGGATATCGCCTCGATCCTCGATGCGGCGGTAAAGAAGAGCGGCCAGAAGCTGGACTGGAAGCATTCGATCGTCGATCTGATGAAGGCGCTTGGCATGGATGCCAGCCTTTCCGAGCGCAAGGAACTGGCGCAGGAACTGGGCTACACCGGCGATGCCGGCGATTCCGCCAAGATGAATATTTTCCTTCACAAGGCACTTCTGCAGAAGCTTGCCGACAATGGCGGCAAGGTGCCGGCCGATCTTCTGGACTGATAGCGTCAAGCATCGGTGAACGGCATCTGCCGGCCTCAACCGGTAAAGCGTCGCGAATGGATGACGATGCATAGCCGTTTAATTATTTTGCGCCCTTTCCCAGCGGGAGAGGGCGCTTTGTTTTGACGGCTATTCCATTTGCAAGGATGCTCTCATCCCGCATCCGCCACTGGAATTCCATATGGCGCTTCCCTATCTAAGCGTCTGAACCGGCAAATGCTTTTTTGTCTTTCCGGATCGGCCGGCGAACCTTACGCGGCGAATGAAAGTCTAAGGCTGCGGATCATGCGCCATCGGCTGGGCTTCGCTTGAAATAGGCCCTGCAATTAAGTCTTGCGCAAACGCGACGAAAGCCTTAAACGGCGGCACTAAACCGGTTCGCCGGGGTCACTCATTACGTTCATAGGAAGCATTCAAATGGCAAAGAGTAAGTTTGAGCGCAATAAGCCTCACGTTAACATTGGTACGATTGGGCACGTTGACCACGGCAAGACGTCGCTGACAGCAGCGATCACGAAGTACTTCGGCGAGTTCAAGGCGTACGACCAGATCGACGCTGCTCCGGAAGAGAAGGCTCGTGGTATCACGATCTCGACGGCCCACGTTGAGTATGAGACGCCTGCTCGTCACTACGCTCACGTCGACTGCCCCGGCCACGCTGACTATGTCAAGAACATGATCACCGGCGCGGCCCAGATGGACGGCGCGATCCTGGTTTGCTCGGCAGCCGACGGCCCGATGCCGCAGACCCGCGAGCACATCCTGCTTGCTCGTCAGGTTGGCGTTCCGGCAATCGTTGTGTTCCTGAACAAGGTCGACCAGGTTGACGACGCCGAGCTTCTCGAACTCGTCGAGCTCGAAGTTCGCGAACTTCTGTCGTCCTACGACTTCCCGGGCGACGATATCCCGGTTGTCAAGGGTTCGGCACTTGCTGCTCTTGAAGACTCTGACAAGAAGATCGGTGAAGACGCGATCCGCGAGCTGATGGCTCAGGTTGACGCCTACATCCCGACGCCTGAGCGTCCGATCGACCAGCCGTTCCTGATGCCGATCGAAGACGTGTTCTCGATCTCCGGCCGTGGTACGGTTGTGACGGGTCGCGTTGAGCGCGGTATCGTCAAGGTTGGTGAAGAAGTCGAAATCGTCGGCATTCGTGCGACGTCGAAGACGACGGTTACCGGCGTTGAAATGTTCCGTAAGCTGCTCGATCAGGGCCAGGCAGGCGACAACATCGGCGCACTGGTTCGCGGTGTTAACCGTGACGGCGTCGAGCGTGGTCAGATCCTGTGCAAGCCGGGCTCTGTCAAGCCGCACAAGAAGTTCATGGCTGAAGCCTACATCCTGACGAAGGAAGAAGGCGGCCGTCATACGCCGTTCTTCACGAACTACCGTCCGCAGTTCTACTTCCGTACGACGGACGTGACCGGCATCGTGACGCTTCCGGAAGGCACGGAAATGGTTATGCCCGGCGACAACGTCACCGTTGCCGTTGAGCTGATCGTTCCGATCGCGATGGAAGAAAAGCTTCGCTTCGCTATCCGCGAAGGCGGCCGTACCGTCGGCGCAGGCATCGTTGCCTCCATCGTCGAGTAATCCCAGGATTATTCCTTTATAAAGAGGCCCCGCTGGAAACAGCGGGGCCTTTTCATTTGCTTTATGGTTGGCGAGCCTCCGCCAGAGCCTTGCTGACGATGTCTGCAACGAAATCGCTCTTGCCGCCGGTATAGTGATCCCAATCGCCATCCGCTTCGATTGCAAGCTTCCTCTTCAACGTCGCATAGGTCTCGGCAGCTTCGGGATGAACGCGAAGATAGTCGCGAAAGAGGACCCGTTCCTGATGGGCAGGATTGTCCGGCAGGCAGAGATAGAGGCGCGTCCCGTAGAGCTTCTCGTCCTTGGTGAATGTCCACCTGTCGGCGCCATGTGGGTCACCGTGAAAGACGTATCCATCATGCTTCAGCCGTTCGGTTGCCTCGATCCTTGCTTCATTGGATAGAAGTACTGCATCGATATCGAGCTTCGGCTTGGCGCAAAGTCCTGGGATGGATGTGCTGCCAATATGCTGGATATCCGTCGGATGGCCGAGCAGGGCCGTGATCGCCTCGCGCCGGCTGCGGAAGAGGGCGGGCCAAGCAGGGTCGTAGTCGACAAGTTTGATTGCGTCCATTCCGTACCCGCCTTCCGCGCGATTCCCTCAGCCGTCGTGGATCTTTCTCCCAATCTCTCCCTGAGACAATCCGACCACGCCATATGCCTTGCGAAACGCCGGAAAGGGTCTATCTATCGCCCGGTTTTCCCAGGAGGAGATTTTCATGAAGAAGCGCATATTGTTCACCGGCGGCAGCGGCAAGGCCGGGCGTCACACTGTTCCCTGGCTCGTCGAAGCCGGCTATGAAGTTCACAATATCGATCTCGTGCCGCTCAATAGTCCCGGCGTTACCAATCTGCAGGCCGATATCACCGATGCGGGACAAGTCTATAATGTCCTGAGCATGCATCGGGATTTTCCCGATCTCGAAGAGGGCAAGGGCGTGCAGCCCTTCGATGCCGTCGTGCATTTCGCCGCCGTGCCGCGCATCCTGATAAAGCCGGATAACGAGACCTTCCGCATCAATACGATGGGGACTTACAATGTCATCGAAGCGGCCGCCAAGCTCGGCGTCAAGAAGATCATCGTCGCGTCAAGCGAAACGACCTATGGCGTCTGTTTTGCAGAGGGGCATCGTGATTTCCATCAATTCCCGCTGGACGAAGATTATGATGTCAATCCGATGGATTCCTATGGCTTGTCGAAGGTCCTGAACGAGAAGACGGCCCGCGCCTTCGCCGAGCGTTTCGGCATCGATATCTACGCGCTACGCATCGGCAACGTCATCGAGCCCCATGAATATGAGCGTTTCCCGGAATATTTCGCCAATAGCGAGATGCGCAAGCGAATCGCCTGGAGCTATATCGACGCCCGCGACCTCGGCCAGATCGTTCATCTCTGCATCGAGAAGAGCGGCCTTGGCTACCAGGTTTTCAACGCCGCTAACGACACGGTCTCGGCCAACACGCCGTCTCGCGAACTCGCAGCGAAGCATTATCCGAACGTGCCCTTCACCCGCGAGATCGGCGAGTATGAGGGCCTGCTTTCCAACCGCAAGATCCGCGAGGTTCTGGGCTTCAAGGAGGAACACGACTGGCGTAAATATGTGAAGGTTTGAGCTTCAGCGGCCTTTAGCACACCCGGCTGGTGTTTTCCTCTGCCCGCCATCGATATCGAGCCGGGCAGGGTTCTCTCCATTTGTTACGCTGCATAACCAAAAATGCTTCCGCAAACACTCGACAAATATCGTCATTTATCTAAGTAGAGTTGTGTTCGCAGGGTGCCCCCTGGAGATTGCAGCTCTCGGTAGGCCGTATTCAGGTCCCTGTTTCGAGCAAGCACCGCTTGGACAAGAGTGCCCGGGCGGGGTTGAAATGGACGCGGCCAGCGCCGCGACGCAGGATAATTTGCCGGGTGATTTTAGAGCAGCCGGCCGCTTCGGAGGTATTATGAAGGATAGTGTTGCACGTATATTTGTCGGCTTTGATTCAAAGGAGGTCGTAGCCTATCACGTCCTCGCCCAGAGCATCATCGAGCATTCTTCGATCCCGGTGGCGTTCTCGCCGATCGTGCTCGGCAATCTCGGCGGCATTTTCACGCGTGAGCGCAATGCGCTGCAATCGACCGAGTTTTCCTTCTCGCGCTTCCTCGTGCCTTATTTGAGCAACTATGAGGGCTGGAGCATCTTCATGGATTGCGACATGCTCGCCCGAACCGATATCGCCGAGCTCTGGGCGCTGCGTGACGACCGTTATGCGGCCATGTGCGTCAAGCATGACTACCAGCCGAAAGTCGAAACCAAATTCCTGGGCCAGACGCAGACCAAGTACGAAAAGAAGAACTGGTCGAGCATGATCCTCTTCAACAATGCCAAGTGCAAGGCGCTGACGAAGGATTTCGTCAATACAGCGACCGGCCTCCAGCTCCACCAGTTCAAGTGGCTGGAGAGCGACGATCAGATCGGGGAGATCCCGGTCACCTGGAATTACCTCGTCAATGAATATGACCGCCGCGAGGATGCCAAGCTGGTGCACTTCACCGACGGCGGTCCGTATTTCGACGAATATCGCAATGACGATTATGCCGAAGAATGGTTCGCCATGCGCGACCGGATACTGCACGTTCAGCAGAAGTAAGCGCATTGGATCAGGAGGAAACAGATCCTATCGGCAAAGGCATTCCGGCGGCAGGTTCTGCGGCCGGACTGGGCAGCGCCGCGGAGTGGCGCGCGGTACTGGCGGCATTCTCGCATATCGTGCTGGTCGCCAACAGCGATGCGGTCGATATAGCGAGCCTGCAGGCGCAGTTTCCGCCCACGGCGCTCTTTGTCTTCTTCAATAAGGTCTACAAGGTTCTGGATCGGCCGTTCCACGGACATTCACTGCTGATCTCGCGTGGCCAGCCGCGCGGTGCCAATATCGTCTACCGTGGGGAGGTGGGCGAGGTCGTCAAATTCTTTCCAAAGGAATACTTCCTCGGCATCTTGAATATCCGCCTCGGCGCGGAAGAGAAACTCAATCCGGCGGCGGACTTCCAGGGCGCACCCACCGGCCATCTCGATCTGGTCGGCCTCTGTTCCGATTTCTATACCGAGGGCAAGACGCCGACGAGCGGCTTTGCCCTGGCGCTCTGGTTGAGCGATCTGAAGCTGCCCGGTGCTATCGTCCTTGCTGGTTTTTCGGCAAGGCGCAGTCAGAAGTGGCGGGTGGTCTCCGTGCATGATTGGAGCTTCGAGCAGACCTTCCTGCGGCTCTTTGCACGGCTGGGAAAGATCACCATTCACGGCGGCGTATCGCTCAATCCCTATATCAGGCTCGCCGAACGATTTACCGACATACCGCCAGCCGAGATTTCGCTTGCGGCTGCAGAGGTATTGTCCGAGCGACTCGGCAACACCGATGCGGAGGTAGACAGGCTGATTTCCTTGACGAATGTGATTCGCTCCACGGATAATTTCCTGCGCCAGCTCAGGCCGAAATTTCTCAAACGCAAGCCGAAGGCTCCATCCGGAGAGCAATAGGCCAAAACAGGCTGCTTTGCCGCCTTTCTTCTTGGCCTTGCGGCAGCACATATCAGACGTGTTGCGGCGGAGTGAAGTGAGGAGCGACTGTCTTGATTGGGAAAAAGCGAAAAACGCTCTTGCCAATCGTTTCGTCCCGCCTTAAAGGGAGCGCCATGTCTTCGAACTGCACGGGCGGTCCACCGCTCGATGTAATTCTCGAAGAAAGAAGGGGTATAGCTCAGTTGGTAGAGCGGCGGTCTCCAAAACCGCAGGTCGTAGGTTCGAGCCCTGCTGCCCCTGCCATTTTCCTTGGTCTGACTGGCGCGCTGATATCGCTGCTTCTCGGGTTTGGGATTATGCCGGTTTGGCGGCAAATTTTCGAAAACACTGGATTACCTCTTGTTAAAACGGGAATCGGTGTTTATGTAGGGGTTCAACAGACACGCGGTGCGTGGGGCTGATTTGTTCAGCTTTACGCGCCGTAATTGCGTGGGCAGTCAATGGCATCCAAAACGAATCCACTAGCGTTTCTGCAGCAGGTACGCTCCGAGACGTCGAAAGTTACTTGGCCCTCGCGCCGCGAGACGATGATCTCGACGGTGATGGTATTGGTCATGGTTGTTTTCGCCTCGCTGTTTTTCTTTGCTGCCGACCAGCTCATCGGCTGGGTTCTCAGCTATGTGCTGAATACCGGCAACTGATAACGGGTGGAGATGAACATGGCGGCACGTTGGTACATCGTCCACGCTTATTCTAATTTTGAAAAGAAGGTGGCTGAATCCATCGAGGAGAAGGCTAGGCAGAAGGGTCTCGATCATTTGTTCGAGAAGATCCTCGTGCCGACTGAAAAGGTTGTCGAAGTGCGTCGCGGTCGTAAGGTCGATAGCGAGCGCAAGTTTTTCCCGGGTTACGTGATGGTTCGCGCCAACCTGACGGATGAAGCTTACCACCTGATCAAGAATACGCCGAAGGTTACTGGCTTCCTGGGTTCAGACAATAAACCAGTTCCGATTCCGGATTATGAAGCCGAGCGCATTCTCGGTCAGGTCCAGGAAGGTGTCGAGCGGCCGAAGGCCTCCGTGTCCTTCGAGATCGGCGAGCAGGTCCGCGTTTCCGATGGTCCGTTCGCTTCGTTCAACGGCACGGTTCAGGATGTGGACGAAGAGCGTTCGCGCCTTAAGGTCGAAGTATCGATCTTCGGCCGCGCTACGCCGGTCGAGCTTGAATACAGTCAGGTCGAGAAGGTCTGATTATCGTCATTGCGAAAGGTCGGTGTCATCGCTGGCCTTTCTTTTGGGCTTGGATATAAGTAAACGCTTACTTATGTCTCGCGGCGCAGCCGCAATCCGCGTGGAAGGGTAGGGTCTTAGCCGGACCTGGTGATCCGCACCACGCAACCGCAGCCGCCGGAGCGATCCGGCATAATGGGCCGGGCAACCGGTCATTTGGAAAGGCAGAGAGAAATGGCTAAGAAAGTAGCGGGCCAGCTCAAGCTGCAGGTCAAGGCCGGCTCGGCGAATCCGTCGCCGCCGATCGGTCCTGCGCTTGGTCAGCGTGGCATTAACATCATGGAATTCTGCAAGGCGTTCAACGCGTCTACGCAGGAAATGGAAAAGGGTATGCCGATCCCGGTCGTCATCACCTACTACCAGGACAAGTCCTTCACCTTCATCATGAAGCAGCCGCCGGTCAGCTACTTCCTGAAGAAGGAAGCAAAGATCCAGTCCGGCTCGAAGACGCCGGGCAAGGGTGGCAAGGCTGGAAGCCTCACCAAGGCTCAGATCAAGTCGATCGCCGAAGCCAAGATGAAGGATCTGAACGCCGCCGATATCGAAGGCGCAATGGCCATGATCGAGGGCTCTGCCCGCGCCATGGGCCTGGAAGTGGTGGGTTGAGATCATGGTAGCAAAGCGTATTCAGAAGACTCGTGAAGGCGTTGATCCGACAAAGCTCTATGCTCTGGATCTGGCCATCAACATGGTCAAGGAACGTGCCGTTGCAAAGTTCGACGAAACCGTCGAAATCGCGATGAACCTCGGTGTTGACCCGCGTCACGCCGACCAGATGGTTCGCGGCGTTGTCAACCTGCCGAACGGCACGGGCCGTACGGTTCGCGTGGCCGTTTTTGCTCGTGGCGCCAAGGCCGACGAAGCCAAGGCTGCCGGTGCTGACATTGTCGGCGCGGAAGACCTGGTTGAAATCGTTCAGGGCGGCAAGATCGATTTCGATCGCTGCATCGCAACCCCGGACATGATGCCGCTCGTCGGTCGCCTCGGTAAGGTTCTCGGCCCGCGTGGCATGATGCCGAACCCGAAGGTTGGCACCGTTACGATGGACGTCAAGTCTGCCGTTGAAGCTTCCAAGGGCGGCGCTGTCGAGTTCCGTGTCGAGAAGGCTGGTATCATCCACGCCGGCATCGGCAAGGCCTCCTTCGAAGCCAAGGCTCTCGAAGAAAACATCCGCGCTTTCGCGGACGCCGTCATCAAGGCAAAGCCGGCTGGCGCCAAGGGTAACTACCTGAAGCGCGTAGCGATCTCCTCGACCATGGGTCCGGGCGTCAAGATCGAGCTGTCGACGGTTACGGCGCCTAGCGCCTGATAATCATATCGGACCTCGTGTCCGGTGTTTAAGAATTCCCGGCCTTTCGAGGCCGGGATTTCCGGAGAAATCCGGAATTCCTGTCCGAGATTGCAGGTGGTTATCCCTTAATCACTTAAGCCTGCATGAGACGGGTAAGACCCGAATTTTGAAGAAGCATCGCTTCGATGAACTCGGTTCGAGCCTTGGATGCCTTGTGCCTTTGAGCCGTCAGGCTTGAGCGCGAGGGGACAGGATCCTCAAGCGTCGCTTGGGATCTCTCTTGATCCCAGGAGGCAAAAGGCAACCCGGCAGGTCCGTTAACCCGGTCCTGTCAACTGGAGAAAAGCAGTGGAAAGAGCGGAAAAACGCGAATTCGTCACGGAACTGAACGAAGTCTTCAAGGCTTCGGGCTCAGTTGTCGTGGCCCACTATGCTGGTGCTACAGTCGCTCAGATGAACGATTTTCGTTCGAAGATGCGCGCTGCTGGCGGCACTATCAAAGTCGCGAAGAACCGCCTGGCCAAAATTGCTCTTCAGGGCACCGAAGCGGAAGGGATTTCCAATCTCTTCACCGGTCAGACGCTGATCGCATACAGCACTGATCCGATTACCGCTCCGAAGGTCGTCGTGGATTTCGCCAAGGGCAACGACAAGATCGTTGTCTTGGGCGGCGCCATGGGAACAACAACGCTCAACGCCGAAGGTGTGAAGTCGCTCGCGACCCTGCCTTCGCTGGACGAGCTGCGCGCGAAGCTGCTGGGCATGATCCAGACTCCGGCTACCCGCATCGCAGGTGTTGTTGCAGCGCCGGCAAGTCAGCTTGCTCGCGTGTTCTCGGCCTACGCCAAGAAGGACGAAGCCGCGTAAGGCGGTTTTTCGCTGTTCATAATCAACCAGTTCGAACCGAACAAAAGGAACTAAAAAATGGCTGATCTCGCAAAGATCGTAGACGACCTCTCCTCGCTGACCGTTCTCGAAGCCGCAGAACTGTCCAAGCTTCTCGAAGAAAAGTGGGGCGTATCCGCCGCTGCTCCGGTAGCTGTTGCTGCCGCTGGCGGTGCTGCTGTTGCCGCTGCCGTTGAAGAAGAAAAGACCGAGTTCGACGTCGTCCTCACGGATGCCGGCGCTAACAAGATCAACGTCATCAAGGAAGTCCGCGCTATCACCGGCCTGGGCCTCAAGGAAGCTAAGGACCTCGTCGAAGCTGCTCCGAAGGCTGTCAAGGAAGCTGTCTCCAAGGCAGAAGCCGCTGACATCAAGAAGAAGCTCGAAGACGCCGGCGCTAAGGTCGACGTTAAGTAAGCTTGAAACTGCTTTGGGAGATGGCTTTTTGCCGTCTCCCATTTGCCGTTTTTCTGAACAAATTACCCAAAAGCCGCAGGCAAAACGGCTTTTGGGTAATGGGTTCTTCAAGAGGATGGTCTCAAATCGAACCGCGACGCAATCCGTGCCGAGCGGTTTTCGATTAGTTAGACGAGATTGAACTACTCATTGATTGATGGGGTCGCCTGGCCAGCGTTTCCCATCCGTTGCAGGCCCGGGTGCAGGATTTTAAAGGAGCGACGATGGCTCAGACCCTTTCGTTCAATGGGCGCAGGCGCGTACGCAAGTTTTTTGGTAAGATTCCCGAAGTCGCAGAGATGCCGAACCTCATCGAGGTTCAGAAGGCATCCTACGATCAGTTTCTCATGGTCGAAGAACCCAAGGGCGGCCGCCCGGACGAAGGTCTTCAGGCTGTTTTCAAGTCGGTTTTCCCGATCACCGACTTCTCCGGCGCTTCCATGCTGGAGTTCGTATCCTATGAATTCGAACCGCCGAAGTTCGACGTCGATGAGTGCCGCCAGCGCGACCTGACCTACGCCGCGCCGCTGAAGGTCACTCTCCGTCTGATCGTGTTCGATATCGACGAGGATACCGGCGCGAAGTCCATCAAGGACATCAAGGAACAGAGCGTTTACATGGGCGACATGCCGCTCATGACGAACAACGGTACGTTCATCGTCAACGGCACCGAGCGTGTTATCGTATCGCAGATGCACCGTTCGCCGGGCGTCTTCTTCGATCATGACAAGGGCAAGAGCCATTCTTCCGGCAAGCTGCTCTTTGCCGCTCGCGTCATTCCGTATCGCGGTTCCTGGCTCGACATCGAATTCGACGCCAAGGATATCGTCTACGCCCGTATCGACCGTCGCCGCAAGATTCCGGTGACGTCGCTGCTGATGGCGCTCGGCATGGATGGCGAAGAAATCCTGTCGACCTTCTACACGAAGTCGCTCTACCAGCGCTCCGGCGATGGCTGGCGCATCCCCTTCAAGGCGGAAACGCTGAAGGGCGCCAAGACGGTTACCGACATGATCGACGCCGACACCGGCGAAGTCGTTGTCGAAGGCGGCAAGAAGCTGACGCCGCGCCTGCTGCGCCAGCTTCAGGACAAGGGCCTGAAGGCCTTGAAGGCCACCGACGAAGAGCTTTATGGCCTGTTCCTGGCCGAAGATATCGTCAACTTCCAGACCGGTGAGATCTATCTCGAAGCCGGCGATGAAATCGACGAGAAGACCCTGCCTGTCATCCTCAAGGCTGGTTTCGACGAAATCCCGGTTCTCGGCATCGACCACATCAACGTCGGCGCCTACATCCGTAACACGCTGTCCGCGGACAAGAACGAGAACCGTCAGGACGCTCTGTTCGACATCTACCGCGTCATGCGTCCGGGTGAACCGCCGACCATGGAGTCGGGCGAAGCCATGTTCAACTCGCTGTTCTTCGATGCGGAGCGTTACGACCTCTCCGCCGTCGGCCGCGTTAAGATGAACATGCGTCTCGACCTTGATGTCGAAGACACCGTTCGGATCCTGCGCAAGGACGACATCCTGGCTGTGGTCAAGATGCTTGTCGAACTGCGCGACGGCAAGGGCGAGATCGACGACATCGACAACCTCGGCAACCGCCGTGTTCGTTCTGTCGGCGAGCTGATGGAGAACCAGTATCGTCTGGGTCTGTTGCGCATGGAACGTGCGATCAAGGAACGCATGTCCTCGATCGAAATCGACACGGTTATGCCGCAGGATCTGATCAACGCCAAGCCGGCTGCCGCCGCCGTTCGCGAATTCTTCGGCTCCTCGCAGCTGTCGCAGTTCATGGACCAGGTGAACCCGCTTTCGGAAATCACCCACAAGCGCCGTCTTTCGGCTCTCGGCCCGGGTGGTCTGACCCGCGAGCGCGCCGGCTTCGAAGTCCGCGACGTTCATCCGACGCACTACGGTCGTATTTGCCCGATCGAAACGCCGGAAGGCCCGAACATCGGTCTCATCAACTCGCTGGCGACGTTTGCCCGCGTCAACAAGTACGGCTTCATCGAAAGCCCTTATCGCCGCATCATCGACGGTAAGGTGACCAACGATGTGCTCTACCTCTCCGCTATGGAAGAGGCGAAGTACTATGTTGCACAGGCTAATGCCGAGCTCGACGCCGAAGGTTCGTTCATCGAAGAATTCGTCGTCTGCCGTCATGCCGGCGAAGTCATGCTCGCTCCGCGCGACAACATCAACCTGATGGACGTCTCGCCGAAGCAGCTGGTTTCGGTCGCAGCCGCGCTGATCCCGTTCCTGGAAAACGACGACGCCAACCGCGCTCTCATGGGCTCGAACATGCAGCGTCAGGCCGTGCCGCTTCTGCGTGCCGAAGCTCCGTTCGTCGGTACCGGCATGGAGCCGGTCGTCGCACGTGACTCCGGCGCTGCCATCGGCGCCCGCCGCGGCGGCGTGGTCGACCAGGTCGACGCGACGCGTATCGTTATCCGCGCCACCGAAGACCTCGATCCGTCGAAGTCCGGCGTCGATATCTACCGCCTGATGAAGTTCCAGCGTTCGAACCAGAACACCTGCGTCAACCAGCGTCCGCTTGTTACCGTCGGTGACGTGGTCAACCGGGGTGACATTCTGGCCGACGGTCCGTCCACCGACCTCGGCGATCTGGCCCTCGGCCGCAACGTGCTTGTCGCGTTCATGCCGTGGAACGGCTACAACTACGAAGACTCGATCCTGCTCTCCGAGCGTATCGTTGCCGACGACGTGTTCACCTCCATCCACATCGAAGAATTCGAAGTGATGGCGCGTGACACCAAGCTTGGTCCGGAAGAAATCACCCGCGACATTCCGAACGTTTCGGAAGAAGCGCTGAAGAACCTGGACGAAGCCGGTATCGTTTACATCGGTGCTGAAGTTCAGCCGGGCGATATCCTCGTCGGCAAGATCACGCCGAAGGGCGAAAGCCCGATGACGCCGGAAGAAAAGCTTCTGCGCGCCATCTTCGGTGAAAAGGCGTCCGACGTTCGCGACACCTCCATGCGCATGCCGCCCGGCACCTACGGTACGGTCGTCGAAGTTCGCGTTTTCAACCGCCACGGCGTTGAGAAGGACGAACGCGCCATGGCGATCGAGCGCGAAGAGATCGAGCGTCTCGCGAAGGACCGCGACGACGAGCAGGCGATCCTGGACCGTAACGTCTACGGCCGTCTGGTCGAAATGCTGCGTGGTCAGGTCGCTCTTGCAGGTCCGAAGGGCTTCAAGAAGGGCACGGAACTGTCGAACGCCATCGTTTCGGAGTATCCGCGTTCGCAGTGGTGGATGTTCGCCGTCGAAGACGAGAAGATCCAGAGCGAGCTCGAAGCCCTGCGTGGCCAGTACGACGAATCCAAGTCGCGCCTTGAACAGCGCTTCATGGACAAGGTCGAGAAGGTCCAGCGCGGCGATGAAATGCCTCCGGGCGTCATGAAGATGGTCAAGGTCTTCGTCGCTGTTAAGCGCAAGATCCAGCCAGGCGACAAGATGGCTGGCCGTCACGGCAACAAGGGTGTCGTATCGCGCATCGTGCCGGTTGAAGACATGCCGTTCCTCGAAGACGGTACGCATGTCGACATCGTGCTGAACCCGCTCGGCGTTCCCTCGCGTATGAACGTTGGTCAGATTCTCGAAACGCACCTCGGCTGGGCTTGCGCCGGCATGGGTCGTCAGATCGGTGAACTGATCGATGCTTACAAGGCGAGCGGCAACATCGAACCTCTGCGCAAGACGATCGACATGGTCGTCGGCGACGGTCCGAAGAGCGACGACGTGCACGCATATGACGATGCATCGGTCCTGCGTCTGGCCGACCAGTGGAAGCGTGGCGTGTCCATCGCGACCCCGGTCTCGACGGCGCCGGCGAAGCCGATGTCAACGAGATGCTGGCAATGGCAGGTCTCAAGGAGACCGGTCAGTCGACGCTGTACGACGGTCGTACCGGCGAGCAGTTCGACCGTCAGGTCACGGTTGGCTACATCTACATGCTGAAGCTGAACCACCTTGTCGACGACAAGATCCACGCCCGTTCGATCGGTCCATACTCGCTCGTCACCCAGCAGCCGCTGGGCGGTAAGGCGCAGTTCGGCGGTCAGCGCTTCGGCGAAATGGAAGTCTGGGCGCTCGAAGCTTACGGTGCAGCCTACACGCTGCAGGAAATGCTCACGGTCAAGTCGGACGACGTGGCCGGCCGCACCAAGGTCTACGAAGCCATCGTTCGTGGCGACGACACCTTCGAAGCGGGCATTCCGGAAAGCTTCAACGTTCTCGTTAAGGAAATGCGTTCGCTGGGTCTCAGCGTCGAATTGGAAAACTCCAAGATCGACGATCTGCAGACCGCGACCCAGCTTCCGGACGCAGCCGAGTAACAGCTGATAGGGTGCGCGCTGTCCGTCAGCGCGCACCGTTCCAGCCGGCGCCCGATTTCCGGTGGCGCCAGGCGGGGACGGTTTCGCCGCATTTTGCGGTTATTGTCGTTTTAGCGCGTCAGTCCGGTTCCCGGGAATTTGCCGGCACTGATTGCAGTTCGAGGGCGCTTCGCCCCAAAAGGAGACAGGCATGAACCAAGAGGTCATGAATCTTTTCAATCCGCAGGTGCCTGCACAGAACTTCGATTCCATCCGGATATCGATCGCATCGCCGGAGAAGATTCTTTCCTGGTCTTATGGCGAGATCAAGAAGCCGGAAACGATCAACTATCGTACGTTCAAGCCGGAACGCGATGGTCTTTTCTGCGCGCGAATCTTCGGGCCGATCAAGGATTACGAGTGCCTGTGCGGCAAGTACAAGCGCATGAAGTACAAGGGCATCATCTGCGAAAAGTGCGGCGTCGAAGTCACGCTGTCGCGCGTTCGCCGTGAGCGCATGGGCCATATCGAGCTCGCCGCTCCCGTTGCCCACATCTGGTTCCTGAAGTCGCTGCCTTCTCGCATTTCGACGCTGCTCGACATGACGCTGAAGGATGTCGAGCGCGTTCTGTACTTCGAGAACTACATCGTCACCGAGCCGGGCCTGACTGCTCTTAAGGAGCATCAGCTTCTGTCGGAAGAAGAGTACATGCTCGCCATCGACGAGTATGGCGAAGACCAGTTCACCGCCATGATCGGTGCTGAAGCGATCTACGAGATGCTTGCCAGCATGCAGCTCGAAAAGATCGCCGGCGATCTGCGCTCCGAGCTTGCCGACACCACGTCGGATCTCAAGCAGAAGAAGCTGATGAAGCGCCTGAAGATCGTCGAGAACTTCATGGAATCGGGCAACCGTCCGGAATGGATGATCATGAAGGTCGTCCCGGTCATCCCGCCGGACCTGCGTCCGCTGGTTCCGCTCGATGGCGGTCGCTTCGCGACGTCGGATCTGAACGATCTGTATCGCCGCGTCATCAACCGTAACAACCGTCTGAAGCGCCTCATCGAATTGCGCGCTCCGGGCATCATCATCCGTAACGAAAAGCGCATGCTGCAGGAATCTGTCGATGCGCTGTTCGACAACGGCCGCCGTGGCCGCGTCATCACCGGCGCCAACAAGCGTCCGCTGAAGTCGCTGTCCGACATGCTCAAGGGCAAGCAGGGCCGCTTCCGTCAGAACCTGCTCGGCAAGCGCGTCGACTATTCCGGCCGTTCGGTCATCGTGACCGGTCCGGAACTGAAGCTGCACCAGTGCGGCCTGCCGAAGAAGATGGCGCTCGAGCTGTTTAAGCCGTTCATCTACGCCCGCCTCGACGCCAAGGGTTACTCCTCGACCGTCAAGCAGGCCAAGAAGCTGGTCGAAAAGGAAAAGCCGGAAGTCTGGGATATCCTCGACGAGGTCATCCGCGAGCATCCGGTTCTCCTGAACCGCGCACCGACGCTGCACCGCCTGGGCATCCAGGCCTTCGAACCCATGCTGGTCGAAGGCAAGGCCATCCAGCTGCACCCGCTCGTCTGCACGGCCTTCAACGCCGACTTCGACGGCGACCAGATGGCTGTTCACGTACCGCTGTCGCTTGAAGCCCAGCTTGAAGCACGCGTGCTGATGATGTCGACCAACAACATCCTGCATCCGGCAAACGGCGCACCGATCATCGTTCCCTCGCAGGACATGGTTCTCGGTCTCTACTATCTGTCGATCCTGAACCAGAACGAGCCGGGCGAAGGCATGGCCTTCTCCGACCTCGGCGAGCTGCACCATGCACTCGAAAACAAGGTCGTCACGCTGCATTCGAAGATCCGCGGCCGCTTCAAGTCGGTCGACGAAGAGGGCAAGCCCTATTCGAAGATCTACGAAACGACGCCTGGCCGCCTGCTGATCGGCGAACTTCTGCCGAAGCACGGCAAGGTGACCTTCGATATCTGCAACCAGGAAATGACCAAGAAGAACATCTCCAAGATGATCGACACGGTCTACCGCCATTGCGGCCAGAAGGACACGGTCATTTTCTGCGACCGCATCATGCAGCTCGGCTTCTCCCATGCTTGCCGCGCCGGCATTTCGTTCGGCAAGGACGACATGGTCATTCCGGATACCAAGGTTAAGATCGTTGGCGACACCGAAGCCTTGGTCAAGGAATACGAACAGCAGTACAATGACGGTCTGATCACCCAGGGCGAAAAGTACAACAAGGTTGTCGACGCTTGGGGCAAGGCTACCGAAAAGGTCGCCGAAGAAATGATGGCCCGCATTAAGGCCGTCGAATTCGACGAAAAGACCGGTCGTCAGAAGCCGATGAACTCGATCTACATGATGAGCCATTCGGGCGCTCGTGGTTCACCGAACCAGATGCGTCAGTTGGGCGGCATGCGCGGCCTCATGGCCAAGCCGTCGGGCGAAATCATCGAGACGCCGATCATCTCGAACTTCAAGGAAGGCCTGACCGTTAACGAGTACTTCAACTCGACGCACGGTGCCCGTAAGGGTCTTGCAGACACCGCCTTGAAGACCGCGAACTCGGGCTACCTGACCCGCCGTCTCGTCGACGTCGCTCAGGATTGCATCGTCACGCACGTGGATTGCGGCACCGACAAGGGCCTCACCATGACCGCCATCGTCGATGCCGGTCAGGTCGTTGCTTCGCTCGGCGCCCGCATCCTCGGCCGTACGGCACTGGACGATATCGATCATCCGGTCACGGGTGAGCGCATCGTCGATGCCGGCACCATGATCCTGGAACCGGATGTCATCGAGATCGAGAAGGCTGGTATCCAGTCGATCCGTATCCGTTCGGCACTGACCTGCGAAATCCAGACGGGCGTATGCTCGGTCTGCTACGGCCGCGACCTGGCTCGCGGTACGCCTGTCAACCTCGGTGAAGCTGTCGGCGTTATCGCCGCACAGTCGATCGGTGAGCCGGGCACGCAGCTGACCATGCGTACCTTCCACTTGGGCGGCACGGCGACCGTGGTCGACCAGTCGTTCCTGGAAGCTTCGTATGAAGGCACGGTGCAGATCAAGAACCGCAACATGCTGCGCAACTCCGATGGTAACCTGGTTGCCATGGGCCGCAACATGGCGGTTCAGATCCTGGACGAACGTGGCGTCGAGCGCTCCTCGCAGCGCGTTGCTTACGGCTCCAAGATCTATGTCGACGAGGGCGACAAGGTGAAGCGCGGCCAGCGTCTGGCGGAATGGGACCCGTATACCCGTCCGATGATGACGGAATTGGCCGGTACGGTTCAGTTCGAAGACGTCATCGACGGTCTTTCGGTTCTCGAAGCGACCGACGAATCCACCGGCATCACCAAGCGTCAGGTTATCGACTGGCGTTCGACGCCGCGCGGTTCGGACCTGAAGCCGGCGATCGTCATCAAGGACGCCAGCGGCAATGTTGCCAAGCTGTCGCGTGGCGGTGAAGCCCGCTTCCTGCTCTCGGTCGACGCGATCCTGTCCGTCGAGCCGGGCCAGAAGGTGTCGCAGGGCGACGTTCTTGCCCGTTCGCCGCTGGAAAGCGCCAAGACCAAGGACATCACCGGTGGTCTGCCGCGTGTTGCCGAACTGTTCGAAGCTCGTCGTCCGAAGGACCACGCCATCATCGCAGAGATCGATGGTACGATCCGCCTCGGCCGCGACTACAAGAACAAGCGCCGTGTCATCATCGAGCCGGCGGAAGACGGTGTCGAGCCGGTCGAATACCTGATCCCGAAGGGCAAGCCCTTCCACCTTCAGGAAGGCGACTACATCGAAAAGGGTGATTACATCCTCGACGGTAACCCGGCTCCGCACGACATCCTGGCGATCAAGGGCGTGGAGGCTCTGGCTTCCTACCTGGTCAACGAAATCCAGGAAGTCTACCGCTTGCAGGGCGTTGTCATCAACGACAAGCACATCGAAGTGATTGTCCGTCAGATGCTGCAGAAGGTGGAAATCACCGATGCAGGCGACAGCCAGTACATCGTCGGCGACAACGTCGACCGTATCGAGCTGGACGACAACAACGACCGCCTGATCGAAGAAGGCAAGAAGCCTGCTTACGGTGATCCGGTTCTGCTCGGGATCACCAAGGCATCGCTGCAGACGCCGTCCTTCATCTCCGCCGCTTCCTTCCAGGAAACAACGAAGGTGCTGACCGAAGCTGCGATTGCCGGCAAGACCGACGGTCTGCAGGGTCTGAAGGAAAACGTCATCGTCGGCCGCCTCATCCCGGCCGGTACCGGCGGCACCATGACCCAGATCCGCCGTATCGCTACGGCTCGCGACGAGCTCATTCTCGAAGAGCGTCGCAAGGGGACGGGCGCAGCTGTCGCAACGCCGATGCTGCAGGATAT
Source organism: Rhizobium sp. P44RR-XXIV (assembly GCF_001999485.2). Taxonomy (NCBI): domain Bacteria; kingdom Pseudomonadati; phylum Pseudomonadota; class Alphaproteobacteria; order Hyphomicrobiales; family Rhizobiaceae; genus Rhizobium; species Rhizobium sp. P44RR-XXIV. The sequence continues at coordinate 1,189,036 of NZ_MPVZ02000028.1, read as the reverse complement.
GGCTGGCGAGAATGCCCCGGCCGCTGAATAAGCGAGACCGCGACCATAGAAAATAAGAAACCGCCCGGAGCGATCCGGGCGGTTTCTTTTTGTCTCGTGATAAGGGGAGGGAGGGGCGCCTGCCTCGGGGAGGCGCGGCCCGTCAGCGGAACCGGATAATCGCGACTTCGCCCTCGAGCGCGCCCTGATAGGCCGATGCGTGCGGTTCTTCGTCCGGAACATCCGTCAGCATGCCGATCTGGTCGAGATCCGCCTCGATGAAGCCTTCCTCGGCGAGCGCGTTGAGAGCCTCGCGTACGGCCGTGTCGTCGTCCGGCGCCCGCAGCATGACATGCAGGTCGATGCCTTCTCCGCCATCGGTCTCGTAGCCCTTGCCGATGATGATGAAGACCATGGGGCCGTCGGAATTGTTGTCGTTGTCTGGCGCAGTAATCATGAGTCTTCCTTCGGGAGTATCGAATCGACCCGGCGATTCCTCGTGGTTGCCTGGGGTCATCGGGTGGAATTGGCTTTCGGTGATTCCTTATAGGGATTTTGGCGAAATACCAAAGTCCATCTTGCCGAAGAGCCGCCATTTCCGTATTCAAAGCGTCAAATGGCCGGTTTTCCCGGGCTTCCGGGCCTTTGTGACAAAGATAATTTCTTAACCGGCCTTGACGAAACGGCGGGAAACCAGTAGTACCGCCGCCATCGGGACCCATGTGAGGCATGGCTGTTCGGAGCGACGCGCTCTGGAGTTCACCTCAAACAAGGTTCTAAACGCACGTTGAAGACAAGAATGCTGCACGCAAGACGCCATCTTGGTGTCCTCTGCTTTTCTGTGGTCCATCTGCGAAAGCGGATCGGGCCACGTTTTGCGCATTGAGACGATCGTGTGTCGTTGCCGGTGACGGCGATAGTCATGCCCGCAAGGGTGTCGAGATAGATTTACAAGGGATGGTTGAATGCCTACCGTAAACCAGCTGATCCGCAAGCCTCGCCAGGCGCAGGTAAAGCGCAATAAGGTTCCTGCTCTCCAGGAAAACCCGCAGAAGCGTGGCGTTTGCACCCGCGTTTACACGACCACGCCGAAGAAGCCGAACTCGGCTCTGCGTAAGGTCGCAAAGATCCGTCTGACCAACGGCTTCGAAGTCATTGGTTACATTCCCGGTGAAGGTCACAACCTTCAGGAACACTCTGTCGTCATGATCCGTGGCGGCCGCGTAAAGGACCTTCCGGGCGTTCGTTACCACATCATCCGCGGCGTTCTCGATACCCAGGGTGTCAAGAACCGCAAGCAGCGCCGTTCCAAGTACGGTGCGAAGCGTCCGAAGTAATTCGGTTTCAGATAATCCGGTGCTGCGCGAGGTTCTCCGCGTGGTGAAGCGCCGCTAACAGTTGAGAGACGAGAAGTACATGTCCAGACGTCATAGAGCAGAAAAGCGCGAGATCAATCCGGACCCGAAGTTCGGCGATCTGGTCGTTACGAAGTTCATGAATGCCATCATGCTCGACGGCAAGAAGTCCGTAGCTGAAAACATCGTATACGGCGCATTCGACGCCGTGCAGGGCAAGGCAAAGCAGGAACCGCTCGGCGTGTTCCATCAGGCTTTGGATAACATCGCTCCGCACGTTGAAGTTCGTTCGCGTCGTGTTGGTGGTGCTACCTACCAGGTTCCGGTCGACGTTCGTCCGGAGCGCCGTCAGGCTCTGGCCATTCGCTGGCTGATCACTGCTGCTCGCAAGCGCAACGAAACCACCATGGTTGACCGCCTGAGCGGCGAACTTCTCGATGCCTCCAACAACCGCGGCGCTGCCGTCAAGAAGCGCGAAGACACGCACAAGATGGCTGATGCCAACCGTGCGTTCTCGCATTATCGCTGGTAATCCCGAACGGTTTCGGAAAGGCAGTCCATTATGGCTCGCGAATATAAAATCGAAGACTACCGCAATTTCGGTATCATGGCGCACATCGACGCCGGCAAGACCACGACCACCGAGCGTATTCTTTATTACACCGGTAAGTCGCACAAGATCGGTGAAGTGCACGACGGCGCAGCCACCATGGACTGGATGGAGCAGGAGCAGGAGCGTGGCATCACGATCACCTCTGCTGCTACCACGACCTACTGGAAGGGCCGTGACGGCAAGACCCGCCGTTTCAACATCATCGACACCCCCGGCCACGTCGACTTCACCATCGAAGTCGAGCGTTCGCTGCGCGTTCTCGACGGTGCCATCGCTCTGCTCGACGCCAACGCCGGCGTTGAGCCGCAGACGGAAACCGTCTGGCGTCAGGCTGAGAAGTATCATGTTCCGCGCATGATCTTCTGCAACAAGATGGACAAGACCGGCGCTGACTTCTATCGCTCGGTTGAGATGATCAAGACCCGTCTCGGTGCGACCGCTGTTGTCATGCAGCTGCCGATCGGTGCCGAAACCGAGTTCAAGGGCGTTATCGACCTGATCGAGATGAATGCTCTCATCTGGCGCGACGAATCGCTCGGCGCTCAGTGGGACGTCGTCGAAATCCCGGAAGACATGAAGGCCAAGGCTGCTGAATATCGCGAAAAGCTGATCGAGACCGTTGTCGAGATCGACGAAGCCGCGACCGAAGCCTACCTCGAAGGCAACCTGCCTGACAACGATCAGATCCGCGCGCTCGTCCGTCGCGGCACGATCGACGTCAAGTTCCATCCGATGTTCTGCGGCACCGCCTTCAAGAACAAGGGCGTTCAGCCGCTGCTCGACGCCGTTGTCGATTACCTGCCGTCGCCGCTCGACATTCCGGCGATCAAGGGTATCGACTTCAAGACGGAAGCCGAAATCGAACGTCATGCTGACGACAGCGAGCCGTTGTCCATGCTGGCATTCAAGATCATGAACGACCCCTTCGTCGGTTCGCTGACCTTCGCCCGCGTTTACTCCGGCAAGCTCGAAAAGGGCGCATCGGTCATGAACACGGTCAAGGACAAGCGCGAGCGCGTCGGCCGTATGCTGCAGATGCACTCGAACTCGCGTGAAGACATCGAAGAAGCCTTCGCTGGCGACATCGTTGCTCTGGCCGGCCTCAAGGAAACCACCACTGGCGATACGCTCTGCGATCCGCTGAAGCCGGTTATCCTCGAGCGCATGGAATTCCCCGAGCCGGTCATCCAGATCGCGATCGAGCCGAAGACCAAGGGCGACCAGGAAAAGATGGGCCTCGCGCTCAACCGCCTGGCTGCCGAAGATCCGTCCTTCCGCGTGAAGACGGACCAGGAATCGGGTCAGACGATCATCGCCGGCATGGGTGAACTTCACCTCGACATCATCGTCGACCGCATGCGTCGTGAATTCAAGGTTGAAGCTACCGTCGGCGCGCCGCAGGTTGCTTACCGCGAAACCATCACGCGTCAGACGGAAAAGGACTACACCCACAAGAAGCAGTCGGGTGGTACTGGTCAGTTCGCTCGCGTCAAGATCGTGTTCGAACCGAACCCGGATGGCGAAGACTTCAAGTTCGAGTCGAAGATCGTCGGCGGTTCTGTTCCGAAGGAATACATCCCGGGCGTTCAGAAGGGTATCGAAAGCGTTCTGTCTTCGGGCCCGCTGGCTGGCTTCCCGATGCTCGGCGTCAAGGCGACGCTCATCGATGGCGCCTTCCACGACGTCGACTCGTCGGTTCTGGCCTTCGAAATCGCCTCGCGCGCTTGCTTCCGTGAAGCAGCCCGTGAAGCTGGTGCCCAGCTCCTCGAGCCGATGATGAAGGTCGAAGTCGTGACGCCGGAAGATTACGTCGGTGACGTTATCGGCGATCTGAACTCGCGTCGTGGCCAGATCCAGGGCCAGGAAAGCCGCGGTATCGCGGTTGTCATCAACGCGAACGTCCCGCTGGCGAACATGTTCAAGTACGTCGATAACCTGCGCTCCATGTCCCAGGGTCGTGCACAGTACACGATGACCTTCGACCATTACGCGCCGGTTCCGTCGAACGTCGCACAGGAAATCCAGGCAAAGTATTCCGGTCAGAAGTGACCGGAATACCAATTGACCGATAACAAGAATTGATCCCCTCGGGGACAGGAAAAACGGAGAGCCGAAAATGGCAAAGAGTAAGTTTGAGCGCAATAAGCCTCACGTTAACATTGGTACGATTGGGCACGTTGACCACGGCAAGACGTCGCTGACAGCAGCGATCACGAAGTACTTCGGCGAGTTCAAGGCGTACGACCAGATCGACGCTGCTCCGGAAGAGAAGGCTCGTGGTATCACGATCTCGACGGCCCACGTTGAGTATGAGACGCCTGCTCGTCACTACGCTCACGTCGACTGCCCCGGCCACGCTGACTATGTCAAGAACATGATCACCGGCGCGGCCCAGATGGACGGCGCGATCCTGGTTTGCTCGGCAGCCGACGGCCCGATGCCGCAGACCCGCGAGCACATCCTGCTTGCTCGTCAGGTTGGCGTTCCGGCAATCGTTGTGTTCCTGAACAAGGTCGACCAGGTTGACGACGCCGAGCTTCTCGAACTCGTCGAGCTCGAAGTTCGCGAACTTCTGTCGTCCTACGACTTCCCGGGCGACGATATCCCGGTTGTCAAGGGTTCGGCACTTGCTGCTCTTGAAGACTCTGACAAGAAGATCGGTGAAGACGCGATCCGCGAGCTGATGGCTCAGGTTGACGCCTACATCCCGACGCCTGAGCGTCCGATCGACCAGCCGTTCCTGATGCCGATCGAAGACGTGTTCTCGATCTCCGGCCGTGGTACGGTTGTGACGGGTCGCGTTGAGCGCGGTATCGTCAAGGTTGGTGAAGAAGTCGAAATCGTCGGCATTCGTGCGACGTCGAAGACGACGGTTACCGGCGTTGAAATGTTCCGTAAGCTGCTCGATCAGGGCCAGGCAGGCGACAACATCGGCGCACTGGTTCGCGGTGTTAACCGTGACGGCGTCGAGCGTGGTCAGATCCTGTGCAAGCCGGGCTCTGTCAAGCCGCACAAGAAGTTCATGGCTGAAGCCTACATCCTGACGAAGGAAGAAGGCGGCCGTCATACGCCGTTCTTCACGAACTACCGTCCGCAGTTCTACTTCCGTACGACGGACGTGACCGGCATCGTGACGCTTCCGGAAGGCACGGAAATGGTTATGCCCGGCGACAACGTCACCGTTGCCGTTGAGCTGATCGTTCCGATCGCGATGGAAGAAAAGCTTCGCTTCGCTATCCGCGAAGGCGGCCGTACCGTCGGCGCAGGCATCGTTGCCTCCATCGTCGAGTAATAAGCAGGCGGCTGGCCAAGGCCCGCAAATGAGTGATGGGGACGCCGATAAATTCGGTGTCCCTCTCGATCTTTGAAACCGGTGGCCCGCCTAAGGTAACTAAAGGTAAAGACGTGTCTCTTAGAGAGACGCGCGGATAACAAACACAAGGATAAAGTCGAATGAACGGCCAGAATATCCGCATCCGCCTTAAGGCGTTCGATCATCGGATTCTCGACGCTTCCACGCGCGAGATCGTGTCGACGGCTAAGCGCACCGGTGCTAGCGTCCGGGCCCGTTCCGCTTCCGACCCGTATCGAGAAGTTCACGGTGAACCGGTCCCCGCACATCGACAAGAAGAGCCGCGAGCAGTTCGAGATGCGCACGCATAAGCGCCTTCTCGACATCGTTGACCCGACCCCGCAGACGGTAGACGCGCTGATGAAGCTCGATCTCGCCGCCGGTGTCGATGTTGAGATCAAGCTCTGAGACCTGGTCTCGAGCTGAGTGAGAAGGATTGAACCGATGCGTTCAGGTGTGATTGCACAGAAGGTGGGAATGACCCGCGTCTATAACGACGCCGGCGAGCATGTCCCGGTAACCGTATTGCGTTTGGAAGGCTGCCAGGTCGTGGCCCAGCGCACAGTAGAGAAGAATGGCTACACCGCAGTACAGCTCGGTGCCGGCCAGGCAAAAGTTAAGAACACGACGAAGGCCCTGCGCGGTCATTTCGCCGTCGCCAGCGTAGAGCCGAAGGCCAAGCTCGTTGAATTCCGTGTCACGGACGACAACCTGCTTGAAGTCGGTACCGAGATCAAGGCAGCTCACTTTGCAGCGGGCCAGCTCGTTGACGTGACCGGCACGACGATCGGTAAGGGCTTTGCCGGCGCTATCAAGCGTCACGGCTTCGGCGGTCTGCGTGCCACGCACGGTGTGTCGGTTTCGCACCGCTCGCACGGTTCGACCGGCTCGCGCCAGGATCCGGGCAAGGTGTTCAAGAACAAGAAGATGGCTGGTCACATGGGCCAGACGCGCGTGACGACGCAGAACCTTGAAGTGGTATCGACCGACGAAGATCGCGGTCTGATCCTTATCAAGGGTGCGGTTCCTGGCTCCAAGGGTGCCTGGATCATCGTGCGCGACGCCGTCAAGTCGGCATCGAAGTAAGGGAGCCAAACCAATGGAATTGAACGTCAAGACCCTCGAGGGCAAAGACGCTGGGAAGGTTTCCCTTTCTGATGCGATTTTCGGCCTTGAGCCGCGTGAAGATATCATCGCACGCGTCATTCGCTGGCAGCTCGCCAAGAAGCGCCAGGGCACGCACAAGGCTAAGGGCCGCGCAGAAATTGCGCGCACCGGCGCCAAGATGTACAAGCAGAAGGGTACGGGCCGCGCTCGTCACCATTCGGCTCGCGCTCCGCAGTTCCGCGGCGGTGGTAAGGCTCACGGCCCGGTCGTGCGCAGCCATGAGCATGACCTTCCCAAGAAGGTTCGCGCCCTCGGCCTGCGTCTCGCGCTCTCCGCTAAGTTCAAGGCTGAGGACGTTATCGTTCTCGACAGCCTGGTCGCAGCTGATGCGAAGACCAAGGCTCTGGCCGGTGCTTTCGAGACGCTGGGCCTGACCAACGCGCTCTTCATCGGTGGTGCAGAGCTCGACAGCAACTTCAAGCTCGCAGCCGCGAACATCCCGAATATCGATGTTCTGCCGGTTCAGGGCATCAACGTTTACGACATCCTGCGCCGCGGCAAGCTTGTGCTGTCCAAGGCTGCAGTTGAGGCTCTAGAGGAGCGATTCAAGTGACGGATCTTCGCCATTACGATGTGATCGTTTCTCCTGCGATCACCGAAAAGTCCACCCTGCTTTCGGACAACAATCAGGTTGTTTTCAACGTTGCCAAGACCGCGACGAAGCCTGAAATCAAGGCTGCCGTCGAAGCGCTGTTCGGCGTCAAGGTAACGGCCGTCAACACCCTGCTGCGCCTGGGCAAGACCAAGCGGTTCAAAGGTCTCGTCGGCAAGCAGAAGGACGTGAAGAAGGCTATCGTGACGCTCGCCGAAGGCCAGTCGATCGACGTCTCCACCGGTCTCTGAGGAATAAGAAAATGGCATTGAAAACATTCAATCCGACGACCCCGAGCCAGCGTCAGCTGGTCATCGTCGACCGCTCTTCGCTCTACAAGGGCAAGCCGGTCAAGGCGCTGACGGAAGGCCTGACCTCCAAGGGCGGCCGTAACAACACCGGCCGTATCACCGTTCGTTTCCAGGGCGGTGGTCACAAGCGCACCTATCGTCTGGTCGACTTCAAGCGTCGCAAGTTCGACGTTGAGGGCACCGTCGAGCGTATCGAATACGATCCGAACCGTACCGCTTACATCGCTCTGGTGAAGTACACGGACGGCGAACTGGCCTACATCCTCGCTCCGCAGCGTCTGACTGCCGGCGACAAGGTCATCGCTTCGGAAAAGGCCGTGGACGTGAAGCCGGGCAACACCATGCCGCTTCAGTTCATCCCGGTCGGCTCCATCATCCACAATGTGGAAATGAAGCCGGGCAAGGGTGGTCAGATCGGTCGCTCTGCTGGTTCCTACGCCCAGCTCGTTGGTCGTGACCAGGGTATGGCGATCCTTCGCCTGAACTCCGGCGAACAGCGCCTCGTGCACGGCAGCTGCCTTGCAACGATCGGTGCCGTTTCCAACCCGGATCACGCCAACATCAACGACGGTAAGGCCGGTCGTTCGCGTTGGCGCGGCAAGAAGCCGCATAACCGCGGCGTCGTCATGAACCCGGTCGACCATCCGCACGGCGGTGGTGAAGGCCGCACCTCTGGTGGTCGCCATCCGGTGACCCCGTGGGGCAAGCCGACCAAGGGCAAGCGTACGCGGTCGAACAAGTCGACCGACAAGATGATCATGCGCTCGCGCCATCAGCGCAAGAAGTAAGAGAGGAAGTCTCAAGTGGCTCGTTCAGTATGGAAAGGTCCGTTTGTTGACGGCTATCTTCTCAAGAAGGCTGAGAAGGTGCGTGAAGGCGGACGTAACGAAGTGATCAAGATGTGGAGCCGTCGCTCCACCATCATGCCGCAGTTCGTTGGTCTCACCTTTGGTGTTTACAACGGCAGCAAGCATATTCCGGTCAGCGTCAATGAAGACATGGTCGGACACAAGTTCGGCGAGTTCGCCCCGACCCGTACCTATTATGGTCACGGTGCGGACAAGAAGGCGAAGAGGAAGTAACAATGGGCAAGGCAAAAACCGAACGCCGGCTGAAGGATAATGAGGCGCAGGCAGTTGCGCGCACGCTCCGTGTCAGCCCGCAGAAGCTCAACCTGGTCGCGGCTTCTATCCGCGGCAAGAAGGTTGATCGCGCGCTCGCAGAGCTGGAATTCTCGCGCAAGCGTATCGCAGGCGCCGTCAAGAAGACGCTCGAATCCGCGATCGCCAATGCAGAGAACAACCATGATCTCGACGTTGACTCGCTGGTCGTGGCTGAAGCCTACGTCGGCAAGTCGATCGTCATGAAGCGTTTCCACGCTCGTGGCCGCGGTCGTGCATCGCGCATCGAACGTCCGTTCGCGCATCTGACGATCGTCGTTCGTGAAGTGGAAGCTCAAGAGGAGGCCGCATAATGGGTCAGAAAATCAATCCAATCGGTTTTCGTCTTGGCATCAACCGTACCTGGGATAGCCGCTGGTTTGCGGACAATGCCGAGTATGGCCAGCTTCTTCACGAAGACCTGAAGATGCGCAAGTTCGTCATGAACGAACTGAAGCAGGCTGGTATCTCCAAGGTGGTCATCGAGCGTCCGCACAAGAAGTGCCGCGTCACGATCCACTCGGCTCGTCCGGGCCTGATCATCGGCAAGAAGGGCGCTGACATCGACAAGCTCCGCAAGAAGCTGTCGGACATGACGAATTCCGAAACGCACCTCAACATCGTTGAAGTTCGCAAGCCGGAAATCGACGCAACGCTCGTTGCCCAGTCGATCGCTCAGCAGCTCGAACGCCGCGTTGCTTTCCGTCGTGCCATGAAGCGCGCCGTTCAGTCCGCGATGCGTCTTGGCGCCGAAGGCATCAAGATCACCTGCGCAGGCCGTCTTGGCGGTGCTGAAATCGCTCGTACGGAATGGTACCGCGAAGGTCGCGTGCCGTTGCATACGCTGCGCGCCGACATCGACTACGGTACGGCTGAAGCAGAAACCGCTTTCGGCATCTGCGGCATCAAGGTTTGGATCTTCAAGGGCGAAATCCTTGAGCATGATCCGATGGCCTCCGAACGCCGCGCGCTCGAGGGCGACGCCCAGGGTCCGGCTAGCCGCGATCGCGATAGAGACCGCCGCCGCGACAACGCTTGATAGCGTACGTGGCAGATAAGTTCGGAGAATAAGAAAATGTTGCAGCCAAAGCGTACGAAGTACCGTAAGCAGTTCAAAGGTCGCATCAAGGGCGTCGCCAAGGGCGGCTCTGACCTTGCGTTCGGTGAATTCGGTCTGAAGGCGCAGGAACCAAACCGTGTCAACGCTCGCGAGATCGAAGCGGCCCGCCGCGCGATCACGCGCTACATGAAGCGTGCCGGCCGTGTATGGATCCGCGTGTTTCCGGATGTTCCGGTCACCAAGAAGCCGACCGAAGTCCGTATGGGTAAAGGTAAGGGCTCCGTCGAATACTGGGCATGCAAGGTCAAGCCCGGCCGCATGATGTTCGAGATCGATGGCGTAAGCGAAGAAATCGCTCGTGAGGCTCTGCGCCTCGGGTCCGCCAAGCTCTCAGTCAAGACGCGCTTCGTGCAGCGCATCGCAGAGTAAGGAAGAAGCTCATGAAAGCCGCAGATGTTCGCGCCCTGAGCGCCGACCAACTCAAGGACGAGCTTGCCAAGCTGAAGAAGGAGCAGTTCAACCTGCGCTTTCAGAAGGCGACCGGCCAGCTTGAGAAGTCCTCGCGCATCAACGAAGTCCGTAAGGACATCGCCCGCGTGAAAACCATTGCCCGCCAGAAGGCGGCAGAAGCAAAGGCCTAAAGGAAAAATAACATGCCGAAGCGCATTCTGCAGGGCGTCGTGGTCAGCGACAAGAACGAGAAGACGGTAGTTGTCCGCGTAGAGCGTCGTTTCGCTCACCCGCTGCTCCAGAAGACCGTTCGTCGTTCCAAGAAGTACAAGGCTCACGACGAGAACAATCAGTACAAAATCGGCGACGTCGTTTCCATCGAGGAATGCGCGCCGATCTCCAAGGACAAGACCTGGACGGTCGTTTCCGCCCAGTCCAAGTAACAGAATTTCGCTCAGGCCCTTGCGCTTGGGCGAAATATCTGTATGAAGCACGAGCTTGGAAGCAGGACGCTCGAGAACGGGCGTTCTTTTGCTTTGTTGATGGCTGGTGAAGGTGACCGAAGCGGTCCTGGAACCCGGCAAAATCAGACAAGACACTAGTCCATAAGCCGGGGTAGGGGGTCGGTTGACCCAACCATTCCGGTAACAACAAGAAGGCGACCTGACATGATTCAGATGCAAACAAACCTCGACGTGGCGGATAATTCCGGCGCACGTCGTGTCATGTGCATCAAGGTGCTGGGCGGCTCCAAGCGTAAGTATGCCTCGATCGGCGACGTCATCGTTGTTTCGATCAAGGAGGCTATTCCGCGCGGCCGTGTGAAGAAAGGTGACGTGATGAAGGCGGTTGTCGTTCGTACCGCCAAGGACATCCGTCGTCCGGATGGCAGCGTCATCCGCTTCGATACCAACGCAGCAGTCCTCATCGACAACAAAAAAGAGCCGATCGGCACCCGTATCTTCGGACCGGTTCCGCGCGAACTTCGCGCCAAGAACCACATGAAGATCATCTCGCTGGCTCCAGAAGTACTGTAAGGGAGCGGAGCGATGCAGAAGATCCGTAAAGGCGACAAGGTCGTCGTATTGACCGGTAAGGACAAGGGCCGTACCGGCGAAGTCGTTCAAGTGCTGCCGAAGGAAGACCGCGCGGTCGTTCGTGGCGTCAATGTTGTCAAGCGCCACCAGCGCCAGACGCAGAGCCAGGAAGCCGGCATCATCAGCAAGGAAGCCCCGCTTCACCTGTCCAACATTGCAATCGTCGACAAGGACGGTAAGCCGACCCGCGTCGGTTTCAAGGTTGTGGATGGCAAGAAGGTCCGTGTGGCCAAGACCTCTGGAGAAGTGATCGATGGCTGAGGCAAAGTACGAGCCGCGGCTCAAGAAGGAATACAACGCTCGCATTCGCGCGGCTATGCAGGAGGCTTTCTCCTACGCCAACGAAATGCAGATCCCGAAGCTTGAAAAGATCGTGATCAACATGGGCGTAGGCGAAGCAACGGCTGATTCGAAGAAGCCGACTGTTGCTGCTGCCGACCTCGCAGCGATTGCCGGCCAGAAGCCGGTCATCACACGCGCACGCAACTCCATCGCAGGCTTCAAGGTCCGCGAAAATATGCCGATCGGCGCCAAGGTTACCCTGCGCGGCGCTCGCATGTATGAGTTCCTGGATCGTCTGGTCAACATCGCGCTTCCGCGCGTTCGCGACTTCCGCGGCCTGAACCCGAAGAGCTTTGACGGTCGTGGCAATTTTGCCATGGGCATCAAGGAGCACATTGTGTTCCCAGAGATCAACTACGACAAGGTTGATCAGATGTGGGGCATGGACATCATCGTTTGCACGACGGCGAACACGGACGACGAAGCCCGGACTCTTCTGAAAGAGTTCAACTTCCCGTTCCGTCAATAACCGTAACGACGAGCGTAGAAAAGGAACCCTGATATGGCGAAGACAAGCGCAGTTGAAAAGAACAAGCGCCGCCGCAATACGGTTGCCACTCAATCCGCAAAGCGGGCTGCTCTGAAGGCAATCATCATGAACCAGTCTCTTTCGATCGAAGACCGGTTCAAGGCCACTCTGAAGTTGGCATCGCTCCCGCGCGATGGATCGAAGACCCGTATTCGCAATCGTTGCGAAGTTTCCGGCCGTCCGCGCGCCTACTACCGCAAACTGCGCATGTCGCGTATCGCGCTGCGTGAACTCGGCAATCTCGGCAAGGTGCCGGGCATTGTCAAGTCGAGCTGGTAAGGAGCAGATTAGATGACTATGACTGATCCTTTGGGCGATATGCTCACCCGCATCCGCAACGGCGCTTCGCGTCGCAAGTCGTCGGTTTCGACGCCTGCTTCCAAGCTCCGTGCGCGCGTTCTCGATGTTCTCCAGGCTGAAGGCTACATCCGTGGCTACTCCGTCGTCGATTTCGGCAACGGCAAGTCTGAGCTCAGCATCGAGCTGAAGTACTATGAAGGCACGTCGGTGATCCGTGAGATCGGCCGCGTGTCCAAGCCGGGCCGCCGAGTTTATGTCTCGGTTAAGTCCATTCCGCAGGTCGCGAACGGTCTCGGCATCACTATCCTTTCGACTCCGAAGGGTGTGATGGCTGATCACCAGGCTCGTGAACAGAATGTTGGTGGTGAGGTTCTCTGCTCGGTCTTCTAAGATCGAACAGGGATCTCCTTCGAAACAGACAGGTTTGAAAAAATGTCTCGTATCGGTAAGAAGCCCGTTCAGGTGCCTGCAGGGATCACGGCCTCGGTTGATGGCCAAAAAGTGACTGCCAAGGGCCCTAAGGGCGAGCTGTTTTTCATCGCTAACGATGAAATCGGTCTCAAGCTTGAAAACAATGCAATCGTCGTAACGCCGCTTAACGACTCCAAGGACGCTCGCTCAAAGTGGGGCATGTCCCGCACGATGGTCGAGAACATCCTGAAGGGTGTTAAGGAAGGCTACGAGCGCAAGCTCGAAATCAACGGCGTCGGCTACCGTGCCGCCTTGCAGGGCAAGAACCTGCAGCTCGCGCTCGGCTTCAGCCACGACGTGATTTACGTGCCGCCGGAAGGCATCACGATTGCTGTGCCGAAGCCGACGGAAATCGTCGTCACCGGCATCAACAAGCAGCAGGTCGGCCAGGTTGCCGCTGAAATCCGCGAATATCGCGGTCCTGAGCCCTACAAGGGCAAGGGCGTTAAGTATGCCGGCGAGCGGATCGTCCGCAAAGAAGGCAAGAAGAAGTAAGGATCACGCGAAATGGCTAGCAGGAAAGAAGCACTTGCACGTCGTGCCAACCGCGTGCGTCGTCAAATCAAGGCGGTGGCCAATGGCCGTCCGCGCCTGTCGGTTCATCGCTCGTCGAAGAACATCTACGTTCAGGTCATCGATGATGTGGCCGGCAAGACGCTTGCGTCTGCCTCCACCCTCGATAAGGATCTGCGCGGTTCTCTGAAGACTGGTGCCGATACCGCCGCCGCAGCCCTCGTTGGCAAGCTCGTAGCCGAGCGTGCCTCCAAGGCAGGCGTCAAGGAAGTCGTGTTCGATCGCGGCGCCTTCATCTACCACGGCCGCATCAAGGCCCTGGCTGAAGCAGCCCGCGAAGGCGGTCTGTCCTTCTGATCAAGTTTCCGGTCGGCAGCTTTCAAGCGCCGGCCGGATGTTCACCGGACCGCACGTTTCCCCTCAAGGGGAGGGCATGCGGTCTTTGTTGTTTGCCGATTGCACCCGGAAAAGAAAAAGGAAGAGGACAATGGCACAGGAAAAGAGGGGCTCGCGGGATGACCGTCAGAGCCGTGAAGAGCGCGATAGCGAATTCGTCGACAAGCTGGTCGCGATTAACCGCGTCGCCAAGGTCGTAAAGGGTGGCCGCCGTTTCGGTTTCGCCGCTCTCGTCGTCGTCGGTGACCAGAAGGGCCGCGTTGGCTTCGGTCACGGCAAGGCACGCGAAGTGCCGGAAGCGATCCGCAAGGCTACCGAAAGCGCCAAGCGCGACATGATCTTCGTACCGCTGCGCGACGGCCGTACGCTTCACCATGACGTTCATGGCCGTCACGGCGCCGGCAAGGTTCTGCTGCGCTCGGCCAAGGTCGGTACCGGTATCATCGCCGGCGGCCCGATGCGCGCCGTTTTCGAAACGCTCGGCGTTCATGACGTTGTCGCCAAGTCGACCGGTTCGTCGAACCCGTACAACATGGTTCGCGCCACGTTCGACGCCCTGAAGCACCAGGTTCACCCGAAGGACATCGCAGCTCAGCGCGGCATCAAGTATGCCACCCTGCAGGCTCGTCGTACCGCTTCGGGCAACGCCACCGAAGAATAAGGGAGTTTGACCTATGGCCAAGACGACCAAGAAGGCTGAAGCCAAGACCGTTACGGTCGAACAGGTTGGCAGCCCGATCCGCCGTCCGGATGTTCAGCAGAAGACGCTGATCGGTCTCGGACTGAACAAGATGCACCGTCGCCGCACGCTGGAAGATACCCCGGCTGTTCGTGGCATGATCCGTGCTGTCCAGCATCTCGTTCGCGTTGTCGACGAGAAGTGAGCCGGAGGTAAATTGCTATGAAACTGAATGACATCAAGGATAACGAAGGCTCTACCCACAGCCGCAAGCGCCTCGGCCGCGGCATCGGCTCCGGCTCCGGCAAGACCGGTGGTCGTGGTGTAAAGGGTCAGAAGTCCCGCTCGGGTGTTGCGATCAACGGCTTCGAAGGTGGTCAGATGCCCATCTATCGTCGCCTGCCGAAGCGCGGCTTCAACAACATCTTCGCCGCCGATTACGTTGTCGTATCGCTGGCTCGCATCCAGGCTGCCGTCGATGCCGGCAAGCTCGATGCGAAGAAGACCGTTGATGCAGCAGCTCTCAAGGCTGCCGGCGTCATCCGCCGCGTCAAGGACGGCGTTCGTGTTCTGTCGGACGGCGAACTGAAGGCAAAGATCACGCTTGAAGTTGCAGGCGCTTCCAAGCCGGCGGTCGAAAAGATCGAAAAGGCTGGCGGCTCCATCAAGCTGCTGGCTTCGGCCGCAGAAGCTTCTGCCGCAGAATAATCTTATCAATAATCGCCCGGGGTGCTTCACTTCGGGCGATTTTGCTCCCATATGTGAGCCTCACGAATCTGAACGATGCGGCAGTGTCTTTCCGGTTGATAACGGGAACCAAGGGTGAGGCGTCCGATTGCACCGCAATCCGTCCAAGCCCGGCTTTTGAACAATTTACATACTGATTCCGGACCCGGCCGATTATGCCGGAATTGGTAGTGCGGAGATTTGCATGGCTTCTGCAGCGGAACAACTGGCGTCCAATCTCAATTTCTCGACCTTCGCCAAGGCTGAGGATCTCAAGAAGCGCTTGTGGTTTACGCTCGGCGCACTTCTCGTTTACCGGCTCGGCACTCACATTCCGCTTCCTGGCCTCAATCCTGCTGCCTATGCGCAGGCATTCCAGAATCAGTCTGGCGGTATTCTCGGCCTCTTCAACATGTTCTCGGGCGGCGCCGTACAGCGCATGGCGATTTTCGCGCTCGGCATCATGCCCTATATTTCCGCCTCGATCATCGTTCAGCTCATGACCTCGGTCGTGCCTTCGCTTGAGAATCTCAAGAAGGAAGGCGAGCAGGGCCGCAAGATCATCAACCAATACACTCGCTACGGCACGGTGCTGCTCGGCGCATTGCAGGCTTATGGCATTGCGATCGGCCTTGAGCATGGCAATGGTGTCGTGATCGATCCAGGCTGGTTCTTCCGCATTTCCACGGTCATAACGTTGCTCGGCGGCACAATGTTCCTGATGTGGCTCGGCGAACAGGTAACTTCGCGCGGTATCGGTAACGGTATCTCGCTGATCATCTTCGCCGGCATCGCTGCTGGTCTGCCGACGGCACTTGCCGGCACGCTCGAGCTGGGCCGTACAGGTGCTCTGTCCACAGGTCTCATTCTGGCTGTTCTGGTCGTCGCTGTGCTGGTCATCGCGCTCATCGTTTTCGTCGAACGTGCCCAGCGTCGCCTGTTGATCCAGTATCCGAAGCGCCAGGTCGGTACCCGCATGTTCCAGGGCGATACATCGCACCTGCCGTTGAAGCTCAACACTTCGGGCGTCATTCCGGCGATCTTCGCATCCTCGCTGCTGCTGCTGCCGGCAACCGTTGCGGGCCTCGGCAACAACACGGCGCTTCCGGGTTGGGTGACGTCGATCGTCGCGGCACTTGGTCACGGCCAGCCTGTCTATATGGTGCTTTACGGTGCGCTGATTGCCTTCTTCGCTTTCTTCTACACGGCGCTGGTCTTCAATCCGAAGGACACGGCAGACAATCTGAAGAAGCATGGCGGCTTTATTCCGGGTATTCGTCCGGGCGAACGCACCGCCGAGTATATCGACTACGTGCTGACCCGGATCACGGTCATCGGCGCGATCTACCTCGTCTTCGTCTGCATCCTGCCCGAAATTCTCGTGTCCCAGACCGGTATTCCGCTGTCGCTGGGTGGCACTTCTCTTCTGATCGTGGTTAGCGTAACGCTGGATACGGTGGCACAGATTCAGGGTCACTTGATCGCGCAGCAATATGAAGGCCTGATCAAGAAATCGAAGTTGCGTGGAGGAAAGAGGGGGCGATGAGACTCATACTTTTAGGGCCGCCGGGAGCAGGTAAGGGGACCCAGGCCCAGCGTATCGTGGAAAAGCACGGCATTCCGCAGCTTTCCACCGGCGATATGCTGAGAGCTGCGGTGGCGGCCGAGACTGAGGTTGGCAAGCGCGCCAAGGCTGTCATGGACGCCGGCAAGCTTGTTTCGGATGAGATCGTCAACGCCATTGTTTCGGAGCGAATCGACCAGCCGGATTGCGCCAAGGGTTTCATCCTTGACGGTTTCCCACGCACCCTGGTGCAGGCCGATGCGACCGAGCAGATGCTGAAGGCCAAGGGCCTGGAGCTTTCCGTCGTCATCGAGCTGAAGGTCGATGACGCGGAACTGATTCGTCGCGTCTCGGGGCGTTACTCCTGTTCGAACTGCGGTAGCGTCTATCACGATACCGATAAGGTTCCGGCAACGGCTGGTGTCTGCGACAAGTGCGGCTCGACCCACTTCAAGCGCCGCCCGGATGACAATGCCGAAACGATGGCGACGCGCCTCCAGGTCTACTACAAGGAGACCTCGCCGCTGATCGGTTACTACTATGCCAAGGGCAAGTTGCAGAGCATCGACGGCATGGCCGATATCGAGCATGTGACGGATAGCATCGAAGGTATCCTGGCTAAGCTTGGATAGCCTAAAATAAACTTGCCGAAGCGGTTGCTTTTTTGCGCTGATTCCGCTAAACACCGCGCCAACTCGCGACATGCTATGCGATCGGCGCGGATTTCCAACGGGGAGTCCGGGTACGGTCGTTTTGACATGTTGCGGACTCACAACGAACAAGCAGCTCCCGGGCTGCATAACAAGGCCCTTTGCTTAGGCAAAAGGAATGCAAGGAGAACAGGCGTGGCTCGTATCGCTGGCGTCAACATCCCGACTGCAAAGCGCGTAGTTATTGCGCTTCGTTACATTCACGGGATCGGACCGAAGTTTGCACAGGAAATCTGCGAGAAGGTCGGTATTCCGGCTGAGCGTCGCGTCAACCAGTTGACCGATGCTGAAGTTCTGCAGATCCGCGAAACCATCGACCGTGACTATCAGGTCGAAGGTGATCTGCGTCGCGATACCGCGATGAACATCAAGCGTCTGATGGACCTGGGCAGCTACCGCGGCCTGCGTCATCGTCGCGGCCTGCCGGTTCGCGGCCAGCGCACCCACACCAATGCTCGTACCCGCAAGGGCCCGGCAAAGGCGATCGCTGGTAAGAAGAAGTAATTTCCGGGCAACCGGATTTGGGAGGCTGGCGGTCCGCCGGCCTCTTTTGAGTTTGAAGCGGTGCCCTCCGGGTATCGCTTCGGTGTAGCCGCTGGCATTACGGCGGTGCAGAGATCCAAGAAAGGACTAACATGGCCAAGGAAGCCGTACGCGTTCGTCGTCGCGAGCGTAAAAATATCACGTCGGGCGTCGCACACGTCAACTCGACCTTCAACAACACGATGATCACCATCACCGACGCACAGGGCAACGCTATTGCCTGGTCGTCCGCTGGTGCCAAGGGCTTCAAGGGTTCGCGCAAGTCGACCCCGTTCGCTGCTCAGATTGCTGCTGAAGACTGCGCCAAGAAGGCTCAGGAACACGGCATGAAGTCGCTGGAAGTTGAAGTTTGCGGTCCGGGCTCCGGTCGTGAATCTGCTCTGCGCGCGCTCCAGGCTGCCGGTTTCATGATCACGTCCATCCGCGACGTGACCCCGATCCCGCACAATGGTTGCCGCCCGCGCAAGAAGCGTCGCGTCTGATCATCGCCACTCTCGACACTGGCCGGGGTAGATGCGCCCGGCTTGGTGTTTCTCAAGCTCGGTTGCCACGATTGGATGGTGGCAACGAACGGAAGGCAAAAACATGATTCAGAAAAACTGGCAGGAACTGATCAAGCCCAACAAGGTCGAGTTCACCTCGAGCGGCCGTACCAAGGCAACGCTCGTGGCCGAACCGCTGGAGCGTGGCTTCGGTCTCACCCTCGGCAACGCGCTGCGTCGCGTTCTGCTGTCTTCTCTGCGTGGCGCCGCTGTGACGGCCGTGCAGATCGACGGCGTGCTGCATGAGTTCTCCTCTATCCCGGGCGTCCGGGAAGACGTGACGGACATCGTGCTGAACATCAAGGAAATCGCCATCAAGATGGATGGCGATGATGCCAAGCGCATGGTCGTCCGTAAGCAGGGCCCAGGCGTAGTAACGGCTGGCGATATTCAGACGGTCGGCGATATCGAAATCCTCAACCCCGAGCATGTGATCTGCACGCTCGACGAGGGCGCCGAAATCCGTATGGAATTCACCGTCAACAACGGCAAGGGCTATGTCCCGGCCGAGCGTAATCGTGCGGAAGATGCTCCGATCGGTCTCATCCCGGTCGACAGCCTCTATTCGCCGGTCAAGAAGGTGTCCTACAAGGTTGAAAATACCCGTGAAGGACAGGTTCTCGACTACGACAAGCTGAGCATGTCGCTGGAAACCGATGGTTCTATCAGCGGTGAAGATGCAGTCGCTTTCGCGGCACGCATCCTGCAGGATCAGCTTGGCGTGTTCGTCAACTTCGACGAGCCGCAGAAGGAAACCGAAGAGGAAGCAGTTACCGAACTCGCTTTCAACCCGGCTCTCCTCAAGAAGGTGGACGAACTGGAACTGTCTGTTCGCTCGGCAAACTGCCTGAAGAACGACAACATCGTCTACATCGGCGACCTCATTCAGAAGACCGAAGCAGAAATGCTCCGCACGCCGAATTTTGGTCGCAAGTCGCTGAACGAAATCAAGGAAGTTCTCGCTTCCATGGGCCTGCACCTCGGCATGGAAGTGCCGGCATGGCCGCCTGAGAACATCGAAGATCTCGCCAAGCGTTACGAAGACCAATACTAACGTTTCAAACGGCAGGCGAACGATGCCTGCAAGTGAAGGAGAATAGCAATGCGCCACGGTAAAGCCGGCCGCAAGCTGAACAGAACCGCTAGCCACCGTAAGGCGATGTTCGCCAACATGGCAGCTTCGCTCATTACCCATGAGCAGATCGTCACCACGCTCCCGAAGGCGAAGGAAATTCGTCCGATCGTCGAGAAGCTGGTTACCCTCGGCAAGCGCGGCGACCTGCACGCTCGTCGTCAGGCCATCTCGCAGATTCGCGACGCCGTTGTCGTTGCCAAGCTGTTCGATGCGATCGCAACGCGTTACGCCACCCGCAACGGCGGCTACCTGCGTATCATGAAGGCTGGCTTCCGCCAGGGCGACAATGCCGCTCTCGCAGTCGTCGAATTCGTGGATCGCGACACCTCTGCCAAGGGCGCAGCCGACAAGGCTCGCGTTGCTGCCGAGGAAGAAGCTGCAGCCGCTTAAGGCTAGCTTCGACTAAAGGATCCAGGGCCGGATGAGCGATCATCCGGCCTTTTGGCGTTTGAAGGTTTGTCCGGCGGCTGCCTTGGTTTTCTGGCACCGCCATGGACCACGAATATGCTGGCTGAGTTGCCTGGCGGCTCATGCTCTTGAGCTATAGGAACGACCATTGGACACGCAGCGGCAATTCATACGCAGAAGGGCGATGCTACTTCTGGCCCTGTTCTTGACCATAGCCTGCGGTCTTGCGCTCCGGCGATTTGGTTATGCCGCCGATCTTCCCTTCGCCGTGGTCAAATATGGTGGTTCGATCTTATGGGGCGCGATGGTCTATTGGCTTCTGGCGACGCTATTCGTCGCCGTTAAGCCTTTCAAAATTGCTTTCGGCGCGCTGATCCTGGCGACGGCCGTCGAATTCTTCAGGCTTTGGCATGCACCTGCACTGGATGCGTTTCGATTGACCACCGCCGGCGCCTTGTTGCTCGGAAGAGTGTTCTCGCTGTGGAACATTGTGGCCTATGCCGTTGGCATAGCGGCGGCTTTGGCGCTGGATCGCATTCTGTTGGCAGTAAAACGCGCAAACTGAGATCGCGCTATAGCAGGGCGATCGGATCGCCGTATCATGAAGGTCGGATGAGAGATCATCCGGCCTTCAGTCGTTTGCCTATGTGGGTAGCGACGCCAAGCACGGGGCTATTCGGCTGCCACGGCGTGCCGGCGCGAAGGCTCTGTTCTGTGAAGATAAACGGCGAAAGTATCCCACGGCGGCGTGATCGAGAGCTGTGCCAGCAGGCGGCCAATCTCGCCCCGGTGATATCCTCCATGCGTGACGACATGGAGGAGCATCTCCTGCCGCGACATGCAGCCCCTGTCGCCGTCGGTGAAGACGAACGGCAGAGCTTCGGACAAGAGGTCAGGGGTCAGCGTTTCAAGATATCTGAGATACCATTGATCCGACGCGATCAGCGCGGTGCGGAGCTCCGCCAGTGATGGCGTGTCCGGTGTGTTGTCGGCAGTGAAGCCATGGTCCTGCCCGGTAAGGTGGGCGGCAAATATCCGGCCGACGACCAGGGAATGGTTCATCAGGCGGATGGATGCATGACGCTCCTTTGCATGCCGCACGGCATCGAGGTCGCCTATGCCGTCAAGCAGATCCTTGTTTGCCCAGGCCTGATAGCTGAAAAGCGTGTGCAGCAACGACTGTTCGCTCATGAGAAATCCCTTTTTGTTATCCCGTAAAATGCGAGTAATGTGTTCACATTTTCGAGGAGCAGGAAGCGTATGTCTACTCGCATTGGAAAGTCCGGCGCCCCGATGCGAAAGGAGCCTAGCCAGGCGCGTTCGCGGGCGACGGTCGATGCCATTCTCGAGGCGGGTGCTCGCATTTTGGGAGATCGCGGATGGGCCGGATTTACGACGAATGCCGTCGCGGCGGTTGCCGGCATCAGCATTGGGTCGCTCTATCAATATTTTCCCGACAAGCTTTCCCTGGTTGAGGCCATCCGGCGGCGTCACTTCGATGACGTTCTGGCGGTCATGCGGAAGGCGATGGCCGGAGATTTGCCGTTGCAGCAGCGCGCGGAGGCTCTCGTTGAGGGCATGATCGATGCCCATAACATCAATCCGGAGCTGCACAGGGTGCTTCTGGACGAAGCGCCCGGGTATGATGGCTCCAGATTGGCGCATGATGCATTTCTTGCCGAGTATCAAGGCCACTACAGAGATTTTGTGGCCGCGCATCGCAGCGGTCGCAAAGGTCCCGGCGATGACGTTCTCGCGCAGCTGCTATCGGGTGCTGTCGAGGGTGTGATCCACAGTGCAGCCCGAAAGCGTACGCTCGGTTCGCCGGAGCTGAAACAGGAACTGGCAAGGATGATCTGTTCTTATCTGCGAAACGCTGATTAGCCCTTCGCGATCGACCCGGCACTGTTTCGACCATCGTTGAATGCATGGCTGCATTTCGCTTTTCGGATGGTAATTTGAGTTCATATAGTTTGAATCCTAATTAGTTTAGTGCTAATAGATAATTATGGAATCGCTCAACACTCTTCAACGCATTTTCACCGCCAATCTGCTGACCACTGGCCGCCAATGGCGCCGGGTCGTCGATCTCGCACTGAGCTCCTACGGCATCTCGGAGGCCGCGGCAGCACCACTGCTCTGGATCGGCCGTCTGGGCGGAGGTGTCCGACAGGTGGCGATCGCCACCTATGTCGGCATCGAAGGTCCGTCGCTGGTTCGGCTGATCGATCAGCTGGAAAGCATGGATCTCGTCATCCGCAAGGATGATCCGACGGATCGCCGCGCGAAGGGTCTTTGGCTGACGCCGGAGGGCGAGAAGCTCGCGTCCCGCATGGAAGACGCGCTCGACGAGCTGCGCGGCAAGATCCTTGCCGATGTCGACAAGGCGGATATCGAAGCTGCTATCCGCGTCCTGAAGGCCTTCGAGGAGTTCGAGACCGTGAAGACGACCGAAACGGAGCCGGAGAAGGAGAGCGTTTCATGAGCATTCCATCCTGGCGGGACTGGCTGTTTTCGGTCAAAGCCTTCATTGCAGCCATCATGGCGCTGTTCATTGCGCTGTCGCTGGACTTGCCGCGTCCGTACTGGGCGATGGCGGCCGTCTATGTGGTTGCCAATCCGCTTGCGGGCGCAACGAGCTCAAAGGCGCTCTATCGTACGCTCGGCACGCTGATCGGCGCCTGTGCCTCGGTGATCTTCGTTCCGCTCTTCGTCAATGCGCCGGAATTGCTTTCGGTCGTCGTGGCGCTCTGGACCGGAACCCTGCTGTTCATCTCGATGCTCGACCGCACCTCGCGCAGTTATGTCTTCATGCTCGCCGGCTATTCATTGCCGCTGATCGCGCTGCCGACGGTCGGCGCGCCCGAAACCGTATTCGACGTCGCGCTTGCCCGCTCCGAAGAGATCATCATCGGCATCGTTTGCGCCAGCGTCGTCAGCTCCATCATCTTTCCGAGCAGCGTCGGCACCGTGCTCGGCCAGCGCATCGGCTCCTGGCTCGATGATGCCGGCACGTGGGCCGATGAAATCCTGCGAGGCGAGGGTGCTTCACCCGCAACGCCGCTGAAGCGTCAGAAGCTTGCCGCCGACGTCTCCGGCCTCGACCTTGTCATCAGCCAGCTCAAATATGATGCGGGCAGTCGCGATATCGTCAGGCATTCCCGGGAGCTGCGCGGCCGTCTCTTGATGCTGCTGCCGCTCTTCTCGTCGCTGGCCGACCGCTTGCATGCGTTGAAGGCCGGCGAGAAGCCGCTGCCTCCGGAGCTTGTCTCGGTTCTGAACGAGGTTGCTGATTGGCTCGGTCAGGGTGGTCGCGGCAAGGCTGATACCACTGCGGATGCCTTGTCAAAAAAGATCGAGGAGCTGCAGCAGAATGACCTTGATCTCGGTTGGGATGACCTCGTTCGGTCGAGCGCTCTGGCGCGCCTGAAGGAAATTGTCGATCTCTGGCAGGATTGCCTGACATTGCGCGACCAGATTGTCTCCGGGCAACAGGTCGGCACTTGGCGACCCGCCTTCCGGCACCGCAATGTCGTCGGCCAAAGCAGGCACTATGATTATGCCTTGCTTGCCTTCTCGGCCGGCTCGGTCGTCGTCGGCATTGCGGCTGCCTGCTTCTTCTGGATCTATTCCGGATGGGAGGACGGTGCGGGCTTCGTCACCATGGCGGCTGTTGCCTGTTCGTTTTTCGCCGCGCTCGATCGCCCTGCGCCGTTCATCACCTCGATGTTCATCTGGAGCGCAATGAGCCTGGTGATTGCCTGCGTCTATATCTTCGGCATCCTGCCTTCTATTTCCGGCTTCGAAATGCTGGTGCTGGTCTTTGCGCCGCCCTTCCTGGTGATGGGCCTGTTGATCCCGCGGCCACAGACCAACCTGCTCGCCATGCTGCTGGCGGTGAACGGCGCCACCTTCATTGCGCTGCAGGATCGCTACACTGCCGATTTCGCCAGTTTCGCGAATAGCGCGATCGCCGCCTTGGCAGGCATCGGCTTCGCACTCGTCTGGACCTTGATGACCCGTCCGTTCGGCTCTGAACTTGCCGCCTGGCGGTTGGTGCGCGCCGGCTGGACCGACCTTGCCGAAACGGCAGCCGGCATCCGCCGCGCCGATCACGAGCGCCTCTCCGGCCGCATTCTTGATCGTCTCGGACAGCTTGTGCCGCGTCTTGCCGGCATCGAGGACCGTGAGCTGAAGAAGGTCGACGGCTATGCCGATGTCCGCCTCGGCTTCAACGTGCTGATGCTGCAGAAGGAGCGGGGCCAGCTGAATTCCGCCGCTGCCGCCTCCGTCAGCGAGGTTCTGATCGGCGTGTCCGATTTCTATCGTTCGCGGCTGAAGGCCAAGCGCGCCATCGATCCCTCCGACGAGTTGCGCCTATCGATCGATCGTGGCCTCGAAGCGGTGGCGCAGAACAGGCGCGAGCCCGGTCGAGCCAGCCTCGATGCCCTGGTGGGGCTCCGCCGCGCGCTCTTCCCACATGCCGAACCACCGGCGAGCTGGCAGCCGCCGGTATCGAACACGTCTCAACCTCTTCCCATTGCCGCCGAGTAACATCATGCCCGCAGAATTCGATCTTTATGGCGTCTACATGCCACGCCTTCTGGTTCTCATGCTCGTGACGCTGTTTGTCGTCATCATCCTTCGACGCCTGCTCGCATGGGCTGGAGCTTACACTCTGGTCTGGCATCGCGGCCTTTTCGATCTGGCGCTCTACGTTCTGTTGCTCGGCGCCGTCTCCTCTGTCTCCCGTTGGTACTTCACATGAACACGTTAAAACTCATCGGCCGTGTCGCCGTCACCCTCATCTTCGTCATCGCTGCCGTCTATGTCGGCCGCCAGCTCTGGGGCCATTACATGGACGAGCCCTGGACCCGCGACGCGCGCTTGCGCGCCGATGTCGTCGGCATTGCGCCTGACGTTTCGGGCCTCGTGAGCGACGTCCTGGTCAAGGACAACCAGATCGTCAAGAAGGGCGACCTTCTTTTCCGTGTGGATCGCGATCGCTTCGCCATCGCCCTCGAACAGGCGGACGCCGCGCTCGCAAGCAGCAATGCCGCTCTCGAACAGGCTCAGCGCGAAAGCGCCCGGCAGGCGCGCCTCGGTGATGCTGCTTCCTTGCAGCAGAAGGAGCAGGCGCTGACCGCTGTGCAGCAGGACGAAGCCGCTGTCCGTCAGGCGACAGCCAACCGCGAGCTTGCCCAGCTGAACCTCGATCGCTCGGAAGTCCGTGCCACCGTCAACGGTACGATCTCGAACCTCAGCCTGCGTCCGGGCGATTATGTCTCGGCCGGTACGGCGAAAGTGGCGCTGATCGACAGCGATTCCCTGCGCGTTGAAGGCTATTTCGAGGAAACCAAGCTGCCGCGCATCCATGTCGGCGACGAAGTCTACATCCATCTGATGGGGCAGGCCGAAAAGCTGACCGGCCATGTCGAAAGCATCGCCTATGGCATCGAGGATCGCGAACGGACCTCGGGCAGCCTGCTTGCCAATATCACCCCGACTTTCAGCTGGGTACGTTTGGCGCAGCGTGTGCCGGTGCGCATCTCACTCGACAAGGTGCCTGATGGCACGAAGCTGATTGCCGGCCTGACGGCGACCGTCGAGGTGCAGGAGCAGGGTCAGGCCAAGATCGCCAGCGCTGCGGAATGACCATCTCGTGAATGGGCAGAGCGGCCGAGTTCAGGCCGCTCTGGAATTGGAAGCCGCAACCGGCCGGCGCGCCGCCCGGCGTCGCTCCATCATGATCGGCCTGTAGGATCTGTAGAGGATCATGGCGATCAGCAGGCCGATATAGATAAACTGCTCCAGCGACAGGATCTTGGTCGACAGCGCGAAGTGCAGCGCGCCGCAGGCTGCGACGATATAGACGAGGCGGTGCAGCCAGATCCATTTCTTGCCGAGACGCTTGATCGAAAAATTGTTCGAGGTCACGGCCAGCGCCAGCAGCATGACGAGGCCTGCCATGCCGAACATGATGAAAGGCCGCTTCAGCACGTCATCGATGACGGCCCGCACATCCAGCGCCTGATCGAGGACCATGTAGACGGTCAGATGCATCAGCGCGTAGTAGAAACAGAGCAGACCGAGCGCGCGGCGATAGCGCAGATAGTTCCAACCGAAGAGATCCCGAAGCGGCGTGACCGCAAGCGTCAGCAGCAGGAAGCGGATCGCCCAAAGCCCCAGGAAAAGCTCGAAGGTCTTGACGGCGTCGGCGCCAAGCTGGTCCGTAGCGCCGAGATAGAATTCCCAGGCAGCCGGCAGCAACCCCACGATATAGAGCGCCCAGACGGAGGCCGGTTGCCAGCGCTTGGGCAGGGCGAGGGAAAAAGCCATCAGAAATTCACCCGAAGGTCCATGCCGCTATAGAGGCTGGCGACTTGATCGGCATAGCCGTTGAAGGGCAGGGTGGGGTGACGATTGGAGCTGAAGAAGCCGCCTTCGCCGATACGCCGCTCCGTCGCCTGGCTCCAGCGCGGATGATCGACGGCCGGATTGACGTTGGCATAGAAGCCGTATTCCTGGCTGTTGGTCACCTGCCATGTGTTCAGCGGCTGCTTGTCGGTGAGCGTGATGCGCACGATCGACTTGATGCCCTTGAAGCCGTATTTCCACGGTACGACGAGGCGGATCGCGCGCCGTTCTGGTTCGGCAGCGTCTCGCCATAGAGGCCGACGGCAAGCAGCGTCAGAGGATTGCGCGCTTCGTCCAGCCGCAAGCCCTCGACATAGGGCCAATCCAGGGACTGCAGGAGACCCGATTGCCCCGGCATTTCCGAAGGCCGGACGACTGTTTCGAAGGCAACGAACTTGGCGCTTCCCTGCGGCTCCACCTTGTCGAGGAGTGCCGCGAGCGGAAAGCCATCCCAGGGGATGACCATCGACCATGCCTCGACGCAACGCATGCGATAGACGCGCTCCTCCGGCGGGAACTCCTTGATCAGCGCGTCGATATCGAACGTGCCGGGCTTATTGACCATGCCGTCGACCTTGACGGTCCATGGCCGTGGCTTGAACTTGCCGGAAAGATTGGCCGGGTCGGCCTTGTCGAGGCCGAATTCGTAGAAATTATTGTAGGTGGTGACATCCTTGATCGGCGTCAGCTTCTCGTCGACGGTATAGTTGCTTTTCGTCACGGTCAGTGCGTCAGCGAGCGCGGCCTTGCCGCCAATGGCAGCCATGCCGATGCCGGCCGCTGCTGCGGTCAGGAATTCGCGCCGCCTGAGATAGGCCGAACGCGGTGTGATCTCGGAAGACGCAATTTTCGGCGGACGATAAGAAGGCATGACAGTTCCTTTATGCGATCGCAGCTTCGATATGAGCTATACGCAGCAGAGGCATATTTTGTTACACTCTTAGGCCGGCAATTCTTTGCAAGGGAAACCAACTTTTTGTGTGTACTTGTGATCGGGCGGCTTCGTTCCCAATTCTGATCACAGGTTCGTCGCGCCGAAGCATATCATAGTTGCCAATCCGCTCTTGCCCTTGTGGCGTACCGGATTCGCTTGAGTTGATAGTGACAGTACCGCACGATTGGATTAGGACAATTCCAAAAAGCAGGAATGTCGGCGCTCCCTTGGGCGCAAAGCTCGGGCCGGCCGACGCCGCACAAATTCCAGGATGACGAGGAAGACACCATGCCAGCTTATCGTTCCAGAACCACGACCCACGGCCGCAACATGGCCGGCGCACGCGGCCTTTGGCGCGCGACGGGTATGAAGGACAGCGATTTCGGCAAGCCGATCATTGCGGTGGTCAACTCCTTCACCCAGTTCGTGCCCGGTCACGTTCACCTCAAGGATCTCGGCCAGCTCGTGGCACGTGAGATCGAGGCGGCTGGCGGCGTCGCCAAGGAATTCAACACCATCGCCGTCGATGACGGCATCGCCATGGGCCATGACGGCATGCTCTATTCGCTGCCGTCGCGCGAACTCATCGCCGACAGCGTCGAGTACATGGTCAACGCCCACTGCGCCGACGCCATGGTCTGTATCTCCAACTGCGACAAGATCACCCCCGGCATGCTGATGGCCTCGCTGCGCCTGAACATCCCCACGGTCTTCGTTTCCGGTGGTCCGATGGAGGCCGGCAAGGTCATCCTGCATGGCAAGAAGGTCGCGCTCGACCTCGTCGACGCCATGGTTGCCGCTGCCGACGATAAGATCAGCGACGAGGACGTCGCCACCATCGAACGCTCGGCTTGCCCAACCTGCGGTTCCTGCTCGGGCATGTTCACGGCCAACTCGATGAACTGTCTGACCGAGGCCCTCGGCCTGTCCCTGCCGGGTAACGGTTCGACGCTTGCCACCCATTCGGACCGCAAGGAACTCTTTCTCGAAGCCGGCCGCCGTGTCGTTGCTCTGGCGAAGCGCTATTATGAGCAGGACGACGTGACGGCACTGCCGCGGACGATTGCCAGCAAGGGCGCGTTCGAAAACGCCATGGCACTTGATATCGCCATGGGCGGCTCGACCAATACCGTGCTGCATATTCTTGCAGCAGCCCATGAGGGCGAGATCGACTTCACGATGGATGATATCGATCGCCTGTCACGCCGTGTTCCCTGCCTTTCCAAGGTGGCGCCTGCCAAGGCCGACGTTCATATGGAAGACGTCCACCGTGCCGGCGGCATCATGGCCATCCTCGGCGAGTTGAACCGTGCCGGACTGATAAATGCCGACCTGCCGACCGTCCACGCCCCGACGCTGGGCGAGGCGCTGGCACAGTGGGATATTGCCGTTACCGACAACAAGGCTGCCCTGGAGCTCTTCAGCGCCGCTCCTGGCGGTGTCCCGACGCAGGTTGCCTTCAGCCAGAGCGCGCGCTGGGAAGAGCTTGATCTCGATCGCGAAAAGGGTGTCATCCGCGATGCCCAGCATCCGTTCTCCAAGGATGGCGGTCTTGCCGTCCTCAAGGGGAATCTGGCGCTCGACGGCTGCATCGTGAAGACGGCTGGCGTCGATGAATCGATCCTGAAATTCTCCGGCCCGGCCAAGGTCTTCGAAAGCCAGGACGCGGCGGTCAAGGGCATCCTCAGCAACGAGGTCGTTGCAGGCGATGTCGTCGTCATCCGCTACGAAGGCCCGAAGGGCGGCCCCGGCATGCAGGAAATGCTCTACCCGACGAGCTATCTGAAGTCGAAGGGCCTCGGCAAGGCTTGCGCACTGATCACCGACGGCCGCTTCTCGGGCGGCACTTCGGGCCTGTCGATCGGCCACGCCTCGCCGGAAGCCGCAAACGGCGGCACGATCGGCCTGGTGCGCGAAGGCGACATGATCGACATCGACATCCCGAACCGCACGATCAGCCTGCGCGTCGACGATGCCGAGCTTGCCGCTCGCCGCGAAGCCCAGAATGCCAAAGGTTGGCAGCCGGCGGAACCGCGCAAGCGCAACGTGACCACGGCGTTGAAGGCCTATGCTGCTTTCGCGACCAGTGCCGACCGCGGCGCCGTCCGCGATCTGGGCGGGAAGTAACCAGGCTCCTTCGCCCCGTGAAACGGGGAGAAGGTGGACTCGAACGGTCGAGCATAGCTCGGCCGCGAGAGGACTGATGAGGGGCCTTTCGAGCTTTATCGCAACGGCGGATTTTGCCGAACCTGCGGTAGCCCCTCACCCTAGCCCTCTCCCGCAGGCGGGGAGAGGGGACTTATCCGGCAAAGGCCTCATGTCTCCGCACAATGCGACCCTTAAAGCGGCCGATTGATCTGCTTGTACGTGTCGTTGAGCACTTTCAGGCGCTCCTCATAGGATGTGGTCAGGCAGGCGACATCGGCTTCGCAGGCCTGCCGCTTCTTCAGCCATTCCGTCTGTTGATCCTGCATCGTGCCGCGTGCGCCCATGGCGAGCAGGCCGGAAAGCAGGTCGAAGGTCGTCACCATCTTTACATCGGCGTCGTTAAGCGCCCTGACGTCGCATATTTTCTTCTCATCGGGCTTCAGGGTCTGCGCCTCGCAATCGAAGCTGGCGGCATGCGAAGTGCCGGCAGCGCCGAGAGAGAGGAGAAGGACGGTGGCGGCTAGATGGTTCAATCGCATGTTTGGCTCCCTATGACGATTCCCAACGCGAAATGCATGACAGCATGTTTTTGTTCACCGAACCTGTTTTTTATCGCTGAAAACTTCCATTTATGCTTCATGCTTCCGCCCTCTTTCCTTTCTAGCGTCGGGCGCTACAACGTTGTTTAAAGAGAATTAAAAAGGGAAATTTCCATGCATGTCCTCCTGAAGCGCACTGCCGTTTCGATGATTGCCCTCGCAATGGTGATGCCGCTTTCCGCTGAAGCACAGACGGCGAAGTCGGTGCCGCAAAATCAGGTGCAGATGCAGCTTTCCTTTGCGCCGCTGGTCAAGCAGACAGCCGGTGCCGTGGTGAACGTCTATGCGGAGCGCCAGGTGCAGCGGCAGTCGCCCTTTGCCGGCGATCCCTTCTTCGAGCAGTTCTTCGGCCAGCGCATGCCGAATCGCACCGAGAAGCAGTCCTCGCTGGGCTCCGGCGTCATCGTCGAGGCCAACGGCACTGTCATCACCAACAATCACGTCATCGATGGTG
The DNA here is from genome assembly GCF_001999485.2 of Rhizobium sp. P44RR-XXIV. Classification (NCBI taxonomy): domain Bacteria; kingdom Pseudomonadati; phylum Pseudomonadota; class Alphaproteobacteria; order Hyphomicrobiales; family Rhizobiaceae; genus Rhizobium; species Rhizobium sp. P44RR-XXIV. The sequence continues at coordinate 1,158,490 of NZ_MPVZ02000028.1, read as the reverse complement.
CCGACGATATCAAGATCGCGCTGTCGGATGGCCGCGAATTTCCCTGCAAGGTCATACTGAAGGATGACAGGGTCGATCTCGCGGTCCTGAAGATCCAGTCAAAGAACGAGACCTTCCCGATCCTGCCCATCGCCAATTCCGATGCGGTCGAGGTCGGCGATCTCGTGCTGGCGATCGGTAATCCCTTCGGCGTCGGACAGACGGTGACGAGTGGTATCGTATCGGCGCTCGCCCGCAACCAGGTAAAGAACGAGGTCGGCTTCTTCATTCAGACGGATGCCTCGATCAATCCCGGCAATTCCGGCGGCGCGCTGGTGAACATGAATGGCGAGCTGATCGCGCTCAACACGGCCATCTTCTCGCAAGGCGGCGGCTCCAACGGCATCGGCTTTGCCATCCCTGCCAATCTGGTCAAGGTCTTCCTGGCCGCCTCCGACCGTGGCGACAAGTCTTTCGAGCGGCCCTATATCGGCGCATCCTTCGAGCCTGTGACGTCTGACGTTGCCGAAGCGCTTGGCCTCGACAAGGTGCGCGGCGCACTGGTGACCAAGGTTGTCGACGGTGGCCCCGCCGCCAAGGCTGGCCTGAAGCCCGGCGAGGTGATCACCGCACTCAACAGTATCCCGGTCGAGCATCCCGATGCGCTGGGTTATCGCCTGACCACGGCAGGGCTTGGCGCCACCGTATCGTTGACCGTGCTCGACAATGGCAAGGAGCATGAGGCCAGCATGACGCTTGCCGCGGCGCCTGAATCGACGCCGCGCGACGAGAGGCAGATCCAGGGCAACAATCCCTTCTCGGGCGCAACGGTTGCCAATCTTTCGCCGCGCGTCGCCGATGAACTGCATCTGCCGCCTGATTCCACCGGTGTCGTCATCGAGAGCCTGAAGTCGGATTCGCCAGCTGCGCGTCTCGGTTTCGCGCCGCGTGACATCGTCGTCTCGATCAACGGTGTCAATGTCAACTCAACCGAGATATTGCAGCGGACCGTCGGCTCCAATCCGAGCTTCTGGCGCGTGGAAATCGAGCGTGACGGCCAGCGCATCCGGCAGTTCTTCCGATGAGCAATGACCTGTTTGCACCGCGGATACCGGAGGAGGTCGCCAACAAGCGGCCTCTGGCCGATCGCCTGCGGCCGCAAACGCTGGCCGAGGTCACCGGCCAATCGCATTTGACTGGTGAAGACGGTGTCTTGCGCCGGATGATCGAAGCCGGCTCCCTCGGCTCCATGATCTTCTGGGGGCCGCCCGGCACCGGCAAGACGACGGTCGCAAGGCTGCTTTCGGGCGAGGCGGGTCTTGCCTTCGAACAGATATCGGCGATCTTTTCAGGCGTCGCCGATCTGAAGAAGGTATTCGAGGCAGCGCGCCTGCGCCGCATGGATGGTCGCCAGACCCTTCTTTTCGTCGATGAGATCCATCGCTTCAATCGTGCCCAGCAGGATAGCTTCCTGCCCGTCATGGAGGACGGCACGGTGATCCTGGTCGGTGCGACGACGGAGAACCCGTCCTTCGAACTCAACGCCGCTCTTCTGTCCCGTGCCCGTGTCCTCACATTCCAGTCGCATGATGAGGAAAGCCTGGAGGAGCTGCTGCGACGCGCCGAGGCGGTGGAGGGCAAGCCGCTGCCGTTGACCGAAAATGCGCGCACCAGCCTGATCGGCATGGCCGACGGCGACGGGCGCTCGGTGCTGACGCTCGCGGAAGAGGTCTGGCGTGCCGCGCGCAAGGACGAGCTTTTCGACCCCGACATGCTGATCAAGATCGTCCAGCGTCGAGCCCCGGTCTACGACAAGGCGCAGGATGGGCACTACAATCTGATCTCGGCCTTGCACAAATCCGTTCGCGGCTCCGATCCCGATGCAGCACTTTACTATCTCGCCCGCATGTTCGACGCCGGTGAAGACCCGCTTTATCTCGGACGGCGGCTGGTGCGCATGGCAGTCGAGGATATCGGCCTTGCCGATCCGCAAGCGCTGGTGATCTGCAACGCGGCCAAGGACGCCTATGAATACCTGGGGTCGCCGGAGGGTGAATTGGCGCTGGCGCAGGCCTGTGTTTACCTCGCTACCGCCCCAAAATCGAATGCCGTTTACAACGCCTTCAAGGCGGCGACGCAGGCCGCGAAGCAGAACGGTTCGCTACTGCCGCCCAAGCATATCCTCAACGCACCGACGAAACTGATGCGCACCGAGGGATATGGCGACGGCTATCGCTACGATCATGACGAGCCGGATGCCTTTTCGGGCCAGAATTACTTTCCGGAGAAGATGGGTCGCCAGACCTTCTACGATCCGCCCGAGCGCGGTTTCGAGCGCGAAATCCGCAAGCGACTGGACTGGTGGTCGAAGCTGCGCAAGGAGCGCGGCGAGCGCTAATCAGCAAATCACCTGCTGGTGACTGCTTTCCGCTATGCTTTTTGCATACGCGGAACGGTTACCCTGTCCACCATCTTGACGCTCGATTCCGCCAGGCTCTTGTGACCTTCCATATCGACAACCAGATGCCAATGACCGGCCTCCGGAATGACCAGCCGTATCGGGGATTTCTTGGCGACGCCGCCAAGGAATTGATGCTTGAGGGTTTCCGTGAAGCGCTCGAAATTAGAGCTGTTCATCAGCCTGACATTGGCGACAGCCGAGAGCGTAATCTCGATCACCGTACCGGCGTGCTGTTCTTTGAGATCGTAATGGCTGTAGCGGAAAGCAGGCTTCGACATCTTGTTTCTATTCTCTGGGACACCCGTGCCAAAAACCTACTCAAGGCGGGTTAAGGAAGCGTTTGGTCGGGTTGCAGCTGTCGAAGCCTGCCCTGGAGCGGTTGAGCGTTTCTCAGAACCGCTCAACCGCTCTAAACTATTGTTCTTACGCAATTTTAGATGGAGAACCGCTGCGCAAGTTTTACTCGGGTTGATCTGGGTCTAGTGCAGATTGGACGAGGTGGATACGAAACCATCCAGGTCGAGGACTGCGCCTTCCGGCGCGTGGCAGATGTCGGCCGGGTTATGGTTGCATTCTTCAGCCGCAAAGTGCAGGGCAGCGGCCTCGTTGCGGAACAGGCCGCCGACGAGCCCCTGACGGTCCTGGACGATCCAGCTGCCGCCGGCGATCGCGGCCGATGACGAAGCGGGCCGGTGCCGGCGAAAAAGAGCCGTGAGCCGAGCGGCGCTGGATATGCTGTGCGTTTGTCATTTTTTCTTCCTCTTGGATCTCTTCGTTCAGGTTCAATGTCCGGCCCAATGCAGCAGCATCTGAAGGACGCCGGCGATGAGGAAGACAAGCCCGAGGCGCGGAGCGATGGAGCGAAGGCCATGCAGCAGCGCGTCTGAAGAGAGATGCCGTTCGTCCCCGGCAAGGGCCACGGCGCGAGGGCGTTGGAGGGGATCGGCGGTTAGGCCGGCATGCGTATAGCGTGACATCATAGTTCCTTTCCAGTGTCACCGGCACCTGAGGTCCGCTGGACCATGGGCGCCACGCTCTTGAATCTATGGGTGAGTTGCTAGGATTTCCATTTGCCTCGAATGGCAAAAATATAAAAATCTCATAGGGATGACGTGATCTTACAATCCCAGCCGGAAGGTTCGGCGGGAGGCAAAGCGGCCGCTTCCGTCGGCTTGAAACTGTGCGAGGGCAGCCTGGATCGCCGTCGCGGTTTCATTGGCTACGCCGACCAACGGCAGGCGCACATCGGCTGCGATATACCGCACCAGCGACAGGGCATGCTTGATGGTCGCCGGCTCGCTTTCACGCGCTAGCGCATTGAATAGCGGCTGCAGGCGTTCGTCGATGGATTGGGCTGCGCTGATATGGCCACAGGCCGCCGAATGCTGCATGGACTGGAATAATCGCGGCACGATATTCGCCGCGCTGGAAAAGCAGCCACGGCCGCCTGCGACAGTGAAGGCAAACGCACTGGCATCGTTAGACGTATAGAGCCCGAATCGCTCGGGCAGCTGGGATCGCCAGCGATCGATGCGCGAGACATCGCTGCTGTCATCACAAATCCCGACAATCCCTGGAATCTCCGCCAGTCGCATGACGGTCGCCGGAGCGAGATCGATTGCGGTATGCGATGGCTGATTGTGGACGATGAGCGGCAGCTCGGTATGGGCGGCAAGCTGTTCGAAGTGATGAAGCACGCCCTTCTGGGTCGGCTTTGAATAGTAGGGCACCGTCACAAGGGCGGCGTCGGCGCCAAGTCGTTGCGCCTGTAGCGTTTCCGCGATGGTCGTTGCCGTGTCGTTGGTGCCCGATGCGACGATGACGGGCACCTGGCCCTCGCAAAGTTCGACACAGATTTCGATGGCGCGAAGCCGTTCCGCCTCCGTCAGCGTCGGGCCTTCGCCGGTCAGGGAACAGACGAGGAGCCCGTCAACGCCGCTCAGCAATTGCCATTCCACATGCGCCATCATATCGACACTGTCGAAAACGCCGTCATGAAACGGGGTGACAAGGGCGGTGATCGCGCCGCCGATGCGTCTTTGAAAGCTTGGCCTTTTCATCTCGGCTGCGCCTCAAAGATAATGCAGCACGATGAAGAGCTCGAGGCCGCCAAGCAGCAGCCCGAAGGCGAACATCGCTTGAAATGTACGTTTCTCGCGTATTTGCCGATCGCGGGGCTGGCGCCTCGGTCGGGCCTTCGCCGTTGGAACCGATGCGGTCGTGCGATGGTGTCTCTCATCGCTATTGTGGACGAGGACGCGGATGGATTCCGTCAGGTTTGGTGCGTGTGTATCGAGCATGGCATCTGCCTCCGTATTTCAACGGAAGCGTAGTGCCGGGCAACATAGGAAATCCATTCGCGGCCGGAGGCGAAGAAGTAAGTGCGATATAAACGAACCGCGCAGCGCTATCCCGCCACTTGCAGGTTTTTCCGATCGAGCTGCGTTACCAGCGCCAGGATCGTTGCCGAGACCGGTGTTGCAACGCCGGTCAGCTTGCCGAGCGAAACGACGACGCCGACGAGAGGCGTTATCTCCAGCGCCTTGCCGGCAAGCAGATCCTGCAGCATCGAGGTGCGTACCGGCCCGATCTGGCGCGAGCGCTCCAGACGCTCTTCGACCGACATCGGCACTTGCGCGCCCAAAGCCTCGGCGACCGCTTTCACCTCGCTCATGACCTGGCCGACCATCACCGAAAGAGCGGGGTCGTTCATGATGTCGGACATCAATCCGCGCGTCAGAGCACTGATCGGATTGAAGGCGGCATTGCCCATCAGCTTGCTCCAGATATCGTCGCGAATGCGCGCGGAAATGGAGACGGTGACGCCGGCCTTCTGCAGCAGTGCTGCGATGGCCTCTATGTCGGACGTTGTCTCGCCGGACGGCTCACCCAGGATGAAATGGCCCTTGTTGCTGAGCCTGATCTCGCCGGGATTGGCGACCTCCGCTCCCTGATAGGCAACGCAACCGATGACGCGCTCGGGACCGATCAGTCGCCAGAGATCGCCATTCACGTCCAGTTCTTCCATCTGGTGCTCGGCATGGCCGCTCTGCCGATCCCGGTGAAAATACCACCACGGTACGCCGTTGAGGATCATCACGACGCGGGTGCCGGCATGCAGCAGCTTGGCGATGCCGGGCACGGCCGCCGCCAGCTGATGACCCTTGAGGCCGGTGATAACGAGATCCTGTGGTGGCAACTCGCCGGCATCGTCCGTTGCCGTCACTTGTGCCACGAGCGCGCTGCTGGCCTCTGCTTCCCAAAGATGGATGCCGCCGGAGCGAATGGCTTCCAGATGCGCCCCGCGCGCGACGACAGAGACCTTCGCCCGATCGCCGGAGGAAGCCAGCTTTGCGGCAATCGCGCCACCGAGTGCGCCCGCGCCGTAGATACAGATATTCTCGAAGGGGGAAGACGTCATGGCTTGGTGCTCCAGTCAGATCGCATGCGCTGAAAATTATGTCACGTCGGTGATGTGGCGGATGGTTCATTAGGTCGGCGGCAATTGGAATTGAAAATCGCCAAGCCTTGCTTCACATTATCGGCATATGGAAATTTCGCCATGCTCGTTCGAGCTCAAATAGAATCAATCCGGCAAGAAAAATAGTATCGGCTTGTGCCGCCGGCATGGGTCGGTGCGGATTTCGTGAACAAGATCATGTTTTCACTGCATACGTTTGGTGGTTTGAAGCTTCTGGATGGCGATGGCCGAAAGGTCGCGTTTCCCGAAAAGGGCCTGTTGATACTCGCCTATCTCATGACGGAGCCGACATCACGCGCGCCGCGCAGCGCGATCGCCCAGCTCTTGTGGGGGCTGGATGACAATGGCAGTGCGCAAGTCAATCTGCGCAAACTGGTTTCGAGGATAAGGAGCCGTCAGGGCGAGCTGGGCAGCTCGTTTCTTCGTTTCAGCGAGACCACGGTCGAGCTTGAGCCGCATCTGCTGGCCTCCGATATCTCTGCTCTCGACGCCGCTGCTGACGACCAGGTTTTCGCAAGGCTGCAGTTGCTAACGAAGACGCTCCCGGCGGAGTTCCTGCCTGATGTCGATTGCGAGAGCCCGGTTTTCTTTGGATGGCGTGCAGGGCAGACGCGTCACCATATCCGGATGCTGAAGGAGACGATCAAGGCTGCTGCCGAGGCTACCACAGCGGACGATTCCGGTCTGGTGAGGGAGGCGGTCTTCCTGTTCCTGAGCCTTGACCCGCAGGACCGGGATATCCATCCAGTTTTGCTGCAGATATTCGATGCGTCCGGGGAGGCAGAGCATTTTCGGCAGCTCTCCGGGCGGCGCAATGCGCTTTTGGCCGCATGGTGGGCGCGCAAGTCTGGATCGCCGCATCTCCGCGACGAGAAGGGCATCTCGCTGCTGGCAGATTTGGCGGCCGTACCTCAAGAGATCCGGATGCCATTCCTGGTCCTGTCTCCAGCGGAGGGGCCGGCCGGTGGATATGACGCATCATCCCTTGTCGAGGATGTCACCATTGGTTTCTGTGCGCTGAACAGCCTTGAGGCGAAGGAGGGCCGCCGGGCGATCCAGATCGGTTGGCGCAACGCGGCTCCAGCCGGGACGTCGGATCGGCAGGAGCGGTCATATGCGCTGGAGATGCGGTTCAGCGGCCACGATAACGAAACCCTGTTGTTCTCGCAGCTTGTCGACGCAGCGAGCGATGAGATCGTCTGGGCGGACCGGCTAAAGATTGCACCATGCGCACATGGGCAGCAGAGGCAGGAGATTTCCCGCCACCTCGTCCTGTCTCTGGCTGGGCAGATCGAGCGATGCGAGATGACAAGATCCCATTTCGAGGGAAATCCGGCTGGTCATCAACGCTATCTCGCTGGCCGCCGCTATCTGGACCGTCTCTCCGTATCGAACCTGCAGAAAGCGCGGACAGAGCTGAAGGCTGCGCTGCAGAGTGGCGGGCCCTTCGCTCCCGCCTTGGGCTCCATTGCCCGTACCTATTCGAAGCAATGGTTGTTGACCGCGGGAGACGATGCGGCTCTTTTGCAGGAGGCGGAAGCCTATGCCCTGCAGGCTATTGCCGCGCGGCGTGACATCGCGGACGGCTACCGCGAGCTTGGTGTCGCAAAAAGCTTCCAGGGCGCAAACGACGAGAGCATCGAGGCTCTGGAGCTTGCCGATGCCCTCAATCCGAACCATGCCGGTATTATCGCCGATCACGCCGAAGCCCTGGTCTATGCATCCAAGCCTGATCTGGGTCTGCAGAAGATCGAACATGCGCTTGCGCTCAATCCGCTCAGTCCCGATTCCTATTTATGGATTGCATCGGCGGCCAGCTACATGCTCGGCTCTTTTGACGCGGCCCTCGGCTATATCGCTCGGATGGCGGATACCAGCTTGGCAGACAGGATTTCTGCTGCCAGCTGGGCGATGCTTGGCGACGAGGAGAGGGCAGGGTTCTTTGTTCGACGCGTGCATCAGGCCAATCCCGGCTTCGACGTCGACAAGTGGCTTTCCGTCATACCGTTCAAGGAGCAATGGCAGCACGAGATTTATCGAGACGGGCTGCGCCGGGCCGGCTTCTGGAAGAGCGCCCCCAATTCGGGCGAAGCATAGTCGGCACTCGCATCATCACAGCAGGTTTTGACGGGATCAAAACAGGCGTTTTCCAATCGACATCCGTTCGGGCTAGTCTTTACCACAATCGCATCCTAACCTCGGCTATATCGCTCTGGACCGGGAACAACCGGTGCGGTATCGATCTATCGTTTTGTCCTTTCTAAGTTGATGAATTTGCCGGGGAAGATCGTTGCGTTTCGAAGCCTTAAACCGCCTCTGGGAAAGCGTTCGGGAGACCAGCCATGATTTCCGGGCCTCGACGGATGTCTTTCCCGTCATCGACATCGAGAAGCTCGGATCGACCCTCGATCTGAAGGAGAAAGGTGCTGCAGCGGGAAGGCTGAACCGGCCGGCCACGGGCGCCCAATCATTCGACGAGACGGAACAGCGTATCGTCGCCTGGGTCGAGGCGGAGAAGAAGAGCTCCTATCAACTCCTCGAAGATCAATTCCAAACCTTCGACAGTCGCCTGCGCAACCTCGATTTCGAAGGCCAGTTCGGGCTGATCCGTCAGGCGAACGCCTCCAGCCTGTCGGATTTTCGTGCCGAGGTGGCAAGCGGCGTCGACGAACTGCATGGCCTTCGGCGCAATCTGAAGACCGCCGAAGATGAAATGGTGGATTTCAAGGCCCGGCACAGATTGCAGCGCGCCGCGAAAGTCTCGAGCAAAGCGGCATGGGGCTTCAAGGTCTCCCTCATCGTCTTTCTCATCCTCATCGAAATGGTGATGAATGGCAGCTTCCTTGCCAAGGGGAGTGAGCAGGGTGTCGTTGGCGGTGTGACGGAGGCGGCGGCCTTCGCCTTCCTGAACATCGGCACCGCGCTGATGTTTTCCTTCTTCTGCGTCCGCTTTCTCGTACATCGCTCCTATGCGCTGAAACTGCTCGGCCTGCTTGGGCTCGTCGCCTATATCGCTGTAGCTCTCGGGATCAACATCGCGCTGGCGCATTATCGCGAGGTATCGGCCACCATTTTGAGCGGCGCCGGTGCCGAGGTGATCCAGCGCTTGAAGACAGCGCCGCTCGGACTGCAGGAGCTTAATTCCTGGATGCTCTTTGCCGTCGGCCTTATGTTCTCGCTCTTTGCCTTCATTGACGGCTGCTATCTGACCGATCCCTATCCAGGTTTCGCCGGAGTGCAGAAGCGTCTTGATGCGGCGAGGGACAATTATATCGACCGCAAACTCGATCTGATCGATGACCTGCGCGAGATTCGTGACGAGCACAACAGCCAGATAGAGGCAATCATCCGCGATCTCTCGCTTCGCCGGCAGGAGACATCAGCCATTATCGCCCATCGTGGCCGGACGGCGGGGCTATTTGCCGAACATCAGAACCATCTGGAGCGTGCAGCCAATGTGCTGCTCACCTCTTACCGCGATGCCAATAGATCGGCCCGCGCCGAGCCGGAGCCGCCCTATTTCCTGTCCGCCTACAAGATGGAGCGATTGACACCGGTGATGCGCACCGACGAGGAATTGGACGACAAGGTGCTCGGCGCTCGTGTCCAGAGCGCGCAGGGCGAGCTATCCGAGCAGATCAAGCAGATCGGCGACGAATTCGAACGGGCTATCGACAAGTATCACAAGCTCGACAATCTTTTCCCGGAGAGCATCCTTGGCGCGACGCAAGCGGCGTAGCCGGCACGGCGGTTCCGCCGGCCTCATCATCGCAACGGTTTGCCTCGCCGTCCTGTCCCTGGGGATCGTCGGCGCCTATGGCTGGCTGCGCTACAAGGCGGGCGGCAATGTCGCCGTCGACCAGGCGTCGCTTTGCCCGGTGGATGGCCCGAAGGCGGAAACGGCGATCCTGCTCGATGTCACCGATCCGATCTCGGATACGACCGCGCTCGATCTGCGCAACCAGTTCCAGAAGATCGTGGCGGACGTGCCGATCGGCGGCGCGATCGATATCTATGCGCTGACGGAGAAGGAAGGCGAGCTCATCCAGACGTTTCATGGCTGCAATCCGGGAAGCGGCGCAAATGTCGACGAATGGACCAGCAATCCGCGTTTGGCCCAAGCCCGCTGGGAAAAGGGCTTCCAGAAGCCGCTCGCCGATATCGCCGGCAAGCTGACCGAGGGAGAGTCCGGCCGGCAATCGCCGATCATGGCGGCCATTCAGAAGATCAATCTGGAGGTTTTTTCCGGTGCGGCGGGTGGCATGCCGAAGCGGCTCTACGTTGCTTCCGACATGATCGAGCATACAGCTGCCTTCTCGAATTATCGCGATGGCGCTTCCTACCAGAAGTACCAGCATAGCCCGGCAAACGACCGTTTCCGCACGTCACTGGATGGTGTCTCAGTCAGGATACTTGCCTTCCAAAGGCCGAATATGAAGTTCAGCATGGAAGATCTCGCCAACTTCTGGGCGCAATGGATCAAGAGCAACAACGGCCATTTCGACGGATTCGTGCGATTGGAGGGGATACGCTGATGGCCGGAACCGAGGCGCGATACGTCATTCGAGACTACGGCCCGATGGTTCTTTTTGCGTCCGCTACCATCGGCGGCATGATCTTCATCTGGTCGTCGAAACTCCTGGGCTGGTCGTTGCCGATCGTGACGGGCGTGCCGCTGCTGCTGATGGGGATTTACTTTGTGGCTTCGCTGGCCTTCGCGGGATTTCGCCTGCACAACGAGCAGACCGGCGACAACCTCTATTACATGGGTTTTCTCTTCACCCTGTCGAGCCTGGGCGTTTCGCTTTATCTCTTTGCCGGCGAAACATCGATCGAGACCATCGTCCGCAATTTCGGTATCGCCGTCACCTCGACCATCGCCGGCGTAACGCTCCGCATCCTCTTCAATCAGATGCGGCGCGACCCGATCGATATCGAGCGCAGTGTGCGCCATGAGCTTGCGGAGATGACGCGGCGGGTGCGCACCGAGCTCGATTCCTCGTCACGCGAGTTCTCGCACTATCGGCGGGTCAGCAATCAGATGTTGTCGGAGGGGTTCGAAGAGATCGCGCACCAGGCCGAGCGCAATGGCGAGGAGATCAACAAGATCCTGGAGACGCTGGCAAAACAAGCGGTGACCCCGATCAACGACGCAGCGGCGCAGCTGACGGCGACGACGTCGCAGCTATCGGAGATCATCGGCAAGTTCGGCACCGCCGTCGAAAGCGTCGGCCGGAAGCTGGAAGAGATCCGTTCGCCCGAGGACGTCGTCCGCTCCGAGCTGGCCCCGGCGATCGTCGCCATCAAGGAGATGTCGGAGGCGCAATTACAGCCGCTGCGCAACATCGAAGAGGCGCTCGGCCGCATGGCGGAAGCCATGGGGCAAACGCCGTTGCCGAAGCGGAAAGCCGAAGGGGATAACGCAGCGGATGATGAAGCGGTGCCGCGAAAACGCTGGTGGCATCTATGGTAACGGGGACGCCGGACGGCGCGCCAAGATTGGAGCATAAAGGCTATAATCGTGGCCTTATTCTCGGTCTGACGATGGCCGAATCCATGCTGCTCCTCGTCTTCTGCCTACTGCTGGTCGCTGCGGCCATGATTTCGGCGGAGAGAAATCGCCGCTATGAAGTCGAGCGCAAACTCGAGAAAGCCGAACAGCAGGTCACCTCGCTTGAGAAGAGGCGGGCAGAGCAGACGGCCGAGATCGTGCTGCTGCAGTCCAAGGTCGTTTCCGGCGATCTCTCTGCCGCCGATAAGGCCGTGGTGGGCAAGCAATGGCGGGAGCTGGTGCTGGCGAAGGAGACGCTCGACAGCATAGTGGACGAAGGCGCGACGCCGGCCGATCTGCAGTCGCTTTCGAAGGTTGCTGCGGTGCTGAAAGAGCATAACATCGCGCTGGCGGCCGCGCCTGACGAGGTCAACAAGCTGCTGGCTGGCAACGGCGGCGGCAACGGTGCGCATGACTGGCCGCCGATCATCAATCTCGATGACGCCAAGAAGAACTATTTCCAGTCGGGCAGTGCCGAGCTCACCGGCACCTTCGCTCAGTTACTGACCACGACGATCACAGACGAGATCGCCAGCAATCTAAGCCTTTATGGCGCCAATATCGTCGAAGTGATCGGCCATACGGATGAGCAGCCGGTGGCGCGAGAGAAGTCCAACCTCGACGATACGATTATCAATGCGATGGATGGCAAGCTGCCGGTATCCTCCCTGCAGCCCGCCGACAATGCCGGTCTTGGGCTTGCCCGCGCCATCGCTGTTGCCAACGTGCTCAAGGCCAGTCCCAAGCTGAAGGATGCCACCATCCTGCCGATGTCGGCCGCCCAGCTGATCCTGCCCGGCGATACCGTTACCTCGGGCCAGCGCGGCGCCGTGGAGTCACGCCGCCGTATCGAGATCCGCGTGCGCGGCAGAACCGCGCCGGTTGCCGTCATCAATGCCGGAACCACATTGCCCGCCGACGTGCACTGACGGCGGCGGACAAGAGCGTCAGCCATGCAGGCCTGGCGCCTCGTGGCCGGTACGTGCCACATATTCGGTATAGCCGCCGGCATATTGATGGATGCCTTCGGGCGTCAGCTCCAGAACACGATTGGAGAGTGCCGCAAGGAAATGCCGGTCGTGCGAGACGAACAGCATGGTGCCCTCATATTGCGACAGAGCCTTGATAAGCATTTCCTTCGTGTCGAGATCGAGATGGTTCGTCGGCTCGTCGAGCACGAGGAGGTTCGGCGGGTTGAAGAGCATGATCGCCATGACCAGCCGCGCCTTTTCGCCACCGGACAGTACCCGGCATCTCTTCTCGACATCATCGCCGGAAAAGCCGAAGCAGCCGGCAAGTGCCCGCAGCGAGCCTTGGCCCGCCTGCGGAAAATCATGTTCGAGCTGCTGAAACACGGTGCGCTCGCCGTCGAGAAGATCCATGGCGTGCTGGGCGAAATAACCCATCTTGACGCTGGCACCCAAGGCTACGCTGCCTTCGTCCGGCTGCGCCGAGCCTGCCACCAGCTTCAGCAAGGTGGACTTACCGGCACCGTTGATGCCCATGATGCACCAGCGCTCGCGGCGACGCACCACGAAATCAAGCCCTTCATAGATGATGCGGCTGCCGTATTTCTTATGGACGTTTTTCAGGTTGACCACGTCTTCACCCGAGCGTGGCGCCGGCTGGAATTCGAAGGCGACCGTCTGACGACGCTTCGGCGGCTCGACCCGATCAATCTTTTCCAGCTTCTTCACGCGGCTCTGCACCTGCGATGCATGCGAGGCGCGCGCCTTGAAGCGCTCGATGAACTTAATTTCCTTTGCGAGCATGGCCTGCTGGCGTTCGAACTGTGCCTGCTGCTGCTTCTCGTTCTGGGCGCGCTGCTGCTCATAGAACTCATAGTCGCCCGAATAGCTGGTCAGGTTGCCGCCGTCGATTTCGATGATCTTGGTGACGATGCGGTTCATGAACTCGCGGTCGTGCGAAGTCATCAACAACGCGCCCTCGTAACCCTTCAGGAAGGACTCCAGCCAGATCAGGCTTTCGAGATCCAGATGGTTGCTCGGCTCGTCAAGCAGCATGACATCGGGGCGCATGAGCAGGATGCGGGCGAGCGCCACGCGCATCTTCCAGCCGCCGGATAGCGCGCCGACATCGCCGTCCATCATTTCCTGGCTGAAGCTCAGGCCGTCCAGCACCTCGCGGGCGCGTCCCTCGAGAGCATAGCCATCCAGCTCCTCGTATCGCGCCTGCACTTCGCCGTAGCGCTCGATGATCTCATCCATCCTGTCGGCCTGGTCCGGATCGATCATGGCTGCTTCCAGCTCACGCAATTCGGCAGCGACGATGCTGACAGGGCCGGCGCCTTCCATCACTTCGGCAACGGCACTGCGCCCGGCCATTTCACCGACATCCTGGTTGAAGTAGCCGATGGTCACGCCCTTATCGGCTGAGACCTGGCCCTCGTCGGGCTGCTCCTGCCCGGTGATCATCCGGAAAAGCGTGGTCTTGCCGGCACCATTGGGGCCGACGAGCCCGACACTCTCGCCCCTGTTGAGCGCGGCGGATGCCTCGATGAAGAGGATGCGATGACTGTTCTGCTTGCTGATGTTTTCGATACGGATCATGTCTATGCGAGGCCCACAAATAAGTTTTCGGGGGCCTTATGCCACGGGTTGTCGGTTCTGTCGCAGGTTTTTGACGATATGATCGGGAGCCAGGGACGCCGTGGCTAGATAAATGAATTCCTATCCATGCCGGTCGGCCGGAGTTTCCGGCATCTCAATCGTAGAATCACGCAACGGCGACATCAATCATCGTATTCTTACAGACTATACGTTCCCAAAACGGGCGATAGAAAGCTTTGACTGGTAATTCTGTCACAATAACCGAATTTCCGGAAAATATTATCGGTATGCCCGAATACGTACAAGCCAGACGGTTTCTGGCTGGCATCAAGTGAATATTGCCTTCTAGCTTGCGGGCGTGGTCGACGCTTGGCCGATTTGATTACATGGGCTCTCTCTTGGAAAATGCGGGTTCCAAGACGAGAGATTTCACCGGGTAATTGAAAATCGCCTTGAACAGACATCGGAGCTTTTGGCAATCGGAGCGCACACCCGACGGGTTTCGCTCATTCTTTAACTCGATGATAATAGGGGGCGAAAAATGCAGATGGCTGCGGTGTCAGGTGATGTCGATGTCCTGGATGTAACTCTGAGAAAAGCTTGGAGTGAAGTTCATGGATGGGTTGGCGACAGAATTCCGCATATCCTGAAATTTGTTCGTGAATTGCATACTGCCGACAATGTCACCGGCGATATCCTGGAGATCGGCGTTCATCATGGCAAGCTGTTCTTCCTGCTTGCGGCAGCATCGAGAGACGATGAACACTGTGTGGCTGTCGATCTTTTCGAGGATCAGCAGAAGAATTTGGATCACAGCGGGAAGGGATCGCTGAGCATATTCAGCCAGCACCTGGAGAAGCTTTTTCCCGAATATGCATCGAGGGTCACCGCCATTTCCGCTGACAGCATGTCTTTGACGCCGGTCACGGCGAGGGACAAGCTTGGTGTGACGGGAGTGCGGTTGATGTCGGTCGACGGAGGGCACACGATCGCTCACGTCGTCAACGATATGCACATTGCTCAAGAACTCCTTGTTCCGGGAGGCGTCGTGCTTCTCGACGACTTTATGGGCGTGCATTGGCCGACGGTGACGGAAGGATTCTACAGATACATGCAGGTTGCCAATCGGCGGCTTGCTCCCTTCCTGATTTTCCAGAACAAGCTATTCCTGACGACCTTTTCGGAACAGCCTGCTACCTTGACAAAATTGCGTAGCTATCTGGATCGAACTCTGCCCACCGAGATCCATTCCGGGCGCTGGCGCTACACTACGGTCGGCGAGCACACAGTCCTTTCATTCGCATAGTTCCCTGGACCGCCGGCGTTAAAGCCGGAGCGAATACCCGCGCTCAAGAGCACTTCAAATCAAAAGGCCCCGCGACTTTCGTCCGGGGCCTTTCCAAGTGATCAGTCAAATTCCAGCGCTCAGCTGCAGCCGCTCGTTGCGCCGCAAGTGTCGCATTTTTCGCAGGTGCCATTGCGAACCATCGTGAAGTTCTGGCATTCCGTGCACATGTTGCCGGTGTAGCCCTGCATGATAGAGCGGGCGCGGCGTTCGGATTCCAGCTTCTTGGCGTCCGTCTTGGCGGATGCGGCGTCGCTGGCGGCCTTGTCGGTGAAGAGGCCGGTGGAGGATTCGGCGGTTTCGCTCACCAGTTCCTCTGCGATCTCTTCGGCCAGTTCCTTCGCGCGCTCTTCATAGTCGCGCTTGAAGGCGACGACTTCGGAGGTGGAGATGGCACTGGTCGGCTCCAGCTTGCGCACCGTGTTACCGGCAAAGGCCGTCACGCTTGCGAGCGAAGCGGCGCGTGCCGGAGCGGCTGTGGCTGCCCCCTTGACCTGCTCGCCGCTGGTGGGAACCAGCGTTGGCTTGTAGCCGCGGGTCAGGCCCTTCGAGACGACATCGGCCTTGCCTTCCGATACGCCACGGCCAAGCGCCGTGTTGTTGAAGTCGGAGGTGTCGACATGGGCAAGGTCGTGGCGGCCAAGATAGGAGATGGCCAGTTCACGGAACACGTAGTCGAGGATCGATGTCGCGTTCTTGATGGCGTCGTTGCCGGTGACGATGCCTGCCGGCTCGAACTTGGTGAAGGTGAAGGCGTCGACATATTCCTCGAGCGGCACGCCATATTGCAGGCCGAGCGAGACCGAGATCGCGAAGTTGTTGATGAAGGCGCGCAATGCCGAGCCTTCCTTGTTCATGTCAAGGAAGATTTCGCCGAGGCGGCCGTCATCATATTCGCCGGTGCGCAGGAAGATCGTGTGTCCGCCGATCTTTGCCTTCTGGGTATAGCCCTTGCGGCGGCCCGGCAGCTTCTCCTGCGTGCGGATGACCTTTTCGATCACGCGCTCGACGATCTTCTCGGTGATGGTGACAGCCTGGGCAGCAGCCGGAGCCTGCAGGAATTCTTCCAGCGCATCTTCGTCATTGTCGTCTTCGATCAGCGACGAGTTGAGCGGCTGGCTGAGCTTGGAGCCGTCGCGATAGAGCGCGTTGGCCTTGAGGCCGAGCTTCCAGGAGAGCATGTAGGCGTTCTTGCAATCTTCGACGGTTGCTTCGTTCGCCATGTTGATCGTCTTGGAGATCGCGCCGGAGATGAACGGCTGGGCAGCCGCCATCATGCGGATGTGGCTTTCAACCGAGAGATAACGCTTGCCGATCTTGCCGCAGGGGTTGGCGCAATCGAAGACGGCGAGGTGCTCGTTCTTCAGGAACGGAGCGCCTTCCAGCGTCATCGCACCGCAGACGTGGATGTTTGCGGCCTCGATGTCCTTCTTGGAGAAGCCGAGATGGTCGAGCAGGTTGAAGCCGATATCGGCCATCTGTTCGTCGGAAACCTTCAGCGTTCCCTTCAGGAAGTCGGCACCAAGCGTCCACTGGTTGAAAACGAACTTGATGTCGAAGGCGCTTTTCAGTGCGGCGTTTACCGCTTCGACCTTCTCGTCCGTGAAGCCCTTGGCCTTCAGCGTCGAGGGGTTGATGGCCGGAGCCTGGTTCAGATTGCCATGGCCGACGGCATAGGCCTCGATTTCGGCGATCTGGCTTTCGGAATAGCCGAGTGCACGCAGCGCCTCCGGAACGGCGCGGTTGATGATCTTGAAGTAGCCGCCGCCGGCGAGCTTCTTGAACTTCACGAGAGCGAAGTCGGGCTCGATACCGGTCGTGTCGCAATCCATGACGAGGCCGATCGTGCCGGTCGGCGCGATAACGGTGGCCTGGGCGTTGCGGTAGCCGTGCTTTTCACCGAGGTCCAGGGCCTTGTCCCAGGCAGCCTTGGCATGGGCGACGAGATCCTGATCCGGATTTTCGGAGTGGATCAGCGCCACCGGATTGACCGACAGGCCTTCATAGCCCGAGGTCTCGCCATAGGCGGCGCGGCGATGATTGCGGATGACGCGCAGCATATTCTCGCGGTTCGGCTGGAACATCGGGAATGTCCCGAGCTCGGAAGCCATTTCCGCCGAGGTTGCGTAGGAAATGCCGGTCATGATGGCGGTCAGCGAGCCGGCGATGGCGCGGGCTTCGTCGCTGTCATAGGGAATGCCCGAGGACATCAGCAAGCCGCCGATATTGGCGTAGCCGAGGCCGAGCGTGCGGTATTCGTAGGAAAGCTCGGCAATGCGGCGCGACGGGAACTGCGCCATCATCACGGAGACTTCGAGAACGACGGTCCAGAGGCGGACGGCATGTTCGTAATCGGCGATGTTGATCCGCTTCGTCGCCGCGTCCTTGAAGGTCATCAGGTTCAGCGAAGCGAGGTTGCAGGCCGTGTCGTCGAGGAACATGTATTCCGAGCACGGATTGGATGCGCGGATCGGGCCGGCCGCCGGGCTGGTGTGCCAGTCGTTCATCGTCGTGTTGAAATGCAGGCCCGGATCGGCCGATGCCCAGGCGGCGTAGGAAATGGATTCCCAGAGGTCGCGTGCCTTCAGCGTCTTGATGACCTTGCCATCCTTGCGGGCGGTTAGGTTCCAGTCGCCATCGGCCTCGACGGCGCGCAGGAAGTCATCCTTGATGGAGACCGAATTGTTGGAATTCTGGCCCGATACGGTGAGATAGGCTTCCGAATCCCAGTCGGTGTCGTAGGTCTTGAATTCCAGATCCTTGTAGCCCTGGCGAGCAAATTGGATCACGCGCTGAACGTAGTTTTCCGGAACCTGGTCCTTCTTTGCCGCGCGGATCTCGCGCTTCAGGGCAGGGTTCTTGGCCGGGTCGAAGCAATCGTCATTGTCACCCTCGCAATTGACGGTGGCCTTCATGATCGCCTTCAGGTGCTTGGCGACGATCTTCGAACCGGTAACGAGGGCAGCAACCTTCTGCTCTTCCTTGACCTTCCAGTTGATGTAGTCCTCGATATCCGGATGGTCGATGTCGACGACAACCATCTTGGCGGCGCGGCGCGTCGTGCCGCCCGACTTGATGGCGCCGGCAGCGCGGTCGCCGATCTTGAGGAAGCTCATCAGGCCGGACGAACGGCCGCCGCCGGAGAGCTTTTCGCCTTCGCCGCGCAGCAGCGAGAAGTTGGAGCCGGTGCCGGAGCCATACTTGAACAGGCGGGCTTCGCGAACCCAGAGATCCATGATGCCGCCCTCGTTGACGAGGTCGTCTTCGACGGACTGGATAAAGCAGGCATGCGGCTGCGGATGCTCATAGGCCGACTTGGACTTGGTGAGCTTGCCGGTGAAGGGGTCGACGTAATAGTGGCCCTGACCGGGGCCATCGATGCCGTAGGCCCAGTGCATGCCGGTGTTGAACCACTGCGGCGAATTCGGCGCGACGCGCTGGGTGGCGAGCATATAGGCAAGTTCGTCACGGAAGGCGGAGGCGTCTTCTTCCGACGAGAAATAGCCGCCTTTCCAGCCCCAGTAGGTCCAGGTGCCGGCCAGGCGATCGAAGACCTGTCGTGCATCGATTTCCGAGCCGGTCTGCTGCTCCTTGGGAAGAACCTTCAGCGCCGCATCGTCAGGCACGGAGCGCCAGAGGAAGGAAGGAACGTCGTTTTCCTCAACCTTCTTGAGCTTGGCGGGAACGCCGGCCTTGCGGAAATATTTCTGTGCCAGGATATCGGCGGCGACCTGCGAGAACTGCGCGGGCACGTCGATATTTTCGAGGCGGAAGACGATCGACCCATCGGGGTTCTTGATCTCGCTGGTCGCCTTGCGGAATTCGATATCCGCGTAAGCTGACTGGCCGGCCTTCGTAAAGCGACGTTCGATGCGCATGGTCCCAATCCTCATTCGTTGGCGCGCCCGTGAGGGGAAAGGGCGCAAAAATCCCTATCCGGCCTCGCGATTTCAACGCGCAGCCAGTCTTCAATCCGCTTTCTGACAGGAGGTGTCACCCGGAGATGGCTTCCTGTATCTTGTGGTGATGGTGGCTGCAAACACTAAATATAGTATTAACAGCTTATTGCCGCCAGTCCCCGCATGTGTTTTTTCGGCAGCATCGGCATCGGCACAAAAAACCCCATGGCGGCCACTACCAAGAGTGTATCGCCCTGAATCCAAATCCGATTTCGAATTGAGAACCAGCCCTCATAAAATCGCCTGGTCCAGTCGCCGCCGCAACGTCGTCCATTAACTTTGAAAGACATGAGTCCGTCAAGGGGTGGTTTGAGATGGATTGTTAACCACAATATCTTGTGGGCTCATCTGTGGAAATTGGGGAAACGTCAGGAGGGTAGAAGATTCAAGAACTTGAGGGGAGATGCTCGTGCTTGCTGCGATGATGAATAGGGCGAATGTCATCACTGCCGGAGTCAAAAGCGACAAAATTGTGACCGTGACCCTCAAGCCATTGGCAGCGAGGCAAAAGCATGCCGTGGCGTATTATGATTCGTTCGGAACGCCTTGAATCTCACACGTTCTCGTCAGATGGCATCCACTAAATATAGTGGGCGCCGCAGCGCCCACCTCTATTATGACAGTCCCGGCTCGCTTTGACGCCTTGCGCCGAATCAATGCTGATTCGCGCAACGGCCATTCAGCTTCAGCCGCGATGACCCTTGGCAATCGGCTCCTGATAGGTGAAGCCCATGTCCCAGGGAAAGTAGATCCAGGTGTCCTGGCTGACCTCGGTGATGAAGGTATCGATTGTGGGAACGCCGGTCGGCTTGGCGTAGACACAGGCGAAATGCGCCTTCGGCAGCAGGGCGCGGACTTCGAGGGCCGTCTTACCGGTATCCGTCAGATCGTCGACGACGAGAACGCCTTCGCCGCCATTGACGGAAAGTTCGGGTGCGATGCCCTTGAGCAGGTTCATTTCACCCTGGCTGGAATAGTCGTGATAGGAGGCGACGCAGACCGTCTCAATCAGGCGGATGTTGAGCTCTCGCGAGATGATGGCGGCAGGCACGAGGCCGCCACGGGTGATACAGACGATCGCCTTGAATTCGCGGTTAAGGCCTGCAAGCCGCCAGGCAAGCGCGCGGGCATCGCGATGGAACTGATCCCAGGATACGGGAAAGGCTTTATCGGGCAGGGACATGGCAACAGGCTCCGGGGCATGGAATAACGACGCACCGGCGCGCCGGCGACCCTGAGCAGACCCCGCGGCGGGCGCGGACCATGAACCAAATCCGGAACGCGGTTCGCTGCTATCTGCTTGAACAGGATCTCATCGGGGAAAGAACTGTGTGTCTTTCGGGATCATGTTCCATCGACCGCGCGAACGGTTCCCTGGCGGGAATTCTGTCATCGGTCGCTGCTTTCTGCTGGATTTACCGTCAAAAGGCAATAGCAGCAAAGCAACGGACTAGTGCACATCCCCGCCGGAAACCTTCGCTTCCGGCATTCTTGCCGATTACCGGGCGAGAAGCGTCATCGCCGTCATGGATTGCAGCAATGTGCGCGTCGTGCCGCCGAAGATCATCTGCCAGAGCCAGGAATGGGTATAGGCGCCCATGACGAGCAGATCGATGCTGTTGTCGGCAAGGCGATTTTCGATGACCTGCGAGGGCGTTGACTTGCCAGAGCAGGCGGCTGTTTCGAACTTGGCCCGAACGCCGTGGCGCGTCAGAGCCGCCGCAATCTGAACGCCGCTTTCCTTGGAGGGATGGGTTTCCTTTTCCGAGGTGCTGACCGAGAGAATTTCGACTGAATCGGCAGCTTTCAGGAAGGGCAGCGCATCGAAGGTGGCGCGTGCCACTTCCTTGGAGCCATTCCATGCGATCAGCACGCGACGAACGCGCTTCGGTTCCTTCAGGATATAGGGGATCAGCAGGACCGGGCGGCCGCTATCGAACAGGAAGGTTTCGACATCGACCTGGGTGTCGGCATATTTGGACGGGTCGGGCTGCACGGCAACCAGCAGGTCGGCGCTGCGGGCGCTTTCTATCAGCGGCTCGGTGCCGTAGCCGACGGTGCTGGTGAAGCTGTGCCAGTCATAATCGAGGCCCGCACCTTCCATTTTCGTGCGGAACAGACGCTCGACTTCGATCGCCTGGTTATGGGCGACATCCTGAAGCGCCTGAACGGCGACAGGGTCCGGGATTTCCATCGGCGCCACCAGCGGCACTGTGGAGACGACTTCCGCATGCAGGCCGACAATGTGGGCGCCATGCTCCTTGGCAAAGGCCGCCGCAAAATCGGCGGCGACGCGCGTGTTGTCGGGATTGTCGAGGACGGTCACTATGGTTTTATAGGACATGACGTGATCTCCCATGCGGAAGGGTTGGATCGTTTCATTATATCAGCATTCCGCTTCAGAATAATGCGCCGAGATCGTTCCGGTTCCACAACAAAATGCACGCCGCCGTTGAAGGTTACGCTTCAGCGGACTGATTTTCCTTGGCTTTCGACTGCCGGATCGTTTCGATCATCGCCCGCACTTCGCCAGCGACGCTTTCAACAAGCTCGGCGGAGCGGCCTCTTACGACGATTTCTGTCGAGAAGAATTGGCCGACATAGCGCGGATATGAGCCGATGCTGGTATCCGGATGTGCCTTTTGGATGAGGCCGAGCGGCGTGCCGATTTCGCCTTCGCCATAAGGGCAGGAAATCGCCGTCGACAGCATGCGCACGCCGGTTCGAAGCGTCGGGATGACATTGTCGAGCATCGCCTGGAAAACCTGCGGCACGCCGGCCATCACATAGACGTTGCCGATGTTGAAGCCGGGAGCGGTCGAGACTGGATTGGGGATATGCTTCGATCCCACGGGCATGCGCGCCATGCGCTGGCGGGCTTCGGTGAATTCCATATCGCGCCTTGCATACATTTCACCCATCAGCCGCATGGCTTCGGCATCATGTTCGCAAGCCACGCCGAACGCCTTGGCGATGGCATCGGCGGTAATGTCGTCATGCGTCGGGCCGATGCCGCCTGACGTGAAGATATAGTCGTACTGGCTGCGCAGCGCGTTCAGCGCCGAGACGATGGCATCCTCATCGTCGGCGACGATCCGGACTTCCTTCAGATCGATTCCGGCGAGCAGCAGCACATCGGCGAGATGGCCGATATTCTTGTCCTTGGTGCGGCCGGAGAGCAGTTCGTCGCCGATAGCCAGCATGGCGGCGGTGACAATGGTATCGTTGGTCATGAAAACATCCGTGGAGTTGCGCAGCAGCGCGTTCGCAAAAGCTTTGAAATAGGTAACGCCGTTTTCTGCGAATGCAAACCATGGTTTTCGCGTCGCCGTCGGTCACTGCAGAGCGCCACAAATGAATTTTCGTCTACAGGGGATGAACAGTGCGTTCTGGGCATGGGGGCTGCGCTGCTATCGCATCGCTGCTAGAACTTCCCTCGACACTCAACGCGTCCAAAAAACAGGAGACGTTCATGGCTAAGGTTCTGGTTCTCTACTATTCGGCTTACGGTCACATCGAGAAGATGGCCTATGCCGTCGCAGAAGGCGCAAAGTCCGCTGGCGCCGAAGTCACCGTGAAGCGCGTGCCCGAACTCGTGCCGGAAGAGGTCGCAAAGGCCTCCTATTTCAAGCTCGATCAGGAAGCACCTGTTGCAACGCCTGACGAACTGGCCGAGTACGATGCCATCATCGTCGGCGCCGGCACCCGCTTCGGTACGGTCGCCTCGCAGATGCGCAATTTCTGGGATCAGACCGGCGGTCTCTGGTTCGGCGGCAAGCTGGTCGGCAAGGTCGGCTCGGTCTTCACATCCTCTGCCACCCAGCACGGCGGCCAGGAATCGACCATCCTCGGCTTCATCCCCACCCTGCTGCACCACGGCATGGCTGTCGTAGGCCTTCCCTATGCATTCCAGGGCCAGATGGGCACCGAGGAAGTCAAGGGCGGCTCGCCCTACGGCGCTTCCACCATCACCAACGGCGACGGCTCGCGCCAACCTTCCGAAATCGAGCTGGAAGCAGCAAAGTTCCAGGGGGCCCATGTCGCTAAGATCGCGGCCAAGCTGACCGCCTAATTCGAGCTTTGCATATTGAGGAAAAGGCGCGGCTGAAGCTGCGCCTTTTTCGTTTGGGCATGAAGGATTTCGTGTTTGGTGCGGACGACGGGGGTCGAACCCGTACGGATCACTCCGAGGGATTTTAAGTCCCTTGCGTCTACCAGTTTCGCCACGTCCGCGTGCCTTTCCCCTTCAAGCACTTGAGCGATTCAGTCAAGGAAATGTTTTGACGAAAGCGAGCCAGCTGGCCTTGGCGCGCCGCGCTACAAGAAGTATCCCGTGCGATAAGCTCAGCGTCCTTTGAGGACTGCGATGAGTGCCGGGGTTACCTTCTTCTGCTGGAAGAGGGCTTTGAAATCCGCATAGCTTATTTTTCCGAAAGCGAGGCCGTTCGTCAGCCGTTGGCAGAAAAGCCGCTTCGCGTCGCTTTTCTGCGATTTTACATAAAAGGCTATCTCATCCAGCGTTTCGGAAGGCAGGTGCTGCGACATGCACTTTTCGACGACCAGCGCACGGGCGCTCGGGCTTTCCTTCATGATCGGGATCGCCTTCTCGAAGCTTTCCTTCTGCGGTGTGCAGGAGGCCAGAATGGCGAGAGTGAAGACGAATGACGCGGATCGGATCAAGCGCATGATGATGGTCTCCCTAGAATAATATCGGGATAAACACCTTTCGCGCGATTCTCAATCGAAAGCGCAATTATGAAGTTAACTCTTGCGCTGTCGCTGGTAGGCGAAGCCCGCCTGAGCCGACGGGTCGGTTCTTGGACGGGCCTCTAACCATCATCATGATGGCTGTCCCGTATTGGAGAGAGGCAGGTCCGTGCTGTCAATTCGCAGATTTCGGGGGGATTTCGAGGATGGAAGGCATCTATCCTCGATCCGGACGATTCATCATGAACAATATCGATCCTGCAGGTCGGAAAGGATGCTAAACAGGCTTTCTTTGGTCATCTTTCCTGTGCCATAGCGGGAATGGATTGAAAAAGGACGAATAACCGTGGACAAACAAACTGTTCTCGAAGCCACCGAGGCCATGCGTGGTCTCTTTCCCGCAACGCCGCTGCAGCTGAACGAGCATCTTTCGGCGCGCTACGGCGCCGAGATTTGGCTGAAGCGCGAAGATCTGACGCCGGTCCGTTCCTACAAGATTCGCGGCGCCTTCAATTTCTTCCGCAAGGTGATTGCCCAGGGTGGTACGGAGAAGACCTTCGTCTGCGCGTCCGCCGGCAATCACGCCCAGGGCTTCGCCTTCGTCTGCCGGCATTTCGGCGTGCCGGGCGTGGTCTACATGCCGGTAACGACGCCGCAGCAGAAGATCGACAAGACGCGCATCTTCGGCGGTGAATTCATCACCATCAAGCTCTTCGGCGATTTCTTTGACCAGTGCTATCAAGCGGCGCGCGACCACGTCGAGAAGATCGACGGCGTCATGGTGCCTCCCTTCGATCATGTCGACATCATCGAGGGGCAGGCAACCGTTGCCGCCGAAATCGCCGAGCAACTGCCTGAAGGTGTCATGCCTGACCGTATCCTTCTGCCTGTGGGCGGCGGCGGTCTGGCGGCCGGCATCACCAGCTATTTTGCCGATCGGCTTGGCCGCGACGCCTTCGTTTTCGCCGAGCCGGCCGGCGCGCCGAGCCTCAGGCGCAGCATCGAGGCGGGGCAGGTGGTCACGCTGACCAAGGTCGACAACTTCGTCGATGGCGCCGCCGTCGGACGCATTGGCGATCTGAACTTTGCAGCGCTGAAGGGATTTGCCGCCGAGCAGGTCCAGCTCATCGACGAAAATGCCATCTGCGTCACCATCACCGACATGTTGAACGTCGAAGGTGTGGTGCTGGAGCCTGCCGGCGCTCTGGCGATCACAGCGCTCGAGACCCTGGATCGTGACAGCATCCGCGGCAAGACCATCGTCGCCGTCGTCTCCGGCGGCAATTTCGACTTCGAGCGCCTGCCCGACGTCAAGGAACGGGCCATGCGTTACGCCGGGCTGAAGAAATACTTCATCCTGCGTCTCGCGCAGCGCCCCGGCGCCCTGAGGGACTTCCTCAACATGCTCGGGCCGGAGGATGACATCGCCCGTTTCGAATATCTGAAGAAGAGCGCCCGCAATTTCGGCTCGATCCTGATCGGCATCGAGACGAAGAATCCGGACAACTTCAAGGAGCTCATTGCCCAGTTCGAAAAGTCGGGCATGGGGTATGAGGACATCACCGAAAACGACATCCTGGCAAACCTGATCATTTGACTTTGCGAGCCTGCAACCTTCGTGCTAAAGGCGATCCATGGCTTCGTTCTTTTCAAATATCATCTCGATCTTCACAGGTGGCGCGTCGCAGGCGGGCTCCGAAAAGTCCGGCGGCTCGACTGTCAGTGCCGAGCCGCAGATGCATGCCGGTTGCACGATCCATGCGACGCCGCAGCGCGAAGGTAATCAGTTCCGCCTCATGGGCCGGATCGAGAAGGACGTGAACGGCGAAATCCTGGTGCGCAACTTCATTCGCGCCGATGTTTTCAGCTCGTCGGACGATGCCGTGGAATCGACCTTCCGCAAGGCGCAGCAGATCATCGATCAGAATGGCCCTTCGCTGTTCGGCGACGGTGAGAAGGTCCGCCAGGTCTGATATTTAGCGGATTTGAACAGTCGTCGCTGCAAAGGATTTTGTTTTCTACTGCTGTGTGGTCTTTAAGTTTTCAACACTGGTGCACATTACCAACGTCGCGGTCTCCACGCTGTTTATAAGCTCGGTCTTCTCACGGCCGGTTTCTGTAAAGCCGTGTTTTCTATAGAAATTGATAGCCGCTGGGCTTGAAACAAGAACCCTGACTTCGACCTTTTCGGCAGTTTCGATTTCTCCTGCTACCCCATGCAGCAACCGCGAACCAAGTCCTCGCCGCTGTTGGCTCGGATGAACGTACATTCCCCACAAATAGGCGACGCCGTCGCGTTCCGCGAAGATTGCACTTCCATCGATCTCGTGATCTGACGCAATGCAGTAGCCGCGCTCTCCCGAACCCGGCAACATCGATGCCGTCCCGTTATGCTCCAGATCCTTCAGCATCGCTGACAATGCACTTTGGCCCAGGCTTGAGCCATAGGTAGCGGTCCAAGTGTCTCGCCATAACCTTAGCAAATCGGCCGCGTCGTCTGGAGTTGTCGCCCGGAAGTTTGGGGGCATTTCTTCATCCAATGGGTTTCAAGACAGGTTGAGGGATTTTCCCAAAAGAGACGCGGTCGATATGCCCTCCTGTTCCAGCGAACAATGGCTGCGGAATCCCATGAAGACAGGGCTGTTCTCATCCGGTTCCGGAGCATCGCAAAACCCATACATCGCGGCAATTGGAATTTGGAGAGGCGCGATATCATATTCCTGCAAGGGAAAGGCCGCCATTTGCGGGCGGCCTCTTTTGGGCGTTCATCATACCGGCCCGTAGCGTGACAGGTGCTCGTCAGGTTTTCAGGCTTACGCCGTGCGGAATATCTTGGCACCCGAGGGCGCGTTAATAGCTCCGCCGTCGACCGTAATTTCGATCGCCGTGACGTTTACGGAATCGTCCGATGCGAGATAGAGGGCGGCCCTGGCAAGCTCATCGGCCTCGCTCATGCGGCCAAGCGGGCTCAAGCTGCCAAGATAGGTTTCGAGCGCATCCTTGGCGTCAGGCGTTGCCGATCGTGAATCCCAGATGGGGGTTCTGGTAGCACCCGGTGTCACCTGATTGACGCGGATGCCGCGTGGCGCAAGTTCTGAAGCCAAATTGCGGACCATGGCGCGCACGGCGCCCTTTGTGCCCGCATAGGCCGAATAGCCGGGAATACCGAGTACGGCATGTACGGAGCCATTCAGAATCACCGAGGCGCCATCGTTCAGATAGGGCAGAGCGGCCTGAACGGTGAAGAAGACACCGGTGAAATTGATGCGCACGATGGTTTCAAACTGCTCGAGCGTCGTTCCGCCCAAGGCGGTTTCGCCCGCGATACCGGCGTTTGCGAAAACCACGTCGAATTTTCCGAATTTTTCCGCGGCTTCGGCGAAAGCTTTTTCCATTGCCGGAATGTCTGTTGTGTCGGCCTGCAAGGCCAGCACGTTGTCACCCAGTTCCCTTGCGACCGCTGCAAGCGTCTGCGGGTTGCGGCCGGTGATCACGACCTTCGCACC
Organism: Rhizobium sp. P44RR-XXIV; assembly: GCF_001999485.2. NCBI lineage: Bacteria > Pseudomonadati > Pseudomonadota > Alphaproteobacteria > Hyphomicrobiales > Rhizobiaceae > Rhizobium > Rhizobium sp. P44RR-XXIV. The sequence continues at coordinate 1,130,931 of NZ_MPVZ02000028.1, read as the reverse complement.
CTCTGCGAGGAAGAGGCGGGCTGTAGCGAGGCCGATGCCGCTGTTTCCGCCCGTGATGACGGCGACCTTGTTCTTGAGACGCATGTTCGTAGCTCCTGTTGGCTTTTCTCACGATCTGGATTATGATCGTTCTCCATAAGGATTATGTTCGTAATCCATTTTGTCAAGGCTGAGCGGAAAGGAATCTCGATGGGCCGTTCACAATTGGAAAAACAGAAGACGCATGAACGCATTGTCGAGCTTGCCGCGAGACGCCTGCGAGAAGAGGGCCTGGACGGGATCGGGGTCGCGGATCTGATGAAGGAGGCCGGGCTAACTGTCGGCGGCTTCTACAAGCATTTTGCCTCCCGCGACGAACTGGTGGCGGAAGCGGTGCAATCGGCTGTCGAATCCTGGCGGAAGCAGCAGGAAGAGAAAGGCATCGATCCCGCACACATACCGCTGGATGAGTACGTCGAGATCTATCTCAGCGAAAATCACCGGGATCATTGCGGTGAGGGCTGTGCCTACGCCGCATTGACGGCAGACATGGCCCGTAGCAGCGAGGCGGTTCGCACCATAGCAACCGAAGGCCTGCGAAAGAATTTCGATGTCATGACGGCGCGTATGCCGCAGCCGGAAACGGCTGATGCCAGGCAGAAGGCGATTATCGCATCCTGCCTGATGACCGGCGCTGTGGGGCTGGCGCGCGTGGCGAATGACGGAGCGCTCTCCAGTGAAATTCTGGAAACGGTGAAGCAGTTCGTGAAGAGTTTGGCAAAGACCGAGTGAAAATGGAAAGGCGGCCGGCATAAGCCGACCGCCTCGAATATCTGCAAGCGACCTTGGATTAGGCAGCGAGCGCCAGTTCGGATGCACGGGCCTGAGCGGCACCGATTGCCTTCTCGACTGCTTCCGGACCGAAGGCAATGCCTTCGACATAGACGGTCTCGACTTCGGTGATGCCGATGAAGGCTAGAACCGACTTCAGATAGGGAACGGCGTGGTTCAACGGAGCGGCCGGGCCTTCGGAATAAACGCCGCCGGATGCGAGAACGATATAGGCCTTCTTGCCGGTAGCCAGGCCCTTTGGACCGGTTTCGGTGTAGGTGAAGGTACGGCCGGCGCGGGCGATGTTATCGATCCAGGTCTTCAGCGACGAATAGATGTTGAAGTTGATGAGGCCGGTGCCGATGACCACTGTGTCGGCAGCGAGCAGTTCGTCGACGAGTGCGTCGGAAACCTTCACCAGTTCGTTCTGTTCAGGTGTGCGAGCGTCGACGGGCGTACGGATCGCGGCCGTGAAAGGGCCGTCGATATGCGGCAGCGCGTCGGCGGCGAGGTCGCGGTGAACGATGGTCTTGCCCGGGTTGTTTGCCTTGATCTTCTCGGCAAGTTCGGTGGCGATCTTGGTGGAGAGCGAGTCAGTGCGCGGGCTGGATGTCAGAAGCAGAATGGAGGACATGTCGTTATTCCTTTTCAATGAGTTGCGAAATCGGGCGGGAGAACCCGATGACCTTCCCCCAAAGAGATAAGTCCTCAGTGCCATCGAGAAAAACTGTGATAATATGGATCATAGTTATCGATAGAATGGATGGCAGATGCTCCCCAATCCCACCCTCGACCAATTGCAGGTCTTTCTGACCGTCGCTGAATCAGGCAGTTTTTCGGCTGCCTCGCGCGTGCTCAACCGTGCTCAGTCGGTCATTAGCTATACGATCGCCAATCTGGAAGCGCAGCTTGAAATGCCGCTGTTCGAGCGCTCGGGCTCGCGCCAGCCGAGATTGACGGATGCGGGCAGGGTGATGCTGGAGGATGCGCGGCGCATCCTGTCGGACCTTCAGGTGATGCGCGCCAGGGTGAAGGGCTTGAAGACCGGGCTTGAGGCGGAAGTGTCCGTTGCCATCAGCGTCATGGTGCCGGTCCATGCCACCGTCGACGTGCTGCGGGAATTCCGTGACCGCTTCCCCTTTGTGTCGCTGCGTCTCGATACCGGTGAGCTTGGTTCGATGCTGGAGCTGGTTACCAGTGGCAAATCGACGATCGGTATTGGCGGCTCGATATTGAAGCAGGATGATGCATTGGTCATCGAACGCATCGGCCATTCCTTCATGTTGCCGGTCGCCGCGCCCACGCACCCGCTCGCTCGTCTGGGGCGGCCGCTGGCGCTTGCCGATGTGCGCGAGGAAGTGCAGCTGGTCGTCACCGATGCCTCAAGCCTCACGAACGGCAAGGATTTCAATGTCCTGTCCTACAAGATCTGGCATGTCAGCGATATCGCCACCAAGCATCAGTTGATCCGCGGCGGGCTTGGTTGGGGTGGGTTACCGGCCTCGTTCATCATGGAGGATTTGCAGAAGGGGCGTCTGGTGCCGCTGGCGCTGGATGCCTACGACCAGAGCGAATATCCGATCTATGCGGTTCGCAAGCTCGATAATCCTCCCGGTCCGGCTGCGGCCTGGATGATCGAAGCCTTCAGCTCACGCCTTTCCCGCTGCCCGAACCAGGCGGATTTCAAGGCGGCGGTCGAGATGTTTCATCCGGAAGAGACGCAGCTGGCAGCCGAATGAGGACCCTCTCCCCGAGCCGGGGAGAGGGCCATATTCTGACGGCTTACAGCACCAGCCGGTAATTCCGGAAGCCGTCGGCACCTTCGCCGGCATCTTCGATCTTCACGCTCTTCACTTGATCCAGGAAATCCTTGGCCTTTGGCGAGCTCTGGAACACTGCTGTCGTGCCCGGCAGTGGCTTGAAGGTCCAGTTGCCGTCGGCGGTCGGATTGATCGTGCCCTGATCGTGGACATAGCGCACGATGACGTCGCGGTTGGTATCCGGTGCCTGGTAGACGACCTTGTCGGCGCCGATTTCCGGGAAATTGCCGCCGCCGCCGGCGCGATAGTTGTTGCTGACCACGACGAATTTCTGCGTGGGATCGATCGGCTTGCCATCGAACTGCAGGTTCTGGATGCGGTTCGAATCGGCATTCAGAACCTTGCCGTCATCGCCGAAGCGGCGCGGCTGCGACACGTCGATCTGGTAGGTGACGCCGTCGATCACGTCGAAATTGTAAGACGGGAAGGCGTTGTTGATAAGATCGGCATCCTTGGCGCCGGGCTTGACCTGGTTGAACATCGCAGCCGACATTTCCAGCCAGTTCTTGACCTGCGCGCCGTTGATGACGACGGCCTGCACCGTGTTGGGATAGAGGTAGAGGTCGGCGACGTTCTTGATGGCGATATTGCCGGCCGGAACGTCCGTATAGTAGTCGGCGCCGTTGCGGCCGCCGCATTTGAAGGGAGCTGCGGCTGAAAGAACCGGCAGGTCCTTGTACTGCGTCTCCTTCAGCATGTCCTTGATGTACCAGACCTGCGCCTGGCTGACGATCTGGACGGATGGATCGTCGGCGACCAGCGCGAAGTAGGAATAGAGCGGCGCGGAGGTCTTGCCGACCGGCGTGCGGACATAGGTCAGCGTCGCTTCATGCTCGGCCTTGGCCGCTTCCACGACTTCCTTCTTGTCGGCAACATCGGCGATGACCTTCTTCTTGTCGTCGCGATGGTAGATCGGCCGTGCCTCGGAGGTGAAATCAACGATCTTCCAGCTCTTGCCGTCCTTTTCGAGCAGTAGATCGATGAGGCCGAGATGCGAGCCCCAAAAGCCGGCCATGACGGCAGGCTTGCCATGCAGCGTGCCCTTGACCGGATCGGCATCCTTGATGCCGTCCCAGGTCTTCGGGCCAGGGAAGACGAGATGCTGGTGGCCGGTGAAGACGGCATCGATGCCATCGACGGCTGCAACATAGAGCGAGGCGTTTTCCATCTTGTCGCTCGGGCCGCTACCGTCGATACCGGAATGCGAGAGAGCGATGATGATATCGGCACCCTCGGCCTTCATGACCGGCACCCAAGCCTTGGCGGCTTCGACGATATCCCGCGTCTGTGCCTTGCCTTCGAGGTTCTTGATGTCCCAAAGCATGATCTGCGGCGGCACAAAGCCGATGAAGCCGATCTTGATCGGGCTTTCATTGCCGGCGCCGTCCTTGATCTTCTTTTCCTGGATCAGATAGGGCTTGAAGAACAGGTCGTCCTTCGTCGGATCGGAGGCAAGCTGGCCCTTGGTCAGGTTGGCGCAGACGAACGGGAAGTTCGCGCCGGCCAGCACCTTGAACATGAAATCGAGGCCGTAATTGAATTCGTGATTGCCGAGCGTTCCCACGGAATAGCCGAGCGTGTTCATCGCCTTGATGACCGGATGGACGTCGCCGTCCTTCATGCCGTGCTGATAGGCCATGTAGTCGCCCATCGGATTGCCCTGCAGCACGTCGCCATTGTCGATCAGGAGCGAGTTGGTGGCTTCCGCACGGATGTTGTCGATGATCGTTGCGGTACGCGTCAGACCCATCGTGTCATTCGGCTTGTCGGCATAATAGTCGTAAGGGAAGACGTTGACGTGAATGTCAGTGGTTTCCATGAGACGCAAATGCGCCTGGTTGCCGGCCGCGCGAGCTGCAAAGGGATGCAGCATGATCAATGCCGCAGTGGCGCTGAGGCCCTGCAACAGGGAACGGCGCGACATACTGGGCAAATCCAGAATGGAAGACATGAAACACTCCTTCTACAATGGGGCTATGGTCCCGCGATCATCTCTCGGGTGAGGGAGATTAGGACGATTTGCGAAGGTGTGCACCAGTAATGTGACAGGCTTATTGTGGACGGCGATCGGCAGCCTTCCGCAAGCGCTTAACGTTTCAGAACCGGCTTTATGTCCTTGTGGAAAAAGCGGAAATAGGAAGCGACCTTTGCCGATGCATTGGACGAGCGGTCGAACTCGATGCCGATACGGCCGTTGTGGGCCCAACGGACGAAACCATCCAGCAGGCCGATATCATCGCATTCGACACGAACCTTGCTGCCTGCAGCTGCATAGAGCGGTCCCTGTAGATCGAGAGCAATCCCACTGGTGGAAATGTTGACGACACGGCCTGCAACAAGCTTGGTGAAATACCGCACGTGGCCGGTTAGTCGGGCATGTTGGCGCGGCGAACCTCGCGACTTGATCTTCAGATTATCTTGAACGAGAGATTTCGAAGAGGACTGCATAATGTTATCCCGGCTCGCACATCTTTTTTCAGGTTTTGGATAGCATGCGTGCATTGAAAAATTCTTAGGGTAACCGCTAAAATTGTAAGCGAACGTCTCGAATCGGCACCAGTCTCAGACGATCAGCTGGGAAGTTTCATCGAGGGCCAGCAGGTTTCCTGTCGTTGGGCGGAGGTCGATTGGCACGCAGATATGGAAAAGGGGAAGGACGTTGCGCATCGTTTCTTTGAATGCATGGGGCGGCCAGTTGCATGAGCCGCTCATGCCTTATCTCATCGATGTGGATGCGGATGTCCTGTGCCTGCAGGAAGTTGTGCGTACACTCGATTCGAAGTCCGATTGGCTTGTTTATCGCGATCACGGCGTGGAGCTTCAGCAACGGGCAAATCTCTTCGAAGAGCTGAAGGCCGCCCTACCGGGTCATGATGCATTCTTCCTGCCAGTTGCGCGGGGTGATCTCTTCGACGGCGACCGACAGCTCTTTTCGGAATTTGGCTTGGCCACCTTCGTCCGTAAGTCCTATCCGGTCATCGGTCAGGCCGGCGGGTTCGTGCACGGCGAATTTTCGGCCAACGGCTGGGGTGTGCATCCAAGGTCGCGCAATGCCCACTGCATCCGCCTTTTCGACTATGAACACGATTACCCGATCACCATTGCCCATATGCACGGCCTTCGCGATACGGCGGGCAAGGGAGATACGCCCGCCCGGCGTCATCAGGCGGATGCGCTGGTCGAGATTATCCGTCAGGTGCGGCAAGGCGACGAGCGGCTGGTCGTCTGCGGCGATTTCAATGTGTTGCCGGATAGCGTTACATTCGAAGCTCTCGGCAGCCTTGGTCTTGTCGATCTCGTCACCTCACGGGGACATGACGATACCCGCACGTCTCACTACAAAAAGCAGCCTCGTTTTGCCGATTACATGCTGGTGACGCCAGATGTTGAGGTGATCAAATTCGATCCCGTGGCCGAGCCCGAGGTATCGGATCACCGCGCGTTGCTGCTGGACCTGCGATGATAGAGTTCAAAGGCCGACATTCGGCCGGTCGATGATCTCGCGCAGGGCGAAGCTGGAATTGATCTTCACGACATGCGGCAGCGCCGAAAGCCAGTCGCGATGGATGCGCTCATAGTCTTCCAGATCGCGTGTGGCGACGCGTAATATGTAGTCGTATTCCCCCGACATGAGGTAGCAGGAGAGCACGTTCGGACAGCGCTTCACGGCCGTTTCGAACTCTGAAAGCGTCTTAGCGAACTGGCCGGACAGCGAGATATGCACGAAGGCGATCATCTTGTAGTCCAGCGCCTTGTGCGACAGATGCGCATGATAGCCGTCGATGACGCCGTTCTTTTCCAAGATATCGAGCCGGCGCGAGCAGGCCGATGGCGACAGGCCGACCTTCTCGGCGAGATCCGCATTGGTCATCCGCGCGTTCTGCTGCAGCATCCGCAGAATCGAATGATCGATAGCGTCGAGGTCAGACATTCGAAGATCCTTCGAAAAAACTCTTGTTGGCGCAATAATTCACGAAAAATGATGGTAGCGCAAATCGTCTTTGCAAGGACATTGCAGAGCGGAGGTGGTCTGATTTCCCTCGGAGAGATTGCAGACGCAAAACCATTCGAGGAGGAATGAAATGCGCGTTGGTTGCCCCAAGGAAATCAAGAACCACGAATATCGCGTCGGCCTGACGCCGGCATCCGTTCGTGAATATGTCGCCCATGGCCACGAGGTCTGGGTCGAGACGAAGGCCGGTGCCGGCATCGGTGCCGACGATCATGCCTATATCGCCGCCGGCGCCAAGATCGCCGCCAGCGCCAAGGATATTTTCGACAAGTGCGACATGATCGTGAAGGTCAAGGAGCCGCAGCCTTCCGAATGGGCGCAGCTTCGTGAGGGCCAGCTTCTCTACACCTATCTGCATCTGGCACCCGATCCGGAGCAGACCAAGGGACTGCTCGCTTCGGGCGTGACCGCCATTGCCTATGAGACCGTCACCGACGAGCGTGGCGGCCTGCCACTGCTGGCGCCGATGTCCGAGGTCGCTGGCCGTCTATCGATCCAGGCGGGTGCCACGGCCCTGCAGAAGGCCAATGGCGGCCTCGGTATCCTGCTCGGCGGCGTGCCGGGCGTTCTGCCGGCCAAGGTCACCATCATCGGCGGTGGTGTCGTCGGCCTGCATGCGGCCAAGATGGCGGCCGGCCTCGGTGCCGACGTCAGCATCCTCGACCGCTCGTTGCCGCGCCTGCGCCAGCTGGACGATATCTTCAACGGCCGCGTCCACACCCGCTATTCCAGCATTCAGGCGCTGGAAGAGGAAGTCTTCTCCGCCGACCTGGTCATCGGCGCAGTTCTGATCCCCGGTGCCGCTGCGCCGAAACTCGTCACGCATGAGATGCTGTCCGGCATGAAGAAGGGCTCGGTCATTGTCGACGTCGCCATCGATCAGGGCGGCTGCTTCGAAACCTCGCATGCGACGACCCATTCCGACCCGACTTACGTGGTCGAGGGCGTCGTGCACTATTGTGTCGCCAACATGCCGGGCGCTGTTCCGGTCACGTCGGCGCACGCGCTGAATAACGCCACCATCTATCACGGTCTGGCCTTGGCCGATCGCGGCCTGCGCGCATCGCGGAAGACAAGCACCTCCGCAATGGCCTTAACGTGCACAAGGGCCGCGTCACCAACAAGCCGGTGGCTGAAGCCTTGGGTTACGAGGCCGTAGCGCCGGAAAGCATTCTGAACGTCGCGTAAAGCCCATCGCGCGTATGTCAGATGGAAACGCCGGCATCCGTGTATGCCGGCGTTTCGGTTTTATCGATCCGGCACTGATAGCAGTTGTTGCGCGCCGAGCGGACATGGACATAGGCGATGTCAGGACGTTCGAGCAGCGAGGCGGCATAGGCAGGAATATCCCCCGTCGGCGTTACAGCGCCGGTTCCATAGACGATGCGGTTGTTCTTCCCATAACCACGCACGATGAAGTCGCGGCTGGTCGCCAGCACGGGCGGCAGGACTTCTGCCGCTTCGTAGCGCTTGCACGGCGTCTTGTGCAGGAAGATTGGGCCGGTTTCCGCATAGGGCTGCAATTCCGGGAAGGGCCGATAGGCAAAGACGAACAGTTCTTCGCTCGCATCGATATTGCGCAGGCAATGGCGGCAGGGGTGGCCAGGGCCATCGGAAATCATGGTCTCCGGCTGGTGACCATAGGCGTCGGCACCACCGTTCCAGAGAATTTCGGCATCGGATGTGGGCATGGCTGCAAAGGTGACGGAAGGCATGGCAAAGCTCCTTTCGAGGTTTACCATGTGATGCTCCGGACCAGCGCGGGAAGCCACCCGATTCCTGCCGTCGCAAATGCGCTAGCCCTTCTTGGAAAGCTCCAGCAATTCCTTGTCGCTCAGTGGGCGGACGATGCCTTCGCCGGTTGACGTCGGCGAGAAGCCGAACATCTGGTAGAGCTGCAGGGCTCGCGGATGATCGAGATTGTTCGTCGTCGTCACGATGCGTTGCGGGTTCAGCGCCCAGATCGCGTAGAGCGACTGGAGCAGGAACCATTTGCCGATGCCGAGGCCGAGCGCATTTTCGATGAGGCCGAAATGGCTGAGCTCGATCGTCTCTTCATCCTGACGGAAATATTCGAAGAAGCCGCCCGGTGCGCCGTTGACGTAGAGCACGCTGATGTCATTGCGCGGGTCGTGGAGGGCCGACGCCAATTCCTCGTCGGAGAGGCGAAGCCGGTCGACCCAATGCCAGCGAGCGCCGACCTGGCGATAGAGATAACGATAGAACGGCAGCGGAATGCCCGGAGAACGCATGATGGCCGTCTGGATGTTGACCGGCACCGCCAGACTGGTCTTGGGCGGCGCCGTCATTTCCAGACGGGTGATATGGACCTTGATCGATGAAGGGGTTTTCACGACCGCGCTGCTCAATCTTGACCGGTAACGATGGGCGTATCCGGGCGGCTGCCCCATTCCGACCAGGAGCCGTCATAGAGCTTGTTGTCGCCATGGCCGAGCGATTCGAGCGCCAGCGTGATGATTGCTGCGGTAATGCCCGAGCCGCAGGTGGTGACGACAGGCTTGTCGAGATCGATGCCGGCCTTCTCGATCGTCTCGCGCAGTTCCGGCAAGGACTTGAACTTGCCGTTCGTGGCAAACACACCCGATGGCAGGTTACGAGCTCCCGGCATATGGCCCGAGCGCATGCCTTCGCGCGGCTCCGGCTCTGCGGCTGCAAAGCGGCCGGCGCTACGTGCGTCTGCGATCTGCAGGGCGTGGCTGTCGACGATGCCACGCATCTCTTCAAGGGAAACGACACGGCTGCCGTTGAACTTCGGCTTGAAGGTCGCCGCTTCGAAGGCGGGCAGTGCTGTTTCCAGCGGACGTCCCTCGGCCTTCCAGCCATCCAGGCCACCGTCGAGCACGAAAACGTTCTGAGCACCCATGACGATGTGGAATAGCCACCAGACGCGCGGTGAGGCAAACAGGCCCGGGCCGTCATAGATGACGATGCGGTCTGTCTCGCTGATGCCGAGCTTGCCGACTTCCGCGGCAAAGAATTCGAGCGAGGGGACCATATGCGGCAGGTTGGTCGAATGATCCGATATCTTGTCCTGATCGAAGCGGATGGCGCCCGGAATATGGCCGCTGGCATATTCGGCGTCGGCATTGCGCTTCTGCGCCGGCAGATAGAAGGACGCGTCGAGGATGCGCAGGCCCTTGGCACCCAACTCGCTCTGCAGCCAGTCGGCGGATACGACGAAACGGCTCTTGTCCGCTGCCATGATGATCTCTCCCTGCTATGATTTATCGGCTTGGATATGGGGATATGGATATGGGCGCTGGCCCGGTCAATTCTCGTCGGTCGATGCCCCGAACCGAATGCGGAAGCGGCGGTTTTCCTTGCCCTTCTTTTCGATCTTGGCGATGTGGATCGCCCCGACTTCCTGTGTCTCGGACACATGTGTGCCGCCGCAGGGCTGGCTGTCAACGGCGGAATCTTCGCCGATGCAGACAAGGCTGACGCGGCCGAGCCCCATCGGCGGCCGCACATTCTTGGATTTGACGATGCCGGGATTGGCGGCCAGCTCCTCGTCGGTGATCCACTGGAGGAACACGGGATGGTTCTCATTGATGAGGGCCATCATTCTGGCGGTCACCTCGTCCTTGTCGATCGTCTCGCTCATGTCGAAATCGACCCGGCTTTCTTCCTCGCCGACAGCCGCGCCCGTGATCGGGTAGGGGCAGACCACCGAGAGCAGGTGACAGGCCGTATGCATGCGCATCAGCTTGTAGCGGCGCGGCCAGTCGATATGCAGCACCAGCTTTTCGCCGAGAATGGGCAGAGGTTCGCCTTCGAGCGGCACATGGATGATGATGTCCTTGATCGGACCATGCTTCGTCTGCCCAAGCATGATCCTGGAACCGTCACCGCGTTCCAGGAAGCCGGTATCACCAGGCTGTCCGCCCGAGGTTGCGTAAAAGCAGGTCTGGTCGAGCTCAATGCCCCCGTCTTCATGGATTGCGGTTACCACCGCCTCTGCGGTCGAGAGGTAGAAATCGTCACGATAGAGGGCATTCACGGTCATGAGTTCACGCTACTGTTTCATATGGGACGGAAATATCCGTCCGCTTTGCAAGATAGGATGGCAGCGGCAGGCCCTTCGACTTCAGGAAGTCCGGATTGAAGAGCTTGGACTGATAGCGATTGCCGTAATCGCACAGGATGGTCACGATCGTATGTCCCGGGCCAAGATCCCTCGCCAGGCGTACGGCGCCGGCAATGTTGATGGCCGTCGAGCCACCGAGGCACAGGCCTTCATATTCGACCAGATCGAAAAGATAGGGCAGGGCTTCTGCATCGGTGACCTGATAGGCGAAATCAGGCGTAAAACCTTCCAGATTGGCCGTTATCCGGCCCTGGCCGATGCCCTCGGTGATCGAGGAGCCTTGGGATTTCAGCTCGCCGTTCTTGTAGAACTCATAAAGCGCGGCGCCTTCCGGGTCGGCGATGCCGATCTTGATGTCCTTGTTGAAGCCATGCAGGCCCATGGCGACGCCCGCCAATGTGCCACCGGAGCCGACCGAGCAGATGAAGCCGTCGATCTTGCCATTGGTGTCAGTCCAGATTTCCTTGGCGGTCGTCTCGATATGCGCCTGACGGTTGGCGACGTTGTCGAACTGGTTCGCCCAGATCGCGCCGTTCGGCTCCGTCTTTGCCAGTTGCTCGGCCAGCCGGCCCGAGACCTTCACATAATTGTTCGGGTTCTTGTAGGGAACGGCGGGAACCTCGACCAATTCAGCGCCGAGCAGCTTCAGCGCATCCTTCTTTTCCTGGCTCTGGGTTTCCGGAATGACGATAACAGTGCGATAGCCGAGCGCCTTGGCGACAAGCGTCAGGCCGATGCCGGTATTGCCGGCCGTGCCCTCGACGATAACGCCGCCGGGCCTGAGCAGTCCCTTCTTCTCGGCATCGCGAATGATATAGAGCGCGGCGCGATCCTTGACCGACTGACCGGGGTTGAGGAACTCGGCCTTGCCAAGGATGGTCGAGCCCGTCGCCTCGGAGGCGCCCTTGAGCTTGATCAGCGGCGTATTGCCAATTGCTTCGAGGACGGACGGATGGACGGTCATGGAATCTGCCTTCTGTTCGCAACTACTGTAAGAACGGTCTTTTCCCTTCACAAGGCGATATAGGCAAGAAATTCTGTTCCTCGCTCTTTGTTCGGCCCGCAAAATTCGTCTTGGGCGACGTTCTTTGGGGTAGCGCCGGCTCTCTCGCTGGTCTCCGATAAGTGACATCGATTTCCGCGCCGAACCAATAAACTGGCCGAAAGCGGCCACAATGATGCGCTATTTCTAAAATGCCACGGACGGCCGCGATTGAGCGTTTGATGTAGGCAGCCGCCAGCCAAGGAGAAGAGCCATGAGCCCGTTCATCGCACGCCCTGAACACGGAGTTGTCTGGATCACCGGCGCAAGTTCCGGCATCGGCCGTGCACTGGCGCTGAAATTGGCGGAAGAAGGCTACAAGGTGGCCGTTACGGCCCGTAGCCACGACAAGCTTCTGACCTTGCAGGCCGAGGCAAGCAGCCTTCCCGGCAGCATCGTCGTGGTGGATGGCGACGTGACGAATGCCGAAGATATGGAGCACACCATAGCGGCTATCGAATATCAGCACGGCCCGGTTGCGCTGGCTGTGCTCAATGCTGGTATCTATCTGCCGGCGCGCGGCGAGGATCTGAACCATGAGGTTTTTGACCGCAGTTTCGCGGTCAACCTCCATGGCGTGGTCAATTGCCTCATTCCGGCAGTGCGGCACATGCGGGCCAGGGGATATGGCCAGGTTGCGCTTGTGTCGTCACTTGCGGGCTATGCTGGCCTTCCCGGTTGCGCCGCCTACGGCGCCACCAAGGCCGCCCTCATCAACATGGCGGAAAGCCTGAACTTCGAACTTGATCGCATGGGCATCCATATCCAGCTCATAACTCCCGGCTATGTCGAAACGCCGCTGACGGCGAACAACAAATTCGCCATGCCGGGTATCCTGTCCGCCAAGGAAGCGGCCGACACGATCGCTGCCGGATTGAAGTCACCGGCTTTCGACATCAGTTTCCCGAAGAGCATGGTCTATCGAGCAAAGCTTTTGAAGCTGCTGCCCTATGGCCTCTATTTCCGCATGGTCCGATATTTTCTCGGAGGCGGCGGCAAGCGGCAGTCCGTCGGCACACGGGCAACGCCGCACCCGGCGGAGTAGCGCTTATCATTCAGTCTTCAGCGACGCATGCACTTCAAGCGCGCGTCGCCGCGCAACGGCATGATCGACGATCGGTCGTGGATAGTGCTGGCCAAGTATTATGCCCGAGCGCCTGAGCACATCATCAGGTGCCTCGAATGGCCGATGGATATATTTGCCGTCAAGATTGGCCAATTCGGGCACGAAGGTCCTGATATAACCGCCGTCCGCATCAAATTTTTCGCCCTGCAGCACCGGATTGAAGATGCGGAAGAAGGGTGAGGCATCGGCGCCGGACCCCGCCACCCATTGCCAGTTTGCGGCGTTGGCCGCCGGGTCGGCATCAACAAGCGTGTCGCGGAACCAGCTTTCTCCCTCGCGCCAGTCGATCAATAGATCCTTGATCAGGAAGGAGGCGACGATCATGCGGACGCGATTGTGCATCCAGCCATGGCGCCAGAGCTGTCGCATGCCGGCATCGACGATCGGATATCCCGTTTGCCCACGCCGCCAGCTGTCGAACAGCTTCGCATCCGAGCGCCATGGGAAATCGTCATAGCGATCGTTCCAGTTGGCTGAATTGAGTTTGGGGAAATGGAAGAGCTGATGATAGCAGAATTCCCGCCACGCCAGTTCCTTGCGAAAGCGAACGATATTGTCCGTCGGGATATGTTTGGGAAGACCGCGCGTAGAGTGCCAGACCCGCGCTGGCGAGATCTCACCGAGCGCCAGATGTGGCGAAAGCAGCGATGTTGCCGGCTTGTCGGGAAAATCGCGATCGATGGCGTAGCTGTCGAGTGAGGCCTCGATGAAATCGGTGAGCTTCGCGCGTGCCGCGGCCTCGCCTGGTGTCCACATATCCTGGAAATCGGAGGCCCAGTTCGGCTTGGTCGGCAGCAGCCCCCACGAGCCGAGCGAATCCGATTGGGGCCAGTGGCTGGGTGCCTCCATTTTTCCCGGGGCATCGATCGGGAAGGGTGGCTCGCCGGATTGCTCCAGTGCCCGCCAGAACGGCGTATAGGTCTTGTAGGGATTGCCCGTGCCGGTGCGCACGCGGGACGGTTCGTGCAGCAGCTGACCGGCAAAGCTGTTTGCCTCGAAACCTGCATCCCGCAAGCTCTTCTTGACGTGCATATCCACAGCCATGCCTGCCGGATCATAGCGGCGGTTCCAGACGATTGCTTCTGCTCCGGTTTCCTCGACGAGCTTTTGGATGACCGAGAGGGCATCACCCGTTCGCAGAACAAGCTTGCTGCCGAGCGAGAGAAGACTTTCGTCCAAGGCGGCGAGGGAATGATGCAGCCACCATCGTTGCGCCGCCCCGAGCGGCCCACAGCCTTTCACTTCCGGCTCCTGGATATAGATGGGAACGACAGGCTGCCCTGAGGCCGCCGCCGCCTGCAGGGCGTGATTGTCGTCGAGACGGAGATCCTTGCGAAACCACAGGAGGATAGGCTTCGGCTCGCTGTTGGATGATGTCATGGTTCTCGTCGGTCGCCTGTACGGTTTTCAGATGTTGTGTTGCCGCCGAACCAGTATACGACGCGGGTAGAGGAATGGTTCCACCACCGCCCGTTTCATAAGAGAATTCTACACGCAACTCTCGTGAAGGAATCTGGACACTGCCTGTGATATAAGGGTCTTTGTCACTGTTCTGTAATGCAAATTCGCTAGCAGTCCAGCCGATTGACGGCCCAGAATTGACAGGCGGGGAAAATTGATATGGCGGAAATTCGGATCGAACAAGTTCGCAAGGCCTATGGACGCAATGAGGTCGTTCATGGCGTCGACCTGAATTTCCGATCGGGCGAGTTCGTCGTCATTCTCGGGCCTTCCGGCTGCGGCAAGTCCACGTTGCTGCGCATGATTGCCGGCCTTGAGGATATTTCGTCCGGCGAGATCATCATCGACGGCAAGGTTGTCAACCAGCTTGAGCCGCGCGAGCGCGGCTGCGCCATGGTCTTCCAGAACTACGCGCTCTACCCGCACATGAATGTCGCCGCCAATATGGGCTATGCATTGAAGGTGGCCGGCGTGCCGCGCGAGGAGCGTGACCGACGCATCAAGGAAACCGCCAAGATCGTCGGCCTGGAAGATTTCCTCGCCCGCAAGCCGGCCGAGCTTTCCGGCGGTCAGCGCCAGCGCGTCGCCATGGGTCGCGCTATCATCCGCGAGCCGAAGGTCTTCCTCTTCGACGAACCGCTGTCCAACCTCGATGCCAAACTGCGCGTACAGATGCGCGTCGAAATCCGCCGCCTGCACAAGCGCCTGTCGGCCACTTCGGTTTTCGTGACCCATGACCAGGTCGAGGCCATGACACTCGCCGACAAACTGGTGGTCATGTACAAGGGCAATGTCGAGCAGGTCGGCACGCCGCTTGAAATCTACAACACGCCGCGCACCCGCTTCGTCGGCTCCTTCATCGGCTCGCCGGCCATGAACTTCCTGGAAGGCACATTTTCGGCCAACGGCGAGCAGTTCATCTTCGATGGCCTGCCGATCGGCATTGATGCCAATATCGGCAAGCGTCATGCCGGCCAGCCTGTCGCCCTCGGTATCCGCCCGGAACATGCCCGTCTCGTGCCGGCAGGCACGCTTGGCGCCATTCCGGCGACGGTGGATTTCGTTGAAGAACTCGGTGCCGGCCGTGTCATCCATTGCGATATCAACGGATCGAGCTTTGCCGTCGCCGTATCGGACCACACGACCGGTCAGACCGGCCAGTCCGTTGGTCTCGAACTGCCGCCGCAGCATACGCATCTCTTCGCACAGGATACCGGCCTGCGGCTCGACGCCGTTGCCTCCGTCACGCCGCTTAAGGTGATGGCGCACTAATTTCAGACATCAATTTTTAGCAGGAGTGCCCGGAAGTCGTTACGACTTCCGGGTTTTTTTATGCCGAGCTGCCGTCGATTGCGGCAGCGCTCCGGGCTCTAGGCTTGCCGGCGGATCATTTGGCGCATTCGAAACTCTCCGCCTTGTTCGGATCGGTCGCCCCGGCCTTGTACTTCGGATAAGAGGGGTATTCGCACATGGGCCGCGTGCGGCCGGCGCCATCCTTGCCGGCGTCGCCGACGATCAGATTTTCGGGGGCTTTTCCTTTTTCGGCCCAATTCTCCAATGCCGTCAGAGGATCCCAGGCGGCGATGAACTTGCCGCTGCCATGGCCGAATCCGGGCACGAGGTAGAAGCGCATGAAGCCATGGACGTCGTCCGCCCCCATCGTTTTGGCCACGCGCTCATAATAGGAAACCGTATTGTAAGGCGAGATCGCGAAATCGATGGTGCCGTGCATCAGCAGCATCTTGCCACCGCGCTTTTCGAATGCGGACAGGTCGGCGCTGTTCGCATCTATCAGCTTGGAAACCTCCCCTATACGCTTTGCATATTTCGCAGGGTCGAAAGTGATGGTGTTGAACTTCGGATCGCGCACGATCGCGTAGCGGATCAGTGGATCTGCCAGGACGGCAAGGCCGAAATTGGCGACAGGAGTCGGCGGATTTGCCAGATCCGGCGATAGGCCGAAACCCCAGAGACCATAGAGATCGCCACCTTGAAAGATCGGCCAGCGCGGGAAGCCTTCGACACCGTCCGGCAGCTTGACCGGAGACTTATAGGGCGTGTTGATCGTCTTCAGTACCGCGATCTGGGCGTCTGAAAGGCATGTGTCGCCTTCATCCTTTCCGCTTGTGCAGCGAAGGTCCTCGACCTTGAAGGTTGCGTCGCAGGCTGTCGTATTCGAGATGAGGCCGTCTTCAACGCCGTCGAGCTTGTCGCATGCCCTGGTGACGGCAGAATTGAGCAGTTCGACTTTGGCGGGGCTCAGATAGCCGCCCTTCCGATAGAAAGCCTTCGCGAGATGATTGCCGGAAAGCTGCAGGGCCGAGAATGGGTTCGCCGGATGAGTGACGATGGCGCCATCGTAATCGGTCGGCCAGCGCTGGATGGCAATCAGGGATTCGTGCCCGCCCTGCGAATTGCCTTGAATATAGGTCTTCTGCGGCTTCCTGCCGTAATAGTCGGAGACCACGGCCATTGTGACATCGTGGGTCTTCTTGATTTGCAGACCGCCGAAATTGGCAAGGGCCTCATCGTTCAGGAGAAATTTACCGTCGAGCACCGATGGCGACTGGTGGCCGCTGTCGCTGCCGAAGGTAACATAGCCGCGCTGCAGAGGCGTCCGGACGGCATCCGAGCCAAAAGAGACGTTCTTGACCGCCTCGATCAGGGTTCCGTCATAGCCTCCGCCGCCATACTGGATGATCTTGTCGTTCCAGGTCAGCGGCAGATTGATTTGGAAATTGATGTTCGGTGCCTTGGGATCAACGGGCTCGATCCCACCGAGCACCTTGCAGAAGCCACCGCCGGCAGCTTGGTCGCCTTCAAGGAGGTCAGCGGAATAGATGACTGCGCGACGAGCCGGCTCGCCGATCTTGTCCGGGGAAATCAACATTCCGCGCAAGGCCATGCAATGCGCTTCTTCGGGTGTTGGCATGTCTTGAGCGGCGCTGACGCCCGCGTTCAAGAAAAGCACGGCATTCGCCAAGATAAATTGCCAAATTTTCATTGCGTCCTCCTCCTTGCAATTTTGTTGCGTTTGCATGGTTGGATTTGTCGCTCGGCCAATTTCGATGTTCCCGTCGGGAACCGCGCGCATGCACCATCTTTTCGCGACGAAGCCCCACCGCGCTGATAGCGCAGGTGGCGAGATCATGGCGAAAAGCATGTAATTGGCTGAAACTTGACGAATCCCCCAATCAGGCCCTCCAGCCGATTGAGTCACTGAAAAATGCAGGCAACGAAGGAGCGTCACAATGCATTTTTCGGGCAATAAATTGCATTAATCGAACATCGCCACAGACGCGCGTGGGGCGGCGTGCGCAGCCATGCAGCGACAAAAGCGCGGAGGCGGGAGGGGATTTAATGTCTTTGGCGCCGGCGGCGCGGGCACTGCCGCGCCCGATAATGAGGCGCGGCAGGCTACTTATCACTTCTCGGTCGAGATTAGCCCGCGAACGAACCAGCGCTGCATCAGCACGACGACGGCAAGCGGTGGCAGCATGACGATGAGTGTGCCTGCCATGGCGATATGCCATTCCGGAAGGCCACCAATGTTCGGGATGAGCGACTTGAGTTCGTGTACGGCCGTGACATGCGCAGGATCAGTGGTAACCAGCAGTGGCCACAGATACTGGTTCCAGGCCCATAGGAACATGATGGTACCGAGTGCGGCCATGTTCGTGCGCGACAGCGGCAGCAGTATGTCGATGAAGAAGCGCAACGAGCCGGCGCCATCCATGCGAGCAGCCTCAGTCAGTTCGTCCGGGATCGTCAAGAAGAACTGGCGGTAGAGGAAGGTACCCGTCGCCGTCGCGATCAGAGGCAGGATCAAGCCGATCGAGGAGTTAAGCAGTCCGAAATTCAGTGCAATCTCAACGCCCGTAAGCCTCTCGATAAGCCAGGTGATACCGGTAATGTCGAGAATCCCCTGGAATGGCGACAGGACGTTTGCCGCGACCGCATAGGTCGGCACGATACGTACTTCGAGCGGCAGCATCAGCGTTATGAAGATCAGCCAGAAAATGAAGTGACGACCCGGATAGCGGAAATAGACCAGCGAGAAGGCGGTGATCGCCGAAATGAGCACCTTGCCTATCGCCACGCCACTGGCAAAGATCAGGCTATTCAGCAGCTTGGGGCCAAGATTGGCGGTTGTCCAGGCCGTCTGCAGATTGACCCAAAAGTCGGAGCCGGGGATCAGCGACATCGGCACCTTATTGACGTCGGCGATATTATGGGACGCGGCGATGGCAACGATGGTTATCGGTCCCACTGCTACCACGAAACCGAGGAATAGGATCAGGTGGGTGAAGAAATTGAGAATGGGTGTGCGCTCGACCATGTCAGCCTCAACGGTAATGTACGCGCTTCTCGATGAAGCGGAACTGGAAGACGGTCAGCACGATGATCAGCAACATCAGAACGATGCTTTGTGCCGCCGCGCCGGAAAAATCGAGTCCTTTGAAGCCATCGGAATAGATTTTGTAGACCATGAGATTGGTCGAGTTGTGCGGGCCGCCTGATGTCATGATATCGACGATGCCGAACGAATCCTGGAAGCTCTCGGTGATGTTGATGACGAGCAGGAAGAAGATGGTCGGCGTGACAAGTGGGAACTGGACATCCCAGAACCGCCGCAGCACGCTGGAGCCGTCCATAGCGGCCGCTTCGATCAGCGAGCGCGGAATGCCTTGGAAAGCAGCCAAGAAAAATATAAAGCTGTAGGCTATATATTTCCACGAGAAGGCGGCGATTATGCAGGCCAAAGCGGCGTTTCCGTCGAGGCCCGGATCCCAGATGCCCGGCCACCACTGATTGACCACGGCGATGAGGCCAGCTTCTGGCGCGAGGATGAAGCGGAAGGCCATCGCCGACGCGGGCGCTGCGATGCCGTAGGGCCAGATCAGGACGATGCGGTAGAGTTTCGAGCCGCGTAGCTGCCGATCGGTCAAGGCTGCGAGGACAAGCCCGCCCACCATGGAAATGCTGGTGCTGATAGCGGCGAAAATGATGCTGATCGTGACCGAGTTCCAGTAATCGGAACTGGCGAGGATGGCTTTGAAGTTGTCTAGCCCAACCCAGATATTGCCGCCGCCCCAAGGCTGCTGCAGCGTCAGCGACCAGAAGACCGCCTGACCGGCTGGCCAATAGAAAAAGGTAAAGATAAGGAGCAGTTGCGGCACTGCAAACAGGATGCCGACACTCCATTTGTTGAAAGTTATGCGCTTTTCCATTGTCTCTTCCGGCTTGGAGTCCAGATGCCACGCTTGCTCTCATAGCGAACGTCCGCCGGGAAACCTCGGCGGACGCTGTTTGCCACGAGTTATGCAGCTTACGGCAGCTGCTTGCCCTTGTAGGTGGCTTCGAAACGATCCAGGACGGCGTCGCCGTTCTTAACAAGGTTGTCGATGCCTTCCTGAACGCTGACCTTGTTGGCGAAGATGGCCTGCATCTGGTTGCCGAATTCAGCGCGGATCTGCGTGAAGCTGCCGAGGCGGACGCCACGGGTGATCGGGGTCGGCTCGGAAGCGGTCAAGCTGGCGATCGCCACTTCGCGACCCTTATAGGGAGCCTTGTCGTAGAAGCCGGACGACTTCATAAAATCGAATCCGGATTTCTTGACTGGGATATAGCCGGTGTTGGTCGACCAGAAGAGCGCGGTTTCCGGCTTGCCGATGAAGTCGAGGAACGCGGCAGCGCCCTTGTATTCGGGAGCCGACTTGCCGGAGAGA
This sequence comes from Rhizobium sp. P44RR-XXIV, assembly GCF_001999485.2. Lineage (NCBI taxonomy): Bacteria > Pseudomonadati > Pseudomonadota > Alphaproteobacteria > Hyphomicrobiales > Rhizobiaceae > Rhizobium > Rhizobium sp. P44RR-XXIV. The sequence continues at coordinate 1,110,823 of NZ_MPVZ02000028.1, read as the reverse complement.
ACCCAGAGCGATGCGCCGCCGACGAGCGAGTTCTTGCGCTCGGTGCCAGCGTATACTGGGAGTTCTGCCACATCCCAGTTCATCCCAGCCTTCTGGGTCTTGGTGATCGAGCCGTGGTCACCAACGGAGGTCATGATCATCTGGCAGTCGCCGGAGGCGAAGGCCTGAACCATGTCCTGGCCGAGGTCCTTAGATTTGATCTTGACGAGGCCCTGATCGTACCAGCTCTTGAGGTCGGTCACATACTTGACGAACTTGGTCTTGTTGACCGTCAGACGAGCGTCGAGGCCGTCATAACCGTTGTTCTTCGTTGCGACCGGCTGGTCGTGGATAGCAGAGAACTGCTCCATCAGCTGCCAGCTTTCGTTGCCGGAGATATTGATGGCCATCGGGCAATCATAACCAGCGCCCTTCAGTGCCTTCATGTCGGCAGCGGCATCTTCCCAGGTCTTCGGAGCTTCGGTCTTGCCGATCTTGGCGAAAGCGTCCTTGTTCCAATAGAGCAGAGCGGTCGAGGAGTTGAACGGGAAGGACAGCAGTTCGCCCTTCGACGTTGCGTAGTAACGGGCGATACCCGGGAAATAGTCGTTCCAGTCGACCTTGTAGCCGTTCTCAGCCATCAACTTGTTGACTGGGTAATAGGCGCCCGAAAGCATCATCGTCGCGGTGCCGACGTCATAGACCTGAACGATCGTCGGCTGCTTGCCGGCGCGGAAGGCGGCAATGGTGTTCTGCAGAGCGGCGTCGTAGTTGCCCTGGCTGACGCAGGAGACTTCATAATCCTTCTGCGAGTCATTGAAGTTCTTGCACATCGTCTGAACGACGCGTTCCAGGTCGCCCGACAGGCCGAACCAGAAATCGAACTTGGCGGGAGCGGCAGCAGCAGGCAGGGCCAGCGCTAAGCTCATGACGCCGGCGGCGGCAGCCGAAATGCAGTTTTTAAGTTTCGACATAATCCCTATTTCCTTTTTGAAAGCTCGGAACCGGTGGTCTTGCGCAAGTCCGCGGTAGCGGCGTTATAGACAAGCTGTGTGACAGTTTGTTGAGGGCGAGAATCCCGTGTTGCCGGGCATTTTCAGTCGAAGTGAGGGGGTGCGGGGGCGCGCTCTTCAATCGATTATACATTTGAGAAAATGCTAATCAAGGCGTGCAATATTCAATGGTTCGCGCTCGGCTTGTCGCCTGTTCGCAAGTGGCCGATTACGTTGCTTGCTGACGGCCCGAACGGTGATGCATGATCACCCACGGCGAATCCTGAAAGCATTGGGGGAAGGGATCGATGGATCTGAGTGAGAAGCAGAAGATGGCGGCGGGCGAATGGTATTGTTGCTTCGATCCAGAACTCGATAGCCTGCGTTGGCGCGCGCGCGATGCTGTGCATCAGCACAATACCATGCTGCCGTCCCAGCGCGGCAATATGGGGCCTGCTTTATCTGCGCTCTTTGCCGATGCCGGGGAGAGCGCTTTCATCGAGGCTCCGTTCCACTGCTCCTACGGCATGAACATTTCGCTGGGGAGCCGGGTCTATCTGAATGCCGGCTGCACCATTCTCGATAGCGGCAGCGTGCGCATCGGCGACGGCAGCATGCTCGGGCCGGGCGTCCATATATATTGTGCCGAACATCACAAGGATGCGGCGCTGCGCGGGCAGGGCATGGAAATTGCGCGGCCGGTCGCGATAGGCCGGAGCGTGTGGATTGGTGGTGGCGCGATCCTCGTCGGTGGCGTGACGATCGGCGACGGCGCAATCATCGGCGCGGGCGCTGTGGTGACCAGGGATGTCGCGCCGGGCGCGACCGTTGTGGGCAATCCCGCTCGTCCGGTCGGCGTAAGATAAAGCGGGGCTAGTTTGCCGGGCGGCGCTTTCGCGTCCACCACACGGCAAATCGCCGGCGCCAGCGGCGCACGGTGGGCATATCATGCGATAGCACGATGAAGCCCAATGGCAGCATCCAGAAGCCAAGCACCGGCAGGAAGCCAAGCAGGCCGCCAAAAATGAGAGCGATGCCGACGCCGAGGCGCGCAAGCCGCGATCGGGGTAGGGGAATTCTCACAGAGCCGAAAACAAGCTCGCGAGTTGAGGGATCAATGCCGAAACGGCGGGTTTTCCGGCCATTTCGATCGGCATTTGCTGTCGTTCCGCTTTGATCAGTCATCCACAGGAAATGGTGAGGCGGCGAAATAATGCAAGAGAATTCGATTTTTTTGAAAAAACCGCTTGGCAAATCGGGAAAGCATTTGTAGAAGCCCACTCACACCGCGCCAAGCGCATTCCCTGGTAGCTCAGCGGTAGAGCATTCGACTGTTAATCGACAGGTCGCCGGTTCGAATCCGGCCCGGGGAGCCACTCTTTCTGAAAGAGCTGGTCTTGGCTATATCCAAAAGAACATGGATGTTGCTTCTCTAACCACCTTTGAAACTCCCATCTGGGATGATATGCGCACGACGATCAAATCGCCAGCGGCGTGTCGCCATGTGGTGCTGTCCTGGAGATGGTGGCGCTTGCGCGATCGATAGGGATTCCACGGAAGTCTTTTCAGTTGCGAAGCTGGGCCATTTGCGCTTGTGTCGGCGAAAAGCATGAATCTGAGGAATTGCTAGAGATGATGCGTGGATTGATGACTTTGGCGTTGTGTCTATCGATGAGCGCCGGGCACGCCTTAGCTGAACCCGAAGCCGTCACGAATGCGAAAACGCTTTGCCGCGCAGTCGACACGACAATCTCGCTGTCTCCCTGCACCTACTCCGAGGAAGCGAAAACGGTCACCGTCTCAGTTGCGACCGCAGGCGGAGACGCTCGGGAGCTTTGCCAGACCATCGTGAGTTCGCTTGTCGAAAAGCAGATATATTTCGGTGCCGCTCCCTGGAAGCTCAATCTGAAGTCGCCCGCCAGCGGCGACAGCACGATCGCATCTTGCGATTTGCCGCAAACTCCTCACTGAAGGGTAACGCCGGCCGGAGAGCGGTGGATGAAACGAGAGCTGGTGAGATGTCGAAAGTCAATGATCTGATAGCGTCGGCAAAGAGCGTGTGGGACCGATACGATAAGGGGCGCATGGAGAGGGAAACCGTCCGTGAATGGGTCTTGCGCCTCGGAGCCTATCCGCCGCCGCATGGCGACCGCGTGCGGGAAGCAGTGGAGTGGTTCAAGGCCCATTCGGAGGCCGAAGTGGCGGCCGATATCCGAAATGTCGATCTGGACAGATTGAGGGCAATCTTTTCGTAGCGAGCCGATCGCACTTGATTGTCCTTACCAATGCGATAGAGACCAGAGAAGAACGCGACTGCCGTTAATCTAGAACGGGGTCGGGCGGCCGATTGACGTCACGCTGCTGCTGCGAGATCACGCAGCCGTTCTCTTGTCACAAGCTTGAAGAGTGCTGGGGCTGCATCGACGCAGCTGTGCGATGCCATTCGAGACATCTGACTTAGCGTCGATTTTCCTTCTCGATGCCGCTTGTGGCGTAGTTGACCTGTCTTTCCCACCCATGCCAGATTGCCGCCGTTCTTCCGACTGCTGATGGGGCGTACGGGGAACATGGGCCGCGTTCGGCATGTTGGGGATACAATGGTTGAGGAAACGAGCTCTCGCACGGGAGCGTTGGTTGGTTGGGTTGTTAGCGCAATCGTGATTCTCATATTGGCGGCCGATGCTGCCGTAGATCTTTTTTCACCCTCGCTGATCAGTGCCGAGATGGAGGCATCGGGCTTCCCGACCAGCCAGGCAACATTGCTCGGCCTGATCATCCTCGTCTGCGCGGTTCTCTATGCGATTCCACGTACCGCGGTTCTGGGAGCCATCCTGACGACGGGCTTCTTTGGTGGCGCGATCTGCACTCATTTCCGCCTCGGAGAAGTGGGGTCTCCGCCACAACTTATCAGTTTGGTTTTGGGTATCATGGCCTGGGGTGGTCTCTATCTTCGCGACAAGCGGATTCGCGAGCTTCTGCCCTTTCGCGTCGCGGCTGGCTGAAAAACGAACTTCACACCACCAGGGCTTTTTTGTGTTGCAACAACAGTATGTTGCACCTGCTCTGATTCATCACTCGCTAACCACGGCTCCCGCACCGGCAGGAATTGGACCACTGCGACAAGTGGTAAATTCACACGCCGTTATCGACAGTTTTCGTGCAGATGTATGTGGTATTTCGACGAAATTTGGTTCAAGGTATGGTTGCTCTCGTGAATGTGAGAAAATGTTCATGTGGCGTTAATATGAACCGGCGCATGAACGTAGTGCGCGATACGCGCAGCATAGTCCCCCAATGCTTAGAGGTTCGACATGAAAAACCTGATTCTTGCTTCTGCACTTGCTTTGGCATCGGTCGTTGCCGTCAGCGCATCGGCCGAGGCAGCTCCGATGCATCATCGTCACCATCAACATTGCCACATTAAGAAGGTGAAGCATAAGGTTCATGGCCACTGGGTCGTACGCAAGGTACGCGTCTGCCGTTAATCGGTAGAAGCTTCGAACTATCGGATATTCCCTTTTTGACAGCAAGTCGCGCTACCGGTGATTTCGGTAGCGGCCGTTAGCTTTTTAAACGTCAGGGCCCCAGGCATTGCGTCACTGGCCTGTTGCGGGTGGCTATGAGCCAATTGATTGATCTTTACCCGAAGATCCGCCAGTCAGGGGCGTATTTCAAATATAACGCCACTATGGTGGCGGTGACGGTAGCGCCTGTCGTCGGACCAGTAACGATCCCTGTCGCGACGATCCCAGCCGCGGTCGCCACGCCAATGGCGGCGATCACGATCGCGCCAATGACGGCGATCGTCATACGAGTCCGGGTGCCAGCGTGTGCCATGGTCCTGGACCAGAATGATGTTAGAGCTATTCGGCGCCGATGGGCTGCCGAAAGGCGCTGCCGAGGCGGGCAGGGCAACAGATAATAAGGACCCCACGGCCAAAGCGGCGGTCAAGGCGATTGAAGCAAGATGTTTCAAGTCGGTAACTCCTTCTTAGGCACGTCCCTTTCACCGTAAACGCTGCGGGTGCGACAAGGTTCCCCTTTCTGGTTGATCGGGATTCGTCACGACACGCGGTGATGGATGGTCATGCTTGCGATTTCAGGAGTTTAACGCATAAAAAAGGGGGCCGGCAGGGAAAGCCGGCCCCCTTCCTTCTCTGATCGGAGGTCAAATCTGATCAGGTTAGAAGTTGCGTTCGAAACGCAGGATGCCCGAAACGGTGTCGTCGTGGGCGTAGTCGTAGTGAACGTAGGTCAGTTCCGGCTCGACGAGGAGGTTCTTAACCGGGTTGAACTTCAGGTTCGTGGTGGCTTCGAACATCTTCGAGTCGGTGTAAGCGAGCTGGAGGTTCCACTTCAGCTTTTCATTGACCGGAACGCCAACGCCGCCCCAAACTGCCCAGTCACCCCAGCCGCACTTCGATGCGTTGACGGTGCCGTTCGGCGCCGTGCAGGCCGAAACGTCCTGGTTGGTGCCGGCATACTTGTTGAGCTTGTCGCCGTCGGTGTTGTAGCCGCCCATCAAGAAGGCCGTGAATGCGCCGAAGTCAGCGTCTACGCGAGCCTTGATGGCGCCTTCCTTGACGATCGAGTCATAACCGCCAACGACCTTGAAGCCCCATGCACCGGACTTGAAGCCGAGACCGCCAACAACGTCAGGAGCGTAGTGGTTGGTCTTGTCGTCCGTCCAGAAGCTGGCGCCGTAAGATGCCGAGCCGGTCGTAGCAGAGTTGGAATCTTCGAGCGAGATCACAGCCGAGAAGCCGTTGCCGCCGTCATATTCATAGGTCAACTGGTTGAGTTCGTACGGACCGTCATAGATCACGTCGTCGTTGATGACGTCGCCGGCATAACCCATGTACAGGTTGTACTGCGAGTCTTTCTTACCAACCGTGAAGCCGCCGAGGCTGATGTAGGACCACAGCAGGTTGGTGCTGGTGGAGCCGCCGTCATTCCAGTCCCAACGAACGATGGTTTCGGTCTTCAGCGGGCCGTATTCGGTGTCGGTCGCGGTGTCGACGTTCAGCTCAGCACGAGTGTGCCACAGCGTGCCCTGATGGCTGTCACGGTTATAGGCGTTGTACCATTCACCTTCCGTACGAACCTTGCCGCCGATCTTGAGGCAGGTTTCCGTACCCGGGATGAAGAAGTAGCCTGCACCGTAGGCGTCGCAGATGCGAACGTATTCCAGCGGCTCCGGCTCAGCAGCAACGATAGCGTCAGCTGCATGAGCACCGGATACTGCTGCCAGGGCAGCAGCGGAGCCGAGAAGAAGGCTCTTGATGTTCATAATAACTCCAATCTTTCTTGATTGGGCCTGAGATTTCGCGCCGCCGAAGCGGCGTGCCCAACCCCATCCCGTTCATGTTCCCTATCAGTAGGTGCGAAGTAATAAGCCCCGCGAACTATTTCCTGAACCTGCTTCACTGATTTGGCAAGATACTAAGACTGGCGAACTATATGTGCGCTATCCGAAAAAAAAGTTTGTTGCAAAAATGACGCAATTCGCCGACTGAGCCGACTATGTGGCCATTTTGCGCCCAATTGGCGACACCGAAAACAAGGGCTGTCTTTGGGCTGAAGGTCCTGAACGGCGTCGCCGGAACGATGCCGGGGAGGGCGAGTCGGAGATGCGCAGCAATCGCATTGTGTCGTTTGCGTTCCGGATCGATCCGGCATGTGTTCAGGAGTGTTTATATCAGCGGCAACGAGAATGATGGAGCTGCTCTGATCTGCGCATCCGCATATCCGGCGCGAAACGATAGCAGTGCGCCCGATGAGACTACTGGGGGCGTAGTCTCATCGGGCGCGGGACTGTCCGGTTCAGGGGTGGCATCCAAACCGGTAGCAATGAAGCTAACATCTACCGTAGGTGTGTATAACCTACCTGAATGGGCTGGCACGAACGCGGCTCCGTTACGAAACGGAGCTGCGCAATGGATACCGTTTCAAAATGGTTCGAAACGAGTTCGAATCCGTGTCTCACCGGATTGACTCACCACAAGGGAATGACGGCGGCAGTTAACGATGGCTTCCGACGAACGGTCTATCCCCGAACCGCGCGACGCAACGACTTAGGTGGTCACTGCGCTTTCCCATCGCATATGGAGGATCGGGAAGGGACGGCCCTGGTCGTCAAGCTCCGAACGGCCCGTCACCTTGAACCCCAACCTTTCGTAAAAGCCCACCGCCGTCGGATTCTGCTCGTTGACATCGACGGTAACGACGTCTTTTCCTGTTCGGAAACTGTCGAGAAGAAGACGTCCTAAGCCTGCGCCTCTGCTTTCCGCATGAACGAAAAGCGCGTCGATATGGTTTCCGGAAGTTCCCAGGAAGGCGTGGGATGTATCCTCACCATCGACGGCCACTGTGAATTCGGCATTCGGCAGGTAATCCTCCAGCACCATCTTCCCGATCGCCTCCAGATCCAAGTCGCTGAGAAAATGATGGGTGGCTTCGACGGCCGTCCGCCATACCTCATAGTTACGCTCTATGTCGGCCGGTTTGGCTTGCCGCAACTTGAACATGTCAGCCTCTCTCATGTCTTTTTATGACTCTCAGGTGCTCGTTTAGGATCTCCGCCGGAATGCGTAAAGACTGCTTGCGCGTGTGGTTCGTGTCACCGGGCCTTCATAAGGAGCCGCTAGACGGCAACTCATGACCCACGTTTCCGACAAGACCCAGCCCAAAATCGCCAAGTCGATCGTTGACCCTACTGCAAGGATCAGAGACTCGATCATAGGTGATCGTTGCGAGGTTCTCGTAGATACCTCTCTGCATTCTACACAACTCGGCGATTTCTCTTATCTCGGGCCTCGTTGCACGGTTGCCGATGCCGAGATAGGGCGCTTCTGCGCCATTGCCGCCGAGGTGAGAATCGGTGCGCCCAATCATCCGATCGATCGTCCCTCAATGCATCGTTTCACCTATTGCCCGGAATACTATTCGGCAGACGCGACGCGCGATCTCGCTTTCTTTGAAAAACGCCATGCCGACCGTGTGACTATCGGCCACGATGTTTGGATAGGGCATGGCGTGATCGTTCTGCCCGGTGTCACAGTTGGGAATGGAGCGGTACTGGCGGCCGGAGCCGTCGTTACCAAGGACGTCTCGCCCTATACGATCGTTGGAGGCGTCCCGGCTCGCTTGATCCGTGAGCGATTCAGTGCGTCCGTCGCGGCGAAGCTGAATGATATTGCGTGGTGGGATTGGCCGTTCGAAACCATAATGGAGCGTCTTGAAGACTTCCAATCCACCAACATCGAATCCTTCTGCGATCGCTGGTCGAAAATCGGCTGATCACCGAGATTGCGATCATGATTTCAAGATCTTTCGGAAGCCGTCGGCTCCAGCGACAAATCGGCCGCTATGTTAGATGCCCCCAAGTCGAGCGACATTCTCCGAATGTATAGAGCGAACAAATTGGCAAGTCTGAAAATACCGAGAAAATTCACTTACTTACGCAAGTATAGAGGGAGAGGAGAATCGGAGAAATCGCCAAAAGTGGTGGGAGACGAATGGAGGCTTCACTACTACGGACGAATTCATCGTAGTTCGCCGGCACAAAAAATGAGTAGATCAAGCAGATCCGCAAGGTCGTCTCTGTCGTCAAAATCGAGGCGTGCCTAGGTGCGATCATGCGTAATGCAGTCTCTAAACTGAAACAGCCGGCCACGCCAAAGTATTTGGAGGTAACGGAATGGGTCGTAGGTGGAATTTCGTAACGCACAACCATCCGATGGGATGTATAGCCAGGTACTGACTATATCACCATGGCGAGAAGCGGGTTATTCGCGCGCGCCGCGACCACATTATTATTCGGCAAACAGGCGGAAGCCGAATGCGTGGGCAAGTTCGTCCTTCTGGTTAGGCAATTCGTCAATGGAGCCGGATAGCGGAGAGCTTGTCGGCGCTATATAAAATACCGGCAACAATCCGCCCTATTGGACAACGACATGCAAAACGGAAGCTTCGAAGAGCTCTGCGACATACTGGTGAGATGACATGGCGGTCGGGCAAAAGGCTAAGTTGAGGGCGAGCATCGTAGCCTACGCAAACAAGCGATCCTATTTCGCGCCGGCCACATCGAGGGTCGAAAACACTCAAATATGAAACTCGAGCGCTCCGGTCCGTGTTTCGTGGCACTTATCCAGCTCAAATCGAGCTAACTGGGCGCAGTCGACGTTGGCGCAATGCTCTTGCTCCATCTCGACCCGAACGTTGATCGAGACCACCAACCGCAGGCCCTGTCGAACCGCTTCCGCAGAGACTTGGCTCAGGGTAGGAATTCCACCCAAACATTTGTCCATCATCTCCTCGACAAGCCGCTCGAACGCCATGTCACCTTTCACTTCCAAATTGCTGTTCCTCGTCTTTAGTTTCGGCAGAAAATTCGGATTGCGAATTGCTATAGCCAATCCGACGGCATGGAGACCGAAGGACCGCGTCACCCAGTACTACCCCGACAGCGCTTTTGCCAAGGCTGTAATGTGGCAACGCCTCGGCTTTTTGCTTCGCCGACAGGCAACGAGATCTGGGATCGTGGTGTGTTACCCGCAAAAGGATAGCTGCGTAGGCTTTTGCGAACCATTTAAATCAGATCGGGAAGCGGTGACACCTATCCGTTGGCGTTACTACGTCGTTTCTCGATATTCTTTCGTTTCAAGAAGAACACGATGGCGGCGTATGTGCACAAGGCAGTAAGACAAACATGAGTCGGGCGCCAAATTAACCTGCAACGCAATTGAGAATTGGCGATGCAACAAGCCGATACATCAAACAAACTCGACACTTTTGGAACTTCAAGACGGCCTGTCGTCGGAATTTCGCCCACGTCGCCCAAAGGGTCAATCGTTGCTGGATCGCTTCAAAGTTTTCGAGACCACCACGAACCGGTTGATATTCTTATGGCAGCAGTATCGGGTGACTACGTCGCCAAGAGGAACAAGACCGGCACCCTTGCTATCGGCTCGGCGGGTCTGGGCAGATGCAGTATCTCTAATGTTTAGCTTTGTTCATGCGGACTTAGAAAAGCAAGCGCAGAAAGGTTGCGATTGCAGCTGCTTTGATCAACTGTTGGCCGGGCCGCTATACAGTCCGGCCCTCTCAATGAGGCTTTATCAGGCGGCAAAAGCACCATGCCGGCGCCTATATGTTCATTTGATATCAGTAAGCTTCTATCAGCTAAAAGATTGTCAATCTCAGATGAGAATATAGCCTATTCACTGCTTCAGTAGCTGAGGTTTTGCCTGCATCAAGCACTATGTCTGGACAATCCGGTATTTCGAATGCGCTATCTATACCTGTGAAGTTTTTGATCTCGCCGGCACGCGCCCGGTCGTAAAGGCCCTTCGCGTCACGCGCTTCGCAGATTTCTAGCGATGTACTTACATAGGTCTCGATAAAAATCACGTCACCTGCGATTTCTCGTGCTAATCTCCGCTCCTTTTGGAAAGGGGAAATCAAGGCCACGATTACAATGAGTCCGGCTTCAGCCATGAGGCGTGCCACCTCCGCGACCCTCCTCACATTCTCTGCACGTGATTCATCAGAAAAGTCTAAATCCTTGTTAAGGCCGTGTCGGACGTTGTCTCCGTCCAAAATAAAAACATGCTTGCCCTCAGCAATAAGGCGCTTTTCAAGCCGATTGGCGATGGTGGACTTGCCCGCGCCCGAGAGCCCGGTGAGCCATATAATAGCGGGCTTTTGCCCTTTCATTTTCGCGCGAGTTTCTCTTGAAACTTCAAAGTCTTGATATGTAACGATTCTCGTCTCACAATTTCTATTAGTTTCAGCTTCAATTTCAAGCATTGTGTCGGAAATTCGATTCATAGATGCAGATCTTCCAGGATCTCAATACATTTTCATTTATGCACCAAAACATTCTTTTCTGAAAAAAACGAAATGGCTAACACTCAATTCCAGTGCTGAGTAACACTGCAGAGTTGCAAGGGTGAGTGATTTTATCTCTCACGTAGCGATGAGATTTTTCATGCGGCACTCTCAATTTTATTAAGACGCAATCTTAGCCCCATCCAACTCGGAGATGCAAATGCTTTATAGGCACTCAATCATCGCGATCGGCCGTTTGGCTGTAGCGCCTGATAAATTGCTTCATTGGTCTTAATCCAATGAAATCACCTGTCCGATTGAGCGCAAATGAGTCTTTGGTTCGGACCGCCATCACATGCGTTGTTTGCCGATATCTTTTCCGTGAACTCGATCGTCAGTCCAATTATTTTCCGAAGATCGTCTCCAAACTCTGCAAAGATCCTAAAGTCATGTGAGTCGCGTAGAAAATTTCCTCGCGGGCGATGAATGTTAGTGAATTGCTTTTGGTAGTGATGTAGAGGATTTATCTACCACCATTGCATGCACTAGGATGAAACGAAAAATTCAACATTTCAAATATCGCGAACCCGTTTACTAATTTTAGCTCCCGTCTCAGAGGTTAGCCGTCCTCACTTTGGTGACTATGGGGTAGCCTACCTCTCGGTGGCAAATTTTTGATGATACGTCCGCCGGATATCGGGCAGTTAATCTGGAGTGAGATGATTGGCAACAATTAGCAAAATGATCCAACGCAACATGACGGCCCTTAGAGCTCGTGAAGCAGAAGTAAGTGAGCTTGTTGACGTTGAATGGTATTTCAATCGTTATCCTGACGTCCGAGCGTCAAAAATGGATCCGCGATATCATTATCTTCGATACGGTGGATTTGAGGGGCGCGATCCCCATCCCCTTTTTTCAACTTCCTTCTATGCAACGCGATATCCAGCGGTACCTAGTTCGGGAATGAATCCGCTAGTTCATTATCTTCGCATTGGTGCCGCATCAGGCTATGATCCGCATCCACTATTTTCGAGCATCTATGTCGCAACGCGGTTGGGCACCCGCAAGAATCCATTAATCTCATTCTTGGAAGGCAGTCGTAATGGGGTTTTGGTATCGCCTCATCCACTTTTCGACTCAGAGTGGTATGCGCAGCGGTATGGGGCCGAGATCCCAAACGGCATGGATCCGTTGATTCACTTTATATATTTTGGGGCTAGACTCGGATTCGACCCGCATCTCCTTTTCTCAACATCCTATTATCGGGCGCGTTACAGTGACATAGGGCCCGAGGTTAACCCGCTATCTCATTTTATTGCACAAGGCGCGTTGGAAGGACGGGACCCACATCCGGGTTTTGATACCAACTGGTACCGAGCCCGGTATATGGGCGGATTACCTGCTACCGATAATCCCTTAGTACATTTTATTTCGGTGGGCAGTCTCGTTGATGCTGTTCCACATGTGCTCTTCCCCACCGAGCAATATCGGCGCGAGATGGGTGAATCGATGCCAAAAGATGTGCATCCTCTGATGTATGCGCTTCAGCAAAAGCATTTGAAATTTGAAGTTCCAAAGCTCATCGTTGATGAAGAGACGACCATTTCCACGCGTCGCGCTGAGGTCGCCAATTACCATCAGATTGATGCATTCCTAACGTTCAATGTTGATGCCATCTCAGGTGGAATCTTCTCAATTTTCTCCATTGTAGAGGAATTGAGGCGGTTGGGGAGAGAGACGGTGCTCTTTTCCTTGCCTGGCGGCGACCCTATAGTTCGATATAAACGGTTCAATAATCACGAGATCATCTTGCCTTTCGGAGATCTGATTTCAGCTATACGGCTGAAACGCATACAAACGATCCATGTCCCAGAGGTTGTTCTGCCTATTTTGATTGATCACCTTACGGATGCGTTTGATAATCCAGAGCTAAGAGATATAAAACTTAATATACTCAACCAAAACGGCGAATTAATGCCAGAAAAGCATGTCTATCAGCGGTTTGTTCATCAATTTCGTGAAGCAACTATGACGACCGCGCATGAACGCTATTCAACAAGCCTCCATGCCGAGCGTTGGGGCGTTCCAATAAAGCACATATCCACATATATGTCGTTCGATGACTATAAAGTACGAAATTTCACGTCGAAGAAAAATATTATCTTGCTGTCTCCCGATCGAATGATTGGTGATGAGGTTGTCTTAGATCAACTACAATCGAGTTTTGGCGGATATTATATATATAGAGTTGCTGGGCTTCATTATGAATTCTATAAATTCTGCATAGGCTGGTGTAAGTTCTGTATTACGTTTGGGGAGGGGTTAGATAATTATTTCATCGAAACTACGTTCACAGGAGGAATAGCATTTGCCGTCTACAATCCGGTCTTCATGCCATCCTCGATGAAAGCACTTCCGAACGTGTTTGGAAATTTGATTGAAATGAAAGAGAAACTCCCCAGTTTGATGCGAGATCTCGAACTCGACGAAAAATATCGCGAAGAAGTTTTCTTGATGAATTTCAGCCTTCTAAAAAAACTATATGACAAAAGCATATACCGCCAAAAATTGAAGGACTTTTCCTTGGGCCGTTTCGATTGGGAGCCGGGAGCCGCGCAATGAGAGGTCGGGTTCTTGTGGTGCCGGCTGGTACGGAAATAGGTCACGAGGTCTACGAAAGCCTACGCTATTCGAAGCACTGGGAATTGGTCGGTGCGAACGCTGTTAAAGATCACAGCGAAGTCACCTTTCCTGAGGCCTATTTCGATCTACCCTATGTCGATGATGATGGCTTTGTTTTTGAGGTTCAGCGCCTGGTTGCGGAGAAGAGGATAGACTATGTCATTCCTGCACATGACGAGGCTTTATTTCAGCTCTCAGGAAAGTCAATGACCGCGGTTTTGGTGGGTCCCTCAACCGAACTGTCTGATATCCTCAGATTTAAATCCAAGGTTTTGATGAAGCTTCGAGGTCACATTCCGGTCCCAGAAGCTATTGGTAACTCACCGTTATTTCCATTTTTTAGCAAACCAGACCGGGGTCAAGGATCGAGAGGTGCGCGAATCGTCAGAAATGAGAGAGAGCTTGAACTCCTAAACGAAGCGCGGGAACCAATGCTATTCCAGGAGTTGCTGCCTGGAGATGAACTGACAGTTGATTGCTTCTCGCTGCCGGATCACGAGATTGCCTATTGTGCTGCACGACGGCGAGAACGGGTCTCATCTGGCATTGCGACTAGAATGCAGATGGTCGACGAGCCTCTCATGTTAAAACATGCTTCGGTCATTTCGAGGGAGCTGAAGATTTCGGGTGCTTGGTTCTTTCAGATGAAGCAAGACATCCACGGGACATACAAGCTTCTTGAAGTTGCAAATCGGATTGCCGGTTCCTCGGGGTTTCAGAGGGCAATGGGAATTAACCTGATGGATGCGTGGCTGCATCAACTTGCTGGAAAGGAGGTCTCTTTTATTAAGCCGTTTGTCGGCGGGCTCATATATGATCGGGCGCTTTACGCTCGTATTAAGCTCCATCGAATCGTGAAAAATATATACGTCGATTTTGATGACACCTTGATTTTTAATCAAGGAAAACAGGTGCACCATCGACTAATCGGACTCCTGTATGCTTTTAAGATAACAAAGGGCGTTCCGCTTACATTACTAACGAGACATGGCGGCGAAATTGATGCATTACTTCGCCGAATGGGCTTGATCGAGCTTTTTGATAGTATAATTCACTTGAAGAATGGTGAGAAAAAGTCGCTATACATCAATCCAGATGGGGCTATATTCATAGATGACGCCTTCAGTGAGAGAAAAGAAGTAAATTCTTTGGGCGGAGTAATTTGTCTTCCGCCCGAGTCAATCGATGTATTAGAAGCTATACTGTGATATCAACCCGAAGGCATTTGCTATGCATACCTCGCGACGCGCCCCATTATATGTCACTCGCCCTATTACACCAGCTCTCGATCTGGTAAGTCGTTGCAATGCGGCAATATTCGAAAGTGGAATGTACTCAAACTTCGGTCCGATGGAACAGAGCCTGACTTCGCAATTTCGCGAGAGGTTTGACTGTGACAAGGTATTACTGTTCAACAACGGGACAATAGCCTTGCTTACGGCTCTTCTATCGCTACCTCGTAAGGGAGGCACGTTTCTCACAAGTCCGTTTACATTTCCTGCAAGTGTTCACTGCATCAAGTTGGCGGGATACGACGTGCGCTTCGTGGATGTGGACGAGAAGACGTTGAATATTGATCCTCAAAAAATTGAGGACGCTTGTGACGATGATACCGTGGGCATTTTGGCTGTCCACGTCTACGGAAATCCATGTGACATTTCTGCGATCCATGATTTGTGCCGGCGCAAAGCTTTGTACGAAATCTATGACGCCGCGCACTGCTTTGATGTGTTTGATGACGGCCAGGCAGTCTACAAAAGTGGTCTAATGAGCATTGCGAGCTTGCACGCAACAAAATTGATGCATACTGGCGAAGGCGGCGCGCTGTTTGTCTCGGATGGCGGTATCTTCGAACGAGCACGTTCGTGCATGAATTTTGGCATTCAAGGAGAGGATATAATTCACGGAATTGGCCTCAACGGCAAGTTAAGTGAAATCAATGCTGCGATTGGACTCGCAGTGCTTCCACAGGTCACCATGGAAATCTCCAAGCGAAAGGTGATTGCTGATCGCTACACCCGCCTTTTGAGTGGACTAAAGGGCGTCGACTTCCCCTATTTTAAGGACACGACCACCAGGAATTACCAATATTTTCCGGTCATATTTGACCGTAGCAGTGGCTTAGATCGCGATTCGATATGGTCTGCTTTGAGGGCTCGAAATATCTTTGCCCGTAAATATTTCTATCCTCTGTTATCTGATTGCTTTCCGTATAACGCTGGCGGAAACGAGAGGTACTATCCGATAGCGGTTAAGGCAGCGCAAAATGTGTTGTGCTTGCCGATGCATTCCGGTGTCAGCGAAGGCGACGTTGATGAAATCGTGGATATTATTTTGCAAACGCTGGAGGGAGGTAAGCCGTGGCTATCAGCCTGATTTTGCCTGTTCATAATGCGGAAAATTTTCTTGTCGAAACGCTTTACTCAATTAACGAAGCCCTTGGAACTGGCGATCAGCTAGTCATAATTTTCGACAACTGCACAGACGGTTCTGTTGCAGTATTTGAGACATGGCGTAAGTTAAATGCCTCGGCCATTGAATATGAAATAACGATTTCAGTGGAGACGCTGGGAGGAGTGGCGGAGGCTCGCAATCGAGGAATAGATTTGGCTGATCGACCATGGATCAGCTTTGTTGACCACGATGATGTCGTCTCGGCTTCGATTTATAGGGATCTTTTGGCTGCCACATCGCGAACAGGTGCCGATGTGGCGCGCTGCGGTTACGCGAAACGTTCCAAAGATAATGTGGAGGTTTTCTATCCTGATTTTTCTCCAGACTATTATGCCTTTTTCGGAATATTCATATGGAATTCGCTGTTCGACGCCGAGCTAATAAGAGGAAATGCGATCCGTTTCGTTCCTGGATATGGCGAGGATTATGAATTCAACCTTCGAATTGCACAGCATTCCAAAAGTCAGACGTTTGTGAAGGGACCTTTGTATTACTGGAGAATTCATGGATTAAATCATCACCTTGCGCGCAGGCCCGAGGATTTCGTGGAGCGCGTTTTGGGGATGTTTTATCGAAACCAGACTTACCTATCGCGTGCGCCAAATGCAGGGGCCGCTTTTAGCAAATGGGTGCATGACTATCTAGTACATTTGCGGAACCAGTTTGGCTCAGCAGCCGTCGACGCAGCGATTGAGAAATCCGGTTTGGGCCCATCACTTTCGAGAATATGGTTACTTTCACTGAATTGACCGGGCAATTTAAAAAATGCCACCAAGAATATCCTTGATTCGAGTCTAATCTATCGGGAACGGAATAATGAAGAAGTAAAGAGCTCTCGGCAAGGGAGGTTGAGCCAATGGTGAACTGCTAGGCAATGGCATCGCAGATATCGTTGCATATCGCCGCCACCAGTCATGCAGGTAGGGCGGGCGGCGGGCTTTTTAACTTTGCTTTTCTAAGTTCTCTGCGGCAAGCTGCAACCGCGGTTCCGCGTCCATGTTGTGTTCGCCACTCCGATCAATGATCGCCTACCATGGATAAGCAACATGAGTTTTTTTATGGAAAGCCCGATCACAGACCAGGGCGGGCAAGGTAAGTTGAGAGCGGCAGACCGGTTACGGTGAAGCATGTCACCGCATTCAGGCACGCTGTCTTCGACCGCAAATCCGAGAAGACCGATCTCGCATAACTCGACCTCGCGCTGGAGGGCATAGAAACGGGTCCATGTCGACGACGAAGCGGATAGCTTTTCAGGGAAAGCCGCAGCCCAAACAACGCGCAGCCAATCGCTGCGCTTTTACCGCCCATCTTCCGCGCATTGAAGAAAACATCGAACCGGAAAACTTGTTCTGCTCTTATGGCGGAGGCTTGCACTACATCGGCGAGGACCTACCGCCACACAGCTCTGCGTCATCATCATTCACCGCCCAAAAATATGCCTGCCAACCCTGTATGGATTGCGTTGCTCAGGCTCGAGCGCTTCACTATTGATCTAGGTCGGATTTTCGGTAGTGACCACCATCACCTATATGCTGATGGCCAAATACGCCGACCATCTCTTGCTTTAACGGCAGGCTCAGATCAAGGGGCGCTAGGGCATTGATCTTGACCGCTCTGCACTTACTGATTGGATCGGTCAGGCAGCATCCGAATTGTGACCTGTCTTCGATGTCTTGATTGCCGACCTGAAGCGCTCGACCGAACTCTTCATGAACGAGATGCGTGCGCGCCGGTACTCGATCCGGCTCCCGTAAAAGTAAGCCCCAATACTCTGAGCACTTGCTCGTAACGACTACCTGTGAGGTGGCGGTGCTCCACTAGGCGCGACCTTCATCTATGCCCTAGGTCGCGCCGTGTAGCGCGCCGAATGGATATTGGAAAGATTCACGGGCGTCGTTTAGGTCGAGGGATATGCTGGACATATCGCTCTTCGGTGACGCGAGCCAGTTCCTTCTTCAGCCGCCTGATCTCCTCGGCCTCGTCGTTGCCCGTGGCATTCGGCGCAGCAAACTTCTTCTTCCATTCGTAGAGCGAATGCTGGCTCACCCCGAGACGCTGCGAAACCTCCGCAACCGGATAGCCTCGCTCCGTGATCTGGCGCACCGCGTCACGCTTAAACTCTTCGCAGAAATTCGATTTGCTCATGATGCTCTTCTTGCCCCAAAATTAGGAAAGAAGGTGTCTACAAATCTGGGGGCTATTCACTGTTGACCTTGTTGAACGTCAAACAATTAGATCAATCAGGCGTGCGAGGTGGAGAAACAACGGTGCTTATGTTAAACTATCGATCGTAAATTCATCTCACTTGTGGTGAAAGGGCGGATAACGCGTCCAATCTCCATGCAGCGGTTATAGCCAATCTACTGTCGAATACAATCTCAAGAATCCATAACTACCGATACTTAAAAAGGTATTGGCCATTCGTATTCCTGGCTGTATTCAACCGTCAGTCGTAGCATTCAGAGCCTTGTAGCCGGCGGAACTGATCAAAGAGATTGCTGATTGCAAAGCTTCTCCCGAAGGTACAACACTGCAGAGTGCCGCAAATTCGCTGACAAAAACGCCTGGGCTTGCAAGAATCTTCTCATATTCGCAGACTGCGAATGCACCTTTGACGATCCCGATATCGCGGAAACAATCTGCGTACATTGCGATCGCATGGGAGTAACCGTTAAAATAATCTAGCATGCTATTACCGTACGTTTCATCGCGGTTGACTAGGCTGCATGCAACGCTAAATGGGTTTCTCACCACAATAACATAAAGTGGATTTGGAAGTGTTTTTTCAAATGCATGGAGCATTGTCAGCGCTGCCGGCAGCTTAAGACTCCAGCCTTCGTATTTTGAAACTTTGTGTTCAATCAAGCTATGCCAGCGGTCGTAATCTGTGATGCTGTTGTTAAGGAGATCTACAAAGTCGAAGTCTTCGTGGGTGGTCGGATGGAGATTATCTCCCATATTAAGGTTAACCGCCCGCATGACTGCCGCTACCGCTGAAGTCCCGCCCCGGCTGGAGCCTGCGGTTATAACATTGAACGGCCTCTTAAATTGCCGGTCTAGTCTATCTGCGCCGAAAACTGTTAGTGTCTTTTTCTGCTCAATTTGCATGCGCATGCCTCGTTAATAAAGTCGGGACATTTCTGCCAAAGTGCCGCAGGTCGTCAAGCCAACATCCAATAACAACGTGGTTCGCGCAATTATTTTTGTGGAGCAGTTGGTTTTGTTTGGCCGCCCGTCATGGAGTTAACGAGGAATATTTGTATGAAAGATATTATATTGAAAACCGGAGCATTTCTGGTTGCACTGCCGATAGCGCTATCGGCCGCGGCTGAGCAATATCCTTCCCCAGCCTATGGCGATCTTAAGCTCATAAGTCCGCGAGGTCAGTCTGGACAGTTTGTCATCGCGCCAACTGGACGGGTTGTGTTGTCTGCGGTGTTTGACGTCTCGGCATATGGCGCCGTGGGCGATGGCACTACTGATAATGCCACTGCATATAGTAAAATAATCTCGGCTGTCGCGACGGGCGCTCAGGGTGGCCGGATTGATTTTCCCTGCGGCAAGTTCAAATCGTCGCTGCCGCTATCTTTGTCGGTCCCCAACGGCAAGCACATTTCAATCAACGGTCAGGGATGCACAGAGCTCTTTTTCCCTGCCTCTGATGGTATCAAGTTGATCTATGGAAACAATGCCTCCTATGCATCGATCGCCGATCTGAAGGTCACCACTGGGAGTAGTTCGTCTCGCTACACGGCGATTTGGCTCACTTCGGCTGTGGTCAACACGCCGCAGAATGCATCCCCATCCTACATTGATCATGTTTCAGTCAATGGCAGCGACGGACTTGGCCTCATGAACTACTGGGGCAAAGGGATCTTTCAGGACAAGGTATCTTTCCTAAATGTCGATGACTTCAATTTTAACGGGTCCAGCACGCTGCAGGGCACGGGCATGCTATTGCAAGGCGACACGGCGAATGCAGAGTTCAGCGTCGTCACCAACGTCAGCCATTCGAATTTTGCTTTTTGCGCTGTTGGCGTTGAATACGGCGAATACTATCAAGGGCTGAATTTCACCGAAAATAATATTACTGGTTGCAATCGAGGTATTTACTCACCTCCGGGCAGTACTCTAAATTTGCAAGCGTCGATTACCGCAAATCAGTTCAACAACGCAACCTCGAGTATCGAGTTTGCATCGGAAATGCCTGGTGCCCAAATCGTTGGCAATACGTTTTTGTTACATGGCTACGGCATCAAGACGGTCGGTCTGATCAACAGCACCATAATTGGGAATTCATTCTCGGCTGCTGCGAAGCCGGGCGACGGCAATGCCATTAACATCGGTTCGTCCAACAATTCGGCTGAATCTGTAATCATCGATGGAAACGCGTGTCTGAGCATCAATTCGTGCATCACTGTTGCAAGCGGTGCCAAGGGACGAGCATCCGGCAACATTTGGTGGAACGTGGCGACGCCCTATACAAATGCCTCCAGCAATTTTTTCCAGGGTGGGAATATTGCCAATGGCGCACAATTTGCGTCGCAGGCTGGTAGCCTATCCGGAGTGACATTTAGCGACATTGTTACAGTCAATAATCTGTTAGCGTCGAAAACTGCTCCTACAATTTCCTCCGGCTTTTGCACCTCTCCAAGCATAGTTGTTCCGAACGGAACATGGACATTCCGGATTTCGGTGGGGTCATCATGCTCGACTTCCTCCGGCGTCATTACCATGCCGACGGCTGCTAATGGCTGGGATTGTAAGGCTACGAGTGGGACCGCCGTGGCGTCGAGCGTTCCCGTCCAAGATCTTACCGGATCAACAGCGACAAGTATCACCATAAGGAATTACTCTCGCACAACCGGCGCCGCAGCTAACTTTACTAGTGGAGATGTGCTGTTGGTTTCGTGCGTTGGTCAATAATTATAGAGCCATCAATGAAGCGCCGAGGAAAGGACGTACGCGGTTCATCTGCGGGCTGCCGTCCTTCCAACGTCTTGCACACAAACCATTACCGTCATTTAGGGCGATCATGCATTTAATGCGATAGAGTTCGTCAAAGTCTTTGGTTGTGACGAACAGCTTGTTGTCGCTGAATGCAATAGGCCGTAGGTTTGAGCCTTCGGACGCCATGTAGCGGAAAACGCCCTCTGATACGGCTGCGCTTGTTGGTGAGAAAAAGTCATCGAGCGCCATGATGCCACCGGGTGAAAGAACGGACTCGACAAGCTTCATGTCGTGGAAGACGCCGTCTGCGCTATGGTCGCCATCGATGCTTGCAAAGCAAATTGAGGTAATGCCCGCGGATGCAAGATGCGCCTTAAACGCTTCTTCCGTCAGTGATTGGGAATTTGACTGTATCAGAGTTACGGTTGAGGTAGATGCATGATCTCTGACAACCCGCTCCACATTATTTTTGGCTGTCTCTTGTTGGCCCAAGAAAAACACATCCATCCCGGCCCATTTGATATCAGTCGAGGCCGCCATGAAAGAAAGATACGCGCCCTCAAACACGCCGATTTCCAATCCGTCTCCTGGAATGTTCATCGTTTTCTGTGCGGCAAGCAACATTTCCGTAACTTCAACTGCGCCAGGGTAGAGCCATCCCTTGATCGTATCTTTGACCTCGGACAAATATTTTTCGGCTGAAATCGGCATGAAAATCTCCCAACAAATCCAACTCGCCGATCAGTAAAGTCTTCCGATCGAAAATTGAAGCGGAGATTTGCAACGTCTGCTTGTTTTATCGAGGATTGTTCAACAACACGATCATGTAGTGACAACAGACGAACTTACAATGAATCCATTAAGAGGCGCCTGCAGCATCTCTCCGTGGCGAGCCCTATAAATAGAGTGCCTATTCCGAATGCAAGTAGATATTCTTTGTTCACCAGCTTGTCGCTATAGTTTTCAAAATAAGCTGATCGCATCCACTCGACGCATTGCAAAACTGGATTGTAAGCGAGGAGGTTTGTCGCTGTGTCCGGTAAATCGATGGTGACGAAAACGCAGCCTGATGCCAGATAGAATATGATACCTGCAAGAGCCCACGCGGTGGCAATCATCGGTATGAAAGCGCAAGTTACGCCAACGATTGTGCCAAACCCGAGAGCCAGCAAAACCGTAGCCATATAGGCAAGAACGGCTTGGGCAGGATCGTCTGGAAATGGGGGAATCCCCATAGCCGTGAAAATAATCCACACTAGGACGATTGTTATAAATCCGGCGATTATCTCAAGAAAAGCCCGACCAAATAAAATATCAGTAATGTGGATTGTTTGAAACAACAACATATTCTTGTTCATAATGACGGATAAGCACATGAACCGCGAAATATAGATGAAGGTCAGGGTCGGAATGACGCCGGCACCGAAATAAATAAATGGACTTTGCCCATAGGGTGCGGCACGTCCAAACAGGGCGTTGAGAGTGATAATGACTACCATGTGAACCAATGGCCATAAAGACTGAACGATAAAGCCGGCTCCATGATTGAAAAACCTAGTTCGCATATCGCGAAGAATCACAGCACCCATTGCGTTTCTCTTTGTTTTAAACGCTTTGATTATTGGCGATCGATGGAGGAGCCTAAATTCTTGCATCATAAATCTCGAGACGTACACCGATAAGTCGTAACTGAGCTGTCTTAACACGATTATGATTGTACCTAAGATGGCGTTTGCACCTGTTATTACAAAATTCAGATCGTTGAACGATGGAAATCTCTCTAGGAAGTTTTCAATTCTCCTTGCTAATTTCTCATCGCCAACCGTTGTGATCAGCCATCTAGATCCACATGGTAATACGCTTTGTTCATTTAGCTTTGGCAAGCGCATCTCAGCAATGCAAGCGCTTTTTATCGTGGCTTACAACAAGCTACGCGAAGTTATCTGCGACGATGAACACGTCTATTTCTCACGGCATTCCATGAAACCGAAACTCGTCCCGAACGCGGGCCGGTTGCTTAAGTTTTAGCTTGTCTGCGGATGATCAAGGCGTTTGTCGCGATCACGTTGCTCGACTTGGCGGTGTCGCCGGGTACCTCCCTTCAAATCGGCGTGGCTCTTCTGCGCAACATCCATTTGTGGATCACTTGCGTGAGCATTCTGGTTCGTCTTTCAACTCAAGATCTCAGGAGATTGCGATTCCAATCAATAACCGCGGTCCAACACCGCGGTGAGGGCATTTATATTTTTCATCGTGGCAGTTACGGTCATCGGGTGGTATGCCGTCGCAATCTTTCACAACAGCCAAAGGTTTATGACGCAGTTGCGCCTGCCATCAAAACAGCAAACGGCGCCAGCTCGACAGTATAGCAAAGCACTCAGCCTTCGGTTTTCCCCTGTTGGGCGATCCGAGGCTAATGTTAGTGCGTGCTCGGTTTGGCCTCTACTACCGGAGTTCAGGAGGGACCGTTTTCGCGTGGTCAGACGAAGCTCGCGGGCGCGGGTGGCTTAGAGTTTAAGGGTGAGTAAGGAGGCACGGTGTTATAGTGTTGCTCCCCACGTTCCGATGATGAACTCGCCTCTTTGGGCGTGTAGGAGATTTCCATGTTGAGTAGTTCGTTTATGTGCTTCGAGTTGAAGCTTTCGCAGTAGTCGTTCTCCCAGTGTTACCGGGTTTAGTTTAGCCGTCTTTGCACCGGCTAGTGCAACCCACTCTAGCGTAAACTTGTCGATTACGTCAGCGCAAATGCAAGGCATTTGTCGCGAGCATGCGAGTTTTCTTGCGGTTTTGCATACGATCCTCGACAAAGTCATAGGACAGGACATGATTAGGATATTCCGGCCGAAGCCGGATGCGCGGAGCTGTCGTTCAGCCAAAGTCGACCAGATTAGTACGGTTACGCCCCGATAGCTATATCGGCCATGATGTCGGCGCTCAATGCCACTTCACTATCTGGTGTCACTGCGACCTGGCTGGATGAAGCGATAGTGGCCGAGAACCTGTCAAGCCGCGTCGTTCGCACACGTTCGGCTTATCAAGACATAATCCATACAAGCTCGACGATGGGCAGAGCTTCGAAGCTTGTCTTGACGGCTCGGTCAGATCAACTTCTCGAGATTCAGACCGCTAGCGTTGTTATGTAGCCTCCGTCTCGCTTATCGGCCGAATCGCTTCCATTGTTGATTTTTCCTGCACATCCGCCACGTCAACCTGACGAAGCTTCGTCACTATCTCTTCGACTCTGTGTCGTTCTGCTGCAATTTCAATCTTCTTCTTCGGCGCTCAGCCATACTTGAAGGAAAATCACTCCCCAGAAGGTGGACCCATTCAAGCCTGAATTGCTAAGCCTTGAAGATCTACATTTGATTTCGAACGACTATAACGATGATGACAGGGATAAAGCGGTCTAGCTCAAGATGGAAAGATATATTTGGAGGCCTCGCCCGGAATCGAACCGGGATGCAAGGATTTGCAGTCCTCTGCGTAACCACTCCGCCACGAGGCCATCCGATTTATAAAGGCGAGTGATGCCGGGCGTTTAGAACGAATCTTGAATCGGCGCAAGAGCCTCGATCTGAATATCGCTCTTTTTTCAACATTGCCGGCAATTCATGGGCGGTGAGAACCCTTCATAGGGTCTGCGCAGGATGTCTATTCTTCCAGGCAGGGAAAGGCGAACTTGAAGGAACGTGCGATCAGTGAACTTGCAGGCCGCTCGAGCTGCCAGGAATGTTCCGCCATCCACTTGCATGCGATAGCCGTCGCCTTCGTGTTGTTGAGATCGGGCGGAAGACAGAATGCCCCCACGAACTGCTGAAGGTAATGCGTATAGCGCGATGAGTTTTTCGGCGTCTGCTTCGTGGCACGGATGGTCAGGTTCTTCGTGCGCTGCGCTTCGTCGAGAATCCCCTGCACATAGACCGAGGCCAGCGTCCGGTCCTCTTCACACCATTCATCAAGCTGTTTGCCGGTGACGACATGTCCGATGATCGGTGCCGCGGCTTCCGGCGCTTCATCGCTCAAGGCGATCTGGGGTATGAGAAGGACGGATACTACGACAGAGAGCGGAAGCCGCATTCGAAGGGCCTACATCATTGAGGACAGACTGGCGGCCAGAAAAACCACCAGCGGCAACGAGGTTGCTACAAAAAGAACGAGAGAGATAGACATCCCAGTCACCTTCTATTCAATTTTAATCTTAACCCGAATGATTTCGGGCCGGAAGGTTGATTGGTCACCACGTTCAGGCGGTCCAATATCGGCAAGCGTGTTCCCGGGAAGTTAACATTTGACTAACGAATGTGCCGCTTTGAGCCAACCTCCTTCCGTTTGCCCTCGAGATTGTCGCTCGGTGTCGACGGAAAGAACCTGCTGCAGGGCCTTCAGTCTCTATAGCTACGTGGAGCAGGCATCGTTTTGATTGTTGTTCTCCGGCGACGCATTGCCAGGAATCTGGATGCCGCGTGCAGCGATGCCTTGAAAGCGTAGCAACAGGCGATTAAGACACGGATAGCAGTGAAGCAAAGCCGGCCTCAAAAGGCGCAAGAGGATATGATGGATTTCGAAGCAGCACGCGTGAAGATGGTCGAGAACCAGATCCGCACGACGGATGTCACCTCCCATTCCGTGTTGAATGCATTTTTTGCAGTACCGCGCGAAAATTTCGTGCCGGAGAAGTCGAAGCTCCTGGCCTATGTCGACAATGACATCGAGATTGCCCCGGCAGCCTCAGGCAAGCCAGCCCGGTTCCTGATGGAAGCTTCCCCCTTGGCGAAGCTGCTGCAGCTCGGTGTCATCACCAAGGACGACAAGGTCCTCGATGTCGGCTGTGGCACGGGTTATGTATCGGCCGTCCTGTCGCTTATCGCCGGTCAGGTGGTTGCCCTGGAATCAGACGAAGAGCTTGCCGGTCAGGCCAAAACCAATCTCGCGGCACTCGGCTATGGAAATGTCACCGTTGTCACCGGCGATCTGGAAAAGGGTCACGCGGGCAATGGCCCTTATGATGTCATTTTCCTCAATGGCTCGATCGAGCAGCTGCCGCAGGCGCTGCTGGAGCAGCTTGGCGAAGATGGACGCCTGATCACGGTGCTTGGCTATGGCCACGCCGCACGCGCCACGGTTTTCATGAAGGAGCGCGGCGCTTTCTCAGAAAACGTTTTCTTCAACGCGTCTATCAAGCCGCTGCCTGGTTTTGCCAAGGCCAAAGAATTCGTATTTTGATCGTTTGAGCGATCAGTGACGTGTTTGTGACAGGCGCCTTCAGGCGCCTGTTTTTTTATGCGCCCGCATGTGTCAGAATCGGAGGTAGCAGGGCGATTCGCTGTGATCGTAACAAAACTGTGCATCACCGGGTTTAGTGCTTTCCAGGTGATTTTTTTCCTGAGGACAGTCATCTAGGGTGGCCCTGATTCGGGTGCCGCGTTGGCGAGTTTCCGGTCATCGGATATGGGAAAACGGGGATGAATATGGCTCAGCCAAGTGTAGTGCGTGAACCGTCCATGGAAGAGATCCTGGCATCGATCCGCCGGATCATCGAAAGCAATGAGCCCGTCACCGGAAAGCCGATGTCATCGACACATTTTGGCGCTTCCAACGGTCGTGACGATGACATTCAATTGACTGTTGACGAGGAGTTCGCAGCTGCCGATCGCGCCCGTGCCGCCGATCAGGAGCCTCGCTTCGTTGCCGCAAATTCGCAGATGCCCGTTACAGAGCCTGAGAATGCCAATCGCGGCCTGTCGCTTGCCGATGTCGCTGCTCGCGTTCGCGCAGCCTCCGAACGCAACGCCGCAATGCTGAGCGCCGGACGCGAATTGCCGCTGCCGCGCGAACTGCCGCCGGCCATGGCGGCGCGCCTTGCCGAAGCTCATGTCGAGCCGGTCAGCAATTTCCCGCTGCGCAATACCGTTGTCGAGGTGCCAGCGCCGGCGGTCCAGCCCGTGGCGGAAGTATTATCGGTGAGCGAAGCGGAATCCGCGATAGAGGAAGCGATGGCGCAAGAGGCGGCTCCGGCTCCGCAGATGTCTGCGCCGGTCGAAACGCCGATTTTTCACGCGCCGGAAGCACATCGGCCTGTCGCAAACGAAACCGAGCCGTCCCTGTCTCTGGCTGCGCCCACACCATCTTCCCCATTGATGTCCGAAGCTGCGGGCGCGCAGGTCTCCCGTTCGTTTGAAGAGCTTGCGGCCATGGTTGATGGCGGCCCGCGCCGCTCCCTCGATGAATTGGCTCAGGAAATGCTGCGGCCGATGCTGCAGGAATGGCTCGACGACAATTTGCCGACCTTGGTCGAGCGTCTCGTGCGCGAAGAAATCGAACGAGTGGCGCGCGGCCCGCGCCGCTGATAAGCCTCGAGCTTCGGGTAACCGATCCGCCGCTCCGGGCTCCGGGGCGGCTTTTTTATTGACTTGCCCACAGCCATCCTATTTACAACCCGCATCACCCAGTCCTCTAGATCCGGTCAGAAAATGCTCGACAAAACATATGATTCCGCCACCGTCGAACCGAAGATCGCCCAAAAATGGGATGAAGCCGACGCTTTTCGCGCCGGTGCGAACGCCAAGCCAGGCGCCGAAACCTTTACGATCGTCATCCCGCCGCCGAACGTGACCGGTTCGCTGCACATGGGTCATGCGCTGAACAACACGCTGCAGGACATCATGGTGCGGTTCGAGCGCATGCGCGGCAAGGACGTTCTCTGGCAGCCGGGCATGGATCATGCCGGTATCGCCACGCAGATGGTTGTCGAACGCCGGCTGGCCGAACGCCAACAGCCGGATCGCCGCAAGATGGGCCGCGAAGCTTTCATCGAGAAGATCTGGGAATGGAAGGCTGAATCGGGCGGCCTGATCTTCAATCAGCTGAAGCGCCTCGGCGCGTCCTGCGATTGGTCGCGCGAGCGCTTCACGATGGATGAGGGCCTGTCCAAGGCCGTTCTCGAAGTCTTCGTTACGCTCTACAAGGAAGGCCTGATCTACAAGGACAAGCGCCTCGTCAATTGGGACCCGAAGCTGCTCACGGCAATCTCCGATATGGAGGTCGAGCAGCATGAGCTGAAGGGTAATCTCTGGCATCTGCGCTATCCGCTGGAGCCGGGCGTTACCTATGAATATCCGATCGCCTTCGATGAGGAAGGCAAGCCGACCGAATTCGAGACGCGTGATTATATCGTCGTTGCGACGACACGTCCGGAAACGATGCTCGGCGATACCGGCATCGCGGTAAATCCGGAAGACGAGCGTTATCGTGGCATCGTCGGCAAGCATGTTATCCTGCCGATCGTCGGTCGCCGCATCCCGATCGTTGCCGATTCCTATGCCGATCCGACAGCCGGCACCGGCGCGGTGAAGATCACCCCCGCACATGACTTCAACGACTTCGAGGTCGGAAAGCGGGCAGGGCTGCGCTCGATCAATGTGATGAACGTTGATGCCTCCATCACCATCAAGGAAAACGAGGATTTCCTCGAAGGTCTCGATAATCCCGCGGCGCTGCATGGTGCTTGGGACGAGCTGGAGGGCAAGGATCGCTTCGAGGCACGCAAGATCATCGTCCGCATCTTCGAAGAGGCAGGTCTGCTCGACAAGATCGAGCCGCATACACATGCTGTGCCGCATGGCGATCGTGGCGGTGTGCCGATCGAGCCGCGCCTGACCGAGCAGTGGTTCGTCGACAACAAGACGTTGGGGCAGCCTGCGCTGGAATCCGTCCGCGAGGGAAGAACCAAGTTCGTCCCCAGGAACTGGGAAAACACCTATTTCAACTGGCTTGAGAATATCGAGCCCTGGTGCATTTCCCGCCAACTTTGGTGGGGTCATCAGATTCCGGCATGGTACGGACCGGATGGCCAGGTCTTCGTCGAGAAGACTGAGGAAGAGGCACTTCAGGCCGCGATCCAGCATTATCTCTCGCATGAAGGCCCGATGAAGGCCTATGTCGAGGACCTGCTGGAGAACTTCAAGCCGGGCGAAATCCTGACGCGTGACGAAGACGTGCTCGACACCTGGTTCTCGTCCGCTCTCTGGCCGTTCTCGACGCTCGGCTGGCCGGATGAGACGCCGGAACTGGCACGTTATTATCCGACGAACGTCCTCGTGACCGGCTTCGATATCATTCCGTTCTGGGTCGTTCGCATGATGCAGATGGGTCTGCATTTCATGAAGGATGAGAACGGCAATCCCGTCGAGCCGTTCAGCACGGTCTATATTCACGCACTTGTGCGCGACAAGAACGGGCAGAAGATGTCGAAGTCCAAGGGCAACGTCATCGATCCGCTTGAACTGATCGATCAGTACGGCGCCGATTCGCTGCGTTTCACGCTGGCGATCATGGCGGCGCAGGGCCGCGACGTGAAGCTCGATCCGGCCCGCATCGCCGGCTACCGCAATTTCGGTACCAAGCTCTGGAACGCCACGCGCTTCGCCGAGATGAACGGCGCCAAGAGCGATCCGCATTTCGTGCCGGAAGCTGCCGAACTCACCGTCAACCGCTGGATCCTCACGGAACTTGCCCGCGCGGAACGTGACGTCACCGAAGCGCTGGAAAGCTTCCGCTTCAACGATGCGGCGAGCGCGCTCTATCGCTTTACCTGGAATCAGTTTTGCGACTGGTATCTCGAGCTGCTGAAGCCGATCTTCATCGGCGAAGACGAGGGCGCAAAGGCGGAAGCCCAGTCCTGCGCGGCTTACGTGCTCGAGGAGACCTACAAGCTGCTGCACCCGTTCATGCCGTTCATGACCGAGGAGCTTTGGGCGCATACGGCAGGCGAGGGACAGGAGCGTGAAGGCTTGATCTGCCACGCCGACTGGCCGGCCCCATCTTATGCGGACAATGTCGCCGCTGACGAAATCAATTGGCTGATCGACCTCGTCACCGGCCTTCGCTCGGTTCGCTCGGAGATGAACGTACCGCCGGCGGCCACTGCGCCGCTGGTCGTTGTCGGGGCGAACAGCTTGACGCGCGAACGCCTGTTCCGCCATGACGCTGCCATCAAGCGGCTGGCACGCGTCGAAGCGATTTCGCTTGCCGATACCGCGCCGAAGGGGGCCGCGCAGATCGTCGTCGGTGAGGCGACGGTATGCCTGCCGCTGGGCAGCCTTATCGACCTGTCCGTCGAAAAGGCCCGCCTTGAAAAGGCGATCGCCAAGAACGACCAGGAGATGGCACGCATCGTCGGCAAGCTCTCGAATGAAAAGTTCGTCGCCAACGCCAATCCGGATGTTGTCACCGCTGAGCGCGAACGTCTAAGCGAACTTGAGGGGCAGCAGACCAGTCTCAAGGTGGCCTTGGCCCGCGTCAGCGAAGCGGGCTGAACAGGAAAGCAAAATCGTTTCAAGTAGTTGAAGGGCACGCGACATAGGTCGCGTGCCCTTTTTGTTTGTCCGGTCGATTCGGGATCGATTGATTGGATGGGAGGAATTCGCTCGCCGCCAGTTTCGCGCAGGCGAAGCGGAATACACTCAAAATTAGTAGTTATTCTCGAAAAGCGCGACTGTTGTCAGATTGTAACAGAATTGTTGCTATGAAGAATGAAAATCTACGCGGGGATGAAAATGTTTTTTAAAAAGCAAAAACTATCTAAAATTGTAGATTTTCGGAGGCCGAGCTCACATCCTTACGTAAATCAATCACTATCTCCCACGGTTGCAACTGTGCCGGGGCACATTGCTAATTCAATCGATCATGACAACAATCGAAGAAATGAATGCACCAGTGGGGGAGACACAATGGCATTTTCCGTTGCGCTGAGGGGCGCACTTGCAGTCGTCATCGGTTCATCTTTCGCGAGCGCCGCCTTTGCTGGCGGCCTTGATCGCGGCGGTTACGATATCGACCTGCTCTTCGACAAGGGACGTTATGTTTTCGAGTCCGGCGTTACCTATGTCATGCCCGACCGCAAGCTGAAGAATGCGAAGGACACCGATCCGACCGACGGCAATCTCAATGGCCGCAGCCATTCGACGGATGCGTCGGAGAATTATGCGATACCCTATGGCGCCTTCAAGATTGGCATCACCGACGATCTCGACTGCATGGCCGACTATTCGCAGCCGTTCGGTGGGCATCTGAACGAGGGCCAGAATTGGGCCGGTGCCAACAATGAAATCGAGGTCAAGGTACGCACCAACAATTATGGCGCAACCTGCTCGTACAAGTTCGATGTAGGTCCTGGCGAATTCCGCGTCATTGGCGGCGGCTTCTATCAGGAAGTCAGCGGTTATAAGTCGCGTCTCGTCTCTGCCATTCCTGCTCCGCTTTCCTCCATCTACGACGGCGTCGGTTCGCTGGATGTGGACGGTCACGGCTGGGGCTGGCGCGCCGGTCTCGCCTACGAAATTCCGGAATATGCCTTCCGCACCAGCCTCCTCTACAACAGCCGGGTCAAGTACGACAACCTCAAGGGTACCGTCGATTTGACCGAACTGCCGCCGATCCGGCCGTTCTTTGGCAAGGTGACCTCGGTGTTCGGTTCGGCCGATGCCCCCGATTCGCTGGAATGGAAAGTGCAGAGCGGCATCGCGCCTGATTGGCTTGCCTTCGGCTCGGTGAAGTGGACGAACTGGAGCATCCTGCAGAGCATCGCGCTTTGCCCGACCTCCACACGCGGTGTTTCCTGCAAGACCGGGAGCCCGACGGAATTGACCTCACTGGATCTTCTGTACCGCGATGGCTGGACCATCACCGGCGGTGTTGGACATAAGTTCAATGACAAATGGAGCGGTGCTGTCAGCCTGACTTGGGACCGCGGCACGAGCGATGGCTACGGCATGAATTCCGACACCTGGACGCTCGGCGCCGGTGTAGCCTACAAGGCGACGGAACATGTCCAGTTCAACTTTGGTGGCGCGCTTGGCCTGATGACATCAGGCAAATCCGGACAGATCACCCGCGGTGGCATCGTCTACGGTAACGATGCCAGCTACAGCTTCGGCAACGATTTGGTCGCCGCTCTTCAAACTTCGGTCAAAGTAAGCTTCTGACCATAACCCATTGAGATGAAGGGGTTATCGACTGCCCCTTCATTTATCTTCCGACGCCGCGGCGCTTCCGAGCCTCGCGGCGTTTCTTTGCCGCATGGGTGCTTGCGTCGGCGCAAAAGCGTGAGATTTGCCGCGTTCATGGTTAAGGAAATCTCAAGGTCGGTAAAATTTTTGTGACGAATTAGCAACACTCTATTTCAACGTATTGCAGGCCCGTGATCAGATTACAATTTGTCCATTTCCCGCCACAAATGGGGAGCAGCGATTATACGGGCACAGGGGCAAGCCTTGTAGAAAGTGCGTAAGCGGTCGATGGGTGAACTTCCACTTTGGCATAAACAAGAAATCCGGATCGGAGCGGCAGCGCTTCCGATGCAGCGAAAAAGTCTTTGTCTCTCAGGGGAAGTCGCCGGCCTGGTGATGTTCGATTTCAATTATCGAAAAGCAGATATGGGCGCCGTCTTGGTAAAGCCATGTGCTGATAACCGCACAAATGCTGGTTTGGACATAATTGCAAGCTATGCTCGCAATTGTGGCAAACAGCCTTCGTTGAATGCCGCAGGGACCTTCTTTTGGGAGGGTCATCCAGTCTTGTGTGCCATCAGGGAAAACATTCGCAAATCTGATGGCGTGTATGCGAACGCCGCGGCAAATGCGGATGGAGCGAAAGAAATCGACTGTTATGTTTAGGTCCGAGTTCATATCAGCGAGAGTCATGATGCTCAGCCTGTGTCTGGCCACTGCGGTGGCGCTGGCAGGCCAAGCCCGCGCATTCGATATCAATGCCGGTGTCAGCAAGGAATCAGGTCCGTTCGATCTCTTCAAATTCGGCTTCCGGGCCTACAAGAACGGACAGAAGGAAGAGGCGGTCGAAGCGTATCGCTATGCCGCCGAAAAGGGTCATACCGGTTCGCGCTGGGCTCTCGCCAACATGTATGCCGATGGCGACGGCGTGGCTCAGAATGATTTCGAAGCCTTCAAGATCTACAGCGAGATCGCGCAGCAGGGTGTCGAGCCGGGCTCCGAGGACACAGGCTTTTTCATCAATGCGCTGCTTGCCCTTGCCAGCTATTATAAGACCGGCATTGCCAACAGTCCGGTGAAAGTCGATCTCAGTCAGGCACGCCAGCTCTATTTCCAAGTTGCCTCGACTTTCGGCGTGCCGGAGGCGCAGTTCCAGCTTGCGCAGATGATGCTGTCCGGCGAGGGCGGTTCGGCCAATGTGCAGCAGGCCAAGAAGTGGCTCAATCAGGCACGCAAGAGCGGCCATCCGGGCGCCATGGCCGTTTTCGGCAATCTCCTGTTTCAGGAAGGCCAGTCCATTCGCGGCCTGGCATTCATGACCGCGGCGCTCGACAAGTGCAAGCCGCAGGATTGCGGCTGGATGGAAGACATTCAGGAACAGGCTTTCTCGCTGGCCAACGAGAATGATCGCCGTGTCGCGGTCTCAATGGCACATCAGCTCGACGTTGCAGGCTCCGATTGATCGGCGCCTCCCTGCCAAAGATGGCAGGGCAGTTCGGGCCAATCAGGATGGAAGCCTAGTGGCTGAAATCGAGATGCGCTATGACCGGGACGTGGTCCGAAGGTTTTTCCCAGGCGCGCACATGCTTTTCAATTGCAGTCGACGTCAGGCGATCGGCAGCTTCCGGCGACAGCATCAGGTGATCGATGCGGATGCCGTTATTCTTCTGCCAGGCGCCGGCCTGATAATCCCAGAATGAATAGAGCTTGACCGCATCCGTGGTGGCACGAACAGCGTCGGTGAAGCCCAGATGTTCGAGCTGGCGGAAAGCTCGCCGCGTCTGCGGCAGGAACAGGGCGTCGTTTTCCCATACCTTCGGGTCGAAGCAATCATGCGGTTCGGGAATGACGTTGTAGTCGCCGGCAAGGACGATCGGCTCTTCCAGCGCCAGACGATCTCCGGCGAACTTCCGCAGACGTTCCATCCAGGCAAGCTTGTACGGATATTTTTCCGTATCGACCGGATTGCCGTTCGGCAGATAGAGGCAGCAGACCCGCAACGCGCCGTGTCCTTCGATGGAAAACACCGCCTCCATGAAGCGGGATTGTTCATCGCTGTCGTCACCGGGCAGGCCGCGCGTCACTTCGTCCGGCTTGGTCCTAGAGAGAATCGCAACGCCGTTGAAGCCCTTTTGCCCGTGTGTCTCGACATGATAGCCGAGCGCTTCGATCTCCAGGCGCGGAAAGCCTTCGTCGACCGTCTTGATCTCCTGAAGGCAAACGATGTCCGGGCTCGAATCCTTCAGCCATTGGCAGAGGTTCTCGATGCGCGCTTTGACGCCGTTGATATTCCAGGTGGCGATTTTCATGGACAGCTCATTCCGTTGCTTCGTCCTTTTGTATCCGCAGCGGAACGACTTGACTACAGCCCATGTGAAAACCGGCCCGGAGCAAAGGCTCCGAGCCGGTGATCAAGCTGTGGAAAAGAGGAGGGGTCAGATCGCGAAACTGGTGCCGCAGCCGCAGCTTGCGACAGCGTTCGGATTCTTGATCTGAAAAGATTGCCCGAGCAGGTTGTCGACGAAATCGATCTCGGAACCGGCCATATAGATCAACGACATCTGATCGATCAGCACCTTGGCATCGCCTTTTTCGACAACGATATCATCGTCCTCGGGGCCTTCGGCGAGATCGAATTTATAAGAAAATCCGGAACAGCCACCGCCTTCAACGGCAACGCGAAGTGCCTGTTTGCCGGATTCCGCGCCGACGATCGCAGCGATTCGCTTTGCTGCGGCATCCGATAGGGTTACGCCTGTCTCAGTCATGTCTTCCTCCTGCCGGGGTCAAGATCCGGAGAGAACCAATTGGCCGTCGAACTTTCAAACGGCTGATATCCATAGCCTTTATCATGAAAGTCAGGCCGGTTACAGCTCTGGTTTCGCGGTTGAGCCGCGCGCCATTTTGCTGTTTTCTTGTCTATAGGTATGAAGGCTGTAAAGCGGCGTCAATGGGTGGGCTCCTCCATGTTGGAAGGAAAGCCATTGATGGGTGAAATGAAGCGACCGTCGTGCGCCTGGATGCACGGGGCGAAATGCTGAAATGGATTGATGATGACGATCGATACGCATGCATTGGGTTTCGGGTATGGTGAGAAGGCAGTTTATGCGACCAATCCATGGGCATCGCGGGGGCGGCTTTACGATGAGGGTTCGAGCCCGACGCGCTCCGAATTCCAGCGCGACCGCGATAGAATTGTTCACACGACCGCTTTCCGAAGGCTCAAGCACAAGACGCAGGTCTTCATTGCCCAGGATGGCGATCACTATCGTACCCGCCTGACGCATACGATCGAAGTCGCGCAGATCGCGCGTGCCTTGGCGCGCGCGCTGAAGCTGGATGAAGATCTGGCGGAGGGCGTGGCGCTGGTTCACGATTTCGGCCACACACCTTTCGGGCATACTGGCGAGGATGCGCTGCACGAGATGCTGCAGCCCTATGGCGGCTTCGATCACAATGCGCAGTCGCTGCGCATCGTGACGAAGCTCGAGCGGCGTTATGCCGATTTCGACGGGCTCAATCTCACCTGGGAGACGCTTGAGGGTCTGGTCAAGCACAACGGTCCGCTGATGACGCCGGATGGCAAGGGCACCCGCGGCCCGGTGCCGCAGCCGATCCTGGACTATTGCGAAATCCACGACCTCGAAATTGCCTCCTACGCCAGCCTGGAGGCACAGGTTGCGGCGATCGCCGACGATATCGCCTATAATACGCATGACATCGATGACGGTCTTCGCTCCGGCTATCTGACTTTCGAGATGCTGGAGGAAGTGCCGTTTCTCTCCGGGCTCATGGCAGAGGTGAGGGCGCGCTATCCGCATCTCGAGCCGAGCCGCTTCACCCATGAAATCATGCGCCGGCAGATCACCCACATGGTCGAGGACGTGATTGCGGTATCGCAGCGCGCACTTGCCGAAATCAGGCCTGGCAGCGTTGCCGATATCCGCGGCGCCGGCCGCGTGGTCGCGACTTTCTCGCCCGAAATGGCCGAAACCGACAAGCAGATCAAGCAGATGCTGTTCAAACGCATCTATCGGCACCCCGATATTATGCGCATCCGCACCGGGGCAGCGCAGATCGTCACAGATCTGTTCCGCGCCTATATGGACAATCCTAAGGAGATGCAGAGCCACTATTGGGTCGATCATATCGCAGGCCTTGCCGTTGCCGCCAAGGCGCGTCATGTCGGCGACTATCTGGCCGGCATGACGGACACCTATGCCATCAGCGCCCATAAGCGCCTGTTTGACCAGACTCCCGATTTGCGCTAGGCAGCGGCGGCGTCGGGCCGATAGCGGCTCGCCCAAGCTACGTGTGGACGATATCATGAACCTTTTCACCGACTTCGAAGTAAGAATTAAGAACGCTCTCGAGCAAATTGATATTGTGCGAGAAAAGCGATCTGAGCTCGACTTCAGTCGTGTCGGTGTGGAGCCGCCGCGAGACGCCAGTCATGGCGATGTCGCCACCAATGCGGCCATGGTGTTGTCGAAGGCGCTGGGTACAAATCCGCGCGCGCTGGCCGAGATTATCGTTGCCAAGCTGAAGGAAGATGCCGACGTCGCCGAGGTTTCGGTCGCCGGGCCGGGCTTCATCAATATCCGCCTTTCCGTCGGCTACTGGCAGCGCCTGCTGTCGACGATGATCTCTGAAGCACGTCAATTTGGCCGTTCGACGCTTGGCTTGGGCCAGAAGGTCAATGTCGAATATGTCTCCGCCAACCCGACGGGGCCGATGCATGTCGGCCATTGCCGTGGCGCGGTCGTGGGCGATGCGCTTGCCAACCTGCTGGGCTTTGCCGGCTATGAGGTCACCAAGGAATATTACATCAACGATGCCGGCTCGCAGATCGACGTGCTGGCGCGGTCCGTCTTCATTCGGTATCGCGAGGCGCTTGGCGAACAGGTCGGCGAAATCCCGGCCGGTCTCTATCCGGGCGACTATCTGGTTCCGGTCGGCGAGGCGCTTGCCAAGGAATTCGGCACCAAGCTGCGCGGCATGCCGGAGGATCAATGGCTCCCCATCGTCAAGGATCGGGCTATCGATGCGATGATGGTGATGATCCGCGAGGATCTTGAAGCCTTGAACGTCCATCATGACGTTTTCTTTTCCGAGCGCACGCTGCACGCCAATGGCGCAGCCCTGATCCGTACGGCGATCAACGACTTGACCTTCAAGGGCTATGTCTACAAGGGCGCGCTGCCGCCGCCGAAGGGACAATTGCCTGAAGATTGGGAAGATCGCGAACAGACGCTCTTCCGCTCCACGGAAGTGGGCGACGATATCGATCGTCCGCTGATCAAGTCAGACGGCTCCTATACGTATTTTGCAGCCGACGTCGCCTACTTCAAGAACAAGTACGACCGTGGCTTCAACGAGATGATCTATATTCTCGGCGCCGATCATGGCGGCTACGTCAAGCGGCTTGAAGCCGTGGCGCGCGGGGTTTCGGAGGGTAAGGCGAAGCTGACGGTGCTTCTGTGCCAGCTCGTCAAACTGTTCCGCAATGGCGAACCGGTAAAGATGTCGAAGCGGTCGGGCGATTTCGTCACACTGCGGGAAGTCGTCGACGAAGTCGGTCGCGATTCCGTGCGTTTCATGATGCTCTATCGGAAGAGCTCCGAGCCGCTGGATTTCGATTTCGCCAAGGTCACGGAGCAGTCCAAGGACAATCCGGTCTTCTACGTGCAGTATGCGCACGCCCGCTGCATGTCGGTCTTCCGGCAGGCCAAGGAGGCCTTCCCGGATCTCGATATCGCCTCGCTCGATCTGGCCAAGTCCGTCGTCGGTGCGATCTCCGATCCGGCCGAACTGCAGCTGATCGCCAAGATTGCGGAATTTCCGCGAATCGTTGAAGCTGCGGCACAGTCGCAGGAGCCCCATCGCATCGCGTTTTACCTTTACGATCTAGCAAGTTCCTTCCATGGACACTGGAATAAAGGTAAAGATTTACCTGAATTACGATTTGTTAACGATAAGAACCGAGAATTGAGCATTGCCAGACTTGGGCTGGTGTACGCTGTCGCGTCGGTTTTGAAGTCGGGTCTTGGTATAACCGGGACCGCCGCACCGGATGAAATGCGATAAACGTCACCATTTACCCACATTGCGCTGGCATTTAACTGTAGCGTTTGCGAGTGGAACGGGTGATGGCAGAAAAACAGTTGGCGTATCGCGCAAGCGGAAACGACGAGCTCTTTGCGGATGATGATCCGCTCGCTGAACTCGCCCGCATCGTAGGTTTTGAGCCGCGCCCCGCTGCTCAGGCCGCTCCTCCAGCTCAACGGCAAGAGCCCGCCTTCAATCTTGAGGACGAGCTCCTTCGCGAATTCGAGCGCTACGATACGCCTCGTATGAATCCGGCAAATGACACTGTTGCTCCGACCGAGCAGGTGTCTCCCGTCGAGCAGGTTCAGGCCTCGCTCCCTACCGCAGAACCGGTGCGGGTCGAGCCTGAATTTGAAGAGCCGCCACAGCCTGTGGCTCCGGTCAAGCCGAGCCTGGGTGCTCGCGATCTGATCGAAGAGCTGGAAATGTCGATAGCGCCGGCTATGCAGGCGGTTATCGCATCGCCTCCGCCAGCCGTGCCGGCGGCGCCTCTGGTCGCCAAGATACCGCAATCTGCCGCCGCCACCGTGCGGTTGCCGCTTGCCAATTTCACGCTGGCATCTGCGTCCGCCCAGCGCGAGCAGTCTCCGCCAGCCGTCGCCCGTCCTATTGCTCCTCCGGTGGCGACAGCTGCTCCCGTGGAAGCAATGTTCGATGAGATGGCCATCGATTTTGCGCCGGCCAAGGCGGCCGAGCCGGTCTACCAGCCGCAGCCTGCCGTCGCGCCGCAACCTGCTCCTGTGGTCGACAGGGCGCCCGAGCCGCTGAAGGCTCCGAATGTCGATGCGGCCGCGCTTTCTGCCGAGATAGATGCTCTGCTCGCGGACGTGGATCGCTATCCCGTGCCGCCGAGAGCGAATGTGCCGGCAGCGAATGTCGAGCCTGTTTTCGGGGATTTCCATCCGTCGTTCGATGAACAGCCGGTTGCGCCTGCCGCAGCCGCTGCTCCGCAGCATGAAGAGCCTGCGTCGATCACCTTCGGTGCCGAAGACCCGTTTGCGGGTCAGGACTTCGAGTTCGATCTTGCCGATATCGAGATGGAGCTTGCAGAGCTCGATTTCGCCGAAGCAAACAAGGCTCCTGTCGCTTCGGCTCCCGAGCCGATCGTTTCTCGTGCTACGCCGGTCATGCCGGCTCCTGCTGCTCCTGTCGCCGCCGCTGTGGCGCCGCAGCCGCTGCAGGCCGCACCGGTTGCTGCCGCACGCAGCGCTGTACCTGCATTCGATGCTGATCAGGCGTTACCCTTCGACCCGACGGAAATCTCCGATACGGAAGAGCGCGTCGAAACCTTCGAAGATTCGCACGTTCCGCACCTGCCGGCGATCGAGCACGAAGAGCCGATCGTTGTTCCGCCGGAATATGATTTCGACATCGATTCCGAAATGGCGAACTTTCTCGGTACACCGAAGGAAGCAGCACAGGAGCCGTTCAAGCCCTCTGCCGCCGCTGCATTCGGTGGCGCCGCCGCCGCTGCATCCTGGTCGAAGAATGCCGCCGCCCAGCCGGCAGCAACGACTGCCAAGCAGCCGATCGAAGAATTCGACGAGTTCGAGCGTGCGCTTGAGGAGGATTTCCGCCGCAGCTATCGCGAGGCGTCCGCCCCGGTTGAAAACGTTGCTCGGATGACGCTGAACCCGGCGGCTGGCAGCCGTCGCCCGGTGCGCTCGGTGCGCGGCATGGCAACCGCTGCTGCTGTCATCGTGGTGCTCGGTGTAGGCGCTTACGGTGCTTACAGCTGGGTCCGCCATGGGGCGCCGATCTCCAGCTTCTCCGGCGAGCCGCGTGTTATCACGGCCGATGCCGATCCGGTGAAGGTCGCCCCGGAAAATCCGGGCGGCACCGTTGTGCCGAATCAGGACAAGGCCGTTTATGACCGCGTGGCGGGCGACAGCACCGCTGCACCAAAGCAGAAGGAATTGGTCTCCTCCAACGAGCAGCCAGTCGATGTCGTCCAGAAGACGCTGATCCCCGAATCCATATCTCCGGATGATGGCAGCGCTGATCAGGTGACGCCGACCCCGGCCGGCGATACCCAGGATCCGCGCTTGCTGCCAAACCAGAATGGCGGCAATACCAACGTAGCGTCCAATGACGACGGTCAGGTGCCTGCCGTGTCGCCGCGCAAGGTGCGCACGATGATCGTCAAGCCCGACGGTTCGCTGGTTCCGCGTGACGAGCCGGCTCCCGCTGCCGTCGACAAGACAACGACTGCTGCAGCCAAGCCCGCAGCGAATAATCAGGTGGCATTGGCCGACCCGACTCCGTCCAATGCAAATGCCCAGCCGGCGGCAACGCAGCCTGCGAACGACGATGCGGCAAGTGCCGAAAGCACGCCGATCCGCGTCGTCAAGACGACCCCGCTGCCGACCGCGCGTCCGGAGCCTTCCAAGGCGGCGAACACCGCGGCTGCACCTCGCGAGGCACCGGCCAAGGCTCAGCCGCAGCAGGTTGCCTCGGCTAGCCCGGCGACGAGCCAGGCCGCTCCGGCAGCTTCCGCTGGCAGCAGCGGCGCCTACGGTGTCCAGATCGCCTCGCTCCCGACTGAAGCCGACGCGCAGAAGTCGCAGGCTAACCTGAAGGTGAAGTTCGCCAGCGTCATCGGCAATCATCCGCTGGAGATCCGCAAGGCCGATATCGCCGGTAAGGGCACCTACTATCGTGTCCGCGTCGTCGCCGGCTCGAAGGATGAAGCTGCAGCCATTTGCGAACGGTACCGCACCGCTGGTGGCACCTGCCTGATTTCGAAATAAGCATCAGGCGCTGAACTCTCTGAAAACGGCGGGTATAAACCCGCCGTTTTCATTTGAGGTACCTTGTTCCTGTGTATCTCGGCTTGACCTCACTCGCGTTTCGCGGCGTCAGTCTCTATGATTCGGATATGACCGAATCGAAATCCATGATCCTTGGCTGCAGCGGCCATGCCATCACGCCCGAAGAGCGTTCCTTCTATCAGGGGGAACAGCCATGGGGCTTCATTCTGTTTGGACGCAATATTTCCGAGCCGGCGCAGATCGCCGATCTGGTTGCGTCCCTGCGTGAGAGTGTCGGACGCGCCGCGCCGGTGTTTATCGACCAGGAAGGGGGCAGGGTGCAGCGCATTCGCCCGCCGATCCTGCAGCATTATCCCTCGGGACAGGCTCTGGGCGACCTTTATCGGCAGGATCGCGAGCGTGGTCTGCGCGCTGCATGGCTGATGTCACGGCTTCATGCCTTCGATTTGCTGAAGTTCGGCATCAATGTCGATTGCCTGCCAGTACTGGATGTTCCGGTGGAGGGATCGAGCAATGTCATCGGCAATCGCGCCTATGGCGGCGATCCGGTGACGGTAAC
Source organism: Rhizobium sp. P44RR-XXIV (assembly GCF_001999485.2). Lineage (NCBI taxonomy): Bacteria > Pseudomonadati > Pseudomonadota > Alphaproteobacteria > Hyphomicrobiales > Rhizobiaceae > Rhizobium > Rhizobium sp. P44RR-XXIV. Next base: position 1,069,491 of record NZ_MPVZ02000028.1, on the reverse strand, counting down.
GGAAATGGGGCGTGCTGCGGCGGAGGGCCTGAAGGCCGGCGGCGTCCTGCCCGTGATGAAGCATATGCCCGGTCATGGCCGCGGCTTTGCGGATTCGCATCACGAATTGCCTGTAGTCTCCGTTCCGCGTGCGGAACTGGAGGCGCATGATTTTGTGCCTTTCGTGGCGCTGAAGGCTGAGCTGATGGCGATGACGTGCCACGTCGTCTTCACCGATATCGATCCGACCAACCCTGCAACGACCTCTCGCAAGGTGATCGAAGAGATCATACGCGGCCATATCGGCTTCCAGGGCCTGCTTTTGTCGGATGATACATCGATGAACGCGCTGAAGGGTACGATCGGCGAGCGTGCGGCAAATATTATTGCCGGCGGATGCGATATCGTGCTGCATTGCAATGGCGTTATGAACGAGATGCTGGAGGTCGTGCGTAACGTTCCGCCTTTGGCCGGTGCGGCGCTTGCGCGGGTCAAGGCAGTAGAAGCAGCATTCGGCCATGCTGACAACGCGGACGAGGCGGCGATTCGCGCCGAATTCGATGCGACGTTTGCGGTGGCCTAACCGAACTCCGAGGATCTGACGAGTGAACAAGGTGAGCGGCACGGAAAAGCTTCAGCAGGCGGCAACGCCAATGGATAAGATCTGGCAGGAAGGCGAGGGAGAGCGCGGCTCGCACGAGCCGGCTCTGGTCGTCGATATCGCCGGCTTCGAAGGACCGCTCGATCTTTTGCTGCATCTGGCTCGTACACAGAAGGTCGATCTCTCGCGCATTTCCGTCGTGGCGCTTGTCGAGCAATATCTGCAGTTCATCGAGACTGCCCGGCGCATCCGCATCGAGCTTGCGGCCGATTATCTCGTCATGGCCGCGTGGCTGGCCTATCTCAAATCCAAGTTGCTCATTCCGCAGCAGAGCAAGGAAGACGGTCCGACGGGTGAGGAGATGGCGGCAACGCTTGCCTTCCGTCTGAAGCGCCTTGAAGCCATGCGCGACGCGGCATCCAACCTTGTCAACCGCAATCGCCTCGGCCGCGATATCTTTGCTCGCGGCGCGCCCGAACATATTCCCGATCGGCGTCAATCCGCCTTCGATGCCAGCCTTTACGACCTCCTGACGGCATATGCCGGCCTGCGCCAGCGGCAGGCCGTCACGCAGGTGACGATCGAAAAGCGCAGCGTCTGGTCGCTTGCCGATGCCCGGGTGATCCTGGACCGGATGATCGGAGAAATCACCGATTGGACCGCTTTGGAGCACTATCTGCTGCGCTATATGGTCAGCGCCAGCGACCGTGTAACGGCCATCGCCAGCGCCTTTGCGGCTTCGCTTGAGCTTGTGCGCGAAGGGCGGCTGGAAATACGCCAGGAAGGCGCCTTTCAGCCATTATATATGCGGCGCGGGCCGAAGCATGGTTCGCTCGAAGCGGCGGAATAGGGTAGGATGCAAGCGTGACCGAGCCGCAGGACGATCAGCAGAGCATGGAATACGAGACGACCACGCCCGAGGTCGACGATCGTCGCGTCGGCGAGGCGGAGCGCATTGCCGAAGCGCTGGTTTTTGCTTCGGCTCAACCGGTCTCCGAAACGTTCATTGCTGAGCGTGTTGGCGATGGCATTGATGTTGCTGCCGTGATGCAGAAACTCAAGACAGATTATGCGATGCGCGGCGTCAATCTCGTGCAGGTGGATGGTGCCTGGGCTTTCCGGACGGCGGCCGATCTCTCATTTGTGATCCGGCGCGATGAAAGCGAGGTACGCAAGCTCTCCCGTGCCGCCCTGGAAGTGCTTGCCATCATCGCCTATCACCAGCCGGTGACGCGCGCTGAGATCGAAGATATCAGAGGCGTGCAGACGTCGAAGGGCACGCTCGACGTTTTGATGGAATCGGGCTGGGTTCGCTTCCGTGGCCGCCGACGCACCCCCGGCCGGCCGGTCACACTCGGCACCACGCGCGATTTTCTCGATCATTTCGGCCTAGAGGAGCTGCGCGATCTGCCCGGTCTCGAAGAGTTGAAGGGCGCAGGGCTCCTGTCTGGCCGCATCCCCGCCAATTTCAATATCCCATCCCCCTTGATGAGCGACGAACTCACCGAGGATGAAGATCCGATCACGCATCTGGATCTGGAGGAGCTCGGTCTTCTGCCGCCCAATGGAGCGATTTCGGGCGATTGACGCTGATTTCGGCGCCTCCGGCGGTTGATCGCGCCGGGTTTGGTTCCAGCGAATTTCTTTCAGGAACCGGTAGCCGGTCTCTCTTTCGCCATCAGCAGATGCGAATATGGAAATCATCCCCTTGAGTTGGAGACGTTTGGTCGCCGCTATCGGCGTTCCACATCCTGATATACGTGGATGTACCGAATTTTGTTGTTTGAAAAACATCAATAAACGTCTTACATCGGGATGACATTGAAATCGGGAGTTATCGCAATGGGTTCTCTAAGCATATGGCACTGGCTCATCGTCCTGGCCATCGCGCTGTTGTTGTTCGGTCGTGGAAAGATCCCGGAACTGATGGGTGACGTCGCCAAGGGTATCAAGAGCTTCAAAAAAGGCATGAACGACGACGAGGATACTTCGGCGCAGCCGCAGCCGACCTCGGCGACGACGACGTCCCGCACGGTCGAGCACAAGGCTGACGAAACGAAGTAAACATGTCGGGCAGGCGGAGGCCGAAAGGCTTGCCGTTGGCCCAGGAGCCTTTGCATGTTCGATATAGGCTGGTCCGAGCTGGTAATTATTGCCGTCGTGGCCCTGGTGGTCATTGGTCCAAAGGAGCTTCCGGCAACCTTGCGGACCATCGGCAAGATGACGGCGAGAGCCCGGAAGGTTGCGGGCGATTTTCGTGCGCAGTTCGACGAGGCCATGCGTGAGGCGGAGCTGGACGATGTGCGCCAGACGATCTCGGATGCCCAGAAGCTCAATCCGGTCAATTCATTGCGTGAAGCCATGAATCCGCTGCGCGAAATGGGCAACGAGATAAAGGCTGATCTGCAGCGTTCGGCGACGCCGGATAAACCGGCCGTTGCTGCCACACCCTTGCCGGACGAGCCGGTGCCTGGTGTATCGACAGGCTTGCCCGAAGCGCTTTCCGCGGCCTCCGCGCCGAGCAATCCGTCGCCGGTGGTTGCTCCCACGCCGCAACCGGTCGCCGTTGCGAGCGAGACTGCTGTAAAGCCGAGGAAGCCGCGCGCCAAGCCGGCTGCAAAGGTCGATGATGTCGCCGCCGCAGCAGTCCAGACACCCGTCGTTACCGAAAAACCCAAGCGCGCGCCACGCAAGGTCGCCGTCGCTGCCGTAGAGAAAGCGCCTGCAGCTCCCAGCAAGCGCGCTACAGCAAGCAAGACAACGCCGAAAAAGAAGGACCAGGCATGACGGGTGAAATCAACGATAAGCCGCAGCCGCTTATCGAACACCTCATGGAACTGCGTTCGCGACTGATCTGGTCGCTGGTGGCGTTCTTCATCGCCTTTATCGGCTGCTTTGCCGTGGCGAAGCATCTGTTCAACTATCTGGTCTATCCCTACAAATGGGCTGTGGTCTGGGCCGGGCTCGATCTCAGCAAGGCCGAGTTGATCTATACCGCGCCGCAGGAATTCTTCTTCACCCAGGTGAAGGTCGCCATGTTCGGCGCGCTGGTCATCGCTTTCCCGATCATCGCCGCCCAGATCTACAAGTTCGTGGCGCCTGGCCTCTACAAGAACGAGCGCGCGGCATTCCTGCCGTTTCTCATCGCCTCGCCGGTGCTGTTTCTCATGGGCGCGGCGCTCGTCTATTTCTTCTTCTGCCCCATGGTCATGTGGTTCTTCCTGAAGATGCAGCAGGCGCCGGCCGATGGCCAGGTGGGCATCGCGTTGCTGCCGAAGGTCTCGGAATATCTGAGCCTGATCATGACGCTGGTCCTTTCCTTCGGCCTCGTCTTTCAGCTGCCCGTCATCACGACGCTGCTGGCCCGTGTCGGCCTGGTGAGCTCGGCCTGGCTTGCGCAGAAGCGCAAATTCGCGATCGTCTTCGCCTTCATCGTCGCCGCCGTGCTGACGCCGCCGGATCCGATGTCTCAGATCGGCCTTGCAGTGCCGACGATCCTTCTCTACGAGATTTCCATCTACGCGGCGCGACTCGTGGAACGCCAGCGTGCCCGGCAGACGCTTGAAGAGAATGACGAGACGTCCGATGTCGCCAAGACGGATAATGTCTGAGCGACGGATCATGATCGTTCTTCCATAGAGGTTGCCGGATCGATCTCCGACCGATATTTCGGTCGGAGCTATAGTCATGTGTAACGACCTGGAACGACGATGCTTGATATCAAATGGATTCGTGAGAATGCCGAGGCCCTCGATGCAGCGCTTGCCAAGCGCAGTGCGGAGCCTCTGTCGCAAGGCCTCATCGCGCTCGACGAGAAGCGCCGCTCCGTTGTTCAGTCCGTCCAGGATATGCAGTCCCGCCGCAACGCCGCCTCGAAGGAGATCGGCGCGGCCATGGCGCAAAAGAACACCGAGCTTGCCGAAAGACTGAAGGCAGAAGTCGCCGACATCAAGACTTCGCTGCCTGCCGCGGAAGAGCAGGAGCGCGTGCTGACGGCCGAGCTTAACGACGCGCTGTCACGCATTCCGAACATCCCGCTTGACGATGTGCCTGTCGGCAAGGACGAGCACGACAATGTCGTCAAGCATGCCTGGGGCGCCAAGCCGACCTGGAACCATCCGCCGAAAGAGCATTTCGACATCGGCGAAGAGCTCGGCTACATGGATTTCGAGCGCGCCGCGAAGCTTTCCGGTTCGCGCTTCACGGTGCTGACCTCGCAGCTGGCGCGCCTTGAGCGGGCGCTCGGCCAGTTCATGCTCGATCTCCATACCAGCGAGCATGGGTATACCGAAGTCAGCGCGCCGTTGCTGGTGCGTGACGAAGCCCTGTTCGGTACGAACCAGTTGCCGAAATTCGCCGAGGATCTTTTCAAGACCACGGACGGGCGCTGGCTGATCCCGACAGCCGAAGTGACCCTCACCAATCTGGTCTCCGGCGAAATTCTCGATCAGGAGAAGCTGCCGCTTCGCTTCACGGCGCTGACGCCGTCCTTCCGCTCGGAAGCGGGCTCCGCCGGCCGCGATACGCGCGGCATGCTGCGCCAGCATCAGTTCTGGAAGTGCGAGCTGGTGTCGATCACCGACGCCGAAAGCTCCATTGCCGAGCACGAGCGCATGACGGCCTGTGCCGAGGAGGTGCTGAAACGCCTTGGTCTGCATTACCGCGTCATGACGTTGTCGACGGGCGATATGGGCTTTGGCGCCCGCAAGACCTATGACCTCGAAGTCTGGCTGCCGGGGCAGGATACCTATCGCGAAATCTCGTCCTGCTCGGTCTGCGGTGATTTTCAGGCCCGGCGCATGAATGCGCGCTATCGCGGCAAGGACGACAAGGGCACGAAGTTCGTTCACACGCTGAACGGCTCCGGCACGGCCGTCGGTCGCTGCCTGATCGCGGTCCTTGAGAATTATCTGAACGCCGATGGCTCCGTCACTGTCCCGGACGCACTGCTGCCATATATGGGTGGTGTGAAGAGGATCGAGAAAGCGGCATAAATAACAAGGCGGTGGGGCGATGCGCATACTTCTGACCAATGACGATGGCATTCACGCCGAAGGGCTGGCCGCATTGGAACGTATCGCCCGCACGCTGTCTGACGACGTCTGGGTCGTGGCACCCGAGACCGATCAGAGCGGTCTTGCTCATTCGCTCAGCCTTTCCGAGCCGCTGCGCATGCGCAAGGTTTCCGACAAGCATTTCGCGCTGCGCGGTACCCCGACAGATTGCGTCATCATGGCTATTCGCCAGGTTCTGGACAGGAAACCGGATATCATTCTCTCGGGTGTCAATTCCGGCTCGAACGTCGCCGATGATGTCACCTATTCCGGAACCATCGCCGGCGCGATCGAAGGCACGCTGCAGGGTGTTCGTTCCTTTGCACTGAGCCAGGCTTATGTCTACGAAAACGGCGCCCGCATCGTCCCTTGGGACGTGGCCGAAGCCCATGCACCGGCGCTGCTCGGCAAATTGTTGAATGTGGATCTGCCTGACGGCACGTTCCTGAACCTGAATTTCCCGAATTGCCGCCCGGATGATGTCGCCGGGACGGAAGTGACGGCACAAGGCAACCTTGCCTTCAACGTTCAGGTGGAAGAGCGCGCCGACGGTCGTGGCTTTCCATATTATTGGCTGAAATTCGGCGAACGCAGCGGTATCTTCCGGCCGGGAACCGATATCCAGGCGTTGAAACAAAATCGGATTTCGGTAACGCCTTTGAAACTCGATCTGACGGATTATTCGGCGCAGGACCGCGTGGCGCGGGCGCTTGGTATGGAGTAGCGCATTGACACCTCGTTTGGTGGAAAAGGAAGGCTTTGCAGCCGTGGTTCTGCGGCTGCGGGCGGAAGGCATATTGGATATCGATCTGATGACGGCGGTCGAGCAGACGCCGCGCCTGCCTTTCGTGCCCGCGCAGTTCGTCGACGATGCCTATTCCAGCCGGACCATTCCCATCGAATGCGGTGCCTTCATGGAAGGTATGGATCTGGTCGTTCGCATTCTTCACAGCCTCAAGATCAAGCCGGGCCACAGGGTTCTTGAAATCGGAACCGGCAGTGGTTTTACCGCTGCAGTCATGGGACGGATCGTCGAGCGGGTGCTGACGGTCGACCGCTACAAGACGCTGACGACGGCGGCGCAGCAGCGCATGGATGCGCTTGGGCTGCGCAATGTCATCATTCGCCAGGCCGACGGCAGCGCTGGGCTGCAGGGTGAGGGCACCTTCGACCGCATCCTGGTAACTGCCGCTTTCACGACCATGCCGCGCTTCTATGCCGAGCAGCTGGTGTCGGGCGGATCCATGATTGCACCACTCATCATGTCCGACGATGTTTGCCGTCTGGTGCGTCTGACGAAGACCGGCAGCCGATTCGAGCGCGAGGAACTGTTCGACGTTCCCTACCAACCGATCGTGCCGCTGCTCGCCTCCTATCTTTGAAACTCAAGCCAGCTTGATGCCGATGAAACGGCCGCAAGAGAGGCCGTCTCGTTTCTATGGTTAGCAATTCCTCAAAAATACACATGCCGCACCAGTGCTTTAACCGCATGGTAAGATTAACGCGCTTTAATCGACCCATAAACGGTTGCGTCTTAAGTGGGTCGAGTCATGGGTTTCAGTCTTTCTTCAAACTTCGGTAAATCGGCAGGGAAAGTCCTAGTGGCAATTCTTCTGGCGAGCACTGCAACGGCTTGTAGTTCAGACACAACCCGCTTCAGCGGGCTCTTCTCCAAAAATACGGATAATGTGACGACCGGTTCCATCAACCGGCGCAGTCTGAACGGTCCGGATGGCGATCCGGTGCCGAGGGCCGATGTTGCTCAGGCTGGCGGTTATGGTCAGCAGGATTATTCGCAGCAGAGCGCACCGGTAACGCAACCCTACCCGAATTCGCCGGCTCGCTATAATCCGTCCTACTCCAGCGCTAGGGCATCGACCGCGCCTGTCGCAATCCAGCGTTCCGATCTTGCGCCTCCCGGCGCATCGGCCGACGCCGGCCGCCCGCGCAATGGCTCCAGGGCCGAAAATGAAGCGATGGCCCAGCCATTCCCCGCTTCGCACAACAACAATGGTTCCCGCAATGCTCCGGCTCTTGCGCCTGACACATTGTCGACGGGTACGATCAAGACCGCCGCTGCGCCGCAAATGTCTCCGGGCTGGACCACGGTCAACGCTCCGAGCGTGACGCTGCATCAGGGCGAAAACATCGCGCTGCTGTCGCGCCGCTATGGTGTGCCGGAAAAGGAAATCCTGCGTGCAAACGGCTTGCGCAACGGCGCTGGCGCACAGCCAGGCCAGCAGATCGTCATCCCCACCATGAACGGTGCGGGCGCCTCCAGCCCGGCCAAGATGGCTTCGGAAGCCACCGATCTTTCCAAGGACGGCAAGATGCCCGGCCCGGGCAAGGCTCCGCAGCAGGATGCGCTTGCGCTGCCGTCCAGCGGTCAGATGCGCGGCAAGTCCCAGGCTGGTCTTGCTGACCCGAACAAGCTTGCTGCCGGTAACGGCAAAGGTCCGGCACCGAAGGGTACCTATGTCGTCAAGCCGGGTGATTCTCTTGCCAGGATTGCTAAGGAAAGCGGCGTAACGGTTGCCGAATTGAAGCGGGCCAATAATATGAAGGCTGGCGATAGCGTTCGCATCGGTCAGGCCTTGGCATTGCCGCATGGTGGCGTCGCTGCTGCCGATCCGGTCAAGACGGCTTCCATCGAGCCGCAGAAGATTTCCGCCAAGCCAACTGCAGAGCCGGTTGCAAAGCAAGCGCCCAAGGTCGTCGCTCATGCAGATGCGCCGGCCGATACCTCCAAGCCGCAGGTGGTCGCTTCTGCTTCTCCGAGCCAGTCGATCAATGACGCGGCCAAATCCGATGCGCAGGCAGATGCGCCTGAGGCAACCGGTATCGGCAAATATCGCTGGCCGGTTCGTGGTGCGGTCATCGCCGGCTACGGTGCCAACGTCAACGGCAGCCGCAATGACGGTATCGACATCTCCGTTCCCGAGGGCACGCCGGTCAAGGCTGCCGAAAACGGCGTCGTCATCTATGCAGGCAACGGCCTGAAGGAGCTTGGCAATACGGTTCTCGTCCGTCACGACGACGGCACCGTCACGGTCTACGGCCACGCCGATGCGCTCAGCGTCACCCGCGGCCAGAAGGTTCAGCGCGGCCAGACGCTCGCGACCTCTGGCATGAGCGGCAATGTCAGCCAGCCGCAGCTACACTTCGAAGTCCGAAAGAATTCGGCTCCGATCAACCCAATGACGTTCCTTGAATAGGTAGTGCATCTCAAGGACTCTGCAAAAAGCCCGGCAATCGCCGGGCTTTTTGTCGTTTGAGGCTTGGAGAGCTGAGATCAGTCCCGATCAAGCACGATGCGCAGCCGTCCGGCCAGATCCTGGATATATTGCCAGGCGACGCGGCCAGATCGGGCGCCGCGCGTGGTCGCCCATTCCAGTGCCTCGTGGTGCATCCGCACCCGATCGAGATCCAGCTTGAAATGATCGGCATAGGCATCGATCATCACCAGATAGTCTTCCTGGCTGCACTTGTGGAAACCGAGCCAAAGGCCGAAGCGATCGGAAAGAGAGACCTTCTCCTCCACGGCCTCGGACGGATTAATCGCCGTCGATTGCTCGTTTTCCATCATATGCCGCGGCAGCAGATGCCGACGGTTGGACGTCGCGTAGAACAACACATTGTCCGGCCGCCCCTCGACACCACCGTCCAGCGCTGCCTTCAGCGATTTGTATGCAGTATCGTCGTGATCGAAGGACAGGTCATCGCAGAAGATGATGATGCGGTGCGGCGCAGCCTTCAATATGTCGAGCAGCACCGGCAGCGACGAGATATCTTCGCGATGCACCTCGATCAATTTGAGCGAGATGCCCGTGGCGCGGCGCACATCCTCGTGCACCGCCTTGACGAGCGAGGATTTGCCCATGCCGCGCGCGCCCCAGAGCAGGACGTTGTTGGCGGCAAAGCCGTCGGCAAAGCGCAGCGTGTTCTCGTGCAGAATATCGCGGACGTGATCGACACCGCGAATGAGCGTGAGCGCCACCCGGTTTGGCCGCGGTACTGGTTGCAAATGGAGCCGGGCAGGCGCCCAGACGAAGCAGTCGGCAGCGTTCCAATCGTTGACAGCCGGAGCAGGGCCGGCCAGACGTTCAACCGCGTCGGCGAGGCGGCGGACTTCGGCAAGGATCAGGGCGTTTTGGTCTTCAGTCACCGTTTTCCTCCTGAATAATGATCAAGAAAGTCGTAGAATGCGCGCGCTGTCTTGCCGGGTATCATGCTCCATCCGGAGCTGAAAGGCTAAGAGACCGGGAAAACGGTACGGTTGGCGGCTGTTTTTGTTGCAATCGCCATGCGCGTAACTATATTCCGGCCACCTGACGCGGGGCCCGTTCCCGCTAGGAGTTCAAGGGAGTTCTCGATGTTTATTACCAACGCATATGCGCAGAGCGCGACAGATTCGGCAGCCGGTGTCTTCGGTGGTTCCGGTTTCGAAATGATCATCCTGTTTGTGCCGCTGATGGTCGTTTGGTATTTCCTTCTCATCCGTCCGCAGCGTGCGCAGGCAAAGAAGCGTGACGAGATCTTGAAGAACATTCGCCGCGGCGATCAGATCGTCACCAGCGGCATCGTCGGCAAGGTCACGAAGGTCATCGACGACAAGGAACTCGAAGTCGAGATTGCCGACGGCGTGCGCATCCGCGTCGTCCGCAGTGCGATTTCGGAAGTTCGCGTCAAGGGTGAGCCTGTCAAGGCTGACGCAGCGTAAGCTTCTCTCGTGCAGGCAGCTCGCCTGGCCTGTGCATGTCCTCGAAAATCGGAATCGACTTTCTTGATGGATTATGCACAAATTCAAGGTGTTACTGCGCCCGTCGCATTTCCTGCTAAAAGCGGGGCGCAGTAGAGAAGCCCAAACTCGAGAGAATGATGCTGCACGTCTCCTGGTGGAAGACCACCCTGATCTGGTTCGTCGTTCTCTTGAGCGTGCTACTTGCCGCTCCCAACCTGCTTGGCGAGCGCTATCTTTCCTCTCTTCCGACATGGTGGGCGCACAGAAAGATCGAGCTCGGGCTCGATCTTCGCGGCGGCTCGCATCTCCTCCTCAAGATCGAACGGGATGATGTCGAGAAAGACCGCCTGGAAGCCATCGTTGGCGATATCGGAACGCGATTGCGCATCGTCAATGTCGCCTATTCCGGCCTGACCGGAACCGGCCGGAAAATTCAGCTTCGCATCAACGATCCCGCGCAGGTTCAGGCGGCGGTAACCGCATTGCGGCCGCTCACCACCGGCTCGGACAAGCCGGCCATCACGCTTTCCCAGGGTGACGCCGGCGCATTGACACTCGATATCACCGATGCGGATATCGACAGTCACGTGTCCGCGGCGGTTGCCCGGTCGATCCGGGTCATTCGCAACCGAATTGCACAGCTTGGGGTGGGCGAGCCTCTGATCCGAAGCCAGGGGCGGGATCGCATCATCGTGCAGGTGCCTGATCTCGCAGATCCGCAGCGGTTGAAGAACCTGCTCGGTCAGCCGGCACAGCTCAGCTTCCGCCTCGTCGATCAATCGATGACGGTCCAGAATGCCATGGATGGCCAGCCGCCGGCCGGCACCGACGTCATGTTTTCCGAAGATGACCCACCGGTCGGCTATCTCGTGCAGCGCCAGCCCATCCTCTCCAATGTGGATTTTGCCGACGCCGTTGCCGTGGTCAACAGCCAGAACAATGGTGGCACGACCTCCGTGAAGCTGACGCAGGAAGCGGCCCACCGGTTCGCGCAAGCAACCGCAAGCAATCTCGGCAGGGTCATCGTCGTCGTGCTTGATGATCAGGTTATCTCTGCTGCCGCACTGAAGACCGTGATCGCAACGGGCGAGGTTGATGTTCCAGGAGATTTTACGGCTCAAGGAGCCCAGGATCTGGCTGTGATGATCAAGAGCGGGCCTTTGCCCGCGACGTTGACAACGGTTGAGGAGCGGACCATCCAGCCGGGTCTCGGCGGTGAAACCGCGCGTTACGGCATCATAGCCTGCATCGCCGCCGCGGTTTTCGTCGCCGCCTTGATGATCGGCTTCTATCGTCTGCTCGGCATTGCAGCGACCATCGCGCTGATCATCAACATCATCATGGTGTTGGCGATCATGGGGTTGCTTGGCATAGCGCTGACGCTGCCGGGAGTCGCCGCTATCGTCCTGATCATCGGTATCGGGCTGGATGCCCTGGTGCTGATCTATGAGCGCGTGCGTGAGGAAGAAAAGAAGACGCATCTCCTCGTTGACGCGCTGCGCCATGGTTTCAACCGGGCGGCCGCGACCGTGGCCGATGCCAATCTGACCGTGCTTATCGTTGCGGCCATTCTTTTCTATGCCAGCAGCGGCTCGGTGCGTGGTTTCGCCGCGACCCTTATCATCGGCGTTTTCACCACTTTTTTCACCTCCTGCTTCGTGACGCGTTCGCTCATCGATATGTGGATATCGCACCGCAAGCCGCGCACCCTCCTGGTCGGTGTGCGCAGCGGCATTTTCGACAATGCCAACATCCGCTTCATGGGCATCCGGCGTTATACGTTCACGGTTTCCGCCGCCCTGTCGGTTGCAACACTTGTTGCCTTCGCGACGATCGGCATGCATCTCGGCATCGATTTCGCCGGCGGTTCCATCATCGAAGTTCGCGCCAAACAGGGCCTCGCGGACCCGGCAAATATCCAGTCACGTCTTCAGGATATCGTCCCGGGGGATGTGCGGGTCGAGCGGATCGCCGATCGCCTCGGCGCGGTCATCCGAGTGCATGCCCAGGAGGGTGGCGAAAATGCCGAGCAATCGGCCGTAACCCTCGTGCGCGAGGAATTGGGCAAGGATTACGATTTCTCCCGCGTTGAAGTGGTTGGTCCCGCTGTTTCCGGTGAAATCACCACGACGGCTTCGCTTGCCGTGCTGGCAGCCTTGATTGCAATTCTCGTTTACATATGGCTGCGCTTCGAGTGGCAGTTCGCAGTCGGCGCGATCATCGCGACGTTGCACGACGTCATCCTGACGCTCGGCCTCTTCGTTCTGACCGGCATGGAATTCAACATGACGAGTATCGCCGCGATCCTGACCATTGTCGGTTATTCGCTGAACGATACCGTTGTCGTCTATGACCGCATGCGCGAGAATCTCAGGCGCTATTCGCAGATGCCTTTGCCGATCCTGATCGACGCCTCCATCAATCAGACACTATCGCGGACCATTCTCACATCGGCGACGACGCTTCTGGCGCTGCTCGCGCTCTACATCTTCGGTGGCGAAGTGATCCGTGCCTTCACCTTCGTGCTGCTTTTCGGTGTCGCGGTCGGCACTTTTTCGTCGATTTATATTGCGGCGCCCGTGCTGATCCTGTTCAAGCTGCGGCCGGACAAGTTCCAAACCGGTGGTGAAAGCTCAGGCCCCGCCGCCGGCGACATTCAGTCAGGCAAACCAGCGGTGTGATACATTGGCAAAAGGTATAGAAATCCGGAAAGCGCATTTCCCCGGGCGCGCACCGATCGACGCTTACGGCAATGGCGGTTTCCGCTTCGCCGACATGTCGCATCGCGGCTCTCTGCTCTGCCTGCCTTCGGGCATTTACGGCTGGGACATGCTGTTGGGCGACGCGCTGACACCGGATCGCTTCCAGAAGGTGCTCGACGAGGCCGCACAGATCGAAGTCCTGCTTGTCGGCACCGGCATGGAACTGCGACCTCTGCCGGCTGATCTGAAGGCGGCCCTACGCGCCCGGCAGATTTCCTCCGACCCGATGAGCACCGGAGCGGCTGTTCGCACGTTCAATATCATGCTGTCCGAGTCGCGTGCCGTCGCTGCTGCGCTGATTGCAGTTTGACCTCCGGATCACGCGACATGACGACATCAGCTACGCCGCGGACCAATCGGGACATCTGCCTCGCCACGCTTCGGGATACCGATCGCGATCGTTATCTTGCCTGCCTGTTGGCGCCGGAGGAAAAGCGCCCGGCGCTTGCCGCGCTCTACGCCTTCAATGCCGAATTGGCCCGCGTGCGCGACCTCGTGCATGAGCCATTGCCCGGCGAAGTGCGAATGCAATACTGGCGCGATCTCCTCGAAGGGCAGGCCCATGGCTCGAGCGAAGCCAATCCCATTGCCGCCGAACTTCTGACGGCGATTGAACAATACCGCCTGCCGCGCCAGACGTTGATCGACATGATCGACGCGCGCATCTTCGATCTCTACGACGATCCGATGGAGACGCGTGGCAATTTGGAGGGTTATGCCGGGGAAACGGCGTCAGCCCTCATTCAGCTTGCGAGCCTGGTCCTGTCACCGGACGAGGCGAAGCGTTCCGCTGATATTGCCGGCCATGCCGGTGTCGCGCAGGCGATCGGCGGCTTGCTGCTGTTGATGCCGCTCCAGCGCCATCGCGGCCAACTCTACCTGCCGCTCGAGATTCTCGCAGCAACAGGCCTTGATCGGGATAGTTTCCTGGTCGGTGAGGACAAGGTACGCATTTCAGCCGCGATCGAGGCATTCGCCGGTCTTGGCCGTGAGCATCTGGCCAAGGCGAGGGCGGCAGGCACGATACCGCCTGCGGTGTTTCCAGCCTTCTTGCCCGTCACCCTTGCAGAGCCTGTCTTGAAAAAAGCGCAGAGATTGGGAGCCGGTCTCTTCGACCATCCACTGGCGCTGCCGCAATGGCGGCGGCAGATGCGCATGGCGCTGGCCTCTATTACAAAGAAAATCTAAAATAACATCACGCTCGCGCAAGTCTCGGCGTTTATGGAGATGGGCGGGCACTTGATTTATTTTTCAGGGGGAGCTGCCGTGGGCATTATCGTCTGGTGCGTACTTTTCGCGATTGTCGTCTTCTTTGCTTTCTTCGCGACGCGCATGGCTTCGCAGAACAAGGAAGACGGTCTGCACGATACCGGACTTGCGATCATCGAGTTCGGCCGCGCTTTCCCAACCGAGGCGATCAGGCAACTGCAGACGACAGCCAACGGGCAGGCGGTCTTTGTACGCCTGCATGACGACAAGGCTGGCTTCATGCGCAGCCTGCGAAATCATTTCAGCGTCCATCTGATCGAACCCGGCCGGGCGCATGCCAGGGATTCGGGCACTGGTCGTGGTCTGGCGGTCGAGTTTCTCGATGCCCCCCATCACAATGGAACGTTCGAATTCTCAACTCCGGCAGAAGCGGCGGAAGTCTCTCTTTGGCTGCTCGGCAATTATGTGGCTGGCGACAATGCCAAGCCGGCGGAACTGATGCCGCCGGCCAAGGCCTGAGAGATCTCAGGCGCTTTCAGCAAGGGCAGGAGCCGGCAGGCCGAGCCATTGAGCGCAATCGCCAAGCGCGCGCTTGGCGATGAGCTGACGCTTCATGATGGTCTTGTCCTTGCCGCGAAAGCGCTTGATGCCTTCCGGTCTGACGATCGACCCTGGCTCCAGCTCCGGGAAAAGCCCGAAATTGATGTTCATCGGCTGGAACGAACGCTTGCCTGGCTCCTCGTCGGAGACGATATGGCCGCCGGTGATGTGGTTAAGCAATGAGCCGAGCGCCGTCGTAGCCGGCGGGAGCGATGGTGTTTCGCCCTTGCGTTCCGCAGCGGCAAAGCGTCCGGCAAGCAGCCCGATGCTGGCGCTTTCGACATAGCCTTCACAGCCGGTGATCTGACCGGCGAATCGCAGGCCCGGTCGCGACTTCAGCATCAGCGAGCGGTCGAGCAGCGTCGGGGAGTTGATGTAGGTGTTGCGATGCAGCCCGCCGAGCCGCGCGAATTCGGCATTCTCAAGGCCGGGAATCAGGCGAAAGATCTCTGCCTGCGCGCCATATTTCAACTTCGTCTGGAAGCCGACCATGTTGTAGAGCGTGCCGAGCGCATTGTCCTGGCGCAGTTGCACCACGGCATAGGCCTTGACTGTGGGGTTATGCGAGTTGGTGAGGCCCATCGGCTTCATCGGACCGTGGCGCAGCGTTTCGCGTCCGCGCTCGGCCATGACTTCGATCGGCAGGCAACCGTCGAAATAGGGCGTGCCTTCCCATTCCTTGAAGCCCACGGCGTCACCGGCAATCAGGGCATCGAGGAAGGCATTGTACTGGGCCTGGTCCATCGGGCAGTTGATATAGTCCTTGCCCGTGCCGCCCGGCCCGACCTTGTCGTAGCGGGACTGATACCAGCAGATGTCCATATTGATGCTGTCGCGATAGACAATCGGCGCAATGGCGTCGAAAAAGGCAAGCGCGTCGGCGCCCGTTTCAGCCTGGATGGCGCTGGCAAGACCGGGCGCGGTCAGCGGGCCGGTGGCGATGATCGCCTGGTCCCATTCTTCGGGCGGCAATCCCTGGATTTCCTCGCGGACAACGGTGATCAACGGATGGTTCGCGATCGCCTGGGTTACGGCTGCGGAAAAACCGTCGCGATCGACAGCAAGGGCTCCACCGGCCGGCACCTGATGTCGATCCGCGCACGCCATGATCAGCGAACCGGCCATGCGCATCTCTGCATGGATGACGCCGACCGCGTTGCTTGTGGCGTCGTCTGAGCGGAACGAGTTGGAGCACACCAGCTCGGCAAGATCGTCGGTCTTGTGTGCCTCCGTGCCGCGCACGCCACGCATCTCGTGCAGGATGACGGGCACGCCGGCGCTGGCGATCTGCCAAGCCGCTTCGGAGCCTGCGAGGCCGCCGCCGATGATATGAATAGGGGAGTGAGAGCTGGTCTGTGTCATGCGCGCGTCATTATCACGGGCAACGCGGCGATCCAATTGCTTTGCGCAATGACTGGAGCCGAAAATAACGCTGGAATCAAAAACGGCGCCGAAAGGCGCGTCTTGAGGCAGTCTGCAGTTCAGTACCGATTAACGGAAAGAACGTGCAGCGATGTTGCGGATTTCGTAGCGGCTAACGCCGATGTCCGACAGGGTCTGGCTGGAAAGGTTGCCGAGTTCGTTCAGAGTGCGGCGGTAGCTGATCCAGTTCTTGGCAATGCGAAGCGGGTTCATGATCTTGTCCTCAGTATCTTGTTTGCGAGCGGTACGATTACCGCCTCAGCGCTTGCACTCTATATAGGCGTGAGAACGTGCTTTGTGCAGTGCAAAGAAAAGGCGTCTGCTATGCATTTGTGCAATATGGCGCCCAAAAAGCCATCAATGCCTAAAATTTACATGCCTTGCGTGTCGCGAATAGCTCGGACTAGGTCGCATTATGCTGCAATTGCACAATGGACAAAAAAGAACGCCCGTCGCGGCGGTCCGCAACGGGCGTTGAGAAGGCTTTCGCTATTGGGCGAAGCCTATCCGGCGATTAGCGGCCGGTGGCTTCGCGAGCAACGCGATGGATGTCAGCGCGGTCGATACCGAGGTCGTGCAGTTCACGCGAGCTCATGCGGCCGAGTTCGTTGACGGTCTGACGATACTTGCGCCAGTTGTTGAAAGAGCGGGTCAGGTTCATTTTAGTCCCTTTCGAGGATTTGAAGATCTCGCGGCCCAGTGATTGGTTCCGTCGTCGATCTGATGCCTTCTTATATATGCTGCGCTGCAAGAACTAAAAAGCGCGAATGCTTCATGTCACCTATGCGTAAAGTGCAATCCTTGTAGGCGATCTGCCCAAGAAGATGGCTGCTTTATGTGCATATCGCGGCTGAACGAAGAATGCCCCGAAGAGCTCGTTCTCCGGCAAACCTCAGCTTTTCAAGGGCGGTTCTCCCGTTTGCCTGCATCCGGCCATGTTTTCGCCAGCCTTGCTATTTTCGGGTAGGTCTAATTGCTGAGGCGCGCCTTGCCGGCGATTTCTGATCGGCATGCTTTGGGCTCGATAGGTTTCGCGCCCGCACGACGCTTGCTGGCGTCTGAGGGTGTGTCGAGTGGCATATAAACGATTGAAACGGGCAAAAAATAACGCCCACCGCGGGAGGAGGTGCGGCGGGCGTCATTTGTGGTGATTGACGACTGGGAGGAGGAGTGTCGTCAATCCATCGGAGCGCACTGGGAGGAGGAGTGTGCAGCTCCGAATTCTCTGTCAGGATTTACATCCTCAGGCTTGCTCCGATTTGCATCGGCCCGGCGCGCCATCGCCGTGTTTTGTTGGCTCATTAATAGTATGACTTTTTGATTTTGTGCAGCGCAATAATTTCATGGGAGATATGTCGTCTGCGCATGTCTTGCATGGGTATCTCGATACCGGTCCTTAGGATACTGAATGATCGCTTAATACTGTATTAACGAGAGACATATTCGTGTGGAAGGTGCTGGCGGCGCATACGCGCAAGCTCGGATCGATCGCCTGCCGTTTTGTGGTAATTCTTCTCTATGCGGAGAGTCGCATGGGTAGGGGGCCGGGATGTATAGAGGCAGGCTGGAGCGGGATCTGAAGATCTGGGTCGACAAGGGACTTGTCGATGCGACGGCGGCGCAGGCTGTGCTGCGCGAATATGACGGACGCCAGACAAGCTTCAGTGCGGGGAGGGTGCTGACCATCCTGGCGGCCGTGCTTCTCGGCCTGGCGCTATTGCTGTTCATCTCCGCGAACTGGGAAGAGATCCCGAGGCTTGCACGCCTTCTCGCTCTCTTTGCCATGATATGGGGCTTCTATCTCGGCGCCGCGAAGTTGCTGACTGCCGGGCGCTCTATATTGGCGGCAGCCTTGCTGATTCTCGGGACATTGAGTTTCGGCGGTGCTATGGCGCTCGTCGGTCAGATGTACAACATGTCCGGCGATGAGCTGAGAATGATAATCGTCTGGTTCGCGGCGGCCTGCATTGTCGCTGCGCTGTTTCGCTCGAGCGCGCAGGTCGCACTGGCTGGCTTCCTTGCCTGGGCGTTTTGCGGTGCCTATCTCTGGGATCATTTTGATCGCTGGCAGGGTGTCATGCCGTGGGTGCCGCTTCTGATGGCCGCGGTCCTGATTGCGCTCGTCAGATATGTCGACGCGCCGAGAGCGAGACACTTCGCCTATCTGATCATCGTCGGGTGGCTGACCTGGCTTTTCGGCCTGCACGAGAGCCTGAATGCGGCAATCCTGTTCGCCGCCCTCGGAATGGCCGCCTTCCTTGCAGTCAGCATCCCGGCCTCGCCACTGATGCCTCTTGCGCGGACGGCGGGTGCGGCACCAGCCTTTTACGCCTTTCTTGTCGCCGCGATCGGTCTCTTTCTGGTCCATGCCGAAATCAGCAACGAGACCTTTACGAATGATCTTTGGGAGAAAGATGCGCTTGCCCTCATCATTGTCGCCGTTGCGACGCTTGCAAGCTCTGTCATCGCAATCGCCCTTAGCGGTCGTGACAATGGTGCGGTACGCTTTCTCGCCTATTTCGTCTTCGCCTGCGAGATCCTCTATCTCGCCAGCGAAACGATCGGCTCGATCATCGGTACGGCGGGCTTCTTCCTGATTGCCGGTTTGTTGGTGGCGTTTGCCGCCTGGGTGGTCATCCGGTTGGAACGGCGCTTTTCCGGCAGTCGCGAGCAGGGGGCACAGGCATGAGTGATCTGGCTGAGAAGAATGCTGTTCTGAGTGGCCCGCACCGCTTCTGGATTGCCGCCATCATCGTTGCTGCCCTGCAGACGGCCGTGCTCGGCTATATGGTCGGCGAGCGGGCCTGGGGCCTGCGAAGCGGTGTCGAGGTTATCCTGAAGACAGCGCCGGTCGATCCGCGCGATCTTCTGCGCGGCGATTACGTGACCTTGAACTACGATATTTCACGGGTTCCGGTCTCGACGCTGGTCGGCGGTGCGCCGAAGCAAAGTCTGACCGCCCAGATCCTGTCCGTTCGCCTGAAGAAACAGGATGACGGCTACTGGGGTATTGTCGAATCATCCTTTGGACCGCTCGATCCCAAGCCCGATACGGTCGTGCTCAAAAGCCTGCCCGTCGACTATTTCTTTTATGCGGAGCAGACCGACGCGTCGCAGTCATTGATCTCGGTCGACTATGGCATTGAGCGCTATTATGTGCCCGAAGGTCAGGGGCACGACATCGAGAGTGCGCGCAACGAGAGCCGTGTCGCCATTGCGGCCCGCATCTCTTCCGATGGTGCTGCCCACATCAGAGCACTGCTTCTTGACGGCAAACCGGTATACGAGGAACCGCTTTATTGAAGATGTTTGTCCGTCAAAACCGGATAAGCTTGTCCATGGTCGTGGAACCGTCATTTTTCCTTTGCGTGGTTTGAAACGGGTGATATAGAGACGCCGCGCTCCGGAAGGCCCCATGGGCAGGCATCGCCATGCGGTTTTGGGAACGCGGGTATGGTGAAATTGGTAGACACGCCAGATTTAGGTTCTGGTGCCGCAAGGCGTGGGAGTTCAAGTCTCTCTACCCGCACCAAGACGTCTTATGGACGGGGGAGGCTGAACAAGCTTGTCTTCCTACATGCCGCAGGACGCGCCATTTTGCCTAGGCATCCCGCTTTCGGATAGGGAGTGGATCAGATGCTTCGACTCGTAACGAGATAGGGCTGCCTCTTGCGCGTTCATTCGAAGGCGCGGCGCTCTTGGCAAAGTGACAGGGAATTGCATCCAAGCCACGCTCGGGATTTTCCGGCGTCGTGCTCATCGAAACGAACGGCTGTCTGGGCACGGCCGCCATGAATGAAGGTAGGACAATGCAGGTTATCGAAACGCTCGCTGAAGGGCTGAAGCGCGAAATCAAGGTGGTCATCCCCGCCAAGGACATGGAAGTTCGCATGAACGAACGCCTGGCCGAGGTCAAGGACAAGGTCCGCATCAACGGTTTCCGTCCGGGCAAGGTACCGGTTGCGCATCTGAAGAAGGTCTATGGCAAGTCCATCATGGCCGACCTCGTCAACGAGATCGTTCGCGACCAGCCGCCGGCAATCCTGACCGAGCGCGGCGAAAAGTCGGCAACCCAGCCGGAAATCGCCATGACCGAGGACAAGGACGAGGCAGAAAAGATCCTCGCTGCCGAGGCCGATTTCGAATTCACGCTTTCCTACGAAGTTATCCCGGCGATCGAACTGAAGTCCGTCAAGGGCATCAAGATCACCCGCGAAGTTGCTGAGATCGCCGAAGACGAAGTCACCGAGCAGATCCTTAAGATTGCCGAAAGCGCCCGCACCTACGAGACCAAGAAGGGCAAGGCCGCTGACGGCGACCGCGTCACCATCGATTACCTCGGCAAGGTCGACGGCGAAGCCTTCGACGGCGGCAAGGACGAAGACGCACAGCTCGTTCTCGGCTCCAACCGCTTCATCCCGGGCTTCGAAGAACAGCTCGTCGGCCTCAAGGCCGGCGATGAGAAGGTCATCACCGTAACCTTCCCGGCCGACTATCCGGCCAAGAACCTCGCAGGCAAGGAAGCCACCTTCGACATCAACGTCAAGGAAGTCGCAGCTGCCGGCGAAATCGAGATCAACGACGAACTCGCCACCAAGCTCGGCCTCGAATCGGCTGATCGCCTGAAGGAAATCGTCCGCGGCCAGATCGAAAGCCAGTACGGCTCGGTTACGCGCCAGAAGGTCAAGCGTCAGATCCTCGACCAGCTCGACGAAATGTACCAGTTCGACACCCCGCAGAAGCTCGTCGAAGCCGAATTCGCCAGCATCTGGCGCCAGATCCAGACGGATCTTGCTGAATCGGGCAAGACCTTCGAAGATGAAGACACCACGGAAGAAAAGGCTCGCGAAGAGTACCGCAAGCTTGCTGAGCGCCGCGTTCGCCTCGGCCTCGTTCTCTCTGAAATCGGCGAAAAGGCCGGCGTCGAAGTCAGCGAAGACGAACTGCAGCGTGCGCTTTACTCGCAGCTCCAGCAGTTCCCGGGCCAGGAAAAGGAAATCCTGGAATTCTTCCGCAACACGCCTGGCGCCTCGGCCAACCTGCGCGCGCCGATCTTCGAAGAGAAGGTCATCGATCACCTGCTGACCGAAGTCGACGTCACGGACAAGACCGTTTCCAAGGAAGCGCTGCTGGCCGACGACGAAGCCGAAGACAAGCCGGCTGCCAAGAAGGCTGCTCCGAAGAAGAAGGCCGCTGCCAAGGCTGACGCGACCGAAGCTGCCGCTGAAGGCGAAGAAGCCGCTCCGAAGAAGAAGGCTGCTCCGAAGAAGAAGGCTGCTGAAGACAGCGCCGAATAATCGGTTTTTCTTTCTGATTGAAATGAAGCCCTGCCGCTCGCGGCGGGGCTTTTTTGTTGCAGAGAGGGAAGGCCGTCATTGCGCCTTCTAGGCGCCAGCCGCTTGGACAAATTCAGGCCCTCCGCTGCTCAGGGTGGGGACGGTTCATCGCGTGGAACGAAGCCTAGTCGATGTGCGTCTTGCCCAGAAGCTTAGTTCTTATAGTGAGGTGTGTAGGGTGGTTAGGCCAGAGCCCCGAACCACGAGGGCGAGTGGTGAATAGGTCACGCGATTCCGGACATCTGCACGAGCCGCCGTCGATTGCGATGGACATTTTTCACCTCCGTCATACGCTCCAACTGGAAAAGCAGCTCGGTGCGATAACCCAGGATGCAGGACGTGATTGAAGCGGTGATGTTTGACCTTGATGAAACCCTCATCGATCGGAGAGCGGCGCTGAGGGCGTTTCTGCCGGATCAATTCAAGCGGTTCGGGGATCAACTGCAGGGCGTGCCATTGCGGGCGTTCGAGGCAACTTTCTTTACATTGGAGAAGGAAGGCCTGGTCGACAAGCAAAAACTCTACCCGAGCTTGGCAGCAGCTCTGGATGTGGACAGTCATTGCGGAGCTCGCCTGTTTTCCGATTTTCAAACGCATTATCCGCATTTCGCCAGGCTATCGATTGGCGCTCTTGAAACGCTGGTAGCGTTGCGGACGCGTGGTTTGAAGACGGCCATCATCAGCAACGGTCATGCCAAAGTTCAATCCGCAAAAATTGAGATCACCGGGCTCAAAGATGTCGTCGACCTCGTTGTCATTTCGGAGGATGTCGGGCTGCGGAAGCCGGACCCGCATATTTTTCGACTCGCCGCCGAACGGCTGGGCGTGGCGCCGGCACAGTGCATCTTCATAGGCGATAATCCGGAGGCGGATGTCGTGGGTGCAGAAGCATCTGGGATGACAGGCGTATTCTATGGTGACGGTGCGACCTGGCCAGACACACTGCCATTCCCGAAATACGGCATAGATACTCTCGACGAGGTTCTCCCCCTGATCGAAGCTGTTGCACGAGATCTGCCACGGTCGCCTTACGTCAGTTGGTAGCGGCTCAAATCTCCGACTTGATATCACCCATGCGGTTCCAGGCATCCAGACCAGCGATCTTGTAGGCTTCGGCGAGCGTCGGATAGTTGAAGGTGTTCTCGACGAAATATTCGACGGTGCCCTTGAGGTTCAGCACCGCCTGGCCGATGTGGACGAGTTCGGTCGCGCCTTCGCCGACGATGTGGACGCCGAGCAGGCGGCGTGTCTTCAGCGAGAAGATCATTTTCAAGAGACCGGTGTCGAGGCCCATAATGTGGCCGCGCGAGGTCTCGCGGAAGCGGGCGATACCGCATTCATAGGCGATGTGTCGTTCCTTGACCTCTTCCTCGGTGAGGCCACAGGTGGAAATCTCAGGCACTGCGTAGATGCCGTAGGGGAAGTATTTCGGCGGCTCCTTGGCGATCGCACCGACGGCCACGCGGGCAGCGATGCGGCCCTGTTCCATTGAGGTAGAGGCAAGGCTCGGGAAGCCGACGACGTCGCCCGCGGCAAAGATATGCGGAACCTTGGTGGCGAAGGTTTCCGGATTGACGCTCAGACGGCCGCGCGCATCGGCCTCGAGGCCGGCGGCGGGGAGATTGAGCGTATCGGTCGCGCCCATGCGACCGGCGGCAAACAGCACCATATCGGTGGTGAGGCGGCGGCCATTGTCGAGTGTCAGTTCGACCTTGCCGTTCTGATGGGTAACCTTCTCCGCCTTCTGGCCGAGGAACAGCTTCATGTTGCGGTCGCGCAGCTGATAGGTGAAATCCTCGACAATCTCCTTGTCGATGAAGTCGAGCATGGTCGACTTCGGATCAATCAGCGTCACCTGCGTGTCGAGCGCACTGAAGATTGTAGCGTATTCGATGCCGATGACGCCGGCGCCGATCACGACCATCGAGCGCGGCAGCTCCTCAATTTCCAACAGCTCGTCGCTATCGAGAACCGTCTTGCCATCGAAGGGCATGTAATCGGGACGGAACGGCTTGGTGCCGACCGCGAGCAGGATGCTGGCGGCGGAAACGGTGACAACCTCGCCGTCATCCTTGACGACCTGCATGGTCTGGGGATCGACGAAGCTTGCCTTGCCGCGCATATGCTGAACGCGATTGCGCGCGAACTGGTGTTCCAGCACTTCGACTTCATGATCCAGGGTGATCAGCAGGCGGCGGCGCAGATCCTCTGCGCTGATTTCCTGCTTGACGCGATAGGCGCGCCCATAGAAGCCGCGTTCGCGCCAGCCTGACAGGTTCAGCGCGGTTTCACGCAGCGTCTTGGAGGGGATTGTGCCGGTGTGGACCGAAACGCCGCCGACGCGCTTGCCTTGCTCGATGACGAGCACCTTCTTGCCGAGCTTTGCAGCCTGAATGGCACCTCTGCGGCCGGCAGGGCCACTACCCACGACTAGAAGATCGAATTGGTCCATCGGGAAGCCTCGGATGATTGGATAGGGAATCAATGTCGCAACGCAACATGCTGTCCGTCAACCGGTAGCTGCTCAATGTTACAGATTATCTAACAGGAAGCGCCGTTCCTCAGGAGGCCGGCGGGTTGAGCCAGGGTTGGAGCTTTTCGAAAGTCCGATCCATGGCATAGGCACGCATAAAAGGAAGAGAGACGTGTCCATAGACGATCGACATCTGGTTGCCTGCAATCGCCTGACTGGTCTTGGCGATGGCGGCAAGATAAAGCGCGGATGCAAGCCCGGTGCGGTCAGCTCCGGCCTGGCAATGAATGAGGATCGGTTTTGGCGCATCACGCATGATCTCGACCAACTGCGCCGCCTGCGCCTCCGTCAATTCCTTGTTCGAAGACATGCGGAAATCGATATGATTGATGTCTAGCTGCTTCGCTTCGGCGACTTCCTTATCGTACCAATGACGGCCGCTATTGTTGCCTCGCAGATTGATGATGGTCTTGATGCCATATTGCTTCTGGAAATCCGCGATCGTCGCTGCCGATGGCTGAGAGGAACGATAGAGCTCACCGGCGATGACCGGATGGAAATTCGTTGTCCAAAGCATATGGGCATAGAAGCCGCCCGCGACTGCCGTAAATGCCACCAAAGCGACAATTGCCCCGCCACCGATGCGGCGGAGGTAACGAGCAAGTGTCGGCGATATCTTCTGCATGCGATCTCCGGGCTGGCATAGCGCTCAAGCGAATAGGTCAAATTAAAACAACACCATATGCCAACAGACTTGCCGTTTTGGGTGCGGCGATCCTTTTGACAGGTCATCATGATGCTGAACTGAAAAATGGAAACAGGGATCAAGAGAGTAAGATCGCAAGATTTTACGTAGGCCTACGAAGCGTATGAATATAAAAATATATAGAATTTAACATTATATTAAAAATCACTAATATTTTACTTTAGCGTAATTGAGGCGATTTCAGATCAGCCGCAATGCTCTGAAGCTGACATGGCCGTTCTTGCCGATGATAATATGATCGTGAACGGTAATACCCAGAGGCTTGGCCGTATCGATGATCGTCTTGGTCATCTCGATATCGGCGCGCGACGGCGTCGGATCTCCTGACGGATGATTGTGGACGAGGATCACAGCTGTGGAAGAGAGTTCCAGTGCACGCTTGACCACCTCGCGCGGATAAACGGGCGTGTGGTCGACGGTGCCAAGGCCCTGGATTTCGTCGGCAATCAAGGCGTTGCGCTTATCGAGGAACAGTAGCCGGAATTGTTCGCGCGCCTCGTGCGCCATGGCCGTGTGGCAATAATCGATCAGCGCCTTCCAGGAGGATAGAACCGGCTTGCCCGTCAGTTCGCTCTTCAGCATGCGCTGCGCCACGCTTGCGACAAGCTTCAGATCAAGCGCCACTGCATCGCCGACGCCGCTGATCTCCGTCAGCAGGCCCACCGGCGCACCGAAGACGCCGCCGAGCGTTCCGAAGCGGGCGAGCAGGGCCTTGGCGATCGGTTTCGTGTCGCGGCGCGGAATGAGCCTGAACAGCAGCAATTCGAGAATTTCATAGTCGGCGAGCGCCGTGTCGCCACCGTCGCGATAGCGGTTGCGTAGCCGCTCGCGATGGCCATGGTAATCGGCTTCCACTTTGGCAGGAGCCGATTTGGCGGAAGCGGGTGGCGATTTCGCGGATTGCGCAGGAAAAAACATCCGCTCGTCGAAAAGCTGGGCTTCTTCCGATGCCTCCGCCGTCCCGCCGCCGTCAAGGGGCATGTCGCCATGTCCGGAAGAGCGAGCGGGGCGTTTCGCCATCAGTTATCCCTGCAGCGGCGGCAGGCCGGGGCGATCGAGACCGCCGGGCGATAGGGTAAAGATCTCGCAGCCCGTGGCAGTAACCCCGACGGTGTGCTCGTATTGAGCCGAGAGCGAGCGATCTCGCGTCACGGCAGTCCAGCCGTCGCCGAGCACCTTCACATGTGGCTTGCCGAGATTGATCATGGGCTCGATGGTAAAGATCATGCCCTCGCGCAATTCCGGTCCGTCGCTGGCGCGGCCGTAATGCAGGATATTCGGCGAGTCGTGGAAGAGGCTGCCGACGCCATGGCCGCAGAAGTCGCGAACGACCGAGCAGCGCTCCGCCTCGGCATAGGTCTGGATCGCCTCGCCGATGGCGCCGGTGCGGGCGCCCGGGCGCACGGCAGCGATGCCGCGCATCAGGGATTCATAGGTGACTTCCAGAAGCCGTTCCGCCGAGCGCTTGATTTCGCCGACAGGATACATGCGGCTGGAATCGCCATGCCATCCGTCGAGCACATAGGTCACGTCGATGTTGACGACGTCTCCGTCGCGCAGCGGCTTTTCGTTGGGAATGCCGTGGCAGACGACATGGTTGATCGAGGTACAGGAGGATTTCATATAGCCGCGATAATTCAGCGTCGCCGGAAAGGCACCGTGATCCATGCCGAATTCGAAAACGAAGCGATCAATGACGTCGGTCGCGACGCCCGGCTCGACGATGGCGGCCAGTTCATCGAGGCAGCGGGCGGTTAGCTGGCACGCCTTGCGCATGCCGGCAAACGCATCCTGCCCGTAGAGGCGGATAGCGCCCGTATTCTTCGCCGGCGCCGTTGCCGCTTCGATGTAGTTCACCATGGTTAGCCTTCAGCCGAAATCTTTATACTGGTATCTAATGCAGCTATGCCGGGTTCGTCTATCGGGATCAACCCGGCAGGGGTGATTTCCGTCGGTGAAAACCTGCATTTCAGAGCATATACTTCGACGCCGCGCCTCAAAGCCCGCTCGAAGGCCTTGAGGTAAATGGGATCGAGATCGCCGCAGATCCGAAAGCGATGGCAATCATTCCGCTGGATCACGAATAGCATCACGGCGCGAAAGCCTGCCTGCACCATGTCACCAAGCTCTTCCAGATGCTTGGCGCCGCGCGCGGTCGCCGTATCGGGAAATTCCGCCAGACGTGGCTGTCGCATGAAGTGGACGTTCTTGACCTCGACATAGGTGGTTGTCTTCAACGGGTCGGTCAAGAGCAGGTCGATGCGGGAGTTGCGGCCGTAATTCTGCTCGCGCTTGACCGTGGTGTAGTCGCCGAGATCGGAGACCTGGCCGAGCGCGATGGCTTCCGCCGCGATGCGGTTTGGCATGCCGGTATTGACGCCAACCGTCGTGCCGTCGGCCTCGATTAGTTCGAAGACATGGCGATATTTCCGTTTGGTGCCCTCATGCTCTGAGAGCCAAATGCGGGAACCGGGCGCCGTCAGCCCCAGCATGGAGCCGGTATTCGGGCAGGAGCCTGTGATAAGCGTCCCGTCTTCCAGCTCGGCATCGAAAAGGAAGCGCTTGTATCGCGCGATCAGCCGGGCAGGGACGAGAGGCGGATTGAAGAGCATGAATGAATTGATCGCCTAGGCCCGTTCCAGCACGAAGCTGCCGGGCGCCTCTTCAAGGGCGTTGAGAGCCTGGCCGCCGGGCTGGCGCGCAGGCGCCATGCGATGGTCCTGGGACAGGATCCATGCATGCCAATGCGTCCACCAGGAGCCGGGCGTCTCCTTCGCGTCCTCCAGCCAATGCTCGTAGTCGCCCTTCACCGGGCCACCGGTCCAGAACTGGTATTTGCGCTTGTCCGGCGGGTTGACGACGCCCGCGATGTGGCCGGAACCGGTCAACACGAACTCTACCGGCCCGCCAAAATACTGGCTGCCGACGAAAACGGACTTCGCAGGGGCGATATGATCTTCGCGCGTCGCCAGATTATAAACGGGGATGCGTACATCCTTCAGCGACAATGTCTTGCCGTCGAGGACCATCTTGCCCTGGCTCAGCGTATTGTTGAGGTAGCAATTGCGCAGATAGAAGGAGTGGTTGGCCGCCGCCATACGCGTCGAATCGGCATTCCAGAACAGAAGATCGAAGGGCAGGGGTTCCTGACCCTTCAGGTAGCTGTTGACGAAGTATGGCCAGATCAATTCGGAGGCGCGAAGCATATTGAAGGCCGCGGCCATCTTCGATCCCTCAAGATAGCCGACGACATTCATCTGCTGCTCGAGCGACGCGATTTGTTCCTCGTCAACGAAAACCTTGAGATCGCCCGCAAAGGTGAAATCGACCTGTGTCGTCAGGAAGGTCACGGTGCGGATGCGCTTGTTCTTTTCCTTGGCGTGGAGGGCGAGCGTTGCCGCGAGCAGCGTACCGCCGACGCAATAGCCGACGGCATTGACCTCTTGTTCGCCGGTCGCCTTTTCGACGGCTTCCAGCGCGAAATCGATACCTTCGCGCGCATAGGAGGTCCAGTCCTTCAGCGCGTGGCGTTGATCGGGGTTCACCCAGGAAATGACGAAGACTGTGTGTCCCTGTTCCACGCACCATTTGATGAATGATTTCTGCGGGTTGAGATCGAGAATATAGAATTTGTTGATCCAGGGCGGGCAGATGAGCAGCGGCCGCTTCAGCACCTTCTCTGTTGCCGGCTCATAGTGGATGATCTGGCAGACATCGCTTTGTGCGATCACCTTGCCGGGCGTCAGCGCCATATCGCGACCGACAGCAAATTTCGTCATGTCGGTCTGCCGCAGCCGCAATTCGCCACGGCCCAGATTGATGTCTTCGGCAAGCATCTTCATGCCGCGCACCAGATTCTCCGCATTGGAGGCGACCGTTTCGCGATAGAGCTGCGGATTCGTCGCAATGAAATTGCTCGGCGAAAAAGCGGCCGTGATCTGCTTCGTATAGAAAGCGGCCTTGTGGCGGGTATGGTCGTCTAGGCCTTCAGCGTCGCCAACGAGCTTTTCCGCCCAGCCGGCGGTCAGAAGATAGGTCTGCTTCAGAAAGTCGAAGAAGGGGTTCTTCTGCCAGTCCTCATCCGCGAAGCGCTTGTCCTTGACCGGTTCGGCCTCGGTCTCGGCGGACGAATCGCCGTTGAGGCGCTGCAGCGTTTTCGTCCATAGGCCAAAATAACCAGACAGCAGATAGGTTTGCGCCTCCAGCGTCCGGCGCGGGTCGGAAAGCCAGTATTCGCCGACTCTGGACAGCGTTTTGACCATATCGGTGATCGGATCGGCGACGGTGTCAACCTTCTCGCCGCGTTCGCGTGGCGCCAGCCACTCGGATGCCGCCTTGCCGAGATTTTCCAGCGCACGGGCGAAGTTGACGGCCATCGCTTCGGGATCCCTGACGATGTAAGGCTCGACTGACTTCGGGTCGAAGCCGGCAAAGCCGCCATTTCCTTCATTGTTGTCCCGCTTGCTGTCGGTCACGCATCATCCTCCCGGCGGCAATTGTCTCTTGTTTTCCATTTGTACATCTTGCGGGAAAAGGAATACAAGTCGAATGAAACGCAACCCTGCTCTTGCTTTGCTGCTGCGACAAATTTAACAGTCGCAACCCACAGCAAGGAATAGCGCAGGAAGACAATTATGGGCGGCGGCATGGTGGCAAGACTGAACCGGTATTCCGTACTCTGCGGTGCGATGTGCGGAATTCTCGCATTGACGCTCGCGGGCTGCTCGACTCCTGAGGAAAAAGCGGCCTTTGCCAAGCGCAAGCAGCCGCCGGCTGCTGTCATCGTCAAACCTGCCAAAGGCAGTCAGGTCGATCTCAGTAACACGCAGCAATACTACAAGGACGGCTACCCGTCTTTCAACGCGCCGCCGACGGCCGCGAACGTTCAGATCAACGATCAGCAGGCCGGAGATCTGGTCAAGCAGCTGACCGCACTCGGATCGCAGCGCAAGGCCGGCACCATCTCGGAAGCCGAGTACCAGAAGCGCGTCGCCGACATGCGCAAGCTCGCCGCCGAACACGGCCAGGATACGTTGCAGGAAATTCAGAAAGAGAGCAGCGCTCAGCCGAGCCAGACGCAGAATTAACCTTGCGTTTCAGGCAATTTCGACGCAAAGCGTTCGGATAGGCCGAATTTGGATGTGTCTTTATCGGTTAAGTGCAGTTTGCCTGCGCAACCGCCCAAGATTCACCTTATCTTTCGAGTCAGCTAGTTGCGGCGCCGCGATTCCAAGTTCGTATCGCGGCTCACCGGAAGATCGACGAACTTCATCGCGGTTGTGAGGGCCGCTGTCCCTGGGGAAATAAATGGAAGAGTTTCATAAAGTCCGGCGTTTGCCGCCCTACGTTTTCGAACAGGTCAACCGTTTGAAAGCAAGCGCGCGAGCGGGCGGGGCGGACATTATCGACCTCGGCATGGGCAATCCCGACCTTCCGACCCCGAAGGCGATCGTCGACAAGCTGTGCGAAGTGGTCCAGGACCCGCGCACGCATCGCTATTCCTCATCCAAGGGAATTCCTGGCCTGCGCCGGGCGCAGGCCGCTTATTACGCTCGTCGTTTCGGCGTCAAGCTCAATCCGGATACGCAGGTGGTCGCCACGCTGGGCTCCAAGGAAGGCTTCGCCAACATGGCGCAGGCGATCACGGCGCCGGGCGATGTTATCCTCTGCCCGAACCCGACCTATCCGATCCACGCCTTCGGCTTCCTGATGGCCGGCGGCGTCATCCGTTCGATGTCGGTCGAGCCGGACGATAGCTTCTTCCCGCCGCTGGAGCGGGCCGTGCGCCATTCGATCCCGAAGCCGCTGGCCCTGATCCTCAACTACCCGTCGAACCCGACGGCCTATGTTGCGACACTGGATTTCTACAAGGAAGTCATCGCCTTCGCCAAGAAGCACGACATCATCGTGCTCTCGGATCTCGCCTATTCGGAAATCTACTTCGACGACGCGCCGCCGCCGTCGGTGCTGGAAGTCCCTGGCGCCATGGACGTGACGGTCGAGTTCACCTCGATGTCGAAAACCTTCTCCATGCCCGGCTGGCGCATGGGATTTGCCGTCGGCAACGAGCGGCTGATTGCTGCATTGACGCGGGTGAAGTCTTACCTCGATTACGGCGCCTTCACGCCGATCCAGGTGGCCGCGACCCATGCACTCAACGGCGACGGTTCCGACATCGCCGAAGTGCGCAGCATCTACAAGCGTCGCCGCGACGTTCTGGTCGATAGCTTCGGCAAGGCCGGCTTCGAAGTGCCGCCGCCGGCAGCGACTATGTTCGCCTGGGCGAAGATCCCTGAGAAGTTCCGTCATCTTGGCTCGCTGGAGTTTTCCAAGCTCCTCGTCGAGAAGGCCGACATCGCGGTTGCGCCTGGCATCGGCTTCGGCGAGCAGGGCGACGATTATGTCCGCATCGCGCTTGTGGAAAATGAGCATCGCATCCGGCAGGCAGCGCGTAATCTGAAGCGCTTCCTCTCCACCGCCGATGAAACAATGCATAATGTGATTTCGCTGAACGCACATCGTTGATATCGCACGGCAGCCGTTCCCGCGGCTGCGTCCCAAGATACTGATCAGGAATTTTTCATGGCAGATGCCCTCAAAATCGGCATTGCGGGCTTGGGCACCGTTGGTGCCTCGCTCGTCCGCATCATCCAGAGCCGCGCCAACGAGCTTGCCGTCACCTGCGGCCGTCCCATCAAGATCGTCGCCGTCACCGCGCGTGATCGCACCAAGGATCGCGGCATCGACCTCACGGATGTCGAATGGTTCGGCGGCCCGGTCGATCTGGCTCAGAAGGCCGATATCGATGTTTTCGTCGAGTTGATCGGCGGCTCCGAGGGCGCTGCCAACGCTGCCGTGCGGGCCGCTCTTGCCCGTGGCCTGCATGTCGTCACCGCCAACAAGGCGCTTCTTGCCTATCATGGTGTCGAGCTCGCGCAGATCGCGGAAGAGAAGGGCGCTCTGCTCAATTTCGAAGCGGCGGTCGCCGGCGGGATTCCGGTCATCAAGGCCCTGCGCGAATCCCTGACGGGCAACACGATTTCGCGCGTCTACGGTATCATGAACGGCACCTGCAACTACATCCTGACCCGGATGGAGAAGGAAGGCCTGTCCTTTGCCGATTGCCTGAAGGAAGCCCAGCGGCTCGGCTATGCCGAAGCCGATCCGGCCTTCGACATTGAGGGCAATGACACCGCGCACAAGCTGGCCATCTTGACGACGCTTGCCTTCGGCAACCGCATCGCAGCCGATGACATCTATCTCGAAGGCATCACCAACGTCTCCATCGAGGATATCCGTGCTGCCGCCGATCTCGGCTATCGCATCAAGCTGCTCGGCGTTGCCCAGCGCACCGAAAGCGGGATCGAACAGCGCGTGCACCCGACCATGGTGCCGCTCGATTCGGTCATCGCCCAGGTCGATGGCGTCACCAATGCCGTGGCGATCGAATCGGACATTCTCGGCGAATTGCTGATGGTCGGTCCCGGCGCCGGAGGCAACGCCACGGCGTCCTCCGTACTCGGCGACATCGCTGATATCGCCAAGAGCCAGCCGGGCGCACAGCGCGTGCCGGTGCTTGGCCACCCTGCCAAGTCGCTGGAGCCTTATCGCAAGGCGCAGATGCAGAGCCACGAAGGCGGTTATTTCATCCGCCTGACCGTTCTCGACCGTACTGGCGTCTTCGCAAGCGTCGCGACCCGCATGGCGGAGAACCACATCTCGCTCGAATCGATCGTCCAGCGCTCGACACAGCACCTGTCGCCCTCGGCGCATCAGACGATCATTCTCGTGACCCACGCGACCACAGAGGATTCGGTGCGCAAGGCTGTCGCTGCCATAAAGACCGAAGGCTACCTCGTCGGCGAGCCACAGGTCATCCGCATCGAGCGGCCGAAGGAATAGGCTGACGGCGGCGGCGCTTCAAAGGGCGCCGCCATCCTCAAATTTTGGGAGAGATGGTGGAGCAACCGGTCGATCCAGTTCAGCGAGCCTTTCTGGGCGTGGAGCGCTCGGTATCCGGCAATCGCTGGGTCTCCCGGCTCGACCAGGCCGGACAGAACAGAGCACTCGCCATCGCGCAGGTGCATGGTCTGCCGGAGCTGATCGCCCGCGTGCTTGCCGGTCGTGGTGTCGGCATCGATGAGGCCATGGCCTTCCTCGATCCGACGATCCGCAGCCTGATGCCCGATCCCTATCTGCTGACTGACTGCGAAAAGGCGGCACAGCGCCTTCTGCGTGCGATCAAAACAGGCGAAACCGTTGCGATCTTCGGCGACTACGATGTCGATGGAGCCTCCTCGTCGGCGCTGCTCTATCGCTTCCTGACCCATTTCGGCGTTCCCGCCAGCATCTATATCCCCGATCGTATCTTCGAAGGCTACGGCCCCAATCCTAACGCCATCAACCAGCTCATCGACAATGGCGCGACACTGATCGTCACGGTCGATTGCGGCTCCACCAGCTTCGAGGCGCTGGAGGCGGCAAGGACGCGTAATATCGACGTCGTCGTCATCGATCATCACCAGGTGGCGCACGAGCTGCCGCCATGCCACGCGTTGGTCAATCCGAACCGTGAGGACGATCTCTCAGGGCAGGGGCATCTCTGCGCTGCCGGCGTCGTCTTCCTCGTTCTCGTTGCTGCCCTGAAGCAATTGCGTGAAGTCGGTGACGCCCGTGTGCGCTCGCTGGACCTGCTCGCCTGGCTCGATATCGTCGCGCTCGCGACGGTTTGCGATGTCGTGCCGCTCAAGGGCCTAAACCGCGCCTATGTGGTGAAGGGTCTGATTGCCGCCCGTCACCAGGGCAATCCCGGACTTGCCGCTCTGTTTCGCAAGGCAGGGCTTGGCGGCCCGGTGACGCCCTATCATTTCGGTTTCCTGATCGGCCCGCGCATCAATGCCGGCGGCCGCATCGGCGATGCGGCACTCGGCGCGCGCCTTCTGACCCTCGACGATACCAGCGAAGCCGAGACGATTGCTGCCAAGCTCGATGAGCTCAACCGTGACCGCCAGCTCATGGAGGCCGCCATGCTGCAGGAGGCCGAGGGTGAAGCGCTGGCGGAATATGGCAATGGCGACGGCGCCTCGGTCATCATCACGGCGCGGGAGAACTGGCATCCCGGCATCGTCGGCCTGATCGCTTCGCGCCTCAAAGACAAGTTTCGCCGCCCTGCCTTTGCAATTGCCTTTGATTCGTCGGGCAAGGGTACCGGCTCCGGCCGCTCGATCAACGGCTTCGACATGGGCCGCATGGTCCGCGCCGCCGTCGATGCCGGTTTGCTGGTCAAGGGCGGCGGTCACGCGATGGCGGCTGGCCTGACGGTGGAGCGGAGCAATCTCGGAAAATTGCGCGCCTTCTTCACCGAGAAGGCGGAAAAGCAGGTTGCCGGCCTCGTGGCCAACGAAACACTCAAGATCGACGGTGCACTCGGCGCCAGCGGCGCGACCGTGGAACTGATAGACCGCCTCGAAACGGCCGGCCCTTACGGCTCAGGTCATCCACAGCCCATCTTCGCCCTGCCGAGCCACCGGCTGCGCGATTCCCGTCTCGTCGGCCAGTCACATATCAAGGTGACACTGGAAGCGCAGGATGGCGGCCGGGTCGATGGCATAGCCTTCCGCGCCGCCGAAACGCCCCTGGGCGAATTGCTGATGTCCTCCCGCGGCGCGCAGCTCCATGTGGCGGGAACACTCGGCGCCGATCATTGGCAGGGAAGCCGTCGCGTGCAGCTGCGCGTCATGGATGCGGTCAAAGCGCCCTAATCATTCCACCGATCACATGGGCGCTAAGCACCAGCGGTAGCAATGAATTTATCAACTCATGGCATCCGGCAGGTGCGTCTATTTATTGCCACTTCTCAAGAGATATTGGTCAGATTGTGAAGCGCTGTTGCTGGCGACTTTGGATGGTATCGATGTCTTTTAGAGTTAAGTTTTCTATTGCTATTTTCATCCTGATTTTTGTGGTGATGGCAGGCGCAGCCGGTTGGCTATGGGAGCGCAACGGAGCTTATGGGTTCAACACGTTGCTCCGGCGTGGCGGCACCTATTGGATTTCGATCAAGGCTGACGATCCGCGCTTGTCGCCGTCTATGCGACTGGCCTTAAGCGATCCACAGCCAGTGGCGCAACCGGGACCACTGGTTTGGCAGGAGCCCGAGAAAGGTTTTGAAGTTGCCGAGCTGCCTGTCATGGTCGATGGCCGCGAGGTCGACCGTATCCTGCTGAACCGTATTGATCCGACACTTTACCGCTTTGTGGCAAGAAATGCGCCGAGCGGTGACAAAGGGATCGATGAATGGGAGCGAGCGTTGTCAAACGCAGTCCTCATCGTCAATGGCAGCTATTACGATCTAAAGGGCAGGCCTGACACGCCGATCATAAGCGAGGGTGCCGCTGCCGGACCGGCAATCTATGATGCGAAGGCAGGCGCCTTTGTCGCCGGCGAGGGTTTCGCGGATATCAAGGATCTATCGCATCAGGATTGGCAAACAGCGCTCGCAGGTGCGGCAAATGCCATGGTTTCCTATCCTCTGTTGATCGGCGCGGATGGACAGACCCACGTCACGACAAAGAGCCGCTGGCTCGCAAATCGCACCTTTGTCGGCAAGGATGGCGCGGGCCGCATTATCGTTGGCACGACGAAGGACGCTTTCTTTCCACTCGGCCCGCTGGCAGAGTTTCTGAAAAGGTCCCCTCTGGATTTGAAAATGGCCCTCAATTTCGACGGTGGACCGATTGCTTGCCAAAGCGTCCGGCTACCGGGATTTCAGAGGAAACTTTATGCGCTCTGGGAAGCGCAGGTCTATGGCAGCGAGGTCAGGCTTTTGAGATGGCCGCTATCGAGCGCCACCTGGGCGATGCCAATGGTTTTGACGATCGAGCGAAAATAACGACGCGAATTCAAAGATTTCGAGGGAGAGACAGTGGCACGCCCTAGGGGAGTCGAACCCCTCTTTACAGAATGAAAATCTGTCGTCCTAACCGATAGACGAAGGGCGCGTGCTGTGGCGCCCTTATAGTCAGCACCTTTTGTTCCCGCAAGCGGAAAATCGAGAAAAATCCCAGAAAAATCCATGACTAGGCGCAGATTTTTCGAGGCAATTGTGGAAAACCCAGCAACACCATGATTTGGTACGCCCTAGGGGAGTCGAACCCCTCTTTACAGAATGAGAATCTGTCGTCCTAACCGATAGACGAAGGGCGCAAGCCACACCGCACAGATAGGAATGGTGCACGGCGTCCGCAAGCGGAAGCTTAATGAATTCACGATGGGGAGGAAGAACAACAGTGGCACGCCCTAGGGGAGTCGAACCCCTCTTTACAGAATGAAAATCTGTCGTCCTAACCGATAGACGAAGGGCGCGTACAGCTGTTGTGTGGCGCGCTTATAGCGGGGTGATTTCATTCCTGCAAGCGGCAATTTCGCTTTTTTGTGGAAAAAATGACAGGTGGATGAAAGTGCTGCCGGTCCGGAATAAGCAAGACTTAACAGGGTGTTGCCGGCAGGATTGCAGATTCCCCGCTAGCGGCCGCCTTATCGGCCGGTTCCGTTTTGTATCGGCTCCACCAGCAGCTTGCCGTCCTTGCCCTGGTTCTTCGATGCGATGAAGTTTGCCAGCATCGCCGCTTCCTTGCTGTCCAGTTTGCGGACATTGGAGCCTGGCAGCGGCATGATTTTCGAAGGCGTCGCATCGGCCGTCGGCTTCATCGGGGTAGCGGCGGTTTGAGCGGAAACATTGCGGACGACGGGTGGAGGCAGAAAGTCTTCCGAGGTCCGTGTTGCCGGCGAGCCGGCCATGCCGGTTTGCGGTGCAACAGCCTGCATCGCGCTTGGCGGCATGCTGTAGACGCTGCGTATGCCCGGCGTGATTCCCTGCGTGCCTGCGTCAGGCTGCGCCTTGGCGAGCGTCCCGTCTGGATTGACCGCAATCGGCGGCGGCGCCGAAAAAATGCTGCTCCTGTTTGCATTGACGCCAGTCGGCTGCGTCACGAGACCGGCAATGCTGGCGGGTGCATCGGAAGGTGCAGCTGTCGGTGCGCCGGGGTAAAGGGCCTGGTTCTGCTCTGTGACCAACCGCTGCTGCGTGCCGTTGACGCTATGGACCCGCGGGTCACGATAGGCGGCATCACCTTTCTGTCGCCTGGCCTCAGCCTTGTCGTTCAGGTTTGCCGCAAGCTGTTCGGCTTCGCTCAGCTGCGGAGCCGCCTCGGTCGTCTCCTGCGGCTTTGTACTGGTGGTCGCGCAACCGGCGATCATCACAAATGAGGCGATGACGGCAATAGTGCTTGCGAGCTTCTTCTTACCGTATAAAATCTGTCGATCGCACAAAGGACGTTCCTCGCAAAAAAAGGTTTGCATCGAACGGCCTCCTGCGAGGGACGATGATATGGCGCGCGCCGACTGGGAGCGAGAACCGCGCGATATCCGATGCATGATGCTTCGAGTCGTCCAAGCATGCCGGAGGATGGGCATGGGCGGCAAGCGCGAAACGGATGGCTCCGCGCGTGCCGTAAGCCTCGCGAAAGCTTGCGTTTTACCAGGCGCCGGTATTGGGAAGGGAAGCCCAAGGCTCGGCGGACGGAAGATTGTCGCCCTTCTGCAGGATCTCGATGGAAATGCCGTCCGGAGACCTTACGAACGCCATGTGGCCATCACGCGGCGGGCGATTGATGATGATGCCATTGTCCATGAGCTTCTGGCAGGTCGCGTAGATGTCGTCGACCTCATAGGCAAGATGACCGAAATTGCGTCCGCCTGTATAGACTTCCGGGTCCCAGTTATAGGTCAATTCCAGGCTGGGCGCGCCATTGCTTCGGGACGATTCGGCATCTTCGGCCGCGGCAAGGAATACGAGCGTAAAGCGACCC
Source organism: Rhizobium sp. P44RR-XXIV (assembly GCF_001999485.2). Taxonomy (NCBI): domain Bacteria; kingdom Pseudomonadati; phylum Pseudomonadota; class Alphaproteobacteria; order Hyphomicrobiales; family Rhizobiaceae; genus Rhizobium; species Rhizobium sp. P44RR-XXIV. The sequence continues at coordinate 1,031,679 of NZ_MPVZ02000028.1, read as the reverse complement.
TTCTCGTTTTCGTAGCGGCGGGTTTCGGTGAGGCCGAATAGGGTGCTATAAAAATGCAACGAGGCGTCGAGATCGGTGACGCGGACCATTGTGTGGAGATAACGCATTCTATTTCCTCTCTTAATATTGAGCTGGTGCGATCTTGGATCGCGACGCCAGCTTCGCGCAAGTGTTGGAGCGGTAATCTTAGGGTGCGGATAAACAAAAACTAGGACTTGCGCTTTTCCGTTACCAAGATGTTAATCTTGATATCAGGGAATCAGTTAACCGTAACAGTGTGACGCGTAATCGAGGGCTGGCTAGGATGGGTGACAGAATTTCATCGAAGGGAGTTGAAGACTTCGAGGAGATGTCCGGCGATACCGTCGAGCTCATCGAAATCTCCGGCGTCGTCAAGTGGTTCGATGTTGCCAAGGGTTTTGGTTTCATCGTGCCCGACAACGGCATGCAGGACGTTTTGCTGCATGTGACATGCCTGCGTCGCGACGGTTATCAGACCATTCTCGAGGGAACGCGCATCGTAGCGCTGATCCAGCGCCGGGAGCGCGGCTATCAGGCCTTCAAGATTCTCTCCATGGATCAGTCGACCGCCACGCATCCATCGCAGATGCCGCCGGTGCGCACCCATGTGCAGGTAACGGCGACCAGTGGTCTGGAGCGTGCCTTGGTCAAGTGGTTCAACCGCACCAAGGGTTTTGGCTTCCTGACGCGCGGTGAGGGCACAGAGGATATCTTCGTGCACATGGAAACGTTGCGCCGCTTCGGCCTGGCGGAGCTGCGGCCGGGGCAGGTGGTGCTCGTTCGCTTCGGACCTGGCGAAAAGGGCCTGATGGCGGCGGAAATCCATCCGGACGCGCCGAGCGCAGCAACACGGCCGCACTGAAATCGTCGCGAATTTGTGTCTCAGGGTTTCGAAGAGCTTCGCTTGGACGCTTCATTGGACCGTGAGATCGCCCAATGTTTCTCGATCCAATTGCCATATGCAGGGGCTGAAGCGGCGCTTCGTCGGCATTCGCGATAATCAAGATCATCCGCTCAAGGTCACCGCAACTGGCGCTAACCTCGAATTTGCAATGCATCGATCAGCCGATGCACCTTTTCGGTTGCATAGACAATGTCCTCCCGGGGCAAATGCACCGTGATTTCGATCTCCTGCCATCGCCCGCCATGATCTTTGGCGTAGCTGACCGCGGCCCTTAGAGATTTGAATTCAACTGCGGGAGCATCGGTAATCCAGAACTGTACGGTGCAGTCCGCCTCAGCATAGTCTGTTAGAGCTTTGATTGGGTCTAGGGCCATGATGAGAGCATTATACCGTTGCCAGCTCTTTGGCTATCGGACCTATGTCTGAAATCCGCCACTATGCCGGCCACCCGGCAACGCCTCTAGTTCGGCAAGCCTCTTTCCATCACGCTTGAGCCTCCGGCCGGTGATCTCTTCAATTGGCATCCCAGCGCTTTTTGCTGATCGACAGACGTGGCCATTGCGGCCATAATATCTCCAAAGGCAACCTGTCTGAGTATGGTCTAATTTATGGCGTGGAACACAAAATATAATAAAAACATGATGTTAGGCGCACTAAAAAGCGCCATCGTGGCGCTTTTTCTCGTTGGGGCCGCGGCTCCGACTTCGGTTGCCGCGCAGGCAACGAGCCAGCAGTCGATGGCCTTCGAATCGGAGCCGCTGTCGATCATTTCGCCCAAGGGCGTGACGCACAAGTTCAGCGTCGAACTGGCCCTGACGCCACCGCAGCTGGAATTCGGCTTGATGTATCGCGACAAGATGGCCGCCGATCATGGCATGCTGTTCGATTTCGGCACGTCACGCCCCGTCATGATGTGGATGAAGAACACCAAGCTGTCGCTCGACATGCTATTTCTGGATCAAACAGGTATCGTCACCCATATCCAGGAAAATGCCGTGCCTTATTCCGAGGCGATTATCAGCTCAGGCGGCCCGGTCGCTTACGTCATCGAGCTGAACGCCGGAATTGTCAAAAAACTCGGCCTTGCTGTCGGCGATAAGGTGACGAGCGCCACCATCTCAAAGAAATCAGGCAAGTAGATTTCTCCGGGGAAGAGTTGTCCAGCATGATTTTACCTGTTGCAGCCGACAGGTGAACCGTGTATCTCCCCATTCGTTCCGCAGGGCAGGTGTTCGGCGGTACAGGATACAGGCACGATCTCGTTTGCTTAGATGCATTGTTTCGAGGATCGTGCTGACGGTACGGAGTGTAGCGCAGTCTGGTAGCGCATCTGGTTTGGGACCAGAGGGTCGGGAGTTCGAATCTCTCCACTCCGACCATCGTTTTCGCCTGAAAACGCTGGAAATGCTGATTTAGTTGGGGTTCCGCACAGTCATCTGTTACAAACCATGTAACAAAAGAGACTGGCATGACAGACAAATACCTCCTAAATCGCGACGGACGATATTTCGCCCGGATCGTCATTCCGAAAGACCTTCGGCCCTTCCTCGACAATAAGACCGAACTCCGCACGCCGCTTGGGCCTGACAAGCGGGCAGCGAAAGCGCGCCTTCATACAGCCGTTGCGGACATACAGGCGCAAATCGCGGTTGCGGAGCGGCGCGCCATGGTCGCCAAGGGCGAAGCCATCACGCCCGGTCGCTATCCTCTCCCGGTCGAACAGATCGCTCTTCGAAACTACAATCAACGAATCGCCTTCGACACCGAATTGCGGAACATGGACAATCGCCATGCGATGGGCCTTGTGGACGACAGGCTTGTGGAACTCTTGCGGGAGGGTGTCGCGGGCGGTCTTTCCGACGATAGCCTCGAAACGCTTGTCGGGCGTCAAATCGAGCGCTTCCGACGCCTTGGCAACACGACGGTAGTCAAAGGCTCGTCGGAATGGCGAACGCTCGCCCGCGCCTTGTGTGTCTCAGAGCTTGAAGCGCTTGCCCGCGTTGCCGAACGCGACGAGGGCGATTTCACCGGGAAGCCGGAAGACCCCATGCTAGCTGCTGCCGTTGATGCCGACGAAATCGCCCAAGAGGTGGATGCTTCGGATTTCAACAATCTGACGTTCGAAATGGTCATTGCGGAGAAGGAGCGCCTGACCGGCATGGGATTGGGCGGCAAGGTGAAGTCCGCAACCACGCTAGAAAAGTATCGCGGCGTTGTGCATGACTTCGAACACCATCGCCGCAGCAAGCGCGTTGCGACCGTCACCCTTGAGGAAGGGGAGGCATGGCGCAACGCCATGCTTGATGCTGGCAAACTCTCCCGAAAGACGATCAAAGATAAGCTAGCGACGATCCGGGCAATTCTCGGATGGGGACAAGAACAATGCCGTGGAAGGCTCTTCCCGGCTGCGCCGAAGGGCACTCCCTTCGACTACCTAGAAATGCCCGTTGGTGAAGAGAAGGACAGCGCCGAACGAACCTATACCCTCAAGGATGCGCGTCACCTATTGGTGACAGCGCGCACCGCAGCCCGGTCGAGCTTCCGCTGGATACCTTGGATTATCGCCCATACCGGCGCGCGTGTGAACGAAATAACAGTTTTAGAGAAGAGCGATATATTCGAGCTTGAGGGCCATTGGTTCATTCATATTCGTGTTGGCAATGGTCGCACGACGAAGACCGGCAAGGCCCGCAAGGTGCCGGTGCATCGCGCGCTGGTCTGCGAAGGCTTCATTGATTTCGTTAAAGCTCAGCCAGACGGCAAGCTCTTTCCGGGTGGCATGAATGAGGACCAGCGTATTCGGGAATGGATTCATGAGAAGGTCTTTCCTAACCGGAAGGACATGCCACCTCCGAACCACGGATTCCGCCACCTATTTGAAGACGCTTTGTATGCTGGCGTCAGTCAGAAGGCCGCGCTCTACATTACAGGCCGTGCTTCCGGTTCGTCCGCAGATGATTACGGCGGGAGCGATCTCCGTCTAATCTCGATTGCGGAACAAATGGACATGGTGCGGGACATTGTTGCGGCAGATAAGAGTGAGACGGCTCCTAATCAAAATGTGAATTAAATCCTATAAAATAGGAAAATAATCACACAAAGGGATTCACAAGAGAGTCCTGATATGAGATTCTGCCCTCAAGTTAATTGAGGACGGAACGCATGAATCTGCCGAATATTGTTTCAAGTGCGAAGAAGGCGCTCGGCTTCTCGACAGAACAGAAGGCGTATTCCCTCACTGATCCCGCAATCAATGAAATCTTCGGCCTGATTCCTACTGCTTCCGGGATTGTCGTTACTGGCAATTCTGCGATGCACGTCCCGGCAGTTCTTCAGGCCGTGCGGTTGATCTCTGAAACCATCGGCTCGCTTCCTTGCAAGCTCTACCGCGAGACTGACGACAGCAAGGAAGCGGCCAAGGATCATCCCGGCCATAAGATCACCCATAGCCGGGCGAACGACTGGACCAGCGCCGGACAGCTTCGCATCGACCTGACGATTGACGCCCTGCTTCACGGCGCTGGCTATGCGCAGGTAGTTCGCGCGTCCGATGATCGCCCGCTTGAGCTTCACCGGCTGGACCCGTCGAAGGTGCAGCGCAATTGCGAGGACGATGGCGAACCCTTCTATCTCGTATCGACCGAACGCGGACAGGTCCGGCATTTCTACCGCGACGTTCTCTATATCCCGGCCTTCGCTGGCGTCTCGCCGGTCAAGCTTGGCCGCGAGGCCATCGGCATCGGCCTCACCCTCGAAAAGCATACGTCCAATCTCTTCAGCGACGGCGCGCGCCCCAGCGGCATGTTCTGGACCGAGAACACGGTTCCCGACACTGACGCCGGGACGAAGACCATCGCCAATATCCTGAAAGACTATCGTTCGGCCTTCAGCGGCGGGAAGCAGTCGCGCCCGCTCATCGTGCCGAACGGCTTCCGCTATCAGCAGATGGCTCTTGCCAGCACCGACGCGCAATTCATTGAAAACCGCCTTGAACAGATCAACGAAGTCGCCCGCATCTTTGGCGTTCCCCCTCACATGCTCTATCAGCTTGAGCGCGCGACGTGGAGCAATGCCGAACAGATGGCCGCGAGCTTCCTTCAGCTTTGCCTTCGCCCGTGGCTCGACAAGTGGCAGGACGCCTATGCGACCGTGCTTCTCACCGACGAAGAGCGCGACACCCTCTATTTCGAATTCGTCATTGATGACCTTCAGCGCGCCGACGCGGCAGGCAGGGCCGAAATCTTCAGCAAGCTCATCGCCGCTCGCGTGATGACGCCGAACGAAGCCCGCGCAGCCATGAACTATCCGTCGCTTCCGGGCGGTGACGAACTCGCCAATCCCTACACCACGACGACCACGACCGGCCCGGCAGAGCGCCAGCAGCCGAAGGAATCACAGTAATGCAGCACACCGCCTTTTTCGGTGACGGCGAAAAGACCTTCGCCCTCACGACCGAAATGATTCATGAGCTAGAGCGCACGACCGGCAGCGGCATCATGGCACTTCATGCCCGGTTCCGTTCGATGGCAGCGCACTTCTTTGACCTGACCGAAGTCATCCGCACCGGCCTTATCGGTGGTGGAATGTCCCCGGAACAAGCCCTGAAGCTCACCGGCATTTACAGCCGTTCGATGCTTATTTCGGACCTCTACATTCTCGCATTCGACATTCTGGACGCCCGTTGGAGCGGCAAGCCTGAAAACGATACAGCCGCGACCGGCGATATGGGCGCAGCCATCAATGAAGGTCTTCGCGAGGTTGCGGAATGATCGCTCAGAACCTCGAAATCAAGGCTGAAGTCTCGATTGACGAAGCTGGCACCGTCACCGGCATGGCTTGGCCTTTCGACGCGCCCGATAGCGTCGGCGACATAATTGAAAAGGGCACCATCGCCTTCGCGAACAGTGTGCCGATGGTCATGGAACATGACCAGCATAAGGTTGTCGGTGTTTGGGAGACCTACACCGAAACCGACAGGGGGCTTGAAGTTAAGGGCCGCTTGTTCGTGGAAGGCATCGGACCCGCCCGCGATGCTCACCGGCAGTTGAAGGCCGGTAAGATCGGCGGCTTGTCCATCGGCTTCCGTCACACCGGCTTTGACCCGCGCCCGGCAGGCGGTCGCGTCTTCAAGTCCATCACCATCAACGAAATCAGCCTTTGCCGTCGCCCGGTTCATCCCGGCGCACACGTCACCGTCGTTAAGTCCCAGATTGAGGAAATTATGGAAAACGAAATCGAGAATGCACCGGAAGTTAAGTCTGACCCGGTTGTTTCCCCTGAAGAACTGAAGGCCATCAAGGCCCGCATGGACAAGCTGGAAGCCAAGGCGAACCGCCCCCTTGCAGCCAATAACAATCACCCGAATGCCGTCAATGACAACAGCGAGAAGAAGGCATTCGCCGATTTCGTTCGCTCCGGCGATGCCAATGAAGTGAAGTCGCTTGGCTATGCTACCCCTTCGACGGGCGGCATCCTGGCACCGGAAGCGGTCTCGACTTCGATCCTCGAAAAGGTCGCCGAGTTCTCGCCGGTTCGCGGCCTTGCCCAGACCATCAGCATGTCCGGCCCGCTGCTTCAGCTTCCCCGCCTTGTCGATGAGGTTGCAGTCGGTGAAGTTGCGGAAACCGCGCCGCGCCCGGAAAGCGAACCGTCGTTCGATCAGATCGACCTGAAGCCGTTCGAAATGGCCGTCATCGTTCCGGTCACCCGCATCCTGCTTGAGGACGCCCAGATCGATCTTGCGTCCTATCTCGGCAACCACATTGCACGCCGGTTCGGCCAGAAGGAGGCCGGTTGGTTCGTCAACGGCAACGGCAGCACTCAGGCCGAAGGCATTCTTACGTCCGACGACGTGCAGGAATTTGAAGGCGAGATTGCCGCCGACGATCTCATTGACCTGTTCTACAGCATCAAGACTGCCTATTCGGCAAACGGCTCTTGGCTCATGAACCGCAAGACGATGGCCGCTGTTCGCAAGCTGAAGGACACCGACGGGGCTTATCTGTGGGAGCGCTCGATTGCGGCCGGCCAGCCGCCGCTTCTGCTTGGTCGCCCGGTCTACGAAGCCGTGGACATGCCGGACGTTGCAGCCGATGCCACGCCGATTGTCTTCGGCGATTTCGCAACGGGCTATGCCGTTGCTGACCGCGTGGGCTTCAATATCCTTCGCGATGAACTGACCGGCGCGGCGAATGGCATCATCAAGCTTCATGCTCGCCGTCGTGTAGGTGGTCGCATCGTCATGGGCGAAGCCCTTACGAAGCTGAAGGTTGCGGCTTAATCCATGATCTACCAGCGGCCCGCCTATGAAGAAGTAAGGATCTCGCACAGTGGAAGCACCGTGACGCTTCGCCCTACCTTGCAGGCCGCAGTTACCCTCGCATCGCGTTTCAGCTTTCAGGCAATGTATCGGGCCTTAGCTGACGGCAATTTCACTTTCATTTCCGAAATCATCCTGACGACGGCCAATAATCGGCAGGATGCGGCGGGGTTCCTGTCCATCTGTAAGGGAACCCCGCTTTCGGATTTCATCGGCCCGGCTCGTATGCCGCTCGCCGAACTTGTTTCCATGCTCATGCCCGCGCCGAACCCGGACAGGGATAATGGGGCTGCACCGGCACCTAGCGGCAAGTCGCTCGCATGGCCGGAATTCTATGCTCATCAGTTCGAACAGGCGACCGGCTGGCTCGGCTGGACGCCCGAACAGGCATGGAACGCCACGCCGACCGAAATCGACCGCGCATATTCGGCCCATATCGCAAAGCTGAAGGCCATCCACGGTAGCAGCGAGGACGATAAGCAGCCTCCGGCGAAGGCATTCGACCCCGAACAGGCCGCGCGTAATGTCGCTGCTGGCCTCGATCCTGAATTTGACCGTTCCGGCCTTCACTCACTCAAGATGAAGATCGCGAGCGGATCATGAGCAAGCCGCCCCGCATTTGTTCTTGTAGTCGCGTCGTGGAATACGGCGTTATCTGCGAATGCCAGCGCGCGCTAACCCGCGAACGCAACGCCCGGCATGATGCTCGCCGTCCTTCGGCCCGTGTCCGTGGCTATAACCACGAGTGGCGCAAGGCCCGCACCGAATACCTCACTATGCACCCGCACTGCCGGGAGTGCAGCACCCACGGCATCACGCGCATCGCCAGCGTGGTCGATCACAATGTTCCCCATCGAGGCGACAAGCGCCTGTTCTGGCACCGCGCGAACTGGCAGCCGCTTTGCGCACCCTGTCACAACTCCATCAAGCAGCGGCAGGAGCGCGCGCTATGAAGACTGTTTTATACACCTACCTTGGACAGCGTTGGCTTCTTTCTGAACTCGCCGACATCACTGGTGTCCCGCGTTTCACCTTGCGCGCTCGATTAGCTGATGGCTGGACGATGGAGCAGGCACTCGGCACCCCAACCCCTAAGCAGCGCCGGGCGGGGGTGGTCTCCAATTTGTCTGCCTTTGAGGGGACCGGCGCGGGGAGCACTTCACAAGAGAGCGCCAATATAACTTTTTCAGGGAATGAAGCATGACCGTAGTATCGCTTGACCTCGCCAAGCAGCACATGAAGATCGATGGAAACGCCGAAGATGAGCTTATTTCGCTCTACATCGACGGTGCCGAAGCATGGATTGCCAATTACATCGGCAAGCCGCTCGCCGACTTCGATCCACTTCCGGCAGACGTGAAAATCGCAATTCTGAAGCTCGTTTCCTTCCATTATGAGGTTCGCAGTCTCGCGAGCTACGGCATTTCCGTGGACTCTGTGCCGCTCGGCGTAACGTCGTTGCTTTCCAGCTATCGCGAAAAGTGGTTCGGCGATGGCGAATAAGAGCGACAACGGCCTCGCCGAAACCCTCGCAGCCTTCGACAGGATCGCCCGCGCGCCGCGTGAGGCCGTGCTTCCGGCCTTGAGGAAGTCCGGCAACGAGCTTGCCGATGCCCAGAAGGCCCTTGCCGAAACGTCCCGCGATACCGGCGCGCTCATCGACAGCATTGCTGTGACCATGCCCGGCCACGCCACGCCCGCATATTCGCAGCCGGGCGGCAGTCGCGTTGCCGGTGAAACGGAAGTGATCGTCACGGCCGGAAACACCGATGTTCGCTACGCGCACCTTGTCGAATACGGCACGTCGAACGCCGAAGCGCAGCCATTTTTCTGGCCCGCCCTTCGGCTTCTCCGCAAGCGCCTTCAGAACCGTATCAACCGCGCCGCAAAGAAGGCCGTGAAAGACGCATGGAATGATTGAACCGACCCTTGCCCTTCAGACTGCTATCCGCGCCCGCCTCATCGGGAAGCAGGAAGTCACCGACCTTGTTCCGGCAGAGGATATCCGTTCGGGCAGCACCCGGCCCGATAACAAGCCCTGCATTATAATGAGCGACGGCAACACCGCGCTTCACGGCCATGATTATAGCAGCCAGCGGACGGCGTGGGTGTATCTGGACCTTCATATCTGGACGCTGGACGCCGGGCAGGATGCGGCGAAGGAGATTGCGGGCGCTGTTACCGCAGCCCTCGACAAGCGCAATCTGGCTATCGAAGGCGGCTATTGCGACCATTTTCGTGTCACCGCATCCCGGTTCCCGCGTGATCCTAACCCCGCATATGGTCATGGCGTCCTGTCCGTCGAAGCCCTCATTCGGTGGATTGTCTGATGCTCAATATCGGTAACATGGATCGCCGCATCACTATCGAACGCGAGACGGAAGGCACCAAGCCTTCCGGCGACGTGGTGAAGGCGTGGACGCCCGTCGCAACGGTATGGGCCGAAGTCCTTCAGCAGTCGGCGAGCGAATTCTTCACCGGATACGGCGAGGCCGAAACCGGCACCGTGATTTTCCGTGTCCGTTTTCGTCCTGGCATCACGACTGCCGACCGCGTGACCTATGACGGCATCGCCTACGGCCTGAAGGAAATCAAGGAAATCGGCAGGCGCGATGCGCTGGAACTTCTCGGCGAGGCCCTGAAGTGACCCACCTTCGCGGCGTGAAGCCGCCCGTCGAACGCGATAGCAACGCCCTGATGAAGGCACCTTCGGCACCGAAGCACCTTTCGGCCTATGCCCGCGCCGAGTGGAAGCGGATCATGCCCGGCCTCATCGAACGCGGCATTATCACCCGTGGCGATCTCGGCGGCATCGAAGATTTGTGCATGGCGCGCGGTTTCGCCCGTGAGGTTGAGGACGCCCGTCGTGCGGCCCCGATGGATAAGGTTCTGTTCGGGATGCAGAACCGCGCTTTGCAGACGGCCCGGCAGCTTGCAGCCGAATACGGGTTGTCGCCGACCAGCCGCGCCCGTGTCGGCAGCGTGGCGATGGACGATGACGACGAAGACAGCATTCTCTCGATTGGCAGGAACCGCACCCATGCCTAAGAGCGCGTTCCCGCACTGGATTTACGATGGCAGCACTATCGACGACCCGTTCGGCTATGGACAGGATGCCGTTGACTTCATCCGGGCGCTGAAGCACCCGAAAAGCAGTGCGCCGAAGAATGCCTTCCAGCTTTTCGACCCGTTCGAGCGCATCACGCGCCGCATCTATGGCCCGCGTCATCCTGACGGTCGCCGTATCATCAAGACCGTGTTTCTCATGCTTGGCCGTGGCAATCGCAAGACCAGCCACGCGGCAGCATGGTCTTCGCTTCACGTCTACGGCCCCGAAGCCGTGCCATCCGGGCAGGTGATTTTCGCCGCGTGTGATCGCGAACAGGCTAATATCGGCTTTAGCGAGGTGGCGAGCATCGTAGAACGGACGCGCCCGCTGAAGGCAATTTCGAGGATAAATAACGCCTTTGGAGGAATGAAGCGGATTTTGAACACCCGCAACGGCGCGACCCTCAAAGCGGTTTCGAGCGACGGCAAGGCCCAGCACGGCACCACCCCGAACTTCATCCTTGTGGACGAAATTCACAAGTGGCAGGGCCGAGACCTTTGGGAAGCTCTATCTTCCGGCATGGTTAAGACCAGCGAACCGCTGATGATCGTTTGCACGACGGCAGGGCGCGGGCAGGATAATGTTGGCTTCGAACTCTATGATTACGCTTACAAGGTCGCGACGGGCGAACATGAAGACCCGACCTTTTTGCCGATCCTGTTTCAGGCCGAACCCGGCGACGATTGGGAAGATGAAGCAACGTGGCCGAAGGCGAACCCCGGCCTGCCTTATGGTTTCCCCGACCTTGAAGGGATGCGCGATTGGGTTCGCAAGGCCAAGGTCAGCCCGCCGACGCGGTATGAGTTTCAGCAGCTTGGCTTGAACATTTGGCAGGCCGCTTCTCGTGATCCGCTCTTCGACATGGCCGTGTATGACGCGGGCCGTGATCCGAACTTCGATCTCGCCGAACTTGAGGGCCTGCCGTGCTGGCTTGGCGTGGACTTGTCCCGCTCCGGTGACTTGACCGCTATCGTGGCCGCGTTCCGGCACGGCGATGGCCGCATTTCAGTTCATCCGTGGTTCTTCCTGCCGTCCGAAGGGCTTGAGGAAAAGGCCAAGGTCGAACAGGTTCCCTATACCCGGTGGCGCGATGATGGCCTGTTGACCGTGATCGACGGCCCGGTGATCGAACCCGCCGTGATCGCCGACAAGATTGTTGACCTTTGCGGCACCTTCGACGTGCGCGAAGTTATCTTCGACCCGTCGCTTGCCGGGCCGATCATGGGCAAGCTCGTAGACCACGGCATCAACGTGCTTCAGCTTCCGCAGACGGCGAAGCACATGCACGGCCCGATTTGCGACCTTGAGCGCGTCGTAAATGGCCGTCGCATCCGCCACGGCGCGCACCCGATCCTTCGCAATCACTTCGAAAGCGTCGTGGTGAAGCGCGCCACGAACGCGGGTGAATTGACGACCATGCACAAGGGCACGCGCCATTCGAACCATATCGACGGCGCGATTGCGTCAGCCCTGTCTGTCTTCCGGGCAGCGGCGAACGATAATCAGCCCGCCCTTCATGAACTCCCGCCCGAAGAATACGCCGCCCGCATGGATGCCATGTGGGATGAAGCAGCATAAGGAATTTTAGCAATGGATGATACGCAGCGTCTTGTCGTCAGCCTTGAAGCCCGCCTTACTAAGTATGAGCGGGACATGGCACGCGCCCGCAACGCCACGAATGACAACTTCAAGCGCATGGAGGGCCGCGCCCGGCAGTCTGCCGAGAACATGGAAAAGACCATGGGCAAGGCTTCGGCATCCATCGGCGAGAAGCTTGAGGGCATGTTCGCCCCGATCACGAAGGGCGGCGTTGCTGTGGCCGCAGTCGGTGGCCTCGCGATGGCATTCAAAGAAATCGCCGATAGCGTTGCCGAAGCAGATCGCGAGTCCCGCAAGGCTGGCGTGTCTTCGAAGGTATGGCAGCAGTGGTCCTATGTCGCCACTGCGACCGGCATGAGCATCGACGGCGTGACCGATGCCCTCAAGGAATTGAACATCCGCGGTGATGAATTCGCCCGCACTGGCAAGGGTAGCGGACAGGAATGGTTCGAACGGCTCGGCTATTCTGCCGAAGAGGTAGGCAGGAAGCTGAAGGAGCCGAATGCCTTCCTTGATGAGTTGATCGGCAAGATTCAGCAGCTTGACCGGGCCGGACAGACCCGCGCACTTGATGAGCTTTTCGGTGGCACGGGTGCGGAACAGCTTGCCAAGGTTCTCGGCATGTCTGTTTCCGAAATCCAGAAGATGCGCAACGAGGCCGCGACCTTCACCGACGAACAGATTGAAGCCGCAAAGAAGATCGACCGCGAGTTTTCGACTATGTGGCGCAATTTCATGGTCTATGCCAAGCAGGCGGCGATTGAAGGCGTCAACGTCGCTTCCAGCGTTATCGGCTTCATCAATGATCCGGGCGGGCTGATCTCGGCTTCGCGTGCCGCAGGCCAGCGCAAGATTGACGCCTACAATAGCCCGGAACAGCAGCTTGCGCGCCTTCAGGCCCAACGCGACCGGCTTGTGAAGCAGATCGCCGACACGGAAGCGAACCCGTTCAATGCCCTGAAGGAATATGACCTTCGGATGCTCCGCATGAACCTGTCCGCGATCGATGACCAGATTATCGCGCTCGGCGGTGGTAGCGATGAGCTTAAGCAGGCCCTTAAGGAACTGTCCGACATCACCCAGAATGTCGGCAAGGGCTTTCAGGCCAGCCAGACGGCAGCGGCGAACTTCAAGAATGCCCTTGCGGACCTGAAGAAGCTCGTGCCGGAACTGAAGGCCGAACTGGACACCCTCGCGACGACGGACAGCATCGACGCGGTCTATAACAAGGCCGTGCAGAACGCCCGCACGATGGGCGAAGTCATGAACGCGACCGATCTTGCGAACCGGGCGAAGAGCATCGCCAAGTTCGGCAAGCACGATAATATTCTCGATCTCATCGCCAGCGTGGAAAGCGGTGGGGATTATAATGCCACCCTCGACAATGGCCGGTGGACGGGCGGCGCTCAGAACCTCACCGGCATGACGTTGAATCAGGTCCGCGACCTTCAGCGCAAGATGCTCGCCGACCCGGCGAACCGCGCCCTTTATGGTGACGGCAAGGGTTCGTCCGCGCTTGGCCGCTACCAGATCACGGGCGCGACCCTTGAGGGCCTGATGAAGGAACTCGGCCTGTCCGGTGATCGCCTTTACGATCAGGCCACCCAGGACGAGCTTGCCCGCGCCCTTCTTCGCCGTCGTGGTAGTGATCCGGCATCCCTTCGGCAGGAATGGACCGGCCTGAAGCGTGTAGACGACGGCACCATTCGCGCGGCCTACGGCGCGACGCCGACCGCAGCCCAGCCGCTTGCCCCGACCGATAGCGAGAAGCAGCGGACGGAATTGCTGAAGCAGCAGAATGAGGCACGTAAGAGCTTGAACCAGTCGGTCCAGGAAGGTCTTGACCTTGCCCGCTTCGAACAGTCGATTTCCGGCTTGTCGGTATCGCAGCAGCGCATTGAGCTTGCCGTCTATCAGGCGCAGCAGGAAGCGAAGCGGGCGGGCATCACGCTCACGGACGCCGAACTTCAGAAGATTCGCGAAAAGATCACCCTGACGCAGCAGCTTGACGGCAAGAACAAGCAGGTTGCGGCATCCAGCGAAGGCTTGAGGACCGCGCAGGAATATTTCGCGCAGTCCTTCACGTCGTCCCTGTCCGGCCTTCTCACCGGCACCACCACCTTGAACGACGCGCTCAAGAACCTGTTGAACAGCCTCATCGACGCGACCCTTCAGGCCGCGCTTCTCGGCAAGGGACCGCTTTCCGGTCTTCTCGGCGGGACTGGCACTGGCATTCTCGGCGCTATCTTCGGATGGGCAGACGGTGGCTATACCGGCGATGGCGGGAAGTATGAACCGGCTGGCGTCGTCCACAAGGGCGAATACGTCATGTCGAAGGCGGCAACCGCCCGGATTGGCGTCGGCAACCTCGAAGCCCTTCACCGTGGCGCGCTCGGCGGCTTTGCCGAAGGCGGTTATGTCGGCACCGCGCCCGTGATCCGCAAGCCGGACCTGAAGGCCGCGAACGGGAATGCCCCGGCACCGTCGCAGACCATCAACGTGTCGTCGAACATCACTGTGAACGGCAGCGCCGGGACGCCCGAACAGAACAACGATCTCGCAAAGCGTATGGCCCGTGAATACGAAACTTCCGTCCGCAGTGTCGTTGCCGATGAACTCCGCAAGCAGTCACGGCCCGGTAACTACCTCTATCAGACGAGGCGCTAACCACGCATCGCTGGAACGGCTCCGTTCGATTGTGAAAAGAAGCGATTCACTTGATCACGATCTTCGGCTATAGTGAACGCATCAGGAACATCGCGCTTGCCTCGACGTTCCGCTATAAACGAAAAATGCCCGGCGTGTGCTTTTCGCCGGGCATTTGAGAATAAACCAGCCGCTAACTGGTTGAGCACAAACGTAGAACAAAACCTCTACGTAGTCAATCCGTCTATGCGGCTATCAATGAGCGTCCCTATCGCTCAGATCGATTGAACTGGCCGCGCAATGCACTCTATGGATGAAACGATCGCATCTCTCGACCGAGCCTTAACGGAGGCTGGCGTGAACAATTTTGCGACAAAAACGAATGCCCCCTCACTTGCTGGAGCCTCTGTTTCGCAGGGTGAAGGATGCGAAAACGTCAGGCCGCAGCCAGTAGCTATTAAGCCCTCTATCCCTCACACCCCTTACCCTACCAGCGCCACGCTCTCACACCCTCTCCAGAGCAATCAGCTTAGGGAAGCCGTAGCCGCGTCCGTCCAGACCCTCAAGCAGCCGTGGCGCAAGTTGTGGCCGCACCAGAAGCTCGCGCTCGCCTTCATCGCCGCAGAACAGGCGCGCGGCATCTCGTTCACGCTTAACCTGTCCTCTCGTCTTCAGGACACGCTCTCGAATGATCCCGACCCGGCGCGGCTTCTCTCGCACTACATCAACCGGGAACTGAAGAAGGTCGCTTGTGACGGCTTGCCCTATGCGTTCGCCTTTGAAGTCTCGCCCAGCGGGCAGCTTCATATTCATGGGGTGGTAGTCCCGGCCTCTCTTGATGAGGATCATGTCTCGGCGATTGATCGGGCATTGGGCAAGGCAGGTGGCAAGCTGAAGGCTGCGAACATCGTCCGGCGCGCTCAGTCCTATCTCGGTCCCCTCTATGACGGTCACGGGTGGTTCGCCTATCTTCAGAAGACCGGCGACGACGCGGCGCACTTCCTCGGCACGGCAAAGGTGACATTCATTTCGAACAGCCTGAAGAAGCTTTGCACCGCCGATGATTGATCGGCCTGCAATCCCAGCAAGGACATAAGTAAGCACTTACTTAGTTGATTTTATTGAGTTATTTTTACCTCGACCTCTTGCAAATCTCCTCGAAAGGACTCACATAGCGGATGCCCAATTCCGGGCGGGGACATTCACCACCATGCAAGAATCATCCGCATACGTCCATTCGGACGCCTATTTTCATGCCGTCGATTCCTTGGAGAACATTGCCCGCAACTTCGATCCGGCAGACCCGAACGACCTCCGCACAAAGATCATCGAAGCTCTCGGCGATCTCGGCGTCTGGCCTATGAGCGTCTTCAACGGGCAAGATGAGGTAGGCGCTATCGTCGTCGCCTAGCACTGTAATATTTCGTGATCGGCGAATTGCGCATCGCCAACGAGCCAGCGCTATAGAGTGATCGGTTACGCTCAAATTGAAGGAAACAGCAATGCCGAACACGAACAACAGGTTCATGGAACTTGTGGACAGGGAAATGCGCGCTGCCGGTGATCAGTGGATGATCTTCACGCTCACTCGCACGGCTGATGCGTGGCGGGCATACGTCGCGGCCAATCGCCGGGCGCGTATCGTCGCCGTGAGCCTCGGCATCGATTTCCCTATGCCGAAGCCCATCCTGCGGGTGCAGGCCCATCGGGAGGCCGCGTAATGCCGAAGATGACCTTTGTAAAGACTATGAAGCGTCACGTTTACGGTGGCGACTTCTACTTCCATGTCTATGAAGACGCCCGCATGCTTCATGTGATCGGCAACGGTGACAAGGAATCCACCGGCAAGCCGCATCACGGCAGCGAGTTGGACATGATCGCTAACGGCTTGATCGCTACGCTGCTTGATCGTGGGCGGTGCCCGGCAGGCGAATTCCCGAAGCCTTATTGACCTCGCTATTCATCATGATGGAAACCGCCGATACCCTCGGCGGTTTTTCCTTACTGCCCCGGCGGGTCGAGCGGACAAGGATCTCTATCACGGCGACCTATCGCAGACGAACGAGCCGGTCTTCGACGGCCTGCATGTCATAAATGAAGCCTTGCCATCCCGCGCGCCTCGCATTTTCTGACAGCGGCTTTCTCGGCTTAAACATCTCCTCTGTCTGGAGATCAGCCGATAGGTAGTAGATAGAATATTGCTCAAGCGGATCGACTAATACCACGTAAAGCGGGAAGTAGATCGCAGCTCCCATCCTTGCGGATTGCGGTCCCCACGCTGCTCCGAGGATCGCCTTCGGCATCCGGTCTATGCGCTTCGTGCTTGATGTTTTTACCTGCGCAAGATACCCGCAGAAGTCACAAATGACGTCTGCACACTTGAAGTTTGGAGGCAGGCGAACGAGCGTCTTAACTCGTTTGCATTTCGGGCATCGGCACTCCTGAACAACGCGCTGCTCCCCGAACGTGCCGAGTGCCTGTCTAACTGTGACCATAAAATCCTGACCAATTGACCGAGCTAGTTCGTAATTTCTGCAAACCTTGCATGCAAGAACTGGTCAATCCGCCACCGCGAGTTGTTTCGAACGAAGTTGAGCATTTCGATAAGGTCAGCGTCTTCGAAAACCAGCATAAATCCTCTGCCATCGTTGGCTGTGTCCTTGCATCCGGCAACAATCCTCTCGCGGTTATCCATCGACCGGCACAGAAGCAGCCCAACGAACCCTCGGTGATGGCTGAATCTACCTGCCAACTGATCGAGCTCTGGATTTCGCATTTCCTTGATATAGTTCTTACACTCGACAGGAATGCTAAGCGCTCTGCCCTGTGGCGACACCATCATCGCATGGAAAAAGCCGCTATCAGCGGCGTTGGTGAAGCGAATATCGAGACGCTTTCTGCCTTCGTGTAACTCTGCTTCCTTCACGGGCGTGATTAGCTGCGGATGAAAGAGGAAAGTGCAAATTGCCATAGCATGCTGATGATAGCGCGAGGCATCCGCGTTGCCTCCGGGGATTTCCTGCAATCCCTGAATCAGCGCTTCTGCGAATGCCCCCTCATCGAAAAACATTTCCAGCATGTCTGGAGGAATAGGGCCAGATGCACCTTTGATCCGCTTATAAGTATCAAGGACGTCGGGGTGGTCCAGCACGAAACGAGCTAGATCGTCCTTGACGAACGGGTGTCGTTCTTTCACGGACTTTTTAGTGACGTATCTCTCGCCTGTTCCTTTGAGAACTTGGACCAAGGCCGACCGTGAATTCAGGTATTCCTGCCTCAAGAATTCAACCATGTAGTGGTTGTAGAACTCCTGGCTATCGAGCGAAAGTTTGAAACGCACGCTGAACTTGGGAACTAGCAGGATGGGCTTCCCCCCGTGGACCGGAAGTTCAATTTCCGAAGCCGTCCAGTCCGCGCGTTCCGCAGACCAGATCGGACCCAAGCTCCTGACCATACGGGTGGGGATGCCGAGCAGATGGCATTGATCCTTCGTATATTGTGCAAGGTGGCCCCGAAGCACATTGGTCGTAAGATCGGATATCATGTCCGGCCCAACGCCATAGATGAACAGTTCAGCTTCAGATATGTCCCCAATGACGCCGGTCTGGAACGCGCGGCTTCTCCGCAATGCGTCCGCAAACCTTGCAGCTTTATCCGAGCCTACGCCCCGCCCACTTGGGCGACCGATCGATTGACCAAGAAAGGTTTCGTTCGGCTCGCCGAGGCGGCTCATAAGGTGGTCAACCCTTCCTTCGTTTTCTGCCCGAAGCGCGTTAAGCACCTCAGTAAAGAACGAGCGGATTGCGTCTCCGCATTTGGCCGACCATTCATCATCACGGATCTGGATGGCGTATGGGTCGATATAAAGTGGGGTGTCCGTCGCAAGATCGATATCAACGAAATCGAGTGTTGCCTGCGTATTAGACAATCCAAATGCTACACTAAAACGTGCCATGCGAATCCCCCATTCAGGGAAACTATCGAATATACTGCGTAATAGTTGCAAGACGTAATTTTTTCAGACCGCTACGCCATCGTTGACAACTCTCAAAATAAGAACAAAATAAGAACAATAGTTATTCTCAGGAGTTCCATCCATGCCCGCCGAAACTGATTTGATAGACGCAGGATCGAACCTAGACGACCGCGCCCGCGTCATCCTTGATGACCACGCGGGCGATGCACTCGCTGCGCTGCGCACAGTTATTGCCGATGCGGAATTCCTATTCGATCAACTCGAAACCGCTTTAATGCTTATAAGCCCCGGCCTCGTGCGCGGATGGAAGCCTAAATTCCAGCGAGAAGATGGACCCCGATCAAGATAATTCGAATGTAGGCGCAAGGGGCAACACATGATTGTGGATTCGAACCAATGTCAGCAATTGTATCTCAACAAGCGAAGCATTTGCTGGTTGAATACAACCCAACGAATCGGAATATCAAGAAGTGGTTGGCTGGAACATCATATGGTTGCGAAGAAGAACGAGGAAGTTAGCGCGAGTTTTCACTATCTTCTGCGCTTGAAGAAAGCAGACAAAGTATCGATCATCCCTTTCACGACGGCGGACTTCGCTGCCTTATTTGCGAGGATGAAAGCTCAAAAGCCTTTTGATATCAAAAATGAAGCCGATATCGATAGACTTAGGTTTCGCCTTGAGGCGCCACTGGAAAACCTTGAACTCCTGAACGATAGGACGATAACCGGCACTTTCCGCGCGTCATACTGGGGGCACGCATTCGACAATACCCATAAGGGCAGAATTCCCTCTGAAAGCGTAAATCTTCGGCCGTTTCACTTCGTCCTATACCTAGCAGAATCCGGTCGAATTTACATTGGCTCGCAGTATCTCGGGCAATATGGTGGCTACGAGACCTTGAGGAAGACAATCGTAGATATGCTTCCGCAGAGCAAAGAAGTGACCTCCACTTCAATTAGGCTTGGAGCCTCTTACTACAGAAACGCCGAGCCTCGAGAAATACGTGTCAATATTGCTAGCAAGGCGACCTCAATAGCGGGCCGAAGCAGCTTGGGTGGCAAGGTTATGATTGCATTCACGAGGGCAAGCAAAGACGATCCACTCGTCGATAAGGTGAAAAAACAGGTTATTCCGTTCTTTGGTCGCAAACAAAGTGAGATCAAGCAAGCGGTCGCAGGTTTGATGAACCAAAGTGATGTTGTCGAGATCAACGACGATGACATCATTGATTGCACGGTTCTCGCAGATATGAATGGCAAGACCGCGACAATTCATATGTTTGAGAATGCATTTCGCGCCACGCGGGTGACTCTCGACGTTGAAGTTGACGAAGAAGGGCATCCCGCAAACGCGGAAACATGCAACGAAATACTTGTTACACTGAATGAGCACGTCATAAAAGTTACCGAGAATGGCTAGCATCCGCTCCATCATCGCGAACAATAACGCTACGTTTTATAATTATAGAACGGGTTCGCGTATTCGCGTGTGGCCTCGAATGTTGTTATTTGCAGCGGTATCGCCGCCGTTAGCCTTCCTTTTGACGGATAAACTGACGGATTTCATCAATTCTATAAACACTGTCGCCTCGATCCTGTTGGGTTTCGGCTTCAGCGTGCTTTTTTACATCGCTAGTAGCAGGGAGGACCAAAGTCCGTCGACGGCTTCTCTAGAGCAAAAGAATCGCGCTCATCGCGTTAACGAACTGTCTCGGGAGCTTTTTCACAACGTTTCTTATTTCGTTATGACCGCGTCTGCGGGTCTGGCTTTTGCAATGATAGTGATTGCACCTGAAGCGCAAGGCGACTGGTTTACGAAGCAGGCGTTACCCTATCTCGAAAAATTAACATCCCGTGCCCCCGACTATCTCTGGTGGTTGAGCCTAGTTATCAGGAGCCTCTTTTTCTTTTTGATTATTGAGGCCGCATACACTTTTGCTCGGATTGTCGGCAGGGTGAACTTTTTGTTCGAAGAGAAGCTGACGGATGGCGGCGACAAAAGGCAGTAAAGCTTTTCGCGAAAGCGTGCGGTTGGCTTCCCTGGCCGGAACGAATTTAAAAATTTAAGTTGATCCGTGACGTGATTTAAGGCAGAACGAGCACGAACAGATGGAACAAAGTGTAGTCCGCCCTAGCGTTACAAAGAGTGGGAATTGCCGTTGAAAATCAATGGCAACTCAAATTTCGAATCTCTCCACTCCGACCACTTTAAACCCCTTTATCGATATCGCTTAATTCGCGTTGGTTGCGACTGCCTTTTCGCTTGAAAGCAAAGGGATTCGCGGCTAAGCAAAAGTCGTGTTCGCGTGGCCGGCAAGGCTTCGCGCCAAGGCAAGAGAAGCAAGAAAGCGGACCGTTCCCGCTTGATTCGGAGGCTGCAGCAATGCCTGCCAAGATTTATCGTCCCGCAAAGACCGCCATGCAATCTGGCAAGGCCAAGACCAATGTGTGGGTTCTGGAGTTCGATCAGGAGACCCCGCGCAAGATCGATCCGATCATGGGCTATACCTCCTCCGCCGATACGCGCCAGCAGCTGAAGCTGACATTCGATACGCAGGAGCAGGCTGAAGCCTATGCCAAGCGCGAAGGCATCGAATATCGCGTCATCGCCCCCAAGGATGCCAATCGGCAGGTTGTTTCCTACACCGATAACTTCCGCTTCAGCCGCATCCAGCCCTGGACTCACTGAAACAGGCACTTATTGAAGCCGCCGCCCATTGAGTTTGCTGGCGGTTTCAGGCATGAGTTGCCCGCCGCAACCAAATTGCGGCTCGGCTTTAGGCCCCTTAGCTCAGCTGGATAGAGCACCTGCCTTCTAAGCAGGTGGTCGCAGGTTCGAATCCTGCAGGGGTCGCCAAGCTTCCAACTATTTCATCCGGCCGACGTGAGATTGTGTTCTCTATCGCTCCGTCCGGATTGGGCTGTACTCTCCACCGTTCTCAATTCGCCGCTGCCATCCAACCGCCGGCATTTGTTGGTCTCGTGGCATCGACTGCCATCTGGATAAGGTCGTAGCCGAACATGGCGCCGGCCAGTTTGATGACGATGATGGCCACGCCCAGGAGTGCGAGCCCGCCGATGATTCTGTCGCTTTTTTTCACGGCCCCGCTTCCCCCGACGTCTCGTGAATGCCGCATTATTCGCGGTGGCAAATAATATATCGCGTTTTCCGTGAAGCGCTATACGGCTCTTTCAGGTCGCCAATCGCGCGGCGGCGACCAACAGGAGGCAGCCTGCAATGCCTTCGCTCCAGCGGCGGCGGCGATCGCTGAAGCTCGCGTGCGAGCCGATCGCTGCAAGGGTGAGGCTGAGGAAAGTGTAAAATACTCCGCATAGGCCGATGAAGATGGCCGAGAGCAGTGACGCCTGCAGCGCTATGCTTTGATCATGGCTGATGAACTGCGGCAGGATGGCGAAATAGATCATCATGCCCTTGGGATTGAGAATGGCCGTCAGGAAGCCACGTCGGAGGCTGTCTGATGCGTTCGACGATGCCGGCACGAACTTGCCGGCCTTCATCGAGGAGCCGATCAAGCGGGCTGCTAGGTAGGCGAGATAACCGATGCCGAGCCAGCGCAACAGCATGAACAGGGCAGGAGAGGCGGCGACGATGGCTGCCACGCCGAGGGCAGCGAGTGAGGAATGGATGACATAGCCAAGGCAGACCCCGGCTGTTGAGCGTAGCCCGGCGGCCGCGCCTCCGGACATTGTCTGCGATGCCACGAACAGCATATCCGGCCCCGGCGTGCAGATGAGGGGCAGGACGGTGGCGGCAAAGAGAAGAAGACTGGTGTTTTCCATGAATGGAAGCCTAGCTGTTTGCGAGCGCAATCGGCTTGCTTAGATGCTAGTTTTGGGCAAATAATTAGCATTAGAATTCAAAATAGGCGTTCTATTGGTGGAGGATGCCAATGCGGCTCGATGAGATCGACAAGCGCATCTTGCGCGTGCTGCAGCGCGACGGACGCATTCAGAATATCGAACTGGCCAAGGAGGTCGGCCTGTCTCCATCGCCATGCCTGCGGCGCGTGAAGCTCCTTGAGGATGCCGGCATCATCGATCGCTATGTAGCAGTGCTCAATCCGGTCAAGGCGGGTCTGCCGCTGTCGCTGTTCGCCCGTGTCTGGCTTACCGCCCAGGATGCCGAGACGATCGATCACTTCATCGCGGCCATGAAGAAACTGCCGCAGGTGATGGAGTGCTACATCATGCTTGGCGAAAGCGATGCGCTGCTGCGTGTCGCCGTGTCCGACCTCGATGACTACCGGCAGTTCCAGTCGACGCATCTGACGAAGATCAACGGCATCCAGAACGTCAAGACTGATGTGCCGAGTGAGGTCGTCAAGCAGAGCTATGCGCTGCCCTTACGCTGAAGCGCGCAGCGCCACTGCCAACTCTGTTGTGGTGCGGAGCGGGCATGAAAAAACCGCCGGCTGGGATGCAGCCGGCGGTTTTTTCGTGGATAAAGATGTCAGTCTCAGTGCAGGATCTGGCTGAGGAAGAGCTTGGTGCGCTCATGCTGCGGATTGTCGAAGAATTCCTTCGGGGAATTCTGTTCGACGATCTGGCCCTGGTCCATGAAGATGACGCGGTTGGCGACCTGGCGGGCAAAGCCCATTTCGTGGGTCACGCACAGCATCGTCATGCCTTCTTCGGCAAGACCCACCATGGTGTCGAGCACCTCCTTGATCATTTCCGGATCGAGCGCCGAGGTCGGCTCGTCGAACAGCATGATCTTCGGGTTCATGCACAGAGAGCGCGCGATCGCCACGCGCTGCTGCTGGCCGCCCGAGAGCTGGCCTGGATACTTCTTGGCCTGCTCCGGGATCTTGACGCGGGTGAGGAAGTGCATGGCGATTTCTTCCGCCTGCTTCTTCGGCATCTTGCGCACCCAGATCGGCGCCAGCGTGCAGTTTTCCAGAATGGTCAGATGCGGGAAGAGGTTGAAGTGCTGGAACACCATGCCGACTTCGCGGCGCACTTCATCGATCTTCTTCAGATCGTTGGTGAGTTCCACGCCGTCGACGATGATCTGGCCCTTCTGGTGCTCTTCCAGGCGGTTGATGCAGCGGATCATCGTCGATTTGCCCGAGCCGGATGGGCCGGCAATGACGATGCGCTCGCCGCGCATGACCTTGAGATTGATGTCGCGAAGTACGTGAAAATCGCCGTACCACTTGTTGAGGTTGATCATGTCAACCGCGACTTCTGTCTCGGAGATGGTGAGTTTTTTCGGTTGGGCGTCAGCCATATTGTTATTTCCCTCAATTCTTATCGTTTGTGGCCGGTGTCGAGATGGCGTTCCATGAAACCTGAATAACGCGACATGCCGAAGCAGAACAACCAAAAAACAAAACCGGCGAAAATGAGACCGGTAACGGGTGTGACTGCACTTGCCCAGTTCGCGTCAGAAAAATTCTGACGGACGATGCCAAGCAGATCGAACATGCCGACGATAGCCACCAGCGACGTATCCTTGAACATGCTGATATAGGAGTTGACGATGCTCGGGATGACCAGCTTGATGGCCTGCGGCAGCACGATCAACCGCATTTTCTGCCAGTAGCCAAGGCCGAGCGAGTCGGCGCCTTCGAACTGTCCTTTCGGCACGGCCTGAAGACCACCGCGGAAGACTTCGGCCATATAGGCCGAGGTGAAGATCGCAACCCCGACTACGGCACGCAACAGCTTATCCACCGTCCAGCCCTGTGGCATGAACAGCGGCAGCATGTAGCTGGCCATGAAGAGCACCGTGATCAACGGCACGCCGCGGATGACTTCGATGAAGATCACGCACAGCATGCGAAGGACGGGCAACTTCGAGCGGCGTCCGAGCGCAAGTACGATACCGAATGGAAAGGACACCGCGATCGCCACGAAGGAAATCACCAGCGTCACCAACAGGCCGCCCCATCTTTCCGTTTCCACGACTTCGAGGCCAAATCCACCATGAAGCAGGAAAAACGACACAACCGGCAGCGCAACGAATGCCAGGAGCAGGTTCAACCCCTTCCTGGGAGCCGACGGTATCATCAGCGGTACAAAGGTGATGACCGTGAGAATGAGCACCAGTACAGGTCGCCAACGTTCGTCCGGTGGAAAGAGGCCGAACATGAAGATGACAAACTTCGAGCGGACGAAAGCCCAGCACGCGCCGCTCCAGCCGTCGGGCTGGGTACCGCCCTGAACGGTCGTGGCGCAGAATGTGCGATCGGTTCCGCTCCAGGCCGCTTTTACGAACAGCCAGTCGACCAGCTGCGGGATCGCCCAGACGAGAAACAGGATGGCAAGAACCGTCAGAACGATGTCCTTCGGCGTGGCAAAGAGGTTCTTCCTCATCCAGTGCCATGCGCCTCTTTCGCCGGGCGGTGCAGGCTGCTGCATCAAAAGGGTCTTGCTGACAAAGCCTTGATTTTGATCCGACATCTTATCTCTCCACCAAAGCCATCTTGGCATTGAACCAGTTCATGAACAGCGATGTCACGATGCTCAAGGCGAGATAGATGATCATCCATATGATGACGACTTCGACGGCGCGGCCGGACTGATTGAGGATCACGCCGCCGACGGCAACGAGATCGGCGTAGCCGATGGCGATAGCGAGCGAGGAGTTCTTGATCAGGTTGAGATACTGGCTCGTCAACGGTGGAATGATGATGCGCATTGCCTGCGGAATAACAACAAGTCTGGTTATGGCAGAAGCGCGAAGTCCGAGCGCGCCTGCCGCCTCCGATTGGCCCTTTGCCACACCGCGAATACCGGCCCTGACGATTTCGGCGATATAGGTGGCGGTGTAAAGCGACAAGGCGAGGAGAAGTGCCAGGAACTCCGGCCCTACGACAAGCCCGCCCGTCAGATTAAATTTGCCGGCAACCGGATAATCGAAGGAGAGTGGTCGGCCGACCACGAGGAAGGTCAAGAGCGGCAGAACGATCAATATGCCGATTGCCGCCCAGATCGTGTGGAACTGCTGGCCGGTCGCCGCCTGGCGCTTATGGGCCCAGCGGGCCACGAAAAACACCACGGCAATTGCGACGAGGAAGGCAACGCCAACGGCCCACATACCCTCACCGAAAATCGGGCTGGGGAAGGCCAGGCCGCGATTGCTCAGATAGCTCGAGAATGGAAGATGCACGGCATCTCGGGCCTGGGGTAGAAGCACCAGAACCCCGCTGTACCAGAAGAAGATGACGAGCAGAGGCGGGATGTTGCGGAAAATCTCGACATAGGTCTGAGACAGCTTCGCGATCAGCCAGTTGCCTGAGAGTCTGCCGATGCCAATTATGAAGCCAACGATCGTTGCGCAGACAATGCCAACCACCGAAATGAGAAGCGTGTTGAGCAGACCGACAAGAAGCGCTTGGGTATTGGTGGAATCGCTGGAATAGGGAATCAGTGCCTGTCCGAGATTGAAGCCGGAGCGGCCTTCGAGAAAGCTGAACCCGAAAGAACGGTTCAAATCGCTGAGATTGCGGGCGGTATTGTGGATCAGGAACCAACCGAGAGCCACGAGAATGATAATGGTAACGGCCTGATAAAAAACACCTCTAACTTGCGGGTTGTTTATCGCCGATACGGATGATCGCTCGCCTTCAGGCGAATTTGTAGTAATTGCCATACAGAAATTTTCCCCAATGTGCCTGTTTCAGGCTTGTTTTCTTGAGGGGAGAAAGGCGGATGCCGCCTTTCTCTATAAGTTTGTGCCGTTTGCGGCTTAGCGGACCGGCGGTGCGTACTGGATGCCGCCCTTGTTCCACAGAGCGTTGATGCCGCGAGCGATCTTCAGCGGGCTGCCTGCACCGATGTTGCGGTCGAAGACTTCGCCGTAATTGCCGACGCCCTTGATGACGTTGTAGGCCCAGTCGTTGGTCAGGCCGAGGTCTGTGCCGATGGTGGAACCCTGTTCAGCGCCGAGGAAACGCTTGATATCCGGGTTTGCCGAAGCCTTCATCTCGTCGACGTTCTTCTGCGTGATGCCGAATTCCTCGGCGTTCACAAGCGCATAGGCCGTCCAGCTGACAATGTTGAACCACTGGTCGTCGCCCTGGCGAACGGCCGGGCCGAGCGGCTCCTTGGAGATGATCTCGGGCAGAACGACGTTGTCGTCTGGGTTCTTCAGCGTCAGGCGCAGAGCGTAGAGACCGGACTGGTCGGTGGTGTAGACGTCGCAGCGGCCGGAGTCATAGGCTGTGTTGACTTCTTCGAGCTTGTCGAAGACCACCGGGTTGTACTGAAGGTTGTTGGTCTTGAAGTAGTCTGCGAGGTTCAGTTCGGTCGTTGTGCCGGACTGGACGCAGACGGCGGCGCCGGAGAGCTCGAGAGCCGACTTGACGTTCAGTTCCTTGCGAACCATGAAGCCCTGGCCGTCATAATAGGTGACGGGGCGGAACTTGAGGCCAAGCGCGGTGTCGCGGTTGATGGTCCAGGTCGTGTTGCGGGAAAGCACATCGATTTCGCCCGATTGCAGGGCCGTGAAACGGTCCTTGGCGCTGAGGGGTGTGTACTTTACCTTGGTCGCATCACCGAAGACGGCCGAAGCGACAGCTTTGCAGAAGTCGACGTCGAAACCGGCCCAGTTACCGGAAGCGTCTGGCTGTGCGAAGCCAAGAAGGCCCGTATTCACGCCGCATTGGACGAAGCCCTTGGCCTTGACGTCGCTCAGCGTCGAAGCCGACGCGCCGGAGACGGTGCAAGCCAATGCTGCGGCTCCGAGAAATGCGGAGAGAGCAAACTTTTTCATCTTTCCCTACCTTTGTGTATTGTTTTATATTTAAAATTTATCGCGCCCGATGCGGGTTCTTGGGAGAACCACGTTCCCTCACTCTTCTGGCGCGAGTGGTCCTATCACAGTCGTAAATGGATTGGCGGTCAAGAGATCCGCCCCATTATTGCGGTTTTATTCGGCGTTTTCGCCTTGTGCGGTCGAAAAATGGGCATTTGGCATCAAAATAAGCACCGTTTTGCCAAAAAACTGCACGAAAATGGGGTTTATCGCACTGTTTTGTTATTTTAGCCTTCTAATAATATGGCGGGTCGATAGGGTTGGGGTTGACCCAACTGGACTTGGTCGCCACAAATCCAGCATCATACAGCGCCAAGGGCATATCCGGACATGAAAGACAAAGACACATTCCTGCAAAACGCCGGCATCAACACGCGTTTATCCCACATCGGCAATTCGCCATTCGACTTCCATGGCTTCGTCAATCCGCCCGTCGTGCATGCGTCCACGGTGCTGTTTCCCAATGCGCGGACCATGGAGACGCACGACCAGAAATATACCTATGGCACGCGCGGTACGCCGACGACGGATGCGCTGTGTGAGGCGATGGATGCACTGGAAGGATCGGCCGGAACGATCATCGTTCCCTCTGGCCTTGCCGCGGTAACGGTGCCGTTTCTGGCTTATTTGTCCGCTGGCGATCACGCCCTGATCGTTGATTCGGTCTACGGCCCCACACGCTTCTTCTGCGATACGATGCTGAAGCGCCTCGGTATTGAGATCGACTACTACGATCCGCTGATCGGGGCCGGGATCGAGCAATTGATCAAGCCGAACACCAAACTGGTTCATACCGAGGCGCCGGGTTCCAATACCTTCGAAATGCAGGATATCCCGGCGATTTCGGCGGCAGCGCACCGGCATGGCTGCGTCGTGACCATGGACAATACCTGGGCAACGCCGCTCTATTTCAAACCGCTCGACCATGGTGTCGACGTCTCGATCCATGCGGTGACGAAATATCCGGCCGGTCATTCCGATATTGTGATGGGAACCGTTTCCGCCAATGAGGCGCACTGGAAGCAGCTGCTGGACGCTCATGGCCAACTCGGCATCTGCGGCGCCCCGGATGACGCCTATCAGGTGCTGCGCGGCTTGCGCACCATGGGCGTACGGCTGGAGCGTCACCAGGAAAGTGCGCTGGCGATCGCGCAGTGGCTGGAGAGCAGGGAAGACGTTGCGCGGGTGCTGCATCCTGCGCTGCCGAGCTTCCCAAGCCACGAGATCTGGAAGCGTGACTTCAAGGGTGCGAGCGGCATCTTCTCTTTCGTCCTGGCTGTCGACAGTCCCGAGAAATTCAAGGTCAAGGCGCACGCTTTCCTTGATGCGCTGAAGTTTTTTGGCCTTGGCTATTCCTGGGGTGGCTTCGAAAGCCTCGCCTTGCACGTCAACCTCAACGACCGCCGCGTCACCAAGGCTCCGACGGAAGGACCGGTGCTTCGCCTGCAGATCGGTCTGGAAGATGTCGCCGACCTCAAGGCGGATATCGAAAAGGGCTTTGCCGCAGCCAAGGAGGCTTGATCAGCCGATGGCGCGATAGCCGTAGATCCAATCCATGTCCGCCGCAAGACTTTGCGGCGGGCGGAGTGAGAGAACAAGATCACGCGCCATGCGGATTGGGCCACGAGCATGATAAGCGAATTGATTGAAGGCGGCGCGCTGGCGCAGGCGGGCAATGCGCGGTGCGCGATGCTTCTCATAGAGATCGAAGGCTTCCCGCAGCGGGCGCGTTGCCAGCATGCCGGCCAGCTCGAAAGCATCCTCGATGGCCATGGCCGCACCCTGCGCGGCAAAGGGCATCATCGCGTGCGCCGCGTCGCCGATCAGGATCGTGTCACTGCCATTATGCCAGCGCCCCACGCCCATTTCATAAAGCGGCCAGAAGCTCGCTTGCTCCTGAGCTTCCAGCAATCGCAGGATTGCGTCGTTCCAGCCGGAGAAGCCGCGAAGCATATTGTCTCTTTGCGCTTTGCTGCCCGTTGCGTTCCAATCCTGGCTGGTGCTGCTGCCTGAAACGATGGCAACGATGTTGAAGGCCGCATTTTCCCGGATGGGATAGCAAACGAGATGGCTTGAGGGGCCGAGAAATGCCGTGACGCTGGTCCTGTTCAGGATGGCCGGCGCCGACGCCTCGGCAACCGTGAAACGCCAGGCGATATTGCCGGAAAAGAGCGGTGAGGGCGCGTCGGGCACGAGGGCACGCGTCTTTGACCAGACACCGTCAGCCCCGATGACGAGATCGAACTCTCCGCCAGCGATCCCATCCGGCATTTGTCGGTCTTTTACATCGATGCGTTGACCGAGCCGCAGCGTGCAGAGCGCATTGGCTGCCACCGCATCGAGAAGTGCTTTCTGCAGCGTGGCGCGATGCGCGGTGCCATAGGGAGATCCCCAGCGGTGCTTGGCAAAGTTCCCGCAAGGCACCGAAGCGACCTGCCGCAATGAAGAACCGGATACCAGCCGCACTTCTTCCGGCTCCAGCCAGACAGGCAGAAGAGCATCGAGCACGCCGAGCGTATCGAGGATGCGGGAAGCATTCGGAGAAATCTGCAGGCCAGCGCCGACTTCGGTCAGCGCTTCGGCCTGTTCGAAAATATGAGAACGGATACCGTGCCTCGCCAGCGCCAGCGCCGCCGTCAATCCGGCAATTCCGGCGCCGATGATTGCGGCTGATTTGACCGGCATCAGGCTATGTCCGATCGGAATCTATCGGCTCAAGCAGCCTTGAAGTGGAAAACGCTGCCCGGCGGGATGGTCTGGTCGGCGTTCAGCGATGCGTTGTAGCGATACAGCGTCGAGCAGTAGGAGCAGACCTTCTCGTTCTCGTCGCCCATATCGATGAAGATATGTGGGTGATCGTAGGGAACCGAGGCGCCGGTGCACATGAATTCCTTCACGCCGATCTCGATAACGCGGTGTCCGCCGTCGTTCTGGAAATGGGGAATATTGTGACCGGCCATGATGATCTCCAAATGCGTCTTGCCTTGAGCGGCATGAATGTTGCGCCAGACTTGGTAGCCCCTCTTTATAATCCTTCTTATCGATTGTGTAGTGCGAAAGTCCGGCTCGACGCAGAGATTTTTGCCCATGCGGGGTTCACCTGATATCACCGATAAAATATGGTCCGGCGCCAAGAAGACCCCAGTTTGCGAAGACATTGCCATGAATTTGAACGTTCCCGCCTTTTCCCATTTCGTCAGAGACGGCCTGAAGCTTGCCTATTTCGACGAGGGTGATCCGAACGGCACGCCTGTCCTGCTGATTCACGGCTTTGCCTCGACGGCCGTTGCCAATTGGGTCAATCCGGGTTGGCTGAAGGTGCTGGGCGAGGCGGGTTACCGCGTGATTGCCATCGACAATCGCGGTCACGGCACGAGCGACAAGCCCTATGATTCCGATGTCTATCATCCCTGGATCATGGCAGAGGACGCGGTTGCGCTTCTGGATCACCTGGGCATCCCCGAAGCGCATGTCATGGGCTATTCGATGGGCGCGCGCGTTTCGACCTTCATGGCGATCGCGCATCCCGATCGCGTCCGCTCATTGGTTCTCGGCGCTTGGCATCGGCATGGTCGAGGGCGTCGGTGATTGGGATCCGATAGCGGACGCTCTGCTTGCGCCGTCGCTCGACGATGTCACGCATCAGCGCGGCCGCATGTTCCGCGCCTTCGCCGAACAGACAAAGAGCGATCGGCAGGCGCTGGCCGCCTGCATTCAGGGCTCGCGTGATCTGGCCATAAAAGAAGATGTCGCCAAGATCGAAGCGCCGACCTTGATTGCGGTCGGCACCAAGGATGATATCGCCGGTTCGGCGCAGGAGCTCGCCGACCTGATGCAGCATGCAGAGGTCGTCGATATTCCCGATCGTGATCACATGCTCGCCGTCGGCGACAAGGTGTTCAAGTCAGCGGTGCTGGACTTCTACAAGCGACTGGAAAGCCGTTAGATCAAGTCACTTGCCGGTGAATTTCGGCTTCCGGCGTGCGGCAAAGGCGGCGCGCCCTTCGGCATAGTCGGCGCTGTCGAAGGTCTCGGCGCCGATGACTTCCGCCTCGCGCAGCAGATCGCCGTCCTGTTCGATGACGGCGCGGATCGCGAGTTTGGAGGCATGTAGCGCGATCGGCGCGTTGGCGGCGATCGCATGGGCGAGGGCGGATACCTCACCGTCGAAAGCGCTGGCCTCGACCTCTTCCAGCAGAAATCCGGCCACGACCATCTTCTCGCTCGACATCGGTGCGCCGGTAAACAGTGCAACCTTGGCCATCTGCGATCCGAGCGCGTTGACGATGTCCTGCACGGCATCGGCGGGGTAGGCGATGCCGAGACGCACGGCAGGGACGCAGAAGCGCGCGCCTTGCTCAGCGATGCGCAGATCGCAAGCGGCCGCCAGCCCGAAGCCGCCGCCATAACAGATGCCGCGGATTGCGGCGATGGTCGGCACGCGGCAATGGCGGATTGCAGTAAAGGCTTCGCTGTTTGATGCCTCATAAACAACGGCCGTCTCGGCATCCTTACGCAGGCGGTCGAATTCACGGATGTCGGCGCCAGCGGAAAAATCGGTGCCCACGCCGCGAAGAACGAGTACATGCGCATGTGCCTCATCGGTCAGAAAACGCACGGCCTGGGGAATTGCGCGCCACATGGCGGCGGTTACCGCATTCTTCCTATCGGGATTTTTGATCGTGATCGTGCCTATGGCATCGCTGCTGGTTGCACGAAGGAGACCGCCGGCAAAATCACGTTCGAAATTCATGCGCGCTCGACCCATTTGTCTTGTGTGGCATTTATTCTATATAATGCACGCCAGACAGAAAATCGGGAGGCCGCCAATGGTCGCAGTAACGGACATTCGCCCCTTGGAGGGCCTGGGCACGGTCAAGGTCGTGGATCCCATCTGGGATAGCATGCGCGAGGAAGCTCGCACCGCCGCCGAGCGGGACCCGCTTCTGGCAGCCTTTCTCTATTCGACGATCATCAATCATCGTTCGCTGGAAGAATGCGTCATCTATCGCATCTGCGAGCGTCTCGATCATCCGGACATGCAGGCCATCCTGCTGCGGCAGACATTCGAAGAAATGCTGGCCGATTGGCCGGAATGGGGTTCGATCCTGCGCGTCGACATCCAGGCCATCTATGATCGCGATCCCGCCTGCCTGCGTTTCCTCGAAGCGGTTCTCTACTTCAAGGGTTTTCATGCCCTGCAGACGCACCGCCTCGCTCACTGGCTGTACAATCGCGGCCGGCGTGATTTCGCGCTTTACCTGCAAAGCCGCTCCTCGAGCATCTTCCAGACCGATATCAATCCGGCGGCGCGCATCGGCAAGGGCATTTTCCTCGATCACGCGACTGGCCTGGTGGTGGGCGAAACGGCTGTTATCGGCGACAACGTATCGATCCTGCATGGCGTCACCCTTGGCGGCACCGGCAAGGAAGGCAGCGACCGTCATCCGAAGATTGCCCATGGCGTCTTGATCGGCGCCGGCGCCAAGATCCTGGGCAATATCCAGATCGGCCACTGCTCGCGTATCGCCGCCGGCTCGGTGGTCCTCAAGGAAGTGCCGCCGAAGACGACTGTTGCCGGTGTTCCGGCCAAGGTCGTCGGTGAAGCCGGCTGTTCCGAACCCTCGCGTTCCATGGATCAATTGCTCGCCGAACGCATGGTCGTGGACCAGATCATGGGTGCTGGAATCTAAGGAAGGTCCAGCCTGATTTCCGAGATCGAGCGGCGTCGCCAAAGGTGTATTGGCGCCGTTCCGGTCTTTACACTGCCGCTTTTCCTATGCAAGAAGCGGCCAACCAGAGATCCTCACGGAGATGCATTGTGAAGCCTGACGAAATCAAGAAACTCGACGCCTATTTCAAGCGCACGCTTAACCCCCAGATCGTGGTGAAGGCCCGGCCGCGCAAGAATGATTCGGCAGAAGTTTATCTTGGGGAAGAATTCCTCGGCGTCGTCTATATCGACGATGAAGATGGCGATCGTTCCTACAATTTCTCGATGGCTATCCTGGACGTCGATCTCTAGGCCTTTTCGGCGATCCATATCGCAATCGAATTTTCGAGCCGTATTTCTTCGAAATGCGGCTCTTTTCTATGGCCGCTGCCGGAACTGCCATAATCGTCCAGGCAGAATTCCAACTGAGCCGGCTGCCACCCGGCTATGATTTTCGCGAAGAGCGGCAATATTTTTCTCAAAGCCTCCGGTTGCAGGGTGAATGATATATATTAGGAAAATCAGAATGATGCAGTGCAACCAGTGCCGTTGACATCGACCTGTTACCGGAAGTACAACCTGGAGAGGATATTGCGACGCACAAGACTACTTGACTAATGGTGCATCGCATTTAACTTTGAGGCTGTAAACCGGCCGTCGGCTGGTCAACAAAAGGGACGGAGACGCATGTTCAATTTTGAAGAAGCCAATAAGAAGGGCAAGGAAGCTGTAGACACGGCGCTGAAGAGCTATTCCGATGTCAACAAGGGTTTCCAGGCGATTGCCGCCGAGACTGCTGAATATTCCAAGAAGTCTTTCCAGGACGGCGTTGCGCATTTTGAAACGCTCGCTGGCGTCAAGAGCTTTGAAGCTGCCTTCGAACTGCAGAGCAGCTTTGTGAAGTCCGCCTACGAAAACTTTGTCGCTGAAGCCACCAAGCTCGGCGAAATGTATGCCGATCTCGCCAAGACCGCCTACAAGCCCTACGAAGCGCCCATCGCTGCTGCGACGAAGGCTGCTGGCAAGGCAACCGCGACGGCCCCCGCCGCTTAAGAATCGCCCGAAGCGATAAAATTTGGAAAGACCGGCTGCGCGATGCGTGGCCGGTCTTTTGCGTTTTCATAAACTTGGGCCAGCCCGGGCCATATGCAGCGACTTTTTTGGCCAGAGCCCGTTTTGTCAGCGAATTGTGATTGCAGTGTCCAGTAAGGGGCTTAAAATCGCGCCAATATGAACTACCTTAGGGGTTCGGACATTCGGCCCGACCGAGTCAATAAACCAACCCACTTGCCAAGTCGGAATGCGATAGCTTCTGCCGGATGATTTGAGGAAAGAACGAAATGATCGCTGAGCCGATCCGGATGCAAAACAATGGCGAAAGGAATGGGGAAAACGCAAACCGCGGGACCTCGGTGATTACACGCACCAAGCCCAAGACCAAAAAGCCCAACCTCTACCGCGTGCTGCTTCTGAATGACGACTATACGCCCATGGATTTCGTGATCCACATCCTGGAGCGTTTCTTTCAAAAGGATCTTGAGAGTGCCACTCGCATCATGCTTCATGTCCACAACCAAGGCGTGGGCGAATGCGGGATATATACATATGAAGTAGCCGAAACGAAGGTGAGCCAGGTGATGGATTTTGCCCGGCAGCACCAGCATCCGCTGCAATGTGTTATGGAAAAGAAGTGAGGATCTGAACGTGCCAACATTTTCGCCTAGTCTTGAGAAGGCGCTGCACCAGGCACTGACTTACGCGAACGAGCGGCATCACGAGTATGCCACGCTGGAACATCTGCTTTTGGCGTTGGTTGACGACGCCGACGCCGCAGCTGTCATGGGCGCGTGCAATGTTGATCTCGACGCGCTCCGTAAGACTCTGACTGAATACGTCGATAATGAACTGTCCAACCTGATTACGGGCTATGATGAGGACTCGAAGCCGACTTCCGGCTTCCAGCGCGTCATCCAGCGTGCCGTGATCCATGTCCAGTCGTCCGGTCGCGAAGAAGTGACGGGCGCCAACGTTCTCGTCGCGATTTTTGCGGAACGGGAAAGCCATGCTGCATTCTTCCTGCAGGAGCAGGAAATGACCCGCTACGACGCGGTAAACTACATATCTCACGGCATCGGCAAGCGTCCGGGCTCCTCCCAGGCCCGCGCGCCGCGTGGCGCCGAGGAAAGCGAATCCGAAAGCAAGCCGACCTCCCGCGGCGAGCAGGAGGAAGGCAATGGCAAGAAGCAGCAGGATGCGCTGAAGGCCTATTGCGTCAACCTCAACGAGAAGGCCAAGAACGGCAAGATCGATCCGCTGATCGGTCGCCATTCGGAAGTCAGCCGTACCATCCAGGTGCTGTGCCGCCGCTCGAAGAACAATCCGCTCTATGTCGGCGACCCGGGCGTGGGTAAGACGGCGATTGCCGAAGGCCTTGCCAAGCGCATCGTCGAAGGCAAGGTTCCGGAAGCTCTGGCCGATGCCACGATCTTTTCGCTCGATATGGGCACGCTGCTGGCCGGCACCCGTTATCGCGGCGATTTCGAAGAACGCCTGAAGCAGGTCGTCAAGGAGCTCGAGGAATATCCGGGCGCCGTGCTGTTCATCGATGAAATCCACACTGTCATCGGCGCTGGCGCCACCTCGGGCGGTGCGATGGATGCATCGAACCTGCTGAAGCCGGCTCTCTCCTCGGGTGCGATCCGTTGCATCGGTTCGACCACCTACAAGGAATACCGTCAGTTCTTCGAGAAGGACCGGGCACTTGTCCGCCGCTTCCAGAAGATCGACGTCAACGAGCCGAGCATCGAGGATGCCATCGAAATCATGAAGGGCCTGAAGCCCTATTTCGAAGAGTATCATCACCTGCGCTACTCGAACGACGCCATCAAGTCGGCTGTCGAGCTGTCGGCGCGCTACATTTCCGACCGCAAGCTGCCGGACAAGGCGATCGACGTCATCGACGAAACGGGTGCTGCGCAAATGCTGCTGCCGCCGTCCAAGCGTCGCAAGCTGATCACCGAGAAGGAGATCGAGGTCACTATCGCCACCATGGCCCGTATTCCCCCGAAGACGGTGTCCAAGGATGACGAGATGGTTCTCGCCAACCTCGAACAGGAACTGCGTTCGGTCGTCTATGGCCAGGACACGGCGATCGAGGCTCTGTCGACGGCGATCAAGCTGGCTCGTGCTGGCTTGCGCGAACCGAACAAGCCGATCGGCTGCTACATCTTCTCCGGCCCCACGGGCGTCGGTAAGACTGAGGTCGCCAAGCAGCTTGCTTCGTCACTGGGCGTCGAACTGCTGCGCTTCGACATGTCGGAATATATGGAGCGTCACACGGTTTCCCGTCTGCTCGGCGCACCTCCCGGCTATGTCGGCTTCGATCAGGGCGGCCTGCTGACCGATGGTGTCGACCAGCATCCGCATAGCGTTGTGCTGCTCGACGAAATCGAGAAGGCGCATCCGGATATCTTCAATATCCTGCTGCAGGTCATGGACCATGGTTCGCTGACCGACCACAACGGCAAGAAGATCGACTTCCGCAACGTCATCCTGATCATGACGACCAACGCGGGCGCATCGGAAATGGCCAAGGCCGCTATCGGCTTCGGCTCCGCCAAGCGTACCGGCGAGGACGAAGAGGCTCTCAACCGGCTCTTCACCCCGGAATTCCGCAACCGTCTGGATGCGACCATTCCGTTCGCGCCGCTGCCGACCGTCGTTATCCACAAGGTCGTGCAGAAGTTCATCATGCAGCTGGAGGCTCAGCTTTCCGAAAGGAATGTGACCTTTGATCTGCATGAGGACGCGATCGCTTGGCTGTCTGAAAAGGGCTACGACGAAAAGATGGGCGCCCGTCCGCTGGCGCGTGTCATTCAGGAAAACATCAAGAAGCCGCTGGCGAACGAAATCCTCTTCGGCAAGTTGAAGAAGGGTGGCGTCGTAACGGTCACGGTCGGCAAGAAGGAAGACGGCACCACGGGCATCGTGCTCGAATCCGTCTCCGAGACCGCGCCGATCCGGCCGAAGCCGGAAGCTGAAGTTGGCGATGTGCCGGTCGAGGCGGAGCACGATGATGGTGACACCACGGTCAAGGCCAGAAGCCGTGTCGGCAAGGCCGGTGCAGCCGCGGATGCCCGTCGCTCGGCCAAGGCCGCTGCGGCCAGCGACAACGTGGAGCCGGAAGGCAAGTCGTCCCGCAAGGGTGGCACGGTGCCGAAGGTTCCGCGCAAGTAACCGGCGAGTGATCGCTTGAAAACAGAAAGGCTGCATTGGCAACAATGCAGCCTTTTCATTTTATTATGCGTGATATCTAATGCAAGAGATGAAGAGGTTTCTCCGCCTCCCGCTCAGCGCAAGGCCTCGATGATCTTTTTGGCGTTGTCTGCCAGAACGTCGCCATCTTCCATCTTGCCCGAATGCGGCTTCAGCGCCACGCCTTCGTGACGCGGGATGACGTGGAAGTGGAGGTGGAACACGGTCTGGCCCGCGGCCGGCTCGTTGAACTGGGCGATATAGACGCCATCGGCGTCAAAGGCTTCCTGGACCGCGACAGCGACTTTCTGGACCACGGTGATCGCGTGCTGAAGCGCTGCCGGATCGGCGTCGAGCATGTTGCGCGACGGAGATTTCGGCAAAACCAGCGTATGGCCCGGCGATTGCGGCATGACGTCCATGAAGGCGACCGTGTGTTCATCCTCGTAGACACGATAGGAAGGGATCTCGCCTTTCAGGATCTTCGCGAAGATGTTGTTGCTGTCGTAGGCCGCGTTGGTCATCCAGGGTCTCCTCGTCTTCCGTTTGTGATTGTCGTGGACGGCTAGATATCCTGCCGTTCGCCTTTGCGGAAGGGGCTGTGTTCGCTCAGAACTTCGCTCATCTCTTCCACCTGCTCCCGTTCATGCTGCAGATAGTCGGCGACCGCACGGCGCAGGCCTTGATGGCCGATATAATGCGCCGAATGCGTGATGACGGGAAGGTAACCTCGGGCAAGCTTGTGCTCGCCCTGTGCGCCTGCCTCCACGCGCTTCAATCCCTTGCTCAGCGCAAAATCGATCGCCTGATGATAGCAGACCTCGAAATGCAGAAAGGGATGATCCTCGATGCAGCCCCAATGCCGGCCGTAAAGCGTTTCTCCACCGATGAAGTTGATGGCGCCGGCAATGTAGCGGCCCTCGCGTTTTGCCATGACCAGCAGGACATCGTCAGCCATGCGCTCGCCGATCAGCGAGTAGAACTTCCGGGTGAGATAGGGCCGGCCCCATTTGCGGCTGCCCGTATCCATGTAGAAGGCGAAGAATTGATCCCAGATACCTTCGGTGAGGTCACTGCCGGTCAGCCAGTCGATGGTGATCCCGTGCTCCAGCGCGGCGCGGCGCTCCTTCTTCAGCGCCTTGCGCTTGCGGGAGGCCAGCGTTTCGAGGAAGGCATCGTGATCCGAATAGCCCTCATTGATGAAATGGAACTGCTGATCGGTGCGATGCAGATAGCCATCCGTTTCGAAGACGGAAACCTCGTCTTGCGGCAGGAAAGTAATATGCGCCGAGGAAACGCCGAGCTGCCGAGTCACTTCCTTCAGGCTCTCGGCAAGCGCCGGCTGGATGGCCTCC
This sequence comes from Rhizobium sp. P44RR-XXIV, assembly GCF_001999485.2. Taxonomy (NCBI): domain Bacteria; kingdom Pseudomonadati; phylum Pseudomonadota; class Alphaproteobacteria; order Hyphomicrobiales; family Rhizobiaceae; genus Rhizobium; species Rhizobium sp. P44RR-XXIV. The sequence goes on along the minus strand of NZ_MPVZ02000028.1, from coordinate 993,001 downwards.
CGATCCTGGTCTTCGGCAACCAGCAGCCGCGGTCCCGTGGCAGGTGTGAAGGGAATGGAGCATTGCAGCTTCGGATAGTAACGGCCACCGGCGCGCTCAAAGGCATCGGCCCAGCCATGGTCAAAGACATATTCGCCCTGGCTGTGGCTTTTCAGGTAACCGACGACAGCGCCGATCAATTCACCGCTATCGGTTTCGAGCAGCAAATGGTTGCCGAGCCATCCCGTCTTGTCGGTTGCCGAGCCGGATTCCTCGATCGAGGACAGAAAGGCGTGCGAGACAAACGGATTGTAGGGCAACACGCTGCTCGTCTTGGACGCCCCGGCCAACCTAGACCAGCTTTCCGGAGCGATGTTCTTGAAGGATCGTTCGACTCGAATGGATAATTCGTCTGTCATCAAATTCTTGGCGCTAGGAAGAAAGGGCGGGGCTCTCAACCACTGCGCCACGCTGGACGCGGTGGAAACTCAAGTTTGCGCATCGCCTTCCTTCGATCGAAGCCGATTTACGAGGCGATGCGCGGATCAAAACCTTCAAAGGTCATCTGGTCTGCATTGGCAAATGTATGTTTGCGGGCCGCTTCGTCGCGCACGGTCCAGGTGATGACCGGAATGCCGCGCTGGCGCTGCGCCGTGATGAAGGGGTTCGGCAGATGGCCATAGAAGTACGATATGAAGTCTAGCCCAAGCTGCATGGCTTCGTCATGCTGAAAAAATGTCTCAGGCTTGTTTCCTTCGGCCGTAAGCCCGACCGGGTAGGATGCTTCCAGTGACTTGAGGTCCTTCAGCAGCCAATGGTCGAAACTCATCAGCGCCACATGGCCCTTATAGCCCTCCAGCACCTCGAGCACGGATTCGGCAAAGCCTTCATCGTCGCCTTCGCGGCCCTTGAGCTCCAGCACCAGCGGAACCTTGCCGTTGCAGAGCTGCAGAAGCTGCTTCAAGGTTGGGATCTTGTCCTTGGTGCCGCCGATGGAGAGCAGGCCGAGTTCGGCCGAAGTGCGATCGCGCAGCTGGCCGGGAAGATTGCAGACGCGCTGCAGATCGTCATCATGGAAAACGACGGGCACGCTGTCGGAGGCATAATGCAGGTCGCATTCGATGGCAAAGCCGGCATCGATGGCGCGGCTGAAGGCCGAGAGCGTGTTCTCCCAGACTTCCTTGTTCATGTCGTGATAGCCGCGATGGGCGACGGGACGTTCGGTCAGCCAGGCAAGCTTGCTCATCAGGCGATTTCCAGAATGGCATCGATTTCGACGGCGGCATTGAGCGGCAAGGCAGCCATGCCGACGGCGGCGCGGGCATGCTTGCCGGCTTCGCCCAATATATTTGCCAGAAGATTGGAGGCACCGTTGATCACAAGGTGTTGTTCGACGAAATCCGGTGTCGAGGCGACGAAGCCATTCAGCTTGATCAGGCGCTTGATGCGGCCGAGATCGCCGCCGAGGGCGGCCTTCGCCTGTGCGAGAATGTTGATGGCGCAAAGCTCGGCAGCGCGCTGGCCGCCGGCAACATCGACGTCCTTGCCGAGATGGCCTGTCACGCTGACCTTGCCGTTCTCGATGGGCAATTGCCCCGACAGATAGAGAAGATTGCCGCTGATGACATAGGGAACGTAGTTGGCGGCCGGTGCAGCGGCCTGCGGCAGAACAATCCCGAGTTCCTTCAAACGACCCTCTATAGCGTCGGACATTTTCATCTCCCGTTTTGTTGTAAAACCTTCAAAAATCCGGCATCAAGGCTAAGTTCCGCCAATTCGGACTGGCAGCCTCGTTTTAGCCGAAAGCGTTCTTATAACATCGCGTGCGAGTACAACAGGAGATAATGAATGTTCCGCTCGAGTATTGCTGCCACCGTCGTTTCGGGGCTGGGCATTCTTTCACTGGGGACGCCGTCCGCCCAGGCCGCAGGTCCAAGCGGGCTTATCGCGCATCGCGCCGTCTACGATCTGGAACTGAAGGACGCCACCGACCGCTCCGGCATCGCCGGAATGTTCGGTCGCATGGTCTATGAATTCGAAGGCTCCGATTGCGCCGGATTCACCACGAATTTCCGTTTCGTCACACAGATCGACACGGGCGATTCCACCCGTGTCAGCGACCAGCAGACGACGACCTTCGAGGACCTGGCCAAGCGGGTATTCCGCTTTGAAACCAAATCCTATACCGACAGCCAGCTCGACAAGGATGTGCGTGGCGCCGCAACCGACGATCAGAAGGGCATCAAGGTCGATCTGACCCAGCCGCACAGCAAGCAGGTCGAACTGATCCAGAGCCGGTTCCCGACGGAACACATGCTCGACATCATTCAGAATGCCAAGATCGGTAAGAAATTCTTTGAAGCTCAGGTTTTTGACGGTTCCGACGATGGCGACAAGCCGTTGATCGCGACCACCGTCGTCGGCAAGCAGGAGACGCCCGCCAAGGATGACCCCGATGCCGACAAGGCCGGCGCCTTTGCCAAGACGGCTTTCTGGCCGGTGACGGTCGCCTATTTCAATGAGAAATCCACGGGCGACGCCATGCCGGTTTATCGCATGTCGTTCAAGCTCTACGAGAATGGCATCACGCGCGATCTCACCATGGATTATGGCGACTTCGTCCTGACTGGCAAGCTGACCAAGCTCGAAGTTCTCGATAATAAGGCATGCCAATAGCTGCCGGGCGATGGCGCGCGAGCTGTAAGATCTCCGTCATAAAACTGTGATCCAAGTTTCACTATTGTGTGAAACGATCGGCACGCTTGGGTGAGTCTAACCGCTTCCCATAACGATCTGGAATTGTGGTGGGGCGCGCGGGGAAATGATCGTCTTGGGGACGATTGATGGTTTTTGCGGTCGGCTCCGTTTTTATGGACGAGAAAGCCCGACCTATGAGCAATACCGATATCGCCGCCGGTTCCAATGAGACCCTGCCTGTGGTCGCCGCCGATCCGGCTGAAATCGCCCGCATCGGCGATGCCATCGACATCACCGACCGTGCCGGCATTTCCGTCTATGGCGACCGTGCCCAGCAATCCGTGTCCGATTATTCGGACCGGATTCTGCGCGAAGTCCGAAACCGCGATCTCGGTGAAGTCGGCAAGCTGCTCACCGATATCATCGTCAAATCGAAGAAACTCGATCCGGCGTCCCTGAAGGACGAGGGTTTTCTTTCGCGGATGTTCTCGTCGTTCCGGGCGAGGGTTGAGCGTTTCAAGGAACAGTTCGAGGATGTGGCGGGCCAGATCGATCGCATCGGGCTGGAGCTTGATCGCCACAAGGATATTCTGCGCCGTGACATCGCCCTTCTCGATGATCTGCACGAGGAGACAAAGCAGTCGATCCTGCAGCTCGATGCCTATGTGCAGGCCGGTAAGAATTTCACCGAGCGCTTTCGCGTAACGGAACTCCCGAGGCTCAAGAGCGCTGCCGATGCGGCTTCGGCCAATCCCGGTGGCGGCATGCTTGAGGCGCAGGTCTATCAGGACAGCGTGCAGGCTCTGGATCGCTTGGAAAAGCGGGTTTTCTACCTGCAGCAGGCCCGCCAGCTCGGCATCCAGCAACTGCCGCAGATCCGTATCGTCCAGGCGGGTGACGAGACGCTGATCGAGAATTTGCAGGCGACCTCGGCGCTGACGGTGCCGGCCTGGAAGCAGAAGATGGTGATTCTGCTCGGCCTGACCCAGCAGAAATCTGCGCTCGAATTGCAGAAGACGGTGACGGACGCCACCAACGACATGATCCGCGAAGCTTCGAAAATGATGAAAGATCAGGCCATTGCCATAGAGCAGCAATCGCAGCGCGGTATCGTTGACATCGATACGCTTGCCGCTGCCAACCGCGACCTGATCGATACGATCGGTGGCGTGCTGAAGGTGCAGGAGGATGGCCGCGCCAAGCGGGCCGAAGCTGAGCAGCGGATGCAGAAAATGACCATTGAGCTCAAGAAAGCAATGATCGAGGCGCGGTAATTCGCATGATAAACCGCACATTCGTCACCGGCCTGGTACTGGCTGCGGCTCTCGCGCTCAACGGCTGCAATGTCGGCGGGGAGGGGCCGAAATTCTCGATCGTTTCCGGCTCGGAAAACACCGTCATCCAACCAATCGTCGAGGAATTCTGCAAGGAGAAGAGAGCGGCCTGCAGCTTCTCCTATGAGGGCACGCTGGATATCGGGCTTGCTCTTCAGAGTGAGCAGGGTGTCGAGCAGGACGCTGTCTGGCCGGCATCGAGCGTTTGGGTCGATATGTTCGACGTCAAGCGCCGGGTGAAGTCGTTGACCTCGGTGGCGCAGATGCCTGTCATTCTCGGCGTGCGCAAATCCAAGGCCGAGGCGCTCGGCTGGGTTGGCAAGCCGGTCTACATGAAGGACATACTGGCGGCGGTAAAGAGCGGTTCGCTGAAGTTTCTCATGACATCGGCGACGCAATCCAATTCCGGCGCCAGCGCCTATCTCGGCATGTTGTCGACGGCGCTTGGCAACAAGCCCGTCATCGAGCCTGGTGATCTCGACAAGCCGGATGTGCAGGATGCGGTCCGCTCCCTGCTTGCCGGCGTCGAGCGCTCTTCCGGTTCGTCCGGCTGGCTTGCCGATCTCTATACGGATCAGGCCTCGAAGGGCACGCTCTACGACGCCATGTGGAACTACGAAGCTGTCCTCAAGGAAACCAACGACAAGCTCGCGGGCATGGGCAAGGAGCCGCTTTATGCGATCTATCCGGCCGATGGCGTCGTAGTCGCCGATTCGCCGATCGGCTTCGTCGATCACGGACGCGGACAGGAGGTCGAGACCTTCTTCAACCAGCTTGTCGAGTATCTTCGGTCCGCGCCGGTGCAGAAGCGCATCGCCGATACCGGACGCCGCATACCCCTCGCTGATGTTACGGCCAGGCCGGACCCGTCATGGAATTTCGATCCGACACGGCTGGTGACGGCTATACGCATGCCGGAGCCCGCTGTGATCCGCCAGGCGCTTGATCTCTATCAGGTGGCTTTGCGAAAGCCTTCGTTGACGGCTCTTTGCCTCGATTTCTCAGGCTCGATGGAGGGGCAGGGCGAAAATCAGCTCCAGGCGGCCATGCGATTCCTGTTCAATCCGGATGAGACCGGCAAGGTATTGGCGCAATGGACCCCGGCCGATCGCATCATGGTCATTCCCTTCGACGCCAATGTGCGCGGCACCTTCGAGGGCACGGGAAATCCCGCCCAGCAGAGGAACCTTGTCGACAAGGTATCGCGCCAGCGCGCCGGCGGCGGTACGGATATGTATGCCTGCGCGAGCAGGGCGCTTGACTGGATGAAGAGTACGCGAGACCTGTCGTCTTACCTGCCGGCGATCGTCATCATGACCGATGGAAAATCCGACGATGCCAATCGCGATTTCATGAGCCGATGGGCATCGGTCAACCCGCATGTCCCGGTGTTCGGCATCACCTTCGGCGATGCGGACAAGCGGCAATTGGATGCCCTGGCGCAGGAAACCTCGGCACGCGTCTTCGATGGTCGCGGCGATCTGGTCAGCGCGTTCCGGGCAGTGCGCGGCTATAATTAGGACGAGAATGCGCAATTGGTTCGGCAATGACTGGAATTGGATCGTGGCGGGCCTTGCCGCCGCGATCGTCATTCCTGTGCTGAGCTTCTTTGCCGGCATGCCTATATGGATCGCGGCCGCCATTGGGCTGCTCGTCTTTGTCGGCCTCATCTTCGTGCTGGCCCCACGCGGCCTTTTCGAAGGGTTGGATGCCAGGGTCATCGGCCGGGGACGGCTTGAATTCGCCCGTGATCTGCTGAACTCGGCGGCACCGGCCGCGCGCAGGCTGGAAGCTTCGGCGGCCGGGATTACCAGCAAGGATACGGCAAGGCGGGTGCGGCATCTGGCGGAGATTGCGCCGACGTCTTTGCCAAGGTGGAGGCCAATCCGGAAAGCGCCGCCACTGTGAGGCGGTTCTTGAGTTATTACCTGCCGCGCGCCGCCGAAGTGGCGGAAGGCTTCGCCGTGATCGAGGCGAAGCGCCAGCCTGATGCGGCGCGCTTGCGGGAGATCGGCCTGGTCCTGACCAAGCTGGAGGATGCCTTCGTCCACTATTCGGACAGCCTGGTCGATGACAGGCTCGATACGCTTGATACGGAGCTGCGGCTGATACAAGCCTCGCTCAAAGAGGATATAGGACGCTGATGGCCATTTCCCGCCGCGCATTTGGAGTAGGGCTTCTCGCTGCCGGGGTTGCAGGCACTGGCGGCTATTTCGCCGTCAAGGACCGGCCGGAGCTGCAGGGGTTGCTCGGCAACAGCACAAAGCTCTTCGGTTTTATCGGCGGCGAAAAGGAAGCATTCCTGGCCGATACCGATGTGATCGGCGCGCTGCACAGCCATGGGCTTGAGATCAACAGCCGCGTCGCGGGCTCCGTCGAGATGGTGCGCGAACAGGCTCTGCTGTCGCAGAACCCGGCATTTCTCTGGCCGTCCTCCTCGATCATGGTCGATATTGCCCGGCAAAACGGCATCAAGATCCGTAATGACCGCGTCATCCTCAACACGCCTGTCGTCGTCTATTCCTGGCAGCCTGTCGTCGATGGGTTGATTAAGGCCGGGCTTGTCACCACGACATCGGAAGGCCAGCATCAGCTCGATCTGAAGGCGCTGCTCGATGCCGTGCTTGCGGGAACGACGTGGTCCAAGCTCGGCGTCAGCTCGCTCTATGGACAGTCACGGATCGTGTCCACCGATCCGAACCGATCCAATTCCGGCTTCATGTTCGCCGGCCTGGTGCTCAGCCTGCTGAGCGGCAACGTCGCGAATGCTGACAACCTCTCGCAGTTCGGTGACAAGGCACACGCGATTTTCCGCAACATGGGCTTCAAGTCCTCGTCATCCGGCAAGCTGTTCGAGCAGTATCTTGCCGGCGGCATTGGCGGCGAACCGATGATCGTCGGCTATGAGAATCAGCTGGTGGAATGGATCCTCGCCGACCCGCAGCGTTGGAAAAGGGTCCAGGCCAGCAACGGCGCAAAGCCCGTGGTGCTCTATCCGCATCCGACCGTCTATTCCGCGCATCCCCTTATCGCCATCGACGAACAGGCCGATCGCGTGATCGAGGCGCTGATCAGCCCGCGATTGCAGGAACTCGCCTGGACAAAGCATGGGTTTCGCGGGCCGCTGGGTACGGCGACCGGCGATGCCGACAGCGCCATTGCTGGCCTGCTGCCGGCGGAAATCGATGCCGTCTTGCCTATGCCGGATGCCAATGTCATGCTGGCCCTGCTCGATAAACTGGCCGCCTGAGGGCAGGCTGGGGCTCTTTTTTAGACGAAAGCCTTGCATTCCCGGCAAATCGAATGTATGGGCAGCCGCATTCCACACGTAAGGCATGGGATTGTCCGGGAGAAATCCGGATTGTTCCGCCCGGTGGCATTCTCGAAGAGGATGCTGTTCGCCTTGCGGAGGTTCAACCGGAAAAGGATACAAAGGCATGGCATTGCCCGATTTTTCTATGCGCCAGCTTCTCGAAGCAGGTGTTCACTTCGGCCACCAGACGCACCGCTGGAACCCGAAGATGAAGCCGTACATTTTCGGCGATCGTAACAACATCCACATCATCGACCTCGCACAGACGGTTCCGTTGCTGAGCCGCGCTCTGCAGGTTGTCAGCGACACCGTTGCTCGTGGCGGCCGCGTTCTGTTCGTCGGCACGAAGCGTCAGGCGTCTGAACTGATTGCCGACAGCGCAAAGCGCTCGGCTCAGTACTACGTCAACGCCCGCTGGCTTGGCGGCATGATGACCAACTGGAAGACGATCTCCAACTCGATCCAGCGTCTGCGCAAGCTCGACGAAATCCTCTCCGGCGACGCCCAGGGCTTCACCAAGAAGGAACGTCTGAACCTTGAGCGCGAGCGCGAAAAGCTCGATAAGGCCCTCGGTGGTATCAAGGACATGGGCGGCACGCCGGACCTGATGTTCATCATCGACACCAACAAGGAAAAGATCGCGATCGACGAAGCCAAGCGCCTCGGCATCCCGGTTGTCGCCATCATCGACTCGAACTGCGATCCGGACCTGATCGACTACCCGATCCCGGGCAACGACGACGCTTCGCGCGCCATCGCTCTTTACTGCGATCTGATCGCGCGCGCTGCCATCGACGGCATTGCTCGCCAACAGAGCGCATCGGGCCGTGACCTCGGTGCTGCCGAGGAAACTCCGGTCGAGCCGACCCTGGCGGACGGCGCCGAAGCCTGATCGCGCCGCGAGGCGGGCAGTAAATCGCCCGCCCAAGCGCATTGACATCCGGGATAAGGCCGTTTGCGACTTCAAGAAGTTCGAGCGGCCTTATCGCGTTTTAGGTAACGCCTCGCCTGGGCGGAAAAATCCAGGCATGTTCCAATTACGAATTCCACAGTATGACGCAGCTTCATAACGCTGTCATACTTACGGGTACATTTCGTCCCTCAAATCGGTGCCGCTTCGGATCGAAACCGCATGCCGCACCGTATGAACCGACAAGAGGAAGCTTATGACCGAGATTACGGCTGCACTGGTGAAGGAACTGCGCGAAAAGTCTGGCGCAGGCATGATGGACTGCAAGAAGGCGCTGACCGAAACCAACGGCGATATCGAAGCAGCGATCGACTGGCTGCGCGCCAAGGGCATCTCCAAGGCCGACAAGAAGTCTGGCCGCACCGCCGCTGAAGGCCTGGTTGCCATCGCCGGCGCCGGCCACAAGGCTGTTGTCGTCGAGCTCAACTCCGAAACCGACTTCGTTGCCCGTAACGATGCCTTCCAGGATCTCGCTCGCGGTATCGCCGAAGTTGCGCTGTCCACCGACGGCACGGTTGAAGCCATTTCGGCTGCCACCTATCCGGCATCCGGCAAGCCGGTCGCCGACACCATCAAGGACGCGATCGCCACCATCGGCGAAAACATGACCCTTCGTCGTTCGGCCAAGCTGGAAGTCGAGCACGGCGTCGTGGCGACCTACATCCACAACGCTGCCGGCGACGGCATCGGCAAGCTCGGCGTTCTGGTCGCCCTGAAGTCGGTCGGCGACAAGGCCGTTCTGACCTCGATCGGCCGTCAGGTTGCCATGCACATTGCTGCCACCAACCCGCTGGCTATCCGCGCAGAAGAAGTCGATGCAGCAGTCGCCGAGCGCGAACGCAACGTCTTCATCGAGCAGTCCCGCGAATCCGGCAAGCCGGAAGCCATCATCGAAAAGATGGTCGAAGGCCGCATGCGCAAGTTCTTCGAGGAAGTCGCTCTTCTCTCGCAGGCTTTCGTCATCAATCCGGACCTGACGGTTGGCGCTGCCATCAAGGAAGCTGAAAAGACCGCTGGCGCCGCGATCGAAGTCGTCGGCATGGCCCGTCTGCTGCTCGGCGAAGGCGTCGAGAAGGAAGAAACCGACTTCGCTGCCGAAGTCGCAGCTGTCGCCAAGGGCTGATTTTAAGCATTTCCAGGAAAAGTGCGTAGCGGTTTTCCGTCCGGAATGCGTAAGGAAACAAAACGATAGGGTTTTTCCGCAATTCGAAGAAGTGCGGAAAAGCACGATCGAAAGAAATCATATCCCGGTTTGGTGAAACCATATCAGGGAAAACCTCAGGGCATCGCGTGACAACGCGGTGCCCTTCGTGTATCCGGCTTTCACAATCATCCCCCGCGATCACCTCAAGGAGCCACGATGTCTCAGCCGATCTACAAGCGCGTACTGCTAAAGGCCTCCGGCGAAGCCCTTATGGGCAGCCAAGGCTTCGGTATCGACGTTACCGTCTCCGACCGGATTGCATCCGATATCGCAGAAGCGCGCGCAATGGGCGTTGAAGTCGGCGTCGTCGTCGGCGGCGGCAATATCTTCCGCGGCGTTGCCGTTGCCTCCAAGGGCGGCGACCGCGTCACCGGCGACCATATGGGCATGCTGGGAACCGTTATAAACGCGCTGGCGCTGGCGACTTCGCTACGCAAGCTCGACATCGAGACCGTGGTGCTGTCTGCCATTTCCATGCCGGAAATCTGCGAGAGCTTCTCGCAGCGCGCTACGCTCTATCATCTCTCCCTTGGCCGCGTGGTGATCTTCGCCGGCGGCACCGGCAATCCGTTCTTTACCACTGATTCTGCGGCCGCCCTGCGCGCTGCCGAAATGGGCGCACAGGCGATCTTCAAGGGCACACAGGTGGACGGCATCTACTCCGCCGATCCGAAGAAGTTCCCCGATGCCGAGCGTTTCGATCACCTGACCCACAGCCAGGTGCTGGAAAAGGGATTGGCAGTCATGGATGTGGCAGCCGTGGCGCTCGCGCGGGAAAACTCCATTCCGATCATTGTTTTCTCTATTCATGAGAAGGGCGGCTTCGGGGAAATCTTGACCGGCGGCGGCCGCAAGACCATCGTATCAGACAATTGACGTTCCTGTGGCGCCGGGTCGCCCTGGCGTCGCCTTATTACAGGGGAGTATAGACATGAGTGACGGCACAGACCTCAAGGAATTGAAGCGGCGCATGGATGGCGCCATCGCAGCATTCAAGAGCGATATCGCCTCGCTGCGCACCGGCCGTGCATCCGCAAACATTCTGGACCCGGTCACGATCGAAGCCTACGGCTCCCGCATGCCGCTGAATCAGGTGTCGAATATCAGCGTGCCGGAAGCCCGTATGCTGATGGTATCGGTATGGGACAAGTCGATGGTCGGCGCCGTCGAGCGTGCCATTCGCGAATCCAATCTCGGCCTCAATCCGATCATCGATGGACAGAATCTGCGCATTCCGCTGCCGGAACTCAACGAAGAGCGCCGCCGGTCGCTGGTCAAGGTTGCGCACGAATATGCCGAAAAGGCGAAGGTCGCGATTCGCCACGTCCGCCGTGATGGCATGGATGGTCTCAAAAAGGCCGAAAAGGACGGGGTAATCGGTCAGGACGAGAGCCGATCGCTCTCCGAGCGTGTGCAGAAGATGACTGATGAGACGATTTCGGATGTCGACCGCTTGCTAGCCGACAAAGAAAAGGAAATCATGCAGGTCTGATCGCACGCTGGGGACGTCGCGCTTTCGATTTGGAAACATTGAAAGCCGTGATTGTGCCCTAGATTACGAGGCCAGGGCATCTTCTGCCGAACGAAACCGGATCCATATGTCAGCTCCTACGTTCTCTGTCGTACCCGAACACGTCGCCATCATCATGGATGGCAACGGGCGTTGGGCCAACGCGCGCGGCCTGCCGCGCACCATGGGCCACCGCAAGGGCGTGGAGGCCGTTCGGGAAACGGTACGGGCGGCCGGCGATATCGGCATAAAATATCTGACGCTCTTTGCGTTCTCCTCCGAGAATTGGCGCCGCCCAGAGACGGAGGTCAGCGACCTCCTCGGTCTTCTCAAGGCGTTCATCCGGCGAGATCTTGCCGAGCTTCACCGACAGAACGTGCGGATCCGCGTCATCGGCGATCGCAGCAACCTGCGTGGCGATATTCTGCCCCTGCTGATCGAGGCCGAGGAGACCACCAGGAACAACACGGCCCTGACGCTGGTCATTGCATTCAATTACGGCTCGCGCGACGAGATTGTGCGGGCTTTTGCGAGCCTGGCCAGGGATGTGGAGGCGGGACGCCTGCGTCCGCAGGACATCAGTCCGGATTTGGTCGGCGCCCGCCTGGATACAGCAGGCATTCCCGATCCCGACCTCATCATCCGCACGAGCGGCGAGGAGCGGCTGTCGAACTTCCTGCTTTGGCAGGCAGCCTATTCCGAATTCATGTTCATGCCCGAATACTGGCCCGACTTTAGCCGCGACCTCTTCTTTGCAGCGCTGGAGAAATATGCCGCACGCGACCGGCGATTTGGCGGTCTTTCCGCCAAGCCGGCGGCGGCTGTGGGGTCTTGATGAGCCGCGAACTCAGGCTGCGTATCATCTCCGGCATCATCCTTGCCGTCATCGTTCTTGCCGCTACCTGGTATGGCGGCCTGGGCTTTCGCTTTCTGGCAGCGGCTATAGGCTTGCTCGTTTATTATGAGTGGTCGACGATAACTGATCTGCATGGCACCGATCCGCAGGGAAATGCGCTCGGTTGGCTCGGCCTTGTTTTGATTGCCGGTGCAACTCTGGTGGGCGAATCGGTCTACTCCGTCGAGGTTCTGGCTGCTTTTGTCGCCGCGACTGCCGTCATGGCCGGTGTCCGGCGAAAAAGCTGGTGGCTGCCCGGAGGTGTTTTCTATTCCGGATTGACCGTAATTGCCCTTGCTGAGATTCGCGATGACGATCTGCGCGGTTTCGTGTTGATGCTGTTCATCTTCGCCACCGTCTGGGCAACTGATATCTTTGCCTATTTCGTCGGCCGTGCGATCGGCGGTGCGAAGCTCGCGCCGAGCATCTCGCCGGGCAAGACCTGGTCAGGGGCGATCGGCGGTGCCATTGCCGCCGTTGTAGCGGGAACCGCTGTCGTCTGGAGCTATTTTTCCGCCAATGATTTGAGGGTGCCGATCCTGGCGCTGGTGCTGTCCATATGCAGCCAGATTGGCGATTTATTCGAGTCTTTCATCAAGCGCCGTTTCGGCGTGAAGGATTCAAGCCATCTGATTCCCGGCCATGGCGGCGTCATGGATCGGGTCGATGGACTAATTTTTGCTTGTTTTGCGGCGTTTTTGTTGGCTATCGTAATATCGCTGACAATGAGCGGCGAGACCTTGTCATTGGGCGGCGTTCTGCTCGGTGTCTGAAACTAACACGAACAGGATCGTTGCATGGGTGCCGCTGCTGGCTTCATCGGGTTTTTAACGAACAACGTCATCACGTTTGTTTTTGTCCTGTCTCTGCTCGTTTTTGTCCATGAGATGGGCCACTATCTGGTCGGCCGTTGGTCCGGTATCCGCATCATGGCCTTCTCGATCGGTTTCGGCCCGGAGATTGCCGGCTTTACCGATCGTCATGGCACACGCTGGAAACTCTCGCTTATTCCGCTTGGCGGCTATGTGCGCTTCTTCGGCGACGAGGATGCTTCGAGCAAGACCGATGTCGATCAACTGTCGGCAATGACGGAGGAGGAGCGGGCCCAATCCTTCGCCGGCGCCAAGCTCTGGAAGCGGGCCGCGACGGTTGCAGCCGGCCCGATTGCAAATTTCATTCTCGCCATTGCTATCTTCGCCGTGCTTTTCAGCATTTACGGTCGCACCGCGGCCGATCCAGTGGTTGCAATGGTGACGCGCGACGGCGCCGCCGCCGAGGCCGGTATCGAGCCTGGCGACCGGCTGGTTGCCATCGACGGTGTCAAGATCACCACTTTCGACGAGGTGCAGCGCTATGTCGGGCTGCGCCCGAGCCGCACGATCGTGCTGAGCGTCGAACGTGACGGTCAGAAGCGCGACTTCCAGATTATCCCGAAACTGGTTGAGGACACCGATCAGTTCGGCAACAAGATGGAGATGGGCCGCATCGGCATCGCATTGGTCGATCCGCTCGTTACGGCTATCGAGCCTGCCGGTCCGGCAGCAAAGGCCGGGATATTGGCTGGAGACCGGCTGGTCGCCATCGACGGCAACAATGTCGCCACCTATTACGATATCGGTCGTTACGTCAGTGATCGCCCCGGCAAGAGCATTGTCCTGACTGTGCAGCGCAATGGCCAGATGCGCGATTTTCCGGTGGTTCCGGAGAGGCTGACCGACACCGACGCCTCCGGTAACAAAAAGGATGTCGGCAGCATCGGCATAGCTCCGATCGATCCGCTGGTCGGGTCGATTGCTCCCGATAGCCCTGCCGAAGCGGCGGGCCTGGAGCTTGGCGATCGCATTCTTTCTGTGGATGGACGTGCAATCGGCTCTATCGGTGAAGTGCAGCGTTATGCCGCCGCACATGCCGACAAGCCTGTGACCTTGTCGGTAGAACGCAACGGCCAGACGCGCGACCTGTCGGTGACGCCGAAGAAGTCGGAGGAGGCGGATGCCTTTGGCACACAGACGGAGATCGCCACCATTGGCATCACGGATGGTCAGAAGCCGATTAAGCTGCGCTACGAGGCTTATGGGCCGCTGCAGGCAGTGGGCGAGGGCGTCAAGCAGACTGGGAGCATCATCTCGGGGACCTTCGAATATATCGCCAACGTCATTGGCGGATACATGAAGGCTGATCAGCTGGGTGGCCCCATCAGGGTTGCGCAACTTTCGGGTCAAATGGCAACCTTAGGTTTTGCTGCGGTGCTTCAGTTCGCCGCCATACTTTCTGTTTCAATAGGGTTATTAAATTTGATGCCGGTGCCGGTACTTGATGGCGGGCATCTGATGTTCTATGCGATTGAAGCCGTAAGGGGAAAACCGTTGGGTGCACGGGCACAGGATATCGCTTTCCGGATTGGATTTGCGATGGTGTTGTCACTCATGGTGTTTGCGACATGGAACGATATTAGTTCCAGATTAGGCTAGCGGAGCGAGACGAGAGGAAATTACGATTTATTTACGATGTTTCAAAGCTGTAGTGGCGAATGGGTCACGCTTTGAAATGAAGTAAACGGAAATTAACTTGCTCCCTTGCTTGTATGTCAAAAGCGGGTAAAACGACACACGTGGCCGGAATCGGGTTCGCTCGGGGCTGGGGACGACTGAAAAAAAGGTAAGAAGTGAAAATGAAGGCTGGTTCAAGATTATTGAACGCAGTGTCGGCGGTAGCGCTGTCTGCTGGTGTTGTTGCGTCGGGCGCTGGTGTTATCACCCTTGCCTCTGCCTCAGTTGCGGAAGCCGCTGTTATTCAGCGGGTCGATGTCCAGGGTGCCGAGCGCATCGGGGCAACGGCTGTTCGTGATAATATCACGATCAAGCCCGGCAAGAGCTTCTCTCCCGCCGATATCGATTCATCGGTGAAGCAGCTTTATGCGACCGGATACTTCTCCGATGTGCATATCAGCGTTTCGGGCAGCGCCCTTATCGTCTCCGTCAAGGAAAACCAGCTGATCAACGCTGTGGTTTTCAACGGCAACCACAAGATCAAGGACGACAAGCTTCAGGGCATCGTGCAGACGCATGCTGCCGGTCCTTACAACGAAGCCAGCGTTCAGGCCGATATCAAGACCATCAAGGACGCCTACGCCTCGATTGGCCGTAACGACGTCCAGGTGACGACGCAGACCGCGCAGGTCGCGCAGGGCCGCCTCAACGTAGCCTTCGTCATCAATGAAGGTGACCGCACCAAGATCGACAAGATCAACTTCTCTGGCAACCAGGCTTACGGCAGCGGCCGTCTCGCGTCGGTCATCAGCACGAAGAAGACGAACTTCCTGTCCTTCCTGACGCGTAAGGACGTGTATAGCCCGGAACGCCAGCAGGCCGACCAGGATACGCTGCGTCAGTTCTATTACAATCACGGCTATGCCGACTTCCGCATCGTCAGCGCTGACGCGACGATGAACGAGCAGAGCAACGAATACACGCTGAACTTCAATGTCGACGAAGGTCCGCGCTATAATTACGGTGACATCAACGTCGTCTCGACGGTCGATGGCGTCAATGCCGACGAACTGAAGGGTCTCGTTATCACGCACAAGGGCGATGTTTACAGCGCCAAGGATATCCAGACTTCGATCGAAAATATTTCCAAGCGCGTCGCTTCTGCAGGCTATCCGTTTGCTCGCATCACGCCGCGCGGCAACCGCGATCTGACTGGCCACACGATTGGTATCGAATACCTCGTTGACCAGGGCGAGCGCGCTTATGTCGAGCGTATCGAAATCCGCGGCAACACCCGCACGCGCGATTACGTCATCCGCCGCGAGTTCGATCTCAACGAAGGCGATGCGTTCAATCAGGAAATGATCACGCGTGCCAAGCGCCGCCTTGATGCCCTTGGTTACTTCACCAAGGTTGACATCACCACGGCGCAGGGCAGTGCCGCTGACCGTGTCGTCGTCATCGTCAACGTCGAAGATCAGCCGACCGGCTCGTTTGGTATCGGTGCTGGTTACGCCGTCGGCAACAACGGCGGTCTCCTGCTGGAAGCGTCTGTCGAAGAAAAGAACTTCCTCGGCCGTGGTCAGTATATCCGCATCGCAGCGGGTGCCGGCACGGAAGGCAATCGTACCTATAACGTGTCGTTCACCGAGCCTTACTTCCTCGGTTATCGCCTGGCTGCCGGTTTCGATATCTTCAAGAACCAGACGTCGAGCGCCGACTACTACGATTATTCGGAAGAAGGTTTCTCGCTGCGCGTCACCGCGCCGATCACCGAGAACCTGGCGACGACGCTGCGTTATAACTACAAGAAGCTGACATACGACGGCACGAACGATTGGCAGGACAATCTTTCGCGCGCATATGTCAATCTCATTGAAAACGGTCCCTGGACCCAGTCAACGATTTCGCAGACCTTCACCTACAATACGCTGGACGACCAGAATCTGCCGCGTGAAGGTTTCATCGCCAAGTTTACGCATGAATTTGCGGGCCTCGGCGGCGACTCGAACTTCTACAAGCTGAGCGGCAAGGCTCGTTACTACCAGATGATCAGCGACGAAGCTGATATCATCGGCTCGTTGACGGTCGGTGCCGGTTACGTGATGCCGACGGATGGCAGCAAGCTGAACGTGTTCGATCAGTTCACGCTCGGTGGCCGTGAAGTCCGCGGCTTCCAGAATGCTGGTATCGGTCCTCGCGTAGGCAATAACGATAACAACCCGCTCGGTGGCACGACTTACTTCACCGCTTCGGCTGAAGCGAGCATGCCGATGCCGGGTGTACCGCAGGACATTGGTCTGCGTCTCGCAGCATTCGCTGACGCGGGTACGCTCTACGGTAACAAGGCCAATTCCTTCGGCGATTCGGTTTACAACGATAGTTCGATCCGAGCTTCGCTCGGTGCAGGCCTGATCTGGTCGTCGCCGTTCGGTGTCATCCGCGTTGACTATGCTGTTCCGGTTCTCAAGCAGGATTACGACCAGGTTGAGAATTTCCGGTTTGGCATCGCCAACCAGTTCTGATATCGGCAGTCCAGAACTGCGGGCTTGAACACCGTTCTGGAGCTGGTGCTTATGGAACATACAGGTTTTTTCCCGCTCCACGGTGGAGTCAGCTTAGCTAAGCTGGCTCTCCATCTTGGGGCGGAACTGGCTGATGCGGCCTCTTCGGAGGTCGTCATCAGGTCTATTGCTCCCGTCTACCGGGCGGGCGAAGGCGATATTTGCTATATTCTTTCCCGGAAAAATCGTAGCGAGCTGGAGACCTGCAAGGCTTCGGCGATTATTTGCCTGCCGGCACTGCGATCCTTTGTGCCTGCGCATATTCCGATACTTCTGTCCAAGAAGCCGCATACGGATTTCGCACTTGTGGGTGGATTGCTGCATCCGGAAGCGCTGCAGCCGGTTGCGTTCACGTCGAGCCCGGGGACTATTTCACCCGGTGCCTTTATCGATGCGACGGCCAAGCTGGAAGCCAATATTGGCGTGGAGCCGGGAGCTGTCATCGGGCCAGGTGCCGAGATCGGCGAGGGAACCCGCATAGGTGCCAACGCGCTGATCGGACCTGGCGTCAAGATCGGGCGAAATTGCAATATCGGCGGCGGAGCGAGCGTGCTCTGCGCCTATATCGGTAACGGTGTCATTATCCACAACGGCACGCGCATCGGCCAGGACGGCTTCGGTTATGCACCTGGGCCGCGTGGCATGGTGAAAATCGTGCAGATCGGCCGCGTGATCATTCAGGACAATGTCGAGATCGGCGCCAATACCACGATCGACCGCGGCACGATGGACGACACCGTGATCGGCGAAGGCACCAAGATCGACAATCAAGTTCAGATCGGACATAACGTTCGCATCGGCCGCCACTGCGCGATCGTCAGCCAGGTCGGCATCGCCGGCAGCACGGTGATTGGTGACGGTGTGCAGATCGGTGGTCAGGCGGGGTTGAACGGCCATATTCACATCGGCGACGGTGTACAGATCGGCGCCAAAAGCGGCGTGATGAACAGCATTCCGGCGGGCGAGCGTTATGCTGGTCTTCCAGCGCGACCCCTGTGGGATTTTCTAAGGGAATCGGCGGAGATCGCAAAGCGGTCAGGAGCCAGAGAAAAGAAGGACGGGAGTGCGGAGCATGACTGAGGAAGCCAAGGCGTCGTTGTCGTCGGCCGACGTTCTGGAAATTATGAAGCTTTTGCCGCATCGCTATCCTTTCTTGATGGTCGACAAGATCATCGAGATCGACAGCGATAATTCCGCGATCGGCATCAAGAACGTGACGGCGAACGAGCCGCAATTCACCGGGCATTTTCCGGGCTCCCCGATTATGCCGGGCGTGCTGCTCATCGAAGGCATGGCGCAGACTGCAGGCGCAATCTGCGCCCGCAAGGACGGTATCGGCGGCAATCTCGTCTACTTCATGACGATCGACAATGCCCGTTTCCGCAGACCGGTCGTTCCGGGTGATCGCGTCGAGTTTCATGTCGTCAAGCAAAAGCAGCGTGGCACGATCTGGAAATTCCATTGCGACGCCAAGGTCGATGGCTCGCTGGTTGCCGAGGCCGATATCGGCGCGATGATTGTGAGGAAGGATCAAGACCAGGCATGAGCAGCATCGCAAAAAGCGCGAGCATTCATAAGTTCGCGGTCGTTGAGGATGGTGCCATCGTCGGCGAGAACGTCGTGGTCGGCCCTTTCTGCCATGTCGGCCCCAAGGTCGTGCTTCATGACAACGTCCAACTGCTGACGCATGCTGTGGTCACCGGACGTACGACGATCGGCAAGGCAACGAAGATATTTCCGATGGCCATCGTCGGTGGCGATCCGCAGAGCGTTCATCACGGCGGCGAAGAAACGACGCTGGATGTTGGCGAGAACTGCACCATCCGCGAAGGCGTGACGATCAACACCGGTACAGCCGATTACGGCGGCAAGACGATCGTCGGCAACAATAATTTGTTCCTCGCCAATTCGCATGTGGCGCATGATTGCCGCATCGGTAACAACGTTATCATGTCAAATAACGTCATGCTGGCAGGGCATGTGACCGTGGAAGATCGGGCCATTCTCGGTGGCGGTTGCGCTGTCCATCAGTTCACGCGCATCGGCCGGCAGGCCTTCATCGGCGGCCTTTCGGCTGCGAGTTATGATGTCATTCCCTACGGCATGCTGAACGGCAATCCTGGTGTGCTTTCCGGCCTCAATATTGTCGGCATGTCTCGTGCGGGTATCGACCGTGCGGTCATTCACAGGGTTCGACGCGCCTATAAGAGCATCTTCGAAGGCGGCGGTTCGATCCGTGACAACGCCACTGCGATCCGCGAGGAATATGCCGATTGCAAGGAAGTGATTGAAATCCTCGATTTCATCGCAGCCGATAGCGATCGCGCACTGTCGTCGCCTAATCGCGGCAAGAGCTGACGTGGTTTCGGCCGGCCTCAAGGGCGAGGGCAGGTTGGCGATCATCGCAGGCAGTGGCTTCTTGCCCGCCTATGTCGCCGACGCCGCCCGGCAGGCCGGTGAAAATCCCGTTGTTATCGCCTTGACGATGAAGCGGACGAGATTGGTCCGCTTTCGATCACGCCAATCTCGGCGTTGGCAATTTTGCCGGCCTGGAAGCAACTTTTCGCCGCTATGGCGTTGACCGGGTCGTGATGTCCGGCGGCGTTGCCCGCCGTCCGCCCTGGCGCGAGATCCACCCGACTTGGCGGGTGATCAAGGAATTGCCCCTAACCATTCGCACACTTCTTTCTGGTGGCGACAATGCCGTGCTGCAAATGGTCATCCGTTTGATCGAGGCCGGTGGCGTCCGCGTCGTCGGCGCGCACGAAATCGCGCCCGATCTGTTGGCAACTACCGGGCCGCTCGGCCGTCACACACCATCCGCGGAGGATCTGCGCGATATCGTCCAGGGCGCCAAGGCTGCCGATGCGCTGGGGTTGCTGGATGTCGGCCAGGGCGCGGTCAGTGTCGGCGGCCGTGTCGTTGCGCTGGAAGGTGCCGAGGGCACGGACAGAATGATCGAGCGTGTGGCGGCTTGCGCGCTGAAGGGCGTATATCGCAGCGCCGTCGCGGCGTGCTGGTCAAGCTCTGCAAACCGCAGCAGGATGTGCGTGCCGATCTGCCGTCCATCGGCGTTTCCACCGTGCTGAATGCCAAAAAGGCAGGGCTTGCCGGCGTCGCAGTGGAGGCGGGCAGGGCGCTGGTTCTCGAGCGTGAAGCGGTGATTGCAGCGGCGGACGAGGCAGGCATTTTCGTTTGCGGTATCGACCGCGGATTAAGCGCGGAGGGCTTCATGTGAGCGGTGTGACACCACTGAAGCTCGCCGTCGTCGCCGGCGAAGTCTCTGGCGATCTGTTGGGCGGCGATCTCGTTGCGGCGTTGAAGCGGCGCTGTGAAGGCCCCGTGGAATTGGTTGGCGTCGGCGGCGAGGCGCTGGAAGCTCAGGGGCTGCATTCGCTGTTCGATTATTCCGAGCTCTCGATCATGGGTTTCATCCAGGTGATCAAGCAACTGCCGAAGTTGCTCGCTCGCATTCGCCAGACGGCCGATGCCATTATCGCCGCCAAGCCCGACGTGCTTCTTATCATCGACAGCCCGGATTTCACGCATCGCGTCGCCAAGAGGGTGCGCAAGGCATTGCCCACCGTTCCGATTGTCAACTACGTCTGCCCCAGCGTCTGGGCGTGGAAGGAGTATCGGGCGCAAAAGATGCTTGCCTATGTCGATCATGTGCTGGCGGTTCTGCCATTCGAGCCGGAAGCGATGCAGCGCCTCGGCGGTCCGGCGACCACCTATGTTGGCCATCGCCTGACCGTGGATGCCAACCTGCTGGAGACGCGCCAACAGCGTGCTTTGCGCAGTGCCGTCGCCGCCGACGCCCCGATGACTGTTCTCCTTCTCCCGGGGTCGCGCGGTTCCGAAATCCGCCAGCTCCTTCCAGTCTTTGAGCGGGCTACCGAAGAACTTAGTCGGCGAAATAATGCGGTTCGCTTCCTACTTCCGACAGTCCCGAAGCAGGAAGCTCTCGTGCGCTCGCTCCTGGAAAGCTGGACCGTCAAACCGGAAATCCTTGTCGGTCAGCGTGCAAAATGGCAGGCCTTCGCGCAGGCGGATGCCGCCATGGCCGCATCGGGCACGGTGATTCTGGAACTGGGCCTGGCCAGCGTTCCGGTGGTTTCGACCTACAAGACGGAGTGGCTGGCGAGATTCGTGATGTCGCGCATCAAGGTGTGGTCGGCCGCCCTGCCGAACCTGATTGCCGACTACGCAGTCGTGCCGGAACTTATCAACGACGTCCTGCGTCCCGGCCTTTTGGCGCGGTACATGGAGCGCCTGTCGAATGATACGCGCGAGCGCGCGGCGATGCTCGCGGGCTACGATCTGGTCTGGCAACGGATGCAGACAGAGGAGCCGCCGGGCGACAAGGCTGCGGCGATCATTCTGGACGTTTTGTCCCATAAAAAAACCGGTCATTTCTGACCGGTTTTTTGTTTTCAATGCCGAAGCTTAGCGCTTGGAGACCGGAACATATTCGCGCAGCGGTGCGCCGGTGTAGAGCTGGCGCGGACGGCCGATACGCTGATGCGGATCCTCGATCATCTCGTTCCACTGAGCGATCCAGCCGACGGTACGGGCGAGAGCGAACAGCACGGTGAACATGGTCGTGGGGAAGCCCAGAGCCTTCAGCGTAATGCCGGAATAGAAGTCGACGTTCGGATAGAGCTTCTTCTCGATGAAATATTCATCGGTAAGCGCGATGCGCTCCAGCTCGATCGCGATATCCAGCAGCGGATCGTCCTTGATGCCGAGTTCGCCGAGAACTTCGTGCGCCGTCTTCTGCATGATCTTGGCGCGCGGGTCGTAGTTCTTGTAGACGCGATGGCCGAAGCCCATCAGGCGGAACGGATCGTTCTTGTCCTTGGCGCGGGCAATGTATTCCGGAATACGATCAACGGAGCCGATTTCGCTGAGCATGTTGAGCGCTGCTTCGTTGGCGCCGCCATGAGCTGGGCCCCAGAGGCAGGCAATGCCGGCAGCGATACAGGCAAACGGATTGGCACCTGAAGAGCCGGCGAGACGGACCGTCGAGGTCGACGCATTCTGCTCATGGTCCGCATGCAGGATGAAGATGCGGTCCATGGCGCGTGCGAGCACCGGATTGACCACATATTCTTCGCAGGGAACCGCGAAACACATGCGCAGAAAGTTCGATGCGTAGTCGAGATCGTTCTTCGGATAAACGAAGGGCTGGCCGATATGATACTTGTAGGCCATTGCGGCAAGCGTCGGCATCTTCGCGATCATGCGAAGACTCGCGACCATGCGCTGATGCGGATCGGTGATGTCGGTCGAGTCGTGATAGAAGGCCGACAGCGCGCCAACGCAGCCGCACATGACGGCCATCGGATGCGCATCGCGGCGGAAGCCGGTGAAGAAGCGCGACATCTGCTCATGCACCATGGTGTGGTGCACGACGCGATGGTCGAAGTCCTTCTTCTGTGCTGCCGTCGGCAATTCGCCGTAAAGAAGCAGATAGCAAACTTCGAGAAAATCGCCGTGTTCGGCCAGCTGATCGATCGGATAGCCGCGGTGCAGCAGAACGCCTTCGTCGCCATCAATATAGGTGATGCTCGACTCGCAAGACGCCGTCGAGGTGAAGCCGGGATCGTAGGTGAAAGTGGAGGTGTTCTTATAAAGGGCACCAATATCAATGACACTCGGGCCGATGGTTCCGGTTTTGACCGGCAGATCCACCGTCTTCTCACCCCAAGTTAGTTTCGCGCTTTGTTCCGTCATGCTGATCCTCCAAGATTTGGCGGGATTGACGCCATAAAAAGCGCCAAAAGGTTAAGCGACTAACGACTAGCTATATGATCCAGAGCCTAATGCCAAGTTATCCTAATGCCGAATTGTGCATTGCAGTATCAACTTTTGGGCACTGCGGTAGCCTGTTTGATCGCGCCGTTCCGGTAAATAGCGCAAATCGGTGACAGATTTGTCGATTTCGGTTGAAATCACCTGATGGTGACGGCAAAAATCGCGCGAAAGCTGTAGTTTTGCGTGGGGCAGGCGCTCAATGCCTAATTTAGAGGCACCGGAACAGCAGGAAGATGGCCGGGACCTTGTTCTGCCTTCGCAGCATCGCCACGCTATTGCCTCATTCGCCCCTCGTGCGAAGACTGGACGACGTCAACGAACGCAAGATCAGGCGCGCCTGTTCGCACAGCTCTACCTGGCCCTCGGTCATGGCCGAGCTGCCATAGGAAGGCTGATCGAAGAGGAAGCGGCGCATGGTCGCGCCATCCTGTTCGCACCAATCTATATGGGGCTGGGCTCGATATTTTGGTTCAAGGTCGATAGCGATCCGCCTTCGCAAGCGGTCCTGGTGGCACTGCTGCTTTTGACGGGCGCCTTTCTGTTTAAGCGTGATGCGGGCCGTCTGTTCCGACATGTCCTCTTTGCCGGCATGCTGGCGAGTCTGGGCGTGGCTCTGGCGCAATGGGAAAGCTGGCGGGCATCGACAGTGATGCTCGATTCGGCAGTGACGACAACCGTTACTGGTCGGGTCGAAAGGCGTGAATCCTATGACAACGGCCGTTGGAGATATGTCGTCAAAGTCGATGGAACGGAAAAGCCGGCCATTCGAAGAGCGCCGGAACGCGTCACTATCTTCGTCCGAAAACAGGCAGAGCCATTCAACCTGGGTGATCGGATTCAGGGCAGGGCGCGGCTAACGCCGCCGGCAGGCCCGGCCTTGCCGCGCCTCAACGATTTCGCATTCAGCTCCTATTTCAATGGAATTGGCGCGAACGGCTTCGCCTACGGCACCCCGGAATTATTGTCTCCAGATGGTGATGTCACAAAAGAGTCGTTGCTCGATCAGGCGGATATCTGGCTCGCCGGCCTGCGTAACAGCATAGGTGACAGGATCAGGAGAACCTTGCCAGGCGACACCGGTGCGTTTGCAGCCGCACTTGTCACCGATGAGAGACGAGCGATTTCAGATGAAACGACCGAGGCGCTGCGAACCGCAGGCCTGACGCATATCATCGCCATTTCAGGCTTGAACATGGCGCTATCGGCGGGCATCTTCTATATCGGCCTGCGTTATCTCTTCAGCCTGTTTCCAGGTGTCGCGCAGGCTTGGCCAACCAAGAAAGTGGCTGCGTTCGGTGCGCTGCTCACCGTGACAGCCTATTACCTCATTTCCGGTTTCGGCGTGTCTGCAGAGCGCGCCTTCATCATGATGGCGATCATGCTGGTTGCCGTGCTCTTCGACCGGCCATCGATCAGCCTGCGAAATGTAGCGCTTTCGGCAATCGTGATCCTCATTCTGTCTCCATCGCAAGTGCTGGGGCCGAGCTTCCAGATGTCCTATGCCGCGACGCTGGCGCTGGTGTCGGGCTACACGCTCTGGAAGCGGCGGCAGCATCGCGAAAGCATATTTTCGCGCTCCAGGTTCCTCAGCCCGCTGCTCTTCGTCTCTCGTTTTTTCGGCGGCGTGTTGTCAACATCCTTCGTCGGCGGTGCTTCGACGGCGATTTTCTCGATCGAGCATTTTCACCGACTGGCGACATACGGGCTTGCTGCAAATCTCGCCGCCATGCCGATCGTCTCGTTCATTGTCATGCCGTTCGGCATGATGGCCATGTTGCTGATGCCGCTTGGCCTTGATGCGCCATTCTGGAAAGTCACCGGTGAGGGACTGGAACTGGTCATCCTGATCGCGAAGACCGTGGCGGGCTGGGGAGGCGATATCACCTTTGGCCGTCAAGCGGGCTGGCTCATGCCAACTTTCATAGCCGGCTTCCTTATCATGACCATGCTGCGGACCCGCCTGCGCCATGTCGGGCTGCTGTTGTTGCTCTCAGCGATCGGTGCAGCAACATTCAATTCCGGCGTGCCGAAGCCGGATCTGATGATTTCCGAAGATGGCGCTCTGGTCGCGTTGCGACAGGACGACATCTTGGCAACGAACCGCGAAAGACCGCAGGCTTTTATCTTCGAGCAATGGCAGAAGGCGCTGGTGGCAGCAGAACACCAACCGCCAACCGTTCTTCCGACCGACAGCCGGCTCCCTCATGTCAGCAAAGCAGATCGCCGCCGGCGGTTAAGCACGGAGGAACAAAACGCAGTGCGCAAGGCAATGGAGGAAGCGCTCGATCAGACGATGCAGGGAAGCTTTGCATGCCAGAAGGGTGCATGGTGTGTCGCAATGCTTGAAAACGGCGCGATGCTTGTCACCATCGAGGACGCAGCCTATCTACCGCCTGCTTGCGATACCGCAAATATCGTCATCACGCCGATAAAACTGCGCCTCGATCGCTGCCGCTCCGGAGCAATGCTTTTCACCGGCGCTACATTGAGGCGAACCGGCTCGGTCGAAATGAATTTCGACTCGGACACGCCTATCATCTCCACAGCGTTCGACAATCCGCAGCGCCCATGGATGCGGCACCGAACCTATGATTGGCGCACCGGAACCTATGGTGTGCCAATCCGTTCTGCGTCACCAGTCAATGATAGCGGCGAATGAGGCCGACAAGCTTGCCCTGGACCTTGACGCGATCCGGCCCGAATATGCGTGTTTCATATGCCGGATTGGCGGCTTCTAGAGCGATGGAAGCGCCCTTGCGGCGAAACCGCTTCAACGTTGCTTCTTCGTCATCCACAAGGGCGACAACAATGTCACCGGGATTGGCAGTCGTTGAATTGCGGATGATGACGGTATCGCCGTCAAAAATGCCGGCATCGATCATCGAATCGCCCCGCACTTCCAAGGCATAATGTTCGCCCGAGCCGAGCATATCGGCGGGAACGGTTATTTCATGGGTATTGTTCTGAATGGCCGAAATCGGAACGCCGGCTGCGATGCGGCCCATGACGGGCACCGACACCGAACTGTTCTGGTCGTCATTGGCCACCTTTGGGGGAGCAGGCGGCGCGACCGGCTGTGGCTTGCCAAGACTGCCTTCGATGACGCTCGGTGAAAAGCCGCGGCGCGGCTGCAGGCTGGGATTGTAGGCATCCGGCAGCTTGATGACTTCGAGCGCTCTCGCCCGATTCGGCAGGCGACGGATGAAGCCTCGCTCTTCCAAAGCCGTGATCAAACGGTGAATGCCGGACTTGGATGCAAGATCCAATGCGTCCTTCATTTCATCGAAAGATGGTGGAACGCCGGACTCCTTCATCCGTTCGTGAATGAAGAGAAGCAGTTCCTGCTGCTTGCGCGTCAACATCGTCTTGGAACCCCAGAATCAAGAGAAACGTCGTGAAACAAATCCAGAACGGACACTATATGTTCCATATGTGTTCCGCAAGTACTTAAATTTCGGTAAAGCCTTGCCCTGTCAGTTAGATATTTAAAATTATCGAATGGATCGTGGCGCGACGGCGAGTGGTTATATCGGTGCTAACATAACGATAAATATGGGAAAACGCCGCTGGATGCGCAGACGGAGTGGTTTTAAGTTTAAGTCACCTATCTGAAGCATGGCTGAAATCTAGCTTGTACCGAGAAGGTTCGGCTGCTGTCGAGAATCAGTCATTGTCCAGTATCATCGCTATGCTGCTTCGGCCTTGAATTGGACCGTGGATCGGCGCAAACCTGCCGCAGCAGAAAATCGGAGACGCCATGACTTCGTTGCCGCATCCGCTGGATCATCTTGTGCTGCCGACGGTCAATATCGCATCGGCGCGTGAACGCCTTGGCAGGCTTGGCTTTACGGTGGCTCCGGATGCGCGCCATCCCTTTGGCACCGAGAACGCATGCGTCTTCTTTGCCGACAAGACCTATCTGGAGCCCCTCGGGGTCACATCTCTGGAGCAGTGTGAAAAGAGCATCGAGGACGGCAATGTCTTCGTCGCTCGTGATCAGGCCTATCGGTTTCGGATAGGTGAAGACGGGTTCTCCGGCGTGGTTTTCGGCACGGATGACGCTGTCGCTGATGACGAACGTTTCAAGGCCGGCATGATCTCCGCCGGACGGATGCTGGATTTTTCGCGGCCGATGAGGATGCCGGATGGCACGGAAACCCAGGCGGGCTTTCGTCTTGCCTTTGCCGCCGATCTGCGTGCGCCCGATTTCCTGGCCTTCTGCTGCCAGCGCATCAATCCGTTGCCCGCCGATCGCAGCGTGCTGGAGCGCCATGAAAATGCTGTCACCGGCATTGCGCGGGTGGCGATATCGACGACCAAACCCGCCGCGTACCGCTCGTTTTTCGAGGAGATCATAGGTGACCCCAGGATATCCGAGCATTCCTTCGGACTGACAATCCGGGCTGCCAATGCCGACATCGATCTCCTGACGCCGGAAGGCATGGAGGCGTTTTACGATTTGCGGGTCGGCAAGGACGATCCGGGGCTTCGAGCCCGCGCAATCCTTTTCAAAACACGCGATCTTTCCGTGACATCGTCGCATTTCGCTGCTAACGGCGTCACCTACACGCGTAAGAACAACCGTATATTGGCAAGGCTGGCGCCCGCAGCGGGCGCTCTTTTCGCCTTTGAGGAGATAGCATGAGCACGAATTCGGAAGTGATCGTCGGCGAGGGAGCGTCCAAGGTTCTGTTTTCCAACACTGCCAAGCTGTCGCTGATCGCCGGCCCCTGCCAGATGGAGAGCCGCGAGCATGCCTTCATGGTGGCCGGCGTGCTGAAGGAACTCTGCGACAAGCTCGGCATCGGCCTTGTCTATAAATCCTCCTATGACAAGGCGAACCGCACCTCGCTCTCCGGCAAGCGCGGTATCGGCATCGAGAAGGGATTGGAAATTTTTGCCGATCTCAAGAAGGAATATGGCTTTCCGGTGCTGACCGATATTCACACCGAGGAACAATGCGCCGTTGTCGCCAAGACGGTTGATATCCTGCAGATCCCGGCCTTCCTTTCGCGCCAGACCGACCTGCTGGTCGCCGCCGCCAAGACCGGCCGCGTCGTCAACGTCAAGAAGGGCCAGTTCTTGGCGCCCTGGGACATGAAGAACGTCCTTGCCAAGCTGAATGAAAGCGGCAACCCGAATATCCTCCTCTGCGAGCGTGGCGCCTCCTTCGGTTACAACACGCTGGTCTCGGACATGCGCTCGCTGCCCATCATGGCGGCGATGGGTGCGCCCGTCATTTTCGATGCGACCCACTCCGTGCAGCAGCCGGGTGGGCAGGGCGGCTCGACTGGCGGCGATCGCCGATTCGTAGAGACGCTGGCGCGCGCCGCAGTTGCCGTTGGCGTTGCCGGCGTCTTCGTCGAGACGCACGAAGATCCGGACAATGCGCCCTCGGACGGCCCGAATATGGTCTATCTGAAGGATATGCCGCGGCTTCTGGAGAAGCTTCTGGCCTTCGACGCCATCACCAAGGCCTGAGAAATCACAGGCATTCAACAGGCTGACATGATTTTGCGTTACGGGGCCTGAAGGAGTGTCAAATCGGGAGGCGGAGCGGCATTGTAATTTCCGCGTCTTCGATTAAGACCATTTCAATCGATTTATAAACCAGCGAGCAGGAAGCTATCATGACCGCAATCACCGACATTATCGCCCGCGAGATTCTCGACAGCCGTGGCAATCCCACCGTCGAAGTCGATGTCTACCTCGAAGACGGCAGCATGGGCCGCGCGGCGGTTCCGTCGGGTGCGTCTACCGGTGCGCACGAAGCCGTCGAGCTTCGCGATGGCGGCACGCGCTACCATGGCAAGGGTGTTGAGAAGGCTGTCGAGGCCGTCAATTCGGAAATCTTCGACGCGATCGGCGGCATGGACGCTGAAAACCAGATCCAGCTCGACGACATCATGATCGAGCTTGACGGTACGCCGAACAAGTCCCGCATTGGCGCCAACGCCATCCTCGGCGTATCGCTCGCCGTCGCCAAGGCCGCAGCCCAGAGCGCCAACCTGCCGCTCTACCGTTATGTCGGCGGCGCTCATGCCCGCTTGCTGCCGGTTCCGATGATGAACATCATCAACGGCGGCGCTCATGCCGACAACCCGATCGATTTCCAGGAATTCATGATCCTGCCAATCGGCGCCGAAACGTTCCGCGATGCCGTGCGCATGGGCTCGGAAGTTTTCCACGTCCTCAAGAAGGAACTGGCCTCCCAGGGCCACAACACCAATGTCGGTGACGAAGGCGGCTTTGCACCGGGCCTGTCGAGCGCTCCTGCTGCCCTCGATTTCATCATGAAGTCGATCGAAAAGGCTGGCTACAAGCCTGGCGAAGAAATTGCGCTTGGCCTCGATTGCGCCTCGACCGAGTTCTTCAAGGACGGCAAGTACGTGCTGGAAGGCGAAGGCCGCACGCTGGAATCCGGCGCGATGGCTGAATACCTCGCAGAACTCGCCGCCAAGTACCCGATCGTCTCGATCGAAGACGGCATGGCTGAAGACGACTGGGAAGGCTGGAAGACGCTCACCGACCTGATCGGCAAGAAGACGCAGCTCGTCGGCGACGACCTGTTCGTCACCAACTCCGCTCGCCTGCGCGATGGCATCCGCATGGGCGTCGCCAACTCGATCCTCGTCAAGGTCAACCAGATCGGTTCGTTGACCGAAACCCTCGACGCCGTCGAAACTGCGCACAAGGCCAACTACACAGCCGTCATGTCGCACCGCTCTGGCGAAACCGAAGACTCCACGATTGCCGATCTCGCGGTTGCCACCAACTGCGGTCAGATCAAGACCGGCTCGCTGTCGCGCTCCGACCGTCTTGCCAAGTACAACCAGCTGATCCGCATCGAAGAAGGTCTCGGCCCACAGGCAAAATATGCCGGCCGCTCCATTCTTCGCGCCTGATACTGGGGCAGCGTGATCCCCGGGGATCTACGCCTTCGTCATCCAGGAGATCGAACCGCGCCTTCGGGCGCGGTTTTTTGTTGCGGGGGCAGTTAGAGTCAACGGACGGTTAATCTCTCGCGGCTAGAGTCGCTCTAGGTGTTTGATTTGACGTGATCTTATCCGCAGCCACAGTGCTATCGTCGCATGGGTCTGAGGCTAGAGATCTCCAGCGATAGAGCGTTTCGAGCGAGTATGTGGACAAAGTATCATAAGAAGAGAAAGTTCGGCCGTTTCGTTCTTCCCGCTGTTACTGTGGCCTTCGTCAGCTATTTCGGCTATCATTGTGTCCATGGTGACTACGGCCTGAAGGCCACGGAGGTTTTCGAGCAGCGCCGTATCGATCGCAGCAAGGAACTCGCTGATCTCGTCGCCAAGCGTGAGCACCTTGAAAAGGAAGTCGCTCTGCTGAGCGATGGCTCCCTGGACAAGGATATGCTGGACCAATATGCGCGCTATCAGCTGACCTATTCCAAGGCGAACGAGATCGTCATCTTCAATAAATAGCCACAATTAACCGAATTTCGGTTAATTGCGTTTTTGCAAATAATATCAGTTACTTGCAAAGAATATGAGCCATGCAATTATAGCATTGCTGTGGCGAACAATCTTGCCTATGTTACGCCTCACCACAAAACGAGGCTACTCACACAGGGAGGGTTGAATGGCGCCGCGAAAGAACGCGACCGTTTCCAGCCGTAAAACAGCATCCAGGCCTGCCAAGGAAACCAATGGCGGTCCGATCGCGGAATTCGACCGCGATGCGGAGCTCAAGGCTTATCGTGAGATGCTTTTGATCCGCCGCTTTGAAGAGAAGGCCGGCCAGCTTTACGGCATGGGCTTCATCGGCGGCTTCTGTCACCTCTACATTGGCCAGGAAGCTGTCGTCGTCGGCATGCAGATGGTTTTGAAGGATGGCGACCAGGTCATCACCGGTTATCGCGATCACGGGCACATGCTGGCAACCGGCATGGAAGCACGCGGCGTCATGGCCGAGCTTACCGGACGTCAGGGCGGCTATTCCCGAGGGAAGGGCGGCTCCATGCACATGTTCTCCAAGGAAAAGAATTTCTACGGCGGCCACGGCATCGTTGGCGCCCAGGTCTCGCTCGGCACCGGCCTTGCCTTTGCCAACCGCTATCGCGGCAATGACAATGTCAGCGTCGCCTATTTCGGCGATGGTGCTGCCAACCAGGGCCAGGTCTACGAAAG
This sequence comes from Rhizobium sp. P44RR-XXIV, assembly GCF_001999485.2. Lineage (NCBI taxonomy): Bacteria > Pseudomonadati > Pseudomonadota > Alphaproteobacteria > Hyphomicrobiales > Rhizobiaceae > Rhizobium > Rhizobium sp. P44RR-XXIV. Next base: position 962,073 of record NZ_MPVZ02000028.1, on the reverse strand, counting down.
CTTCAACATGGCGCAGCTCTGGAAGCTGCCCGTTATCTTCGTGATCGAGAACAACCGTTACGCCATGGGCACTTCGACTGCCCGCGCCACCGCGCAGGCTGATTTCTCCAAGCGCGGCGCCTCGTTCGGCATCCCCGGCATCCAGGTCGACGGCATGGACGTTCGCGCCGTCAAGGCAGCGGCCGATGAGGCCATAGCTTACTGCCGCTCCGGCAAGGGCCCGATCATCCTGGAAATGCTGACCTACCGTTACCGCGGTCACTCCATGTCGGACCCGGCGAAGTATCGCTCCAAGGACGAAGTGCAGAAGATGCGCTCCGAGCATGATCCGATCGAGCAGGTTCGCGTTCGCCTTCTCGAAAAGGGCTGGGCGACCGAGGATGATCTGAAGGATATCGACAAGGATGTCCGCGAAATCGTCGCCGATAGCGCCGATTTTGCCCAGAGCAATCCGGAGCCGGACGCATCCGAGCTCTACACCGACATTCTGCTGTAAATCGGGGAGGGACGATCAATGCCCATCGATATTCTTATGCCCGCCCTTTCTCCGACGATGGAAGAAGGCACTCTTTCGAAATGGCTCAAGAAGGAAGGCGACAAAGTCACTTCCGGTGACGTCATTGCCGAAATCGAAACCGACAAGGCCACCATGGAAGTGGAAGCCGTCGACGAAGGCGTCATCGGCAAGCTGCTGGTTGAAGCCGGCACCGAAGGCGTGAAGGTCAACGCCAAGATCGCCATCCTGCTGCAGGACGGCGAATCTGCTGCCGACATTTCGTCCGCCAAGGCTGCACCCGCTGCCGAACCGGCCAAGGCCGAAGCACCTGCCGCCGCTGCTCCCGCTGCCGCGCCGGCACCCGTTCCGGCCCAGCCGAAGGCCGCGGCTCCTGTCGATCCGGAAATTCCGGCCGGCACCGAGATGGTCTCGACGACCGTGCGCGAAGCGTTGCGCGATGCGATGGCCGAAGAAATGCGCGCCAATCCCGACGTTTTCGTCATGGGCGAAGAAGTCGCCGAATACCAGGGTGCTTACAAGGTCACTCAGGGTCTGCTGCAGGAGTTTGGTGCACGCCGCGTCGTCGACACCCCGATCACCGAGCATGGTTTTGCCGGTATCGGCGTCGGTGCCGCCATGGCTGGCCTCCGTCCGATCGTCGAGTTCATGACCTTCAACTTCGCCATGCAGGCGATCGACCAGATCATCAACTCCGCTGCCAAGACGCTCTATATGTCTGGCGGCCAGATGGGTGCTCCGATCGTCTTCCGCGGTCCGAATGGCGCTGCTGCCCGCGTCGGCGCTCAGCACAGCCAGGATTACGCCGCCTGGTACAGCCAGATCCCCGGCCTCAAGGTCGTCATGCCCTACACGGCAGCCGACGCCAAGGGTCTGCTGAAGTCGGCTATCCGCGATCCGAACCCGGTCATCTTCCTCGAAAACGAAATCCTCTACGGCCAGCACTTCGACGTGCCGAAGCTGGATGATTTCACTGTGCCGATCGGCAAGGCCCGCATCCATCGTCCGGGCAAGGACGCAACGGTCGTCTCCTTCGGCATCGGCATGACCTATGCCACCAAGGCAGTCGCCGAACTGGAAGCCCAGGGCATCGATGTCGAACTCATCGACCTGCGCACCATCCGTCCTATGGATCTCCCGGCAATCATCGAATCGGTCAAGAAGACCGGCCGCCTGGTGACCGTCGAAGAGGGTTATCCGCAGTCGTCCGTCGGCACCGAAATTGCTACCCGCGTCATGCAGCAGGCTTTCGACTATCTCGATGCGCCGATCCTGACGATTGCTGGCAAGGACGTACCCATGCCTTACGCCGCCAACCTCGAAAAGCTGGCGCTTCCAAGCGTCGCCGAAGTGGTCGATGCGGTGAAGGCCGTTTGCTACAAATAAGGGGAGGGCCCATCGATGCCTATCAACATCACCATGCCTGCCCTCTCGCCGACCATGGAAGAGGGCAACCTCGCCAAGTGGCTGGTCAAGGAAGGCGACAAGATCAAGTCCGGCGATGTCATCGCCGAGATTGAGACCGACAAGGCAACGATGGAAGTCGAAGCTGTCGATGAAGGCACCGTTGCCAAGATCGTCGTTCCGGCCGCACCGAAGGCGTCAAGGTCAATGCCTTGATCGCCGTGCTCGCCGCCGATGGCGAGGATGTTGCGGCTGCTGCTTCCGGTGCTGGCGGCGGCGCTGCCCCGGCTCCCAAGGAAGCACCGAAGGCGGAAGCTGCTCCTGCAGCCGCTCCGGCTGCAGCGCCTGCTCCGGCAAGCGTTGCGGCTCCCGTTGCATCCGCTCCGGCTCCGGCCGCAGCTACGGTCATCGTACCTTCGGCTTCGCCGCTCGCACGTCGTCTTGCCAAGGAAGCCGGCGTCGATGTCGCTGCAGTTGCCGGCTCCGGCCCGCACGGCCGCGTCGTCAAGAAAGATATCGAATCTGCCATAGCAGGCGGTACAGGCAAAGCTGCTCCCGCAGCAGCACCGTCTGCACAGCCGGCCGCTGCTGCCACCGCTCCGGCAGCACCGAAGGGCATGTCCGACGATGCCGTCCTCAAGCTGTTCGAGCAGGGTTCCTACGAGCTCGTGCCGCATGACGGCATGCGTAAGACGATTGCCAAGCGCCTGCAGGAATCCAAGCAGACGATCCCGCACTTCTACGTCTCGGTCGATTGCGAACTCGACGCGCTGCTGGCTCTCCGCACTCAGCTCAACGATTCCGCTCCGAAGTCGAAGGACGGCGTTCCGGCCTACAAGCTCTCGGTCAACGACATGGTCATCAAGGCCCTGGCTCTCGCACTGCGCGATGTGCCGGATGCCAACGTGTCCTGGACCGACAGCAACATGGTCAAGCACAAGCACGCCGATGTCGGCGTTGCCGTCTCCATTCCGGGCGGACTGATCACGCCGATCATCCGCAGCGCCGAACAGAAGACGCTCTCCACCATCTCCAACGAGATGAAGGACTACGGCAAGCGCGCCAAGGAGCGCAAGCTGAAGCCCGAGGAGTATCAGGGCGGGACGACCGCTGTGTCGAACATGGGCATGATGGGCGTCAAGAACTTCGCCGCCGTCGTTAACCCGCCGCATGCGACCATTCTGGCCGTCGGCGCGGGCGAGCAGCGCGTCATCGTCAAGAAGGGCGAAATGGTGATTGCCAACGTGATGACCGTCACGCTGTCGACCGACCATCGCGCCGTCGACGGTGCGCTCGGTGCCGAGCTTCTGGCAGCCTTCAAGGGCTACATCGAAAATCCGATGGGGATGCTCGTCTGAGCCTTGTTCTGACACGGAGGCATGAATGACCAAAACTGTTCTGTGTTACGGCGACTCGCTGACATGGGGCTACAGCGCCGAGACGATCGGCCGTCATGCCTATGAAGATCGGTGGCCGAGCGTGCTGCAAAAGGCGCTCGGCGATCAGGTCCGCGTCATCCCGGAGGGATTGAACGGCCGCACCACCGCTTTCGACGATCATCTGGCCGATTGCGATCGCAACGGCGCGCGGATTTTGCCGACGATCCTGCAGACTCATAATCCGCTGGATCTTGTCATCATCATGCTGGGCACCAATGACATGAAGCCGGTTGTGGCCGGTTCGGCCTTTGCTGCTCTTCAGGGCATCAGCCGGTTGGTGCAGCTGGTTCGCAATCACGCCTGGGGGTTCGACTACGAGGTGCCTGACATCCTCATCGTCGCCCCGCCGGCGATTACCGAGACGGCGAATGCGGCGTTTGCGGCAAGCTTTCTTGGCGCGATCCACGAATCGAACAAGCTGCCGACGCTCTATAGCGATCTGGCCGACGAACTGGGCTGTGGTTTCTTCGATGCGAATACGGCCGCCGTCACTACGCCGCTCGATGGCGTGCATCTCGATGCGGAAAATACCCGGGCGCTCGGTCGCGGCCTCGAGCCGATCGTGCGGATGATGCTCGGTCTCTGATAAATTCAAGGCGCCAGCTTGCGATGCGCCGCCACCAATAAGGCAGGAAACACATGGCTGAGAATTACGACGTCATCATCATCGGCTCCGGTCCGGGCGGTTATGTCGCCGCTGTGCGCGCCGGCCAGCTTGGCCTGAAGACCGCAATCGTTGAGCGCGAGCATCTGGGCGGCATCTGCCTCAACTGGGGCTGCATTCCCACCAAGGCGCTGCTCCGTTCGGCTGAAATTCTCGATCATTCCAACCATCTGAAGGATTACGGCCTTGTTCTCGAAGGCAAGGTAAGCGCCGATGTGAAGGCAGTTGTCGCCCGCTCGCGCGGCGTTTCCGCCCGCTTGAACACCGGCGTCGGCTTCCTGATGAAGAAGAACAAAGTCGACGTCATCTGGGGCGAAGCCAAGATCACCAAGGCTTCGACAGGCGCTCAGCCGGGCGAAATCGTAGTCGGCAAGTCGACCAAGCCGGCCGTCGAGCCGCAGCATCCGCTGCCGAAGAACGTCAAGGGCGAGGGCACCTACACCGCCAAGCACATCATCGTCGCGACAGGCGCCCGTCCGCGCGCTCTTCCGGGCATCGAGCCTGACGGTAAGCTGATCTGGACCTATTTCGAAGCGCTGAAGCCGGACTTCCTGCCGAAGTCGCTGCTCGTCATGGGCTCGGGCGCCATCGGCATCGAATTCGCAAGCTTCTATCGCTCGATGGGCGTCGATGTCACCGTCGTTGAAGTCATGCCGACCATCATGCCAGTCGAGGATGCCGAAATCTCCGGTATCGCCCGCAAGCAGCTCGAAAAGCGCGGCATGAAGATCCTGACCAAGGCGAAGGTCACGAAGGTCGAAAAGGCAGCCAACAGCATTACCGCTCATGTCGAGACGGAGGACGGCAAGGTGCAGCAGATTGTCGCCGACCGCATGATCTCCGCTGTCGGCGTGCAGGGCAACATCGAAAATCTCGGGCTTGAAGCGCTCGGCGTGAAGACCGACCGCGGCTGCATCGTCATCGACGGCTACGGCAAGACCAATGTGGCGGGCATCTACGCGATCGGCGATGTCGCTGGTCCTCCGATGCTGGCTCACAAAGCTGAGCATGAAGGCGTTGTCTGCATCGAGAAGATAGCCGGCCTGCCGAATGTTCATCCGACCGATAAGGGCAAGGTTCCTGGCTGCACCTATTGCCAGCCGCAGGTTGCTTCCGTCGGCCTGACCGAAGCCAAGGCCAAGGAACTCGGCCGCGATATCCGCGTCGGCCGCTTCTCCTTCGCATATAACGGCAAGGCCATCGCGCTTGGCGAGGATCAGGGCCTCTGCAAGGTCATCTTCGACAAGAAGACCGGCGAGCTGCTCGGCGCGCACATGGTCGGCGCCGAAGTGACCGAACTGATCCAGGGCTTCGTCGTTGCGATGAACCTGGAGACGACCGAAGAAGAGTTGATGCACACGATCTTCCCGCATCCCACAGTTTCGGAATCGATGAAGGAAGCGGTGCTCGACGCCTACGGCCGGGTGCTGAACGCTTGATAAATTCCTGCCTCGCCCTTTATCCAGGGGGTGGAAAACAGGAAAGGAAATCAACATGTCTATAGCTGCGCAAGGTTGGGTCGTCTTTCTTCTCATCGGGCTGGTTGCGGGTTTTCTCGCAAGCTTGATCGTCGGAGGCGGTGGGCTCATCGGTTGCTTGGTGAGCGGCGTGATCGGCGCTTTCGTGGGCGGTTTCCTGTTTCATTATTTCGGGATATCGCTCGGGATTGAAAATGCGCTTGTGGTGGAGATCATCCATGCCACCGTCGGCGCAATCATCGTGGTGCTGCTGGCGAGACTGATCGTCTAGGGCATCCTGGCTATAGGTCTGGAACGAGGGTTTGATGGAAAGCGTGGGTTGGCTGGGTCTGATCATCATCGGCGGTCTTGCGGGTTGGCTCGCGGGTAAGCTGATGGATGCGCGCTATGGGGTCATCCTCAACATCATCCTCGGTATTGCCGGCTCTGTCGTAGCTGCAGCGCTGTTGGTGGCGCTGCATGTCGGTGTGCCCGGCGGCCGACTCGGCTTTTTCGTCACCGGTTTCATTGGTGCATGCATTCTGATATTCCTCGCCAAATTCGCGCGGCGATGAAGGGCCGCAGGTAGCGGCGGAAAGTAGACGTTTCATGGTCACGATTCTCGACACGATCAACCCGGATGCAAAGCGCGTTCGACACCCGGAGAAGGCGCATCGGCCCGATACGGAAGTGTTGCGCAAGCCGGATTGGATCCGCGTTAAGGCGCCGACATCGAAGGGCTATGCCGAAACACGCTTGATCGTGAAGGAGCACAAGCTCGTCACGGTCTGCGAGGAAGCCGGTTGCCCGAACATCGGCGAATGTTGGGACAAGAAGCACGCGACCTTCATGATCATGGGCGAGATCTGCACGCGCGCATGTGCGTTCTGCAATGTCGCCACGGGCAAGCCGAATGCGCTCGACATGGCCGAGCCGGAAAACGTCGCCAAGGCCGTCAAGCAGATGGGCCTCAGCCACGTCGTCATCACCTCGGTCGATCGTGACGACCTGGCGGATGGTGGCGCCGAGCATTTCGAAAAGGTGATCTGGGCAATCCGCGCCGCCTCGCCGAACACCACCATCGAGATCCTGACGCCGGACTTCCTGAAGAAGCCGGGCGCTCTCGAGCGTGTCGTTGCTGCCAAACCCGACGTTTTCAACCACAACATGGAAACGGTGCCCGGCAACTACCTCAAGGTTCGCCCCGGTGCTCGCTACTTCCACTCCGTTCGCCTGCTGCAGCGGGTCAAGGAACTTGATCCCACCATGTTCACCAAGTCGGGGATCATGGTCGGCCTCGGCGAGGAGCGGAACGAAGTCCTGCAGCTGATGGACGACCTGCGCACCGCCGATGTCGACTTCCTGACGATCGGCCAGTATCTTCAGCCGACGCGCAAGCATCATCAGGTCATGAGCTTCGTCACGCCCGAAGAGTTCAAGTCCTACGAGACGGTCGCCTATACCAAAGGCTTCCTGATGGTCGCCTCCAGCCCGCTCACCCGCTCGTCGCATCACGCCGGCGACGATTTCGAGCGCCTGCGCGCTGCTCGCGAAAAGAAGCTGCTGCTGGCAGCCGAATAAACCCGGCAAAATTCAGTATTGCCTTTTGAGCGAACCGCGGCGAACTTGCCGCGGTTTTTGTTTGCGCCGTCATTTGCCTGTCATCTGAACGGCCTAGGGAACGCGCCGCCGTTTGTGACCGGTATCGGCGCTTTAGATTCGACTATGGAGCTGGACCGTGGAGCAGATTGTCGCGCCGCTGGCGCTGCCGCATGCCGTCGATATCGACGAGGCAGCCTCTATCCTGCAAAAGGCAGACCGGATCCTTGTCATAGGTTGCTCCGGCACCGGCAAGAGCACACTGGCGCAGGCGATCGCCTCGTTGCGCGGGCTGACTTACGTGTCCATGGACCGCGATATCTTCTGGCTGCCAGGTTGGAAGCCCCGCCCGCGCGCCGAGGCGATCTCACGGATAGAACAGGCCGTTGCCGGCCCGCGTTGGATCATGGATGGCAATAGCCCCGGCACCTTGCCATTAAGGCTGCCGCGTGCCGAGATCGTCATATGGCTCCGACCTCCGCGGCGCGTGGCATTGCGCGGCGTCTTTTCACGCTGGTTGCGTTACAGGGGCAGATCGCGGCCCGAGATGGCGGAAGGTTGCCCCGAGCGGTTGGACTGGAAATTCCTGCACTACATCTGGACGTTCGAGCGCAACGAAGTGCCGCAGTTTCAGGAAATGCTGGTGCAGCATGGCCCGCATGTCCCTGTTTTGACGCTGAAATCCCATCGCGATGGCGCGGAACTGCTGGCTCGCCTGCAAGCCAGTGTTTGAAACGGAGCTACCATGGATCAGATGACGATGCCTGCGCTGCGCCGGGAAATACACGATCTCGCCGAGGCAGCCGACCATATCCGCCGGGCGGACCGTATCCTGGTCATGGGCTGCTCCGGCGGCGGAAAGTCGACGCTGTCGCTTAAAATCGCCAACCGCTTCGGCCTTGACTATGTTTCGATCGACCGCGACATCTTGTGGCTGCCGGGCTGGAAGGAACGCGGCAAGGAAGAGCAACGGGCCATCATCGTCTCGAAGGTGCAGGGCGAGCGCTGGATCATGGATGGCACGAACCCTTCCACCTTCGACATACGTCTGCCGCGAACCGATCTCGTCATCTGGGTGCGGATGCCGCGATTGCTTTGCATCTGGGGTGCCGTCTCGCGCTGGGTCAAGTGGATCGGCCGCACACGTCCGGAAATGGCGCCAGGCTGCAAGGAGAAAATTGACTGGGAATTCCTGCGCTTCATATGGACATTCGAAGAGAAATTTAGCCCGCGTGTCGTCGCCGGCCTTGTCGAACATGGCTCCGAGGTGCCGGTCTTCCAACTGACCAGCCGTCGGCAGATGCGCGAGTTGCTTGATCTGCTTGCAGTGCCGGACTGATCGCGAACCGGACTTCATAATAATGCGGCCGGGCGTTTCCAAGAGGTGAAACATGAAGGAATTGAAGCCCATAGATGAGGGAGCCACCCGCCTTAAAATCGCGGATCGTATTCTCATCATGGGTTGTTCCGGCGGTGGGAAGTCAACATTGGCACAGCAAATCGTCGCTCGCACGGACCTGCCTTACATCTCGATGGATCGTGAGTTTTTCTGGTTGCCGGGATGGGTGAAGAGAGACAGGGCCGAAGAACGCGCTCTTATCGCGGCCAAGGTAGCCGAGGACCGCTGGCTGATTGACGGAACCGGACCATCGAGCTTTGACCTGCGATTGCCACGCACACAGCTTGTCCTTTGGGTACGCATGCCGCGCTGGCTATGCGTGTGGGGAGCCCTGTCGAGAGCGCTGCGCTGGGTTGGACGGTCTCGCCCGGATATGGCGCCGGGTTGTCCAGAGCGTATCGACTGGGAGTTCCTGCGCTACATTTGGGATTGGGAGCGGAAATTGGCACCCAAAGTGCTTGCAGGCCTTGCCCAGCATGGCGCCGATGTGCCTGTTTTGCAGTTAAAATCCCGCGGCGAAATGCGTCAGCTTCTTGATCTTCTGGGCCGTCCTGCTTAATTGCGGCTCATGCCTCAGTTCGAAACTCATCGCCCCGTTCCGCATTCGCCTGACCAGATGTTCGACCTCGTCGCCGACGTCGAACGCTATCCGGAATTCCTGCCGCTTTGTGACGGTCTTGTCGTTCGCAGCCGCAAGGAGCGCGACGGCAAGGTGTTGCTGGTCGCCGACATGACCGTTGGCTACAAGGCAATCCGCGAAACTTTCACCACGCAGGTACTACTCCACAAGGCCGAGCGCGCCATCGATGTCAAATATATCGACGGTCCTTTCAAATATCTCGATAATCGCTGGCGTTTTGCGCCGCTGGAAAATGGCGGCTGTAGCGTCGATTTCTTCATCGACTACGAGTTCAAGAGCCGCATTCTCGGCGCCCTGATGGGGTCGATGTTCGATCGGGCGTTCCGCATGTTCACGGATGCCTTCGAGACGCGCGCGAACAAGATCTACGCTTGAGCCAGACTTACTTGGCCAGGGCGATCAGCATTTCCAGCGCCGTCTTCACGGTGGCAAGCCGAACCTTATCGCGGCCAATATCACCATAGCGCATTTCATGATGGATGAGCTCGCCGTTGCGCGTCTTGGCGGCCAAGTGGACGAGGCCAACAGGCTTTTCCACGGAGCCACCACCGGGACCGGCCACCCCTGTGACCGCGACTGAGAGATCGGCATGGGAGCGGAAGAGGGCGCCATGCACCATCTGCAGGGCCGTTTCCTTGGAAACGGCGCCGAATTGCGCAAGCGTCCGTTCCTGAACGCCCAGCATCTCCATCTTCGCCAAATTCGTATAGGTCACGAAGCCACGGTCGACCACGGCCGACGAGCCGGGGATTTCCGTCAGCGCGCCGGCGATCAGCCCGCCGGTGCAGGATTCCGCCGTCGAGACCATCAGGCCCTTTGCGGTGAAGTCCGTCACAATGGTTTGCGCGAGTGCCAGAATTTCATCCGGGAAATGCATCAGGCCCTTCCTCCGCGATAGACGACGGTTGCGGTCGCGATAGCGGCAATACCTTCGCGCCGCCCGACAAAGCCGATCTGCTCGTTAGTCGTTGCCTTCACGGAGCAACGATCGAGGCTGATGTTCAGAAATTCCGAGAGCCTAGCGCGCATGACGTCGCGATGAGGCCCGATCTTCGGTGCTTCCGCAATCAAGGACACGTCCGCATTCATGATGGTGCCGCCGCGCTCGCGCACGATCTTGGCCGCATGTTCGATGAAGATGCGCGAAGGCGCACCTTTCCATTGCGGATCGGAAGGTGGGAAGTGATCGCCGATATCGCCAGCGCCGCAGGTGGCGAGCAGGGCATCCGTCAAAGCGTGCAGCGCAACGTCGGCGTCGGAATGCCCCTTCAGCTTCTGATCGTGCGGGATGAACACGCCGCAAAGCGTGACGCCGTCACCCGGCTCCAGCTGGTGCACGTCATAGCCATTGCCGGTGCGCACATCGGGCAAAAGGCCGGCGGTCAGTTTTTCGTCGGCCATGGTAATATCCCTTTTGATGGTCAGCTTGAGGTTGTCGGCACTGCCGGTCACCAAGGTCACCGGCAGGTGACTCCATTCCGCGATGGCGGCATCGTCGGTGAAATCCGTCCTGCCGTCGGTGGCTGCTTTCTCATGCGCCGCCAGAATATCGGCAAGGCGGAAGGATTGCGGTGTCTGCGCGGCATGAAGCCCGGCGCGGGGCACAGTTTCCATCACCAGCCCGTTGTCGTCGCCCCGCTTCAGCGTATCGGTGACAGGCATGGCCGGAAGCACGGCCGGCGCGCCCGTTGCAAGGGCTGCCGCGATGCGATCCAGCAGGTCGTGATCGAAGAAGGGGCGTACGGCGTCATGGATCATCACATGCGTTGCTTCGCTTTTAGCCAATTGCCGGAGCCCGGCCAGTACGGATTGCTGGCGCGTTGCGCCGCCAAAGGCAATCTCGATATCCGGAAGCCCCGCGACCTGCGTCAGTGCCGAGCGGAGGAGGGCTTCATCGTCGCGATGGATGACGATGACGATCTTCGCGGTTTGCGGCCATGTCACGAATCTTTCAAGCGTATGCGCAATAACCGGTCTGCCGCCGATCGCGCGATACTGTTTTGGGCCTTCTTTCGGCGATCCCGCCCGTTCGCCGCGCCCGGCGGCAACGATCACGATTCCCACTGACAGCGGTTGCGTTGAATGCATTTGCGTCATAAACCCCCGAAGAATAAAAGGCTCCGTCTCCGGCATGGCTTTGAAAAGCGCAGAGCTTTCTTTTGAACAAGCACATGCTAAATAGATCGCCAGAACGGGATCCCGCTCCAGCAGGGTCTATCGCCTCAACTGAGTATTTTCCAGCATTTGCCCAAAAAATATCGGGGTTCTTCGAAACCTCTTGGCAAACTTCTCAAGCGTGTCTAAAAATAGTGCAGATGTATGGTGTGCCCGAAAGATAATCACTTGCTTTCCTCCGAGCTTGCAGCCTCGTTTTCCATTGGTCCGGTATCTATCCGCAATCGCGTCATCCTGGCGCCGATGTCGGGCGTGACCGATTTGCCGTTTCGGCAGCTGGCATTGCGTCATGGTGCCGGTCTGGTCGTCACCGAAATGGTGGCAAGCCGCGAGCTTGTACAGGATACCGCTGAATCCTGGGCGCGCCTGAAGAGTGCCGGGCTGAAGCCGCATATGGTGCAGCTCGCCGGCCGCGAGGCATATTGGATGGCCGAGGCGGCCAAGATCGCAGCCGACAATGGCGCCGATATCATCGATATCAACATGGGCTGCCCGGCCAAGAAGGTCATCGGCGGCTATTCCGGTTCGGCGCTGATGCGTGATCCGGATCACGCATTGAGCCTGATCGAGGCGACGGTTGGCGCGGTCGATATTCCGGTAACGCTGAAGATGCGGCTCGGCTGGGATGAAAACTCCATCAACGCGCCGGATATTGCGCGCCGCGCCGAGGAGACCGGCATTCAGCTCGTCACGATCCATGGCCGTACGCGCATGCAGTTTTACGAGGGCAGGGCGGATTGGGATGCCATCCGTGCTGTGCGCGATGTCGTTTCCATTCCGCTGGTCGCCAACGGCGATGTCGAGACACCGGATGATGCACGCGAAATCCTGCGCCGCTCCGGCGCCGATGCCGTGATGATCGGCCGCGGTTGCCAGGGCCGCCCCTGGCATGCCGGCGTTCTTGCCGGTCATCGCCAACCGGAGCGTGAGGAAATCGTCGAGATCGCCGTCGGGCATTATCTCTCCATGCTGGAATTCTATGGCGAGGCCGTCGGCATTCGCCATGCCCGCAAGCATCTCGCCTGGTATCTGGATCGCCATGCGCCGGCGACGACGGGTGCTAATAAGGCCAAAATCATGACTTCGAAAGATAGCCGCGAGGTGACTGCAGCGTTTCAGGCGGCGCTACAGGCCGGCGCCGATCTCCCCCAACGCGTCCAGGAGGCGGCATGACTTCAAAATCCAACTCCGGAGCCGGAGACAATGCCGGCAATTCGGTGGCGATGGCTGTTCTCAACGCGATCCAGAATCCGGTTGTCATGGTCGACGAGGCCGGTCTCATCGCCTTCGCCAATTGGGAGGCCGAAGCTTTTTTCGGCGCCAGCGCCTCGCATCTGTCGCGCTACAAGATTTCCACCTTCATCCCGTTCGGCAGCCCCCTGCTGGCGCTGATCGATCAGGTGCGCGAGCGCCGCGCGCCGGTCAACGAATATCGCGTCGATCTCAGCTCGCCGCGTCTTGGTCAGGACAAGCTGGTGGACCTCTACGTCGCGCCGATTTCCAGCGAGCCAGGCTCCGTGGTCGTCGTGTTCCAGGAACGCTCGATGGCGGACAAGATCGACCGGCAGCTGACCCATCGCGCCGCCGCCCGCTCCGTCACCGGCCTTGCCTCGATGCTGGCACATGAGATCAAGAACCCGCTATCGGGCATTCGCGGCGCGGCGCAGCTGCTCGAACAGTCCGTCGAGGACGACGATCGTGCGCTGACGCGGCTTATCTGCGACGAGACCGACCGTATCGTATCGCTGGTCGACCGTATGGAAGTGTTCTCCGATGAGCGGCCGGTCGACCGCGTTCCGGTCAACATCCACTCGGTCCTCGATCATGTGAAGGCGGTCGCCCGGGCCGGCTTTGCCCGCAACATCAAACTATCCGAGAATTACGACCCGTCACTCCCGGCTGTTTTTGCCAACAGGGACCAGCTCGTACAGGTCTTCCTCAATCTGGTGAAGAATGCCGCTGAAGCAGTGGGCGACCGGCCGGATGGCGAGATCATGCTGACGACGGCCTATCGTCCCGGCATTCGCCTTTCGGTCGCCGGTACGCGTGAGAAGATCTCGCTGCCGCTCGAATTCTGCGTGATCGACAATGGTCCCGGTGTTCCATCAGACCTCGTACCGCATCTTTTCGACCCGTTCATCACGACGAAGACGAACGGAACCGGTCTCGGCCTGGCGCTCGTCGCCAAGATCATTGGTGATCACGGTGGTATCGTCGAATGCGACAGCCAGAACCACCGCACCACTTTCCGCGTTTTGATGCCGGCTTCCAAGGGCATCACGCTTGAAGACGCCCCCTTTCCAAACTCTACAGGGACTACTCGATGACAGCCACGATCCTTGTCGCCGATGACGATGCGGCCATCCGTACCGTGCTCAATCAGGCTTTGAGCCGCGCGGGCTACGACGTACGCATCACGTCCAACGCCGCCACGCTCTGGCGTTGGGTTTCTGCCGGCGAAGGCGACCTCGTAGTAACCGATGTCGTTATGCCCGACGAAAACGCGTTCGATCTGCTACCGCGCATCAAGAAGGCGAGACCGGATCTGCCTGTCCTGGTCATGAGCGCGCAGAACACCTTCATGACGGCGATCAAGGCGTCGGAGAAAGGCGCCTACGACTATCTGCCGAAGCCTTTCGATCTGACGGAACTGATCGCGATCGTCGGCCGTGCCCTATCGGAGCCGAAGCGCAAGCCGGCGAAGCTCGAAGATGACATGCAGGACGGTATGCCGCTCGTCGGTCGTTCCGCTGCCATGCAGGAAATCTATCGCGTGCTGGCGCGCCTGATGCAGACCGACCTGACGCTGATGATTACCGGCGAATCCGGTACCGGCAAGGAACTGGTGGCTCGCGCCCTGCACGACTACGGCAAGCGCCGCAACGGCCCCTTCGTCGCCATCAACATGGCGGCGATCCCGCGCGATCTGATCGAGTCGGAATTGTTCGGCCATGAGAAGGGCGCCTTCACGGGTGCGCAGACCCGCTCCACTGGCCGTTTCGAGCAGGCCGAGGGCGGCACGCTGTTCCTCGATGAAATCGGCGACATGCCGATGGATGCGCAGACGCGCCTGTTGCGCGTGCTGCAGCAGGGCGAATATACGACAGTCGGCGGCCGCACGCCGATCCGCACCGATGTCCGTATCGTTGCCGCCACCAACAAGGACCTGAAGCAGGCGATCAATCAGGGCCTGTTCCGCGAGGACCTCTATTATCGCCTCAACGTCGTGCCGCTTCGCCTGCCGCCGCTGCGCGACCGCGCCGAGGACATTCCCGATCTCGTCCGCCATTTCATCACCCAGGCTGAAAAAGAAGGGCTTGGCTCCAAGCGGTTCGATCAGGAAGCGCTCGAGCTGATGAAGGCCTATCCTTGGCCGGGCAACGTCCGTGAGCTGGAAAACCTCATTCGCCGGCTGATGGCGCTCTATCCGCAAGACGTCATTACCCGCGAGATCATCGATGCCGAACTGCGGGCCGATGTTCCCGATAGCCCGATCGAGAAGGGACCTGTCCGCACCGGCACCATGACCATCGCCCAGGCTGTCGAGGAAAACATGCGGACCTATTTCTCGAGCTTTGGCGAAAACCTTCCGCCCCCCGGTCTCTACGACCGTGTTTTGACGGAAATGGAGTATCCGCTGATCCTGGCTGCTTTGACGGCCACGCGCGGCAATCAGATCAAGGCGGCCGATCTTTTGGGCCTCAACCGCAATACCTTGCGCAAAAAGATCAGGGAGCTGGGAGTTTCCGTCTACAGAAGTTCCCGTACCGCTTGACAACGCAATCGGATGCGTTGCATTTTCGCCACAATGCGTTGCTTAAAGGTCACGCAGGAGATTCGTCGTTTTTGCGATGGCGATTCGTCTGACGTATTTCCGTTGAGATGGAATTTCGTCCGATTTTTCAGTCAATTGTAAAAATGATTTAAAATAAAGGTTTCGCTTCTGGCGAAATCGAACGACAGTTCCCGCCTTTGCCTGTCGCTCGTGCTGATGCCGAAATAGTGGCAGCACGATTTGATCAGGGGGCCGACCGTCGCTCGGGCGTGGAGATGATGGGAATGATACAGGACGCGGTGTCGCCGGCGGCGAGCGACGAGGCGGTTGTTGTCAAAGTGACGGACCGTCGTGCTTCCTTCGCCTTGCCTGGTCTCATTCTGGCCGGCGGAGCGCTATTGTGCGCTATCGCGACCCTTTTGATGCTTCTTGGCCTGACGCCCGTAGGCCCCACAACTTCGGTTGTCTTTACATCGGCCGTCATCAACGGCTTGTTTGTGCTGGGATTGATTGCGCTGATTGTGCGGGAAGTTGCGAGGCTGATGAAGGCGCGCAGCCGAGGCCGTGCAGCCGCGCGTCTCCACATTCGCATCGTCGCCCTGTTTTCGATCGTAGCGATCACGCCGGCAATTCTCGTTGCGATCGTTGCGAGCCTGACGCTCAATGTCGGCCTCGACCGCTGGTTTGGCGTGCGCACGCAGCAGATTATCAGTTCCTCGCAGAATGTTGCGCAAGCCTATCTGATGGAGAATGCGAGCTATCTGCAAGGGCAGACGGTTTCGATGGCGAACGACCTGGAGCGCAATCGCTCGCTCTATAGCCTCGATCGCACCGGTTTTGCCGATCTGATGACCCGCCAGGCTCGGGGACGCGGTCTGTTGGGTGCTTTCATTGTACGGCGTGATGGCAGCGCAATCGTGCAGGCCGATATCAAAACCGAGCGTCCGTTGCCGGCGATCCCGAAAGGTGCGCTCGAAGCATCGGCCAATGGCGAGCCGTCGCTTATCCCGCCCGGAGTGACCAACCTTGTCGGTGCAGTCATCAAGCTGGATGAAATACCCGGCTCGTTCCTTTACACCGTACGGGCTGTCGATCCGCGTGTCATGAATGCGATGCGAATGGTCGAGGACAACACGCTGGAATACAAGGCGATGGAAGAGGGGCGCATGACCCTCCAGATCGCGTTCGCGGTTATCTATATCGGCTTCGCTCTGATCGTGCTCTTAGCGGCAATCTGGACCGCGATCGCAGTCGCCGACCGTATCGTGCGGCCGATCCGTCTTCTCATCAGCGCCGCAGACAATGTCGCTTCAGGCAATATGAACGTGCTGGTGCCGGTACGCTCGGCCGACGGCGACGTCGGCAGCCTGTCGCGCACCTTCAACAAGATGATTTCGGAAATCCGCACCCAACGCGACGAGATCCTCGAGGCGAAGGACGAGGTGGATGATCGCCGCCGCTTCATCGAGGCCGTTTTGTCGGGCGTGACGGCCGCCGTCATCGGCGTCGAGCATGACCGTCGCATCGCTATCGTCAATACCTCGGCCGAAGAGCTGCTGACGCTGACGAGCGACGAACTCGTTGGCAGGAGCCTGGTGGAAATCGCCCCTGAGGTCGATCAGGTGGTGACCGAGGCAACGACGCGTCATCGCAATGATTTCCGCAAACAGATCAGCCTCGTGCGCGGCGGCACGGTGCGCACGCTGAGCGTTCAGGTGACGCGAGAGGAATCGCGCGATGCCAATGAATCCTATGTCATCACGCTCGACGACATCACCGATCTGGTCATAGCGCAGCGCTCGACGGCCTGGGCCGATGTCGCACGCCGCATCGCCCATGAAATCAAGAACCCGCTGACGCCGATCCAGCTTTCAGCAGAGCGCATTCGCCGTCGTTTCGGCAAGAACATCGCCGATGTCGATCGTCCGGTATTCGATCAGTGCACGGATACGATCATCCGGCAGGTTGGCGATATCGGCCGTATGGTCGACGAATTCTCTTCTTTTGCCCGCATGCCCAAGCCGACCATGGAGCCGAGCGATCTGCGCGACATCCTGCGCGACTCGGTGTTTCTGCGCGAAATGGGCAATAACCACGTCAAATTCGAGCGAGACCTGGGCGATGAACGGCTGGAAGGCATGTTCGATGCGCGAATGCTGGGCCAAGCCTTCGGCAATCTCATCAAGAATGCCGTGGAATCGATCGAAGGAGTGCCGAGCGAGGAGGCACGCGAGCAGCCGAAGGTCCTGGTGCGCGCTTCGCTCGATCAGGACCGTGATCGCTTTACCGTTGATGTCATCGACAACGGCCGCGGCCTGCCGGTGGAGAACCGGCACAGCATTCTCGAGCCTTACATGACGATGCGCGAGAAGGGCACGGGCCTGGGCCTCGCGATCGTCAAGAAGATCATTGAAGACCATGGTGGGCAGATCGAACTTCACGACGCTCCCGCCGATTTCGACCAGGGTAAGGGGGCCATGATCCGCGTGCATCTGCCGCGCCGTGAGCAGGCCACTGTCGCCCATACAGAAAGTGACAAGGAAAGCGTTTATGGCCTCTGATATTCTCGTAGTCGACGACGAGGAAGACATTCGCGAAATCGTTTCGGGAATTCTTTCGGATGAAGGACACGAAACCCGCACGGCGCATGACAGCGACAGTGCGCTGGCCGCGATTTCCGATCGCGCGCCGCGACTGATCTTTCTCGATATCTGGATGCAGGGCAGCAAGCTCGACGGCCTCGCATTGCTGGACGAAATCAAGGCACGGCATCCGGAATTGCCTGTGGTCATGATCTCCGGTCACGGCAATATCGAGACGGCCGTGTCGGCCATCAAGCGCGGCGCCTTCGACTTCATCGAAAAGCCGTTCAAGGCTGATCGTCTGATCCTGATCGCCGAACGCGCCCTGGAAAACTCCAAGCTGAAAAGAGAAGTGTCGGAGCTGAAGCGCCGGACCGGTGATGCTGTCGAACTCATCGGTACGTCGGTCGCAGTCTCTCAGCTTCGCCAGACCATCGACAAGGTCTCGCCGACCAATAGCCGCGTGATGATCTTCGGCCCTTCCGGTTCCGGCAAGGAGCTTGTGGCGCGGATGATGCACAAGAAGTCGACGCGCGGCACAGGCCCCTTTGTGGCGCTGAACGCCGCGACGATCACGCCCGAGCGCATGGAAATCGCTCTCTTCGGCACCGAAGGCTCTCCGGGGCAGGCGCGCAAGATCGGCGCATTGGAAGAAGCGCATCGCGGCATTCTTTACCTCGATGAAGTTGGCGAAATGCCCCGCGAGACGCAGAACAAGATCCTGCGCGTGCTGGTCGATCAGCAGTTCGAGCGTGTTGGCGGTTCGAAGCGGGTCAAGGTGGACGTTCGCATCATCTCGTCCACGGCTTACAATCTCGAAAGCAGGATCGCCGAGGGTCTGTTCCGCGAAGATCTCTATCACCGTCTGGCCGTTGTGCCCGTGCGCGTGCCGGCACTGGCCGAACGGCGTGAGGACATACCTTTCCTCGTCGACCAGTTGATGCGGCAGATTTCTGAGCAGGCGGGCATTCGGCCGCGCCGGATCGGCGACGATGCCATGGCGGTGCTGCAGGCGCATGATTGGCCGGGCAATATCCGCCAGCTGCGCAACAATATCGAGCGTCTGATGATTTTGGCGCGCACCGATGGGGCCGATACGCCGATCACGGCCGAAATGCTGCCGACCGATCTCGGCGACATGCTGCCGAAGGTTTCCGCCAAGAATGATTATCACATCATGACGCTGCCGCTGCGCGAGGCTCGCGAGATGTTCGAGCGTGACTATCTGATCGCTCAGATCAATCGCTTCGGCGGCAATATCTCGCGAACGGCGGAATTCGTCGGCATGGAGCGCTCGGCCTTGCATCGCAAGCTGAAATCGCTGGGTGTCTGATCCGTCTTGCAATGCACTGACATTTGAGAATTTTGATCAGGGGCTTTCATGCCGAGAATAGCTTATGTGAACGGTCGTTATGTCCAACACGGCGATGCCATGGTGCATATCGAGGACCGCGGCTATCAGCTTGCTGACGGCGTCTATGAGGTTTGCGAGGTGCGTCACGGGGTGATCGTCGATCTGACACGCCATCTCGATCGTCTCAATCGCTCGCTGGGCGAGCTTCGCATCGCTTGGCCGATGGCGCGCGCGGCACTGGTTGTGGTGATTCGGGAGACGCTGCGCCGCAACCACGTCCGCAATGGCATGTTCTATCTGCAGGTCACGCGTGGTGTTGCCCGTCGTGATCATGTCTTTCCGGCCGATGGCACGCCGTCTTCGATCGTCGTCACTGCCAAGAGCACCGATCAGTCTCTGATTGCCAGGAAGAATGCCAACGGCATCAAGGCGATCACCGTGCGTGACAATCGCTGGGACCGGGTCGACATCAAGTCTGTGGGCCTGTTGCCGAATGTGATGGCCCGCCAGCAGGCGAAGGAAGCCGGTGCGCAGGAAGCGATCTATATCGATCACAATGGCATGGTGAAGGAAGGTGCCGCCACCAACGTCTGGATCGTCGACCATGACGGGAATCTCGTCACGCGTCCGGCTGAGCACGGCATTCTGCGCGGTATCACGCGCACGACGCTGATGGATGTGGCAGCCAAGCTCGGTGTGACGATCGTCGAGCGCTACTTCTCGGTGGAGGAGATGATGGCAGCCCGCGAGGTGTTCATCACGGCGGCGACAAGCATCTGTTTTCCGGTCGTTTCCATCGATGGGGAAACGATTGCCAACGGTCATCCGGGCAGCATGTCACAGAAAATTCGTGAAGCCTTTTTCGACGTTGCGGAAAAGACCGTGATTTGATACCAACATTCGCTGGGGGGAGAGAATGAGGGTATCTCCCGTCCGGGACCTCTGTATATCATGATATTTCACCGACTTAGGTCGGCAAAAAAGAAAGAAGCGGCGCGATGGCGGAACGTTCTCAAAACTTGCAGGACTTGTTTCTCAATACTGTTCGCAAGCAAAAGATTTCACTGACAATTTTCTTGATCAACGGCGTAAAGCTCACGGGTGTCGTAACATCGTTCGACAACTTCTGCGTTCTGCTTCGCCGCGATGGCCATTCGCAGCTCGTTTACAAGCACGCAATCTCGACGATCATGCCGGGTCAGCCGATGCAGATGTTCGAGAGCGAAGAAGCCGCATCCTAACTGGGATTTGCCACTATCACGACACGCGATACGAAAAACGATTCCCTCATTCCGGAGTCCATAAAGCACCGGGATGACATGCGCGCTGTCGTGGTTGTTCCTGTTCTGAAACAGGGACGCACGTCGCGCTCCGCCCAGGCCGAGAGTGCCATTTCCGTGTCGCGCCTGCCTGAAAGCAGGTTGGAAGAGGCCAAGGGTCTCGCTCTGGCGATCGATCTCGAAGTGGTCAGCGGTTCCGTCGTTCCGATCAATGATCCGAGGCCCGCGACCCTGCTTGGCACCGGCAAGATCGAGGAAATCCTCGCCCTGCTGGATGAGTTCAACGCCGGACTTGTGATCGTCGATCATCCGTTGACGCCGGTGCAGCAGCGCAATCTCGAGAAGGCATGGAACGCCAAGGTCATCGACCGTACCGGCCTCATCCTCGAAATCTTCGGCCGCCGCGCCTCCACCAAGGAAGGCACGCTGCAGGTCGAGCTTGCACATCTGAACTATCAGAAGGGCCGGTTGGTTCGAAGCTGGACCCACCTTGAACGCCAGCGCGGTGGCGCCGGTTTCATGGGCGGTCCCGGCGAAACCCAGATCGAAGCGGACCGTCGCCAATTGCAGGAACGGATCATCCGGCTCGAGCGCGAGTTGGAGCAGGTGGTGCGCACCCGCCAGCTTCATCGCGCCAAGCGCCGCAAGGTGCCGCATCCGATCGTCGCATTGGTCGGCTACACCAATGCCGGCAAGTCGACGCTGTTCAATCGCATTACCGGTGCTGGCGTGCTGGCCGAAGACATGCTGTTCGCGACGCTAGATCCGACGCTGCGCCGCATGAAGCTGCCGCACGGCCGTACCGTCATTCTCTCCGATACCGTCGGCTTCATCTCGGACCTGCCGACTCACCTTGTGGCAGCTTTCCGCGCCACGCTGGAAGAGGTGCTGGAAGCCGATCTGATTCTGCATGTGCGCGATCTCTCGGATGACGACAATCAGGTCCAGAGCGCCGATGTCATGCGCATTCTCGGTGATCTCGGTATCGGCGAAGCCGAAGGCGCCGAGCGCATCGTTGAAGTCTGGAACAAGATCGATCGGCTGCAGCCGGAGGCGCATGACGCTATCGTGCAGAAGGCGTCGACCACCGAAAATGTTATCGCCGTCTCCGCAAGAAACGGCGAGGGCGTCGATCGACTGATGGATGAAATCAGCCGGCGTCTTTCCGGTGTGCTGACGGAAACCACGATCACGCTTCCGGTCGAAAAGCTGACGCTGCTGCCTTGGCTCTACAATCATGCCATCGTCGACAACCGCGAGGACAATGAGGACGGCACGGTGACGCTCGATATCCGGCTGACTGAGACCGAGGCAGTGGAACTGGAACGGCGCATGGGCAATGGCCCGAAGGCGCCGCGTGAGGATTGGGAATAGGCGGCTTCTAGGCGGTCTTTACGTCGTCAAGCTGACGTTCGATCGCCTTTGCCGCTTGCCAGATTTCTTCCATTCGCTCCAGCGAGGCACCGTCCAGCGTCTCGCCTTCCGCCTCTAGCGTCGTCTCGATGTGGTGGAAGCGGCGGCGGAACTTCGTGTTCGTCCCGCGAAGAGCCTGTTCCGGATCGGTTTTCACATGCCGGCCGATGTTGACGACAGCAAAGATCAGGTCGCCAAGCTCGTCGCTCACCTTCGCTTTGTCGCCGCTCGCCAGCGCCACTCGCAACTCGGCGATCTCTTCCTCGATTTTGTCGAGGATGGGCTCAGGGGCAGACCAGTCGAAGCCAACCTTGGCCGCCTGCTCCTGTAATTTCAATGCTTCCGTCAGGGCAGGGAAGGACCGCTGCACCGAGCCGAGGAAACCTGCCTTGAAATCCTCGGTCACGCCGCTGCGGGCACGGCGCTCTGCGCGTTCGCGCTTCTCCTCGGCCTTGATCCGATCCCATTGCAGCGTCACCGCGTCCTCGGTCTTGGCGTCCGAGACGGCAAAAACATGCGGATGGCGGCGGATCATCTTGCGGGTGATGGCATGCACCACGTCGCCAAAGGAAAAGGCGCCGCTTTCCTCGGCGATCCGCGCATGGAAGACGACCTGCAGCAGCAGGTCACCGAGCTCGTCGCAAAGATCGTCCGTGTCCTTTCGCTCGATCGCGTCAGCCACTTCATAGGCCTCTTCGATCGTGTAGGGCTTGATGGTCTCAAAGGTCTGGACAATGTCCCAAGGGCAACCGGTTTCAGGGTTTCGCAGCGCCGCCATGATGTCGATCAGGCCGGAAATGTCTCGCGATGCTTCCATCATTGCCTCGGGTCTTGCTTTGTCAATTCAAAGGGATCTCGTTGCTACCCTTCGACGCCTGGTAGTTGTCGGAGAGACCAGCATAGGCCTGCTTAATACGCGCGGTCTGTTCCTTCAACTCACCTTTGCGCGGATCTTCTTCTGTTTCCACGAGATCGGAGATGGCAAAGCTCTTCCAGAATGCGTTTTGGCGACGATAGCCGCCCGGCTCCAGGCCGAAGACCTCCTTCAGAATCTTCAGATCATGCGGGATAGCGAAGGCATCCCGGGAATCCTCATGGCTGAAGAAATAATAATAATTGTCGAAGCCGGCCCAGGTAATCGCCGACATGCACATGGTGCAGGGTTCATGGGTCGAGAGGAAAATCAGATCTTTGGTGACCGGTTTCTCGCCCAGCTCGTAGAAGCGCTTGAGCGCATGAACCTCGCCGTGCCAGAGCGGGTTCTCCAACTCGTTGTTGGTTTCCGCGACGACGAGCGAAAGGTCGGATTTCCGCAGGATGGCGGCGCCGAAGACCTTGTTGCCGGTGGCGACGCCCTTGCGGGTCAAGGGCAGGATGTCGTGCTCGACGACGTTGAGAAGGCGTGCAGCGATGCTATTGTCAGACAAGGGTTTCCTCCAACGGTTTTCGCTGCAGTCTATCGGGATTGGAAATGCGGCGGTATGTGCAAATAAGTTAAAGACTATGTTCGCCACAGGCAATAAAGCAATCCGCCGATACCATTGAATCGTAAAAATCTATAGATTTTATGCATTTATTGCAATCTGTTTGCCTAGTGAGTTTTGCTCAAATCTTTGGTATGTCGAGCATAGGAATACGGACTTGCCGGGGCATTAGAATTTCTGTTTCTTCAATCTCTTGGCCGCAAAGGCGATATTCGGCACATCTCGAATTGGAATGACGATGCCTCCAAGGACTGAACAGCTTTCGGTGTTTCCCGCCTTCTTCCGTGTGGACGGAAGGACTGCGGCGTCTTCGGCAATGGCGACGAAGCTTTTGCCAAGGTGCGACTGCTGATGAACACCCAGGCGAAGATCGTCGCCTATACGCAGTCACCTGAGGCCGACTATCATTCCTTCCTGATTGCCAATCGGATCGCGACCGCGCGCGGCGAGTTTTCGGCCGAGCAGGTCAACGGCGCCACGCTGGTCTTCGCTGCGACGGGTGATGCGGAGGCCGATCGGGCCATCGTCGACGCCGCCCGCGCCGAAAAAATCCCCGCAAACGCTGTCGATCAGCCGGATTATTGCGATTTCTATACGCCGGCGCTGGTCAATCGCGCTCCTGTGGCCGTTGCCATCGGAACGGAAGGTGCTGGTCCGGTGCTGGCGCAGATGATCCGGGCACAGATCGATCAGATGCTGTCGCCCTCGCTCGGCAAGCTGGCGGAACTGGCGACGCGTTACCGCAAGCCGGTCGATCGCCTTGTGCCGCGCGGTGTCGCGCGCCGCGTGTTCTGGCGCCGCTTCTTCTCCGGCCCCGTTGCCGATGCCGTCAACGCCGGCCACCTGCTGCAGGCCGAACAGGCTGCGGATGAACTGCTGCAGTCCTCGCGAGAAGTCGAGGGTCGCGTATGGCTGGTTGGTGCCGGTCCCGGTGCGGAAGACCTGCTGACGCTGCGTGCCCAGCGGGTGATGATGGAAGCCGATGTCATCGTCTATGACGCTCTCGTGCCGCAGGCGATCGTCGATATGGGCCGCCGCGATGCCGAGCGACTGTCCGTCGGCAAGCGCAAGGGCTGCCATACAAAGTCGCAGGAAGAGATCAACGATCTGCTGGTGCAGCTTGGCCGTGATGGCAAGCGCGTCGTGCGGTTGAAATCCGGCGATCCGCTGGTTTATGGCCGTGCTGGCGAGGAAATGGCCGCGCTGCGTGCCGCCGGAATCGGCTACGAGATCGTCCCCGGCATCACCTCCGCCTTTGCGGCGGCCGCCGATTTCGAACTGCCCCTGACATTGCGCGGTGTCGCGTCGTCGCTGGTCTTTACAACAGGCCATGATCTGACGGGCGATGTTCTGCCCGATTGGGCAAGTCTCGCCGTCTCAGGCGCAACCATTGCCGTCTATATGGGCCGCACGGTCGCGGCCTCCGTCGCAGGCCGTTTGATGGAAGCCGGGCTTCCACCGGAAACCACCGTCGCCGTCATCGAGAATGCGAGCCGCCGCGATCGTCGCCTGATGCACGGCATTTTGCGGGATCTGCCTGACCTCGAGTATCGCGACGAGTTGAGCGGGCCGGTGATGGTCATTATCGGCGAAGCTGTCGCCGGTGCGAATTTCGAACAATCCGAGCCGCTGGTCCGCCGCGAGACCGTTGCTCAAGACTATGCAAGGAGCTGACCTATGGTCGACAAGGTTCTGACCGCAAACCGGCTCACCGATGGCGTCGCCGTTTGGCTGAATGCCAATGGCGAGTGGGTAACATCGCTGCAGGAATCGCTGGTCGCGCGCCATGCCGAGGCGGAAGCCGCACTGGAAGCTGTCGGCAAGCAGGCCTATGCCGACAACAAGGTTGTCGACGTCAACCTGATCGATGTTCAGGAAACCGGCGGCAAGCTCTGGCCGCTGCGCTTGCGCGAGCGCATTCGTGCCGAAGGCCCCACCATGGAATACGCGCCCGGATATGCCGCGGCCGATCCGGAATTCATTGCAGTCTGAGGAAGTCCCGAGGAAATCATGTATCGTTACGACGAATTTGACCACGCCTTTGTTGCGGAACGCGTTGCACAGTTCCGCGATCAGGTGGAGCGGCGCCTCGCAGGCGAACTCTCGGAAGATGCCTTCAAGCCGCTGCGCCTGATGAATGGCGTCTATCTGCAGTTGCATGCCTACATGCTGCGCATCGCCATTCCCTACGGTACGCTGAGTTCGCGCCAGATGCGCATGCTGGCCCATATCGGCCGCACCTATGACCGCGGCTACGGCCACTTCACGACACGGCAGAACCTTCAGTTCAACTGGCCGAAGCTGTCCGACATGCCCGACGTGCTGGCCGAACTGGCCTCCGTCGAGATGCATGCCATCCAGACCTCAGGCAACTGCATCCGCAATGTCACGGCGGATCACTTTGCTGGCGCTGCCGCCGACGAAGTCGCCGACCCGCGCCCTTACGCCGAAATCCTGCGTCAGTGGTCGTCCGTACATCCGGAATTTTCCTTCCTGCCGCGCAAGTTCAAGATCGCTGTCACCGGCGCCGAACGCGACCGCGCCGCGATCCAGGTGCATGACATCGGCCTGCATCTGAAGAAGAACGACAAGGGCGAGATCGGCTTTGCCGTCTATGTCGGCGGCGGGCAGGGTCGCACGCCGATGGTTGCCAAGCTGATCCGCGATTTCCTGCCGGAAGAGGATCTTCTGTCCTACACGACCGCCGTCATGCGCGTTTACAATCTGCACGGACGCCGCGACAACAAGTACAAGGCCCGCATCAAGATTCTCGTCCATGAAACCGGCGCTGAAGAACTGGCGCGTCAGGTCGAGGTCGAGTTCGACAAGCTTAGGGATACCGAGCTAAAGCTCCCGGAAGCCGACGTTCAGGCAATTTCCGCCTATTTCGCACCACCGGCCCTGCCGCAACGCGCCGAGGGCTGGGAAAGCCTCGCTCGCTGGAAGAAGGCCGATCCGGACTTTGCCCGTTGGGTGCAGCAGAATGTGCAGCCGCACAAGAACCCCGACTATGGCATGGTGACGGTCTCGCTGAAGCCGATCGGCGGTATTCCGGGCGATGCTTCGGATGCGCAGATGGATGCGGTGGCTGATATTGCCGAGGAATATGCTTTCGACGAAATCCGTGTCAGCCATGAGCAGAACCTCATCCTGCCGCATGTAGCATTGGCCGATCTTGAAGCCGTTTATCGCGGTCTGGTCGCTGTTGGCCTGGAAACGGCGAACGCAGGCCTGATCACTGACATCATTGCCTGTCCCGGCCTCGACTATTGCGCGCTCGCCAATGCCCGCTCTATCCCGGTTGCGCAGGAGATTTCGACTCGTTTCGGCTCGGCGGAACGCCAGGCTGAGATCGGCGAGCTGAAGATCAAGATTTCCGGCTGCATCAACGCTTGCGGCCATCACCATGTCGGTCACATCGGCCTGCTCGGTGTCGAGAAGAAGGGTGCGGAATTGTATCAGATCACGCTCGGCGGCTCCGGCGACGAACACACCTCGATCGGCGAGATCATCGGTCGCGGCTTTGAGCCCGAAAAGGTCACCGACGCTATCGAGACCATCGTCGATACCTATATCGGCCTGCGTCTCGATCCCTCCGAGATTTTCCTCGACGCCTATCGACGCGTTGGACCGCAGCCCTTCAAGGATGCGCTCTATGGCTCGTCTTCATCAGCCGAAGCGGCGTAAGGGGATATGGCCATGACGAAGATTTGGCGGGAAACGGGTTTTGTGGAAAGTGACGCGTGGGTCATCGAGACCGATGAGGTCAAGGCGACTGAGGGACAGAAGCCGCTGCTCGCTCTCGATGCGTTGATTGCCAGAGCAGAGGAAAGCAACGAAGTTGGCCTTGGCGTGGTGATCAAGCCGGCCGACGACGTGACGAAGCTGCAGCCCTATCTTGATCGCCTCGCCATTGTCGCAGTCGCCTTTCCGGCCTTCAATGACGGCCGCGCGTTCAGCCATGCCGCGCTGCTTCGCGAGCGCCTCGGCTATACCAACGAACTGCGCGCGGTCGGCGATGTGCTGATTGACCAGATTCCGCTGATGCTGCGCGTCGGCATCGACAGTTTCGCAGTCAGCAACGAAACCGCATTAAAGCGGCTGTCGGAAGATCGGCTGCCGGGTATCCCGCATTATTATCAGCCGACCGCTCGTCCCGCCGAAGCCGGGCAGGCCTATAGCTGGCGGCGGTTGCCGGCAAAGTCGGCCTGACTATCGCGGGGCTGGAGAGGGCGGCGATTTGACAGCGTCGAGTTGCCGCATTCATGCCGATCATTATGTGTATCGTCGGCCCTATGAAATCTTGACTGAAATGCACATATTTCAGTCCTGTGGCTCCGGATGGAATGGAAAGCCTTTCAATCCGGGCTATATTATAATATCAGCCTTCCGCAATGAGCCTGCCAGGAATGACGTTTAAGACGAATACGGGATCAGAGACAGAATGAACGCCCCCGCCAAGACAGATGATTTTGCTTCCGCAGTACCAGCCGGCGTTTTCGCCGAGAAGGTGCTGAGCGTTACGCATTATACCGACCGGCTCTTTCGCTTTACGATGACGCGGCCGCAAGGCTTCCGTTTCCGCTCCGGCGAGTTTGCGATGATCGGCCTGATGGTCGACGGCAAACCGCTCTACCGCGCCTATTCGATCGCGAGCCCGGCCTGGGCCGACGAGCTCGAATTCTTTTCGATCAAGGTGCCTGAGGGGCCGCTGACATCGCACCTGCAGAATATCAAGCCAGGCGACGAAGTGCTGATGCGCAAGAAGCCGACAGGCACGCTGGTTCTCGATGCGCTGACGCCGGGCAGGCGGCTTTACATGTTCTCGACCGGCACCGGCATTGCACCTTTCGCAAGCCTGATCCGCGATCCCGAGACCTATGAGAAGTTCGAGGAAGTCATCCTCACCCATACGACGCGCGATGTCGCCGAGCTGAAATACGGCTTCGATCTGGTCGAGGAAATCCGCAACGACGAGCTCTTGAGCGAAGTCGTCGGCGAAAAGCTGCGTCACTACGCGACCGTTACCCGTGAGGAATTCCCCTTTACCGGCCGCATCACCGACCTCATCAAGAGTGGCAAGCTTTTCCGCGATCTGGGCGTGCCAGCCTTCGATATCGGCATTGACCGCGGCATGATCTGCGGCTCGTCGGCAATGCTGAAGGATACGAAGGATTTGCTGGAGCAGGCCGGTCTTACCGAAGGCGCCAACAACAAGCCCGCCGAGTTCGTTATCGAACGCGCCTTCGTCGGCTAGACGAAGTTTCTCCGGATGAATGAGAGGCGGTTTCGGCGACGGAGCCGCCTTTTTTCATGGGTTGGTGAGATAATCGATCAGCGCCGCCATAGCGGTTCGCGCATTCTCCGCATCGCCGCTAAGGATCGCCTTGATAGCCTGAATATGCATCGCGATTGCGCGATCCATACGACCGGGTGAGCCGGTCGAGTACCAGAGCCGGCGCGCATGCGTTTGCACCGGTCCCAGGGCCGCGATGATGAACCTGTTTGGGCAGGCCTCCTCGAGGATCTCATCGAATGTCTTGTCGGCCGCGAAGAAGCCGGGAAGATCCCTCGTCAAGGCGCATTCCGTCATCAAGCGTGCGCACTCGTCCAGCTGATCGCGTTGTTGCCTGTCGGCATGCACGGCGGCAAGCGCGGCCGCGATCGGCTCCAGCTCGCGCCTGACCTGCATGACATCACGATGGTCCTCCGGACCGATCTCGGCGATCTGCAGGCCGACGCGCGGCCGCACATGGATCAATCCCTGCCAAGCAAGCTTCTGAATTGCCTCGCGCACCGGCGTCCGGCCGTGCCCGGCCATTTCGATCAACTGCTTCTCGGTGACGAGAGCGCCGGGTTTCAGCTCAAGCGTAACGATCAGATACTCGAGCGCGAGATAGGCGAGGTGGCTAAGCGAATTCTGCATTCTGGCAATGTCCGACCGAGCTTGGAGAGCACACAGTGTCACCTGGCATCATCGGAGGCAACGGGTCGTGATATATCAATACGGCTAGGCGGCCGCCATAGCTGTCTGCGTTACCTGGCAATTGCACCGTGATCTCAAGATGTCGTAACGCATCCGCGGCGTGTGCGCCGTATCAGTGGCCGATAATCGAAGAAAGCGTTGATTGCTTCCGTTTCGCAGCCATCAGCAAGTCAAGTTCCGTCGATGACGGGCCGAACTTGTAGAAGATGCGCTTCGCTTCAGTCTCGTCGAGACGATACTTTCGCGCGAACTCGGCAATACTATATGGCCGGCCGCGCATGACCTTGCGAGCTGGTGTCCGATTGGTGTTTTCCGTCATGTTGCATCCTTTCGGTTCCATTTTCGTACATAGCGCCGCAAAGGTGGTTGGAAAGGCCTGTGCTTGCATTATGCCGTATGAATGCAACAAAAAAGGGAAGGCGAGATGTCCCGTCTTCCCTTTCTCCTCTTCCCGATTGGGGCGTCTCCCGCCCCGCGGTATCGCTATCGCCTGATCAAACGACCAATGAAGATCAGGATGCAGGCGCCGATAAAGCCCGTAATCAGGTAGTTCAGCCATGCATGGAAGGGCAGCGCAATATGGAGTGCGCCAAACAACCAGCTAGCGACGAGCGCGCCAACGATGCCGAGCACGATGTTCATGATAATGCCAGTGTTGCTTTTCATGATCATCTCGGCGAACCAGCCCGCTAGGCCGCCAATGATAATTGCTGCGATCCAACCGACGTGTGCATCTTCCATAAAAGAACCTCCTGAGGACCCGACGGGTTGTTAACATTAACTGATATACACCAAAAACGATTCGTACCCCAATATTTGCGGGGCAACACAATGAAGCCGTGCATTGCAACCCTGATTATTGAGGGAAATTGTTACGATTGTTTCGGGGAGTGGGAACCGGAATGCCGTTGCGCGCAGCTTTTTCCACGGCTGCAGTTCTCCAGCCTTGGCCATGTATTCTGCCGATCCAGACGCTGAGCCTGCCGATTTCATCGCCAACAGGTGAGGAAAACGATCCAGAGACAGGTATAACCTCGATTTTATGGGTTGACCGCAATAGGGCGTCTGCATATGTTCCGCGCACTTCCAGCCGGGGCGAAAACGCCTGCGGAAAGGGAGAGCGTAGCTCAGCTGGTAGAGCAACTGACTTTTAATCAGTAGGTCATGGGTTCGAGCCCCATCGCTCTCACCAAAAAAATCAAATACTTAGGTTGGTTTTGTTGGTGAAAATCATGCGCCATGGCGTTGCCGAAAATTCCCTTGATTTACAGGCTTTTCCTGACGTTGTCGGCAGTTCCGTGGAACATGAATGGCGCATGGAACTCGTCAGCTTGACGACCCAGTCAGATTCGCGACTTCTGCCGCAAATTGCTGCTTTTGCCCGGTCGAAGAGGTAGGCAAAGTTTCGCATCTTGGTTCATCTCTGCACCCTTGGTAGCGAATCTGCGAACTTCTCTTGGAATGATACCGGTTTCGCACGTGCGCCGGCCAGACAAATAGCAAAACGAACACGTTAGTCAGTTGCCCAGCTCGCATTATCAAGGATTGGCAGCAATTGGCCATTCATTCGCTAGGGCGCTGCATCACTCTGATGCAGCCGAAAACAGAAATGTTTGCCTGTGCGGTCTGAATACGGGATGATCAAGTCGCTTTCTACTTATCCCGATCGTCGATGGCTTTCAGCTTGTCGACTGGAAGTTTTGCATATACGTCATCAATATGCTTAGGTTCTGAGATCATCTTTTCCACAATCAAATTGAAGAAATGGAAGAGACTGTCAGCTGTATCGACGTCATCTCTAAGATCTATAGTCCCTGGATGCACAGCTTCATTTCCCACTACCCGCAGGACATCCAGCGCTTTTTGGATTTTTGGATCGAGACCTTTTTTTACTAGTGACGCAATGTCTGCGTTGATGTTTTTTCCGGACTCACCCAGCTCTTTGCAGAGCTTCTGGATTGCCAAGCGGAGCAAAGCGGCAGCTCCCCGCGGCGATCGCTGGAGTATGTCTCTGGCTTCATTGTAGTCTGGTAGGATTTCCGGTGGAGTATCTTCGTTCGCTAAAGGCGCAGCGCTGGAAGTTGGATAGATCATTTTACTGCCAAGCCACAAATGCAGTCCGTTGCAGTTATGGCACTGCGAACAAAAAACATTGTTGAGCGCGTAGGTGTGCCCCTGATGCGACTGGATAAGTAACGGCTTTCCTGAGTACTCGCCGGAAAGCGGTTTAGGGAAGTCATTTGCTGGCATTCGCGTCGCGGAAACGGCGTGCCATTCCTGTTTTGCATACGCTGCGCAGTGTGGACAATTGAAAGCTGATATTTTGATGGATGGCGGTCTATATGTCATCGGAGATTTTTACCACTTCGTCGTTGCTTTGCAACCTAAACTCGCTTCAGAAATGCAACCACGACATCGTCCACCATCTGCGCAAGGTGGCGGATCGAGAGGCAACCGTCGAAGACGCTCGAGGCGCGGTGTCTCTGATCGGCGCGGCGCGCTCGGTGCGCGTTCTCAATCGCATGTCGCAAGAGCAGGCCGATCAAGCCGGGCTGTCATCAGAAGAGCGGTTCGGCCATTTCTCGGTGACCTATGGCAAGTCGAACTTGACGCCGCTGTCGAGCAAGCTTGATTGGCGACACCTTGTCAGCGTGCCGCTCGGCAACGCTCGCGGCCTGACAAAGCCGCAGGACTTTGCGCCAGTCGTGGCGGAATGGAAGTGGCCAAGCTCCGAAGAGATCGCACAGGACATCACGGAGGAGCAACGGGAGGCAATCCGTGTGGCGGTCACCAATAGCGACTACAAGCCATCTGCGCGGGCCAAGAATTGGGCCGGGCTGGCGGTTGCCTATGCGATGGTCCTTGACGCCGAAGACGATGCGCAGCGCAAGCGTGCGGGCACTGTGCTGCGGGCGCTGCTGAAGGAAGGCGTTCTCGTAGAGGTGGAGGATCGTGACCCCGTCCGGCGAGAGGTGGCGAAGTTCGTTCGTGCAGCGTGAAAGCGTGCAGCGTGATTGAGGCGGCCTATTGGCCGCCTTTTTTTTTCGCTCTGGTCCAGATTGGCTTTGCGCACGACTTCAGCGACGTTCAGAGGCATGAAGCCCCTACCAAGCGTGCTTTCGGCCGCCAGCATCACCAGTGCCCAATAGGCGGCGTTCATGTGGATCAGACGCACAGGCGTCGTTCCTGCTTCCAGGTTCTCATAGGTCCGCAGTGGCACACCCATGGCTCTGGCGAACTCCGGCTTGGTGAGGTTCGCTCCGGTTCGAAGATCCTTCAGATTGTCTATCATTGAATGAGCCTCGCCAGTTTGCTATATCTTGGAAACCGGAGAGCGTTGCGAGCGCTCCCCGGCCTCCAGTTATCGGCCGATGGAGACTGTGAATCTCCACTTGCCTAACCGGACTTGGAGTGTGAGCTTGAAGCCCATGGGTTACTCCTTGTCCTATCGAAGCGGGATTGCTTTGATGAATTATGTGTACCACCAAAATGGTGGTACTGCAAGCGGAAACCACCAAAATGGTGGCATTATTTTTAAGCCGTTCTGTTGCGAGCAGGACGGCTTTTTGCTTGCTGAGATACAACCGTGTTTTCGTGAATACAACTTTTGATACTGCACGGATGCACGTCTAATTATCCGTGCATTATACGTGCGCTTCCGTGCGGAGACACCTGCACAGCGCTGCCCGGTTAGTGCACGGTAGAGGGAGGTATATGTAATATACCCCCCATCCGTGCAACCGTGCAGGGCGGTGTGCTGCGCGGTGCCGCCCGCCCAAATAAGATTTTACTATTCGTGCACCGTGCAATCGAGCGGCCTATGCCACAACCTGCAACCTGAACCGGCCAGCGCATGCTGGGATTTCTCAGTTATGGGGGCAGCACCATATCGCAATGGGTCACCTTGGGCTTGAAAATGCTGATCGTGCTATCAACGAAGCGAAGTCGATCTCGTCACGCGGGCTGCAGGACTGGTGCGGGCGCGGATGCTTGCGGGGATTTTAATTGTCCGGCTTAGTTCTCAGATCATTCTCGATGTTTCTTGAAGCATCCCGAAGTTGCCTTTCAAGCTTCTCGTTTGGTATGCTTGGGTGCGAATTTATTTCTCTGACCTGCTTTTCGTACCCTTCTTTGGCCACTGGATCGATTGTTGGCTTGTCATGAACTTCTTTCTCAATCCGCTGCATTTTATCAACGTCTACCTGTCCAGGATCTTGTGCTAGAGCGGGGAGGGTGGGCAATGAGACAAGGGTAAACAAAAATATGCCGCGCAATAGGTAAATCATTCTGACCTCCACAAGTTGTGCTGACATCATCTCATGAAATCAACCTAAGGCCGAAGGATAAAATTCGCCGTATTTGACTAATTTGTATGTTTACAGCACAGTTTCTTAAGTCGAACGCGCTCAAGGGCGTTGGCTGAACCGGGACCAGCAAGAGCCGGTTCGTAATATGAGATAAAACAGCAGCGACTTGCTGCCGGCAGCGTCTCCGAGTGGCGCGGCGCAACAGCGTCGGACAACGTCTAGCCTGGCAAGTAGCCGGATCTTCCCGAAAAAATCAAACGATTCATTTCGCGCTTGGACCCCATGCGCAACAGAGGAGGCACTGTGTCCAAAACAAATCCTGCTAATGATAACCAAGGCGATCTCTTGCTGGGGGCGCCAGCGATTGCCAATTTTCTCGGTGTAACCCAACGCCAAGTCTATCGGCTTGTCGCCGACAGACTGATACCGAGCTTTAAGTTGGGCAGCACCATCTCCGCTCGCCGATCCTCACTGACTGCGTGGATGGATGGGGCAGAGCTACGGGTAGCCGTTTGATAGCTACGCATCTCCCGCGGCTCGCATTCGGCGACATAGGTGCCGCGGCAAGCGGGCCTTTTCAAGACTTTACAGTTGACGCTGCCACCTTAGTGGAGCGTTGGAAGCTGATCTGTTGACAGGAGGGGCGTTGTGAAGGAACTCATCACTCATGAGCGGCTAATGCAGCGACTGCGTTTCGACGCGGCAATTGGCGCGCTGGTTTGGCTTCCATGCCAAGACGTAGGCGACGAGTTTAACAAGACGATGCCTGGTCGGCGCGCAGGATCGATCGACAAGGACGGGCACTACCGCATCACTATCGACGGTCGAGGATACAACGGTCCGGAACTCCTGTGGTTCTTCTTCAATGGAGAATGGCCGAAGGCGAGGCGTGCGCGTCATTCTTTCCGCAAGGCGAGTTAATCACCTTGCGCCAACTTCAATCAAAGCGAGGTTAGTTTGATCAGAACACGCATCCAGAATATAGGCGGCCCATTTCCAGGCAAGGGCGCAGCACCAAGCATGCTGCATGACAAGACCCTGCCTCGCGGCCAGCGAGCATCGTTCGAAGCTCTTAACGACGCCGCATCCATGCGACCGGCAATCAGCGACGCAGGCTCGCTTGTGGCGGCCAACGACAACAGATCGGCGAAGAAGGAGAATGCGGCTTGAGCAGGACCACCGAAGAACATCGTGCAGCAGTTGAGGCTTGGCGGGCCACGGCTCCTGCGCATGATCATCAAATTTTCGGCCGTAAGCTGAAGGCAGAGAAGCCCCGCCATCGCGATCTATCCGAATTGTCCGCATTGCTTGCCATGCGTGCCCGGCCGATTGGTGTTGCTGAGGGCGTCGGCGTGACCGTGGAGCCGATACCACCCATTTCCACGAATTGGCGCCTCGCTCCGGCAAACGACAATGAACCACCACATGAAGATGCCGACGTAGAGCGCGTCATCGAAATAGTCCCGAGCGTTGATATGATCATGCGCGAGGTCGGGCAGGGCGATATCGAGTACGGGCTTTCTATCGACGAGAACGGAAAGCGCCACAAGGTCATCACTCACATCGGAAGTTTGCGATTCAGCGACGGCAGCCAGATGGAAAAGGGGCAGAAGCTGGTTCTTGATAAGGTTGTGGACGCTGACATCAGAATGCCGGTCGGTGCGATGCTTGATTGCCGCGAAAAATCAGCGCGAGACAAAGGCGCTGAAACTGATGCCGCCGGAAGCAATTCTCACTATCGATGGCTGCTGAAAGCCGGACGCGTTGCCACGCCACCAAAACTTACCCCGAAAAAGGTGGAGCGCGTGACGATCTCAAAAGCTGAGGCGCGCAAGATGCTCGCGGATGCCTATGCAAATACGTCAGTCTTACCAATGACCAAGATTTGCCCCGACGGCCTCCCATACGGGCCGAGCAACCTTCGCCAACTTTTCATCGGAGGACGAAAGGGCAAGAATGGCGAGACCGGCTCGCAAGCTTGGCAAGATATTTACACCGAAAAGGAAAATCGCGAGACATTCAATCGCGGGCTAGATGCGATGCAGGACGAGCATGTGCGAGTGCTCACCGAAACCACGACGGCGAAGAGCCTCAGTGAGCTAGGAGAGGCGCGCGGTTATCACGGTCGGCACGCCATTGATGCTGGTCGACGCCTGTTGCGAGCTGCCAATGACAACTTTCAGGCGGCGATGAGCCTCGCTGAATATGCCGCTGAGGTGCGAAGGGAAGTTTCTTGCAGCTCAAAACCCTAAGAAGGTGAAGGGGATGATCCCCCACGCCTCTCCGTGCGCTGTGCGACGGGCGCTGACACATGCTGCAGTTGGTTGCAGCCGCTGAGGTTGGCGTAACTATTGGCAGGGTCAGGACACAAAGCGAGCCGCGCTGCGAAAGCAGTGTCCATCCTACTGAGACGCGGGTTAACTCAGTACAGCCAGCCTATAGCCATATCCACCCATGATCCTCTAGCCACATCGGCTAAGCCTAGCCCCTGAATTGACAGGGCGGCGCTGCGGACGCGCTTCGTTGGTGGACTTCATTGCCTGGCGCTGCCTCCTCCAGCGACGGGCGATCGTGCGGCGGGCTCCCTAATGGTTGAGCTCGCCGCTTTTCATCTTATCAGGCCGCGATACGACGTGCGGCTTTATCTGAGGCTTTGCGATCTGAGCCGTGCGCGGCAATGATCTTTTCGGCCTCTTTAAGGTCGATGCGATGCTTCTTGGCAAGCGTCTTGGCGTCATAGGCTTGCACGGACGCGGAAGCGTCTTCTCGTTTAGTCATGACATTTCTCCGTTTGATTGATCGGCGAGGACTGAGTGCCATATCGGCGCGTCTAGGCCGTCGCCCCAATATATGGGGACTTTCGCAGGGAGACACAACCTAGTTGCACTGGGTGGACCAGGTTCTTTTGGCTTTTGAAGACACCAGCAAAATGTCAACAATTGCTGTTCCGCTCGAATCCTTGAATTCGCCAAAGAAATATACGACCTGAATCCTTGAATTGAGGGATGATTTTTGGATTATTTCCTGAAATCAAAGTACCCATTTATGGTCTTGATTTCCTTGTCGTATTGCAAGAAATTGCGTAAAATCAATGTGTAAGCAGGGCTGTTGAAGTCAACTAAATGTTGACATGTTGCGAAAAGCGCAACATATAAGAAGGACTTCTATGGTCGAGCAAAGACCTTCAACGACGGCATTTAATGGAAAAGTTCACTGGCTTGACTAACCAGTGAACTTCTTCGTTTAATTGGACAGGCAGCCGCTACGGGTGACGGCCTGCCCAGCGTTGTTTATCGCTTAAAGCGATCGATGATCTGGAATACTGCCAGAACCGTTACCGGAATTGACAGCACCAGCAGTGCTACTTCTATGCCCAATCAAGAACTCCTTTCTCTTGGCCAGGTTGGATTGCTCGTTGACTAGACGAGCCCCACAACCATCGGGACGACTGCCGTAGCCCGAGATACGGCGAACCGCCTCACTCTCCTTTGGTTGCTGCCGCGATAAGATATCTCATGCTCGCGCCATGGCTGCAAACACGAAATCCAGTATTTCCAGCTTATTGCCGCCAGTCCACGTTGTTCCACTTATCAACAGGCTATCCACATTCTAAATAGTTTTCCACTTGCAACGGCTGGACACCGGCGAATCGGAGTGTTCGGCGGTGTAGAGCGGCAGCTTATGAGTTTTTAGTAAAGGCGATCATATATATAGATTACTGCCGATATCGCTGAAGGTATAGCCAAGATCAGCATTGCAATTTCAAATCCCATAATTTCTCCCTTTTACTATACTGAAGTGTAACTTCACAAAACATATATTGCGTTCTCGATATGCTAATCAATTGAGCAGCACGATTAAAAGTCTGGGATGCATGCTTGGCGCATAGAGCGCTATCTTTTCCATTTACCAGTTCAATGCGGGATAGAGCAGCATGGTAGCTCGCTTGGCTCATAACCAAGAGGTCGTTGGTTCAAATCCAACTCCCGCAACCAAACCGGACCAGCGCAGCGCCGAGGCGCGGCAGCACAGACGCCTATACAATGGCAAGCGCTGGCAAGTCTTGCGCGACAGGCAGTTGAGCATTGAGCCGCTATGCCGGTTCTGCCTCATCTCCGAGGAAGTCACGGCCGCCACGGTCGTCGACCATATCCGCAAGCACAATGGCGATCTGGATCTATTCTTCGATCCATCAAACCTGCAATCGCTATGCAAGCACCATCACGACAGCGCGAAGCAGATGATTGATCACGGGCACAAAGTTGTGACCTACGGCGTCGATGGATATCCGATTGAGTTGATGTAGTGCATGAAGATAAATCGATAAATCAATGATTTCATTTCAAATAACTGTTGACCAACAGATGAAAGTGCGATATGATGGAAGGTTTTGCCTGGGAGGGGTGGGTCAAATCTTCGATAGGGTGCTACCGACGTACCGGCGGCCCCAACGACAATTAGTGCTAATACAGTTTTTTCCATGAGGATGGGCAATGGCCAAACGCAGAGCGCGCATCGACAGCGCGACCGAAGCCGTGCGCGTCATGGCCAAGGCCACCGCTGAAATCTCGCCACCGGCAAACGTGCCGCTTGACGCCGAGGATCTTCCTTTCTTCCGAAATGTGATCGCCGAATACGCACGATCCGAATGGTCAGCCCACCAGTTGGAGCTTGCGGCAATGCTCGCGCGCACCATGACTGACCTGACGCGTGAGCAGCAGCTACTGCGTGAAGAGGGCGGCGTGTCTAAGTCGCAAAATGGTACGCCTCTGGCGAACCCGCGCAAGACAATCGTTCAGATGCACGCTGCAGCGATCCTGTCGTTCAGGCGATCATTGTCACTTCACGCTCGTGCGCAGGGCGGCGAGGCGAGAGACGTAGGTAAGAGGCGCGGTGCCGCAAAGGCAATCGAGGGCGACAACCCCCTAGAGGATGATTTGCTGGCGCGACCAGACTAGCTGACGCGCGCGATCACGCACAGCGCGCGCACGCGAAGGTTAAATCTCGAAAATGGCCAAGAAGCAGAGGACACGAGGCGAACGCGTCATTGCGTTCATTGAGAAATACTGCCTTGTGCCAGAGGGCACGTTGCTCGGCAAGCCGGTTCGGCTGCTCCCATTCCAGCGCCGCTTTATCCTAGACGTATACGACAATCCGGCCGGCACATCTCGTGCCTATCTGTCGATCGCCCGTAAGAACGGCAAGACTGGTTTGATCGCCTGTCTGCTGCTGGCCCATATTGTCGGGCCGGAGGCATATCAGAACGGCCGCATCGTTTCCGGTGCTCGTTCACGCAAGCAGGCCGCCGAGGTGTTCAACTACGCCTCGAAGATGATCATGATGTCTCCGGAGCTGACCAGGCTCGCGCGCATCGTGCCGTCTAGCAAGATGATCATCGGGCTTGCCAAGAACGTCGAGTATCAGGCGAGCTCGGCAGAGGCGAAGAGCGCGCACGGCGGCTCGCCTATCCTGGCAATCTTGGACGAAGTCGGCCAGATCAAGGGACCGACAGACGACTTTGTCGAGGCCATCGAAACATCGCAGGGTGCCTATGAAGGCCGCGCGATGCTTTTTGCGATCTCGACGCAAGCCGCGACCGACAATGACCTATTCTCGCGATGGATCGACGACGCTGAGACGTCGAAAGACCCTCGCATCGTCAGTCACATCTACACGGCGCCGGCTGATTGCGAGCTTGACGATCGTGATGCATGGGCCGCCGCTAACCCGGCGCTCGGCATCTTCAGGTCGATCAAGGACGTTGAAGACTTCTCGCTTCTCGCCAGCCGCATGCCCACGAAGGAAGCCAGCTTCCGCTGGTTGTTCCTCAATCAGCGCATCGACGCCTCGGCGCCGTTCGTTTCGCCGGCAGTCTGGCGCGCGTGTGATGCTCCGGTCGTCGATTTTGCTGGCCTACCTGTGTTTGGCGGGCTCGATCTTTCTGAGGTGTCGGACTTGACGGCACTGGTGCTGATGGCGCCGAAAGACGACATCTGGCACGTAAAGCCAACTTTCTGGCTGCCGGGTGATGCGTTGCGCGAAAAGGCGAAGGCCGACCGCGTGCCGTATGACATCTGGGAAAGCCAAGGTGTGCTTGAGGCGACGCCGGGACCGACGGTTGACTATGAGTTTGTCGCTGCGCATTTGCGTGGCCTGTTTGATACGCTGGATATCCGCAAGATCGCGTTCGACCGCTGGAATTGGCGCCACCTGAAACCGTGGCTGCTGAAGGCCGGCTTCACCGAAGAGCAACTTGACGGCGATTCCGCCGTGTTCGAGCCGTTCGGACAGGGCTATGCGTCGATGTCGCCGTCTCTGCGCGATCTTGAGAGCATTCTGCTGAACAAGAGGCTAGCTCACGGCGCCCACCCGGTTCTCACCATGTGCATGATGAATGCGACGGTGCGGCCAGATCCATCAGGCAATCGCAAGCTCGACAAACAGCGCTCACGCGGCCGCATTGACGGCGCCGTTGCGCTCACCATGGCGACGGCAATGGCCGGCACCTACGAAGGTGCGGCAGACACTGCGTCCCCATGGGATGACCCTGAATTCAGTATAGCGGCGGGATAATGGCTATTAAAGACTGGTTTACCCGCCACAATGGGTCACAATCGACAGAAACGTCTAGCGATGCGATGGAAACTCGCCAAACCATAGAAAATCCAACGGTGCCGGTGAGTGCGGAGAATTTCTTCGCTTATTTCGGCCTGAATAATGTGACGCTCCCACACGTTACGGTCGACAACGCTCTTCGCGTGCCGGCCGTATGGGCGGCGGTCGCATTTATGTCGCGGACATTGGCGGCGCTTCCGCTGCACGCCTATCGCGACAGCAAGAAAGGCCCGCAGAAAATATCCGGCAAACTTGAGGCTGTCATTCACGATAGCCCAAATGACGAAATGGATAGTTTCAAGTTCAGACAATGGTTCTGGCAGCAGGTTTTCACTGGTGGCCGTGGACTGGCTTGGATCGAACGTACGCCGCAGGGGATCGAGGCGCTGTGGCCAATGGATCCGACAAAGACGACACTGAAGCGTGTCGGCATGAAGGTCGTATATCAGTTTGACGGAAAGGAATATCCTTCCGCTGACGTCATTGATGTTCCCTTCATGTTGCGGCCGTGTGGTCTTCGCCACTACGGTCCGATCTCGATGGCGTCCAAGGCTATCCAACTCGCCCTTGCGATGAATGATTATGGCTCGAATTTTTTTGCTGGTGGCGGTGTTCCGCCGTTGGCATTGGAGGGACCGTTGCCGGCCGGTCCGGAAGCGATGGCCAGAGCCAAGGCTGATATCAAGCGATCCGTCGATGCCGCCAAGGAAAAGAACGAACCTGTCTTTCCGATTCCGGCCGGCTACAAACTGACGCCTGTTGGCCTCGATCCGGCCAAGGGCCAGATGATCGAGGCTCGTCGCTTCCAAGTTGAAGAGATTGCCAGGACGTATCAGCTTCCTCCTGTTTTCATGCAGGATCTGACGCGCGCGACGTTCTCAAACGTTGAGCAGCAGGACTTGCATTTCGTCAAGCACCTCATTGGTCAATGGGCTGAGGCGCTAGAGGGCGAGATGAATTTGAAGCTGTTTGGTCGCGGTAATTCCGGCCGATATGTCGAGCACAATCTTGATGGCCTTCTTCGTGGGGACTTCATGTCTCGCATGACTGGTTACGCCACAGCTATCCAGAATGCGATCAGGACACCGGACGAGGTTCGGTCTCTTGAGAACTTGCCGGCACAAGGCGGCGAGGCTGAGAAGTTGCATATCCAAGGCGCCACTGTGCCGCTTGGCATGCAGAACACCACCGCGAAGCCGGTACCGGCCAATGACAACAAGCAAGATAATGGGACTCAGGCCGCATGACGACAGAAATCGAAAAGCGCAGTCATATCGGCGCGGTCGAGCATCGCGCCGATGACGGCAAACGCACTCTCGTTGGCTATGCCGCCGTATTTGAACGGCTGGCAGACATCGGCGGCTATTTCCAAGAGCGGATTGCGCCGGGCGCCTTCGCTGACGCTATCAGCGGCGACATTCGCGCGCTCGTTGACCATGACACTGGCCGAGTAATTGGCCGAACTAAGTCCGGCACGCTGCGCCTTTCGGAGGATGGCACCGGTCTACGCGTTGAGATCGACGTGCCTGATACCACCGATGGCAACGACCTATGGGTGCTTGTCGAACGCGGCGATATCAGCGGTATGAGTTTCGGCTTTCGCGTAACCAAGGAAACCTGGGACGAGACTGGCGATGTGCCTATTCGCACTATCCAGGCGCTGACATTGATCGAGGTTTCCGCAGTCGCTTTCCCTGCCTACGATGACACCACGATCGGCATGCGTTCGCTTGAGGCGGCCAGGGGCGAAGGCGAGGCGCATCGAGAAGCCGAACGCCGCAAGGCTGAAAATGCCGTGGCTGCTAAGCGACGCATCGCCGAGCGCGAAGCGCGCCAGGAACAGAGAATTCGGGGTATCCGGCAGGACGCTTCGTAGTCACCCGGCAAGTAAGCCGGAGGGCCGGACAAGACGTCCTGCCACTTAAAAACCCACCAAAATTGGAGACACACATGGCAACTCTCACTGAGCTGCAGGAAAAGCGCGGCCGTCTTGTAACGGAAGCTCGCGCTGCTCTTGAGGAAATCAAGAAGAACACCGACGAGGCGCGCGCAGCCGAGCTTGAAGCTCGCCACGACACCATCATGGCCGAATTCGATCGCGTTGAGAAGAACATCAAGCGCGAAGAAGATCAGGCTGCAATCGAGGCTCGCTTCGAGGATCGTCAGCGAGAAGAGCGCGCCAAGAAGCGGCCGATTTCAGACGGCGAAGGCCGCGGCTCCGATGACGGCGAAAAGCTGACCTATCGGTCTGTCTTCTACAAGTTCATCGCGTCAGGCGCCGATTTGGCCGCTCTCGAACCGGAAGAACGTGCCGTTCTCAAGGCCGGCGTTGAAGTCGTCGACGAAAAGCGCTCTCTGACCAGCACAACCGGCAGCGCCGGCGGTTACACGGTCCCGACCGAGCTCGCCGATCAGCTTATCCGGTCGATGAAGGCTTGGGGTCCGATGTATGACCCTGGCGTGACCAGCGAACTCAATACCGCGTCCGGTGCTGTCATTCAGCTTCCGACGATTGATGACACGTCCGGCACAGGCT
The DNA here is from genome assembly GCF_001999485.2 of Rhizobium sp. P44RR-XXIV. Classification (NCBI taxonomy): domain Bacteria; kingdom Pseudomonadati; phylum Pseudomonadota; class Alphaproteobacteria; order Hyphomicrobiales; family Rhizobiaceae; genus Rhizobium; species Rhizobium sp. P44RR-XXIV. Next base: position 919,450 of record NZ_MPVZ02000028.1, on the reverse strand, counting down.
ATGCCCATACGCAGGGCGCAGATCTCGTCGACGACGGCTCTGCTGATCCGGCTTTCGGACAGAAGCAGCTTGAAGCTTATGTCTTCGATACGAAGTTCATTCGCTTCTCGATGGAGCTCGCGCAGGACAGCATCTTCAATCTGGAATCGCTGTTGGCTGATCTGCTCGGTGAGCGACTCGGCCGTCTTGCGAATTCGCAGCTGACTGTCGGTACCGGCACCGGTGCCCCGAATGGTGTGGCTACTGCCGCGACAGTTGGCAAGACGGCTGCTTCGGCGACGGCCATCGCATCTGACGAACTCATTGATCTGGTCCATTCTGTCGATCCGGCTTACCGATCGGCACCAAAGGTTGGCTTCCAGTTCAATGACCTGACGCTGGCCGCTATCCGCAAGCTAAAGGACGGCCAGGGCAACTACCTCTGGCAGATGGGCGACGTCACGAAGGGCTCCCCTGGTACGCTGCTGAGCTATCGCTACACCATCAACCAGGCAATCGCGCAGATCGCAACCGCCAACAAGACCGTGCTGTTTGGTGACTTCGGCAAGTATTGGGTCCGTAAGGTCGGTTCGCCGGTCATCGGTGTGATGCGCGAACGTTTCTGGCCTAACCTCGGTATCGCCGGCTATATCCGTTTCGACGGTGAACTGGCTGACACCGCGGCCATCAAGGCTCTGAAGCAGGCATAATAGCTCTGCGGGCCGGCTTCGGCCGGCCCAATTTCCCAGAAGGAGGCTTCATGCTTTTGAAGATGTTAGTCGGGCTCTCAGGGCCGCTTTTCAACCTAGCCCCCGGCGATGAGTACGATTTTGACGACGACGAGGCTATTCGCCTGAAGGACGCCGGCTTCGCAGTCGACGCCGCAGCGCCAGCAAGCACCAAGAAGGGCAAAGCCGATGTGGTATCCGGCCAAGGTGACGGCACCGGCGACGCAGGAACCGGTAACGCTTGACGAAGCAAAGCGTCAGTTGCATGTCGATTTCGATGACGAAGACGATTACATTGATCTCCTGATCAAGGCGGCTCGCAATCATGTCGAGAAATACTGCAATATTCGTCTCGGCACTCAATCTGTCGATTTGAAATGCGATGCTTGGTGCGACTTCGCGCGCCTGCCAGTGGCGCCGGTGCAGTCGATAGACGTGATCAGCTATATCGCATCCGATGGCACGAGCGCCACTTTGGCAAGTTCGGAATATGAGCTTCGATCTGAGGACTTAGAAGGCGAGATCGTCCGCGCCTACGGCAAGCAGTGGCCGGTCATCCAGCCAGGTTCGCGTATCACCGTTTCCGCCATTGCCGGCTATGACGATGTTCCCACAGCGGTGAAACTCGCCATGCTTTTGCTGATAGGCCATTGGTTCGACAATCGAGAAGCCGTCACTACCGATCAAAAGGGGCTAGCCGACACGCCAATGGCAGTAGACGCATTGCTCTCCAATCACAGGCGCGGCGAGTAGCCGCTAGGAGCCACTCATGGCAGATCTTACAATCACCCCGGCCAACGTTGTTGCCGGCACCAATGCGGTGCGCGACATCGGTACGGCTGGCGAGACAATTACGGCCGGCAAGGTCGTCTATTTCGACGCTGCCACGAACAAGTGGAAGCTTTCCGACAACAACGCCACCGGCACGCGCACGGTTCACGGCATCGCGCTCAATGGCGCCTCGCTCAATCAGCCGGTTTCGGTTGCCAAGCACGGTGACATCACGATCGGTGCCACGCTTGTTGCTGGAACCGCTTACTACCTGTCGGCGACTGCAGGTGGCATTTGCCCTGTGGCAGATTTGGCCACTGGCATGGATTCAATCCTGATCGGCCTCGCCAAGAGCACGACTGTTCTCGCGATCGACGTTCAGGATTCTGGCGTAACCCTCTAAGATGTGGGTGCGCTTTAAAGAGCGCTTCTCTTGGCATGTGTCGCCGGCCGTCACTATCGTTTTCAAGCCAGACGGCGGCCCGCTAAAGGATGGCCGCTATTTGGTGACGCGCGCGTGTGCGTCGGCTGCTGGCGACAAGGTAGATCGTTGCTCAAGGGCGCACGAATTGCAGGAGAGCGACGATGGCAACGAAACCGAGATCGGGATTGCTTCGCCAGAAGCTGAACTTTCAGCGCCGCGAGACGATTGACGACGGCTACGGCAACGAGCAGTCAGGCGAATTCACCACCATGTTTGCCGCTGCGGCTGAACTCATTCCCCTGAAGGGGAGCGAGCCAGTGCTTGCGGCACGCCTGACTGGTGTTCAGCCATTCATCATCCGCATTCGAAGCTGCGTCGCAGCTCGTGAGGTTGATATGGCCTGGCGCATCGTCGACGCGCGCAATCCGGCTCGTATTTTCAACATCACCGCCGCCGTCGATCCCGACAACAAGAATGCCTGGATCGAAATCATGGCGACGCAGGGAGTGGCGACATGAGCTCGATGCAAACTTCCATCGGCTTTCGCCGATGGGCCAATGCCGTCGTTTTCGTCGGGTGGCTGATCTACTATTCGCTGCCTTTTTCGGCATGGCGGAACGCTTTTGCCGATTGGTATGGCGCTTCGATGCGCGAAACTCGAGCAAAATAATGGCGTTCAAGGTTCGTGTTCAGGGCCGCGCCAAGCTTACGAGAGATCTGCAGGCCATTGTGCCCAATGCGTTGAAGTACGCTGCTGAAGCAAACCTTCAGATCGTCGAGCAAGCGGCAGAGAAGATCAGCGCGGTGGCGCCGCGGGGCGCAACGTTGGAGTATGCCGAGAGCATCGAAGGCAACTTTCTCCGAAACAAGCCAAATGCGAAGAGCTTCAACGACAATCCAACGAAAGATCCGGATGCGGCCGGCGTGTTCGCGCCATTTATCTGGCGATGGCTGGAATTTGGCACGGCGCCACACAATACCGCACCGGGCGGTGGCACCTTGAAAGGCCGAACTGACAGCTTGCTTGGGAGAGGCCACATGCATCCTGGCACGGCCGCACAGCCGCACATTTGGCCGACATGGCGCGCCTTCCAGGCGACAGCGAACAGAATGAAGCGCAACGCCATCAACAAGGCATTCCGAGAAGCCTTCAAGTAGGTGATCAATGGCAAGCGCCGAATTTGAATTGCAGGGCGCGATCGAAATGCGCCTGAAGGCTGACGCGACTTTGATGTCGCTGGTGAACGGCGTTTACGATCAGCCGCCATCGAAAGCATGGGCCACTCCAAAAGAGGGCTATGTGACGATCGGCGAGGCGCAAACGTTGCGTGAAGACGCTACCTGCGTTGACGGCAGCGAGATTTACCTGACCATGCATGCATGGTCGCGGAAGGTTGGGTTTCCAGCCGTGAAGCAGATGGCAGACGCAATTGTCAACAGCCTGCACCTCGCGCCGCTGGCGCTTCCTACCAACCGGCTCATTTCATTGATGCACCGGCAGACACGAACGTTTCGTGATCCTGATGGCTTCACCAGCCATGCGGTCATCGAGTTCGTGGCCCACACCGAAAAGCCGCTCGCTTAGCGCCGGCCACCCTACCAACCACCACATTATTGGAGACCTGATATGGCAGATGGCCAGCAGCTAGGCCGCCTGTTGCTGATTAAGATCGGCGACGGCGCAGATCCCGAAGTTTTCACGAATCTCTGCGGTTTGAAGACGCGCAGCTTCAACATGTCCGCAACGGAAGTCGACACGACCATTCCGGATTGCACGAATCCTGGCAATCCTGTCCAGAAGACAAGCCGTCCCGGCATTTCGAGCCGCACCTTTACCGGCTCTGGCAACTTCGTGTCGAGCACGGTCATGGATATCTTCATGAACCATATTCGCGCGACCTCGTCCTTCAATGCCCAGGTCATCGTTCCAGGTGACGGCACGTATGCAGGCGAATGGTTCGTAACCGACTTCACCTTCAATGGCGACGTCGAACCGAATCTGGAATTCAGCGCCACCTTCACGGCCGGCGACATTCTCACCTTTACACCGAGGGTATAATTCATGGCCAAAGAGGAGAAGAAGACCGCAGTTGCCGCCAAGGCAGCAGCAAAACCGTTCCCGCTTCCAGTCAATGAGGCAAGGGGCGAGGCGCCGCTATGGATCGGTGATGTTCCCCTCGTTCTTGGGGCTGAAATGGGCCGCCTTGCGGCAGTTTCCAGCCGGTTGCAGTGCAAGTCGCTCAACGACCTGTTTTTGCGTCTGTCCGGCGTCGAGGCCGCCGCAACTTGGGCGGCCATCGAACTGCTCACTATCGAGGGTGATGTCGTCAAGGCTTTGGAAGCCTTGAAGCTGCAGCACTTCGCGGCCTGTGCCGTCGCTTTCAACCTCGTCCTGTCTCATCACTTTGAGGGTGACAAGGGAAACGCGGGAGCCGCCGGCGAGGCGGCTTAGACGACACTCACAAAGCAGATGAGGCGTTTCCCTGGCGCCAATGGATGAGGATCGGGATTGGCGGTCTTGGCTGGCGTCCCGCCGACTTTTGGGGCGCCACCATGACCGAGTTCTTCGAGGCCATTCATGGCTACAACGAAGCGCAGGGCGGCGAGACTGAACCAGCCGCGCCAACTGAGAACGAGATGGCTGCGCTATTGGATAAGTACGGGTAAAGAAGCCAAGTTGATCGAGGCTATTCGTAACCCGGCATCGGTGAGACAATGGCTATGTGAATTGGGCCATGCGGGGCTACCTGTGCCATTGTGAACTCCACAACGTACCCAGATTTCAGACGCAATTTTAGGTCGTCCGTTGCTTGGAAAAAATCGAACCGATCCTCTTCGTTGAGGCCACTTATCGTCCCGTCGGCTTTTATGGCACTCTCATTTCCCTTGACGATGATTTCATACGAGACTTCAACCTCTCGGTCCTCGAATAATATGACGCCATTGTCTTTGATGCGATGAAAAATCGGCTTTACCACAGACACCTCCAAGCCCGCCACTATGCGGGCTTTTTCTATTCTAGGATGTATCCGAAATGGCTGACAATGACAATAATCTAGTCTTTACCGTCAGCTCAGATATGAGCGCCGCGACGCGCGGTGTGAACAAGTTCACCGGCGATATTGGCGCGGCCACCGACAGAATTTCCAAGAAGTTCGAGGCTCTTGGGCGCTCGATCGACACCGGCGTTTCCAACTCTCTGCAGCAGCGCATCAATTCCATGGTTGGGATTGGCACGACAGCATCGAAGGAGTGGACCGGTGCTCTTGCCGACCAAGGCAAGGAACTCGATCGGCTGCGCGCGAAATATACCCCGCTTTTTGCGACCGTAAAGCAGTATCAGGCTGCCCAGACCGAAATCCGCACGCTCTATCGCAGCGGAAAGATCGGCGTTGACGAATATACCGCCGCGCTTGGCAAAGAGCGCCAGGCGACACTTGCCAGCATCGCAGCAATCAAGGGCCGCAACGCCGCACAGAACCAATCTGGCGGCGCTCGTTCGTTTCAGACGGCCAACATCGCCGCGCAGTTTCAGGACGTTGCTGTTACCTCGGCGATGGGAATGAACCCACTGCAGATTGCTCTGCAGCAGGGCACGCAGCTTTCAATGGTCATGGATCAGCTGAAGGGCGAAGGAAAAGGCACCACCGGTGCCTTGCTTACCGCTTTCGGGTCGCTGTTCAGTATGACCAGCCTTTTGACGATCGGCTTTGTTGCCGTCGGTGCGGCTGCCATCCAAGCGGTCATGAAGGCAATCCCGCAGGTCAAGTCGCTCGACGATGCCATGAAGGATCATGAGGCGTCGCTGAAGCGTGTTGTTGACGCCTATGGCGGTGTTGCCGAGGCAGCAGCAAAGGCCAATCGGGAAAACAAGCGTCTAGTCGACGCCGTGGCCAGCAAGGATAATGTTGCGCTGCGCGTCTCTACTGCCTCTGAGGGGAATTCATTCTTCCAAAGCAAGGACGTCGGCCGCGTCGTGACCGGCGGTCGTTTTGGCGATCGCGGTTCCAGTTTTCATGCCGTCGTTCCTCAGTTCCAAGAGGACATCGCGAAGCTTCGCAAGGATTTCAAGGCTGGCAAGCCCGACTTCGACGAGTTCTATGAGAGCATTTCCAAGAAGGTTACGGCCGATCCTTCCCTTGGCGGGGCAGCCGTCAAAGTCATCGCTGCCAGTGAGAAATTCAAAGAGGCCTCCGATGATCTGCAAGAATATCAGCGTGTGCGTGACGCGCTCTTTAACGATCGCGGTCCGGATGGGCAACTTCTCCTGTCACAAGGTACCACGAATGCTGCCGATAGGGGCAATTATGCCCTATACCAGTCGCAGCAAGCCGTCGCTCTTCGGCGATCCACGCAGGCATTCTATGCGAGGCTTGCGAGCGAAGGCGCGATTACCACACAGCAGCGCGTTGCAGCTGCCAGAGGCGAAGCTGCATCTCAGTACAATCAGGACGAAAGCCCACAGCAGCGCTCGCAGCGCATCGATCAGGCCGGCATCGCGGCATATGTCGCAGCCAACAGGGAAATCGCTGCCGCAGCCCGCGAGCGTAAGCTAACCCTCGACGCGGCGATTGTCAGCCAGCAGGAGGATATCGGGCTCGTCGGAAAGACCGGTGCCGCGGCTGAATCGCTCCGGCGCGAATATCAGCTCACCGCTGATTTGCGATCTGAAGCGGCGAAGCGCGGTATTACCGACGAGAAAGAATTTCTCAAGGTCTATGCCGATCAGATCGCTCTGATTAAGCAGAATGCGGACGAGTACGGCCGGCTTGCAGAAGCTCGAGCTCGAGCGCAACTTGGCAGCGACCTGGCGTTCCAACGTGATCAGTTGGGACGGACGCCGGAACAGCGCAGCATCGCCGAACAGCTCAAATCTGCCGGCCTGCCAGTTGATTTGACGTCGAAGTCAGCGAAGGAAATCGCCGACACAAATAAGGCTCTCGCGGCGGAACGGATGCGTTTCGCACAAGAGGGCGTTGACGCACAGATCAGCGGAATCAACGCTCGCTCCCCGGCGCAGCGCATTGCGGCGGCTCGCGCTGCGGCAGAGGCGCAGCACAATCCGGGTGAAACCGACCCTGAACGCGCACAGCGCATCAATAATGCCGCGCTGCTTGCTCGTGTCCAGATCTCCAAGGAACTGGCTGACGCCGATCGCGAGCGTTCTCTGAGCCTTAGGAAGTTGGTTGAGGATCAGCAGCAAGATATCGCTATGATCGGCAAGACTGGCGGCGCGGCCGCTGCTGCCACACAGCAATATCAGATGATGTATGCGCTTCGTGCTGAAGCTGTGAAGCAGGGCATTACCAGCGAAGATGAATTTCAGAAGACGTTCGGCAAGCAGATCGAACTGATAAAAAGCGCCACGACCAGCTACGGTCAGCTCGTCGACGCTCGTGCCAAGGCGCAGCTCACATTCGATCTAGCACAGCGGGAGCGCACGGCCCTTATGCCGACGCGTGACCGTCAGATCGTCGAGATGCAGCGGCAGTACGGTCAGCCGGAAGATCCGAACAGCGATACCGGGCGTGCGATCGGCAAAACGATTGACGCACAAGCGAACCGCGATGCTGTCACGGGTTTCTTGACCGAGTTCAAGGACGGCATCCTCAAAAATAGCGAGAGCATCGGCAAGGCATTCGGGACTGCGCTTGAAAATGCCCTGATGAAGCAGGCTGATAAGCTCTGGGACAATCTGTTCAATCAGATCGCAGGTGCGCTATTCCCAAGCACAGCCACCAATCAAGCCGGCACCGGTGGCCTTGCCACTACCGGCGTTGGTCTTGCTGGCAATCTTCTTGGCGGCAAGTCTAATACGACAAATCCCGTCATGGCCGGCAACATGTCGGCTTACGCTGATGCGGTGAAGTCGATCGAGAGTGGCGGCAACTACGGTGCATTGGGACCGCTCACGAAGAGCGGCGACCGGGCATACGGTGCCTATCAGGTGATGGGTGCGAATATCCCGTCATGGACGAAGGGGGCCACCGGCACGGCGATGACGCCGAATGCGTTCCTGACGGATCAGAAGGCACAAGATGCGGTCTTCAACAAGTATTTCGGCTCCTCGGTGTCGAAGTACGGCAACCCGCAGGACGCGGCCAGCGTCTGGTTTTCCGGCAGGCCTATGGCAAAAGCTGGCCTCGCCAGCGACGGTTTTAACACGACACCGGAATATGTCACCAAGTTCAACAACGCTCTTGGTGATGCATCTAAGAACGTCGGCACCTTCGGCAATGGCCTTGGTCAAATTGGCCAGCAACTCGCCGGCGCTGGTGGCGGCGCGTTTCCTGCCGCGCCTGCGGCATCTGGCGGCGGCGGCATTCTTGGTTGGATTGGCAGCATTTTTGGCGGCGGCAAGGGCACTCAATGGAACCTAGCCGCAGCCGGCAAGCTAAAGCCCGGCCTATTCGCCGACGGTGGCTACACCGGACCTGGCGGCAAAAATACGCCTGCAGGCATCGTTCACGCCGGTGAATTTGTCGTGCCTAAGCACATCGTCGACAAGATCGGCGTACCTGCGCTGAGCACGATGATGAAGGGCTACGCTGATGGCGGCCTTGTCACGCCAGCCTTGGTTTCCGCTCCGCGCGCTCCGGCATTGTCGGCAAGGCGCGGCAACGCTGCCAACGACAACACGCCTGGCGTTCTTCAGGTCCACATCAATGGCGCCAGTGGTGACAACCATGTCCGCACACTGGTGAAGCAGGGCGTTGGCGAGGGCTTGACGCAATACAACGACCAGCAGCGCCGCGGCGGCTTCGGCACGCTGCAGAGCCGCTTCAACAACCAGAAGGGTTAGGGATGGGTGCACTATTAAACCAGCCCGATCTGGCGCTTAGCTTTTTGGCCTGTCCAAAGGCGAGCTTCGATGTTGTTGGGTCAGCGATAGACGGTGGTCGCAACGGTCTTGGCGAAAGTCAGACTATCGAAATGAGCGGTGGCGGTATCGTCACCGCTGTGCTCGAAGATTGCAAGATCGTGAGCAAGGAGCAGATGCGATACATCAACCGATTGGGCGCCCGCCTGAATGGTGGATTTCGCAACATCATTGTCCCGATACCGACCGAATGGTACGGGCCGTATCCGTCCGTCAACGGAATTCCTGCTCCGTTTGCCACCGGCATTACTCATTCCGACGGCTCATTGTTCTCAGATGGAACCGGCTATCGTCAGCCGACGGTATGGGGACATACGCTAGAATATGCAGCGCTGAACGCCGGCCAGATCAAGATCCGCATCTTCGGTGCGTCACGCGATATCGAGGGCGATTGGTTCTCGATCGAGCATTCCGTCAAAGGATGGCGTGCCTATCGAGATTGGGATTGCGACAAGATTGGGAGCGGCATCGACACATCGGGCGGCTTTCCTGTTTCATACAGCGACTTCAATGTCGCTATCCAGCCACCGTTGCGGCAGGCGACGGAAAATCTGACGCCGATCAACGTTGTTCGACCTCGGTTCGTCGGCAAGTTCAAGGCTGACTTCACGCTACCATCGGTCGTTGAAGCGTTCTTCGTCACGCAACAGACAATCCAACTTTCCGAAGCCTTCTAGGCAACCGGCTCACAACATCACCCAATTGGCTCGCGCACGCGGGCCTTTTTCATTTGTGGAGGCCGCATGGGCTGGATACCAGACGACACTATTGCTGCGATGCGCAGCAGTTTTCAGCTTGGCATCTTCCTGCGTATCGACTCAGATCCTGCTCTGCATATCTGGTTTGGCATGAACGATATTCCGGCGCGGTTCGATAGCATCGACGCCGACGGCACGGTCTACATGGGAGGAGGGCGCCTCCTCGGGGTGCCAGAACTCCAGGTGCTGGTAAACGGCACGGCCGATAGCGTGGATTTCACGCTCTCTGGCATCGATCCTGCAGCTAGCGCGAGAGCGCTAGACAGTCTGCCGCCAATTCGCGGTGCGGCTGTCCAAATGGGCATAGCGGTGCTCGATCAATATTATCAGCCCTTGGGGCCGATCATTCCGATTTGGAAGGGGACGGCCTCGCACGTCTCAGAGGTGAGTACGGCCGTCCAAGGTGATGAAACACCTTCGATCACGCTCAGTCTTTCTGTCGTCACGGGCAGCGTGACGAGATCTAGGCCATCGCAAGCCATCTGGTCCGATGCGATGCAGAAGGCAATTTCACCCACCGATGATTTTTGCAAGCAGGTGCAGCGCTTAGCGGCCGGCCTTGCTCCGGTGTGGCCGAACTACTGACGGCTACGCGCCGCTACAGACAGCGAGAACCCATGACATTGCACGAATTTGTGGCTCTGCCGCACCGTTTCAGGTGGGGCGGTCTAAACGGCGATGACTGTTTGACGTTTTGCGCAACGTGGATCGCTGAAGCTTCTGGTGTTGATCCAGCCGAAAAATTCAGAGGAACCTACTGCACCGAGGAACAAGCCGCAGCGCTGATTGAGGCTGCTGGCGGCATGGTTGCGTTCGCTGACAAGCACCTGCGCGCAGCCGGCATCCGACGCACGAAGGTGCCGAAGCATGGTGACGTCGGCGTGATTCTCGCGCCCGCAGGGCTTGACGGTGCGACCAAGCAAATCGGCGCGATACGGTTCGGCAACTCCCTTTGGTTGGCGCTCGGTCCTGCCGGCATTGTTGGCAAAAAGGCGGAATTCGTCGCTGCGTGGAGTGTTGCCCAATGAGCCAACATCACCAGCGCATGCTGCAACGCTACGGCCTTTCCTATAGCACGTCGCTTTATAGCCAGGTCGTTTTCGATCCCATTTTCACGCCGCTTTTCACGGCAATCTTCACGTCAGTGGGGCTTACAGGCACCGCTTTGTCTGTTGCCACCACGGCCGCAGCGGCGATCGCGACAACCGCTCTGGCGATCGGTGTCCAGGCGCTCTTGGCGCCCAAGCCACCAAAGCCTGAGAGCGGTAAGGTTCCAAAAACCCAAAGTGTGCCGAACCGCATATGGGTTGTCGGCCGCACGCGCCTCGCCGGCGCCTATGTGCTTTGGGAGGCCAGCGGCAAGTTTCTCTATGCGGTCCAGGCTCTCGCCGGTCATCGCATTCAGTCAGTGAACCGATATTGGCTTCATGACGACGAAGTTGAGATCGATGGCAGCGGTTACACCACCAATGACAATAACGGCCGCTACGGCAACAACGTCAGGATTTTGTCGCGCCTCGGCGTCTCTCCGGAAACTGCCTACGCACCGCTCGTAAGCGCTCTATCCGGATCTGGAACTTGGACCAATAATCATCGAGGCGACGGGCAGGCGTCCGTTGCGATGATCGCAGAGTCGTCGGAAGCCAAGAACCAACAGAAGCGGTTCCCATATGGCGCTCCGTCTCTGTCGGTCGAAGTCGATGGCGCAAAGTGCTGGGACTTCAGAGATCCGGCGCAGAATCCAGATAATCCTGCAACTTGGCAATGGACGCGAAACAGTGCGGTCATTCTCTGCTGGCATCAGTGTTTCAACGAATTCGGCGAGCGCCGCGATTATCATAAAGCCATCCTTCCTGTCATCGATATGTGGAAGGAAGAGGCCAATATCTGCGACGAGAACGTGCCCCTGGCCGGCGGTGGCACAGAGAAGCGCTACGAGTGCAACGGATGGGACACAACCGAGAACGGCCCGAAGGTCGGGACGAACTCGATCCTGGCGACGTGCGATGGCTGGCTGTGTGAGCGTGGCGACGGCGCGCTCTTGCTCACTGTGGGCAAGTTTCGCGAAAGTCGCGTCGAGACGCTGACAGACGCCGACATCATTGGCCACCAGATCCAATATGACGTGCTTTTCGAGGACGAGTGCAATCGGCTCGTCCCGAAGTTCACCTATCCAGAAACAGCCTATTCGACCTGCGACACAGACTACTTTGAGGACACCGCGGCGCAGCTCGAGGCTGGTCGTGTGCTTTCACAAGAGGCTGATTACGGTTGGTGCCACCAATGGCGCCAGGCGCGTCGTCTTGGCAAACGTGACTGGCTGCGATTGCAGCAGAAGGTCAAAGGTTCGATCGACGTTCGATCTTCTGGGTTGAACGCGGTCTATAGCCGGTGGATTAGAATGTCGACGCCGACGCGTCTGCCGCGACTCGATGGCAAGCTAATCGAGAACCGCACATCAACGGTTGCCATTATGCGTGGCGGCTACACGATGAACATCAACCTTCATCCGGATACGATCGACGATTGGAATCCTGCGGTTGACGAAGGCAAGCAGCCACCAGTCCCCGGCGCGCTCGGATCTGATGAGATTGTGGCACCTGTTATCAATCTTGTGCAGGCAAAGCCGAACGGAAATGCTGTCTATATTCGTGTCGTAATCATCGATCCGGCCGACGACAGTCTGACGCCGGTGGTTCGATATCGAGTGCACAATGCGGGCTCTGGCAATCCCGGCGCGTGGGTTGAACAACAGTTTCCCGATGCTGTGCCGGCAACAGGCTACGTCGACCTCAATACGAACATCGTGCCGCAAGATACGCTGCTCGATATTCAGGCGGCCTTTATTGGCTCGAATAACTCCTATGGGCCATGGTCGATTACCGCGCAGGTGACTTCGACGGTTGATCCAGTGATGCCGCTTATTCTTACCTCATTCACGAACACCGATGCTGCCCCTCACTTGGGGCGGGCCACCATTGGCTTTACCACCGGAAACGATACTCATATCCGCACAGTGCAGCTGTTCCGTGTTGCGAGCGGCGCTCCGTTTGATCCTGGCGCGATAGCGCCGATTGCGACATTGGCTGTTTCGCCTAACGGCACCTATAGCTACGTCGATGGTGATGCGACGAGAACCAATCTCTTCACCAATCCTGGTTTCGACACAGATACGTCGTGGACGAAAGCAGGAGGCTGGACCATTTCCGGAGGGACGGCAAACGTCACAGGCGGTGGCGGCGCGCTTCTATATCAGCAGCCGACTATCGTGAACAGCGTGACCTATCGCTTTGGCTATACGGTTCCGACTGTCACGACGGCAAGCACAGGCATCCAGCCGTTCATTGCGGGCAGCACGCCGGTTTACGGTGCGGCACGCACTGTGACTGGCAGCTATCGTGATAAGATTACAAACAATGCCTCTGGTAACTTCGCCATAGGCTTTGCCGCTAACGGTAGTTTTGCCGGCTCCCTGGACAACGTTGCTGCATTCGTCGAGACGGCCACCTGCGCCCCTCAAGGGGTTTGGGACTATTACGCTTCGCCGTTCAACGGCAGCGGCGTGATCGGCCCTTCGATTGGCCCTGTCACGGTGTCTATCGTGTGAATAGGAACCAAGAGATCTAAGCTTACTCCTTGGTCGCTTTTTCGAGGCGTTCCAATTCACGTTCGACGGCATTTCGAATGAATTCTGCACGCTTGTTTTTTCCAACAAGCGTGTCAATCCGTTCCGGAATTCCGTCCGGCAGACGTACGAGAATCGGCTTCACGTTCAATGGTGGTCGGCCCATGCGAGAGGGACTATCCGATATCGGATAGTTAGTCAATTTGACCTCAAAACACAGTAAGCGATATCGTTTATTGCGTCAATAAGCGATATCGCTTATATGGGCTACGAGCTGTCGTAGCAGAGCAATCAGAAATCAAGAGCGCAGACGTCGGCATCGACCGACGGCGCCTTTCCGTGGGGTTTTTTATGGGTGTCATTCGCGACAAGGCGAAACTTGTTTATGCAGCTGGTCCGTCTGGCGATCCAACCGAACCGGACAAGACTGAAATCATCGATCTCAACGGCGTGATCGAGGATGCAGTAACCGGCGCAGGTGCGGATCTGGTGCGCGCCACCACTCTCGGAGGCCTGACGGCCGGCACGCGCGTTGGTCAGCCAGGGCAGGTCACGCAGGGCGCAGACAAGGGCGAGTATACGTGGAACGGTTCCGCGTGGATTCGAACCGGTGATCTGATCGATGCGGCCGCGCTAGAGGCGAGTGACGCAACGCAGCAACAAGACATCGATGCGGCGAACGCGCGCCTTGATGCACTGGATCAAAGCATGCCGACAGATATCTATGCCGGCCACAACATCGTCGCCGCCGTCACAACGGCTGACGGTACAGTGATTGCCCAGATATTGGACGACGGCTCTGCCGTATCGGGCAAGACGGTCGACCAGATCATTGATCCCGACACTATTGGCGGATTGGTCGATAATGCGTTCGGTGGGGCGGTCGTTGTTGGTGCCGACGGCAAGGTTCGCGTTCGCGGGCTCTACAATTCAACTGGACTTCCCTGTTTTGCTCACGTCGTAAATTACGGCCAGTCCAACGCTGGCGGGGCTGATGCTCTCCCTGTCGTATCCGGCGCAGATCAGCTTCTAGGGGCTATCAAGCCCATCATGGGCGTCCAAACATGGCGCGACTTCGTTTACAGCACTACTCCTACTGCGCGCGGTGCCGGGTGGCTTCATCCTGTCGATCTCTTCGAAGCCAATGACGGTTTTTCGCGAGGCGAGACGTATTCGACAGGCATTGCCGGTCAGCTAAAAGCTGGCGGCTCCGGAGGTCGATTCTCTTCGTCGCAGAAGGAGCGCGGTTCCAAGATATACTTTACCAATCCGACGGCAGGCGGCCGATATCTTTCGGAGCTGATACCCTCTGGCACATACGGTCACTACGCCACCTTCTTGGATGACATGGCGAAGGCCAAGGCATGGGCGGCGGCGATGGGCCTGGAATACGGCTTGGCCGGGATCGCCTTTTGTCAGGGCGAGGCGGAAGGCGGCAACATGAAAATGTCGGCCAGCGGGCCGACTTTGAACTTCGCCGACTTGGTGTCGCAATGGTCTGCCATGTTGATCGCGCTTCGATCGCAAATGGAGATCGACGCAAAAGCGCTTGGCGCCGTCAATCGCAATCTACCGATGTTCTTGGCGCAGACGATGGCCTATGCCACCGGAGAAGCGCAGGCGACGGCAGCACATAGTGACCAAAACGTCATTCTCGCCGGCCCAACCTATTACGCTCCAACCGCGATAAATTCGACGATTGTGCCTAACGGCAGAGCATCAACGGAGATAACCTTCGCGGGAGACATCTCCGCCATCACGGCCCCACTGCTTCGCGAGGGTGCCTTCTATCTCAAGACCTCTGGTGTGGCGATGACTATCCGTGACGTTCGGCTTTCGGGCGGAAACACGATCATGCGCGGGGAAACGGCCGAAAACATAGGCACGCCTGCGACTGGTGTCGTGATGGAGCTTCATCGACCAGGCGGCGGCGGCAATGTTTGCGACAGCGACGACACCATCTCGGTTTTCAACTTTGAAGGTGCGAACACTGGTCGCGTCGGCACTCCATACCCCCTGAACAACTTCGCTCGCATCCACGCGAGCGCCATCGAAACGTGAGGCTAGAAAAATGACTACTGCGATCATGCGACTTGGTAGCGCGTTCCCCGGTTCCCCGATCGGGCCGCGCGTCATTCCACGCAACAACCTTGGCGTCCCCGCTTTTGGGCTGGCGAATATGTTCACCTTCTCGGAAACCACGCTCGCAAACGGTTTACAGGACAGCATCACTGGCCTTCTGTATGCAACGGAAGGTGCTGCTTTGGATGCCACCAATACTGAGGAGATGCTGCCCGGTGGCGGTATGCGGCTCGGTGGGTGGCGCGACGTATTTGGGCCGGTCTACAACCTTCAAAACCCATGGACGGTTGCTTGCACATTCCAGCGAGGCGCGCCGGTAGATGTTGCAAACAGTGCATGCGGCATCCTTTCGACTGGATCTGTCGATGCAAGTGGCTGGTTTATTTGGACGCAGTCCTTGCCCGGTGAATCGGTTGCCATTGGAGGCCGCCACGGTGTTTACACGAACCGGTTTGTGACTCCTACGACGGTCACCGCGAACGCGGTCGTTAAGCCTTATGCCGGTGCATATGGTCAGGTCGAATCGATCGTCGTGACCCATGATGGAACTGGCCAGATCAACGTTTTCAATATCAAAGGTGGTGCGGTCGCAATGATGGCCGATACCTTCGATATGACAAAAATTGGCGGCCCAAATCTGCCAGCAAAGTTCGGCTCTGCTCATTCCACGATCAACAAAGGTCAGAAAATATATGACCTCGCGGCGATCTATAATCGCGCGCTCAGCCTGGCCGAGGCAAAGGCATTTGCAGCGGCCGGCGCCGCAATCGCGTTGGGTCGTGGCCGTTCTTGAATAATTCGAGAGCATTCGCCGTGAAATAACGCGGCACTTTTCCGGATATCGCTATGAAACCGAAACTCGTCCCGAATGCGGGCCGGGTGCTCAAGCGTTCGCTCAGTCTACGGATGATCGAGGCCTTCCTCGCCATCACTCTGTTGGAACTGGCAGCGGCACTAGCGCCTGCGCTTGCTTCATATCTTCCATTCAACACGATCTGGCTTCTCGCGCTGGCCTCAGTCTGCGGCTCGTTGGCGTGGGCTTTCCGGTTCGTTCTGCAAACCAAAATCTCAGGAGGCAGCGATGCCGATTAACAAGATCCTTGCGACGAAGCGCGGCAAGGCGCTCGTTGCAGGTGTCGTTGCGACGGCCATCAGTGGCATGGTTGCTATTTTTCCCGGCCAAGCGCCGGTTCACGACGACACTGCACTTGCCATTAAGATCTTGCAGCCGTGGGAAGGTCGAAAGCTTGTCGCTTATCTCGACACCCTGACAACCAGGCCAGTTTACACCATCTGCGATGGCGACACCGACAACGTGCGCAAGGGCATGGTTGAGACGAACGCCGGCTGTGATGCTCGTCTCGCCAGAAAGATGGAAAAGGACTATCGGCCGTACCTCGTGAAGTGCGTCGCCGATTGGGACAAGAAGCCGCTGAGTTGGCGTGGCTCGATGCTGACACTCGCATGGAATGTCGGCGTTGGAGCGACGTGCAACTCGACGGCGGCGCGCCTGGCTCGTGAGGGTAAATATCGCGAAAGCTGTGAGGCAGCCACAGCCTTCAACAAGGCTGGTGGCCGCGTGCTCAAAGGCTTGGTCAACCGTCGCGAGATGGGTGACACGCATCGCGCCGGCGAGGCGGAAGTTTGCGTTTCGGGTTTGCCGGCATGATGGCGTTTCTTGCTACCGGTACGGGCCGATGGATCGCTGGCGTCGCTGTGGCGCTACTCGTTGGCATCGGTATCTATGCGATCGCCGACCACCGCGCCTATGCGCGAGCCGAGGCACACTACACGGCCGAGATTGCCTCGATGAAAGCTGCGGCCGCCACGGCGCGCGCAGATGAAATAGAGCGGCAGAATGCCGTGAACGATGCCGCTAAGGCCGCAGAAGCGCGCCGCATCGCAGATATGCAGGCCGCCAACCAATCCCTTCAAAACAGAATAGAGGAGTTGCAGCGTGAGGCTGATCAAGATCCTGACGCTGGCCGCGCTGCTCTCGGCGCTTCCAGCGTGCGCCGCATCAACCAAGTACGTTAGTCCACCGCCGCCGCCACGACTGGCGCAGCCAGATTCGGCGCTGACGAAGGATTGCGATGCGCCCGTCGATATCGGCAGCGCACCATTGAGCCAGAGCAACACAGAAAAGTTTTGGATGAAAGACCGGCGAGCGCTGATCGAGTGCCGACGCGGCAAGATAGCTCTCCGTGACTTTTACATTGACCGTGATGGAAGGCTGACAACTAAATGACCGGCGCCGAACTCATGGGCGCTATGCTTTTCGGCATCACGGTATTCGGCACGATCTTTGGTGTGTTCAAGTTTCTTGATGGCAAGTTCGGCACACTTCGTGACAAGCTCGATCAGGTCGACAGAGATCTTTCCGACCACAAGGTGCACTCTGCAGAAAACTTCGCCACCAAGGCCGGCATGCATGAGCAGACCAACCAAATCATGCGAGCGATCGAGACCGTTGGCAACCGCCTAGACAGCGGCCTGTCTGGTCTAAGTGACCGCCTTGATCGTCTTTACGAGAACTCTCCGCGCCGTACGACGCGATCCTAACAGAGCCGCCCAGCCTTCACCCGGTTGGGCGGCTTTTTTCGTTTGTGCGCCTGTACGGGAAATGTTCAGAGCACTACCAGCGCGGCTCCTCATCGCTGGAAATCCTGAAGCCAAGGACGCCCCATTTCTTGCACCCAACTTCTTTGCACCAGTGCTCGTCACTCATAGTGGCGGTGGCTCCGGATCATCTTGAATCATGTCTATGCCGACCGTCATTCGTGCAGCTTTATCAGAGGGGCAATATTTCCCGTGGCATAGACTGGACAGCCTCGGTATGAAGCAATTTGGCTGATCGCGTGCCCATCATTAAGTGCGCGACAAGTACAATGTGACGAAACCTGTTGCTGATTATCCACGTGCTGCTGAAAAAACTGAAACTATGCAACTGGCCTCCATGCCCGCTTGACTTGTGCGAATATGCCGTTGTACCCATTCAATAACGCACTCTGGAGGTGCGTTTCTCCTTGATGCGGTTGCAGTCATCTGCTTGCCAACGGATGCAACGTCGATCGCTGAAGAGAGGTGTTTCGGGGGCAATTTGTTGGATAATGTATCTGTCCATGGGGCAGGGCATGCTGCTGATGTGCATGCTCTGGACGGTTTTGTTTTGTCGTCTATTGAAGATCGCGCAGAGCGCGTAAAATCAGGTATTATAATAAGGTTGCCGCAGGACGACGACTGGCGCGCGCTCCACGAGCTTGTGCGCAAGGTTCATGAGCGAACCGTGTTTTCGAATGTTCCATTTTCCGATCGAAAGTATGCCCTGATCGAAGCTCAGGCACGCAATCCCCAGCCGCACCAGTGTTTGCTGGTTGCGGAGATTGACGGTCGCGTTGTCGGTCTCGCGTGGTTTTCGGCCGGGGAGTATCTGCTTGGTGAAGGTACGGTCTTAACGACGACACACCTGCTCGGGGTCGATTCAGAATATTGCGGCCCGTTTCGCGCGGCGAAGGTCTTTGTCAAGCTATTGCGAGGGGTGGCGGCATGGTCCAAGACGCGCGCTGCCCACCAAATCTTGGTTCATGTTACCTCTGGTTATGCGCTCAAGCAGACGGATCGGCTCATTCGAGCAGGTGGGGGTATTTGCATAGGAGGAAGTTATGTAGTCAATAGCTAGGTAGGGCGGTTGCAGCTTCTGGACATGCATCGTGTATCTGAAAACGATGTATTATTTGAATTGTTGGCGGTCGATTATGTCATTTATGAATTTTCCATGGGTGGTAGGGCCAATACCAATTGTTCTGACCACTTTCTCCGCTTACCATTACTGGAAAATGATTATCTCCAGAAGGCCTACGACCGCTGAAAATTCCCTTGGAATTCTTTTGCTGCCTCTGGGCGTCGTTTCATTATTTATTCAATTATTCTTGGCCTATAAATATTTGCTTTCCTCTGTTTTTTTATGTCAAATTATTTCTTCTATCTGTAGTTTTTTTTTGGCCATCATTGCGAATAGGCGAAGTAGTCTTCCGCATGATTTTCCAAGAGACGAATCCAGTTATTTTTTAAATATAAAGGACTTTTTTAAGCTCACTATTTTCTTTGTTTTATATAACTCCGTAATAATGTTAGTGCCGTTAGGCGAAACGTGCCAATCCGCGAGGTGCTATGCTTTCGAGGCCGCTTTTGGACAGCGGAGCGCGCTATTTCCGTGGGTTTATTTGGGCGGATTTATTGGGTCGTTATTACTGTGTGGAGTTATCGACCGTTCCGTTCAATTGATAAAAATTCTTCTAAATTCAACAACTTCCAATCGCTAGACGCCGGGGGGCCAATTTGACCGACAATAGTTCAAGCGCCAGCCTTTTTCCATCTGCAGACACTGTCAATAAGTTCTCGACGATTGCACAATTGAGCATCGGTTTGGCGCAGAGTGCGTATGGACGTCAGATCTGGGCCGGATACAACGCCGTGCCGACCCGGTACTTGCCTAACGTGCAATCAAGTTTACCAAGGATCAACAGGCAGATCGAGGAAGGCGCATTTGCTGCAATCGCGGCTGGAACCCGCAGCGTCAGAATTGGATCGTTGGCAACGGTCGCCGATAGAATCGGGGTGGCGGCGAGGCCGTTTGGCGGCGCGCTCATGCTAGGCGAGAACACCTATGATTTGGCAAAATATCAAGGACCAAGTCGTGTTACGAGAGCGGTTGGCATCGCGGTGGACGACGCTGTGGGCGTTGTTGCGGGAATTGCAACTGTTGCGGCATTTGGAGTAGTCTTTGGAACTCCCCCCGGCTGGGTTGCGCTGGGTGTCGGTGCAGCGGGAGCTGCGGCTTATGGTTGGTGGGAAGGCGATAATGTCCGCAATGGCGTGACTGGTTTTTTAGATAAACCGGTGTCATCGGTCATGATGACTCCGATGCCGAACGTTGATTTATCGCGATATTATATGGCTGTGGATGGTCCATCGGCTCCTTTCCCCGGCAAACTCGCGATGACCTCGGCATCGGTGCGCCCCCCGCTGTTGGGGGGCTTAGGCCCGGTGACGCGCCAAGCTATGGCGGTCCCGGATTTGACGGAGCTTATGGCGGTTCTTACGGAGGCCGGGATGAAGGCAGCCGTGCGCGGGCAGCACAATCTCTGGGTGCGGGGGCTTATAGCAGTCCTGCTGGCGAGCAGCACAATGCATCCAAAGTTAACTATGACGGTAGCGCGGCCTATAGCTACGCGAACCCGTATTCGAACTCCTATACGTCGGGAATTTATTCGCCGACGCTTGGTACTGGCATGGGGATCCCTGGCGATCTTGGACCGTCCATAGGCCAGAAGTCACCATGGGCTACGGCAGCAACGTTGGACTATGAATCCGCGGTAGGTCTGAATGCGGGAGTTTACTCTGCCCCCCGTCTTCAGCCGGTTCCAGTTGCGCCGGTCCAGCCGCAGTATGCTCCGTTGCCTTATCACGGGCCAGTGCCAGCGGACCGTCCCAGCGATTTCTCCCGCGCGATCGGCCAGTTCGCGCCTGCTCTTGGAACGTTTGCTGCCGGCTTTGCTCCGACCTTGGGAGCCGCAGCAGTCGGCTTTGTTTCGGGTATCGCCGGGGTGGTTGGCGCATTTGTACACGACGCCTTCGGTAGCAGCTCCAGCGGCAAGACGAAGCCTGTACTTCTCGATCTCGATGGCAATGGTGTATCGGTCGACACGCTGGCGTCGTCGAGCACGTTTCTTGATCTCGACAACAGCGGCTACATGCGCCGTACGGCCTGGGCCGGCAAGGGCGATGGCGTGCTGGTGTTCGATGCCGACGATAATGGCAAGGTCAGCAGCTCGAAGGAGTTTGCCTTTACCGAATGGGACCCATCAGCGAATGGCGACTTGGAAGCGCTACGCAATGTGTTCGATACGAACGGAAACGGCAAGCTCGACGCTGGCGATGCTCAGTGGGCGAAGTTCAAGGTCATGGTCGATGGCCAGATGGTGTCGCTCTCTTCGCTCGGGATTACCTCGATCGATCTGACTGCCAAGGGAAGCGGTCAGACCTTCAGCGATGGTTCGGCGATTACCGGCACGACCATCTTCACGAAGTCAGACGGCACAACAGGCATTGTTGGGGACGCGATCCTCTCCAACGAGACGGACAGCCACATCGTCAAGAACACAGTCGTTGCAAACGCCGATCAGACGAGCACCCGGACCATTCTCGGCTATAACACCGACGGCACTCTCGCTTTCCAGAATCTCGTCACAACGAGCGCGGACGGCAGGACCGTCCAGACACGGTTCGACGACGATGGTAATGGCACCTATGACCGGTCGCAAACAGATGTGACGACGGTCGCGACTTCCGGCGAGCGCACCCGTGTTATCTCCAACTTCAATGCCGATGGCTCGCTAGTCGAGCGCACTACTACGGTAACGAGCGCGGACCTGAAGACGACCACAACCTCCGTCGACAAGGATGGCGACGGCAGAGGCGATCAGACTCAGACCTTTGCGACCAATGCCGATGGTTCAAGTGTGACGACGACCAAGGAGTTCAGTACTTCGGGCGCACTCTTGCAGCAAAAGCTAGTCCAGTCCAGCGCGGACGGCCTAACAAAGACGACGAAGACCGACGCTGATGGGGACGGCGTCTACGAGGCCGTCACGACGGAGACTGCGGTCGTTGCCGCGGACGGCTCTCGCACGAGGACGGTGAAGGATACAAGCGCCAACGGCACGTTGCTCTCGAACGAGACGACGGTGACGAGCGCCGATGGTCGCGCCCGGACGGTCAGCAGCGATCTCGATGGCAACGGCACTGCGGATCAAAAGGAACAGACGCAGCGCACGATTGCGGCTAATGGTGACGTGACGACGGTGGTGACCACAAGCAATGGTGATAATTCCTTGCGCGGCAAGGTCACGACGGTTGCTGCGGCAAATGGCCTTTCGACCACGGTGTCTTCCGATTTGACCAGCGATGGCATTGCCGATCGCGTGCATTCAGATGTGACGGTGGTCGCGACCGATGGAGCGCGAGCGCAGACGGTGCAGGACACCAGTGCCAGCGGCGTGTTGCTGTCGAAAAGTGTCATCACCACGAGCGCCGATGGCAAGACGAAGACGTTTTCCGTCGATGCCAATGGCGATGGAGCGGCGGACACGCTCACCTCCATCACGATAGCGGCGGACGGCTCGACATCGCAGACCGATAGCAAGCTCAATCAGAACGGTACGTTGGTGTCCAGGGCGGTGACCGCGACCAGTGCCGATGGACTGTCGAAGACCTTAAGCACGGACCTTGATGGCAATGGCACTTTCGATACGGTTCTCACTGACGTCATCACCGCGGGGGCCAATGGCGCCCGCGTAGAGACCGTAACTACCAAGAGCGCCGACGGCACGGTTGCTGCCAAGACCGTGACGACGATTACGGCCGATAGCCTGACGCAGACCGCGCAGTCCGATGTCAACGGCGACGGCGCCTTCGACAAGACGGTTACGGATGCGATCGTGCTGAGTGCCGGTGCCCGCACGGAGACGATAACGGCCAGAAGCGCCAACGGCACGTTGCTGAATCAGACAGTGACGACCGTAAGTGCGGACCGCAAGACCACGGGCGTCACCAAGGATATCGATGGCGACGGGCATGTCGATAGTGCTTCCACGCAGATTGTCGCGGCCGATGGAAGCCAAACGACGACGACGATACAGGCCAGCGCCGACGGTGGGCTTCATCGAAAGACCGTCGTAACTGTCAGCGCCGACAAGTTGACGACAACGACGACCGATGATCTGAACGGCGATGGCGTGGTCGATGTGACCACGGTCGACCAGACAGTCCTCAACGCCGACGGCAGCCGCACCGAGACGGTCACCGACAAGAGCAACACGGGTGTGCTTCTCGACAAGGTGACGACCGTCACTTCGGGCAATGGCCTGACGACCACGGTCCAGAAGGACGTCAACGGCGACGGTGCCGTGGATTCCAAGACCGTGAAGGCGGTCGCGCTGAACAATGACGGATCGAAGACGACGACGTCGTCGGATTATGCCGGGACCTCGCTTACCGACCTCACCAAGGTGACGGTCAGCGCCAATGGCCTGACGACGACGACCTCCTTCGACTACGACGGCAACGGCACGGTTGACCGGCTGGAGGTAGCGACAAAGACGCTGAACGCCGATGGTTCGACCTTGGTGGCCGATTCCGTCAGCACGGCTGGCGGCACGCTTCTGTCAAAGACGACCAGTACAACGACGGCGGATGGCAAGACCGTCACGAGCCAGGTCGACCTCGATGGTGACGGTACGCTGGATGTGAAGACGACGACCGTCGTCGATGCCACCGGCCAGACGACGAAAACGATTGAGACCTATAAGGCTGGTACCACGACGCTTGCCAGCCGTGCCGTCACGACCACCTCGGCCAATGGCCTATCTGTGACTACGACTTCTGACTTGGATGGCGACGGCGTTTTTGAGCAGATGACGAACGACGTCACGACGCTCAATTCTGACGGCTCGCGTACGGAGGTCTTTGGTCGGTCGGGCAATGCCGGCCCGATCCAGCAGACGAGCGTGACAACCTCAGCCAATGGCCTGAGCAAGACGACGGTCGTATCCGGTAATTTATATGATGTGGCGGCGCGTAACGAGATTTATCGTCTCTATCGTGCTGCGTTGGGTCGGGAGCCGGATGCCTCCAGTCTCTCGCATTTTTTCACCTCGACATACAATTTCGCTACAGATGCAGTTCACATCGCTTCCGATCTCGTCAATTCTACTGAATTCACTCAAAAATACGGCACCCTCGACAACACACAGTTTATAACGTTGCTGTTCCAAAATGCGCTTGGGCGCGCTCCGGATACACCAAGCCTTAACGACTGGGTGGGTTGGCTTAATTCGGGCACGTCGCGGGCTTTGGCTGCCCAGGCATTTGCCGATTGCTCGGAAGCGCAGGCACATCTGGCGAATGCGGCCACCGCCTGGGCGCTGAACAATTCGTACGAGATTTATCGTCTCTATCGTGCTGCGTTGGGTCGGGAGCCGGATGCCTCCAGTCTCTCGCATTTTTTCACCTCGACATACAATTTCGCTACAGATGCAGTTCACATCGCTTCCGATCTCGTCAATTCTACTGAATTCACTCAAAAATACGGCACCCTCGACAACACACAGTTTATAACGTTGCTGTTCCAAAATGCGCTTGGGCGCGCCCCGGATACGCCAAGCCTTAACACCTGGGTGGGTTGGCTTAATTCGGGCACGTCGCGGGCTTCGGCTGCCCAGGCATTTGCCGATTGCTCGGAAGCGCAGGCACATCTGGCGAATGCGGCCACCGCCTGGACGCTGAACAATCCGCCTGAAGTTCTTTCCGCGGTGAAGACGACCACGGACGTTACTACGCTGAACGCCGATGGCTCGACGACCGAGGTCGTCACCAATACGGGTGCCCTCGCCAACAAGACGGCAACCACGACCAGTGGTGACGGCAAGACGGTCACAGTGACCTACGACATCGACGGCAACGGCGTCGTGGACCAAAAATCCGTTACCGTGAAAAACGCCGATGGCAGCGTGACGCGGACGTTTTCCGACTTGGCCTCCACAGGTGCGGTGGTGCATAGCAAGACGATCGTGACAGGCCCTGATGGGCTCGGACAAACCTTCAGCTATGACACGGACGGCAACGGTTCCCCTGACAAGTATGTGACAGATCAAACGACGCTAACGACCAATGGTGGTAAGTCGACTTTGGAAAAAGTCTATGTCGCCAACGGCGCCGGCACGCTGGTCCAGGTCGCCACGACCCGGACCAACACCTCTGCCGACGGATTGACGGTGACGACGACGTGGGACCAGACCGGTTCCGGCACCTTCACCAAGAGCCGCGGCGATGTGACGGTCCTGAATGCCGATGGTTCGCGTACGTGGACCGTCAGCTACTTCACCGATACGACGCTCACCAGCCGTTATCTGACCACGACGAGTGCCAACGGCCTGTCGATCACCTCGCAATCTGACCCAACCGGGGCCGGCACCTATGCCCAGACGTCGACCGACGTCACGGTGATAAATGCCGATGGTACGCGGACACGCACGGTGTCGAGCACGAAAGCGGATGGCTCGCTGATTTCGAAGTTAGTGACGACGACGAATGCCGACGGTCTGATCGTATCGACAAACGAACAGCGTACCGGTCTCGCGGCACAGACCTTAAGTGACACGATCGAGATCCTCGCCGATGGTGCGAAGCGGGAGACCGTTACGACGAGCGACGTCTCTGGCAAGCTTCTCGACAAGACGATCACGCTGACAAGTGCCGACAAGCGGACGGTCACAATCGACCGGGATGCCAATGGCGACGGCGTCATCGATCAGCACCAGCAGACAGTGATCGCGGATTCCGGTGTCACCACCCAGAGCGTTGCAGATTACAAGTCTGCCGGCGTCAAGGCAGATGGCTCGACGTCCATCACGACGGCCGATGGCCTGCAGACGACGACGGATTGGGATCTCAACGGCGATGGCAAGCTCGATCGCCATCGCGTCACCGTTAACACCAACAATGCCGACGGCAGCAAGGTAAGCGTCATCTCTGATACGGATCTGACGACCAACAAGCTGGCGACGACGACGACGATCCAACAATCGTCGGACGGTCTGGTGCGCACAACCTCCAAGGACGTCGATGGCGACGGCACGATCGACCAGGTCGAAACGCTCATGGCCGACACGACGGGGGCGAGCGTCTCGACCGTCACCAATAACGCTACGGCGCAGAAGGCCAACTATCTTTTGGCCGGCAAAGTCTACTGGAAGCAGGCGATCGCCGCCAAGGTTGAAACCGACAGCTCCGTGGATGGGCGCTCGAAGACGGTGAAGTACGATTATGACGGCAATGGCACCTTTGAGGTCGTCATGCAGTCACAGCTTCAGATTGACGGCTCGACAGTTGCCACAGTGACGGAGACCAATGCAAGCGGCGCCGTAATCGCCAAGGGCACGATTACGACCAGCACGGACGGCCTGATCACGGTTCTGAGCAAGGATTCCAACAATGATGGCGTCATCGATCATACGGAAACGTCGGTCACACACAATGATGGCTCCACCACGCTGACCAAGGTCGACCTCAATACCAGCAGCGTGGTGACGCAAACCGTCGTTGATACCGTTTCGGCGATAGGTAGTTTGACACTGCGAGTCACGAGCGACGGCCAGGGCCGAACGACCCAACAAACCGTGGTCGCTGCCGACGGAAGTTCTGTGACTACGGCTTACAACGCCGCCGGCGGGCAGGTGCTGAGCACCGTCAATGCCAACAAGGCGGGGATCATAACCTCGGCCGTCATATATGATCCGCTAAACACAAATCCTTGGTCACGGGTCGAGCAGACTTTCGATGCCTCGGGTAGAAAGACGTTCGAGAAGCAATTCAACGATGACGGGACGTGGGTAGGGATAACCTACGACGTCGACAATACGCAAAATTGGTCGCGGGTTGAGGGAAGCTACGATACGAGCGGCCGCTTGTTTTACCAGGTCAACTTTTACGACAATGGGTCATGGCATGTCTTTAATTATGACGTGACAAACGTGCAGCCATGGTCGACCTATATCCAATTGTTCAATCCGGCCGGCCAACTTCAGGAGGTCTCGCAGTATAATGATGACGGTTCGCGGATCGCCGTCACCTACGATCTTACCAATGTCCAGCCTTGGTCCAGGCTAGAACAGAGCTTCGACGGTGCAGGGCGTTTGGTCTCGCAGACGGCCTACAATGACAACGGAACCAAGAACATTTGGTATTGGGACCCTGGGAATGTCCAATCGTGGTCTGAGATTGATCAGGCCTACAATTCAGCCGGCACCATAACCAGCCAAAAGGTCATTTACGACGACGGCGGTTACACGAACTACCAGTACAACAGTGCGGGTAACAACAGTGGCTGGCAGCACTATGATAGAAACGGTGGTTTCGTCGATCAGTGGCCAGCTACCGCACACCCACCTGGTGGCCACGCACCGGTGCTGCTTGACCTTAACGGCGACGGGCACATCGATCTGCGCCAGCTGGACATAAACGCTTGGCAGCCTCTGTAACCTTCGACTGGAATGGCGATGGGGTGCGTGATGCTACCGCTTGGGTGGGGCCACAGGATGGCTTTTTGGCTATCGATCTCGGGGAGAACGGCCAAGCTGGTGCAGATGGTGTCATCGATCAGACGAAGGAGCTTGCTTTCGCCGACTGGGCAACACCGGAGCAGGTTGCCGCCAATGGCGGCTCTGTCTCCGACTTGGATGGTCTGCGCTTGGCCTTCGACACCAACCACGACAACGTGCTAGATGCGAGCGACGATCGGTGGAGCGAGTTCCGTGTCTGGCAGGATTTGAACCAGAACGGTGTGGTCGAGGATGGCGAGCTCAGGACCATGTCGCAGGCCGGGATCAAGCTAATTAATCTGCTTCATACTGCAGATGGCAGCCAATCTTTCGCTGATGGATCTGCAATTACCGGTACCAGCTCATACCAGACCACGGACGGAACGTCGCACTATCTCGTAGGTGATGCCACGCTCGCGTATCAGCCGGCGATCCCGAAACAGAACGCTGCATGATAATGGCTGATGAAAACCGGCATGCCGAGAGCCAGCGTTGGTTCGGCATGCCGATGCCAAGAGGATGGGGCCAGAGTGAAATATTATCGCATGCTTGTTGCTGCTATATCTATCGTCGCTTCTTGCGTTGCCGCAAATGCTACAACCATAGCGACGAGACGCGGTTACGAACTCGACAAAAACATGTTGGCTGATCCGTCGGCATTGAACTGGAACATCGAGCAATGTAGCCACCATGTCCTCAGGCCCGAGCTTCTGCAAAGGCTTGCAAAATTGATGGACGTTTCGCAAGCCAATGCGCGACACGAGTTCTGCCGTAGAATCCTCACGGCCACTGCCAAAGGAGCCATTTCCTACGAGGATTATGTCCGATTTGCTCAGAAGCATATTTTGAGTGCGAGCATAGCAAGGGCATTGCATCTGTCAGGTACGCGATCGGCTAACGCGAGGCCCCTGCACCGCGAGTTCCCGGATTCTCAATAGGTATAGCCGATGTGAAACGCGACGATGCCACTGTTGAATGGGGGACCCGGATGAGGATGACGAGTATTTGTATGCGAGCGGTCGTATTCACGGCATTGATCAGCGGAAATGCGCTCGCGTCCACCGACACCTGTAAACCGATCCGAGATGCCATTAACAGGCAGAATGCCGCTAGCGATATGCAAGTGAGTAGTGTGCTGATCTACACCGATAGCGGCCGGTCGTATTCTTACGATTATCTAATCGCCGGCGACAAATTTTACTCTCGGAATCGCAGCGGGCCGTGGAAGGTTGAACCTCGCTGGCCCACTCCATTGGTTGTTGATGGAAAGCCAGCTGTGTACGACTGCCGCTTCGTGGGAACCGATCGGATCGGAGAAACCACGGTTATGGTCTACACTTACAAACGCTTTGTTCCTGACCACACGATGGAAGTTAGAGCTTGGGTCGCCGCGGATAGCAAAGACTTTTTGGAGACGGAAACGAATATCGGGCCCTTTTCGGATCACAAAACAAGGTTCAGCTTTAACTACAAACGAAACATTACGCTGCCAGAGGTTGATGAGCCATGATTCCGCCGGAGCGCAAATTGTCGGTGGACGGCGGCCTTTCATCCAATTGCATTCCGCTCATGGGGTTGTGAGATGGACGAAACGACCCTAGCCGAACCCAACCATGCGCTTCCGACCGCTCCTGCAGACACGCTCCCGCGCGCTGACAGCGGCCTGGCAGCGATTGCAGCGATCGCCGGCTACTTCCGCATTGCCTCCAATCCGGATGTTCTGGCGCGGGATCTGGCGCTGTCGAAGGAGGCCGGCCGCAACGACCTGTTGCGGGCCGCAAAGCTCGTGGGGCTGAAGGCCAAGTATCTGGAGATCCAGAGCAATGCCCGGTTGGCGACACTGCCGACACCGGCGATCGTCTGCCTGACCGATGGCCGGTTTGCCATCTTCGGTGGCGCGGCACCCGACAACACCTGGCGTGTCATCGATCCCATCGATTTCTCCAGCCGCAATCTTGGCGCCCATGAGTTGTTGGCCGAGACATCGGGCCATTTCATCCTGCTGCAGCGGCGCCTGGCAGGGCCGGGGGCATCACAGGGCAATTTCGGGTTCAGATGGTTCCTGCCGTCGATCTGGCGCTACCGCCATGCCTTCGGGCACGTGCTGCTTGCCTCGCTGATCGTGCAGATCTTTGCGCTGGTGACACCGCTGTTCTTCCAGGTGGTGGTCGACAAGGTTTTGGCGCATCGCAGCTATTCCACCCTGATCGTCCTGGTTATTGGCTTGGCCGCGGTCGGGCTATTCGATGTGGTGCTGCAATATCTTCGAACCTATGCGCTGTCGCACACCACCAACCGCATCGACGTCGAGCTTGGACGACGGCTGTTCCGGCATATGCTCAACCTGCCGCTTTCCTATTTCGAGACGCGCGCGACCGGCCAGACCATTGCCCGCGTGCGCGAGCTGGAGACGATCCGCAACTTCCTGACCGGGCAGGGGCTGTTCTCCGGACTCGACCTGATCTTCACCGTCGTCTTCATCTTCGTGCTGTTCTCCTATTCCTCGAAGCTTGCCTGGATCGTCGTCGCCTCCATTCCCTTCTATCTGGCGATCGGCTTCCTGGTGCGGCCGTTCCTGAAGGAGAAGATCGACGAGAAGTTCGAGCGCGGCGCCTATAGCCAGCAGTTGCTCGTCGAGACTGTCGTCGGTGTACAGACGCTGAAGGCATCTGCGGTTGAGCCGGTTGTCGCCGCGCAATGGGAAGAGCGGCTGGCCGGCTACGTGCAGTCGTCCTTTGCCACCACCATGCTGGCCGCCAAGGGCCAGAATGCCATCCAGTATGTCAACAAGATCACCTCGGCGGCATTGCTTCTCTTCGGTGCGCAGGCCGTCATCAATGGCGAGTTGACGGTGGGCGCGCTGGTCGCCTTCAACATGATCGCCGGCCAGGTGTCGCAGCCGATCCTGCGGCTGTCGCAGCTCTGGCAGGATTTCCAGCAGGTGCAGGTGTCGGTGGCCCGTCTCGCCGATATTTTAAATGCTCCACCGGAACCAAGGCCAGAAGTCTCCGTCAGCCTGCCGAAGCCGCGCGGGTCGGTCACCTTCAGACAAGTAAACTTCCGCTATACCGCCGATGGTCCGGAAGTGCTGCGCGACATCTCGCTGTCGGTCAGGCCGGGTGAGGTGATCGGCATCGTCGGCCCTTCCGGTTCGGGCAAGTCGACGCTGACCAAGCTGGTGCAGCGCTTTTATATCCCGACCCGCGGCCAGGTCTTCGTCGACGGCCAGGATATCGCCCAGGTCGATCCGGCCTGGCTGCGCTCCAACATCGGTGTCGTCCTGCAGGAGAACATGCTGTTCAACCGGACGATCCATGACAATATCTGCCTGGTCAATCCGTCGATGTCGCGGGCGGGCGCCATGCAGATGGCGCGGCTGTCCGGCGCCGACGAGTTCATCGCCAAGCTGCCGAAGGGCTATGACACGCTGATCGAGGAGCGCGGCGCGAATCTCTCCGGCGGCCAGCGGCAGCGCCTGGCGATTGCCCGGGCGCTTGCCACCAATCCGCCGATGCTGATCCTCGATGAGGCCACCAGTGCGCTCGACTATGAGAGCGAGCGCATCATCCTTGCCAATATGCGCGAGATCGTCAAAGGCAGGACCGTCATCATCATCGCCCATCGGCTGGCAACCGTCCGCCATTGCGACCGCATCATCGGCATGAAGGATGGCCGCATCGTTGAGGAGGGCACGCATGACACACTGCTTGCGCGCCAGAACGGTCTCTACGCCCATCTGTGGCAATTGCAGACGGGGCTGAACCAGCCATGAACCAGGTGGTCAAGCCTCCCAGGCACCCGGGCAAACCTCAGCGCCGCACGCGAACCGAGAACGAGTTCCTGCCGGCGGCACTTGAGATCCTCGAGACGCCGGCCTCGCCGGTCCGCACCGCCTTCATCTGGTTCATCGCCGTGGTCGTTGCTGCCACGCTCATCTGGAGCTATCTCGGCACCTTCGACATCGTCTCGACGGCGCAGGGCAAGATCCAGCCGACCGGGCGCGTCAAGGTCATCCAGTCGATCGAGGTCGGCAAGGTGAGATCTGTGCCTGTCGCCAACGGCTCGCACGTCAAGGCCGGCGACATCGTCGTTCAGCTCGATGATACCGAGCTCAGGTCGGACGAGGAGGCGATATCAGTCAATCTCCAGGCCTATCGTGGCGAGATGGTCCGTCGCAAGGCGGTTCTGGCAACCGTCGAGCAGTGGCGAGACCAAGGCATATGGACGGTCGAGAAGGTGATTTCTGACGCTCCGCTGGCCTTTGCAGATGATACGCCTTCCAGCATTCGCGACCGGGAACAATCGATCTATCGAGCCGACCTGTCACAGCTTGCTTCCAACCTCACCAATCTCGCCGCACAGCACACCCAGCAACAGGCGACTGTCGTCCGGCTGCAGCAGACCATGGTGGCGCAGAAGAGGTTGGTCGACACACTCAATGATCGCGTTGCCATCCGCTCCTCGCTTGTAAGTCAAGAAGCCGGATCCAAGTCTGGTGTCATCGATGCGCAGGAAACGAGCCAGAAAGAAGAAGCGACGCTTGCAGAGGAGACCGGCCAGCTTGAAGAGGCCAGGGCATCGCTTTCTGTGACGACAAGCGATGGCGAAAAGACCGTTCAAACCTTTGTGGCAGACAATGTCCAGAAAGCAGGCGATGCATCGCGTCAGGCCGACGAACTCGACCGGCAACTGGTCAAGGCCCGCAATCGGCGGCAATCGATGACAATCATCTCCCCGATTGACGGCATGATCCAGTCGTCCTCGATCAATACCGTCGGACAAGTCGTCACGACCGGTGTCGATCTCATGCGGATCGTGCCTGACAATTCGGTGCTTGAGATCGAGGCCTACATTCCGAACAGCGATATCGGCTTTGTATCGGTTGGGCAGCCGGCGGTGGTCAAGGTCGAAGCATTTCCGTTCACGCGCTATGGCGTGATCCATGGCCGTGTAACCGCAGTTGCGACTGACGCTATCCCCGAGCCGGACGCTAACCAGCTCGAGGGCGATCCAACCAAACAGCTGCAGGCTACCGTCCCAACAACCAACGTGCAACGGGTTCAAAACCTCGTCTTTCCGGTGACCATCAGGCTCGATACCAGCACCATGAATGTCGATAGCAATTTGGTCACGTTGTCCGCCGGCATGGCGGCCACCGCCGAGATCAGGACCGGCAAGCGCAGGATCCTCGAATATCTGTTCTCGCCGATCGTCGAGGTCACGTCGCAAGCCATGCAGGAGAGATAAAGCACTCGCGCTTCCAAGGAGGTACGGCGGGGGCGTGGCATGTTTCTCGAAAGCCAGGGGGCCAGACATCTGCGTACGGAAATTCGGACATTCCAAACGATCGTGTATCACTTGGCCATTAAGATATAGAGGTAGATCGAAAACTTACGGCGCTTGCCTACGGCATAGCCCGCAAAGTCTCGCCTGGTCTGTTTGCTCGTTCTCCCCATGCAGACGGACGCGACAAAGCGCAGGGTTTCATACGCGGTTGTGACATCGCGGATATCGCGCGGCATGAAATTTCCTCGTTTCCTTCTATGGTGCCGCCCGATCGTTCTCATTATGTTCTGGTGAGCGCGGGAGTCAATTTGATTTTATGACTACGGCGTCAGCGTGGTTTCGCTGACACTGTCTGTGAACTAGCTCTATCTGTATTCTGTGGATGTCTTCCTTCCACCAATTGCAATCAATGAGAGTGACGCGAAAAGTGGGGGGCCTTAGAGGGAGCACGTTTATGCACGATGACGACGAATTGCTTAGGGCGATTTTCATGCCGCTAGAGACTGAGTATATGCGCAGATCCGTGTTCGCCCATCATAGGCTCGCGCACTACACCACAGCTGAGAACGCGGTTAACATTCTGAAAGGCCAACAGATCTGGCTGAGAAATGCGCGCGTGATGAATGACACTCAAGAAGTCAATCACGGAATTTCTATGATCCAAAGGGCCATCAGACCAGCAATTGAATCGACCATAGAGCCTGCCCTGAGACAGTTAGCTCAAGCACTTGATCAAGCTTACCCTGGTATCGCTCAGGAGTGTTTCGCGCTTTTTGATCAATTCGCGTGGTCGTTGCAACATAAGACATATGTAACATGCCTTTCGCTTCACGATCCCAAAGAACGGAATGGCAGGCTCTCAATGTGGAGGGCCTACACAGGCAATCACGCGGGCGTTGCTTTAATCATCAATCCCGAGCCATTTGTCCAATTCATAGAAGACCCGAGCTTTTTTAGCACACCCGTTGCTTATCTCAGTGACGAGCAGTTGATGGACCGGTTAACCACCACCGCTGAATACGTCGGAAGTCAGACTGAACTTATTTCTCGGGCCGGTCGCGATAAGATCCGGTGGTTTTTTGGCTACCTTCTTCGTTACGTAGCGACTAGCTCAAAGCACCCGGGGTTTGCCGAAGAGCAAGAATGGCGTGTCATGCACACAGAGGGGCTAGATCCGGAAAACGGCCTTCTGAAGGAGGTCGAGAAAATTGGAGGCATTCCGCAGTTGGTTGCCAAACTGAGGCTGGAGCCGAATAATCCATATGCAGACAAGGGCATCACTATCCCGAATTTGCTTGAATCTGTCATCGTCGGCCCCACCAACTACCCGACGGTCGTAGCTAATGCTCTTCAACGAGCGATGGAGGAAGCGGGGATTTCTGACGCAGATAAAAAAATTAGAATCTCCGACATACCGATGCGAATGAGTTCGTAATTGAATCTGTCGCAGACTTTTGAGGTAACGGAGCAAATACTTAAAGAGGGGCGTGCGCATGTGGAATTGGTTCTTTGGATTGTGCGATGCACCAATTTCGGCCGACTTAACGGATATTGTTCAGGCAGCCGATCTCGCAACACAGAAGCAAATGGCGTGTTGGGCAGGCCTCTCATTCGGCGGTACGATTTTGAGCGTTGTGTTGAGCGCGCTGGCTTTAATCGGTCTTTTCATCTCATTGGAATTGACTAGAAGGTCGATAACCCACACCCGGGAACTTGGACAAGCACAGACCCGAGCCTACGTCCATGCTGCTTCCGCGGGACATCTGTGGGACAACACCGACGGGTCGTATACCGTGTTGCTATGGGTTGAAAACGTGGGGGAAACGCCCGCGAAGGTTTTTGAAATTGGGGCAACTTTAAAGAAAGTCAGGCAAGGGCAGATCACAAGCAGCATTAAAGCGGAATCTTACGAGATGAAGGCGTGGTCGGCTCTGGGGCCAAAGCTAAAGCCAACCTCGGTGCGGCTTGATCTTCAAAAATTTACAGAACTTGCTCGTGAATTTAGATCTCCCGTTGAAGATCATGTGATCCTTTTGACAGGCACCATACGTTACCAAGACATCTTTGACCGCTGGTTCGAGACTGACTTTGCTCTGTATACTCATGCGACAAATCCGAAGGGGCCGGAAGCGCATATTAAGTTTCGAAGGCCTACCGCTCAAATTCGCTCCTATGAGAAGGCCGCCTAATTTCGGCCATGCCGCCTGAAACGAAAAATGGCGGGTATCTTTGTGGGTATTTCTGTACTTTCCTTAATTTTTTATAACATTAAAACAATATGTTAACACAATACGATTGTCAGTCACCTCTTCCATCAATCATGAGCCACGGCGGAACTTTCCACCTAGAATTGCAACCTAAAGCCATGACGATTGTTAAGCCGCAGGTTTTTTTGTTTCAGATTGAGGTGTCCAAAGCGATGTGTATTAAGCCGACGAGCCACGTCGGCAATCTTTGCACCTGCAACGGCAGTCTCGTCCAATATCGACAGCTTCTCTTCGTGAGACCAGTCGCGCCGACGCTCGACACCCGTCAAAATCTCTATGCGGCCCATAGGTCATCCCTGCTGACGTCTCTAATGACGCAATTAGTGACGTAACTTCAAGTGTTCGCAGCAAATCTCAAAGGTACACTCACCCGACGCTTACATTGCTTCAGTAGTGCGGCACGACATAGAAGCCGCTGCTCCGGAAGTAGCCATGCCCCCCGCGCTTCGGCAGCAGCGCAGCCCATAACCAGTAGCCCAATAGCGATAAGGAAAGTTCGCCTCCCGTTGAGCGCGAGTAATTTAGCTATCCATTCTAACAAACGTCGAGTCCGTAGAGAGCGACCTCTGGATCCGTTATCGCTGTCACCAGCCGCCGGGCCTGGACATGGCGCTTCGATTTCCGCATAGCGTTCCATCGGCGGCACGGTCGTAATATGAATAACAGTTTCCCGGATAACGCGGCGCGGGGGTTTAGTAAGATCCACCACCGCAATTGTTGTTAGCACAGACCGCTACCGCAGTTCCGACGAGGGCAACAGCGAACAAGGCTGCCGCAGCCTGCCTCTGCTGGACAACCATCTGCTGACATTCTGGGACACTAATCCCGCGCCGACTTAGCTCGGCTAGCAGTTGCTGCTGAAAAATCGGATCCTGCGTCTCCAGCACTGTCTTACACAGCGCTGCCTTGCTGACGGCAGCCGGCTTCTTGCCGAACTCAGCTTGCGTCGTCGTGCAACTTGCAAGCGCGATCGAAACCGCCACGGCGGCTACGCGCCGAGCTATTGAACTTGTTTTCACGGAGAACCCCTCAGTTGCCCAAGGATAACATGGCAGAAATCGATACTACGTAAAATTGCGTTTTAATATATAATTAACACAGCCACAGGAGGTAGAATTGAATTATGCTTGGCGACAATCGTAAGTCAGCGAGAGGATGATGTCATGGTAGCCGCATCTACTGTACTTGGTGCCGCCGGCGAGCATTATGTTATGTGTCAATTGCTTCGTCGGGGCTTAATCGCGGCGCTCGCGCCCGTCGGTGTTCCCAACTGCGATATTGTTGTGACTGACGACATTGGGGACAGACTTTGTGCGGTCCAAGTGAAAACGCGGCTCGATAAAGGCTCTGATGGGGGCTGGCATATGAGCAAGAAGCACGAGGCCATCTTTGCTCCCAGGCTATTCTATGCATTTCTTGACTTCGGAAAGTCGCTGATTGACCCGCCCATATGCTTTTTAGTGCCGAGCGCCGTGGTGGCGGATACTTTGAAAAAGGCACATACCGCTTGGCTATCCAGCCCAGGCAAAAAGGGCCAAAATCATAAAGACACTGACTTCCGCCGGTTTCTTCCGGACTACGACAAGGTCGGAACTTTTGTGGGTTGCGGCGCCGGTTGCTGGAACCATACCGAGAACGGTGGGACAGCTTGGTGGAACAAGCGACGGCATAGCGGTTAGAAAGATCCTAGAGCGTTGTGTCTTTCCATATATGCTTGCGAGCTATCTCGATCTGAACGAGGCACACAGACCGCCAGGCAACGATTGGCCGACTACCGCCTTTTTTGTCAGTCCATCGGCCTCTTTTGTGACTATCGGGAGCAATACGCGCTGAAGGTGCCGACATCACGCGGACACATTATTCGAGATCCGTTGGCGACTGCTCATCGCCACTGGTCTCGGCTTCCGGCCGTTTCCAATCGGCCTCCCAAATGTCGTTCTTCAGCGACGTCATAATGTATCCGAGCACGCCCACGATGAACATGCCGAGGGCCGAGCTATCCATGACGTAAATGATTATCAATGCGCATATGATCACGACGAAGAGCTTCGGCCGCAATTCGCGATTGCGCTTCAACGCGTCTTTGACATTTGGCCGTTTGCCTGACATCACGCCTCCAGATGTGCCGTCCCCGCTTCATCAGCCATGGGGGTTAACCTTTTTGCGATCTGAAGCCATTCCAAATGAATTTGAAAAGTTGGTAGGGAGCTAAAAAGCGGCCGGGTATGTAGAATTTTTCCCGCCGCTCGTCATATTGTTCGTTGAACAGGTCATTGAAAATTCCGGCCAAGCAAAACCCAAAAATAATGCCCAAGATTTGAATGGTCTCAGTCCAGATCATCAGGGACACAATGCATATGGATACCAAAAACACTCGATAGGTAGTTAGCCCCGTCCAGTTGGTCAGGAAGTTCATTGGGCGGTTAGGCTCTTCGCTCATCTCAGCTCAACTTCTCTTTCGGCAGAAGCACCAACGCATCCTCTGGCAAGGGACGTTGTAGCGCTTTCGCTTCCTCCCAGGGCGCTGTCATCCATAGCTCAATTTCTTCCGCCGTCCGCAGAATCACCGGCATAGAGTCCTCGTGGACAGTCTTTGCAAAGTCGTTTGGCCCTGTTGTTAGGAAGCCGAAAAGATCGGCTGTGACTGGACCTTCTTTGATCGTCCTGACACGAGTCCACTGTGGCACCCAGCAGCCAGCGAAGAATGCCAGCGGACAATCCGCGCCGAGAGCGAACCAAGCATTTGGAACGCGTTCTCCCTCAATCGGATTCCGATGATCTGGCTCCGCGTAGCGAGTAAATGGAACAACGCAGCGGTTCTCGACCCCGAACCACTGCCGCCAATGCTTTAGCTCGATGTTGCGGATATTGGTCAGTCCTCGATCGGGCTCTTCCTTCATCAGTTTGGGCATGTCGACGGGCTTTCCTTGTTTCGTTAGCCGTTCTGCCCGTTTATTTGTCGCCGCCCGAAGGACATGCGGAAAGCCTGGCATTCCCCATTGAACCTTGACCAGTTCGCGCCCGGCCGGCGTGTTGCGCACGATCGGCGCCATATAGTTCGGATAAAGATCGAGTTCCGGCTCAAGATTGCCGATGCTGTCGATCATGGCACGCGAGATCTGCCGGATCGCCTCCTGGTTCGTCGTCACGTTATACAGATTGCACATCTTCCCCTCCACTGGTGACCATTGGCGGCGCTTTGTAAACTCCTCGGGCCGCACGAAGACGCCTTTGGTATATGCCTGAAAAGCCTCCGCCTGTGCTCTCTCGGCGAAACAAAGCACTTGAAAGCTTTCGTCGCAACAGCGCGCTAAGTAGATGCGATGGTCTGGTGCCAGGTTCTTCGCGAATTCATGTACCGGTTCCAATTGGCGAAACGGTACGTCCTCGGTTCGAATAATAACCTGGTGTGGGAGGTGGAGATTTGTCCATCTTGGGGATTGTTCCCAGGGCCGGCGGGCCATCAAAGGCTCCTAGAGTTTTATGTCTTTCCATATCGGTTTGCGAATAATCCTGATTTGGACAAGCCGGCGAACGTTCATGCCGACGAGTTCTTTCGATGAAGGGCTCAGGATCTCGGCGGTCAGATAGTCCTTTTTGTTGCAAAGCTCGCATCGGAAATGCTGTGCTATGCGCCGTACCGAGATGTTTCCACATAACTGCAGAAGATCCACGGGCTCATAGAAGCGCTTCACTCGACAGTGCGCACAGTCAATTTTGATGTAGTAAGAGCCACTCGCGTAGGATGACAGCGTGGACGCTGACAGTACGTCAGTTCGACTTGCAGGCTTCTCCGGCATTTATCTCGGCGGCCGTCGACGAGCGCGATTGACGATATCCACCGAAATGGCGCCAACGAACTTGCTGATGATCGATGGTATATCCGGTTCGATGTCCAGCCATTGAGGCCCCATGAATATCAAATCGGGCGTGATTTCGATGATGATGAGCGCGCAAATCTTGTCCGAGGCTTCATCAAGCCCAAACTGCAAATAGCCGCAGTGCAGCGACTCCAGAGCGTCATAAATCTCGGCTTGCTTGAACACTATGCCAGGTCGATCTCCGACAACTCTCGCCAACGGGGTAGCCGCATCCTCTCGACGAATATCGAAGGGAGCTTCCCAGTAAAGTGAGAACGCTGGCTCTTTCTCATCCATGAAGTCGTAATCATAGGCGCCGATTTCTTCGAGCACCTTTTTGGCGCCTCTGATCTTCGCGAGGAACGGCTCAGATTTCTCAATCTTGCCTTCACCCTTCCATCGATCAAAAACATCCCCACCAAGGAAATCAATGAGCTCCTTGAACACCTTCGCATCGTGGCGCGTGATTGTGTATTCGGTCGTTTGCATGGCGCACGTCTCCGTTCCGCCGATTGCGGGCGGTCCCATCTGTCAAAAATTGAGCAAATCGAGACCGTGCCGGGTCTCGTTTGTTCCCATTATGTTCTTGTTTGGCGCGGAGTCAAGCGTAGGCTTCAGTGAAGCATAAGGCACCTTGCAGTCACAACCATTGGTGTGCAAAGTTTGGACTGACGGCAGCTTGAGCCATGTGTATAGCAGAGTGATCGATTTGATGCTGACTAAGGCTATGAGATGGGTTGGGAAGGCCGGTTTGGTTTTGCTCGCGATCTGGGGCTTACTTCTTTTCTTTTCCTTGTTCGGAGGAGGTTTTGGATACGGCTACGTGTCGTCCACAGAATGGGCAGCTGCCACGAGTTCCTTTCGAATTTTTGCTGGCTTGATTTCGGCTGCGGCAGGATTTGCTATTGTTCTAAAGCAGGCGACCGAAAGCAACATGGGTGAGTTGAAGAAGATCGGCGCTGTTTTGATAGCGCCCGTCCTCGGCTACTTTTTTGGCAGTCTTCCCGCTGTCGCCGGCGCTCCAATGCTCCTTGCGTTGGTCGCGGGCCATCATGTCGAGCTCCCTTATAAGGTCGCCCAAGCTGATGGAACGGGCCGCAAGGGATGCCGCTCGTCGATCGATCTTCAAGACTTGCCGTACCCCGTCGCCAGCCTTTGTGGGGTTTCTGAAGAGTTGAGGCAGACCATGAGGCCAGGGATGCGGATTATGGTGGAAGGCCGCGGCACGAGCTACGGTGTCTACGCGAGCGATTTCCGACGAGTGGGACCTTGAGTTTAAACTTTCGCAAGATCAGACATTTGGCAGCACTATCAGTGCTATTGCTGAGCGCAAACCCTGCGCTTCCTAGCCAGCAAGCGACCGCTCGCGTCAGTGTTTGCTTCACACCAGCCGAACAATGTGAGAGCCGCATCATCGACGCGATCGAAAAGGCAAAATCCTCGATCCGCGTCCAGGCCTACGGCTTCACTTCGCTTCCCATCATCCATGCGTTACAGCGGGCTGCGGGCAGGGGCGTTGAAGTCCTGGTGATCCTCGATAAGACCAACGAGCGGAAATATTCGGGCACCACGCTGCTGGAAGCAGCCGGCATTCCAGTCTGGATCGATTTCGAGCCAGCGATCGCACATAACAAGGTGATCGTGATCGACGGTCGCCTGACCATCGGCGGGTCATACAATTACACCGCAGCGGCGCAGAAGCGGAATGCGGAAAACGTCACCTTCACGGAAAGCTCCGACATAGCGCGTCAGTTCATTGCGAATTGGGAAAGCCGGCTGAAGGTGTCCAGGCCATTTGAGGTGGAATCCAGGGCTCAAAATGATCTCTAGCCACGGTGCGGATGACCTGAAAATCCATATTCATGATAGTCGTCGAGGCGCATGAAGAGATATGTGAAAACGGACTTTACACCGTCTTGAGCGTTAGTAAGCAGCAATCGCGCAAGCCTTAAAATCACCACGAGGAACGTGAGCTCGATCAAAACAATCAGGCACGCTAACGGGCTGCGTAGTAGTGCGCCTTTCGCCGTGGTGTTAAGATACTCGGTAAATAGCCGACTTACATCAGCACCGGCCCCTTCAACAGCCTGCAAAAGCTGATCATCTCTTTTAGAGAAAATTGCCGCAATACCGAGCACTGGCAGCAACACGGCAATAATCCAAGGGGCGGAATTCTTGGCGCCGATATAGTCCTCCTTTGCTAAGAAAGCCCTGACTTCATCCGGCGTTTCGTCACCGCGTGATATGAGCGCTCTTGCGGCTCGAAGGGAGTCCATTCGATTCTTCTCAGCAAACCGCCTGAAAACATTGGTGATGCCAAAGTATCCTATAACGATCGCCGTCGCCGCGATTATCATCAACGTGTCACTCATTGATCGTCACTTTCAAGGAATTCTGCTTCCTGCCGTCTCGCATAACGATATGGCTCTACGATCAATATATAAAACATAAAAGAAATTATCGTCAGGCAAATAGCTAGCACAGCCAAATTTGAACTGGCAAAAGCAGCCGAAATAGAAAGAAATCCGACAAGAAAGTCTAAATATCCTCTTTCCCGCATATCACGCCACGCCTGAGGAATATCGTTATAAGCACCCGCAAAGGCAGAAATAGTTAAAAACAACCCCCATGCAGGATAGATAATATATTTAATTATCCATTTAGGAACAATCACTTACGCCTCATTTAAGCCGCGCGCTGGTCGAGCATGGATTGAAGAGCTCGAGCTTGTTGCTCGCTTGATGCACGTATTGCGATCAAGTGTTCAATGATATTGGCGAATCCAATGAGTAGCGCACCAGAGACTAGAACCGGCAGAGAAATCATCAACATATATCCGGTTACAGCCCCAGGCGATTGTTGCGACGCCACTAAAGCGATCACAAGGAGCGGGCCAAAAAACAATACTCCACCAATGACCTTTAGAAACTTGTGCATTTTACCCCTCAATTCGCGTCATGCGAGCAAATTGCCCGTGGCAATTTCAAGAGTCAAGGTACACATCGGCGCTCACAGAGCCATTGAATATGCGGACAGGAATCCGTGATCGTGGAAAACAACACTTTGGCATTGCTCAAAAAGTAAACTTGTAGCACGTTAAGCCAACCGCGGTGGAGGGGAACAGCTCGTAACTGTTCCCCTCCTGCGGGTGCAGCGCCAACAGCCAGGAACGACATTGAAGCGTTGTCAGCGCGTCGTTTCCTCGGCTGTTCGGCCATTATGGCCATTAACGCTCGGAAATTCTTTCGAAGATGCAGTTGATTAGCCTGTCATCCACAAGGAATATCGTTCGCCTTACGTTCGCACTGCAGTTGGCTGCTGTTTGATGATTTCGTCGATACGGCTGCAGCTACTGTTTCTTTATGACCGATCGGGCATGGTGGTTCAGTTATTTCTTCCTCGCCTTCGCCGCTGCGCGGCGGGCTTCAAGTTGTGCTGAAAAGTCGTGGCTACTCGCCGTTGCCCTCTCAACGGCGAGTTCATCGGCACGTTTGCGCTTCACGCTCTGTCGTGCGGTTGATGGTCCAGGATCGCGATAGTCACGTCGCGTGTGCCGTTTAATAAAGCTCTCGATTTCCTCGGGCCGAAATGTCAAATGCTTCCGTTCTGTGCCGCGGCCAGCGTGGATATAAGCGAGCTCGCCGAAGCGAACGAGATCGTTGACGGTGGAGACTGAAACAGCCAGCGCATCGGCAACCTCTCTTAATGACATGAGCCGCGCGACCGGCGGAGCCTCAGCACCGGCCATGAAGGCGAGTTGGACATCCTCGCTGCGCCATCCGAGATCGGGGTCCAGCGGCTTGGTGAAGCGGACATAGTATAGGGCGGCTTGCTGGATTTTAGGGTCGATCATGTTCACCACGTAAAATATCACGATCGTACAATCGACAGAATTGCCGACGGTTGTTGCCCGGTGGTGACGGGATGCAATGCGGATTGGTTGGCCGCGCTTAGAAGATATTAGCGTAGAACGGTGCGGTCAAGCACCCTGCCGCACCGTCACACGTGGGCTGATCAGCTGAATCGGTTCGCCTGGGCATCTGGTTGAATGCATCTCGATAACGTCGAGATCGACCCTGAGGCCAGCGGCGATAGCCTCGCGCACCATTGCGTTGAAGCAGCGCATTGCCTCGGCGATATTCTCCGCCGCGTCGACCTATTCTTTAGTCATCGACTCATGTTCCTTGCATTAGCCGCCGGCGCCAGGCGGGGCGTCATTCTCGATGTTCTCGGGATATTGAACCATTTCGGATTCAATAGTGTCGATGGAGCTTGAAGAGGTTCGTAGGCGCACACCGGGACCGCCTGATGTCGTTTCGCCATCGGAAAGAAAAATCACGTGTTTCTCAAGAACGGCCTGTAGGGCGTCAAGAGTCGACTGCTTAGCGTCGGCGCCATTCTCGATGCGAGTGACGGTATTGGCGGTGACGCCGGCGAGCTCGGCCAATTCCCGCACTCCAAGGCCGGCCGCCGCACGAGCCATTTTCAATTGTATAGCTTTCATGATTGGTACCCTGTATAAATACACGTTGACACAGAACCAGAATCAGCTATTGTGTCGGTACAGTGTACAAATACACTGCGACAAAAGCAACGAGGAGTATGCCATGACCATCCACCAACCGATAAGCCATGCCAACAGACGCGCCCTCCCGCGCTCGCTAATCGCAAGACGACCTATCCAGAATGCTCAGGAATTCCAGTTTGCGATCGGCGACGTCGTCAGATTGATCAAGACCGGCGCGACAGCGCTTGTAGCCAGCCGCACGCAGACGGCTGATAGTGAAGACGAGTATGTCAT
This sequence comes from Rhizobium sp. P44RR-XXIV, assembly GCF_001999485.2. Classification (NCBI taxonomy): domain Bacteria; kingdom Pseudomonadati; phylum Pseudomonadota; class Alphaproteobacteria; order Hyphomicrobiales; family Rhizobiaceae; genus Rhizobium; species Rhizobium sp. P44RR-XXIV. The sequence goes on along the minus strand of NZ_MPVZ02000028.1, from coordinate 875,831 downwards.
CGAATTTATCGGCAGCGATGCAGCGCCAGCAGACGTTTTCGAATGGCAGATAGAGGCGGTCGAGCCGCCAAATAACAACGCGAGCGCGCCCATGCGGCAGCGACGCACCTTCGTTTTTCAATGGAAGTTTCAGGTCGGCCAACGCATTTGCTTCGATGGGGTGCCTGGCGTGATCTTGTCTGGCGGGGCAACCGCCAAAGGGCGGCAGTTCTTCAATATATGGATCGACGTCGCCCGCGACGATCGGCCGTTTCGATGGGTCTTTGGAGATAAATTGACTGCCCGCGATTTCAATAGCTTGGCTGTTCGCGATCTCGAGCTAGCATAGTGAACCAAGACCCTGCCGGCCATCACGCGGCAGGCTAGCCGGTACGCTAAAAACGCACCGGCGGCCGTCAGCGCTTCTCTCTGGGCGCCGACGGCTCCTCATTACCACCGCCACCACAAAGCGCGCCGTCGGCCTCACCAACTGGCGGCTTTTCTCTGGCCAACTGACGCTGTATGGTCGGCTCATGACCACTCAGCATCTCCATCTTCGACACATGCGCGTGCGCCATAGGGGCGCACCGACAGTGATCGGAGATAACCATGCATCACAAGAGAAAGCGCCCGCGGATCGCGGCATGTGGGCTGTGCAAACCCCACAAAACTAACGGTGCGTGCCCTCGGCATAAGGATATGCGTTTCGGAAACCGTAAGCGTTTCCTCGCAGGAAGCGACCAGCTTCGTTGTGAAGAATTAAAGGCGCCGTCGCGCGATCGCTAGCGAAGCTGACGTGTTAGCCGCCACCGGCAACGGCTAAGTCCTAAGAGTTGATGAGCTGGTTGCACTAATTGTCAGATGGCGCCGGAGGGAAAGGATTGTTCTGCGCAACGCTGACCAAATTTGTGATTGGAATAGCGCGCCTCTGTTCAAACACTTCCACCATAAGTGAATGAAGTTTCTTAATGGTGGCGTTGTCGGTTGCCCACCCTTCCGGAGAGTATGCAAGTTCCTGCAGCTCTTTCTTATCCTGCGGATATCCAAGGGCCCGCGCAATTTCCGACACCAGGTCGATAAATGCGTCGTCCCTTTCTTTAAAAAGGGAATCATCTGCAATGCCTGGCAGCGCGCGCCGAGACAGCAACCTAATATAAGCCTTATACGAGGCCAACACTGCCGCTTCGTCATTGAAATAGACCTGTATCAGATTGAGTGCAGAGACGTGCTCGGCATCCAATTGAAATCGCCTCGTTTTCATCAAAGAGGCAAAGATCTCGGCTTTTTGCTTTATCCTAGCTGCTTTCGTTTCCTCTCGGCGCGCGACCACCACTGCTCGGATTGGCCCGAAGTAGATCGCCCAGACCGTGACAAGAAGAATGAGGACATTGATTAAATCTTTCGCCTGGAATGACCAAAAGTCCTGCATCATGCGTCCCTCAGCTTCTGGAGCCTCGCATTGACTTTGCCTATTGGCGTCACGATCTCGAAATACGGATCAGTCAAAAACGTGGCAGACAGCTTCAAGTCGACTTCGTAGGCCATCCCGGTGGGAGGGGCAGTAATCCCCTGAATGATCGTCACTCCCGGCGGGACGGTCACCTTGACTTTGCCGCCATAGCTTCCGTCCGATTTCAAATCGTAGGCGCCGTCAAACTGAACACCACCCAGATCTACGCCAATTAACGCTCCCTCCTTTAGAATAAACAGCGCAACGCCCGAACCGCCTGCGGCTGTCATGTATCCTGCGTAGAATCCATCAATGCTCATAAGTCACCTCCAGTTTCTACGTAATGTTGTGGCCGTCTCTTCGGCATTTCAATCAGTGGGCTGAGGTTTTCCCCCAGATTCACTGAATGTGCTAAATTCAATGGTGTACGGCTACAGCCACAATTGTTATTGTGCGCCGCGCAATCAGTAGGTCAAGAAATTCGATGGCTACAATCACAAAGCGGAAATGGAAAACCGGCAAAGGCGAGCCAAGGGAAGCGTGGGTGCTCGCGTATACAGACCAGGCCGGCAAGCGACACAAAGAGCAGTTCCCCCGTAGGAAGGAAGCCGACACCCGCCGTATTGAAGTCGAAGGGCAGGTGAGTACCGGCGCTTTTCGCGAGGACGCTAAAAAGAAGACTGTCGTTGACGCAATAGACCTTTTCGTCAAGCACCTTGAGAAGCGACATGAGCGCGAGGAGAAGGTGACGACAATGTATCTGCGGAATACGACCGGGCAGCTTAATACGCATGTCAAAATGCACATCGGCCACATCAAGCTCTCCGAACTAACCGCGCGGGCGGTTTCGGGACTCATCGACACGCTGAAGGATGCTGGCGTGGGGATACCGACAGTGCGGCGGGTGATTGGTGCTCTGTCGCGCGCTCTGCGCTATGCGGTGAGCCAGGATATGGTTGCCGCAAACGTCGCCCAAGGCGTCCGCGTGACATCGAAGCGAGGCGAGGGCAGCGAGAAAGTGACACCGCCATCAAAGGCAGAACTCGCCGCAATCCAGAAAGCCGCTCGCGAAGTCGAGCTAACGCTCGTCGCTACCCAGCCCGGCAAGCGCCCTAAAGGCAATCAGCCGCCATCGTGGCTCACCCTAGGCATTATGTTCGCAGCTACCACCGGTCTGCGCGCGAGTGAGCAATGGGCGTTGCGCTGGGGCAAGCTCGACTTAACGGCCGGAAGTGTGAAGGTTGACACGCGAGTCGACGCTTTCGGCACCTTTAGCGTCACCAAGTCTGAAGCCGGCACGCGGGAAGTTCCGCTAGGCGCGGCCCATGTGAATGCACTTAAGCAATGGCGAATTGATTCGAAATTCGCGGGCGACGATGATTTTGTGTTTCCGGACACTGAGGGCAGCTATACTCGGCATACGAATTTTATGAAGCGCAACTGGAAAAGCGATAAGAAGACCGAGCGCAAAGGCATCATTGAGTTGGCGGCGATCGAGGACATAGGTTGGCACGCTTTGCGTCACTTCGCGATATCTACTTGGATCGAAGCCGGGTTATCGCCGAAGGCAGTTCAGACTCTTGCCGGTCATGCGACATTTCAGATCACAATGGACCGCTACGGTCACCTTTTTCCGGCCGAAAGTCACAAGATCGCGATGGACAAAATCAGTTCCGATTTATTCGCATAATGACCAGATTTACGGTTGTTACCGCCTTCTCCATGGCGCATAAATGGCGCACAAAACGCCATATACACTGCGAAGCATGGCATTACCTAAAGCCTTTTAATCAGTAGGTCATGGGTTCGAGCCCCATCGCTCTCACCACAGTAAGTGGTTGATTTGCCATCACAAAATTAATACGCTAACCTGCTAACTGATACTATCGGTTTGCAAATTTCGCAGTCAGTTTGCAGAATCCGTTCCTAACCCGTTCTGTCGCTCCAAGCTTCATCCGCTTCCGCCTGCTTATTGGCTTCCTGAAATGCCTCAAGCTTAGCGATCGCCTGCTCGGCCAATTGGACTTTACCGCCGGGTAATGAGCGTCGAGAATCGCCTCGGAATTTGAGAAAACACCATTCTCACCATTACTGGCTCGAGAATTCATAGGCCGGCCGCGACTTTGACGAGGCTTCAAAACGCGAGTGCAGACCTATCTTCAAGATCAGAACGACAGAATACCATCTTTAAGATTGGTTGGATCGAATCTATTCAACCGTCGGCATCGCACGCCCCGTTTTTCGTCGGATAAACAACGACATTAAGCGTCGTTTAAGTTTCGAATGCGACTCTGCTGTCGGGGGCCAGGGGAGTTAATGTCACCACCAAATTCGCGCTGGGTCACGCTGACCCTGAACGAACGCAAGAAGCTGTTTCGTCTGATAATGAAAATACTACTGCCAATTTTTGGGGCATTGACTGTGGTCGGGATCATCCTGCTGGTCTTATTTAACTAGGTTCTGATCTCTTGCAAAATGCCAAAGGCGCTCTTCGGGGCGCCTTTTTTGCTGGCGCGCATGCTATGACGGGTCTGTCTAGGCAGCCGCTGATAAAGATGTTTGGTGACTACGGATCGTGCTCAATATTGCTTGGTATTCGAGATCTCGATCAGGATGACTTTCGGCAACTGCTGATGACTTGATTTCTGCCATGAGGTCCATTCATCACCATTGGCCGCAGTGTCGAAATTGGTTGTCATGGTAGAAGATAGCAGTTTGCAAACGTTTCATATGTCGTTGATTTGGCATAATCGATATCGGACGCAGTCTATTTTTACGCGGTAGAAAAACATTACACAAAGCACCGATTTCTAATAAGTAGGTCACGGGTTTGAGCCCCATCGCTCTCACCACCGAATTTCGGTTGCATTGGTGATCCCCCCAATTACTCGCATTGTTCTCGCAGGCTTGCTTGCGATCAGTCCTTTGATCGGGATCGGGCGCTTTTCCATGTCGTGATCTCTAGTGACCGGCAACCATCATGCTGGCAATTGGGCGGTTGGCGGATCTGGTGATTGCCTGGCGGCGGGCCGGGGAGGTATATGCGGGAGTGTAGAGCACCGTGAGCTCCCTGGAAGCGCTTGCGCTCACATCGGCGTTCCGCCTTCAAACCATGCTGCGCGCTGAAAAGTGACTGGCGAAAAGCGGTGATCTGGCGCTAAAATAACCAAAGCCGATGAGACGACCGATAAAGACGATGGACGCATAATGGAATTTTTGGCCGAACTATCCTCATGGGAAATCTACGCGATCGTTTGCGGTTTGCTGGGTGGCCTGGGGATTTTATTCGGTGTGATCGCCAGGAAGAAGGTGGCGATACCGCTGAGCGTGCTGCCTTTGTTGGGGGTGGCCATGACAACGCCGGTTACGGAGCAATTTGTGCTTCCGCAGCTTGCTAACCGGTATCCGCTGGTGTTCGCCAACAAGGATCTGCCCAAGAAAATCGATCAGCAAACCACGCTGAAGAAAATAGATCTGACCGATAGCATCTACAGCTATTTCTATGATCTGGACCTCGATGACGATTGGTTCGATGCGCCTCTCGTCAAATCCGCCCAGCTTTCCGATTTATGCAATTCCTTGCTGCCGAAGTTCGTGTCCGGTGAAGCTTCCCTCGCCAATTACATCTACCAGCTCAAGGGCAAGGATTACTCTTTCTCGGTCGACAGCTCCGATTGCTTGTAAGGGCTTCGGTCGCAGAAATGCGATGTGACACGCTCCGTGCGGTATTAATTGCAGATAGGTTTTCGGATTTGATCGGCCGCGCACAGCTTTTCTCAAGCCGCCGTCTAGCTAGCTCTGCGCCTATGCCATCGCTGAAAGTGCAACGATCCCAACAACAGTAAGGCCACCGAAGACCGGTAGCAATATGAGCATTATGCGCCGAGCAAGCTTCGTTTTCTCGATTGAAGTCATGATCAGATTCCTCACACGTCAGTGAAACTAAGACGTTTAGATTCATGATGAATCGCATCAATCGTCGCATTATAATATATGATGTCGCTAAAAGTACAGTGTCTAATATAGTGTGCGCATATCTCTCGACACTCCCGCCATGCTATCCATTTTGATCGGCTGAAAAAGCGCGTCCGGCGAAGGGTTTTAACGCCCCATCGCCGGACGCCGCGGCATCGGCGCGGAGGCGTCCTTTGCCGCCGTCTCCGGTGCAGTGCGGGCGCCGGCGACAGGTGGAATCTTCCGGTTTGTCTGGGCAGACGCCGGTCCATGCTTTTTGAGATATACGGGCTATCTGACAGATAGTTTCAGCGCCGCCTGCTATTTTGGCGCGCACGCGATTGCAGGGCGATTGAGAGGTTGCTTTCTGCGGAACCTAATCGAATCGGCCGTGTTTCACTTTCAGAAGAAGGAGAACCACCTTGGTACATGATCAATCCCTAAACCCAAAGCGCGGCAAGGAAAACGAGCAGTCACTCGCAAAAATACAGCATAGCAAGGCTCATGATGTGAAAAAGGCAGCGGATACGACAGGTAAGAGCGCGCTTGTTGCAGACCCGCGTAATAGGCTGGCGGATGGAAAAGTCGATCCGGTGACAAGGGAGCTCAAGCCGAAAGGCAAATAAAATGCCGCTGCATGTCTTCTCAGGCGTTGGCGCAAACCACGCTGGCGTTGAGATCTCATAAGCAGGCGTCTCTCAGTGTGAGGATTTGCCAGGAAGCAATGCTTAGATCACCAAAATCAACTTTACCGCCATTTCGGCGGTAAAGTTGACCATTGGATAAGGGCAATGTCAGATTTTATGCCTTGCCACCGCTCTTCTTGCAGTCGCTGCGGAACTTGGCGCGAGCCTTTCCGTGGAGACCCTTGGCATCGGCCTGAGCCGAGCATGCCTTGGAAACGGCAGTCTGAGCCGGCTTCATGGCCTTTGGCTTGGTCGTTGCCGATTTCGCTGCGGGTGCTGCCGTTGTAGCACTTGGCGTTGTGGTTGTGGCGCTCGGTGTTGTCGTCGTGGTGCTGGGGGTCGCCGTTTGTGCCATGGCGCTTACACTGAAGAGAGCGACAAAGGCTGCAGTCGTGAACATAGTAACGATTCGCATGGGGGTAGTTCCTCCGCTAAGTACTTGGGTGGAATGCACGTTGTTCAACGAACGGTCCCAGCTTGAACCAATATTTTTGCAAAAGCAATTCGTTCGTTAGGCCGTTCTGCGACCGTTGGTCGCGCCCTTTGTCCGCCGGCTTCGGGTGGCTGGATTGGCTTTATTGTTAGCTCGCGGCGGAACTTTGTGAGGTTGCTCCCTCGAAAAGGTGATTGGCTTTCCCGTACCCGCGACGGTAGGAAGAGGGCGAAATGACCTAGCCGGAGTCCATCGTGTCGCTTGCCGATATATCGCTTCTCAGTGCCTTGATCGCCGGGGCGCTTTCGTTCCTTTCTCCTTGCGTGCTGCCGCTGGTGCCGCCTTATCTCTGCTATATGGCCGGAATTTCCGTCGAGCAGTTTCGTGGTGGCGGCGCGGCCGTGGCGAAGGGACCGAGCGTTCGCGGCAATGTGCTGATATCGGCGCTGTTCTTCACGCTGGGGTTTGCGACCGTATTTGTCGCGCTCGGCGCCGGCGCTTCGTCGATCGGCTTGTTGCTGCGCCAGCATCTCGATATTCTCTCGAAGATCGGCGGCCTTATAATCGTCGTTATGGGATTGAATTTCCTCGGTGTTTTCCGCATCGGTCTTTTCGCTCGCGAAGCGCGTTTTCAAGGAAACGGCAAACCGGCGACATTGACGGGCGCCTATATTATGGGCCTTGCCTTTGCCTTTGGCTGGACGCCCTGCATCGGCCCGGTTCTCGGCGCTATCCTCGGTGTGGCAGCGTCGCGCGAGACGGTTGGCGCCGGCGCCGGTCTGTTGGCTGTTTATTCGCTGGGCCTTGCCATTCCGTTCTGGATCGCCGCGGGCTTTTCCGGCGCCTTCATGAATTTTCTGTCCCGCTTCCGCCGCCATCTCGGCACGGTGGAGAAGGTCATGGGCGGGTTGTTGGTGCTGACGGGGCTGGCCTTCATCTTCGGCTATGTCAGCGATATGGCGATCTGGTTTCAGCAGACCTTTCCAATCCTGATGAAAATCGGCTAAGCCGGGGCGACATCTTTCACCTTCATTTCCTTGGCAAAATGGAACATGCCCGATGGCTGACATTGTCGGTCTGCTGCTGCCGTTCTTCGGCCTGATTCTGAACGGCTATGCCGCCGCGCGCATTACCAAACAGCCGGCGGAAGCGCTTGGCTGGCTCAATACTTTCATCATCTATGCGGCCTTGCCGGCGCTGTTCTTCAAGCTGGTTTCGCAGACACCGATCGAGCAACTGACACGCATCGATTTCATCGCTACCGATATCGCCGCGACCTATTCGATTTTTCTGCTGCTATTTCTCGTCGGGCGTTTCCTGCGCCGCAATTCGCTCGCCGACAGCACCATCCAGGCATTCGCGGGAGCCTATGGCAATATCGGCTACATGGGACCGGGCCTGGCACTTCTGGCCCTGGGAGAGAAGGCAGCCGTTCCGGTCGCGTTGATAGTCTGCTTCGAAAACGCGCTCCACTTCATCGTCGCGCCGGCTTTGATGGCGCTCGAAGGTGGAGACAAGCGCTCTATCTGGCGCCTGGCTGGAGATATCGCCCGGAAAGTGCTGCTGCACCCTTTCATCCTATCGACCGCTTTGGGCTTTGCCGTGGCCGCGCTCTCAATTCCCCAACCAACGGCCTTCGAGCGATTTATCAACTATCTGGCGCAAGCGGCAGCACCCTGTGCACTATTTGCAATGGGTGTAACGCTCGCCTTGCGTCCGTTGAAGCGGGTGCCGGTCGAGATCGGCTATATCGTGCCGGCAAAGCTTATCCTGCATCCGCTCATCGTTTATATCGTGCTGCAGGCGGTCGGCGGCTTCGATGCGATCTGGATCGAAGCGGCAATGTTGCTGGCCGCCTTGCCAACGGCGACGAACGTCTTCGTCATCGGTCAGCAGTACGGCGTCTGGCAGGAGCGGGCCTCCGCCACAATCCTGATCACCACGGCTTGTTCCGTGGTGACGGTCTCATTGTTGCTCTATCTGATAAAGTCGGGTGCGCTACCGGCGCAGCTTTTCTCTTAGCATTGAGGGGAAGTTCCGCAGGCTGCCGCCGGGCTCGATGCCTTCGCGCATGACGATATTCCTGAGCGGCGCGATGGCGGAGAGCACATGCAGCCCCGCGGCGCGCAACATCTGCACCGGCAGAAAATCCGAAAGAAGCGAGCGGTTGAGCAAGTCGACGCTCGTCGTGCGGCTGATAATGTCGGCGCGCCGCTTGCTGTCGAACCGGTCACCGGCGGAAGCTGAGATGGGTTGATCCGTCGTGCCACTGAGAATGTCGGACAGCGCCAATATATCGCGCAGGCTCAGATTGAGGCCCTGCGCCCCGATTGGCGGAAAGACATGGGCGGCCTCGCCGATCAGGGCGGCGCGCCCTTGCCGAAGCGGCGGGCCGTCATGCCAGAGAGCGGCCATACCTGAACATTATCCTCCACCGTCACCTGTCCGAGCATAGACTGCATCCGCTCTTCGACCAGCCTGCCGAGCTCTTCCAGCGACTTTTCGGCATTGGCCGCGGCTTCGGCAGGTTTCTGCACCCAGACGAGGCTGGAGCGGTTGCCGTGTAGGGGCACCTGCGTGAACGGACCGCTTTCGGTGTGGAATTCCGTCGAGATATTTTGATGCGGCAGAGTATGTGCGAAATTCAGTACCATGGCCGATTGCGGATAGGACCAGCCCTTGACCTTGATGCCCAGGGACTCGCGCACCATGGAATTCCGGCCATCGGAGCCGACGACGAAAGCGGCTTCGATCTGTTCCCTATTGTCGATCGCAATCGTCACGCCATCATCGCGAAAGCTGATGTCCGAAGCGGTGGCTTCGATGCGGCTGATATTGCCTTCCGCTTCGATGGCCTTGCCGAGCGTGTCGAGCAGCACGGCATTCGGAATATTGTAGCCGAAAGCGTCGAGACCGATTTCCGAGCATCGGAAGGAGACGGTCGGCGCACGCAGCAGTCTCGATGTGCCATCTATGATCCGCATCGTCGTCAGCGGGGTCGCGGACGGTGCGATCTTTTCCCACAACGTCAGGCGCTCGAGGAAGCGGATGGATTGATCCATCAGCGCCGTCGTCCGCTTGTCGGCCTTGTTGTGTGGCGCTGCCACCAGGGCGACGGATCTTCCGCCGCGCGCAAGCGCGAATGCGGTGATCATACCGGCCAGACCCCCGCCGATGACGGCCACTTCAATCTGCTTCATATCGATGCCTCAATTGCTTCTCGTTCTGAAAATAGGCGCTTAGCCTGTTGAAATCCATGGGATGAAACATCGCAGCGGGTGAAAATGACAGGAACTCGCGCTAGCGTGTCGGGGACGAACGCTTTTGCGCTGGCGGTGAAGACCAAAGGATGCATATTAGCGAGAAAAACCGTCTGCCGGGGCAGGCGCATAAACCGACGAGTCATGGGGCGGATGAAAATCTTCAAATATAAACGGGTGCCATATGCGGAGATTCGTGCCTTCTCCGTACATATATTGACGGCATCTGGATCTTTTCTCGCCTTTCTCGGCGTGGTCGCGGCCTCGGAGCATCGCTTCGTCGATATGTTCTGGTGGCTCGGTCTGGCGCTGCTGGTGGATGGCATCGATGGGCCGATCGCCCGCAAGGTGCGGGTCAAGGAAGTCCTGCCCAACTGGTCCGGCGATACGCTTGATAATATTATCGATTATGTGACCTATGTGCTGCTGCCGGCCTTCGCGCTTTATGAAAGCGGCATGATCGGCGAGCCCTGGTCCTTTGTCGCCGCCGGCATGATCGTGGTTTCCAGCGCCATCTATTACGCCGATACCGGCATGAAGACTGAGGAGTATTTCTTCTCTGGCTTCCCGGTGGTCTGGAACATGGTGATCTTCACGCTCTTCGTGATCGATGCGAGCGCCACGACCGCCATGATCGTGGTCGGCGTTTCCGTCGTCCTCACATTTCTGCCAATAAACTTCCTGCACCCGGTACGCGTCAAACGCTTGCGACCGCTCAATCTCGGCATATTCCTGTTCTGGTCGGCGCTGGGCGTCTATTCGCTGTTGATGCATTTCGTCATGCCGCAATGGGCCGTTGTCCTGTTTATCATCAGCGGTATCTATCTCTATTGCATCGGCGCCGTGCTGCAGTTTTTCCCGTCTCTCGGGCGTCAATGAGGATTGCGCATCATGACTAAGACGAACGTCATTCAGATCCATGAAAATGGCGGCCCGGAGGTCATGAAGTTGGAGGAGGTGGATCTGCCGCCTCCTGGTGCCGGTGAGGTTCAGATTCGCCAGGCCGCCATTGGCCTGAATTTCATAGATGTCTATTTGCGGTCGGGCCTCTATAAGGCGTCGCGCTTTCCGCTGCAGCTGGGGAAGGAGGGCGCGGGCACGGTTACCGCCGTCGGCCCCGGCGTCTCCGATTTTTCCGTTGGAGATCGCGTCGCCTATGCCGGCAGTGACGGCGCCTATAGTGTCGAGCGCAACATCAAGGCCCGCCATCTGGTCAAGGTGCCCGACGACATCCCGCTCGAAACGGCGGCTGCGATGATGCTGAAAGGCATGACGGCCGAATACTTGCTTAATCGCACCTTCAAGGTCGGCCCCGGCACCGCATTGCTGTTCCATGCCGCTGCCGGCGGCGTTGGCTTGATTGCCGGTCAGTGGGCGAAGGCGCTTGGGGCGCCTATGGTGATCGGGACGGCCGGTTCCCGGGAAAAGGTCGAACTGGCATTGGCACATGGCTATGACCATGTCATCGACTATAGCCGGGAAAATTTTACCGAGCGCGTTCGGGAGATCACCGGTGGCAAGGGCGTCGATGTCGTTTACGACTCAGTGGGCAAGGACACGTTTCCGCAGTCGCTCGACTGCCTGAAGCCGCGCGGCATGTGGGTTACCTTCGGCCAGTCCTCTGGGCCGATCGAGAATTTCAATCTCGCTACCCTCAATCAGAAAGGCTCGCTTTTCACGACGCGTCCAAGCCTTTTCGCGTATGTCTCCACACCTGAAGAGCTCAGAGCCAGCGCCGGGGCGTTATTTGCTGTTGTGCAAAGCAACAAAGTGCGTATCAATATTCATCAGACTTATCCGCTTGCTGATGCAGGGCGCGCACACGCGGATCTGGAAGCCAGGAAAACGAGTGGAACTACACTACTGATCCCATAGATCCGTAAAGGGCAGGACGGTGGGAAGGAAATGAGGGGAACGTGTCATCATCTGATGTACCGGCGGCCGGCGCGTTGTTGTCGGTTCGCAAACTGACGAAGCTATTCGGTAGTTTTGCCGCCTGCAATGAAATCGATCTGGAAATCCAGCCGGGCGAAATTCACGCTCTGCTCGGCGAAAACGGCGCAGGCAAATCCACGCTCGTGAAGATGCTGTTCGGCGTGCTGGAGCCGACGCATGGAGAGATAGTCTGGCAGGGCCAGCCCGTTGCGATCGACGCGCCGGGGACGGCCCGCAAGCTTGGCATCGGCATGGTCTTTCAGCATTTCTCGCTGTTTGAAGCGCTGACGGTTGCTGAAAATATCGCCCTGTCGCTCGACAGCAAGATACCGATCGCGAAAATATCCGAGGAAGCGGCAAAGCTGTCGCGTGCCTATGGCCTGCCTCTCGATCCGAATGCGCATGTTGCCGACCTCTCCGTTGGCGAGCGCCAGCGTATCGAGATCGTCCGCGCGCTGCTGCAGAATCCGAAGCTGATCATTCTCGACGAGCCGACTTCGGTGCTGACACCGCAGGAGGCCGACCGTCTGTTCGAAACCCTGTTCCAGTTAAGGGACGAAGGGCGTTCGGTGCTTTACATCAGCCACCGCCTCGAAGAAGTGCAGCGCATCTGTTCGCGCGCCACGGTGCTTCGCCACGGCAAGGTGACCGGTGCCTGCGACCCACGGCAGGAAACGACGGGCTCGCTCGCCCGCATGATGGTCGGCAGCGATGTCGCCAGCGTGCAGCATGAAGGACTTGGGAAACCCGGCGACATCCAGCTGGAGGTCGCAGGTCTGACTGTACCGGCGCGTACGCCCTTTGCCATGTCGCTGAAGGATGTTTCGTTGCGCGTGCGTGCCGGTGAGGTGCTGGCGATCGCAGGCGTTGCGGGAAACGGGCAAGGCGAGTTGTTCGATGTCATTTCCGGTGAATACACAGTCCCGTCAGACAATCTGATCCATGTGCGCGGCAAGGCCGTTGGCACCAAGGGTATCAATGCCCGCCGGTTGCTCGGGGCCGGTTTCGTGCCGGAAGAGCGCCATGGCCATGCCGCCGTTTCGGCGATGAGGCTCTCGGACAATCTCGTGCTGGCCCGCAACCAATCCGACCGTAAGGCATTCCTGCTCGGTCGCTTCCTCAATGTCATCCGTCACCGCGTCGTCAAGCAGGCTTCCAAGCGGATCTGCGAGGCGATGGATGTGCGCAAGAGCGGCGATGATCCGGCCGCAGGCGCGCTTTCCGGCGGTAATCTGCAGAAGTTCATCGTCGGCCGCGAGCTGGATCGCCAGCCGAGCGTGCTGGTCGTCAATCAGCCGACCTGGGGCGTGGACGCAGGCGCTGCGAGCCGTATCCGGCAGGCGCTGGTAGATCTCGCCCGCGACGGTTCGGCGGTGCTTGTCATCAGCCAGGACCTTGACGAGATCTTTGAAGTCGCGACCGAGATAGCGGTGATCTCGGAAGGGCGTCTGTCGCCATCCTATCCAGCCGGCGAACTCACACGCGAAAAGATCGGCTTGTTGATGGGCGGTATGCATGAATCCAGGACGCATTCGGAGCCCGCGCATGCGCATTGAACTTGAAAAGCGCCCGCAGGTCTCGAAGCTGTTTGGCATCCTGTCACCGCTGCTTGCCCTCGCGCTGGCGCTCATCGCCGGCACCATCATGTTCGCCATCATGGGCAAGGATCCCGTGGAGGCGCTGGATGCCTTCTTCGTCGAGCCGCTGCTGGAAGTCTGGTCGCTGCACGAGCTGGCGATCAAGGCCGGCCCGCTGATCCTGATCGCCGTCGGCCTCTGCGTCTGCTACCGCTCCAACAACTGGAACATCGGAGCGGAAGGTCAGTTCTCGATCGGGGCCGTTACCGGCTCGTTCATTCCGATTGTCTTCACCGATTGGCATTCGCCGATGGTCCTGCCGTTGATGCTGATTGCCGGTGCAATCGGCGGCGCTCTCTATGGCGCCATTCCGGCGCTGCTGAAGGCGCATTTCAATACCAACGAGATCCTGACCAGCCTGATGCTCGTCTATATCGGGCAACTCTTCCTGGATTGGCTGTCGCGCGGACCGTGGCGCGATCCCCAGGGCCATAATTTTCCGCAAAGCATCGATTTTCCGCCTGAGGCGGTGTTGCCGGCAATCTGGGAGGATTCCGGCCGCGCGCATTGGGGGATCGTCTTTGCCATCGTTGCGGCTCTCCTTGCCTGGTTCATGATCAAATACACGCTAAAGGGCTTCGAGATAACCGTGCTCGGCCAATCGGCCAGAGCAGGGCGTTTTGCCGGGTTTTCGTCGCGGAAAATGGTCTGGTTCTCCTTTCTCTTTTCCGGTGCGCTCGCGGGCCTTGCTGGCATTTCCGAGGTCTCAGGTTCGATCGGCCATCTTCAGCCGGCGATCTCGCCGGGCTATGGCTTTACCGCAATCATCGTTGCGTTCCTGGCGCGTCTCAATCCGCTGGGTGCGATCTTGTCCGGGTTTGTGTTGGCGCTGACCTATCTCGGCGGTGAGGCGGCGCAATTGTCGCCCGGCATTTCCGCCAAGGCGGCAAGCGTCTTCCAGGGGCTGCTGCTGTTTTTCGTGCTCTCCTGCGATACGCTGATCCACTACAAGATCCGTCTGGTCTGGTCGCGCGTTCGGGGAGGTGCGGCATGAGCATCTTTGAAGCAATCCTGCTGACCATCATCACCGCCTCGACGCCGCTCGTCATTGCGGGCCTCGGCGAACTGGTAGTGGAACGCTCTGGCGTGCTTAATCTCGGCGTCGAAGGCATGATGATCATGGGCGCGGTCGCCGCTTTCGTCGGCGCGCAGATGACGGGCTCGCCTTATGTCGGCCTCATCACCGGTATCGTTGCCGGCGCGTTGTTTTCACAGCTGTTCGCCTTTCTCACGTTGACACTCGTTACCAATCAGGTCGCCACGGGTCTTGCGCTGACCATTCTCGGCCTCGGCCTCTCCGGCATGATCGGCGAGGGTTATGTGAGCGTGCCGGGCGTACAGCTGCAGGAAATCGTCTTCCCGTTCCTGTCTGATATCCCGCTTCTCGGGCCGGTGCTGTTCAAGCAGGACCTGACCTTCTACCTGTCGATTGCGCTGCTCATCGGCGTTAACTGGTTCCTCTTCCGCAGCCGCGCGGGCCTGAAGCTGCGCGCCGTTGGTGACAGTCATGGCTCGGCTCACGCTCTCGGCATCGACGTCATCCGTACGCGCTATCTGGCCGTGATGTTCGGCGGCGCCTGTGCGGGGCTCGCCGGTGCGCAACTGTCGCTCGTCTACACACCGCAATGGGTTGAGAACATGTCTGCCGGCCGCGGCTGGGTGACGCTGGCTCTCGTCGTTTTCGCGTCCTGGCGGCCGATGCGTGTCATGGCCGGCGGCTATCTCTTTGGCGCCGTTACGATCCTGCAGTTTCACGCCCAGGGTTTTGGCGTCGGTATTCCCTCACAATTCCTGTCGATGCTGCCTTACGCATCGACTATTGTGGTTCTCGTCATCATCTCTCAAAATCGTCGCGCGACCTTGATCAACACGCCAGCGTCGCTCGGCAAGCCCTTCGTTCCGGAGCGCTGAAGACAAACAGCCGGACGGATTTTTGCAAAACATGTCAAACCAACAGGGGTAATCATGAAAAAACTAGCACTCGCCCTCTCAACGACAGCCGCTGCCATCGTTGGTTTCGCTGCTGCCGCCGAAGCGGCCCCGACCAAGGTCTGCTTTGTCTACGTCGGTTCGCATACGGATGGCGGTTATTCGCAGGCGCATGACCTCGGACGCCAGCAGATCCAGAAGGAATTCGGCAACAAGATCGAGACGCCTTATCTCGAAAACGTGCCGGAAGGCCCGGATGCCGAGCGCGCCATCGAGCGCCTCGCCCGTTCCGGCTGCTCGCTGATCTTCTCGACCTCGTTCGGCTTCATGGACGCGACCGTCAAGGTTGCCGCGAAATTCCCGAAGGTGAAGTTCGAACACGCCACCGGATTCAAGAGCGGCCCGAACCTCGCCACCTACAATTCGCGCTTCTATGAAGGCCGTTACATCCTCGGCCAGATTGCGGCGAAGACATCGAAGAACCACGGTGCCGCCTACATTGCTTCCTTCCCGATCCCGGAAGTCGTCATGGGCATCAATTCCTTCGAGCAGGGCGCCCGTTCGATCGATCCGAGCTTCAAGCTCAAGGTCATCTGGGTCAACACCTGGTTCGACCCGGGCAAGGAAGCCGACGCTGCCAAGGCCATGGTTGACCAGGGCGTTGATGTCCTGACCCAGCACACCGACACCACGGCACCGATGCAGGTGGCTCAGGAGCGTGGCATCCACGCATTCGGCCAGGCCTCCGACATGATCGCCGCCGGCCCGAAGGCGCAGCTGACGGCTATCGTCGATACCTGGGGCAACTACTACTCCAAGCGCGTTCATGCGCTGCTCGACGGCACCTGGAAGTCCGAGCAGAGCTGGGATGGTCTGAAGGACGGCATCCTGAAGATGGCCGACTATACCAACATGCCTGACGACGTGAAGAAGATGGCTCAGGAAACCGAAGCCAAGATCAAGTCCGGCGAGCTGGCGCCCTTTACGGGCCCGATCAACAAGCAGGACGGCACGCCCTGGCTGAAGGCTGGCGAGAAGGCCGATGACGGCACGCTGCTCGGCATGAACTTCTACATCGAAGGCGTCGACGACAAGCTGCCGGCTTCGAAGTAATCGCCGAAAGATAAAGTGAGTTGAAAAGGGGCGCCCACGGTGCCCCTTTTTGCTGCGCCGCACCATCGAATGCCGATTTACAAAAGTATTACTGTATGATGTTTCTGATCTCGGGCCGAGGAGACGGCCCTCGGGAGAGACGTCGCTGATCTATCCGGAATCGTTTTTTCCATTTATACATCAGCGGGATATTCGCTTGCCACGGTTGGCGCCGAGCCTGGCGCAATTGCGGTCGTGGTCACGGGCGGAACACTGCTAACGGGAGGAGCGGAGTTCGGCGGAGGAACACTCATCGGAATTCTCATACAGGGCTTGATACAGACCTGCGCCACCTTTGATGGAATGTTTTCCAGTGGATGGACAAAGGCTTGATCGGCTTGCTGCTGTTGCCCTTATTCTGATGCAGAAGGATCTTCTGCTGCTTTCCCGTTTAAATCGACGTGACGTCTAAGGGAAGGACGGGTGCTTTGCGTAGCAGACTGCTTGATACGAGAAAAACCGAGGGGAAGTCGCGCACGAGCCATGCGCAGGTGGTCGACGACCTCGGCAAGGCAATCGTATCGGGTGATTTTCCGATCGGCAGCATTCTCCCCGGCGACAGCGACCTTCTCTTGCGGTTCAAAGTATCCCGCACCGTTCTGCGGGAGAGTATGAAGACCCTGGCGGCAAAGGGGCTGGTCGTGCCGCGCGCCCGCGTCGGCACGCGCGTCACCGAGAAGATCTACTGGAACATGTTCGACAACGATGTGCTCAACTGGCATTTCGAAAGCGGGATCGACAAGGAATTCCTTCTGCATCTCTACGACATACGCATGGCCTTCGAGCCGTTCGCCGCCAGTCTCGTGGCGGAGCGCGCCAGCCGCGAAGACATCGATCTGTTGCGGCGCCTCGCGGCTTCCATGGCCGCACCTCATCACACATCGGACAGCCTGGCCGTTGCCGATCTGCATTTCCATCTGGCCATCACCGAGGCATCGCAAAACCCTTTCATGCGCTCGCTTGGCGGCCTGATCGAGGCCGCGCTGGTCGGCATGTTCCGCATGAGCGCGCCGAGTTCCACCACGGGCTTCGGCAATATAGCCGACACGCACATGGCAATCGTCGAGGCCATTGCGGCGCGGGATACTGTTGCCGCTCACAAGGCTATGGAGTTCGTCATCGTCGACGGACGTCAACATGTCCTTGAAGCTTTTGCGGCTCTTGCCGAGGCTTGAGGGCCGCCGCTAATTTCGCCGTAGTTCGCCACTCGACTAGTTGCTATGAGGGAACTGTGCCCGACAACGGGCACTGCCTGATCGTACACCTCGGAGCCTGCAATGGAACGCACCTGCCTCGCCATCATCCTCGCCGCCGGCGACAGCACCCGCATGAAATCATCGATCTCGAAGGTGCTGCACCCGATCGCTGGGCGGCCC
Organism: Rhizobium sp. P44RR-XXIV; assembly: GCF_001999485.2. Taxonomy (NCBI): domain Bacteria; kingdom Pseudomonadati; phylum Pseudomonadota; class Alphaproteobacteria; order Hyphomicrobiales; family Rhizobiaceae; genus Rhizobium; species Rhizobium sp. P44RR-XXIV. The sequence goes on along the minus strand of NZ_MPVZ02000028.1, from coordinate 858,040 downwards.
ATGATCGCCCACGTAATGGAGGCAATCACCAGGACCGATATTTCGGCGGCAGCGCTCGTCGTCGGGCGCAATGCCGATGAAGTCAGCGCGGCTGCATCGATCGGCGGAATTACGGTTGAATCCTATCTGCAGAAAGAGCGCCTCGGCACCGGCCATGCCGTGCTCGCAGCGCGCGAGGCGATTGCACGAGGCTATGACGACATCATCGTTGCCTACGGAGACGTGCCGTTGCTGACCGATGTCCCGCTGCGTGCTGCGCGTCAGGGCCTCGCTGAGGGCAATGACATCGTCGTCATCGGTTTTCACACCGACAGCCCGAATGCCTACGGCCGGCTGCTGGTCAAGGACGGTGAACTCATCGCGATCCGCGAAGCCAAGGATGCGACGGATGCCGAGCTGGCGGTTACCTGGTGCAACAGCGGCCTGATGGCGATCAACGGCCGCAAGGCGCTGGATCTGCTCGATCGCATCGGCAACAGCAATGCCAAGGGCGAATATTACCTCACGGACCTGGTCGAGATCGCCCGGTCGCTCGGCGGCCGAGCCGTGGCCGTCGATGCGCCGGAGGTTGAGATGACCGGGTGCAACAATCGCGCCGAACTCGCCTTCATCGAGCGCCTTTGGCAGGAGCGGCGGCGCCACGAGCTAATGCTGTCGGGTGTCACCATGATCGCGCCCGAGACGGTGTTTCTCTCCTATGACACCGTCATCGGTCAGGACGCGCTGATCGAGCCGAACGTGGTCTTCGGCCCCGGCGCCGTCATCGAAGGCGGCGCGATCGTTCACTCGTTCTCGCATGTCGAGGGTGCCCATGTCAGCGCCGGCGCGACGGTTGGGCCGTTCGCGCGGTTGCGTCCCGGCGCCGATCTCGCCAGTGGTTCAAAGGTCGGCAACTTCTGCGAGGTGAAGAACGGCAAGATCGGCGAGGGCGCCAAGGTCAATCACCTGACCTATATCGGCGATGCGACCATCGGCGCTGGCAGCAATGTCGGCGCTGGTACGATCACCTGCAACTATGATGGGGTCAACAAGTACCAGACCCATATCGGCGCGAACGCCTTCATCGGCTCCAACTCCTCGCTCGTGGCGCCCCTGCATATCGGCGATGGCGCCTATGTCGCTTCCGGCAGTGTCATCACCGAGGACGTCCCGGACAATGCACTGGCCTTCGGGCGTGCGCGTCAGGAGATCAAGCCGGAACGCGCCAAGGCTCTGCGCGAGCGAGCCCTTGCCATCAAGGCAGAGAAGAAGGGTGGCCACTAAACCCTTGGGCGTCACGCGTAACGGTCCGAAATCGAAAGTGACCGTTATAGCGATTGAGAAAACTACAGGAATGATTAGGACTTGCCTCCATATCTGAGGTCAGACGGAGAATTGTATGTGCGGTATTGTTGGAATCGTCGGAACGAAGCCGGTGGCGGATCGCCTGGTGGATGCGCTTAGGCGCCTCGAATACCGCGGTTATGATTCGGCTGGTGTAGCCACGATCCATGAAGGCGTGATGGATCGCCGCCGCGCGGAAGGGAAGCTTTTCAATCTGGAAAAGCACCTGGAGGCAAACCCGCTACCCGGTACGACTGGCATCGCTCATACGCGCTGGGCGACCCACGGCGTTCCCAATGAAACCAACGCCCATCCGCATTTTGTCGACGGCGTCGCCGTCGTGCACAATGGCATCATCGAAAACTTCTCTGAGTTGCGCGAGGAGTTGAAGGCAGAGGGTAGGGTATTCGCCTCGCAGACAGATACCGAAGTGGTGGCGCATCTGTTGGCGAACTACATCCGCGATGGCCTGGAGCCCCGCGCTGCCATGCTGAAGATGCTGAACCGCGTCACCGGCGCTTATGCGTTGGCCGTGATGTTTGAAAACGATCCCGGCACGCTAATGGCCGCTCGTTCCGGGCCGCCGCTTGCAGTCGGATACGGCAAGGATGAGATGTTCCTTGGCTCGGATGCGATTGCGCTCGCTCCCTTCACGAATGAGATCACCTACCTCGTCGATGGCGACTGCGCGATCGTCACCCATAGGGGTGCGATCATTATCGATTTCAATGGCAAGGAAGTCAGCAGGCCCCGCCAGATCTCGCAGGCGACCGCCTATGTGGTCGACAAGGGCAACCATCGTCACTTCATGGAAAAGGAAATCTATGAGCAGCCGGAGGTCATTTCGCACGCGCTCAGCCATTATGTCGATTTCGCCAGCCATCAGGTGCGCCCGAGCGTATCGGCAATCGACTTCGGCAAGGTTTCCGGCCTGGCGATCTCCGCTTGCGGCACGGCCTATCTCGCCGGTCTGATCGGCAAATACTGGTTCGAGCGTTATGCCCGGCTTCCAGTCGAAATCGATGTTGCCTCTGAGTTCCGCTATCGCGAAATGCCCTTGTCTTCCTCGCAGGCGGCGCTCTTCATCTCGCAATCCGGCGAGACGGCCGACACGTTGGCTTCTCTGCGCTATTGCAGGGACAATGGCTTGAAGATCGGTGCGGTCGTCAATGTCAAGGAATCGACGATCGCTCGCGAATCCGATGCCGTGTTCCCGATTATGGCCGGCCCCGAGATCGGCGTTGCCTCGACCAAGGCCTTCACCTGCCAGCTTGCCGTTCTAGCCTCCCTGGCGATTGGGGCGGGGGTCGCCCGCGGCACCATCAGTGCTGCGGACGAAAAGGAAATGGTGCGTCACCTTGTCGAGATGCCGCGCATCATGGCGCAGGTGCTCAATATCATCCAGCCACAGATGGAAAGCCTCTCGCGCGACATTTCGAAATACAAGGATGTGCTCTATCTCGGCCGTGGCACCAGCTTCCCGCTTGCCATGGAGGGGGCGCTGAAGCTGAAGGAAATCTCGTATATTCATGCCGAAGGCTATGCCGCCGGCGAGCTCAAGCATGGGCCGATTGCGCTAATCGACGAGAATATGCCCGTCATTGTCATCGCTCCGCACGACCGCTTCTTCGATAAGACGGTTTCCAACATGCAGGAAGTGGCGGCACGCGGCGGACGAATCATCTTCATCACCGATGAAACAGGTGCCGCTGCATCGACACTGCCGACGATGGCGACGATTACTCTGCCTGTCGTTGACGAGATCATCGCGCCGATCATCTTCTCGCTGCCGATTCAGTTGCTTGCCTATCATACCGCCGTCTTCATGGGCACGGATGTGGATCAGCCGCGCAACCTCGCCAAATCGGTGACGGTGGAGTAGGGCCTCGCTCCATTTGCGCCCGGTGGTCACGTCGTCGTGAGAGGAAGCTCCGTTCGGCGCGGCGGGATGACTGCCGGGTTGTATGCCACATCGATTTCTGGCACTTTTCCTTAAGGAGAGGTTGGGGGAGGATTTGCCTGATAGCGGTAGGCGGCGGAATGGAGTTTTCGAACGGCACATGACTGAGAAACTCATCAAGATGTCCGTGACGACGCGGATCAGAAACAATTTCCTGGCCGGCCTCATCATCTGCGCTCCGATCGCCATTACGATCTGGCTTACCTGGTCCGTCGTCCATTGGGCAGACAGCTGGGTCCGCCCCTATATTCCCGCGCGGTACGATCCTGAGAGCTATCTGAACTTCGCTGTCCCAGGCACCGGCCTGGTGATCGCGATGATCTTCATCACCATCGTCGGTTTCCTGGCCAAGAACCTGATCGGGCAAAGCATCGTTCGTTTTGGCGAGTCGATCGTCAATCGCGTGCCGCTCGTGCGAAGCATCTACAAGAGCGTCAAGCAGATCTTCGAGACGGTGTTGAAGGAGCAGGGCACTTCTTTCAAAAAGGTCGGTTTGATCGAATATCCAAGCCCTGGCCTCTGGTCCATGGTGTTCATTTCGACGGATGCCAAGGGCGAGATTGCCTCGAAATTTAATGCCATGGGTCACGATATGGTCGCAGTGTTCCTGCCGCCGACACCGGTGCCGACAGCAGGCTTCCTGGTTTTCGTTCCGCGCGAAAAGATTACGGTGCTCGACATGGGGCCTGAGGACGGCGCGAAACTTTTGATTTCCGGCGGCCTGGTCTCGCCGGAATACAAGGAGGAGCTTGTTGCCGCGAAGGGCTTGCGCGCGCCGGTTCCGATGAAGTCTCTGACCTAGAAACGGCCATTCCCGCAGCTCGTTGACGATCTTCGCGCGCAGCGCGAATTGTCATGCGCCTATCATGTTGACACCTTAGATCGTCGATGGGGACAGGCAATCGGATGTATCTCATCATTGAATGCTCGGTGCTTGGGCGCCGGGCGATTGCTGTTCGACGCAAGGCTATGGACCAAGCCGAGGATGATGCCGCTGTCTCCACAAGGGTTTTCATCAGGAGGATATTGCCTTGAAATATATGCGTTCGAAGAGCCTGCCGCTGCTGTCGGCAGCACTTGCCACATTTGTTTTCGCTGCGCCGGTCGCAGCACTTGCCGATACTTCGGTAGCCGTTCAGGGCGTAACGCTCGTCAACAAGGGCCGGGTCGCCATCGGCCGCATTCCGGCCAGCCAGCGCGACAAGTTCGGCGAGACCTTCGGCTCGGGCTCGGGCATGTCGATCGACACCAAGAACTGGGTCCGCAATGCCGACGGCACCTACAAGGGCTCGCTGTGGCTGCTGCCGGATCGCGGCTACAATGTTGCAGGCACCACCGATTATCGCGCACGCCTCAACACGATCGATATCCTGCTGACGCCGGTCGCTCCCGGTGCAACGCCGCCGGCCGGCAAGGAGCAATCGGGTGTCGACGCCAAGCTTGCTGACACATTACTTCTGAAGGACGACAAGGGCGTCGAGGCGACCGGTTTCGATCCGGCCAATGGCACCCGCCATCCTGAAGGCGGTATGCCGTTGCTGCCCGAAGCGCCGAACGGCAAGATCTCGCTGGACAATGAAGCGATTGCCCGTCTGCCCGATGGCACGATGTTTATCAGCGATGAATACGGCCCCTATATCTATCGCTTCTCGGCGGATGGCCGGATGCTGTCGGCCACGACACCGCCGGATGCATTCCTGCCGATGCGCAATGGCGCCGTGAATTTCTCATCGAACAATCCAGGCCCCGGCGAAGCTGCGCCCGATCCCAAGGATCCGACCAGCGGACGTCAGAACAACCAGGGCTTCGAGGGCATGTCTCTCACCCCTGACGGCAAGTTCCTGATCGCCGTACTGCAGTCGGCGACCCGCCAGGATGGCGGCGATTCCAGCTCGACGCGGCAGAACACGCGCGCGCTTGTCTATGACGCTTCCGATGTCGCTCATCTGAAACTGGTGCATGAATATGTCGTACCATTGCCGGTTTTCACCAATGAGAAGGGCAAGACGGTCGTTGCGGCCCAGAGCGAGATCGTGGCGCTTTCGTCGACGAGCTTCCTGATGCTGGCGCGTGACAGCGGCAATGGTTATGGCCAGAAGGGCGACAAGTCCCTCTACCGCAGCATCGACATTGTCGACGTCTCCGCCGCCACTGACATTGCCGGCAGCAAGTTCGATACCGGCACATCGGTCGCGCCCAAGGGCGTTCTCGACCCCACGGTAAAGCCGGCGGCCGTCAACCAGTTCATTGACATCAACGATAGCGCCGATCTCGCACGTTTCGGCCTGCACAACGGTGCTCCGAACGATCGCAGCAATCTTTCGGAGAAGTGGGAAGCGATGTCGCTTGCCAGCGTTCAGGACCCGAAGCTGCCGGACGATTACTTCCTGTTCGTCGCCAACGACAACGACTTCATCACCCAGGATGGTTTCCAGGTTGGAGCCGCCTACAAGGATGATAGCGGCGCCGATGTCGACACCATGTTCCAGGTGTTCCAGGTGACCATTCCCGGTCGTGCTGGCAAGTAAGCCTTTTGAAGGAGGATGGGCGCGCTGACCGCGTCCATCCAGTCATCCGGCTCGCAGGAAACGGATCGCCTCATCTCGGCGGAAAAGATAGAGCAAGGTGCGTATCGCCATGCCGCGCTCTCCGGTCAGTTCCGGATCGCGCTCGATGATATAGGCGGCATCCTTGCGGGCGATTTCCAGAAGATCGGCATGAGCTTCCAGGCTGGCGATGCGAAAGCCCGGCGTGCCGGACTGGCGCGTGCCCAGAAGCTCGCCTTCACCGCGCAGCTTCAGATCCTCCTCGGCGATACGGAAGCCATCCTCGGTGTCGCGCATGATCGAGAGCCGGGCATGTCCGGTTTCACCAAGCGGCCCCTTGTAGAGCAGGATGCAGGTGGAGGCCTCGTCTCCGCGTCCGACGCGACCGCGCAGCTGATGGAGCTGCGCCAGACCGAAACGCTCCGCATGTTCGATGACCATGATCGTGGCATCGGGAACGTCGACGCCGACTTCGACGACGGTTGTTGCCACGAGCAGCCGTATCTCACCATTCTTGAAGGCCATCATGACGGCGTCTTTTTCAGGACCGCTCATCCGGCCGTGGATGAGACCGATGCCGGCCCCCAGCGCGCTCGTCAATGTCGCGTGACGCTCCTCGACGGACATTAAATCCGATTCTTCGGACTCTTCCACAAGTGGGCATATCCAATAGGCTTTCTTGCCTTCCGATAGCGCGCTTTTGAGTCTCGCGACGATCTCGCCGGTTCGCTCATTCGGGATGGTGATCGTCTGGATCGGCTTGCGCCCGGCCGGCTTCTCGGTGAGCTTGGAAACGTCCATATCGCCGAAGGCGGCCAGCACGAGGGTTCGCGGAATGGGCGTCGCGGTCATGACGAGCATATGCGGCGAGATGCCTTTCGCAGTCAGGCGCAGGCGCTGGTGGACGCCGAAGCGATGCTGTTCGTCGACCACGGCCAGCACGAGGTTGGCATAGCCGACACTGTCCTGGAACAGCGCATGCGTGCCGATGATGATCTGCGCTTCGCCAGAGGCGATGCGCTCGAGAATGACGTCTCGCTCACGACCCTTCGTCCTACCTGTGAGAACTTCCACCGAAAGATTTGCATTTGCTGCGAATTTTGAGATCGTCGCATGATGCTGCCGTGCAAGGATTTCGGTCGGCGCCATCAACACCGCCTGACCGCCGCTTTCGATCGCAGCGGCAATCGCCATCAGGGCCACCAGCGTCTTGCCGGCCCCGACATCGCCCTGCAGCAGCCGCAGCATACGCTCCGTGCCGGCCATATCCTTGAGAATATCCGCCACCGCTTCACGCTGGCTGTTGGTCATCGAGAAGGGCAGGGATTCCAATATCTTGCTGCTGATTTCTCCGGTGGCATGCACAGGCTTGCCGGCGACCTTGCGCAGCCGCTGGCGCACGAGAGACAGCGAGAGCTGCCCGGCCAGGAATTCGTCGTAAGCAAGCCGGCGGCGCGCCGGCGTCTGCGGATCGATATCGGCCGCGTCGCGTGGCGCGTGCAGCATGTGGAAACTGTCCGATATCGAGGGAAAGCCCTGCTTCTGTGCCAGAGCCAGATCGTCCCACTCCGGCAATTCAGGCATGCGCGGCAGAGCCGCCTCGATGGTCTTGCGCAGGAATTTCGGCGAGAGGCCGGCCGTCAGCGGATAGACCGGCTCGACCAGCGGCAGGTTTTCCGCCTCGCTCTCGCGCATAATGTAATCCGGATGCACCATCGACGGACGGCCATTGAACCAGTCGACCTTGCCGCTGACAGTTACCGTTTCATCGAGTGGCAGCTGCTTTTCCAGCCATTGCGCCTTGCCGCGGAAGAAGACCAGCGCCAGTTCTCCCGTCTCGTCGTGTAGGTATACGCGATAGGGCACGTTGCTGCGCGCCGGCGGCGCCTGGTGGCGGTCGACGCGGCCGGTAATGGTGACGATTGTGCCCTGTGGCGCCCTGGCGATACCCGGCTGCTCGCGCCGATCGATGATGGAGTGTGGTGCGTGAAACAAGAGGTCGATGACCCGGCAATCGTCGATCGTCTCGCGGTCGAGCAGCTTCACCAGCAGTTCGGATACCTTCGGCCCGACGCCGGGCAGCGAAGAGATGGAGGCAAACAAAGGGTCGAGGATGGCGGGACGCATGGCGGGCAAAATGCGACGGGCAGGGTGGATTTGGCAAGGGGCGGCCGGAAACTCCTCTCCATTGAGGCCAACACTCCCCGGAAAATTGCGTCTGGGACGCTTTTTTCTGAAAAATCGGTTCCCACCTTTCCCTGCTGGTTTTATAGAGACGCATCAACATAAAGGTGTTTTTGATGACTGGGCTCACCCTCAGCAGTGCCGATCTCGATCCCCGCCGTCGGCGCATCCTTTTTCGCTGCTGGCATCGCGGCATCCGCGAGATGGATCTGGTCTTCGGGCAGTTCGCCGATAACGAGCTGCCGGGGCTGGCGGAAGCCGATCTCGACGAGCTCGAGCGGATCATGGATGAAGAGGACAACGATCTCGTCAAGTGGATCCTCGGCACCGAGCCGATACCGCAGCATCTCCAGACGCCGCTGTTCGAGCGTATCGGATCCTACAAGCCCGATTTCGAAGAGATTGCCGAAAGGTTTGGTTTAACGAAATGATCCCCGGTTTCGACGCGAAGAAGGTGCTCGCCGCAAGCGAGCGCTGACGGTCGGTCATGTTCCGGCCGGCATGGAGCCGTTCCTGCTTGCCGAACTGGCAAGGGCCGGTCAGCCGGTCGCCTATGTCATGTCCGATGGACAGCATATGGCCGATGTCGAGCAGATGCTCGGCTTCATCGCGCCCGAAATACCGGTGTTGAGTTTGCCCGCCTGGGACTGCCTTCCCTATGACCGCGTTTCCCCGAGCTCTGATACTTCGGCTCGCCGTCTGGCCGCCTTTTCCGGGCTGATCGCATATCACCGCAAGCCGCATGCCGCGATCGTACTGGTGACGGTCAATGCCATGCTGCAGAAGGTAGCGCCGCAGGATATCATCGAGAGCCTGGCGTTTTCGGCAAGACCGGGCAACCAGGTGCGCATGGACGACATCGCCAGCCGCCTGGAGCGCAACGGCTTTGATCGCGTCGCCACCGTGCGCGAAGTCGGCGAATTTGCCGTGCGCGGCGGTATTCTCGATGTCTTCGTTCCCGGTACGGAAGAACCGGTGCGTCTGGATTTCTTCGGCGACACGCTGGAAAGCATCCGCAGCTTCGATCCCGCCAGCCAGCGCACGATCGGGCAGGTCCGCTCGCTCGATCTTAATCCGATGAGCGAAGTGACGCTGACGCCGGATACGATCAGCCGTTTCCGCAAGAATTATCTTTCCGCCTTTGGCGCCGCTACTCGCGACGATGCGCTCTATCTCGCAGTGTCCGAAGGCCGCCGCTACGCGGGCATGGAGCACTGGCTGCCGCTGTTCTACGAGAAGCTTGAGACGGTCTTCGACTATCTCAAGGGCTTCCGTCTGGTCACCGACCATACGGTGCGCGAAGCCGCCGAGGAGCGCTCAAAGCTCGTTTTCGATTATTACGACGCTCGCCTGAACTCCGGCCAGCAAAGCAAGAGCCAGATGGGGCAGGGCACGCCCTACAAGCCCGTCACGCCGGGCCAACTCTATCTCGATGGCGGCACCTTCGGCAAGGCGCTCGATGCTTTCGACGCCATCCGCATATCGCCCTTTAACGAGCATGAGGGCGAGGCGCGCCGCGTCCTCAGCATCGACGCCCGTCAGGGACCACGCTGGGCGCGCTCGGCGACGGAAAGTGCCGACAGCGAACGCGTCAACGTCTTCGACGCCGTTGTCAAGCACATCGCCGACAAGCGGGCCTCCGGCGCCAAGGTGCTGATTTCAGCCTGGACGGAGGGCTCGCTCGACCGCCTCCTGCAGGTGCTTGCCGAGCATGGGCTGGCGCGCGTCAAGACGATCGAGGCTTTCAAGGATCTTGGCGGCTTGGCGAAAGGCGAGGCGGCAGCGGCCGTGCTCAGCCTCGAAGCGGGCTTCGAGGCCGGCGATCTCGTCATTATCGGCGAGCAGGACATTCTCGGCGACCGTATGGTGCGCCGCTCCAAGCGCCGCAAGCGTGCCGCCGATTTCATCTCGGAAGTGGCGGGCCTGGACGAAGGCTCGATCGTCGTTCATGCCGAACACGGCATCGGCCGTTTCGTCGGCCTCAGGACCATCGAGGCGGCGGGCGCTCCGCATGCCTGTCTTGAACTGCAATATGCCGACGACGCCAAGCTGTTCCTGCCGGTCGAAAACATCGATCTGCTGTCGCGCTATGGCGGCGAGGGCACCGAGGCGCAGCTCGACAAGCTCGGCGGCCGCGCATGGCAGATGCGCAAGGCCAAGCTCAAGAAGCGCCTGCTCGATATGGCCGGCGCTTTGATCCGCATCGCGGCCGAGCGCCTGACCCGGCATGCGCCGGTGCTCAGCACCCCGGACGGCCTCTATGACGAGTTTGCCGCCCGCTTCCCTTATGACGAAACCGAAGACCAGATGAACGCGATCGAGGCGGAGCGTGACGATCTCGGCGCCGGCCGGCCAATGGATCGCCTCGTCTGCGGCGATGTCGGCTTCGGCAAAACGGAAGTGGCCCTGCGCGCGGCCTTCGTTGCGGCCATGAACGGCGCCCAGGTTGCCGTCGTGGTGCCGACGACGCTGCTCGCTCGCCAGCATTTCAAGACGTTTTCAGAGCGCTTTCGTGGCTTGCCGATCCGCATTCAGCAGGCATCGCGTCTCGTTGGCGCCAAGGATCTGGCGTTGACAAAGAAGGAAGTGTCCGAAGGCAAGACGGATATTGTCGTCGGCACGCATGCGCTGCTCGGCGCTGGCATCCAGTTCGCCAATCTCGGCCTGCTCGTCATCGACGAGGAGCAGCATTTCGGCGTCAAGCACAAGGAGCGCCTGAAGGAGCTGAAGAGCGACGTGCATGTGCTGACGCTGTCGGCAACGCCGATCCCGCGCACACTGCAGCTTGCCATGACGGGCGTGCGCGAACTGTCGCTTATCACCACGCCGCCGGTCGACCGCATGGCAGTGCGCACCTTCATCTCGCCTTTCGATTCGCTCGTCATCCGCGAAACGCTGATGCGCGAGCATTATCGCGGCGGCCAGAGCTTCTATGTCTGTCCGCGCCTCGCCGATCTCGCTGATATCCACGCCTTCCTGCAATCGGATGTGCCGGAGCTGAAGGTGGCGGTCGCCCATGGCCAGATGCCGGCCGGTGAACTCGAAGACATCATGAACGCCTTCTACGAAGGCCGCTATGACGTGCTGCTGTCGACGACCATCGTCGAATCCGGCCTTGATGTGCCGACAGCCAACACGCTGATCGTCCATCGCGCCGATATGTTCGGCCTTGCGCAGCTCTATCAGCTGCGCGGCCGCGTCGGCCGCTCCAAGGTGCGCGCCTTTGCGCTCTTCACCCTGCCGGTCAACAAGGTGCTGACGGCAACGGCGGAGCGCCGCCTCAAGGTGCTGCAATCGCTGGACACGCTCGGCGCCGGTTTCCAGCTCGCCAGCCACGATCTCGATATCCGCGGCGCCGGCAATCTGCTTGGCGAGGAACAGTCCGGCCATATCAAGGAAGTCGGCTTCGAGCTTTACCAGCAGATGCTCGAGGAGGCTGTCGCCGAGGTCAGGGCGTCGACGAGATCAGGACACTGGCTGGTCGCCGCAGATCTCAGTCGGCACGCCGGTCATGATCCCCGACAATTACGTGCCGGATCTGCATCTGCGAATGGCGCTCTATCGCCGCCTCGGCGAAATCACTGAAATCAAGGAGATCGACGGTTTCGGTGCCGAAATGATCGACCGTTTCGGGCCGATGCCGATCGAGGTGCAGCACCTGCTAAAGATCGTCTACATCAAGTCGCTCTGCCGCATCGCCAATGTCGAGAAGCTCGACGCCGGCCCGAAGGGCGTCGTCGTGCAATTCCGCAACAAGGAATTCCCGAACCCCGGCAATCTGGTCGGCTATATCGCCAAGCAGGGCACGATGGCCAAGATCCGCCCCGACCACAGCGTCTTCCTGACGCGCGACCTGCCGACGCCGGAAAAGCGGCTGCAGGGTGCGGCTGTTGTCATGACACAGCTGGCGGAACTGGCGAAATAGGAAGGTTGAGTGAGATGCTGCGCGGCTTTCCGCACCTGAAAGCCATCAGGATTTTGCGGAAATCGCGCTCAGTTCTTCCAGATCGAGGTCTCGCTCCAGTTCGTGGAGGGTTTCGTCGTCGATATCTCCGGCGCGGTGAAGCCGTATGAGTTCGCGGCGGCCGGTCGCGACTGCCTCAAGCACAACATCGAAATGTGCCTGAAGCATGGGGGCGTACTCGTCCGTGCGCGCGGCATAGTCGACGATCTTTTCCGCTCTGGTCTGATAGCGATTGAGCAGCTGCGGGTGAATAAGATTGCCTTCGCTGTCGTAGGCCAATGTCTGGATCGTCGCCCACTGTGCCTGGGCCATGGCGGCTTCCGCCTGGCTCATGGTGAAGCGAGCTTTGGCCGATTCAGGCTCTGTCAGCTGCGACCACTTGATGACATAGCCAAGCGTGGTGCCTTGCAAAAGCACGGTGCCAAGAATGATGGCAAACGACGTCACCAGGATAAAGTCGCGGCCGGGGAAGTTTTCCGGCACGCTGAGTGCGAGGGCAAGCGTGACCACCCCGCGGACACCAGCCCAACCCAGCACGGTCGCGCCGCGGAACCCGAGCGGAGTATAGCGCTTAACTCCCAGAAGATTGCACAGGCTGATGACCCAATCGGAGCCGTAGGTCCATGCAAAGCGTGCGAGAGTGAGCGCGATCAGGATGACGAGTATCGGCAATCCCATCGTGGCGAGCACCACGTCGAAACCGCCACCGCGTTCGACGACGCCACGCAGGGATAGGCCGATCAGGATGAAAACCGTGGCTTCCATGAGGAAGACAATGACGGTCCAGAATGACGTGCCGCGCATGCGCGTGGAAGCGGACAGGACGGTGTGCTGGTGCCAGCTCATGATCAGGCCGGTGGTCACCGTCGCGATGACGCTCGAGACATGCAGCAACTCGCCGAGCAGGTAGGAAATCCATGCCAGGAGCGCAGTGGCGGCGATGATCAGATATTCGTCGCCCAGCCGGCGCACGAAGAGAACCCATGTCGTGCCGACGGCGATGCCGACCACCGCGCCGCCGATTGCCAGCACGAAGAAACTCCCCACGGCATCTACAGCGCTGAAGGCGCCGGTCACGCCGGCGGCGATGGCGAAACGGAAGAGCACCAGGCCGCTCGCAGTCATGCAGCAGGCTTTCGCCCTCCAGCAGGATTTGCAGACGCCGGGGCAGCTTCACGCGCTCCAGCACCGCCCGGGCAGACACCGCGTCCGGCGGCGACACGATGGCTCCGAGGGCGGCGCAAGCCGCCCAGGGGAGCGAGGGAAACAGCAGATGGGTCACCACGGCCACGACGGCGCACGTGAAGAAAACCGCACCGATGGCGAGCGAGGCAATGCCGATCATGTGCGGCGAACGCGCCCCAGAGCGATGGACCAGGCACCGTCCAGAAGCAGAGGCGGCAGGAAGATGACCAGCACCAGAGCCGGATCGATCTGTATGGTCGGCAATCCCGGCAGAAAGGCAATCAACCCGCCACCCGTAAGCAGCGCCACGGAGGGCGGCATTCCGAGCCGATGAGCGGCATAGTGAAGTGCTATGATCGCTACAAACATCGCGATCACCAACTCGAATAAATGTGTTGGTTCCATACGCCCGCCCCGAGTGCTGTCCCTCTTTATCGAAGCTATTAAAGGGTTTGTCTCGGGGGAATGCAATCGGGCGGGTGCTCGGCCAGAATCGAGGAAGCTTCTCGTCACACAGTCCGCAACAAGCAATATCCGGATCGGGCCGCTTTCCATCAGAAGGAGACGAGCTCTATTCTTCAGAAAGCTGCTTCAGGAAATTTATCGTCAGTTCCGACACCTCGCTCGGTCGCTCCTGCTGGAGCCAATGGCCGGCCGCTGGCAGAACATGCGAGCCACGCAAGTGGGGGACCAAGTGTGGCATGCTCGCGATTATCTGATCCATACCGGGGATGCTGAGGCCGGTGTCGCGTTCACCGGTCATGAACAGCGCGGGGACATTGACCAACTGGCCTGCGTTGGCCTGCTGTAGCTCCCAATTTCGGTCGAGATTGCGATAGTAGTTGAGACCACCAGTGAAGCCAGAAGCCTTGAAAGCAGTCACCAGCCGCTCAAAATCTTCCTTCGGAAGCCAATCGGGAGGCTGAATCGGATCGGGCAGGGTTGCTAGCAGTCCGGTGCTGCGTTGAACCATGCCAAAAGGGTTGGGCGTGGCGTCGCCAGCCTTGCGCGGCCCGGCCTCACCGCTCGCGGCGTAGATGAGTTTCCGGAGCGTCAGGCTGACGTCCTGACTGAATTCGGCTTCGGCACCTTCCGGGTCTTGGAAATAAAGAGTGTAGAATAGCGCCTCGTCATTATGCGGGAAAATCTTCGAGGGCGGCACAGGTGGCAATCCCATCATTGGTACGCTCAAAGCCACGACGGCGCGAAATCTGTCCGGGCGCAGGAGCGCGGCCTGCCAAGCGATTGTTGCGCCCCAATCATGGCCGACGATAACGGCCCGATCTTCTTCCAAGGCGTCGAGCAGCGCTACCAAATCGCCGACCGCATGGAAGACGGTATATTGATCGACCCGTTTCGGAGCTTCAGTCTTGCCGTAGCCCCTCATGTCCGGTGCGACGGCACGGTACCCTGCATTCGCGAGAGCCCCAATCTGATGCCCCCAGGCGTATTTGGTTTCGGGAAAGCCGTGGCAAAGCAATACCAAAGGACCTTTCCCTTCATCAAGGACGCTCATGCTGATTGTGCGGGTCTGAATGGTGCTCTCTTTCATCGGAACCTCTTGCTTAGCTGCCATTGCGTGAAAGGAGGTAGCGAGCAGGGCTGTCGAAGCGGCCAGAAATTGTCGGCGTCGCATGCGTACTCCTTCTATAGCGTAACAACATGTGTTACGCTAAGGCGAGTGTCAAGATAGTGTAACAATTATTGTTGCGGAAAGGTGCGCGATGAAGACCGATGGCAGGCTTGCCAGGATGTTGCATGTGTTGGTGCACATGGGCTTGCTCGGCGGTAGGGAAACCTCGGAAAGGATTGGCCAGATGCTCAATACCAATCCGGTCGTCGTGCGCCGAACGCTGGGAGCGCTGCGCGAACATGGCATCGTTGAATCGGAAGGCGGCCGTGGCGGAGGTTGGAAGCTGATCAAATCACTCGATGAAGTGACAGTGCTGCATGTCCAGCGTGCGCTGCACGAGGGGGCGATCCTCGCAGCCCCAATTTCGCGAGACCACCCGTCCTGTCCGGTGGAGCGGGCCTCAAATTCAATTCTTGAGGCAGCTCATGCCGCAGCAGAGCGCGAACTTATGGAAAAGTATGCGGCGACGACGCTCGCGCAGATAGCGGCAATTGCACTTGCCGATGGGGACGGACCGCCGGGTCATTCGCGATAGCGACGACAAGTCGGCTGTTGACCCCTGGCGGCTACTGCCGCCCAAGATCGAAACAGTAATCTCAGTTCAATTCATCCCAGCCCGCGCCTCGGCCTTCATCTTGGCGATATCGCGCAGCGCCTCAACCAGCACGTCAGGCGTCTGCGCGCCGCTGACGGCATATTGCTGGTCGAAGATGAAGAAGGGCACGCCGGTGACGCCGATCTTCTGGGCGGCGTCGATTTCGGCGATGATGAGGTCGCGGTCAGCGTCGGAGGCGAGGAGGGTTGATATGACGGAGCGGTCGAGCCCGGCCTTTTCGGCGATATCGAGCAGAACCGTGTGGTCGCCGACATTGCGACCCTCTTCGAAATTGGCCTTGAAGAGGGCGTTGACGACTTTTTCCTGCTTCTCGCGGCTTTCGGTGACGGCCCAGTGGATGAGGCGGTGTGCGTCGAGCGTGTTCGGGCCTATCTTGATGGCTTCGAAATCGAAGGCTATGCCTACTTCGCGGCCGAGATCGGTCAGCATCTTGTGTCCCTGCGCCACGCGTTCGGCGCCGCCAAGCTTCTGCTCAAGCGCCTTCTTCTGATCGACGCCTTCGGGCGGATAGTCCGGATTCAGCCGATAGGGACGCCAGTTGAGGTCAACACCCACCGTGTCCTGCACCTCGGCGATCGCCAGTTCCAGCCGGGCCTTGCCGAGATAGCACCACGGACAAACGACGTCCGAGACGATATCGATCGTGATGCGTTCCATGGCTCTATCCTTTCAGTTTTGGCTCGTTTCCACCATCTAGGCCTTTGCGCCGACGGCTTCAACCGGTTACCGAAAGGGAACCACGCGGAATGCGCCTAACATCTATTGCGCGGTCGCGTCCCACCAGACGGGCAGGTAATAACCATAGAGCGGCAATATGTCGGGATGGGCGATACGGCTGCGCCGCGCCACCCATTGCTGCGCGATATGATAGAGCGGCACGACGTAGTAGCCCGATATCAGGATACGATCGAAGGAGCGCACGGCGTCGCGGAAATCCTCGGCCGAATGCGCCGTCAGGAAGTGATCGATCAAAGTATCGACATCGGGATCCGCGACACCGGCGAAATTCAGGCTACCCGGGGTCTTCGCCGCGACGGAGCTCCAGCGGCCCACCTGCTCGATACCGGGCGACAGCGATGACGGGTAGGATTTGATTATGACATCATAATCGTAATTGGTCGTCCGCAGCTGATACTGAGAATCGTCGACGGTGCGGATGGTGACGGCGATGCCGAGCAGGCTCAGCGAGCGGCGATAGGCGATGGCGATTCGCTCCTGATCCGCATTCTGCGTCATGATTTCGAAGCTGAGCTGCGCCCGGCGCTGTCGACCATGCGCTCGCCCTTGATCGTATAGCCACCCTGCTTGAGGAAATTGACGGCCTTGCGCAGGATCGAGCGATCGCGTCCGGAACCGTCACTGACCGGCAGCTTATAGGTGCCATCGAGCACGTCGGCGTCGATATGGTCCTTGATCGGGCCAAGCATGGCGAGCTCGTTGGCATCAGCGGGAACGCCGAAGGAGGAGAGATCGGAATTCTGCCAATAGCTTTCCGTACGCGTATAGGCACTGGATGCCAGATTGCGGTTGAACCATTCGAAATCGAAGGCAAGCGTCAGGCCCTTGCGTACATTCTTGTTGGCGAAGATCGGCCGGCGTGTGTTGAAGACGAAACCCAGCATGCCGCTCGGCGTCTTCGGCGTGAACGTTTCCTTGACGACCGAGCCAGAGCTTACCGCCGGGAAATTATAAGCCTGCTGCCAGTGCGCCGGGCTGCCATCCGGATAAATATCGATGTCCCCCTTCTTGAAGGACTCGAACACTGTCGTGTCCTGCAGGAAGTAGTTCACGATGATCTGGTCGTAGTTGTCGACGCCAATCTTTATCGGAATATTCTTGCCCCAGTAGTCGGGATTGCGTTCGAAAACGATTCGCTGGCCTGGATCGACGCTCTTCACGCGATAGGGGCCGGAGCCGATTGGGATGCTCAGCGTCGTGCGTTCAAAATTATCGATATCGGTGGCGTGTTTCGGCAGGATCGGCAGCGACGAAGCAATGATCAGCGGCGTTTCGCGATTCGCCTTCTCGTTGAAATGAATGAGCACGCCATGTTCACCGACCTTCTCCATCTTGCTGATCGTTTCCAGCGGGTAGGAGAAGACGACACGCCCCTTGTCACGCAGGAGCTGGAAGGTGAAGAGAACGTCCTCGGGGGTGACCGGCTGCCCGTCCGACCATTTTGCATCGGGATTGAGATTGAACTGGATGTAGCTCCGGCTGTCGTCCCATTCGACCGTCTGCGCCAGCAGCCCGTAAAGCGTGAAAGGTTCGTCGCGCGAGCGCACCATCAGCGATTCGAAGATGAGGTTGCCATATTCCGGGTCCCACATGCCGCGCGCGGTCGTGCGCATGCTCTTCAGAATGAAGGGATTGAGATTGTCGAAGGTGCCGACGACACCATAGCTGATATGGCCGCCTTTTTTGACGTCCGGATTGACGTAGGGCAAATGCTTGAAGTCCGCCGGCAGCGCCGGCTCGCCATGCATGGCGATGCCATGGAGCGGTTGCGCCGCTGCGGCGTTGCACAAGGCTGCGAAGAACAGGAAAACAGCGATCCGGAGCGCTTGCATGGCATCCTTTCCGGTAAGGGGTACGATTCGGCCGAACCTTATCATGAGCGTGCCGAATTCAACACGCGACCATGGAATTCTTGGGTCTCGATAGAAAAGACCAAAGAAACGCTGGATATCCGCGCCGGTGCGATGTAACAGGGGTGCCGGGTTTCCCGGGTCATGCATTTGCCTTATTCATTCGACAGGTGGACGACGGTTTGACCCGAATGGCATGGGACGGCACGCGTCGTTCCGCAGCGGATTTCAGGAGGCGGTTTCGCTATGATGTTCAAGACTGACAACAAAATGCGGGCAGGTCTCTCTGCTCTGGCTCTCATGATCGGCGCGGCGCTTCCGGCGGCCGCTTTCGCTCAGGATGCGTCGAATGCAGCTCCTGCCGATGGTGGTAGCGATCCCAACCAGCCACGTCTGGGCTGGTACAAGACCTGCGCCAAGCAGGACGATGCCGATATCTGCATCGTGCAGAACCTGATCATGGCCAATAACGGCCAGCTGGTCACGGCCGTCGGCCTCATCTCCGTTGACGGCAAGGTCAACCGCAAGATCCTGCAGATTTCCGTTCCGACGGCTCGGCTGATCCCGCCCGGCATCACCATGCAGGTTGATGGCGGCAAGGGCCAGAAGCTCGACTACGCGGTCTGCCTTCCGGACAAGTGCACGGCTGAAGTTCCTGTGACGGACGCAATGGTCGCCTCGCTGAAGAAGGGAACCGACGTGACCTTCACCTCGATCAACTTCCGTCGCGCTCCGAACCCGATCAAGATTTCGCTGAGCGGCTTCGGCGCTGCCTTTGACGGCCCGGCGATCTCCGACAGCAAGCTTGCCGAAAGCCAGAAGAGCCTGCAGGACAGCATGCAGAAGAAGGCTGAGGAAGCACGCAAGAAGCTGGAAGATGCCCAGAAGGCTGCCAAAGCGCAGTAAGCTTGCGGAATTTCATTATCCTATAGAAAAGCCCGGAGCGATCCGGGCTTTTTCTTTATGGTTCGCCGTTATCGGTGTGACGCACAAATGAAAAGGGAAGGCCTTGGGTGCCTTCCCTTTAAAAGAGAACGAATTTCTCGGCGTTTAGTGGGCGAAGCTCATCTTGGGCTTGAGCTGACCTGTCGGCGCCTGGTCGAAAATCTGGGCAATCTGCGGATTGCGGAGCGGAACGCCGCTCTCGTCGCTGATCAGATTCTGTTCCGACACGTATGCGACATACTCCGTCTCGTCGTTTTCGGCGAGAAGGTGATAGAAGGGCTGATCCTTGCTGGGGCGCACTTCTGCCGGAATGGAATTCCACCATTCCTCGGTATTTGCAAATTCCGGATCGACATCGAAGATGACACCGCGGAAGGGGAACATCCGGTGTCGAACCACATCGCCAATATTGAATTTTGCGTTGCTTTGTTTCATGGCACGACTTCCTTTCACATGTTCATGTGGTGACATTCACCACTGAAATCAAGGATTTTGCCCCCATTCCTTCATCGAACTGACACATTGGGCTCGGTTCAGGATCGAACGCAATAAAGAGCCGAATGTGAAAATTCGATGCCGTGGGTCGCCTGCCACCGGCTTCCCAATCATGAAGAAAGCCCCGGCGAGCCGGGGCTTTCGTATCTTGTATCAGACCGAATAGTACATGTCGTATTCGACCGGATGCGGGGTCATTTCGTAGCGCATGACTTCCTGCATCTTCAGCTCGATGAATGCATCGATCTGATCGTCGTCGAAGACGCCGCCGGCGGTCAGGAACTTGCGGTCCTTGTCGAGGCTTTCGAGCGCTTCGCGCAGCGAGCCGCAAACCGTCGGGATCTTCTTCAGCTCCTTCGGCGGCAGATCATAGAGATCCTTGTCCATGGCCTTGCCCGGATGGATCTTGTTCTTGATGCCGTCGAGGCCGGCCATCAACATGGCGGCGAAGCCAAGATAGGGGTTGGCGGTCGGGTCAGGGAAGCGGACTTCGACGCGCTTTGCCTTCGGGTTGGTGCCGAACGGGATGCGGCAGGAAGCCGAACGGTTACGAGCCGAGTAAGCAAGCAGAACCGGAGCTTCGTAACCCGGGACGAGACGCTTGTATGAGTTCGTAGACGGGTTGGTGAAGGCGTTGATCGCCTTGGCATGCTTGATGATGCCGCCGATGTAGAAGAGGCAGCTCTCCGACAGGCCTGCATATTCGTCGCCGGCGAAAGTCGGCTTGCCGGCCTTCCAGATCGACTGGTGAACGTGCATGCCCGAGCCGTTGTCGCCGAAGATCGGCTTCGGCATGAAGGTTGCCGTCTTGCCGTAAGCGTTGGCGACCTGATGGACCACATACTTGTAGATCTGCATCTTGTCGGCGTTGCGCACCAGCGTGTCGAACTTGATGCCAAGCTCGTGCTGGGCAGCAGCGACTTCGTGGTGATGCTTTTCGACGACGACGCCCATCTCGGTCAGAACCGTCAGCATTTCAGAACGCATGTCCTGGCAGCTGTCGATCGGCGGAACGGGGAAGTAGCCGCCCTTGACGCGCGGACGGTGACCGAGGTTGCCGGTCTCATAGTCTGTGTCGTCGTTGGAAGGCAGTTCGCTGGAATCGAGCTTGAAGCCGGTATTGTAAGGATCGGCCTTGTACTTGACGTCGTCGAAGACGAAGAATTCGGCTTCCGGGCCGAAGAAGGCGGTGTCGCCGATACCGGAGGCCTTCAGATAGGCTTCGGCCTTCTTGGCGGTGCCGCGCGGATCGCGGTTGTAGGCTTCGCCCGAAACCGGGTCCAGGATGTCACAGAGGATGACCATGGTGGACTGCGCGAAGAACGGATCCATATGGACCGTATCCGTATCGGGCATCAGCACCATGTCGGATTCATTGATGGCCTTCCAACCTCCAATCGAGGAGCCGTCGAACATGACGCCATCGGCGAACATGTCTTCGTCGACGCAGACCACATCCATGGTGAGGTGCTGCAGCTTGCCCTTCGGGTCGGTGAAGCGCAAGTCAACGAACTTCACGTCGTTGTCCTTGATTTGTTTCAGAATATCGCTTGCGGTCGTCATTAAATTGCTTCCCTTGACTTAGATGACGATTACGAGCCGCGGCCATATGGGCCGGGCGGGTTAGATGGCGTCGATGCCCGTTTCGCCGGTGCGGATTCGGATGACTTCCTCCACATTGGAGACGAATATCTTTCCATCGCCGATACGGCCGGTTTGCGCAGCCTTGCGGATGGCATCGATCACTGCCTCCGCATTTTCGTCTGCCAATACGACTTCGACCTTCACCTTCGGCAGGAAGTCGACGACATATTCGGCGCCACGATAAAGTTCCGTGTGGCCCTTTTGACGACCGAAGCCCTTCGCTTCCGTGACGGTGATGCCCTGCAGACCGACTTCCTGAAGGGCTTCCTTCACTTCGTCGAGCTTGAAGGGCTTAATGATCGCTTCGATCTTTTTCATGAGAAAATGTCTCTCCGCTTTTCCTGTTACAGCAGGACTACTCCCCGCTCGGCCAACGTAATGCACGTATCATGCCAGTTGAGAATGGGTTGCTGTAAAAAATCCCGGCGAATTCGTGCCGAGACGATGAATTGATGAGGATTTTTTGGGAAAATGGAAGCGATTTCGCGTCGAAATGCGTTGGATAAGTAAAATTTCGCAAAAAAGTGCCGTGCACGTCATATTCATGCTCGTACAAGGGCTTGAATGACTTTGTTCATTCATTATGCAAATGCATATTTATTGATCAAAATGAGTGTCGGGATAGCGGTTGTTTTTCGGGCAGATTTCGCATCTATAATATTGCCTCATGACGTTACCCCTTGCCGATTTGCTACTCTCTCCGGAAGACATGGCCGCCGTGGACAGGGAGGCCGCCGCTTCCGGCATCGATTCCTATGGGCTCATGGAAAAAGCGGGGCAGGCTGTCGCGGCAAGCGCGCTGCGGCACTTTCCCGGGGCACTGCGATACGTTGTCCTTTGCGGCCCGGGCAATAATGGCGGTGACGGCTATGTGATGGCGCGCGCTCTCAAGGGGAGCGGAGCCGACGTTAGCCTTTTCCATTTGGCCGATCCGCAGCGCTTGAAGGGCGATGCGTCGCGTGCTTTTGCTGATTGCCGGATTGAGGGTGCGGTGATCGCAGGCTATGTGCCGCGAAATGGCGACGTCGTGATCGACGCGATTTTTGGCGCGGGGTTGTCTCGGCCTGTTCCAAATGAAGTTGAGATCGTGATCTCGCGCGTCACCGAGGCCGGAATCCCCATCATTGCCGTCGATCTGCCCTCCGGGCTCGACGGATCGAGCGGCCAGATCCTCGGCGCTGCCTTTCGCGCGTCACGCACGGTCACCTTCATGACGCGCAAGCCTGGTCATCTTCTGCTGCCGGGCCGCGATCTCTGCGGTGAACTGGAGGTTTTCGACATAGGCATTCCCGCGCGCATCGTTCGCGCTAATGCCGATGGCATGCTTGCCGAAAACACGCCGGCCCAATGGCGGATGGAGATACCTTCGGAGGCTTCGGATACGCACAAATACAAGCGGGGCCATCTCGTCGTCTTCTCGGGCGGCGCAAACGCGACCGGTGCTGCCCGCATGTCGGCCATGGCGGGCCTGAAGGCAGGGGCGGGGCTCGTCACCATCGCCTCACCGAAGGACGCATTGGCGGTCAACAGCGGCATGCTGACGGCAATTATGCTGCATGCCGTCGATGACGAAGCGGCTTTGCAGGAGTGGCTGGCAGATCGACGGCTCTCAACTTTCGTTCTTGGTCCCGGCTTCGGAGCTGGCGAAAAGGCACGCCGGTTCTGCCTTGCGCTCGCCGATCGTCATCTGGTGCTCGACGCGGATGGGATTACGTCGTTCCGCGATCATCCCCAACAACTGTTCGACGCCTTTGCCGAAGGGCCGACACGACTGGTTCTGACGCCGCATGAGGGTGAATTCGCGCGACTTTTCCCAGACATCGCCGCCGACGTCGGTCTCAGCAAGGTAGACAAGGCGAGGGCGGCGGCGGCTCGGGCTCATGCCGCCATTATCTACAAGGGTGCCGATAGCGTAATTGCTGCGCCGGACGGCAGGGCGCTGATCAATGCCAATGCGCCGCCCTGGCTTGCGACCGCCGGCTCCGGCGATGTGCTGGCCGGGATTGTCGGCGGACTGATGGCGCAGGGCGCACCGGCTTTCGAGGCGGCAGCTGCTGGCGTCTGGCTGCACGGTTTGGCCGGGCAGCGTGCCGGAAAGGGGCTGACGGCCGAGGATTTGGTCGCCAGCGTTGCCCCTTTTTGAAATCGGTTACTTTGCGACTTCTTTCTGCAGGGCAATGGCGCCGGGCGGGGCGTTCACCTTGCCCTCATGGATCATGAAGGCGAAAACGTCACGCGGTTCCGCCTTCACCTTGCGGCTCTGATCGATCAGCGGCAGATCACTCGGAACCTCACCCTTGGCCCATGTTTTCAGGCGATCGGCCCAGGCCTTCAGATCCTTCGGCGGATAGCAGGTCTCGATATCATCCGACCCCTTCTGTAGGCGGGCATAGACGAAATCGGCGGTGACATCCGCAATCATCGGATATTCGAAATGCTCGGCGCAGACTGGCGCGATATTGTACTTCGCCAGCAGCGCAACGAATTCCGGCACCTTGAAGGAATCGTGCCGGACTTCGACGACGTGTTGCAGCGCCAGGCCATCCTGCTTTGCCGGCAGCAGCTTCAGAAACGCCTCGAAATCGTCCGGATCGAATTTTTTCGTCGGCGCGAATTGCCAAAGCAGCGGACCAAGGTGATCTCCGAGTTCGCTGATGCCGGACTCCAGGAATTTCTGCATGGATTCGCCGGCCTCGGAAAGAACCCGGCGATTGGTGACGAAGCGTGTAGCCTTTAGCGAGAAGATGAAACCTTCCGGGACATCGGCCGCCCACTTGGCGAAGACCGCAGGCTTCTGGGTGCTGTAATAGGTGCCGTTGACCTCGATCACCTTCAGCTGGCGGCTGGCATAATTCAGTTCATCCTTCTGTTTCAGCGTGTCGGGATAAAAGGTCCCGCGCCACGGCTCAAAAGTCCAACCGCCTATGCCTGTACGGATTTCGCCCGCTTTGGTCATTCTTTCCTCCCTAGCCGTTCAGTCGGGTGAAGCTCACTCCGCCGCTGCAACTTTCTTCATTGGCCGACGCTCCAGCAATTCCTTCAGGAAATGCCCGGTATAGGAGCGCTTCTCCTTGACGATGGTTTCCGGCGTGCCGATCGCCACGATCTCTCCGCCACCATCGCCGCCTTCTGGACCGAAATCGAGGATCCAGTCGGCTGTCTTGATCACTTCGAGATTGTGCTCGATGACCACGACCGAATTGCCCTGGTTGACCAGCTCGTGCAGCATTTCCAGAAGCTTGGCGACATCGTGGAAGTGCAGCCCGGTTGTCGGTTCGTCGAGAATGTAGAGCGTGCGGCCCGTCGATCGCTTCGACAGCTCCTTGGCTAGCTTGACGCGCTGCGCCTCGCCACCCGAAAGCGTATTGGCCTGCTGCCCGACCTTGATATAGCCGAGGCCGACGTCCTTCAGGCTCTGCAGCTTGTCGCGCACGGCGGGGACGGCCGCAAAGAAATCGACGCCTTCCTCGACCGTCATGTCGAGCACATCGGCGATCGACTTGGTCTTGAAGGTGACGTTCAGCGTTTCCCTGTTGTAGCGCTTGCCGTGGCAGACGTCGCAGGTGACGTAAACGTCAGGCAGGAAGTGCATCTCGATCTTGATGACGCCGTCGCCCTGGCAGGCTTCGCAGCGGCCACCCTTGACGTTGAAGGAGAAGCGACCCGGCTGATAACCGCGCGCCTTGGCCTCCGGCAGCCCGGCGAACCAGTCTCGGATCGGCGTGAAGGCGCCGGTATAGGTCGCCGGGTTCGACCGCGGCGTGCGGCCGATCGGCGACTGATCGATGTCGATCACCTTCTCGATATGTTCGAAGCCGTCGATGCGATCATGATCGGCCGGGATTTCACGCGCGCCCATGACGCGCCGCGCAGCCGACTTGTAAAGCGTCTCGATCAGGAAGGTGGACTTGCCGCCGCCCGAAACACCCGTGACCGCGGTGAAGACACCGAGCGGAATGGAGGCCGTGACATCCTTGAGGTTGTTGCCCCTTGCGCCGACGACCTTGATTTCCTTGCCCTTCTTGGGCTTGCGACGCTCTTCGGGAACGGGCACGCCAAGTTCGCCGGAGAGATATTTTCCCGTCAGCGACTTCGGGTTCGCCATGATGTCCTGCGGCGTCCCGTGCGCGATGACCTGGCCGCCATGCACGCCGGCGGCGGGACCGATATCGACCACGTCGTCCGCCGTCAGGATCGCATCCTCGTCATGCTCGACCACGATAACCGTGTTGCCGATATCGCGCAGGTGCTTCAACGTCTCCAGAAGGCGGGCATTGTCGCGCTGATGCAGACCGATCGACGGCTCGTCGAGTACGTAGAGCACGCCCGTCAGACCCGAGCCGATCTGCGACGCCAGCCGGATGCGCTGGCTTTCGCCGCCCGAAAGCGTGCCGGAATTACGCGACAGGCTCAGATATTCGAGGCCGACATCGTTCAGGAAGCGCAGGCGATCGCGGATCTCCTTCAGGATGCGCACGGCAATTTCGTTCTGCTTGTCTGTAAAAGTCTCAGGCAGCTCGTTGAACCAGTCACGGGCGACACGGATCGACATTTCCGCCACCTGGCTGATGTGCAGCTTGTTGATCTTGACCGCGAGGGCTTCCGGCTTCAGGCGATAGCCATTGCAGGCCGGGCAGGGCGCCGCCGACATGTAGCGCTCGATCTCTTCTCGCGCCCAGGCGGAATCGGTTTCTTTCCAGCGGCGCTCAAGGTTCGGCACGATGCCTTCGAAATTCTTGTGCGTCGTGTAGGAGCGCGCGCCATCGGCATAATGGAATTCAATCTTGTCTTCCGTGCCGTTCAGAATGACGTCCTGCGCCTTTTCCGATAGCTCGTTCCAACGGCTGCCAAGCTTGAAGCCGTAATGCTTGCCAAGCGCTTCGAGCGTCTGGTTGTAATAGGGCGAGCTAGACTTGGCCCACGGGGCAATCGCACCATCGCGCAAGGTGCGCTCCGGCTCCGGCACAATCAGATCCGGATCGATCTTCTGCTGCGAGCCTAGGCCGTCGCAAGACGGACAGGCGCCGAAGGGGTTGTTGAACGAGAACAGACGCGGCTCAATCTCGGGAATGGTGAAGCCGGAAACCGGGCAGGCGAATTTCTCCGAAAACAGCACGCGTTCGTGCGTCTCGTTCAGCGACTTGTTGGCCGAGCCGCCGGCAGCGGTTTCCTCTGGTGGCAACGGCTTGTCGGCGAATTCGGCAACGGCCAGGCCATCGGCAAGGCGCAGGGAGGTTTCAAAGCTGTCTGCCAAACGAGATGCCATATCGGGGCGGACGACGATACGGTCGACCACCACGTCGATATCGTGCTTGTATTTCTTGTCTAGCGCCGGCACGTCTGTGATCTCGTAGAACTGCCCGTCGACCTTGACGCGCTGGAAGCCCTTTTTCATGAGCTCCGCCAGTTCCTTCTTGTATTCGCCCTTACGTCCCCGCACCAGCGGCGCAAGAATATAGAGCCTGGTGCCTTCCTCGTAGGCGAGCACGCGGTCCACCATCTGGCTGACGGTCTGGCTCTCGATCGGCAGGCCTGTAACTGGCGAATAGGGCACGCCGACGCGGGCAAACAGCAGGCGCATATAGTCGTAGATTTCTGTGACCGTGCCGACCGTCGAGCGCGGATTGCGCGATGTCGTCTTCTGTTCGATCGAAATGGCTGGCGACAGACCGTCGATCTGGTCGACATCCGGCTTCTGCATCATTTCGAGAAACTGGCGCGCATAGGCCGAGAGGCTCTCGACATAACGGCGCTGGCCTTCGGCGTAGATGGTGTCGAAGGCAAGCGATGACTTGCCCGAGCCGGAAAGCCCGGTCATGACGATCAGCTTGTTGCGCGGCAGGTCGAGATCGATGCCCTTGAGATTGTGCTCGCGAGCACCACGTATGGAAATAGTCTTCAGTTCGCTCATCGTCTTACGCTTATCCCTTGGAGTCTGCCCTTATTTAGTGATGCCAAGCCGTGAGTCGAGGCTGAAAAGAAGGACAGGGCCAGGTTTTCGATTCCGTTGACAGGATCATAAAGACAAATTAGAACAAAGAAAGAACAAAATTGCCTTTGGACATTTCTTTGTGGATGAAGAGCCCTCAGGCGGTGCTTGGATGACACCTGAGGACAGCAATGGTCTAAGGTGTGCGGATAAAATTTAAGAGCCGTCGATGGGCGGCAAGCAGGGTGGTGTCATGGCCGGTAGTGTGAACAAGGTAATTCTGATTGGAAATCTCGGGGCGGATCCGGAAATTCGCCGCACGCAGGACGGCCGCCCGATTGCCAACCTCAACATCGCGACATCGGAAACCTGGCGCGACCGCAATTCCGGCGAGCGCAAGGAAAAGACGGAATGGCACCGCGTCGTCATCTTCAACGAAGGCCTCTGCAAGGTTGCCGAGCAGTACCTGAAGAAGGGTGCCAAGGTCTATATCGAAGGCGCACTCCAGACCCGCAAGTGGCAGGATCAGAACGGCCAGGATAAGTATTCGACCGAAATCGTGCTGCAGGGCTTCAATTCGACGCTGACCATGCTGGACGGCCGTGGCGAAGGCGGCGGCGGTGGCTCCTTCGAGGGCGGCGGTCGCGGCGGACGTAGCGGCGGTGGCGACTTTGGCGGCGGCGATTACGGTGGCGACGATTACGGCCAGCCATCGTCGCAAGGTTCTTCCCGTGGCGGAAGCGGTGGTCGCGGTGGCGGCAGCCCGGCAGGTGGCGGCGGAAACTTCTCGCGCGATCTGGACGACGATATTCCGTTTTGAGCCTTCCGGCCCGAACATCTGGATTTTCAAAGGCCTGCCTTCATCGGCAGGCCTTTTTCACGGCAGCTTCAGCGCTGCCCGCGCGCCGTCGACGACGAATTGGGCGGCAAGCGCGGCGAGGATCACGCCGAGCAACCGTGTCAGAATGGCTCTGCCGGTTGCTCCCAGCATGCGGTCGAGCCTGTCCGAAACAGCAAGTGCTGCAAACACCACAATGAGGTTGACGGCGATGACGCCGATCAGTTGCGCTCGGTCGAGCATGGTCTGCAGCGAGCCGGCGAGCAGGATCGTGGCGGAGATCGCGCCGGGGCCGGCAATCAGCGGCAGGGCGAGGGGAAAAACTGCGATATTACGGATATGATCCTTGGTTATCGCGACCTCGGTCGTCTTTTCCTTTCTGTCCTGCCGCCGCTCGAACACCATCTCGAAGGCGATCCAGAACAGCAGCAGTCCGCCCGCGATGCGGAAGGCGCCGATGGAGATGCCGAGAACTCCAAGCACACTCGCGCCGAACAGGGCGAAGGCCGCCAGGATGAAGAAGGCGATGAGCGAGCCGCGCAGCGCCACCTGCTTGCGTTCGGCGCGGTTCATGCCGACGGTGAGGCCGATGAATAGCGGCGCAAGGCCAGGTGCATCGACGGTCACAAGCAGCGTCGTAAAGGCATTGATCAGCGTGTCTGCGCTCGCCATATGATCCCCGGCAACGGTTCTTTGTCGTTGTTATGACCCATTGTTATGCGAGGAATAGACTTTCGCAAAGCGCAATGCACCGCTATAGGCAGGTTGCGCCACGGAAATGTTCGATTTCATGGCTTAAAGGGGCAAAAGCCTGTTCAAAAACATCGGGCTAAATTGGCGCTCGCCGAGCCTTTCCGCTATAAATTTCGCAGTGATTCTAAAAGAGATCGTGATCTGTTTTGACTGAGCAAACACCATCCGGCGGCGGGAAGCTCCCGCCAGGCATAGAGCCGATTTCCATCATGGAGGAAATGCAGCGGTCGTATCTCGGTTACGCCATGAGCGTGATCGTCAGCCGCGCGCTTCCCGATGTCCGCGATGGTCTCAAGCCCGTTCACCGGCGCATCCTCTATGCAGCGCATGAAAGCGGTTATCACTGGAACCGCAAATACGTGAAGTCGGCCCGTCCGGTTGCCGACGTCATGGGTAAATACCATCCGCACGGCGACGCCTCGATCTACGACGCCTTGGTCCGCATGGCGCAGCACTGGTCGCTTCGTGTGCCGCTAATCGACGGGCAGGGGAACTTCGGTTCGATCGACGGCGATCCGCCGGCGGCAATGCGTTATACCGAATCGCGCCTGACGAAAGTTGCCCACGAGCTTCTCGAGGATATCGACAAGGAAACGGTCGATTTCCAGGAAAACTACGACGCGACCATGGAAGAGCCCAAGGTTCTGCCGGCGCGCTTCCCCAACCTGCTCGTCAACGGCTCGGGCGGCATCGCCGTGGGCATGGCGACGAATATCCCGCCGCACAATCTCTCGGAAGTGGTCGATGGCTGTATCGCCCTGATCGACAATCCGGCGATCGAGCTGCCTGAAATCATGGAGATCATCCCCGGTCCGGATTTCCCGACGGGCGCCAAGATCCTCGGTCGCGCCGGCATCCGCTCCGCTTACGAGACCGGTCGCGGCTCCGTCGTCATGCGCGGCGTTGCCACGATCGAGCCGATGCGCGGCGATCGCGAGCAGATCATCATCACCGAAATTCCCTTCCAGGTGAACAAGGCGTCGATGATCGAGAAGATGGCCGAGCTGGTGCGCGACAAGCGCATCGAGGGCATCTCCGATCTGCGTGACGAATCCGACCGTCAGGGCTATCGCGTCGTCGTCGAACTGAAGCGTGATGCCAATGCCGACGTCATTCTGAACCAGCTTTATCGCTATACGCCGCTGCAGACCTCTTTCGGCTGCAACATGCTGGCGCTGAATGGCGGCAAGCCTGAGCAGATGAACCTGCTGGACATGCTGCGCGCCTTCGTGGTCTTCCGCGAAGAGGTGATCAGCCGTCGTACGAAGTACCTGCTGCGCAAGGCGCGTGATCGCGCACACGTCTTGGTCGGCCTTGCAATCGCCGTCGCCAACATCGACGAAGTCATCCGCGTTATTCGCGGCGCTCCGGATCCGCAGTCGGCGCGCGAAGAACTGATGACCCGCCGCTGGCCGGCCGCAGACGTTGAATCTCTTATCCGGCTAATCGATGACCCGCGCCACCGCATCAACGACGACGGCACGTACAACCTTTCGGAAGAACAGGCGCGTGCCATCCTCGAACTGCGTCTGGCACGTCTGACCGCTCTCGGCCGCGACGAAATCGACGAAGAGCTCAATCAGATCGGCGTCGAAATCAAGGATTACCTCGATATTCTCTCATCGCGTGTCCGTATCCAAACCATTGTAAAGAATGAGCTTATCGCTGTTCGCGACGAGTTCGGGACGCCGCGCCGCACCGAGATCGTTGATGGCGGTCTGGAGATGGACGATGAGGACCTGATTGCCCGCGAGGACATGGTCGTCACCGTTTCGCATCTCGGCTACATCAAGCGCGTGCCGCTGACGACCTACCGTGCTCAGCGCCGAGGCGGCAAGGGCCGCTCCGGCATGACGACGCGTGACGAAGATTTCGTTACCCGGCTATTCGTATTGAACACGCATACGCCGGTTCTCTTCTTCTCCTCGCGCGGTATCGTCTACAAGGAGAAGGTCTGGCGCTTGCCAATCGGCACGCCGACGTCGCGCGGCAAGGCATTGATCAATATGCTGCCCCTGGAGCCCGGTGAGCGCATTACGACCATCATGCCACTGCCTGAGGACGAGGATACCTGGGATAACCTCGACGTCATGTTCACGACGACGCGCGGTACCGTGCGCCGCAACAAGTTGTCGGACTTCATTCAGGTCAACCGTAACGGCAAGATCGCCATGAAGCTCGAAGAGGAGGGTGATGAAATCCTCTCCGTCGAGACCTGCACCGAGCAGGACGACGTGCTGATGACGACGGCGCTTGGCCAGTGCATCCGTTTCTCCGTTTCGGATGTACGCGTCTTTGCCGGCCGCAACTCGATCGGCGTTCGCGGCATCAATCTCGCAGCCGGCGACCGTATCATCTCCATGACGATCGTTCGCCATGTGGACGCTGAGCCCTGGGAGCGTGCTGCCTATCTGAAGCGGTCGGTTCTCGATCGCCGCACGGCGACGGGCGAGGAAGAGGAAATCGCCCTGGTCGGCGAGGAAGTCACCGAAGAGGGACAGCTGAGCGACGAGCGCTACGAAGAACTGAAGGCACTGGAGCAATTCGTGCTCACGGTATCGGAAAAGGGCTTCGGCAAGCGTTCCTCCTCTTACGATTTCCGTATCTCCGGCCGTGGCGGCAAGGGTATCCGCGCCACCGACACGTCGAAGACGGGCGAAATCGGCGAACTCGTCGCCGCCTTCCCGGTCGAGGATGGCGATCAGATCATGCTCGTTTCCGATGGCGGCCAGTTGATCCGCGTTCCCGTCGGCGGCATCCGCATCGCCAGCCGCGCCACCAAGGGTGTGACTATCTTCTCGACCGCGAAGGACGAAAAGGTTGTCTCCGTGGAGCGCATCAGCGAGCCGGAAGGCGAAGATGATGCAGGCTCAGAGGACGAGGCCGTCAATGGCGAGTCCACCGAGGCCGGCAGCGATGTTGATGGCGCCAGCGAGGAATAAGGCTCGCAGCGCACGACGCTGAAGCGAAGGCGGGCGTAAGCTCGCCGCAGTTAGAAAAATCGCCCGGGTCTGCCATGAAAAGCAGGCCCGGGCGATTTCTTTTGGATCGATACCCAGATTGACCCGCGAGCTGGAATTTCCGGGATGCCGGCCGTGCTATTCAGCCTGCCTGTTGATCGAAGAAAAAGGCGGCAAAACCTCCAGGCTTCCCCGATCCAGTTGCGCTAAAACCTCGCCGTAACCGAAGCGAGGACGCCATCCCAGCGCGACATTTGCCGACGTCGAAGCATAGATGCGGTCGATCGTTTGCGGCAGAGACCACCTTCGGCGGTCGAATTCTGCGGCAAGCATCGGAGCACGCAATCTGATGACGGAGGCCGCGTCAGCCTCCAGAGCTTCACAATCCTCTGGCTTGAAGGGCGTTTCGGTCGAAACGATGTGCCTTTGAAAGTGATCGCCCGTATTGATCAAGGCGGCCGCATGGGCATCGGCGACATCGCGGATATCGATGCCACGATGCAGGCGATAGGCAGCCATTGCATCGGCAGGCTCTGGGAAACTACGAGACATGCGTAGAACGCGTACCTGCAAATCTGAACAGACCATGTCCTCCAGGAGCTGCTCAGCCTCCAGTTTCGTCCGATGATAGATGCTTCTCGGTTCAGGCACGGTATTCTCGTCGATCCATCGGCACTGCCCGGAAACGACGGCATGGCCATAGAGCGCCGTGGTGCTGGTAAATACCAGCCGCTTGATACCGGCCGCCAGAGCGGCCTCGGCTAGAAGGCGCGTTCCTTCGACATTGATGCGGCGAAATTCATCGTCCGATATGGTCCCGACGTGGGGAGCATGCAGTGCTGCGCAATGAACAATCGCATCGGCATCGGCCAGAGCGTCCTCCAATAATCCCGTGTCGGTAAAATCGCCGACAAGATGCGTCGTCGAGAATGGCGAGCGATCGACGCCGACGAGCGTGTGGCTCGTCGCCAAGCTATTGAATATGGCGCGGCCGAGCCGCCCGGAGCTGCCGGTCAGGACAATGCGCATACCGTTACCTCGATGAAATTGAACATCCCCATCGCGATTGAGGCGATAGCCTCGCTTTATGTCGCAAAATCAGCGGCTTGCGGCAACTTGAATATATCCGGAAAAGCCGAAAAATGATGTTGGCACTCCGGAAACGAAAAAACCGGACGCTTGGGGCGTCCGGTTAAAAGTCCAGCCGAGCTCTTGGTGGGGAGAAGTGCTCGGTACGCGGAGATCAGAGCGTCTTGTGACGCTTGTGCAGCCTTTTGCTTTCTTCGCTTTCGCGATGGAGCGCCAAAATGGTGGATGCGACTGAGACAACAAACATGATGCTGATGAAAAGCGTAAGCAGCGTCAAAATCGTGAACATGATCGCTCCCCTCCTTGGTGGGACTAGCGTTCAGATCCCTTAGTACTGGCTCGAGACAATGTAGGGACGAGCCGAAGCAAAGGGACCATAGACCTTCGACTGGTCGGTTTTCTGATCGTAAAGCGCGATGGTAGCTGCCAGCATTCCCGTAATCATGGTCATCCAAACAGCGTTAATGAGGGTGATCTTACCGGGCATGCTCATCTTCCTTCTTGCCGCAACGTGCAATCTGAGTTCGGTGGTTAAACGCAGCGGTTCGCAAATGGTTCCGCCGATGTTGAGGTGGTATCTAGCAATGCGCTCCTGAAGCCATCTTGAATGCCTTGTTCATCTGGCGTTCAGATTCGCGATGCGTTTTGCGCATGGCAATGGCGATTTCTTGAGCAGAATTCATACCTTTGGCGGTTTCCGCGGGTGAAGTCCATTCGATCTCGTAGTTGTCGGCGAGAAGATGAACGAGGTATTCCACGAAAAATGAACCGATGACGGCGCCTGCAATAATGAAGACCAGCATGGCATGACATTCCTTGAGCCTGATATCGACAAGCCGTTGAGAGAGGCCCGTTTCGATGTTGGTGCCAGTAAAGCATTCTCGATCTGAAACGGGCTTGAACATCGCGTTCATCTACGGTTCAGAGGCGGCCCACGGGTTGCAAATGACTTGCGATGCGGCCCCATCCGTGACAAAAGGCGTCGAAACAACGAGCCGGCTTGGTATGACGACAGCCTTTTATCCCGGATCTTTCGACCCGATGACCAACGGACATCTGGATG
This sequence comes from Rhizobium sp. P44RR-XXIV, assembly GCF_001999485.2. Taxonomy (NCBI): domain Bacteria; kingdom Pseudomonadati; phylum Pseudomonadota; class Alphaproteobacteria; order Hyphomicrobiales; family Rhizobiaceae; genus Rhizobium; species Rhizobium sp. P44RR-XXIV. Next base: position 824,325 of record NZ_MPVZ02000028.1, on the reverse strand, counting down.
TCCTCGTGCAGGCGCTGAATGTCGCTGCCAAGGTCATCGTTGCGATCGGCATTCACCCCGGAAAGAAACCGCTTTTTTCTTTTGAAGAGCGGGCGGAATTGATCCGCAGATCGCTTGGTGAGGCCCTGCCGCAAAAGGTGGGCGACATTTCCGTTGTGGCTTTCGACAATCTGGTGGTTGACGCAGCGCGCGCGCATGGCGCCACCTTGCTGGTCCGTGGCCTGCGCGATGGCACGGATCTCGACTATGAAATGCAGATGGCCGGCATGAACAGGCAGATGGCGCCGGATATTCAGACGCTGTTTCTGCCTGCCGGCACTGCCTCGCGGCCCATAACCGCCACATTGGTGCGGCAGATCGCATCCATGGGCGGCAATGTCAGCGCCTTCGTGCCGCCGGCGGTCCTCGAAGCCCTGACTGGCAAACTCAAAGATGCGGCTGACGCCAAGAGCTGAGCCGAAATCCATTTTCGAACGGAGCACCCATGAAACTCTTTCATATCGCATTGGCAGGCTTTTTGGGCCTTGCCGCCCTCGCAGGCAGCGCATTCTCGGCCGCAGCTGCCGATCTTCTGACGATCCAGCTCAAGGATGGCCCGGTCGTCATCCAGTTGATGCCTGAGGTCGCGCCGAAGCACGTCGCACAGATCGAAGCGCTGGCGAAGAAGGGTGCCTATGACAACGTCGTCTTCCATCGCGTCATCGATGGCTTCATGGCCCAGACCGGCGACGTCCAGTACGGCAACACCACCAAGGGCTATGATGCGAACAAGGCCGGCACCGGCGGTTCCGATCTGCCCAACTTGCCTGCAGAATTCTCCAAGGTTCCGTTCACGCGCGGTGTTGTCGGCATGGCGCGCGCCCAGGATCCGAATTCTGCCAACTCGCAGTTCTTCATCATGTTCGCCGATGGCGCTTTCCTGAATGGCCAGTACACGGTTGTCGGCAAGGTCATCTCCGGCATGGAACTCGTCGACAAGATCAAGCGCGGCGAGGGCCAGAACGGCGAAGTGAGCAACCCGGACAAGATGGTCAAGGTCACCGTCACCAAGAAGTAATGTCACGGGCATGATCCCCAAAAGTACCACGCGGTTTTTGGACAAGATCACGCGCAATCAAAACACAGAAAGAGGAAACGAACATGGCTGAGATCAAGGATCCAGAAAACACCCTCATCCTGGAAACCACCAAGGGCCAGGTTGTCATTCAGCTTCTGCCGCAGGTCGCTCCTGAGCATGTTGCCCGCATCAAGGAACTTGCCCGCGAAAAGGCCTACGACAACGTCGTGTTCCATCGCGTCATCGATGGCTTTATGGCTCAGACCGGCGATGTCGAGCATGGCAAGGTCGGCGGCAATACGGCGCGTGCCGGCACAGGCGGCTCGTCCAAGCCGGACCTGAAGGCTGAATTTTCCGCCACCTCGCATACGCGCGGCACCTGCTCAATGGCCCGTTCGCAGAACCCGAACTCGGCCAACTCGCAGTTCTTCATCTGCTTCACCGATGCGCCTTGGCTCAACAAGCAGTATTCCGTCTGGGGTCAGGTGATCAGCGGCATGGACAATGTCGACAAGATCAAGCGCGGCGAGCCGGTCAAGGATCCGGATTCGATCGTATCCGCGCGGGTTGCCGCCGACGTCTGATCGTGATTATTCCTGAAACCCGCCTCTTGCGCCTTGGGCGTGGGGGCGGGTTTCGCTTTGCCTGGATGAGTTGAATGCGTGTTGACCTTTTCGATTTCGATCTGCCGGATGAGCGTATTGCGCTTCGGCCCGCCGAGCCGCGCGATAGCGCGCGCCTGCTCGTTGTCGATCCGAATGCCGGCGATAACACGCTGAGTGATCATCTGATCCGGGATCTGCCATCCTTTCTGCAACCCGGCGACGCCATGGTCTTCAACGATACCAGGGTGATCCCGGCGCAACTGGAAGGTATTCGCCATCGCGAGGCGCACCCGGCCAGCAGGTTTCCGCGACCTTGCATATGCGTGTGGCGCCCGATCGCTGGAAAGCCTTCGCCAAACCCGGCAAGCGCATCAAGATCGGCGACCGTATCCAGTTCGGCCATGGTGAAAATGTCTGCGCGCTCGGTACGCTGGACGCGACTGTCGAGGACAAGGGCGAGGGCGGTGAGATTACGCTGTTGTTCGATCTCTCCGGTCCGGCGCTGGACGAAGCGATTGCCACCGTGGGGCATATTCCATTGCCGCCCTATATTGCCGCCAAGCGTCCGGAAGACGAGCGCGATCGCGCCGATTACCAGACGATCTATGCGCGCGAAGAAGGCGCTGTCGCCGCGCCGACGGCCGGCCTGCATTTCACGCCATCGCTGTTTGCCACGCTCGATGCCATGGGCGTCGAACGCCACTTCGTGACGCTGCATGTCGGCGCCGGCACCTTCCTGCCAGTCAAGGCCGACGATACCGACGACCACAAAATGCATTTCGAGATCGGCTATGTCGATGCTTCGACGGCCGCAAAGCTGAATGCCGTGAAGGCGAGGGGTGGGCGCATCGTCTGCGTCGGCACGACGTCGCTGCGGCTGATCGAAAGTGCTGCCGCCGACGATGGCACAGTTCAGCCCTGGCAAGGCGCCACCGGTATCTTCATCACACCTGGCTACCGCTTCAAGGTTGTCGACATGCTGATGACCAATTTTCACCTGCCGCGCTCGACCCTCTTCATGCTCGTATCGGCCTTCGCCGGCCTCGATACGATGCGCGCGGCCTATACCCATGCTATCGAGAAGGGCTATCGCTTCTATTCCTATGGCGATGGCAGCCTGCTCCACCGGAAAGACTAGACGAGATGAGCGAGAGCTTTCAGTTTCAATTGAAGAAGACCAATGGCGGCGCTCGTCTTGGTGAAGTCTCTATGCCGCGCGGCACGATCCGTACACCGGCCTTCATGCCAGTCGGTACCGTCGGCACGGTCAAGGCCATGTATCTCGACCAGGTGCGCGAAAGCGGCGCCGACATCATCCTCGGCAATACCTATCACCTGATGCTGCGTCCGGGCGCCGAACGCGTCGCCCGTCTCGGCGGGTTGCACGAACTGATCCGCTGGCCGCATCCGATCCTGACCGATTCCGGCGGATTCCAGGTGATGTCGCTTTCCGGCCTGCGCAAGCTCGATGAGCAGGGTGTTACCTTCAAGTCGCATGTCGATGGCAGCCTGCATCATATGTCGCCCGAGCGTTCGATCGAGATCCAGGGCCTGCTTGGCTCCGATATCCAGATGCAGCTCGACGAATGCGTGGCTTTGCCATCGACTCCCAAAGAGATCGAGCGCGCCATGGAAATGTCCCTGCGCTGGGCGGATCGCTGCAAGGTGGCCTTCGGTGATCAGCCGGGCAAGGCAATGTTCGGCATCGTTCAGGGCGGCGATATCCCCGAGCTACGTGTTCGCTCCGCGCAGGCCCTCAGTGGACTGGACCTGAAAGGTTATGCCGTCGGCGGTCTTGCCGTTGGCGAGCCGCAGGAGGTCATGCTTCGCATGCTCGAGATCACGCTGCCCGAGCTGCCGACACAAAAGCCGCGCTACCTGATGGGCGTCGGCACGCCGGACGATATCCTAAAGTCTGTGGCCCGGGGTATCGACATGTTCGATTGCGTCATGCCGACGCGCTCAGGCCGTCACGGGCTGGCCTTCACCCGCCGCGGCAAGGTCAATATCCGCAATGCACGCCATGCAGAGGACATGCGCCCGCTCGACGAGCAGTCCAACTGCCCGGCCTCGCGCGACTATTCCCGCGCCTATCTGCATCATCTCGTCCGCGCCAACGAGGCGCTCGGCGGCATGCTGCTTTCCTGGCACAATCTCGCCTATTATCAGGAGTTGATGCAGGGCATCCGCAAGGCGATCGCCGAGGATCGTTTCGCCGATTTCATGGCTGAGACGCAGGAAAACTGGGCGAGGGGTGATTTGGAGCCGGTGTAACGTACCGTCTTTTAGCACCTCGCTTTGAACAAGGGTATCATGGCCCATTCTCGCATATGATTTTTCGTGCGGCACCATGCCAGATGTAGTGACCCGAAGTCTGATCGGCGCAACGATCGATCCAGTCGTTGATCTTGTTAAAGGCTATGGCCAAAAGCACTAAATACAAGAAACCTCCGAGCATCAGAGTGTAGACAGCGATACGAAGAAATCTTGCCAACTTGGTGCCGATTGCCATGTTTCTTCCAATCTCTGTCATCAGTCATATCTAAGACGCCAGCTGGTTCATTATCTGTAGTATCAATCTCTGATTGAATTTCGACCGTTTCATGTTTTGTCGAAAGGGCGATGGATCTTGCTCCTATCGCAATTTCGCGCTAATCGAAGCTCGTCGAAAAAGGCAGGGTCGGATCGGTAAGCCCGACCCCTTCCATGCGGAAGATCTGCTCCTCGCCTCTGGCGTGAGAACCCACGACGCGGAACTTGGCCATTGTGGTTAAGTGTCCCGCGTTGGCGTGGGCCGTTTCGACCGACATGTCTCCGCGGGAATGCCTCTTGGAGCTGTCATGAGATTGAATCACTTAGATCTTCACGTTCCCGATGTCGCCGCGACCCGGGATTTTCTTGTCTCCGTTTTTGGTCTGACCGAGGTCGAAACGCGCGGGGCGAATGGCCTTGCGATTCTACGCGACGATGCCGGTCTTGAGCTTGTCATCAGCCGGCCGATCGAGAAATTCGGTGGGGCCGATAGCATATCCGTTGGCCATAACACCTACCATATCGGCTTCATGCAGCCCTCTCGCGAGGCGGTGGATGTGCTCTATGAACGAGCAAAATCGTCCGGTTGCGAGATCGGGCAGCCGCCTGCCGCGATACGCGGAGGGTGGCTGTTTTATTGTTTTGCCCCGGGGCGGATCCTCATCGAGGTAGGCTGGCGGATGGAGCTCACCCGCGTAGTAAATCATTTATTATCAATTGATTGCTAACCTTAATCAACGTTATTTCGAGCCAGTTGAAGCGAGGGTGCCAAGACGCATTCGGTGCTTCGACTGCGCTCGCAATATGGCTTTGTGACAAGAAAGCATTGGGAAAAGTAACGAATCGGAATAAACGGTCCATCCGCCATTGATAAGCTTCACTGGCTAAATTGATTGCGCGACGCTTGGAATTTCAAATAAATCCGGCTACAACGCTTTCTCTTGATCGATAAGGGCTGTTCTATTGAAACTAGGAGGCACCTGCCGTTGAGGGCGCAACGCAAGTTTGGGGCATGTCTTTCAGGGCTATTGATCGTTGGTCTGGCAGCAACTGGCTGTACGACGACGCAGAAGACATCCCCCGCTCCACGCACTGCCACGAAGCCTATTCGCGGCGCGAAAGTGACGTATAATTACACCGCGAAGGACAAAGAGTGTCTTGAGCGCGCGATGTATTTCGAGTCAGAGCGTTCCGATCCGAGCGGCTATATGGCTGTCGGCACGGTCGTGATGAACAGATTGACCTCCGGCGCTTATCCGCCGACAATCTGTGGCGTCGTATCTCAGGAAAAGCAGTTCGCTCCAGGCGTAATGTCCAAGGAAGTCAAGGATCAGGCGAAGCCGGATCTTGATAACGCTGCTTCGGCGATCCTGCGCGGCGAACGGCATCCCCAGGTGAAAGACGCTATGTTCTTTCATACCGAAGGCCTCAGATTCCCATACGACAATATGCACTATGTCGCCTATGCTGGCGGAAATGCTTTCTACGAAAAGCGTGGCCGTGATGGCGAATTGCAGACGCCTGCGCCGCTTCCGGCTTACGAGGTCGCGATGAACTACGTGCCTGGGCAAGGCATGTCGGCAACGCAGTCGCCATTCACGCTACCGGAAACGCAGCCTGCGGTGCCGCAAGTGTCTACTGTTGCCGCCTTTACGCCGGTCTCCAATCCGACTGTCGTAATGCCTGCAACGACAACTCCAATTCCGACGGCAACTTATATTCCCGCGGCTGTTCCCATTCCCACACCGGCTCCGACGTTTATTTCCACACCTCTCTCGGATGAAAATGCAGCCGCGGCGCCGGCTCCGATTTCAACGGTCGTTATTCCGCAGCCACGCCCCGAACTCGAGGGAACCAGCCTGTCCGCCAAATCACCTAGAATTCGAGGCTGATAGGGCTTGCCACCTCATTTCGACGGCGCGCAGCAGACGCGCCGTCTCCAGGCACTCAGATGCCTTCACTGGTGGTATTTTTAAGAATCTGCACGCCATTGATCTTGTAGCTACCGTCCGGCTGGCGGGTTATCTGATAGATAGCCGTCCAGTCCTTGCCGTCGGTGCCGGTGATCAGCACCTCCTGATAGACGACGGCGCCATTGTCGATGGCGCGGCTTTTCCCAAAAGCGTAGTTGCCCGGGTGATAGACCGGTTGGTAGGCCTTCTTCACCATGGCAAAGAAGGTATCCTTGTCTGGAAACATCGCCTTGATACCGGGCGCCGCGAAAGAATAGGCGGCGGTCGCATCGTTGTGAAGGAAGGCGCCAATTTGATCCTGGATAAGGCTTTGGGCCGTTTGCACAGGATCTTCCGCGCGTGCTGTCGAAGCAAGGATCAGGCAGAGTATGGCGGCGGCTACGGGAAATGCACGCATAGGCGATCTCCAGCTATCTATTCGATCAGAATAGCGCGCTTCCCGTTCCGGCGAAAGCGGTTACTGCCAGCGGCGGAAGAGGGCGCTGGCATTGACGCCGCCGAACCCGAAGCCGTTGGAGATCGCATAATCCATGGCCATCGGCCGGGCGGTGGCACCAACAATATCGATGCCCTCGGCCGCCGCATCCGGTTCCTGCAGATTGCGGGTCGGAGGGGCGATCTGGTCGCGCAACGCCATGATGGTGAAGATCGCCTCCATGCCGCCGCCGCACCGAGAAGATGGCCCGTCGCCGCCTTCGTGCCGCTGACGGCAATCGCGCCATCGCGGCCGAACACCGTCTTGATGGCTTCCATCTCACCATGGTCGCCGACAGGCGTCGAGGTCGCGTGCGCATTGAGATGCTTGACCTCCGCAGGCGAGATCTTAGCCTGCGACAGAGCCGCGAGCATGGCCCGCCGTGCGCCATCGCCATCCTCCGGACCGGCCGTCATGTGATAGGCGTCGGCGGCCGTGCCATAGCCGACAAGTTCGGCAAGTGGCGTGGCGCCGCGGGCAAGCGCATGGCTCCAGCGTCTCGATGTCAAGCATGCCGGCGCCTTCACCCATGACGAAACCGTCGCGGGCGCTGTCGAAGGGGCGGGAGGCTTCCTCCGGCCTGTTGCTGAAGCCGGTGGAAAGGGCGCGGGCTGCTGCAAAGCCTCCGAGGCTGACTTTGTCGATGCAGGCTTCGGCACCACCGCAGATGGCAACATCGGCTTCGCCGGAGCGGATCAGGCGTGCCGCATCGCCGATTGCCTGGACGCTGGCGGCGCAAGCCGTGACCGGCGCACCGAGCGGTCCCTTGTAGCCATAGCGGATGCTGATCTGGCCGGCGGCGAGATTGACGAGGAAGGATGGGATGGTGAAGGGCGACAGGCGCCGCACACCGCGCGTTTCGGCCGTGCGCACCGCGTCGGCGATCGCCGGAAAGCCGCCGACCCCAGAGGCTATGATCGTGGCGGTGCGTTCCAGATCGCCCAGCGCAGTCGGCTGCCAGCCGGATTGAAGGATCGCCTCCTCGGCAGCGGCCATGGCGAAGAGGATGAAACGATCCATCTTCTTCTGGTCCTTGATCGGCACATAGCGGTCGACATCGAAGCCGGCTTCCGCGTCCTCTTCAAGGCTCGGAACGACACCGCCCACCTTGGCCGCGAGATCGCCAACCATGTCCTCGGGCAACAGCCTGAGGCCGGAGCGCCCGGCGATCAACCGCTGCCAGCTCGCGTTGACGCCGACACCAAGAGGTGAAACCAGGCCCATGCCGGTTACGACGATACGATCCATGTCTTGCTCCTATTTCGCTCAGGCGTCGAAGCCCAAGAACCATGCTTTCATCTGAGCGATGCGCTCATGAACCTCATCGTCGGCTGCAGGCCCCGGCACCAATATGGTGTCTTCTGGATGGAAGGCGCGGCCGGTTACCCTGTCGATCAGCAGCGGATCGCGGTCTTCTCCGGTATTTGCATCGGCGAGCCGCATCGAGACTTCCTCTGGCGGCAGATGCTGATTGCCCCAGGTGAAGAGCGCCATCAGAACAGGAAAGAAATCCCGCCCCCTGGCAGTCAGCACATATTCGTAGCGTGGCGGCCGCTCATTATAGAGGCGCCGCTCGAACAGGCCTTCATCGGTCAAGTGCTTGAGCCGTCGTGTGAGGATGTTCGGCGCGACGCCGAGATTTTTCTGAAATTCATCGAACCGGCTCAAACCCTGAAACGCGTCGCGCAGGATCAGGATGCTCCACCAGTCACCGACGCTTTCAAGCGCGCGAGCGGCGGGGCATTTGAATGTACTGAAGCTGGTTCTTTGCATGCGACGGCGAATAGCACGAGTAACTATCATAATGCAAGTTACTATAGCCGGCAAAAGGCAGGCTGAGACGTCAGTACGGAGGCGCCTTCAGAGCGCGCTGTCGTTTTACCGCCTCGGTCCACCATGAGAGGTCGTCGGCGAAGCGGGGAAAAGCTCTCGCAAGGGCATCGCCGCCGCTTCCGAGAGGTTTGTTGTCTGCGTCCAATGCTGCCGAGATATTGGCGACGGCGAGGGTGCTTGAGATCACGACCATTCCCATCTCCGAAAGGGTGCCATGCCAGGGGCCTGCCGCATGCGCGCCGGAAAGGCGGCCGCCTGAGTAACTGGCAATGGCGGCTGGCCGCCAGAACCACTCCTCAAGGTAATGATCGGTCAGATTCTTCAGACCTGGCTGCATGCCCCAATTGTATTCGCCGGTCACAAAAATAAAGGCATCGGCGTTCCGGATTTTCGCCGCAAGCTTCTCCATTTCCGGCGGAGCAGAGCCTTTCGGATATTCCTTGTACATCCGATCGAGCATTGGCAGGCCAATATCTTTGGCGTCGATCAGTTCCGCGTCGTCTCCGCGCTCGCGAAGGCTGTTGACGATGTAATTCGCCAGACGGATGCCGACGCGATCCGACCGATAAGAGCCGTAGAGAACCAGGATATTGTTGGTCATTGTTGAATATGTCCTCCATAGCCAACGCAGAAATAAAGTGGACGCAAGCCATCGCCACACGCATAGCCGGCAGCCAACGCGCTAAGTCGCATGGAAAGGATATAGATCTAATTCCGGAGCTCTGACAGGCGCTCCAACAAAATGGGGCGCCGCAAGGGGCTGAATGTAACCCTTCCACTTGGGCGAGACGGACGACTAGGTTTGCGACTCCGCCGGTACGGAAGTCGTTACCTCATCCTCCGGAATATCGTCGAAGGAAGCGTAGTTGAGGTTGTAGAGCTTCGAATAGAGTTTGCCGTTGGCCATGAGCTGGTTGTGATTGCCGCTCTCGATCAGCTGCCCGTTCTGCAGGACGATGATGCGGTCGGCCTCGCGGATGGTGGCAAGGCGGTGGGCGATCACGAGACCCGTGCGGCCTTCGAGCAGCTTGACCAGCGCCTTCTGGATCAGCATTTCGGTATAGCTGTCGATATTCGCCGTAGCCTCGTCCAGCACCAGGATCTTGGCGTCCGCTACGAGGGCACGCGCAAAACTGACAAGCTGGCGCTGGCCAAGCGAAAGACCGCCGCCGCGTTCGCCGAGAATGGTCTCGTACCCATCAGGCAACCGCTCGATGAACTCATGCGCACCGACCGCCTTGGCGGCTTCGATGGCCTCCTCGCGCGTTGCTTCCGCCTTGTTGTAGCGAATGTTCTCCAGCACCGTACCGGTGAAGAGGTAGGGTTCCTGCAGCACCATGGCGACCTGGCGGCCAAGCGAATCCTGGGTGAGGGAGCGCACGTCGTGACCACCGACCAACACCTCGCCCTGTTGCACATCGTAGAACCGATGGATGAGCGCCATGGAGCTGGACTTGCCCGAGCCCGTGGGGCCGATCAGCGCTACGGTCTCGCCGGGATTGACCTTGAAGCTGACATTCTTCAGCACCGGATGGTTGGGATTGTAGCCGAAGACGACGTCGCGGAACTCAACCGAGCCGTCCATATCGGGCGAAAGCTCCTTGGCGTCGGGCGCATCCTTGATGTCTATCGGCACATCGAGCACTTCGGTCAAGCGCTGGCCCGAAGCCATGGCGCGCTGCATGACGGAATATTGCATGGTGAGCGAGCGGATCGGATCGAAGAAGCGCTGAATGTAGAACAGGAAGGCGACCATGATGCCGACATCGAGCTTGTGGTTCAGAACCATCGAACCGCCGACGATGATGACGATCGCCATGGCCATTCCGGTCAGCGTATCGACGATCGGCACCATGATCTGGGCATAGCGCGCCGCGGTTAGATGCGCTTCGAGATTGGTATGGGCCTTGTCGTCGAAAAGCGAGAAGTTGACCCCTTGCCGGTGCATGCCCTGCACGGCGCGCACGCCATGAATCGCTTCCGCCAACGCGCCGTTGGTAATGGAGTTCGTCTCATGCGCGTTCATGAACGCGACGCGCGCCTTCGGCAGCCAGAACAGCCGAACGATGAAGAGGATCGGCATGACCGACAGCGTCAACAGGCCCAGCCGGAAATCAAGCGACAGCATGACGATGACGATGCCGAAGAGCAGGGCAATGTCGCCGACGGAAAGTACTGAAGTTTCAAGGAATTCCTGCATGGAGTTAACGTCGCCTTGAAGGCGCGACATCAAGCGTCCAACTTCCGTCTTGTCCATGAAGGAGAGCGAGACGCGTTGCAGATGGGCGAACATCGCGCGGCGTATGTCGAACAGCACCTCTTCCGCGACCTCGCCGACATAGGTCTCCTGGACATAGCTTGCGCCGTAGTTGACGAGAATCGCGACTGCGAAAATCCCCAGCGACAACCAGAGCGCCGAGTAATCGATCGCTCCCGGCGCCATCGCATTGTCGATCGCGTGGCGAATGACCAGCGGTATGACGATCTGCGACGCCGTGAACAGCAACACGGCGACCACCGAAATATAGATCTGGCGGCGATAGGGGCTAACGAAGGACCAGATACGACCGATGATCTTTGTGTCGAAGACCTTGCCGAAGATTTCTTCCTCGACGCGATGCGAACCGACCACAGCACGGGGAGGGCGACGTCCATCTTCGCGCACGTCGTTGCGCTCGGTTTCGATAGTTTCCGACATTGTCAGACCTCCCTTTTCGCTCTTTCGAGCTTGCCGCCGGATGTCTTGACGACATCGTCCTCAGGGCGAACCTGCAGATCGTAAAGCGCCTTGTACCGGCCACCCGCGGCCAAAAGCTGCTCATGGGTTCCGCGCTCGACGATCTTGCCATCCTCGATGAACAGGATCTGGTCGGCATGCATCAGCGAACTCAGTCGGTGAGCGACGATCAGCGTCACCCGGTCGCGGGCGAAGCGCTTCATGGCGCTGCGGATACGCTGTTCGGTTGCCGCGTCGATGGCGGCGGTGGAATCGTCGAAAACCATCACTGCCGGTTTCAGCATCAGAGTCCGTGCAATGGTCAGACGCTGGCGCTGGCCGCCGGACAGCTGACACGCCGCGCTCGCCGACGACGGTGGTGTAGCCTGCCGGCAGGCCAAGAATGTAGTTGTGTAGCTGCGCCGACTCGGCGGCACGCTCGATCCGGCCTTCTTTCGCCCAGGGGTCGCCATAGGCGATGTTGTTCTCGATGCTCGTCGTGAACAGGAAGGAATCCTGCTGCACGACGGCGGACGTTCTGCCTGAGGGATTGCAACGTCGCCTTGCCGATGTCCTGGCCGTCGATGGTAATCCGGCCGGAGGTCACGTCATAAAAGCGCGGAATGAGATGAGCGATGGTGGATTTGCCGCTGCCAGGTGGCCCGACGATGCCGATCGTCTCGCCGCGTCTTGCCTCGAAACAGATATCCTTCAGCACCGGGCGCTTGTCCGGACCCGGATAGCTGAAGCCGACATTTTCGAAGCGCAACACGCCCTCGGTTACCGCCAATGGCTTTGCGTCCGGAGCATCCTTGATCGGGATGTCGAGATCGAGCAGCGCAAATAGGCGCGAGCCGCAGGTTGAAGCACGGGCGAAGGCATTGACCATCAGCCCGAGCTGGCGCACCGGCATCTGCAGGATGGTCATGAAAGTGAGGAATGAGGCGAGGGTGCCGACGCTGATTTCACCGGCGATCACCTTGAGGCCACCTACCCAGAGCACGAGGCCCATGGCGATGAAGAAGGAGAGGTTCATCGCGCTGGTATTGATGACGCGGATGCCGACACGCTTGTGGGCGAGGGTAAGCGCGCTGTGTGAGGCACGGTCGAATTTCGCAATTTCGTGCAGCTGCGCCGCGAAAGCGCGGACGACACGAATGCCGCCGAGATTTTCTTCCATCACGCGCGTCAACACGGAAAGGCGTTCCTGCAGGTCGAGCCAGGTCGCACGCAACCTCAATTGCGTGACGGAGGAGCGCCAGGCCACGAAAGGCACGAAACTCAACGCGAGAAATCCGAGGACAACATCGGTCGACAGCAAGAGGTAGGCGCCGACACCGATGAGCACGCTGAGCAGCAGCATGCGCACCAGTGCGGTGGAGAAGTACATGCGCACCCCTTCCAGATCGAGCAGCCCGACGGTGATGAGGTCACCGGAATGCACCTTGTCGTGGAAGCTGAAGGAGAGCTGCTGGATCTTCTCATAACAGGCGAGCCTGAGTTCGTAGCCCATATGGTGGCCGACGGACTCGCTGTAATAGTTCTGCACCATCGTGAACAGGCCGCGCAGAATGCTGATGACGAGCAGCAGCAGGGCGGTCGTCAGCAACGCATTCTCGGCAATATGCCCGGCCGCTCCGCCTGCGACCGCCGTCTGCGTCTGGTCGACCGCACGGCCAAGCAAGCGCGGAATCATCAACTGCAACGTTGCAGCTACAAAAGTTGCCCCAATGGCGAAGCTTGTCTGCCAGGGATGGCGCAGCGTCATATGGGTGATCCGCACGATGGTGGAGAGACCTTGTCCCCAACCGGTCGCATTGACATGCGCACGCGAAGCCAAGGACTTCGCGGCGCTTCTTGATGAATCGCTGCTCACGCTTTTATCCAGGTGTTTTCAAGTGAGGCGGGCCCGGAGTCGGGTTCGTATCTCAGGGGAAGTATTGATAGGATGAATTTTGCCGATTCCGTGGCGAGGTTCAAGAGTCAATTGGTCACAAGTCCCACGCGAACGTTAGATTGCGTGTTCGAAAAATTATCGATGAGATGTCGGCATCGAAATCGGCGGGACGTCCTTGGAGCACTAAGCCTGAAACAAGGAGGACATTATGCGCAAGGTCATAGCAGCAACATTCATCAGCCTCGACGGCGTCATGCAGGCACCCGGCGGCCCGCAAGAGGATCCGACCGGTGGTTTCCAGCATGGCGGCTGGGTATTTCCCCATGCCGACGAAGCGACAGGCAAGATCCTTTTCGAAATCTTCGAAAAGCCGTTCGATCTTCTGCTCGGACGCAAGACCTATGATATTTTCGCGGCCCATTGGCCGCATATCGGCGACGACGATCCTATCGCCAGGCAGTTCAACTCGGTCACCAAATATGTCGCCACGCGCGGAAGCGGTGCGCTGAGGTGGAACAACAGCCGGTCGCTCGGCAGCGATGTCGTGGCGGCGATCAAGGCGTTGAAAGCAGGTGAGGGACCGGATCTCCTCATCCAGGGCAGTGGTGATCTCATTCAGACCCTGCTGCGCCACGGGTTGATCGACGAATTCAGCCTGATGATCTTTCCGCTCGTGCTTGGCGGCGGCAAGAAGCTGTTTGCCGACGGCGCCGTCCCGGCCGCGATGAAGCTGCTGCGCACGCAGTCGTCTCCGACGGGTGTCGTCTTTGCGACCTATCAGCCGGATGGTCCGGTCAAGACGGGCTCCTTCGCTTTGCCCGATCCGTCGGACGAGGAAATCGAGCGTCGCAACCAGCTACAATGATTGATGGCGCGGGGGAGCTTGAAGAGCTGTCTCCTATAGAGACTAGGCTTCATGCTCCCGGTCATCTTGAAGTTCACGCAGGGATTTCAGGATCTCGCGAAGTCCTTTTGTGAGGTGCTTGTCACGGCGTAGCACGATGCCGAGCTGTCGGACGAGCCGCGGCTTGAGCGGCGAAGTCACCAACCGGTCCGACTCCTCACGCCGCAGCGCCATGTCAGGAAGGACAGACCATCCAAGACCCGCAGCGACTAGCTCCTTGATGGCCTCGACACTTCCGAACTCCATGGCCGGCTCTGGACGAACTCCGGAAGCCTCGAACCATTCGTTGGTGGCGCGACGCGTGTTTCCGCCTTCATAAAGCAGGAGTGTCTTGTCCTTCATGAATTCCACATCTGGTCCGCCATCTGGCATCACGCTTCCCTTTGGCGCCACGGCCAGAAGCTCGTCCTCATGAAATGGCTCGACCTCGAGGGAACGGCCGGAGGCGGGCAGGGCTACCACAGCCAGATCCAGCGCATTGGCTTCGAGATCACGGAGAATCTCGTCGATATTGCCGACGCGGACGATGATTTCGAGATCGGGCATGCGCTTCTTTGCGATGGCGATGGCGCGTGGCAGCAGATGGATTGACGCGGTGCCACCGCTGCCGATCCGCACACGGCCACTCGAGCCCTCGCGAAAAGGCATCATCGCCTCTTCCGCCAGGGAACAGGCTTCGATGATGCGACGCGCTTGGGGAATGAGCTCTAGTCCCGCCGGCGACGGCTGTGCCCGCCGTCCCACGCGTTCGATCAATCTCACACCGAGACGTTGCTCCAGAAGCTTCACCTGCAGGCTGACGGCCGGTTGCGTGAGTCCGGCCTTATCGGCAGCGGCCGTGAAGCTGCCGAGATCGACGACATTGAGGAAGGCGCCAAGCTGATCCAGATTAAGCAACAAAAGAATTCCTTATGGATTGTATAATTACCATAAGCTTCTTTCATTACGTTCACCAGTGCATCCTGAAGCCACGTTGATGTGAGCTTAAGGAGCATGAAGATGACGATCGATGTCGACAGGCCGCTACTGGCGGCAACGGGTGAGGGCAAGGATCGGCACAAGCCCGGATTTCTGCTGACGGCATTGGTCAGATTTCTTGCTTACCTCGAAAAGCGCGGAACAAGATGGGACCTGCGCGAGCTGACCGACGATCAGCTTCGCGATATTGGCGTGACAGCAGCCGAAGCGCGGGCAGAGGTCAGCAAGTCATGGTTTTGGGACTAGCATGCAGAACGAGGCCCGAGCCCCACTCGTCAGCGTCAATAGCTGCCGTCATCATGTACGACACCGACGATATCTCCACTCCGGGATACGCTAACGAGCAGATTATCGTCGCCCCGCGTCGCCTGAACAAGATAGCGAACACCGACATCTCTAACGTCTCGCACTCGATAGCCGCGGCGCTCAAGAAGACGTATCACATCATCCGGACCGAAATTGTTGCGGCGTTCTCCCCACATGTTGGGCGCGTCGTGATGGCGATTCCAGGCGTGAAGAAAGTCGGACTCCACTTCATCCTGAGCGCCATCATCGCCCGGCGATTGGTTCTGGTGAAGGACGACCTGTGCAGTTGCCGGAATGACAAGGCCGGCCGAAATGATGATTGATAGACCCAAAGTGATGACGACAGGCTTCATTGGCATATCCTTTGTCTATTGATGACCGATATTGTGGGATCAACACCTTGATGAAGCGCTTTCGCTTGATCGTGGGTCCTTGTTCCTGGCCTTGTTCTTGAAAGCAGGGCAGTCGGCCTGGTTGAATTCCAGGCCCGTCGCTCCTGTCAGAATTTGTAGCTTGCGCCGAAGACTATCTTTTGCTGATCGCCGCTGAAGTCTCCGATGCGCGAACCAAAATCCTTCTTGCCGAAATCGGAGTAGCGATATTCGCCGCGCAGCAGGATATTGTCGGTCAAGGCGTGCTCGACGCCACCGCCGGCCGTCCAGCCAATCAGGATATCATCCTTCTTTCCAATTGCCGGAGCATCGACTTTGCCGCCGGCTGCTGCGAGACCCGCCGTCGCGAAGAACAGTGTTCGATCCAAGGCATAGCCGACACGGGCACGGCCCGATGCATCCCACTGAAGATTGGCTTCCTTGTCTTTGTTGAAGCTGTAGTTGAAATCGTTCTCGATGCCGTAGACGATATTTCCGCTCTGAAAATTATAGCCCGCATGCGCCCCAAACGAGCCGCCGTCGAGGTTCTGTTCTGTTCCGAGATATTTTGCCTTGTTCCAGGAATATCCACCCTGGACGCCGAGATAGAAGCCGGACCAATCATAGGCCGATTGTTGGGGCTGGGGAGCCGGTTGCTCGAAAGCCATATCCGCGGCCATGGCGGGCATGGTCGAGGAGAGGGCCAGGCCGACCATGGCGAATATTCTGATATGCATTAGGGAGATGCCTCATCTTCGTGCTGCAAAAGAGACGGCGTTTGCGAAACGCAAAGGCCCGACTCGTGACGGTTCACTATGTGTCGAGGCCTTGTTGCAGAGTGTCTTTTCACATTGCGTTATGTTGCAGAGAGAGGATGCAGAGGCCGGGAAGAGGCTTTTATCGACAGGGCGATCGGGCGGCGGGTGAGGTGGGCTTTGCCCCCGTCAATAAACAGGGCTGGGGACTATTCTTGGATAGTCCATTTTTCATGGCATCGTTCTTGTTTCCGCCATAGATTTGCCCGATCCATCTCGCTCGAAAGCTGGCCGCGAATTCACCTCGGCCGCTTGCTGCTCCGTCAAGAACATCAATAATAGAGACTGCAAAAATCCATGCGCAACATCACTTCTTCGCTCCTTGCCGCGACCATCTCGGCCGTGTCGCTTCTCCTCGGCGCCGTTTCGGCGGCAGAGGCCGGGCAGGCGAGCTATCTCGTGGACGCGCATAGCGGCCAGGTGCTGGAGGCGTCTAATGAGAACGAGCTGAACTATCCGGCCTCGCTCACCAAGATGATGACACTCTATCTTGCCTTTGAAGCTTTGCATGACGGCCGCCTGAAATGGGATCAGAAGCTGACCATGTCGGAAAATGCTGAGGGCAAGGAGCCTTTCAAGCTCGCCGTCGGCGTCGGCCGCAAGGTAACTGTACGCGAGGCGGTTGAAGGCATCGTCGTTCTCTCCGCCAATGACGCGGCCGTTGCGATCGGCGAGCAACTCAGCGGCAATGAGGACAGCTTCGGCAAGGTTATGACCGAAAAGGCGCATCAGCTCGGCATGAGCAACACCGTCTTCAAGAATGCGTCCGGCCTGCCAGACCCGGAACAGGTAACCACCGCACACGACATGGCGACGCTCGGCGTCGCGCTGATGCGCGACTTTCCGGAGGAGTTCAAGCTTTTTTCGATGCGTGGGATCAAGTTCCGCGGCATGAAGCTGCGCGGCCATAACAATCTGATGTACCGCTATGCTGGCGCCGACGGTATCAAGACTGGCTACACCGATGCCTCCGGCTACAATCTCGTCACCTCCGCGACCAAGAACGGCCGCCGCGTCGTCGGCGTCGTCATGGGCGAAAAGACCGCGCAGATTCGCGACGACAAGATGGCTGGTCTCATCGACACCTATGTGCCGGCAGCAGCCACCGCCACAGTCTCCACCGGCATAGCCAAGCAGAGCACCACCAATTGATCGCTGCGTTTGACGCGCATCTGGATCGATCTCGGCCGTGAACTGAAACCACGCTGTTGGGGTGGGATGCCGCGGCATGGGCGAGGGCGATACGAACCCGTCTCGGCTTGTCTAGGCGGCCGGGAACCCCCATAGTTGAGATCAACATCGTTGAACAAGGTGTCATGATGCCGATGCCACGCCGCACTCTGCTTCAATTGGCCGCTTTGGCTGGCGGACTCTCTGTGTTCTCGCGAGCCGCCGAAGCAAAGACGACGGCGCGTAGCGCCGGATTCTGGTATCCAGAAGAGACCGATCCGCACGAACGCACCTTCATGCAGTGGCCCAACAATCGGAAGGTCTATGACGATCCTGACTTCCTGTTCGATCTGCAGGGCACGATCGCCAGGATTGCCAATGCAATCGTCGATTTCGAGCCCGTGGTGATGATGGCTTCTGCTGAACATCACAAGGCGATCCGAAAGCGCATCTCATCGAAGGTCGAGCTCTGGGATATCCCGACAGACGATCTGTGGTGCCGGGACTCCGGGCCATCCTTTGTCGTTGACGGCAAGGGCGGCATTGCGGTGACGCAGTTTAATTTCAACGGCTGGGGCAACAAGCAGCTTCACGGCAATGATGGACGGATTGCAGCGCGCGTTGCCGAGCGGCTGGGCCTTCAGGTTTTTGACGCCGGCCTGGTCGGCGAGGCTGGCGGTGTGGAAACTGACGGCCACGGCACGTTGATCGCGCACGAAAGTACCTTCATCAACCCCAACCGCAATAAGGGCTCCAAGGCCGAGATTGAGGCGATGCTGCTGGAAACCATGGGCGCGAGGCAGATGATCTGGGCGCCGGGCATAAAGGGTGCCGACATCACAGATTACCACATCGACGCTCTGGCTCGATTTGTGAAGCCGGGTATCGTCGTGATCCAGATGGGCGACGAACCAGACCCAAAGGATCCATGGTCAGTCTCTGCCTTTGAGACACATGACATTCTGGCCAAGGCGACTGACGCAGAGGGCCGCAAGCTCAATCTGGTCATTCTGCCTGAACCTTCCGATATCCGCACCGAGGCCGACGATTTCGTCTCATCCTATGTCAATTACTACGTTTGCAACGGCGCCGTGATCGCCGCCCAATTCGGCGACAGGCGAGCCGATCAAAAAGCCAAGGCGACACTGGCCGATCTTTATCCGGGCCGTGATATCGTCATGCTCGATATCGACAATGTCGGCCAGGTCGGCGGCGGCATTCATTGCGCGACGCATGAACAACCGAAAGTCTGATCCTGTATCTACAGATCAGGATGCGGGGAGTGTGACATCTCGATTTTTGGGGGACCGAGGTACTTCAACTTAGCTCTGCCTGGTCCGCAAACAAAGATCAGATAAGATAGATTATGGAACTAAATTTGATATCCGTTTTGATGAAAAAGGCATAATATGTGAATTATTCCAGCTACTTGGCTGGATCCTTCGAACACACCTCTTGTCTCATCAACTCGCCTTGATACGGATTACCTTTGCGGCGATCTTCTCGGCCAGCAGCGTCGGATTGCAGGCGAAAATGCTGTCTGGCCGCCCGGCTGCGCACCAGACCTGATCGTAGGCCAAAAGGCTTTCATCGATGAAAACAGGCAGTTCGACGAGATGGCCGATCGGGCCGACGCCGCCAATGGCAAAGCCGGTCTCGTCGCGGACCCGGTCGATATCGGCGCGCTTGAGCCGAATCCCGTAAGTTGCTGCTATATGTGCTGTATCGGCATTGTGTGCGCCGGAGACGAGAAGCAGCGTCAGCTGATGCGTATCGGCATTGACGAAGACCAGCGATTTGACGATCTGGCCGACGGCGCATCCGGCCGCCTTGGCGGCCTCTTCCGCCGTCCGCGTCGATTGCTCCATGCGCTTGATCGAGATATCGAGACCGAGATTGCGCGCGGCAAGCTCGACGCGTTCCAGGCTGGAAAGCTTCCTGCTGTCTTCGCTCATAGATCGTCATCCTCCACGTCTAGCTCGATCTGCATCTGATCATAGGCCGGCTCCACATGATCGGGCGTTTCCGCGAGCACGGTTTCATAATCAAGCGGCGTATGCATATGGGTCAAGATAGCACGCTTCGGCCGCAGCCGTTCGATCCAGGCCAGCGATTGCTCCAGAGACAGATGGCTTGGATGGAAGCGATACTGGAGGGCGTCGATGATCAAGACATCCAGATCCTGGACTCTTTCCACAGATTCCGCCGGGAAGTCGCTGATATCGCTGCAATAAGCGAGATTGCCGATACGAAAACCCAAGGAGTGGATATCGCCGTGGATCTGCTTGTGCGGCCAGAAGCGGATAGGGCCACCTGCCCCTTCGATCGTGAAGCTTTTCGCCAGAGTTTCAATCAGCACCGGCCGGACGATTGGCGGATAGCTGCTGCCGGGCGGCGTTTCCAGGCAATAGCGGAAGCCCTCGCGAATGCGATCCATCGTCGGCCGGTCGGCATAGATCGGGATGCGCTCATGGGCATTATGGAAGAAGCCGCGAAGATCGTCGATGCCGTGAATATGGTCGGCATGGGCGTGGGTATAAAGTACGGCATCGACGGAACTGACGCCGGCATGGATCATCTGCTCGCGAAAATCCGGGCCTGTATCGATAACGACGGTTGTAATACCGCCATCCGGCGCGATCTGTTCGATCAGGAAAGCCGCTCGCGTGCGGCGGTTTTTTGCATTTTTCGGATCGCAGGCACCCCAGTCACCGGTGATGCGCGGCACACCCGGCGACGAGGAACAGCCCAATATGGTGAAGCGCCGCCGGTATGTCACGCCGTCAGATCCTCGTCATCTTCGAGAAGCAGCGGAAGGCATTCGCCGTGGTGATCTCGGCAATCTCTTCCATGCTGACGCCGATCGTCTCTGCCAGCACTTCTGCTGTGTTGACGACATAGGAAGGCTCATTGCGCTTGCCGCGCCAGCGCTTCGGCGCCAGATACGGCGCATCGGTCTCGACGAGCAGCCGGTCATGCGGGATCGTCTTGGCGATGTCGCGCAGCTCTTCCGACTTCGGGAAGGTCAGGATGCCGGAAAAGGAGATATAGCCGCCAAGCTCGACACCCGTCTGGGCAAGGGCAGGGCCGGCCGAGAAGCAATGGAGAATGAAGGGGAAAGCCCCCTTCCCTGTTTCCTCGGTCAGGATCGCAGCCATGTCCTCGTCGGCGCTGCGGCTATGAATGACCAGCGGCAACTTCGTTTCACGGGCCGCCGCGATGTGGCGCAGGAAGCCGGTCTTCTGGTCTTCCGGCTTCACCGTATCGTAGAAATAATCGAGCCCCGCCTCACCGATCGCGACGATCTTCGCATGCTGGTTTGCCAGCCGCACGAGATCTTCCGTCTGGATATCAAGCTCCTGATCGGCACTGTTCGGATGTGTTCCCACAGAGCAGAAAACCGATGGATAACGCTCGGTGAGAGCGATCAACCCGTCAAGCTTTCGAACCTTCGTCGAGATCGTGACCATCTGCTTGACGCCCATTTCGTGGGCGCGCGCGACGATCGCGTCGCGCTCCTCCTCAAAGTCGGCAAAATCCAGGTGGCAATGCGTATCGATCAGCATGGAAAACCTTATTCGACAGTCGGCGCAACATAGCGCGGGAAGACCGGCTTGGGGGCTTCCAGCGGCGTACCGGCAACGAGACGGCCAGCCTCGCCGAGCGCTGCAAAGTCACGCTTGTCTGCGGGAATAGCGATGAGATCCAGCAGCTTCGCGGAGGATTCCGGCATGAAGGGCTGCAGCAGGATACCGATCTGGCGCACGACATCGGCCGTGACGTAAAGCACGGTCGCCATGCGCGCCGGATCGGTCTTCTTCAGCGCCCAGGGCTCCTGGCCTGCGAAATAGCGGTCCGTCTCCGAGACCACGGCGATAATCGACGCCAGCGCACGGTGGATGAGCTGCTTGCCCATATCCTCGCGGGTAGAAGCCAGCAGTGCGTCTGCCTGTGCGATCAGCGCCTTGTCTTCGTCCGTCAGAGGGCCGCATTCGGGGATCTGTCCCTCGCAGTTCTTGACGATCATCGACAGCGAGCGGCTGGCGAGGTTGCCGATGCCGTTGGCGAGATCGGAGTTGATACGTATGCCGATCGCCTCTTCGCTGTAGCTACCGTCCTGGCCGAAGGAAACTTCGCGCAGGAAGAAGTAGCGCACCTGGTCGAGACCGAAGTGGTTCACGAGGTTAACCGGGTCGACCACATTGCCGAGCGACTTCGACATCTTCTCGCCCTTGTTGAGCAGGAAGCCATGGGCATAGACGCGCTTCGGCAGCGGCAGCTTTGCCGACATCAGGAAGGCCGGCCAGTAGACGGCGTGGAAGCGGATAATGTCTTTGCCGATGATGTGTACGTCAGCCGGCCAGTATTTTGCCCGCGGATTGTTGCGGTCTTCGATGTAGCCGGTTGCGGTGATGTAGTTCGTGAGCGCATCGACCCACACATACATGACATGCGACGGGTCGTTCGGCACCTTGATGCCCCAGTCGAAGGTCGTGCGCGAGATCGACAGGTCCTTGAGGCCGGATTTGACGAAGGAAATCACTTCGTTGCGGCGTTCGGCCGGTCCGATGAAATCAGGATTCTCTTCATAGAGCTTCAGCAGCCGGTCCTGGTATTCCGAGAGCTTGAAGAAGTAGCTCGCCTCCTCCACCCACTCGACCGGCGTGCCCTGAGGTCCGTAGCGCACGCCATCGGCGCGCAGCTCGGTCTCGTTTTCCTGGTAATAAGCTTCGTCGCGAACCGAATACCAGCCGGCATAGGAATCCTTGTAGATGTCGCCAGCGTCGGCCATCAGGTTCCAGATGTTCTGCGATGTCTCGTGGTGCCGCGACTGGGTCGTGCGGATGAAATCATCGTTGGACGCGTTCAGCAGCTTGCCCATGGCCTGGAATTCATCGGAATTGCGGTTGGCGAGTTCCTGCGGCGTCAGGCCCTCGGCCCGCGCCGTCTGCTGCATCTTCTGGCCATGTTCGTCCGTACCCGTCAGGAAGAAGACGTCGAGGCCATCTAGGCGCTGGAATCGCGCCATGGCGTCGGTTGCAATCAGCTCATAGGCGTGGCCGATATGCGGCTTGCCGTTGGGATAGGCGATGGCTGTGGTGATGTAGAACGGGGTCTTTTCGGTCATGTCAGGCAGGGATCCGCTTTTACGGTTGCGTCTCTGTTATTCTTGGCTCCGCTCGCTTTAGCGCATGTTTGCCGGGAGCGAAACACCAAGTTTCGTGCTCGCAGCATTCGGGCGGCCTCGCGCGGGCCTTGCTTGACAGGGTGCTGCCTCGGCTTTACCCCTTCGAAGAACCAGAGCGCAGGACAGAGATCGCCGTGAATTTCATAGATTTTCCAATGAGCCTGGCCAACGGCTTCAGGGAGCCGTGGTTTTGAGTTTGATCGCTTCCTATCAGCCGCTCTATTCCTTTTCCGGCTTTTTCGTCGGCATGCTGGTCGGCATTACCGGCGTTGGCGGCGGATCGCTGATGACGCCGTTGCTGGTCTTGTTCTTCGGCGTGCATCCGGCAACAGCCGTTGGTACCGACCTACTCTATGCGGCAATTACCAAAACCGCTGGAACCGCGGTTCACGGCATGCATGGACGCGTCAATTGGAAGGTCGTTGGCTTCCTGGCTTCAGGCAGCGTACCGGCGGCCCTGGCCATGCTTTGGATCATGGCGGGCGTCAATCGCGAGAGCCCGGCGGTCGCTCATACCATCACCCTGTCCCTCGGCTGTCTTCTGTTGCTGACGGCGGTCATGCTGATCTTCCGCGGCCAGATACTGGACTCCATACGCAAATGGCGAGGCGAGCGCGGCAAGCTGACCCCGCGTACGATCGCATTGCTGACCATCATTCTCGGCCTTGTGCTCGGCATTCTGGTCACCATGACCTCGGTCGGCGCCGGCGCGCTCGGCGTCACCGTGCTGCTGGTGCTCTATCCGCAGCTCGACGTCCGCGAGATCGTCGGCTCGGACATCGTTCATGCGGTACCGCTCACCTTGATCGGCGGCATGGGATATTGGTTCATCGGCGAGATCAACTGGACGATGCTGTTCGCACTGCTTGTGGGATCGATCCCCGGCATCGTTGCCGGTAGCCTGCTCGCTCCGCGCCTGCACGAGCGCTCCGTGCGCATCATTCTCGCCGTCACGCTGACGGTGGTCGCCTGGAAGCTTATTTTTCCCTGAAGTAGCTCCAAGCAAAGCGAGAAATTACCAGGAGACAAGCGATGAGCGATTGGCAACCCTATCTGCGAACCGCATTTCCGCAGCCGACTGATGAAGACAGAACTCGGCTTGAGCATTTCGCAGGCGCGGCCCTGCCCGACGCCTACTGGCGCATGGTGGGTTCACATCAGGGAGAGGTCCTGGATACCGAGCTTGAGCTGCAGGGCGAGGGCGCGATCAATTTCGGCGTCTTGTTGTTGGCCTTGTCTCCTCTTGCCGTTGAAAGGCAAAGCGCATCCTATTGCGTGGAATACTGCTTCGAAGGCATGCAAGACCGCTATCCGGCAGGCCTATTCCCATTTGCCGATGATACGGGCGGAAACTACTGGGCTTTCGATTTTCGCACCAATTCAACCGATCCGGCCGTTGTCTTCATCGACCATGAAATGGTCGGAGATGCAGGTGTCACCGCAGCATCGGAGAGCTTTGCAGCCTTTATGGCAAGCGCGGGAGCCCCGGGCTTCTAGATCCAAGGGTCTATGCCGAAAGCTGCTGCTTGAGCTCACCGAGGACTGTCATGAGTGTCTGCTTGCGATCGAGATTGTAGGCTTGCGAGATATTGAGCCGTTCGGTGGTCTCGGAGTGGAGACGGGCCAGTCTTTCCGCCATGCCGAGATACCCGCCAAACGCAGCGGCTCTCGCACGTTCGGCGATATCGTCACCGATATGGGATATGAAGAAGCCGAAGATCGTGTCGCTGTCCTTGCTGGAAAGCGCGTCGGCAAGGCGATGCATCGCCTTGCGTGAGGCGGGGCCTTCAGCGGAAAGGACCTGCCGATAGGCTTCGATGATCTCGCCGCCGCCGTAGTTCAGAAGCTTCAGCGCCTCGCTGACACTGCCTTTGGCGGCCGAGAGCAGTTCACTCCCCTGCCCGGCCGGCACGCCGAGATTTTCGAGCGCCGAACGCAAGGCCTCGTCTCCGAGCGCCGCAAGCTTCAACGGCAGGCAGCGCGAGCGTATGGTCGGTAGCAGCCGGCCAGGCGCATGCGACAGCACGAGGAACAAGGCACGCTTCGGCGGCTCCTCGAGGATCTTCAGGATAGCGTTTGCGGCGTTGCGGTTGAGATCGTCGGCCGGGTCGATGATGACGATCCGCCAGTTGCCGGTGCCCGAGGTTTGCGAAAAGAACTTTCCGGCGCGCCGGACTTCGTCCACCGTGATAGCCGATTTCACCTTGCCGGTCTTGTCGTCCACGGGACGGCTCAGATGCAACAGATTATGGGATGCGCCACCGGATATCTGCCGGCTTATGGCGGAGGACGGATCGGGATCCCCGATCGTCTCGGGTGCGGATGCCGGGTCGGGATGGGACAGAACGTGATTGGCAAACCGGAAAGCGAGCGTCGCCTTGCCGATCCCCTCGGGTCCCTCGATCAGCACGGCGTGATGGCCTTTGCCGGAGCGATAGGATTGCGCCAGGAAGGCTTCCGCCTCCTCATGGCCGAAGAGCCTGGGATTATCCTGTGGAGCGATCGCGCCATCGAGAACGCCGGGCCGATCCTCGCTCATTGCGCCGCTTCCGATCTGGCCGCAGCGATAGTCGCGGCAGGGCCAAGGCGCCTGTCGACGATCCCGGCGATGTCTGCGGCGATCTCGTCTTCCGAGCGCTGGGCGTCGATGACATGGCAGCGCTCCGGCTCGCGTGCGGCGATATCGAGAAAAGCCTCACGGCGTTTCTCATGGGTCTGCATCTCTTCCTTCTCGAAGCGGTCGGGAGCGACGACGGCGGAGGCCCGCTTGCGCGCGCGCTCAAGCCCGATCTCGGCGGGAATGTCGAGGATCAGCGTGCAGTCGGGCACGACGCCATTCACGGCAACTCTTTGCAAGGCCTCGATGTAGTCGGCCTCGAGATTGCCGGTCACGCCCTGATAGACGCGTGAGGAATCCATGAACCTGTCGCAAAGGACGATGGTGCCGCGTGCCAGCGCCGGGCGAATGACTTCCTCGACATGGTCGTTGCGGGCAGCGGCGAAGAGAATCGCTTCCATGCGCGTGCCGAAGATCTCGGCAGCTCCGGACAGCAGCACATGGCGGACAGCTTCGGCGCCGGGAGATCCGCCTGGCTCGCGCGTCACAAGCACGTCATGACCACGTTCACGCAATCGCTCGGCCAACCGGCGGATCTGGGTCGATTTGCCAGCCCCTTCGCCGCCTTCGAAGCTTACGAATAATCCGTTTGCATCAGCCAATGATCATGTCCTGCACTTTTCGCCTGCCTGTCGCTTGGCATGCGATACGTCTCTTGTTTAACCCAAGACATGCCCGCGTGGAACCGTGCATGTGTCGGCGTCAGGCATTCTATATGGGGTGTGAACAGGGATTTCGCGAGCCGCGCAATCCGTCAGGCCGGCAGAGGCCTGTCCCATAGCCAAGAGAATAGCAAGGATTCGGTCAATTCCATGAAAGCATCGAAGGCGCGTCGGCTGAGCGTGCCCTGAGCGATTGATTCTTTTGTATAAAGCGGCAATTCGCGCACCAGCCGCGCGCCCAGAAACACGCGAAGCGTTCCGGCATCATAATCCGCGGCGACGGGTGCCGTCAGCGGCCAGCGATAGACGATTCGCGCCGACAGGCGATCGGGCGTATCCACTGGAACGTAGACATCGACGGGCATCTTTGCCAGCAAGCCTACCGTCGACTGAGCGCCGCCATAGACGCTGGCATCGCCGATGACTTCTCCGCCGGCGAAAATACGCTGGCTCTTGAAATTGCTGAGCCCCCATTCGAGCACGCGGCGGGTTTCCTCCGTGCGCTCCTTGTCGCTCTTAAGACCACCAAGCGCCAGAAACAGCCGGCGGCCGTCACGTTCCACCGATGCGACGATCGAAAAGCCCTCTCCGTCGGTAAAGCCCAGTCCAAGACCATCGACGCCAATGTTGAGCAGCAGCAATGGGTTCTTGTTGCGCTGGTAGATCTTGTTCCAGGTGAAATCCGGCTGGCCGAAATACTTGTAGAGATCCTGATGTTTCTGCTGCAAATCCTGCGCAAGCGTCACCAGTTCCCGCATCGAGACCTTGCCGCCGCCGCTGGGATCGTTGGCATCCGGCAAGCCGGTGGAGTTGGTGAAAGTGGCGCGGGGCATGCCGATCTCGCGCGCCCTCGCCGTCATGCGCCGGGCAAATTCGCGCTCGCTCACCGAAATACCCTCGGCCAGCACGATGCAGCTGTCGTTGGCCTGCTGCACGGCGACGCCCTGAATAAGGTCTCCGACGCGTACGCGGGATTTCAATGCGGCAAACATAGTCGATGCGCGCGAGGGAGCGCCGCCGGTCCGCCAGGCATTTTCCGAGACTGGATATTCGGTATCGAGCGAAATCTCCCCTCGCCCGATGGCATCGAAGATGACGTCCAGCGTCATCAGTTTCGCAAGCGACGCCGGCGAGATCGGCTGATCCTCGGCTTTTGCAAGGAGAATGGTGCCTGTCGAGGCCTCGATCATGAATGCCTGTGCGGCTTTCGTATCGAAGGCGCCTGGGGTAGCCGGCTGCGCCAAGGCCGCCGCATTGCCGATACCGAGGAGAAAAAGGAACAAAAGAATCAAGCGCTTTGGCATACCGTCCCCTCAATCCAATCACCCGCCTCCATTATTTTAGAGACAGGTAAAGATTCAGGCAATGATGCTGATCAATCAGCCTGCGTGGTGCCCTGATGCTGGCGACGATAGGCCGAGAGGATCGACTCCTGCGTCAGGCCGTCATTGCGGACCATAACGGCATCGAAGGCCAGGTCGACATAGACAGTCTTGACCGGCGCATTCTGATAGGCGGCGACTGCCGAGCCCAGCGACTGGTCGTCAAGGCTTGCCATGCGAGGCGTGAAATCAGGCCGCTCACGCGGGATCGGTCCGATCTGCGGCAGGACGATCATGACAGGCTGAGCAGATTCAACTGATGGCATGGCACCGCCGTTCCACGTCATCGGAGGCAGATTGTTGCTGCGCTTGTCGTTATTGTAAGCCGGCTTGGGCGCATCGACGAAAGCCGTGGTCGCATAGGGCGATTGACGCGGGATGGGCGCGATCGCCGGCGTCGCATCAAAGCTGCGCACCTGACGGCTGGCGCGGGTCGGTGTCGGCGTATAGGAATCCGGCAGCTGATCGGCGGTCATCCGGCCGGCAGAGGCCACCATCACGCCGGTCGCGATCTGGCCGCCCGGATTGATGCTGGGCAGACGCGAGCCCTTCGGAATGTAGGATGCCATGAGATAGGGCTCGTCGTGGCCGTCCATGCGGGCGCGGCCGACATATTGCACGCGCACGTCGCCCGTCCCGCTGTGCTGTAGATCGAGCAGCTGCGCCGTCTTGTTGGAAAGATCGATGATGCGGCCGGGATGATACGGGCCGCGATCGTTGACGCGAACGATGATGGAGGAGCCGGTCTCGACATTGGTGACGCGCGCATAGCTCGGCAGCGGGAAGGTCGGATGCGCAGCGGTCAGCGACTGCTGGTCGTAGACTTCGCCATTGGCGGTCAGGCGGCCGTGGAATGCCGAGCCGTACCAGGAAGCGATGCCGACCTTGCTATAACCGAAATCTTCCTTGGGATAATACCACTTGCCCTTCACCTGATACGGGTTGCCGACCATGAAACGGCCGCCGCCCTTGGGAACGGGGCCGTTGGCGACAACCCGCGGACTGGCCTTCACGCCATATTCCTTCTCGGAGAAGTATTCCTTGCCATGCTGGCGCGTCGAAGCAACCTTCTGGGTCGTTCCGCAGGCAGTGATGGTTGCGCACATCAGTGAGAGAGCAAACCAACGCATACCCGTTGCGCATGTCACCGCACGATTTTCGAATTTCATCTGTCCCACGCCGCTACTCATTACTTTGACGGAGGTCTGCAGAACCGGCACATCCCTCATTCCGGTACCCTGCTACGCCTCAATCACCTAACGGTACTTTAATCATGATTGGAGTTTGTCCATTTTGCGATGCAAATTGAGCGCACCGGGGAAATTCTGAAGATCATGGTTAATGCACAGTAAAGCGCGGCTTGTCCGATGTGTTGCCTGGATTGCCGAACAATCCCTACTTCGGATCGTCATCAATAATCCCGGATCGTGACAGATGGGAGCGTATTCCTATTGTTTGCGGCTTGCAGCCGGACCGGAATCAAACAACCATATCAATCACCTGTATCGAGACGCATCAGTATTTCGTCGTGATAGACATCTCCGACCTTGAGTGCCTCGGTATCCTTGGCCCACGCCTTGAAACCGAAGGATTCGTAAAGGCGGATGGCTGCGCTATTCGATGACACGACACAGAGGCGTATCGAGCGGCATGTGGTCTTCGCCTCCTTAACCGCGGCCTCCATCAGCAGCCGCGAAAGCCCGGTACCTCGCGCATCAGGCCGAACATACATTCCCCAGATCGACGCGATATGCTTCATCTTGGCGCCTTTCGATCTGGCAACGGCAATGACGCCGGCAAGTGCGCCGTCTTCCGCGAAGCCGCCGAATACGACGCTGTTTGAGATCATATCCGCGACCTGCGTCTCGGAATATTGCAGCTCCTGCTCATGGGACGCGCCAAAAGCTTCAGGATGGCGCTCCAGCCCCTCCAGGCGGATATCCCTGAAAGCGGGCGCATCACTGCGCTCCAGACGACGTATGCTGAAAAGCTGCATGGGTGTTCCTTTCGTCAACAATCAGTTGGCCATGACACTGGTTATGTGCCGCAACTTGTCCGGATTGCGCGTGCAATAGATGGCAACGACCTTTTCCTGCTCCACATGCAGTGCGGTCGTCTGCACGACGTCGCCGCCTTCCATCGTAACGAAACCGGGCAAGCCATCGATGATGGCATAATGGATCAATCGTGATGGCTGCGAGAGGAAAATGCGCGCCATCATCTCATGGCGCAGCATGACTGCATCGAGCCCGATCAGCGGCTGCCTTGACGCCGGTACCTTACCGCCGCCATCCGCATAGGCAACGACATCTTCCGAAAGCAGGGCGCGCAATGCGGCCATGTCGCCGGTTCTGGACGCGGTGAAGAATGCGGTGGCAAGCTTGAGGCCTTGCTCCTTTCCAACGGCGAAGCGGGGCCGGGCGTCGACGATATGTGCCCTCGCCCGGCTCGCGAGCTTGCGGCAGGCGGCCTCTTCGCGACCGATTGCCAGCGCCACGTCCTCGAAGCCCATCCCGAACACGTCATGCAGCAGGAACGCCGCACGCTCCAGCGGCGACAGACGCTCCAGCGCCAGCATCAGCGGCAACGTGAGATCGTCAGCTGCATCATCGTCTTCCGGGTCGAAGATCGGCTCAGGCAGCCATGGTCCGACATAGGTTTCGCGCGGCGCCGGGCAGATTTCAACTCGTTCAGGCAGAGCCTCGTAACGATGGTCCGCAGGAATGCAGCCGGCTCGCGAATCGATTCACGATCCGTCGCGAGCCAGCGCAGCCAGGCTTCTTGCACGATGTCTTCGGCATCGGCGACCGATCCGAGCATCCGGTAGGCTAGCCGGACAAGGCGCGGGCGCAGCTCTGAGAAGATCGGATCGGTAGGTATTTCGGTCATGAGGTCACAAGAGCGTGTTGCAACGGAGCGGCCAAGACTTGGCGGCCGCGAACGAATTGTAGCGTCGTCAGCGCGACGCGTCGCCCCAGATAACGCGCAGTCGCGAGATCGGATTCGGGCGGCGCGGTCTCAGGACCTTCATCGGTATTTGCCTGGGCACCGGCGCCGAGCCAGAAGCCAAGCCGGTTCATATCCGCTTCCGAGCCCGTTGACGAGCAGTTGGCCGGCGGCAGGTCGAGACCGACCCAGTGCATACCGTGCTGCGCGGCAAAGATTGCCAGCTGGATCAGGGTTGAAAGCTTGTCACCGGAGCGGGACCCCGAGGTGGTGAAACCGGCGGCAATCTTGTCTTTCCAGAGAAAGCCCTTGGCAAGGACGGCGGTCGACGTCGCCTCCTCGAAGGCTTTGAATGCGGCTGAAACGGAGCCCATGTAGGTCGGCGAACCGAAGATGATCGCCTGCGCGGCATGGAGATCCTCCCAATGCCGCTCCACCTTATCCACGCTCAACAGCATGGCCTCGACACCCTTGACTTGTTCGACCCCTGCCCTGACGGCTTCGGCCTGGCGACCGGTGTGCCCATAACCGCTGTGATAGACGATTGCGATGCGCTGGCGAACCATTGTTATCTCCTTCGAAAATGGCGTTGCGAAGGATAGGACAAGGCAGGGATGCCATCTGTGACATGCCCTGCCCTTTTTTCCTTTTGGCAGCGGCCTGGTGGCCGGCTACGACTATTTCTGCCGATAGAGGATCATGCCGCCGTGATGCAGCACGCCATCGATGAATGTTCCATCGGCGGTAAAGCCGGTATCGTCCCAATAATCGATATGATTGCCTCGGACTTCATAGCGTCCCTGATAGGCGCTCTCCCGCTTGCCGCGTGCTTCATCGTAACGGCCGTTCGCAAGCAGGTTATGGCGGACATGGCCATCGCCCGTGATCCACATGCCGACGTAGGGGTGGTTTTCCGAGGGGCGGGCAACAGTGTCTTGCTCGATACTCATCTGAGTGAGACCTTTCTCTATGGTTAGGGTGGCCGCGCCGACGAAAAGTCCGGCTGCGGCAAGAAGCGAAACCTGCTTCATTGATTGCGCGTGGGTCGGATAACGATCTCGTTGACGTCGACATCGTCAGGCTGCTCGATGGCGAAGCGCACGGCTCGGCCGATCGCGTCCGGCTGCAGCGCTATGGCGCGGTAGGTTTTCATAGCTTCCACCGCCACCGGATCGGTGATCGTGCTGGCAAGCTCGCTCTCGACCACACCGGGATGGATGCAGGTGACGCGGAGCTTGTCGTTTTCTTGCCGCAAGCCATCGGAGATTGCCCGCACCGCATATTTAGTGGCGCAGTAGACGGCGGCCGTGGGCGAGACGGCGAGCGCGCCGATGGAGGCGATGTTGATGATATGGCCGGAGCCCCGGGCCGTCATCTCAGGCAATACCGCGGCGATGCCATAGAGCACGCCCTTGATGTTGACATCGACCATCTGATCCCACTCCTCGACCTTCAGCGAGGCCATAAGCGACAGGGGCATGACGCCGGCATTGTTGACGATCACGTCGACGCGACCAAAGCCCTGGCGTGCGGCCTCGGCAAAAGCGGCGACGTCGGCGCGATCCGTCACATCAAGGCGGCGCGTCATCGCTTCGCCGCCGCTTTCCCTGATTTCGTTTGCCAGCGCTTCCAGACGATCTGTGCGGCGCGCGCCGAGCATCACCTTCGCGCCAGCTGCGCCGAGTTCCCGGGCAATCCCGGCGCCGATGCCGCTCGAAGCTCCGGTTATGAGGACGACTTTGTTGAGGGACATGTTCATTTCCTTCCTGGTTGATCTTCAAACCGCTCTGCAGCAGTTGTCAGGAAGGTAGATCCAGCCCATTGTTGTGATAAGACATCCATTCATTGCCATTATGGAAAGCGTTACTAACCAATGGAGCCGGATCTCAATGCACTCGCCGTCTTCGCACTCGTCGCCGAGGAGCGGAGTTTCCGTGCAGCTGCCGACCGTATGGGTGTCACCCGATCAGCGGTCAGCCAAACGATCCGGCGGTTGGAGGAAGCGCTGGGAATAGCACTGGTGCTGCGTACGACCCGCAGCGTAAGCCTTACCGAGGCGGGCGAGCGCCTGTATGGCGAGGTCGCTCCCGCGATCGCAGATATGCGCATCGCCGTGGAAGCCACCGGAAATTTGCGTGGGCCCGCGCGCGGCCAACTGAGACTGGCGGTCTCATCGATTGCCGAGCGCTTTCTGTCCGGGCCGTTCCTCGCAAGCTTTGCAGAGGCCAATCCCGAGGTTCAGATCGATGTCACCGTGACGGACGAAGAGTTCGACATCGTTGCGGAAGGATATGATGCAGGCGTGAGGCTCGGCGAAGTCATCGAGCAGGACATGATCGCAGTGCCTGTAGCCGGCGACGAGCGGCAGCTTGCCGTCTGTTCGCCGGGATATCTGCAGCGCTTTGGCGCGCCTTCGCATCCGAGCGAGCTGGCCGCTCATCGCTGCATCGGCTGGCGTTCGGTACCGAAGGTCGCGCCATATCGCTGGGAATTTGCCGAAGCCGGCAAGGAGTTCAGCGTAGCGGTCGCGCCGGAGATCACCACCAACGACATGGCGTTGATGACAAAGCTTGCCGTCGCCGGCGCTGGAATCACATTCGGCATGGAGGAAAGCTTCCGTCCATTTATAGATCGCGGCGAGCTCGTGCCCATCCTCGAAAGCTTCTGCCCACGTTTTGCTGGTTTCTACCTCTATTACTCCAGCCGCCGCCACATGGCCCCGAAACTGCGAGCCCTTGTCGACCACCTGCGTGCTTTGCGGTAGCGTCGGCGATCCGGCAGAAACGAAACGGCCCAGCCGCTGGAGACGGCTGAGCCACCTTTGCCAGGTCAGGGGTCAAATCCGACTGAAGCACCCTAGTAATAAGATAAGCTTAGTTTTTGTCAATGATCGTTCATACGTTCAAGCTGTCTTGTTAGCAAATGCGGCGGAGAAGCGTCGCCTGCTTTGTGCAGCACGATTAAAACAAATATTCGCGGGAATTTAATGGCGGAAGAGGTGGGATTCGAACCCACGGTACGGTTTCCCGCACGCCGGTTTTCAAGACCGGTTCCTTAAACCACTCGGACACTCTTCCTGTCACGGCGGCATGCGCCTTGTATAAAGTGGTTGGCTGGCTTTACAGCTATTCGGGCCGAACCGTCAACCGGGCTGCTGTGCATCTTTGGTGATCGGGCAGCCTTGTGTGAAGGATTTGGCATCGACTATCCGGAAGGACATTGCCTCGCCCATGACATTCGACGATCAACCATTGTCTCTCGGTCAAAAACCATTGACCGGTCCTGCCCTTGCCACCTTCTTTGGCCGCGATGCCGTTGTTGTCGCATCGGATCTGATCGGTGCGCGGTTTACGGTCTCGGGCATCGGTGGCCGTATCGTCGAGACGGAGGCGTATCGACCCGATGACGAGGCTTCGCACGCCTATCGCGGTCCGACGCCGCGCAACGCCGCCATGTTCGGCCCACCGGGCCGCGTCTATATCTACCGCTCCTACGGTATCCACTGGTGTATAAACTTCGTCTGCCTTACAGGAAGCGCTGTGCTCATTCGGGCGCTGGAACCGGAAACGGGTATCGAGGAGATGATACGGCGGCGTGGCATGGCCAATATCATCTCGCTGTGCAATGGGCCGGGAAAGCTCTCGCAGGCGCTGGCCATCGATATCGGTCTCAACGCTTTGTCGCTGGATGAGACGCCTTTTGCCTTTTCCCTTGCCGAACCAGTCGCGGTCGTGTCGGGCAAGCGCATTGGGATCACCAAGAATGTGGATCCGCTCTGGCGTTTCGGTGCTGTGGGCTCCCGCTTCGTCAGCCGCCGTTTTCCTGGTTGAATGGAAAAGACCGCCGGGGTGGTGCCCGGCGGCCATATGGCCTCGCAGTGAAACTGGAAAGACTGCGCGGCTATTCCATGGCGACGCTATGATCGACGACCGGCGGTGCCTTTGGTTTGCGCAAGAGAACCAGCAGCGGTATGGCGCAGATCGACATCAGCATCAGCAGCTTGAAGTCGTCGATATAGGCGATGATGGTCGCCTGCGTGGTGATCATGCCGTCAAGCGTGGCGCGTCCGACAGCCGTCAGCGGACTGATACCCTGGGCAGCCGTCGCGTCGAAGTAACGGTTGAATGGCGTCACATAGGCGGCAATATTCGCGTGGTTGACCTGCGTGTTCTCCGTAATCAGCATCGAGACGACGGAAATCCCGACGCTCGAGCCGATATTACGCGAGAGATTGTAAAGGCCAGTGCCCTCGCCGCGCATCTGTGCCGGCAACGTCGCGAAGGCGATCGTCGTCAGCGGTACGAAGAGGAAGCCAAGGCCGGCACCCTGAACGAAGCCGACCGAGATCAGCGTCCATTGCGAAACCTCGGGCGTCCAGCCGGTCATGTCGTACATGGCCCATGCGGTCAGGGCGAGACCGATGAACAGCAGGAAGCGCGTATCTACCTTGCCGATCAGCCGTCCCACAAGGAACATGCAGAACATCGTGCCGAGACCGCGCGGCCCCATGACGATGCCGGCAGTGACCACGGGATAGCCCATCAGCGTCTGCAGATAGGGTGTCATCAGGGCGAGCGAAGCCAGATAGGTCACACCGACGATGAAGATGAACAGCATGCTGACGGCAAAATTCTGGTCGAGAAACAGCCTCGGATTGACGAAACTTCGTTCGGCCGTGAACGTATGCACGATAAAAAGATAGAAGGCGCAGACGCAAACGAGCGCCTCAATGATGATCTCGCTCGAATAGAACCAGTCCAGCTGTTCGCCGCGATCGAGAAAGAGCTGTAGCGCGGCAATGGCGATCGACAGCATGCCGAAGCCGAACAGATCCAGCTTGGCGAGAGCATCGAGCTTGGTTTCGGTCACGTAGACGACGATACCGAAGAAGGCGAGCGCGCCGATCGGCACGTTGATGTAAAACACCCAGCGCCAGCTGATGTTGTCCGTCAGCCAGCCGCCGATCACGGGCCCCAGCACGGGACCGACCATGACCGAGACGCCAAACAATGCCATCGCGCGGCCGCGCTCCTCGACATTGTAGATATCGAGAAGAATGCCCTGCGACAGCGGCACCAGGGCAGCGCCGAAAAGGCCTTGCAACAGGCGGAATCCAACGATCTGGTTCAAGGATTCCGAGAGACCGCACAGGACGGAAGCCGCGACAAACCCGGCTATCGCCACCAGCAGCACGCGCTTGCGGCCAAACTTCGCCGAGAGGAAACCGGACGGCGGCGTCATGATGGCTGCAGCGACGATGTAGGAGGTCAGCACCCAGTTGATCTGGTCGGCGCTGGCCGAAACGTCGCCCTGGATATGCGGCAGGGCAACGTTGGCGATGGTGGTGTCCAACGCCTGCATGATGACGGACAGGATCACGCAGGCGGTGATCGCGCCACGATTGGCGATCGGCGCCGATGGCGAAGCGGTGGTAGCGTTACTCATGGTCCTGACCGCGGGAATGGCCCAGCAGATTGCTGATGAAATCGGGCAGGCCGCGGGCATGGCCGGTGTCGACACCAGCGACGACGCTCATTCCGACGCGCAGCGGCGGCTTGCCCTGCGTATCGTCGATATTGATGATCATCGGGATGCGCTGCACGACCTTGACCCAGTTGCCGGTCGTGTTCTGTGCGGGCAGCAGCGAGAAGCTGGAGCCGGATGCCGGCGCGATACTGGCGACAGTGCCCTTCCAGGTTACGCCCGGATAGGCATCGACGGAGATGTCGACCTTCTGGCCGGTCCGCACATAAGTCAGCTCGGTTTCCTTCGGGCTGGCGTTGATCCACATATGCGTGGTCGATACCAGCGAAAAGCCTTGCTGCGCCGCCGTCAGATAGGCACCGACCTGCAGCGAGGGGACGTTGGCGGTGACGCCGTCAAAGGGCGCCCGCACCACCGTGTCGTCCAGCTCGCGCTGTGCATTGTCGACCGCAGCCTTGGCCTGCAGGTAGAGCGGGTTCTGTTCCGGAGGCAGATCGGCCGTGCCATCGCCGCCCAACTGCGCGAGTGTCGCGGCAGCCTGCGCCTGCGCAACCGTGACCTTCTGCTGGGCAGCAGTGAGATTTTGCTTGGCCTGGTCAAAGGCTGCCTTCGAGGCGACCGAGCTGTTGATCAGGTTCTGCTGCCGCTCAAGCTCTGTCTGGTAGTAAGGGATGTCGGCCTGCGCCTGCGCGATCTCGGCTACGGATTGCTTGTAGCTCGCCTGCAGGTTCAGGATCTGGTTTCTGGCGTTGCCCAGCTGCGCCTGCGCGCCTTCCAGCGCGATACGGAACGAATCGGGCTTGAGGCGGAAAAGCACCTGCCCTTTCTTCACCACTTCGTTCTCGTGCACGTCGACCGAAATCACCGTGCCGGAAACGTCGGTGGAAACGCCGACCATGTCTGCCTGGATATAGGCATTGTCCGTGGACATGATCTGTCCGCCGGTAACGTAATAATAGCCACCGATAACGAGTGCGACCGGCAGCAGAGCGAACAGGATCGGCCGCGTCGGGCTGCGTCGTTTGCGCGGCGTTTCAGGAGGCGTGACTGGAGCCGCCGCGGCGACTGTCGTCGCCGGCTGTGGCGCCGGGTTCGAAGACGGCGCCTCGGCGGTGGGAGCTTGAATTTGGTCCGAGGAATTTGCGTTTGCGGGTACGCGAAGCGGAGAGGATGCGTCAGCCATGTTGGATCTCTTTGTCGACTGCCTTCGAGCGGCAGGCGTTGAGCAGGTTCGATTTCATAAGGGTAAGCAATTCATAGAGGCGTTCGTGATCCTCCTGGGGCACTCCGTCGAGCGCCTCCCTGCGGGTCTGGTCGCCTATGCTGCGCATCGTGTCCATCAGCGGCCGAGCCTCGTCGCGCATGTAGAGGAGCCAGCTGCGTCGATCGCTGGGATGCTGCCGGCGCTCCACGAAACCGCGTTCGCTCAGCTTGTCCAGGATGCGGACCAGGGTGATCGGTTCGATCTCCAGGATTTCCGCCAATCCGGCCTGATGGATACCTTCGTTGTTTGCGAGATAGGCCAGCGTCTGCCACTGCGAACGCGTGAGCCCCAAATCCTTTGCGCGCTGCTCGAACCTCTTTCTAAGAAGCCGGGCAACGTCATGAAGGAGAAAGCCGAGAGTAGGTGTCGAGTTCATTTTATAGCAAGCCTGCTATTCATAAGCAACCTTATAATTACTGCTACGTATAGTAAGCGTCCACTCGATACAAGAGGGCGAGCGCTCAAGAAGTGGCGATGGTCGAAGATGTCGCAGGGGTGTCGCAAAGATGTCGCAGTCGATCCGCGCGCCCATTTCTCGCCGAAAAACACAACGTCAAATGGGACGGACTCATCGCTAAGAGCACCGCATAATTGAAAAGGCGCGGACGATTTGTCCGCGCCTTTTCGGCAGTTTCACAAACGGGATTGGAAGCGTGGGGCTGCTTCCTACCCTCGAGAGTTCGGCGTTGAAGCTAGCGTCGGCTTAGAAGTCCGATCAGGTAGCCGATGCCTGCGGCGGCGGCGACCATGAAGATCGGATCTTGGCGAACTCTTTCGCGCAACTGCTCTGTGATCTCCTGGGCTTCTTCCGCGACGACCGACTTTGCTCCCTGCCCGACTGCGGCCGCACTCTGTGACAGCCTTGTCAGATCTTCGCGCAATGCAGCGACCTGTGCGGCTAGATCCTCCATCGCCGTTTCGGTCTGCGCGCGCGCCGAAGAAGACTGGTTGGAAGCTGATTTCGTCTCTGCCATCGTGAGCTCCTAGTGTTTTCTTGTTCAACAAAACGTCATTCCGGATCAAAGGTTCCGGCACTTTCGCGCCGAGTTCGGTGATTTCCCCCCTGGCTCTTCAATTCCGGTTCGGATTGTTCTAAGGAACGTCGATTGTTTCGCCTGCGGGCGAAGACGTGATGATGACGAGGTTTGCTTTCCGATGTTCGACGTGCTGAGAAAAATCGCCCAGACTTGGGTTGCCAAGGGTTTGCTACTTCTTCTGGCGGCAGCCTTCGGCGTATGGGGCGTCGAGCGCTCGTTGATAACAGGCGGTAACAGCAATACCGTGGTGACCGTCGGCGATCAGCATATCGATACCAATGAATTCCGCCTCGCCTATCGCCGTCAGATTCAGGCAATCAGCCAGCAATTGCGCATGCAGATCACTCCGGAACAGGCGCGGGCCTTCGGCATCGGGCAGCAGACGGTTGCACAGCTCGTTGCAGGCGCCTCGCTCGATCAGCTTGCTGCCGACATGAACCTCGGCCTTTCGCAGGATCGTCTCGCCAAGCTCATTGGCGACGATCCGGCATTCAAGGCGCCGAACGGCGCTTTCGATCGCCAGAAGTTCGAGCTGCTTTTGCGCAACAGCAGCATTACGCCGGACGATTACATCAAGGAACGCAGCAAGGTCGCGGTCCGTAGCCAGATCGTTGAAGCGGTGTCCAATGGCTTTGTTGCACCGAAGGTGCTGGTCGATGCCGTCAAGCAATATCACGACGAGAGCCGCAGCATCGACTACCTGCTGCTGACCAACGCCAACATTGATCCCGTCAAGGCTCCGGCTGACGATGTGCTGTCCAAGTGGTTCGATGGCGTCAAGTCCAGATATCGTGCTCCGGAATATCGCAAGTTCGCATATGTGAAGCTGCAGGCCGAGGATCTGGCCGATCCGGCAAGCGTTTCCGATGATGAGCTGCGTGCCCAATACGACAAGCGCAAGGACAGCTTCACGACCCCGGCGACGCGGACGATCGAACAGCTGACCTTCGCCAACAAGGATCTTGCCAATGCAGCCTCGGATGCGCTGAAGACAGGCACCACCTTCGACCAGCTGGTCTCCGATCAGGGCAAGAAGCCGGCAGACGTTCTGCTGGGCAACTTCACCAAGGATCAGGTTCCTGACAAGACGATTGCCGATGCCGCCTTTAGCGTCACCAAGGATGGCGGTACGACGCCTGTCGTCGATGGCTCTTTCGGCCCCGTCATTCTGCGCGTGACAAACGTGAAGAATGAAACGGCGAAGAACTTCGACGACGTTAAGGAAGACATCCGCAAGCAGATCGCGCTCAGCAACGCCGCCACCGAAATCACCAGCGTCCACGATAAGTTCGAGGATCTGCGCGGCTCCGGCGCCTCGTTGCAGGAAGCAGCAGCGCAGCTCAAGCTGAAGCTTGTGACGATCGATGCGATCGATGCGACAGGCCTCGACCAGAGCGGCAACGACATCAAGGACCTGCCGGTTCGCCAGCAGCTGCTTTCGGAGGTCTTCAAGGCCGATCAGGGCGGCAATCCTGCGCCGCTGACCGTCGGCAATGATGGTTATATCTGGTACGACATATTGGGCATCACGCCTGATCACGATCGCGCGCTCGCCGACGTCCGCGAGAAGGCTGTCGCCGATTGGACCGCCGAGCAGCAGAAGATTGCGCTGGCCGCCAAGGCCACCGAGCTGAAGCAGGAAGCGCAGAAGGGCAAGTCGCTTGCCGATATCGCCGCACCGCTCGGCATCGCTGTCGAAAGCAAGAGCAATGTCCTCCGCTCTACCGATGATCCGGTTCTGGGTCGTGGCGGTATCGCCGCTGCCTTCTCCGGCCCGGTCGATACGGCTGCCAACGCCGTTGGCGCTGACGACACGACGCAGATCCTGCTCAAGGTTACCGATGTCAACGATAGCCCGACGACGGATGCATTGAGCAATGACGATCAGCAGATCGCTCAGATCGCCAATGCCGCCGGCGACGATATCCTCGATCAGATGGTCAACCAGCTGCAATCCAAATATGCCGTCACGGTCAACCAGAGCCTCGCCGAACAGGCGATGTCCCGCTAGGCCCGGTCGGGAGGATGGATAGTCAATGGCTGAATTGAAGCCTTTCCTTGCCAAGGTCGCCAATCGCGAGGCGCTGACGCGGGATGAAGCCCGCCAGGCATTCGAGATCCTGATGTCGGGCGAAGCGACACCGTCACAGATCGGCGCCTTCCTGATGGCGCTGCGCGTGCGCGGCGAGACGGTCGACGAGATCGTCGGCGCGGTCACAACGATGCGCGCGAAGATGCTGCCGGTTGACGCGCCTGCCGATGCTATCGACATCGTCGGTACGGGTGGTGACGGTTTCGGCACCTACAATATTTCCACGCTGGCAGCCTTCATCGTTGCCGGCGCAGGCGTCCCGGTGGCAAAGCACGGCAATCGCGCACAGAGTTCCAAGGCCGGCACCGCCGACACGCAATCGGTATTGGGCATCAAGCTTGATATCGGTCCTGATGTCATCGCCCGCTGCATTCGCGAGGCCGGCATCGGTTTCATGTTCGCGCAATTGCATCATTCGTCGATGCGCCACGTCGGCCCTTCCCGCGTCGAGCTCGGCACGCGCACGATCTTCAATCTGCTGGGGCCGTTGTCGAACCCCGCTGGCGCCCGTCGTCAGCTGCTGGGCGTCTTTGCGCCGCAATGGGTCGTTCCGCTCGCCGAAGTGCTGAAGGACCTGAATGCCGAAAGCGTCTGGGTCGTACACGGTGAAGGTCTCGACGAGATCACGACCACCGGCACCACCTCCGTTGCAGCACTTGAAAACGGCAAGATCCGCACCTTCGAACTGACACCATCGGATTTCGGCCTGCAGCATGCCGATCTTGCTGACCTCAAGGGCGGCGATGGCGTTGCCAATGCGGCGGCGTTGCGCACTGTGCT
Organism: Rhizobium sp. P44RR-XXIV; assembly: GCF_001999485.2. Lineage (NCBI taxonomy): Bacteria > Pseudomonadati > Pseudomonadota > Alphaproteobacteria > Hyphomicrobiales > Rhizobiaceae > Rhizobium > Rhizobium sp. P44RR-XXIV. Next base: position 783,241 of record NZ_MPVZ02000028.1, on the reverse strand, counting down.
CAGAGGCGAGAAGAATGCCTATCGCGACATTGCGCTGGCCAATGCAGCCGCATCGCTTGTCATTGCCGGCAAGGCGGAAACGCTCCATGATGGCATGAGGCTCGCAGCCCAGTCGCTTGATAGCGGTGCGACCGCTGTCGCCTTGGAAAAGCTGATCGCCGTCTCCAACGAGGAAGAATAGGTTCAGGACATCATGACCGATATCCTTCAGAAAATCGAAACCTACAAGCGCGAGGAAATCGCCGCCGCCAAGGCCAAGGTTTCCCTTGCCGACCTCAAGGCCATGCAGGCCGGCCAGTCCGCACCGCGCGGCTTCCACAAGGCGCTGCTCGCAAAGAAGAATGCCGGGATTTTCGGTCTGATTGCCGAAATCAAGAAGGCAAGCCCGTCGAAGGGCCTTATTCGCCCCGATTTCGATCCGCCGGCGCTTGCAAAGGCGTATGAGGCCGGCGGTGCTGCCTGCCTCTCGGTGCTGACCGATACGCCAAGCTTCCAGGGCGCGCCTGAATTCCTGACATCGGCCCGTGCCGCCTGCTCCCTGCCGGCGCTGCGCAAGGATTTCATGTTCGAGACCTATCAGGTGCAGGAAGCCCGCGCCTGGGGCGCAGACTGCATTCTGCTGATCATGGCCTCGCTTTCCGACGACGACGCGCAACGCCTTGAGGATGAAGCCTTTGGCCTCGGCATGGATGTGCTGGTCGAGGTTCACGATGCCGAAGAGATGGAGCGAGCGCTGAAGCTGTCCTCGCCATTGATCGGCATCAACAACCGCAATCTGCGCACCTTTGAAGTCAGCCTCACGGTCAGTGAAACCTTGTCGGCCATGGTGCCGGAGGGACGGTTGCTGGTCGGCGAAAGCGGCGTTTTCACCCATGCCGATTGCAAGCGTCTTGAAGCCGTCGGTATCACCACCTTCCTCGTCGGCGAAAGCCTGATGCGCAAGGACGACGTGATGGCAGCGACACGGTTGCTGTTGAACGGCGAAGCCGGCATTCTGGCGGCCGAGTGAAATGAGCACCGCAAAATCCGGCCTCACCCATATCGACGCGTCAGGCGAAGCGCATATGGTCGATGTCGGCGACAAGGCCGAAACGGCGCGCAGCGCCACGGCTGGTGGCTATGTCAGGATGAAGCCGGAAACGCTGGCACTGATTCGCGATGGCAACGCCAAGAAGGGCGATGTCATCGGCACCGCGCGGCTCGCCGGCATCATGGCGGCCAAGCAGACATCCAATCTCATCCCGCTATGCCATCCGCTCATGCTGACGAAGGTGGCGGTCGACATCGTCGAAGATACCGCCCTGCCCGGCCTGCGCGTGACCGCGACGGCAAAGCTTACCGGTCGCACCGGCGTCGAGATGGAGGCGCTGACGGCGGTCTCTGTCGCCTGCCTGACGATCTACGATATGGCCAAGGCCGCCGACCGCAGTATGGAAATCGGCGGCATAACGCTATTGGAGAAATCCGGCGGCAAATCCGGGGATTTCCGCTATCCGGGGGCCTGATGCCATGAGCCTGTTACCTGTCGCCGAAGCACAAGCGCGCCTGCTGAATAGTGCTACACCACTTCATCGTATCGAAAGTGTTCCGCTCGATATGGCGGAAGGCAGGGTGCTGGCCAAGGATCTGGCGGCTCGCCTGACACAACCGCCCTTCGACGCTTCGGCCATGGATGGCTATGCCCTGCGTTTCGAGGATGCGGCAACGCCCGGCTCCGAGCTTCAGTTGATTGGTGCGTCCGCCGCAGGCCACGCCTTCGAGGGTACTTTAGGCAAGGGCGAGACTGTCCGCATTTTTACCGGCGCACCGGTTCCGGCCGGAGTCGATTCGGTGCTCCTGCAGGAGGATGCGGAACGTCTGGAAGGCGATCGTATTCGCACCACCTATGCCCTGCGCAAAGGACAACACATACGCCCGCGCGGCCAGGATTTCATCGAGGGCGAAGTCGTGCTGCCTGTGGGCACAGTGATGGATTTCTCGCGGCTGACGGTCGCCGCCGGCATGAACCATCCGGCGTTGGACGTTTATCGCCGGCCTCTGGTCGCCATCCTTGCAACAGGCGACGAGCTGGTGGTGCCGGGCAGCCTACCTGGTCCCTCGCAGATCATTGCATCGAACACCTTTGGTATCGCTGCACTCGCGCGCAGCGCCGGCGCCCATGTGCTCGATCTCGGTATCGTCCCCGACAATAGTGATGAAATCACCGCTGCGATCGGCCGCGCTCAGGTGGCAAAGGCCGATATCATCGTCACGCTAGGCGGCGCCTCGGTCGGCGATCATGATCTGGTGCAGGCGACCTTGATTGCCGCCGGCATGCAGCTGGATTTCTGGCGAATCGCCATGCGGCCCGGCAAGCCGCTAATGGTAGGCAGTCTTGGCGAAACCCATGTTCTCGGCCTGCCCGGCAACCCTGTCTCCAGCCTTGTGTGCGGCGTGTTGTTCCTGGAACCCCTCATCCGCAAGCTCGCATCCCTGCCGCCGGTAAAACGCGAGAGCGTCGCGCGGGCCGCCATCCCATTTGCAGCGAACGATCAGCGTCAGGATTACGTGCGCGCGACGTTGACGAAGGCTGCCGACGGCGACTGGCTGGCCAAGCCTTTCTCGAAGCAGGATTCCTCGATGATGAAGATCTTCTCGCGCGCCGATTGCCTTGTGGTGCGCCCGGTGCACGCGCCGGCACTTGAGGCGGGTTCGCCGACTCAAGTCATACTCTTGCGGCCAGACCTGCTGGGCTGAGCCAGACAAGGAAAAGCCGGGAGATTTGATCCTCCCGGCCCATATTCATCAAATCTGCGAGCAGATTACTTGACGGGCTTCTCGTGATGGCCGCCGAAGCCGGCGCGCATCGCGGAGAGAACCTTGTTGGCGTAATCGTCGTTGCCGCGCGAAGCGAAGCGGCCGTAAAGGGCGGCGCTCAGCACCGGCGTCGGCACGCCTTCGTCGATTGCGGCCGAGATCGTCCAGCGGCCTTCGCCCGAGTCCGAAACGCGGCCGGCATATTGCGACAGGGCGGCGTCGCCATGCAAGGCGTCGGCGGTGAGGTCGAGCAGCCAGGAGGTGATGACGCTGCCACGACGCCAGACTTCGCTGATTTCGGCGATGTCGAGATCGTACTGATAATATTGCGGATGGGCGATCGGCGCCGTTTCGGCATCCTTCTCGGCATCCAGCTTGCCGACATTGGCGTGGCGCAGCACATTCAGGCCTTCGGCATAGGCAGCCATCAGGCCGTATTCGATGCCGTTATGAACCATCTTGACGAAGTGCCCAGCACCCGACGGGCCGCAATGCAGATAGCCCTGCTCGGCGGTGCTCTTCTTGGCGGCTTCTTCGGAGCGCATCGGCGAAGCGGCAACGTCGCCGACGCCAGGCGCCAGCGTCGCGAAAATCGGCGATAGATGCTCGACGACTTCCTTCTCGCCGCCGATCATCAGGCAATAGCCGCGCTGCAGGCCGAAAACGCCGCCGCTGGTGCCAACATCGGCATAATGAATGCCCTTGGACTTCAGCTCCTCGGCGCGGCGGATATCGTCATGGTAATAGGAGTTGCCGCCGTCGATGACGATGTCGCCTTCTTCCAACAGCGGAACGATCGATGCCAGTTCCTGGTCGACGATCGCAGCCGGCAGCATCAGCCAGACGACACGCGGCTTGGCGAGCTTCGATACGAAATCCTCGAGTGACTTGCTGCCGGTGGCGCCGAGCTGCTCGAGGCCTGCGATGCTTTCCGGACGTGCATCGAAAACAACCGCGGTGTGACCGCCCTTCATCAGGCGCTGCACCATGTTGTTGCCCATGCGGCCAAGGCCAATCATTCCGATTTGCATATGTCAGTCTCCTAGGACGGTTTTAATCGTTTTGAATCTCAATAAAGACATTTCGCAATATTTTCCAATGAACAAATGACGGGCGAGCCATGCGCAGGCCGGAGAGCGGTGAAAATTGGCTGTGTTCACGCATCTGTGATGGCGCATGCAAGAGCATGCCGTTTGCCACTATAATCGCCCTTTGTCCGTGCTGATGAAAGCGGTATTTCACGGGAGCTATCGGAGTTCTGGAATCCGTGTCCACCAGCTGAAAAATAGTTTTCATCGCTCATCATGTTTCGATGTAACGTTGAGCTGCTTATTATCGATCCCGGGATTCTTTGCATCGTTCTCTATCTAAGACGCTGAACGTCAAGCGTCATAGGAGTCATATGTCTGCGTCGCTGAAACTGCCGCTCGTTCCGGCCTCATTTTTTGGCATCGTTTTGGGACTTTCCGGGCTTGCCAATGCCTGGCGCGTCGGAGCGCGCATATGGCAACTGCCGTCGATGGTCGGCGAGACACTCACCTTCGTCAGTTTCGCAGTCTGGCTGCTGCTGATCGTACTTTTCTCGTTGAAGTGGATCATGGCTCGTGAGGAAGCCCTCAAGGAAGTGGCGCATCCGGTCCAATGCTGCTTTATCGGTCTCCTCGGCGTGACGACAATGCTCACAGCCGGCGGCCTATTGCCCTATTCACGCATTGGCGCAGAAACCATTTTTCTTGTCGGCGCCGCCTTCACGCTTGCGTTTTCAGTTTGGCGCACAGGCGGCCTCTGGCATGGCGAACGCGATATTGCAGCAACGACCGCCGTACTTTACCTGCCGAGTGGTGCGGGCTTTTTCGTTACCGCCATTGTCAGCGCAGCTCTCGGATTCCCCGATTGGGCGCAACTTTTCTTTGGCGCCGGCTTCTTCAGCTGGCTCGCGATCGAATCGGCTCTGTTGCATCGTCTCTTGACCGGACCGGCGCTTCCTCCGCCGCTGCGGCCGACGCTCGGCATTCAATTGGCGCCGCCAACCGTCGGTGCCCTCGCCTATATGAGCGTGATGCAAGGGCCGGCCGATACGCTCGTGCACGCCATGATCGGTTACGGCCTGCTGCAGGCTCTGATCCTGCTTCGCCTTCTGCCGTGGCTCATGAAAGATTCCTTCAGCCCGGGCTATTGGGCCTTCACCTTCGGTGCCACGGCGCTGGCGACGGCTCCGATGCGGCTGATCGAGCGCGGCGATACCGGTCCTATGGTGAAACTGGCGCCCGTCCTCTTCATCGCAGCCAATATCGTCGTCATTCTGGTCGCCGCGGCAACAATATGGCTGATCGCCAATCGCAAGCTGGTTATCGGATGGGCTGAGTTCACGGATAGCAGCGCCGTCAGCCGGCGTTAAACGAAACCCAGACAACGCATTGAAGGATAATATGCTGGATCATGTGACCATAGGTGTTCGGGATATCGAGAAATCGAGGATCTTTTACGATGCGGTTCTGCATATTCTCGGCATTGAACACCTCTATGCGGAAGGCGAAACCTTCGCGGGTTACGGCATCAGGCCAAAGGCATTCTTTTGGATCGGCCAGCGCACTGGCCCACAGACAGGCACCCATATCGCCTTTGTCGCGAAAAACCGGGAGGCGGTTGACCGGTTCCACCAAGCAGCTCTTGCCGCAGGCGGCATCGACAACGGGCCGCCCGGTCTTCGTCCGCATTACCACCCCGACTATTATGGCGCCTTCATCCTCGATCCCGATGGCCACAATATCGAGGCGGTATGTCACCTTTCGGTGATTTAGCCGCATGCTTGGATTTTTGCGCGGGCAAGATCACTGCACCGGCGGCCCGACATAGCGCGCTCGCGGCCGGATGAGGCGGCCGCTGGTCGCTTGTTCCATGGCATGAGCCAGCCAGCCTACCGTCCGCGCCAGCGCGAAGATGATCAAGGGCGCATCTTCAGGCAGGTGAAAGGCATGCGTCATCGCGGTCACCGCAAAGTCAACATTGACGCGTTCGCCGACAAGCTGTTCGCCGACATCGCGAACCTCTGCGAACAGTGGAGGCAGCGTTAAGCAACGCAGCAATGCCTCGGCACGAATATCGACATCAGGATAGAGCTGGTGGCCGAAGGCAGGTAAAGGCCTTCCTTCCGCGAGATAGCTGCGGACCGCCTCCTCCGCGCCAATCGTGGCGGCGCGGGCAATCAAGGAACGCACGCTTTGCCACGCGCCGCCATGCAGCGGGCCGGTCAGCGTGGAAAGACCGGACAAGGCTGCGGCGGATAAGGTCGCGCCGGCGGAAGCCGTGATTCGTGCGGTGAATGTCGAGGCGTTCAGCTCATGGTCCGCGAGCAGCACCAGACAGCGCCGTATCAGGTCACCGGCATCCGGGCGACCCCAGGCCACGGCGAGACGCTGATGCAGTGGTTTGTCGGCAGATCCCGGTGCCAGAGCATCTGCAACGGTTGCGAGCACGCTTTCCGCCTCACCTTGCAGGGCCGGAAGCGAACGCCCGAGTGACGGCAGATCATTTGTCGTACGCTCGGCAAGCGCGCAAAATGCAGCATTCAAGGAAGGAAGCTTTCGCCGCATCTCCCCTTCCTCCAGATACAGCGGCCGTTTCATGTCCCAAAGCAATAGCGCGACATCTTCGAGGCTCGCTCTCTCGGCAAGCTTGGCGGCATCTTGACCGCGATAGAAAAGCCGTCCGTTGAAAACCGTGGACAATGCCGAGGGCAGCACCGGGTCTCCCCATTGGATGGCCTCGGCGGCAACCGCTTCCGTCTTGCGCCGGCCGGCATGGCGGGTCGCCAGCCGCTTTACGTCGTCGGTGAAATAGAGGCTGCGCCGGGTATCCGCCGGATCCGGCTTGGCGCGAATGCGGCCGCGGCTGACATTGGCGTACAGCGTCTGCGATTTCGTTCCCAGCAGGGTCAGCGCCTGCTCCGCCGTCAGCCAGCTCATAAGTCCTCATATTGATCAATTGCATCAAGATTGACGTCAACAAAAATAGACCCGATCTAATCGGATAGTCAAAGGAGAACCGTAATGAAAAGTGGTCTTGAAGATGTCATTGCCGCAGAAACCAAGCTGTCCGACGTCGATGGCGCTGCCGGTCGTCTGATCATACGCGGCGTGTCGCTCGATGATCTGGTGGCAACCAGCCGCTTCGAGGATGTGGCGTCGCTGTTGCTCGATGGCCTGTTCGACGAACATATCGATGCCGCCTCCATCCGGAAGCAGCTTGGCGCGGCCCGCGTTGCGCTCTTCGCGCATGTAGCGGCCGCCGATGCAACGCTTCTCGCTTTGCCGCCAGTGGACGCGATGCGCGCGCTGCTGGCACGAATCGCAGACGGCGAGGATTTCGCGAGCGCCATCAACCTGATGGCAGCACCAGCCGTCTTCCTCCCAGCGGTGTTGCGGCTGCAGAAGGGCGATACGCCGATCAAACCGGATGCCTCATTATCCCAGTCGGCCGATATCCTGCGCATGCTGAGTGGTCGTGTACCGACAGCAGAGCAGACAGCAGGGCTCGACGCCTATCTCGTGACGATTTCCGATCATGGTTTGAACGCGTCGACATTCGCGTCACGTGTCATTGCCTCCACCCATGCCGGCCTGACCTCTTCCGTGCTGGCAGCGATCAGTGCCCTGAAGGGTCCGTTGCATGGTGGTGCCCCTGGCCCCGTCCTCGATATGCTCGATGGCGTCGGCAAGCCAGAGAACGCGCGTCAATGGTTGTCAAATGCGCTCGATCATGGTGAGCGCCTGATGGGCTTCGGCCATCGTATCTATCGTGTCCGCGACCCGCGTGCCGATGCGTTGAAAACCGCGCTGAAGCCGATTTTCGCCAGCGGCCAGGCGGATGCCGGTCGTATCGCGCTGGCGGAGGCGATTGAAGCTGCAGCACTCGCTCTCCTCAAGGAGCGCAAGCCTGATCGCCCGTTGGACGTCAATGTTGAATACTACACGGCCCTGCTGCTCGACGCCCTTGGCTTTCCGCGAAACTCCTTCACCGGCGTCTTTGCGATCGGACGTACGGTTGGCTGGATTGCCCATGCGCGTGAACAGACGCTTGACGGGCGTCTCATCCGCCCGCAGTCGCGCTATGTTGGCCCCCTGCCGAAGGCCGCATAAACCCTATCCGGGGTAATCGATGCTCAGGCGGCCGCGGATTGGCGCGGCCGCACCAATCCCTCGCGGATATGGCGGGCGAGCTCCTGCGCCGGCGGTATGGCATTCCCCTTGGGCAAATGCAGATTGATCGCGAAAACCGGCAGCTCCGGCAACCCTTCTTCACTCGAGAGAATATCGAGATCGGCAGGGACAGTAGACGCCAGCCAGGCGGTAACCGCCAGATCAGTACGCACGGTCGCGGTGGTCGCCTCGATATTGCCGTTCTCGAACACGGTGCGCCAGCGCCGACCACCACTGCTCAATGCCGCAAATACGGACGAGCGGAAAGCACAGGTATCGGCCACCATCGAGATCGGTAGCGGCATCTTGCGATAGGCGTTTCCGCCTTTCGCCCCCACCCAGACCAGCCGCGCGACAGCCAGACACTCGCCTTGTGAGGAACCGAACGGCTCTTCGACCACGCAGAGGTCGATAGCGCCCTTCTCCAACTCCTCCAGCAGCTCCGGCGATGAGGCGCAAACCAGAGAAATCTCCACCTGTGGATAGCGCTCGGCATAGGATTTCAGCACCGGCGCCAGCGTTGCGCCCACCAGATCATAGGGAACGCCGAGCCGCACACTTCCCTGAACTGTCCGCTCGGTCATGTCGGCCCAGATGTCGTCGTTCAGCATCAGCAATCGGCGGGCATTTCCGAGCAGCCGCTCGCCGGCGTCCGTCAGCCGCAAGCCGCGCTTGTCCCGCTCGAACAAGGTGGATCCCAGCATCTCCTCCAGCCTCTTGATCTGCTGACTGACGGCACCTTGCGTCATGTGCAGCATATTGGCCGCAACGGTCATGCTGCCTTGATCGGTAACAGCGAGGAAAGTTCTGATCAGTGCGATATCGAAGTTTCGGGTCATCCATCCATTATAAATGCTAATGCTCATGTCCTTCAATATTCGATTTATTGATGGGCGTTGCGTGCCTATCCCTTCTCCAGAATTGGAGAAAGGCCGAAATGACCATTGAATCCCTGTTGCCGCTGATTCTGTTCGCGCTCGTCTCGACCATCACGCCGGGCGGCGCGACAACGCTTGCGACCGCTTCCGGCGCCCATTTCGGTTTTCGTCGGTCGATCCCCGTCATGGCAGGTTTCGCCTTCGGCCTCGGCTCCATGGCCGGCGCGGCCGCCGCCGGACTTGGCGGTGTCTTGTTGGCTTTCCCGATATTGCAGATCGCCATGAAGACGCTTGGCTCGCTCTATCTGGTCTGGCTGGCGATACGGATCGGCAAGAGCGGTCAACCGCATAACGCCGATCAGATGGCGAAGCCGACAGGCTTTGTCGCTGGCATCTGGATGCTGTGGCACAATCCCAAGGGCTGGGCGATGACGATGGGTGCCGCCGCCTCCTTTGCCATGCTGGCAAGTGGCCCGCTGATGCTCGCGATGCTGCTAGCCTCCACCTTCTGTCTGATGGCAGCCATCTCTCTGGCATTGTGGTGTGCTCTGGGGCAGTTGCTCGCCCGCCTACTGAATGCGCCGTGGCAATGGCGCGTCCTCAATGTCTCGCTCGCTTGCCTGCTGGTGATATCCATTATCCCGATGTGGCGCGGCTGAAGCCAGAAATGGCGAGATCGTTTGCAATCACACCCGGCTGTGCCAGAGCCACACGGTCAGCGACCCGGCGCGGCCGCGCAAGCTCGTGTCGATCGGGCCGTCGAGCCTGCCTTCGATGTAGGGAGCACTATCGCTACCGGCGGAAAGCAGGAGGTCGTCGCTGATGGCGATCTCCGCGCCGTTGCTGGCAGCCACTTCCATCAGGCGGCTTGCCACATTGACGGTGTCGCCCGTCGCGGTGATCTGCTGCCTCCCGCCATCGCCGAGCCTGGAGGCAACGATGGTGCCGAAATGCGCGCCGATCTTGAAGCCGATGCGGGAGGCCGTCCCCTCGGGCAGCGTTGCGAGCCAGCCTCTCATCCGACCGGCGAGATGAATGCAGCAGCGCGCCGCATTGGCCGGATCGGTTCGCTTCGGTTGCGGCAGGCCAAAGAGGATCATCGCGCCGTCACCCATGAAGCTGGTGATAGCGCCGCCGCTGGCCGTCACCTCCTCGTCGACAAGATGGAAGAAGCCGTTCAACAATTCCCGCACGGCCGTCGGGCCGATCGCTTCACTGAGACCGGTAAAGCCATTGATATCGATAAACACCACAGCCGCTTCCTGATGCACGGGTTCTGCAAGGAAGGCGGGGTCGCGGGCCAGATGTTCGGCCAGGCCCGGTGCCTGTATGCGCTGCAGCCGCTCGCTCTGCGCCGCGAGGCGCCCGGCCTGCCTGCGGCCGAGCCAGATCTGAGCCGCACCGAAGAGCAGTGCTGGAGGTACAGTCGCCGCGATCGGCAGGGCAGCGCTTAGCCAGAAGCCGTGTTTGAAAGCACTGATATTGATCCCCAGCCAGGCGAGGATGGCGCAAAGCGCCATGATCAAGCCGATGGTGTTGCGCCGCCAGGCAAGCAGGCCGACGATGATGAGGGGCATGCCCACAGCGAAATAGAGATCGATATAGCGGATGCCGTGGTCCCGGATGAGCCCGTCTCTTGCGATCAGATGTGTGATCGAGGTGGATATGACTTCGACACCAGGCAATACCGGATCGAAAGGCGTCGGAAAGACATCGCCGCCGCCGGTCACTGTCGCACCGATGACGACGATATGATCCCTGATTGCCGCTTCCGGCAGTTGACCGCTGAGCGCAGCACTGGCGCTGAGGGTGCGGATCGTGCCGCGCGGTCCATAAAACGAAAGCGGCATCAGATAGCCGGTATCGGTGTAGACGGAGTGGCCACCGATCTTGATGCGGTCCGAGATGACGACCGGCTGTTCGCCAGTGGCCGCTGAAACGACACGCATTGAAAACGATGGCTCGATGCGTTCGCCGCTGCGAAAGAGCATCGGCACGAATCGCGGCGTTCCCGTCTTGTCGGTCTGTACGTTGACGACGCCGGTGCTCGCGGCACCCGCGAATCTCTCCTGTGGCTCCAGAAATTGCAGTGCGCTCGGCACGCGGGCGAGAGGCTCCTTGCTGTCATCGGTAACGCGCTGGCGGCTTTCGGGAAAAATGCCGGCGGCGGCCAGCACGGCATTCGTCCGCTTCAGCGATTGCTCCAGCGCCGCATCGCCGGCCTCGTCACCGGGGTCGACCAGGAGCATATCGAGCGCGATAGCCTTTGGTCCCAGTGCCGCGATGGCGTCGACCACCTTGGCAAGCGTGGCGCGGGGCAGCGGGTAATGTCCGGCCACACGCGAGGTCTCATCGTCAATGGCGACGATGGTGACGATGTCGGGAGGTTGGCGGCTGCCGCCGATCGTATCTCTCAGATTCGTCAGGGTCGCCTCGGCGCCATCGACAAACGGGATATCGCCATGCAGATTCATAATGCCGAGGCCAAGGCCCCAGACAGCAGTCAGGACAAGCGCTATCAGCGTCTGCAGCGGCGGTCTGCGCATCGGCTCAGGGTCTCACTGGCCGAGACGGGTCATCAATGCGCTGATGCGCTGCGGTGCCCAGGGTATGACACGCAACGGCGAGCGGCCCTTGTCGGCATCGATGCCCTGTCCCTGGCCGAGCGTGACGCCCTGCCCGGTTGATACTTTGTTGACCGCGACACGGCCGCGCAGGACGAGTACGGATGTCTTGCCGGCCTTCACATCGACCGCCCACCGCGTGCCACGAACGGCGGCGATTGCCTGCGGCGTCACCACCTCGAATCCGCCTTTGACGCGACTGCTGTCGACATCAACCAAGGCCGCCTTGCCGCTGAGCACCAGCGCATCCACCTGTCCATCATGATTGCGGTCCACAAGCCGGTAATGTGCGCCGCGCTCGATGGTGATGCTTAACCCCGGCTGGCAATTCAACGTCTGGCGTTCGGTGCTGACAGTCGGTTGAAGCGAGCAGTTCCCGGCGGATTCGGCAGAAGCCGTGCCGGCGCCGACGAGGCACAGAAGGCCCGTCGTCAGCGCCGCGCCGAGAAAATTACTCATTTGAATCATCATTTTGGCCCTCATCACCTATAACTGGGGCCGAAGACGAGGATGTCCAGTCACGGCATTCCAGATACTTGGCGGTGATGATGCGTCAGGGATGGTTGATCTGCAAGTTGTCGTAGCCCCGCGCCTTGTAAAGCACCGTTGAAATCAGCCAGCTCAACAGGAAAATACCGACGACAGCGAAGCCGAAATTGGCGAGATTGTCGTTGAGTTCGCCGATGAAGCGCCAGAAGCCGCCTTCGAGACCGAGCTTGTCCGAAATAAGCCCGAGCGCCTCTATGCCGCCGATGAAGATGGCGACGACGACGGAAGCGGCGGTGATCGTCAGATTGTACCAGAGCTTGCGGATCGGCTTGACGAAGGCCCAGCCATAGGCGCCGGTCATCAGTGTGCTGTCGAGCGTATCCATCAGCGACATGCCGGCGGTGAAGAGCGCCGGGAAAATCAGGATCGTCCAGAAGGACATGCCCTGCGCAGCCTGCGCCGCGGAAATACCGAGAAGCCCGATCTCGGTTGCGGTATCGAAGCCGAGGCCGAAGAGGAAGCCGATCGGATACATGTGCCAGGAGCGCGTGACGACCTTGAACATCGGCCGGAAGATGCGCGCCAGGAGGCCGCCACCGGCAAGCAGCGTATCCAGATCCTCATCGGCGATTCTCTCGCCTCTCCGCGCCCGCTTGAAGGCCGACCAGACGCCCTTTAGCACGAAGAGGTTGGCAATGCCGATCAGGAGCAGGAAGACCGCCGACACGGTGGTGCCGATGACGCCGCCGACATCGTGAAACGAATCGAGCTGGCTCTGCATTGCGGCCGCCGTTGCAGCAATCAGAATGGAGGCGATCACCACGATCGAGGAGTGACCTAGCGAGAAGAAGAAGCCGACCGCATAGGGCTGCTTCTTTTCCTGGATGAGCTTGCGCACGACATTGTCGATGGCGGCGATATGGTCGGCGTCGAAGGCATGGCGAAGGCCGAACATATAGGCCAGAAATGCAATGCCAAGCAGCGACGGCCTGTCCGAAAAAGCGACCCACGCCCAGACCCAGGCAACAATGTTGAAAATGATCAAAAGTGCAAAAGTGAGGGCGATCTTGGCTTTCGGCCGCTCGGCGCCATCGTCAAATGGATTGAGGATCATACTTTTGTTCCCGTTATGCTTACTCGCACGGTGCCACGGAAACGCTGAGGACGCGACAGTCAAATGACGTAGATGCCGAAGTTTTTCGCGCTGTTGCAAAATTGGGCAAGCCCGACATAAGCCGGGCTTGCATCATTGCTCAATCATCCTCTTTCGAAGGGATGGCCCTCGTCTGCCCAGCCGGTAATGCCGCCGATCATCACCTTCACGCGTTTGCCGAGCGTGCCAAGGCGGAAGGCGGCCCTGTCGGTTCCATTGCAATGCGGCCCGGCGCAATAGACCACGAACAGTGTATCCTCAGGCCATTCCGCCATCTTTCGCGCCGTCATCTTGCCATGCGGCAGATTGATCGCGCCGGGAATATGCTGTTCCTGAAACAAGGCCGGTCCGCGAACGTCGATTAGAACGAAATCGGCGTTGCCTGATGTCATGGCTTGCTGCACATCGGAGCAATCGGTCTCGAAGGCGAGCCTGCGGGCATAATGTTCGGCAACGAGCTGCGGATCTGCGGCGGGGATTTCACTGACTAGGGACATGAACGCTCCTTCTTTGGTTCGCTGCATTCATGCCTGAGTCATCGGGCAGTTGAAATTGGCCGAAATGCCATATAGCGTCAAAATCATGCCAAACTCTGATCTCCTAAATCTTCGCGGACCACATGTCGTTACCCTTGTCTATGACGGGCTCTGCACCTTCGAATTCGGCGTCGCCTATGAAATCTTCGGTTTGCCACGACCGGAGATGGGGGATGACTGGTATCGCTTTTCCGCCTGCGCCATCGAGGATGGCCCCTTGCGGGCTGCGGGCGGGCTCACGGTGCAGGTCGATCGGGGACTTGATGTTCTGGCGGAGGCCGACCTGATTATCGTGCCGGGCTGGCGCGGGATCGGGACGGTTGTCCCTGCCCCGCTTGTTGCTGAGTTGCAAGCGGCCAGCCGCCGGGGAGCCCGTGTCATGTCGCTCTGCTCGGGCGTCGCGGTCCTTGCCGCGTCGGGACTTCTCGCCGGACGCAAGGCCACGACACACTGGCGCTATGTCGATTCGATCGCCGAACGCTATCCTGACATCACTGTCGATGCCGATGTGCTCTATGTCGATGAGAACAGTGTGCTGACCGCAGCCGGCAGTGCAGCCGCCATCGATCTCTGTCTGCATGTCGTACGCGGGGATTTCGGACCCGATGTCGCCAACAGCGTCGCGCGCCGGCTGGTGGTGCCCCCACATCGCGAAGGCGGCCAGGCGCAATATATCGAAGCTCCGGTGCTGAAGCAGCGCGAAGGTGCGCGGCTGGGGCCGCTGCTGGAATGGATGCGCGAACGCCTGCAGGAAGAACTGCCCATATCAGCGCTTGCAGAGCGAGCCGGCATGAGCACGCGAACCTTTCAGCGTCGCTTCGAAGCGACCACCGGCCTGTCGCCCGGTGAATGGCTGCTGACCGAGAGATTGAAACGCGCTCGCGATCTGCTTGAGAAGCAGGCGGCTATTTCACTTGACGATGTGGCTGTGGCGAGCGGATTCGGATCGCTCGCCACCATGCGCCATCATTTCAGGGAAAAGCTTGCGGTCAGCCCGAGCGACTACCGCAAGCGATTTGCGATCCTCAGACCAGCCGGCTCTGTTCCGTCGCAGCTTCGATGAAGCTCGAGAACAGCGGATGCGGTTCCAGCGGCCGGGACTTGAGTTCCGGGTGATACTGGACGCCGATAAACCAGGGATGATCCGGATATTCGACCGTCTCCGGCAGGATACCGTCCGGTGACATGCCGGAGAAGACAAGACCGCAGTCTTCGAGCTTGTCCTTGTAGTCGACATTGACTTCGTAGCGGTGACGATGGCGCTCGGAGATATCGGTCGAGCCATAGATCTCCGAAATCTTCGTGCCCTTCTTGAGAGCCGCCTTGTAGGCGCCGAGGCGCATGGTGCCGCCGAGGTCGCCGGCTGCGGTGCGCTTCTGCAGCTCGTTGCCCTTCAGCCATTCTGTCATCAGGCCGACGACAGACTCCTTGGTCGGTCCGAATTCCGTCGACGAGGCATGTTCGACACCGGCCAGATTGCGGGCTGCTTCGATGACAGCCATCTGCATGCCGAAGCAGATGCCGAAATACGGCACCTTGCGTTCGCGTGCGAAACGGGCCGCAAGGATCTTGCCTTCCGAGCCGCGCTCGCCAAAGCCGCCGGGCACGAGAATGCCGTGAACCTTCTCGAGATAGGGCGCCGGATCTTCCTTTTCGAAGACCTCGGATTCGATCCATTCGAGATTGACCTTGACGCGGTTGGCGATGCCGCCGTGATGCAGCGCTTCGATCAGCGACTTATAGGCGTCCTTGAGGCCGGTGTACTTGCCGACGATGGCAATGGTCACCTCGCCTTCCGGCGTACGGATGCGATTGCAGACTTCTTCCCACTGATCGAGACGCGGCTTCGGCGCCGGCTCGATGCCGAAGGCGGCCAGAACTTCGTTGTCGAGGCCTTCCTTGTGGTAGGCCATCGGCACGTCATAGATGTTTGCGACGTCGAGCGCCTGGATGACAGCCGACTGGCGGACGTTGCAGAACAGCGAGAGCTTACGACGCTCGGCTTCCGGGATCTCGCGATCCGCTCGCACGAGCAGGATATCGGGATGAATGCCGAGTGCCTGCAGTTCCTTGACGGAATGCTGCGTCGGCTTGGTCTTCAGCTCGCCGGCGGCCGGAATATAAGGCATCAGCGTCAGGTGGACGTAGATCGCTGTGCCGCGCGGCAAATCGTTGCCGAGCTGGCGGATCGCTTCCATGAACGGCATGGCTTCGATATCGCCAACGGTGCCGCCGATCTCGCAGATGACGAAATCATACTCGTCATTGCCTTCGATGACGAAATCCTTGATCTCGTTGGTCACATGCGGAATGACCTGAACGGTGGCGCCCAGATAGTCGCCGCGGCGTTCCTTGTCGATGATGTTCTTGTAGATGCGACCGGTGGTGATGTTGTCGGTCTTGGTGGCCGAGCGGCCGGTAAAGCGCTCGTAATGGCCAAGGTCGAGGTCGGTTTCCGCACCGTCGTCGGTCACGAAGACCTCGCCGTGCTGGGTCGGGCTCATCGTGCCCGGATCCACGTTCAGATAGGGGTCGAGTTTGCGCAGGCGAACTCGATAACCACGAGCCTGCAACAACGCTCCGAGAGCCGCAGCCGCAATTCCTTTTCCGAGGGAAGAAACCACGCCGCCTGTGATGAATACATATCGCGCCATGGGAGTCACCGGATACCTTTTAACAAATGATTCCGCTAGCCCTAAAATTCGTTTCCGGAATTTTGGACACAGAAGACGGAATATCGACAAAACAAAACCGGCAGATCCAAGGACCTGCCGGGGATGATCTTGGCCGACCTGGCTTACTTGCCGGTCGGGACTTCGCCGCCGCTCTGGGCTGGCGCAGGTGTCGTAGCCGCCGGCGCGGTCTGCTGACCGGTAGCGGCCGGAGCCGGCTGCGTGGCCGTTGCAGCTGCCGGCTGGTTCGTCGTTGCGGGCGGCGTCGCCTGCGACTGCGGAGCGACGGCACCGCTGTTCGGAACGCCGCTATTGTCGGCTGGCTTCGGCTGAGTCGTAGCCGGAGCAGCACCCTTCTGGCCGCCGAGCGAGTCGAGAATGCCGTTACCCTGGCCCGCCGTGCTCGGGATACGGTTCAGAATGTCGGTCGGGCGTGATTCGAAGCGCGACAGAACATTCATGCCAAGCGCCAGTACGAAGAACAGCGCCGCCAGGATGGCCGTGGTGCGCGTCAGCGCATTGGCCGTACCACGCGCGGACATGAAGCCCGATCCGCCACCGATGCCGAGGCCACCGCCTTCGGAGCGCTGAATCAGCACCACGCCGATGAGGGCGACAACGATCATGAGATAGATGACAAGCAGTACGGTTTGCATAGGTCCAGTCCTGCCCGCATGCGGGCATCAAAAAGAAAAGCTCGCGGCTCTTTACATGAGGCTCTCGCCTATTCCAAGCCCTTTTGAGGCCGGAATTCCGGACAAGCGGGTACTTCAGGCAAACTGCCGTTCGAATGCAGCGTAAATGGCGAGGAAATCGACCGCTTTCAAGCTCTGACCTCCAACAAGCAAACCATTGACGTTGGGAATATCAAGAAGATCGCGAGCATTGGCGCCGCTGACCGATCCGCCGTAGAGGATTCTCATTTTCGCGCCTTGCTTGCCGAAGCGCTCGACAAGCTCGGAACGGATGAAGCCATGGGCCTCCTCGACATTTTCGCGGGTCGGAACCTGACCGGTGCCGATCGCCCATACAGGCTCGTAGGCGATGACGGTCGATTCTGCCGTCGAGTCGTCCGGAACGGAGCCGGCCAGTTCGCGCTTCAGCACATCCAGGGTCTGGCCGCTGTTGCGCTCATAGGCGGTTTCGCCAAGGCAGATGATGGCCGTCAAGCCCGCTTCATGGGCTGCATGCGCCTTGGCACGCACCAGCATGTCGCTTTCCGCGTGGTTCCGGCGACGCTCCGAATGGCCGACGATCACATGGGTGCCGAAGCAATCCGCAACCATCTCGGCCGAGATATCGCCGGTATGTGCGCCGCTGACCTGCTGGTGGCAATCCTGGGCGCCTATCGCCAGCGGGCTGTCGTCGCAGAGCGCCGTCGCGACATAGAGCAAGGTGGCCGGAGGGCAAAGCAGCGTATCGATTTTCTCCGATAGCGGCGTCTTGACGCCGTCCGCGATCGCCTTGATCTGATCCAGGCTCGCCCGCGTGCCGTTCATCTTCCAGTTTCCGGCCAGAAGCGGCCGTACAGTCTTCGTCATTCCGAACTTCTCCCCCTTGATCCATCTGCCGGACTAACAAAACTGTGGGGGAAAGGAAAGTTATGGAAAGGGGTCGAAACCGGTTCAAATCGTTTGAAAGATGCTTATCCGGAAAATAAGTCGAATTGGCTGATATGTTTCAGGAGGCTTGTGGATCAGCGATCCAGTTGAGCACCCTGCGCCAATCGGTCATCCGCACTGGCGTTCCATGATTTCCGGTTTCGAAAAGCGTGAACCGCGTCGGGTAATGCGCCTTGTAGAGCTTTTCGAACAGGGCTTGCTGGTCGGTTGCCGCATAGACCGGGTCCTTGCTGCCATGCGTAAACCAAAGCGGCAGCTTGGCCTTGTAGAAGGCACTCTTCGTAAAATCCGGATCGGTGACGCCGCTCAGAATTGCCATCCCTTTCAGGCGCTTGACGCTTTCAGCATCGCGGGTGATGCCCCAGCAGATGAAGCTGCCCATCGAGGCGCAGGTCAGAATGACGGGTTTGCCGCCGGATTGCTCGGAGGAATGGCGGATCAGCGCCGCGATATCGGCGACGCCGTTGCTGTCGAAGCTCTTGACGCTCGGCGCATAGTAGGTGCCGCCGTTTGCGTAGGTGAGGTTTTTCAGCCGGTTGAAGTTGCCGCCGAACGTATAGTCGTTGGAGCCGAGCCGGCGGTCGCCACCACGACCGTGGATGAAAATGACGGTGAAGGCCTGCTTCGATGCCGGCCCTATCCGCGTGACATCGATCTTGCGATCGCCGAGCTGCAGGGTCTCGTCTTCCTGCGCCTTCCAGCGGACGCCGGTGTCGACATAGGCCGGCTTGACGCGCTTTTCCGGGATCTGGTCACGGCCGTTGATATCCCGCATCTCCTGATAATCGATCGTCTGGAACGCGCCGTTGTCATGGCTCTCGAGCACGGTCTGGTTGGAAAAGAGTTCGTCCTTGAAGGGCTTCAGCATCTCCGCATCGGCGCTGGAGGCGGCCGCAAGCAGCAGAAAGCTTGATATTGCGGCCAGGATAGGCAAATGAGCTGTGGACATTCGCATGCGGACACTTCCTCCGATCGGCCACCGGGCTTGCCATTCGTCACCCGGCAACGCAAATCTCTTTATAAATCTGCCCCGTCGTGGGGCGCCATCGCTCTTGTGTGCCGTTTCTGGCAGAATCACGGTGATTTGCGAATAGCGACCACAAATGCGATAATAAAAGGGGTCTGGCCCCACCAGAACAAATCTGAGCAGCTTGAAATTCTATGGATAACAGCAACGATCTCTTCTCCGGACTGCCTAGCGCGCCTAAGCCGGAGGCAACGGAAAAGCCCGCCTTGAAGATTGAAAAGCCTGTGGCAACGCCGCCGCAGCGTGCGGCGCCGACGACATCTTCAGCCGAAGAATATGGTGCAAGCTCGATCCGCGTTCTTGAGGGGCTTGAGCCGGTCCGCATGCGTCCGGGCATGTATATCGGCGGCACGGATGAAAAGGCGCTGCACCATCTCTTTGCCGAAGTCATCGACAACTGCATGGATGAGGCGGTCGCCGGCCATGCCAATTTCATCGAGGTCTATCTCGACCGGCAGGGCTATCTGACCGTCACAGATAACGGCCGCGGCATCCCGGTGGAAAACCATCCGCAGGTACCGGGCAAATCGACGCTCGAAGTGATCATGACCAAGCTGCATGCCGGCGGCAAGTTCGATGGCAAGGCTTACGAGACCTCGGGCGGTCTGCACGGCGTTGGCGTCTCCGTCGTCAACGCGCTGTCGGATGATCTGGAAGTCGAGGTTGCCCGTAATCGCAAGCTCTATCGCCAGCGCTTTTCGCGCGGCGTGCCGGTCGGCGGCCTAGAGGAACTGGGCGATGTCCATAATCGCCGCGGCACCCGTGTCCGCTTTCATCCCGATCCGCAGATCTTCGGCGATCATGCCCGCTTCGAGCCGGCCCGCGTCTTCCGTATGGCGCGCTCCAAGGCCTATCTGTTCGGCGGCGTCGAGATTCGCTGGAGCTGCGATCCGGAACTGGCGCCGGAGGGCTCTGATGTTCCTGAGAAGGCCGTCTTCCATTTCCCCGGCGGCCTGAGAGACTATCTCAAGGCAACGATGGGCAACGAGTTCACCGTCACCCGCGAGATCTTCGCCGGCAAGACGGAGAAGGATAGCGGTCACGGCTCGCTGGAATGGGCAATCACCTGGTACGGCGGCGATCCGCAGATCCATTCCTATTGCAACACCATCCCGACACCTGAAGGCGGCACCCATGAGGCCGGGTTCCGCATCGCGCTCACCAAGGGTTTGAAGAGCTACGCCGAGCTGACGCAGAACAAGCGCGCCGCCAATATCAGCACGGAAGACGTGATGATATCGGGCGTCGGCATGCTCTCGATCTTTATCCGCGAACCGGAATTCGTCGGCCAGACCAAGGATAGGCTCGCGACCGTCGAGGCGCAGCGCATCGTCGAAAACGCTCTGCGCGATCCCTTCGACCACTATCTTACCGATAATCCGACCGAAGCCGAAAAGCTGTTGGAATGGGTGATCGAGCGCTCTGAGGAGCGCATGCGCCGCCGCAAGGAAAAGGAAGTCAACCGCAAGACCGCCGTGCGCAAGCTGCGCCTGCCCGGCAAGCTCGCGGACTGCTCGCAGAACTCCGCCGCCGGCGCCGAACTCTTCCTGGTCGAGGGTGACTCGGCCGGTGGCTCTGCCAAGCAGGCGCGCAATCGCATGAATCCAGGCGATCCTGCCGCTGCGCGGCAAGATCCTCAACGTCGCCAGCGCCGGCCGCGAAAAGCTTTCGGCCAACCAGCAGATCGCCGATCTGATCCAGGCGCTGGGCTGCGGCACGCGCTCGAAATACCGGGAAGAAGACCTTCGCTATCAGCGCATCGTCGTCATGACCGATGCCGACGTCGACGGTGCTCACATCGCCTCGCTGCTGATTACATTCTTTTATCAGGAAATGCCGGAGCTGGTCCGCGGTGGCCATCTTTTCCTGGCCGTTCCGCCGCTCTACAAGATCACGCAGGGGTCGAAATCGATTTATGCTCGCGACGACGCGCATCGCTTAGAGCTGATGGAGACGGAGTTCAAGGGCAAAGGCAAGCTCGAGATCAGCCGATTCAAAGGCTTGGGCGAAATGCTTCCCGCGCAGCTCAAGGAAACGACGATGGATCCGTCCAAGCGGACCTTGTTGCGCGTCGAGATCGACGAGGTCGATTTCGAGGGCACGCGCGATGCCGTCGACAATCTCATGGGCACCAAGGCCGATGCCCGCTTCCGCTTTATTCAGGAGCGTGCGGCTTTCGCCGAGGATCTGGATATCTGACAACCGCAACGGGTTGCCGTTGCCCGGCACTATCCCCGATATTTTATCGGATTGTCGGATATTCGTTACGAGCGCGTCATGGACGGATGCATAGATGGCGGCATTAGCTTGAATGTCGCCATTTAACCGCTCGGATTGACCATATCGCCATGTTGAAGCCCATTTTGTCGGCTCTTGCCGCCGCCTTCCTGTTCGGCCTTCCCGTTCACGCTGCAGACATCGGCACGACCATCGACGTGCCCTGCCCCTTTGGCGACTGCAACGCCGGCATCAGCCTCTCCTATCTCGGCAGCTATGATATTCCGACAGGCTTCACCGAAAATGGCGTCGAAGTGGGCGGCCTCTCGGGCATCGAATTTGATCCGGCCACCGGCCGCTATATTTCCATCAGCGATGATCGCTCCGAAAAGGCGCCGGCCCGCTTCTACCACCTGGATATCGACGTCAGCGCCGACGGCCTGAAAGGCGTAGCTGTTCTCGATCATGTCACGCTGCAGGATAAAGACGGCCAGCCTTTCGCAGTGAAAAAGGTGGATGCGGAATCCATTCGCCTCGGCAGGGATGGCATCTATTGGAGCAGTGAAGGCGACGGCAAGGCGTTGTTGCCGCCCTTCGTTCGCATCGCCAACCGAGACGGCAGCTTCATGCGCGAATTTTCATTGCCGGATGGATTCGCGCCCACCGCCGACAAGAGCACTGGCATCCGTGACAATCTCGCCTTCGAAGGCCTGGCTTTTCTCTCCAGTGGAGATCTGATCGTCGGCACGGAATCCGCGCTCTATCAGGATGGACAGATCGCCACGCTCACCGGCGGCGCGCTTGCCCGTCTCATCCGCTATGACGTCGCGGCAGGAGAGCAGAAGGCGCAATATGTCTATCCGATCTCGCCAATCCCGCAGGCACCGCCCACCGCAAGCGGCTGGAACGATTCCGGCCTGTCCGAGATCATCGGACTTGACGACCGCCACCTGCTCGCGATCGAACGCGGCTACGCGCAGGGCATCGGCAATACCATCGTGATCAATATGTTCGATCTGGACGGCGCAACCGACGTATCGAACATCTCTTCCCTGGCGAAGACCGATCAGCGTATCGTGCCGGTGCGCAAGGCCCAGATCATGGATCTGCGGGCTCTCGGCCTTGCCCCTGACAACATCGAAGGCATTGCGTTCGGCAAGGCCAAGGACGGCACGGATGTATTGATCCTTGTCGCCGACAACAACTTCAATCCGATGCAAAAGACCCAGTTTTTCGCATTCAAGGTGATCCGCCGCCCCTCCTGACGCCTTGTTATTATCTTTACGTCAGTCGTGTTATTGTCACGGCATCGGAATAAAGAGGCTTTCAGGGCGTTGCTCTTGAAAGAGCCTAGATCGTACCCCATAACCGGGTGGATCTAGTTGAAGAGGGGCAAAGTAAGTCCGGTGGGTGTATTTGAACGTCAGAAGCCGAAGGAGCACCGTTGGCTGGGGTCTAGTGCGCATGCGCGCATGCCGCTTATTCCATCCATCTCCGCTGCGCGTTGGCTGCTAATTCTGATTGCCATTGCCGGCGCCTATTTCTTCTACGGCTTTCTTGTTCCGGTTTTAGCCGCAGCGGTGATCGGTTTCGCCACCTGGCCGCTTTATAGCGAGCTGCTGCGCCGCACCGGCGGCAATACGACGCTCGCGGCCACCATCGCCCTTGTCTTCATCGTGACGTTTCTCGTCCTGCCGATCGTGCTGTCGGCCATCTACATGGCCGGTGAAGTGCGCGAATGGTTCGGCTGGGCCGTTCATGTCAACCGCGAAGGCGCGCCAACACCGGAATGGATCCTGGCCTTGCCTGTCGTCGGCCCATGGCTTGGCGAACAATGGACGCAATATGTCGGCAGCCCGGGCTCGATCGGCGAGCTGGCGCAACTGGTCAGCGGCGCGCATATCGGCAACATCTACAGGGCAGTCCTGGCGGCAGGCGGCAACGCGTTTCATGTCGTCTTGACCCTGTTGTTCATGCTGATCGCTCTGTTCTTCATCTATCGCGATGGCTCGACATTCGTGCGCCAGGTCGATCTCCTTGGCGAACGCATCCTTCCGAACCGCTGGGAGCGGATTTCCCGCGTCGTTCCGGCGACTATCAGCTCCACCGTCATGGGCATGACACTGATCGCCATCGGTGAAGGCATCGTGCTCGGTGTGGCCTATTGGATCGCCGGTGCACCATCTGCGATCACACTCGGCGTTCTCACAGGCGTGATGGCCCTCGTCCCGGGTGGCGCGCCGCTGTCCATGTCGCTTGTCTCGATTTACCTCGTCGCCAGCGGCTCGCTTTGGGCGGGTATTGCCTTGTTTATTTGGGGCACGGTCGAGCTCTTCATCGTCGACAAGACGCTTCGCCCGAAGCTTGTCGGCGGCCCGATCAAGCTGCCCTTCCTACCGACCTTCTTCGGTCTCGTCGGCGGCGTAAAGACCATGGGCTTCCTTGGTCTGTTCATCGGCCCGGTCTTGATGGCAATCATCGTCGCCATCTGGCGCGAATGGATTCGCGAAGCGGAATTGACGGAAGAGCAGCATGCGCAAGAGCCGGAGCTGCAATTGCGCGGCCCCACAGTTCCGAACGCTGATCGCGTCCCTAAGTCAGAGCCAGCCTCTTCTCCATGAACAGGCTGAGCGGGTCTGGCTGGTAGCTGCCGAAGGCCGCAATCTCCACATAACCGAACCTTTTGTAGAGGGCGATCGCTTCCGGCTGATAGATGCCGGTTTCCAGGCGGATGGCTTCAAGTCGCTTTTCGGACGCAGCTGCTTCGAGCGTCTCCATCAGCTTGCGCGCAACGCTAAGCCCTCTGGCAGTGGGATCCACGAACATGCGTTTGATTTCCGCGGTGCCGTCGCCTGCTTCCACGAGCCCGCAACACCCGACGATATCACCGTTGATTCTCGCAACCCAGAACGTCACCTCAGGCTTTTCCAGCGAAGCAAGGTCGAGCATGTGGTTGCTCTCGGCCGGATAAAGCGATTCCGCATAGGCATCCGACATGTTGAGAAGGCGGATAACGCCATCCTGGCGGGGAGATTCAACAGCGATAGACAGCGACAAGATACACCTCGGTGAAGACTGTCGCTGGATATCACGCGGCGGCGAGGGTCGCCAGTGCGGCGAAGCCTCGGGCGGCCTGTCGCCGCTCGGCATTCGCAAGTTTCTCCACCATGTCGAGCAGCTGCGTGGCCGCAGCCGGCTGCTCCGACAGGCGGAATTTACGCATCAGGAGAGACGAGACATTCTCGAGCATGGCTCCGCCATTCGCCCGTGACGCATCACGCCAGGTGAGCGTCGCCTCCACGAATACTGTGCTGATGTCCCGGGATAGTCCGGCGCTCTCGTAAAGCGCACGGATGGCATGGGCTCGGCCTCTGGAGATGATCGAGCGGGTGCGTCGTTCGTCGCAACCGGAAAGATTGGTGATGGCGCAGGCGAAGAAATCGACCTTGCCGGAGCAGAGTGCGTGCATCAGGAAGGCAGGCGTCAACCAGCCGCTCTGCCTCAAATGTTCGACCAGGTCCGGAAGTTGTTCGTGTTGCGCAGATCCGGCGATGGCAACGGTCGCCGATTCGCTGGCTTCACGAGTCACCTGCTGCAGCCTGCCGGCGCCGATAACCGTTTGGATGAGGCTCGATTCCGATAGCGCCTCGCCGACCCGGCGCATCAACAGGTGCCGGATGTCGGATGACAGGCTATCGCGGGACAGAAGCAGGCCGCGTATGTCGGCACAGTCTCCAAGACGCTCTGCGATACGCTTCAGCGAAGCCTGCGAAAGCAATGCCCCATCGTTCTCGAGAAGACAAAGGATCTCGGTCTCTCCGCCGATCTCCGCAAGGGCCGCACAAGCCATCCGAGGCACCTGCCCGCGCGACGCGATCAAAATCCGCGTCACATCGCTGCCATGTAGCGCGAGATCGACCAGATCGGCATCGGTGAACACCGGAGAAAACAGGATGATCTGCCCGGCAATTTCGGGCTGATCCTCGGCAAGGGACAAGATGACGTTGCGCGGAGTATCGGAAGAGCGGGCGACGGCTTCGGCCAGCGCCAGTCGTACGCGCGGTGACGGATCATCGAGCAAGTAGGTCATCGCCATTTCGGCGGCCACGCGCTCTTCCTTCGGCATGTCCGATTGCAGATAGGCGCGGCCGAGGGCATTGGCTGCCCTGGCTCTGTTGTCTGCCTTTGCGGTCTCGGCCCAGCGAAGGAATGCTTCTATGATCACGTTACGCCTCGATATCGGCGAGGCGATTCCCGCCCCGCGAACTCATGCTGCCAACCTTAGCGGGCAAAGGTTTACGGGGCGTTTACCTTGTTCATTAACCAAGAAAAATGAGCGCGATATGTGTCAGGGTGCCTTGGGGCGTATCATTTCGAAGACATCACTGCCTTCGCTATAGTCCATATAGCCCATGCGCGCGATCGGCCTTGCCAGCGCCATATCAAGCCTCCCATCGCGAATGATCGTTTCATCGATATGGATGCCAACGACCTGGCCGATGACCATGATGTTTTCCGAAGCCTCGCCATCCAGGCCTTTCGGCTCCAGAATTTCGGTGACGCGGCATTCCAGCACCGCAAAGGCCTCACCGACATAGGGCGCATCGACCAATTCGCCCGACCTTGCAGTCAGCCCGGCCAATTCGAACTCGTTGACGCCATAGGGTACGGCGATGGATGATTGGTTCATCTTTTCAGCGATGTTGCGGCTGACGAGATTGGCCGTAAACACGCCGGTCTCCTCGACATTACGAACACTGTCCTTGCGTCCAGCGGACGAAAACATCACCAGCTTCGGCTGGTCGCTGACCGCGTTGAAGAAGGAATAGGGGGACAGGTTCAGCGAACCGTCCCTGCCCTTGCTGCCGATCCAGCCAATCGGCCTTGGCGCGACGATGGCCTTGAAGGGGTCGCGCGCCAGACCGTGACGATTGGTATCCGTCGTGTAGAACATCAGGCGTCCCCGCCACCGACCCATGTCACCGTTTCCGACAATTCCGGACGCGGACGCTCGACGGGTGGGAAGCTCGAGGAGCCGATATGGATGAAGCCGGCGACTTTCTCGCCCGAAGCAACGCCGAGCAACGGATAGGCCCGCTCGTCATAGGCAAACCATTCCGTCAGCCAGTTGGATACCCAGCCATGAGCATTGGCCGAAATCAGCAGGTTCAGGCAAAGCGCGCCTGCCGACATCAATTGCTCCCATTCCGGGATCTTGACATGCGGCGCCGCCTTGCTGACGACGGCAATCACGACCGGCGCACGCGTGAAGCGGGTGCGCTCCACCTGGATCATTTCTTCCGACAGATCAGGCTTGGCTTCCAATGCAAGCTTCAGCAGCTCTTCGCCGATGCGCGCACGCTCCTCGCCGCGATAGACGATGAAGCGCCAAGGGGCGATCTTGCCGTGATCCGGCACGCGCGAGGCCAATCGGATGATCTCCTCGATCTCGGCCTTTTCCGGACCGGGCTCTGCCATTTGAAATGCAGGGATAGATCGTCGCACGGCGAGATAATCGATCAGCTTGATGTCGGTTTTCATTGAGTGATTGCTCTCATTTTACAGATACGAGGATGTGGGTCTTGAATTTGCCACCGCATTGGTTTTGAAGTGGCGTGTGTTTTATCGGAAGTCAATCGGTTCGGAACCCATGTCAGGCATTTCATCCGCTCGCCGATTGAGCGCGGCTTTTGCCGTCCTGCTGAGCCTCAATAGCACCGCATCCGCGCAGGAGGCTTTCAAGGAGTTCAAGCAGCTCGATGGCAGCGTGAAGATGCCGAAGCTCAACGCATTTGTAGCGCCCGGCGGCGAAAATTCGCCTTCCCGCACATTGCGTGACGTTTGGCTTGAAGCGAAGCTGACCCCGCAGAGCGGCCCGCAACAGCAGGGCCTGTCCTGGTATGTCTTCAGCCCGATTGCCGGCGCCGACGGCAAGCTGCCGCTGGTGGCAAGCTCGAAGGGTGGCTCGGCCGCCTTCCATCTTCTACCCGGTGACTATTTCGTCAATGTCTCCTTCGGCCGCGCTGGCGTGACCAAGAAGTTGAGCGTGCAGGAAACTGGCGATACCCAGAAGCAAACCATGGTTCTCGACGCCGGCGGCATGGTGCTGAACGCCGTTTCCGGATCGGATGTCCGCATTCCGCCGAAAGAATTGAGTTTCTCGATCTATTCCAGCGAGGCCAAGGAAGATGGCGAACGCGGCCTTGTCATGGCCGATGTCAAGCCGAACACGCTGGTGGGTCTGAGCGCGGGCACCTACCACATCGTTTCGGAGTATGGCAGCGTCAACGCAGTCATCCGCGCCGATATTCAGGTCGAAGCCGGCAAAGTGACGGAGGCGACCATCCAGCACCGGGCGGCAAAGATCACGCTCAAGCTGGTGTCTGACGCCGGCGGCGAAGCGATTGCCGATACTGCCTGGTCGATTCTGACCTCTGCCGGCGATATCGTCGGGGAAAGCCTGAGCGCCTTCCCGACCATGGTGCTCGCCGAGGGCCGCTACACAGCGGTGGCGCGCAACAAGGACAAGATCTACCAGCGGGACTTTACCGTCGTTGCGGGTACCAACACCGATGTGGAAGTGCTGATGAAGGAACAGCAGCCGCAGGAAGTCGACGACCAGCAACCGGCCCAGCAGCTCCCGATCCAGATGCCGCAGATGCGTCAGACCCAAAGCCCCCAGACGCAACCGGCGACCTCCACCCAACAACCATTGCCGACATATGAACAACTGGTACCCGCCGGAGGCGACGAAGGCGAAAGCATGGATTGAGGCCTTGAGTGCTGCTTTTACGCCATCGAAGCTCAAAAGCAGGCAGAAGTATCTCGCCCCTCAGACAGCCTTTCGCCGCAGCATCCTTCTTGGCGGCGCCATCGAAAATACGGCACCGTATAGCTTCGAGAGCATATCCTTGCGGTCGCTTCCTTCGCTCAGCGCTTCCCAGCTCATCAGGGCACCGACATGCGCTGTGATCGTGCTTCCTGACAGACGCCGGAATTCGCGGATCAACAATGAGAGGCGCAGCGTCATCGAAAGGCGGCTCGCCAGATGAAACAGCCGGCCGTTTTGCCCTTCGAAATAGACCGGTATGACGCTAGCGCGCGCCGCCTGGATCAGCTTTGCCGGAAATATCTTCCACGGCAGGTCTTCGGCGCGGCCAAAACCCTTCTTCGCAGTGGCGACGCCGCCAGCGGGAAAGATGATGATCGTCGTGCCTTCCTTGAGCAGACGAACGGCTTCATGACGCGTCTTCATGTTGATCGCCATCGCTTCCTTGGTTTCCTCGAAGGAAACGGGCAGCGAATAATCATGCATCTCCGGCACCTTCAACAACTCGTTGTTGATCAGGACCTTGAACGGACGGCCGAGCTGCTCGGCAAGCGCCAGGACGGCGATCCCGTCGCCGATGCCAAAGGGATGATTGGCGACGATGACGATCGGCGCGTCGGGAATCTGGACCGGAGGCCATTCGCCCTTGGCAAGCAGGCGCACGTCGATGAGATCGAGCATCTTACCGAAGACGCGCTCGCTCTTGCCGACGATATCGCTACGCCAGATATCATAAAGTCGAGCATAACGATCGCGGCCGGATAGGCCTTCGATGGAGCGGATGAACCAGCGCTTGATACGCGGGTCCCGTTCATTGGCGTAGGATAATTCTTTGAAATCCAAATGCGCGACGGGCTGCCCCGCTCCTATCGTTCAGCTGCGCGATATACAGCGGCCGCAGCAACGCTTTGATTTATAAACTATATGAAAGATTTATGTCAGTTGTCTGACGGCACCCTTAAAGTGCCGTCAGGTATCATTTTGCCGTTAAGCAGCGGCCTTGGCGCGCCGTGCTTCCCGCTTGCGCAGAATATCCGGCGCCGTGGCCTCGAGAGTAAGCGATGCGATGGCCTCATCAAGCGACATCGCCGTCTGAACCTGGCTGCCGAGACGGCGGATGTTGACCGAGCGCTCTTCGGCTTCCTTCTTGCCGCAGACGATGATCACGGGAACCTTCGTCACCGAATGTTCGCGGACCTTGTAGTTGATCTTCTCGTTGCGGAAATCGGTCTCCACATCGAGGCCGGCGTCGCGCAGCGCTTCGGCAACTTCTTCGCCATAGGCATCCGCCTCCGAAGTGATCGTCGCCACGACGACCTGAAGCGGCGAAACCCAAAGCGGCATGTGACCGGCGAAGTTCTCGATCAGAATGCCAAGGAAACGTTCCATCGAGCCGCAGATGGCGCGATGATCATGACCGGCTGGGTCTTTTCCGAATGCTGATCGATGTAGAAGGCACCGAAGCGTTCTGGCAGGTTGAAGTCGACCTGCGTGGTGCCGCACTGCCATTCGCGGCCGATCGCATCCTTCAGCGTATATTCGAACTTCGGACCGTAGAACGCACCCTCGCCCGGCAGAATGCCGGTCTTGATGCGGCCTTCCGACTGCGCCTCGATGGTCTTCAACACATCCATCATCACGCTTTCGGCGCGGTCCCAGAGCGCGTCGGAACCGACTCGCTTTTCCGGACGGGTCGACAGCTTGACGACGATTTCCTTGAAGCCGAAATCCTCATAGACCGACAGGATAAGGTCATTGATCTTCAGGCACTCGGCGGCCATCTGCTCGTCGGTGCAGAAGATGTGGGCGTCGTCCTGCGTGAAGCCGCGCACGCGCATCAGGCCATGCAATGCGCCCGAGGGTTCATAACGATGCACATTGCCGAATTCCGCAAGCCGGATCGGCAGTTCGCGATAAGACTTCAAGCCATGCTTGAAGATCTGGATATGGCCGGGGCAGTTCATCGGCTTCAGCGCGAAGACACGATCGTCATCCGTATCGTCGCCGGCAACCGTGACCTTGAACATGTTGTCGCGATACCAGCCCCAGTGACCGGAGGTTTCCCAGAGCGACTTGTCGAGCACCTGCGGTGCGTTGACTTCCTGATAGTCGCCCTGCAGCCGCCGGCGCATATAGGACACGAGCGTCTGGAACATGCGCCAGCCCTTGCCGTGCCAGAAGACGACGCCTGGGCCTTCTTCCTGGAAATGGAACAGGTCCATTTCGCGGCCAAGGCGACGATGATCACGCTTCTCGGCCTCTGCAAGGATATGCAGATAATTGTCGAGATCGGCCTGCTCGGCAAATGCCGTGCCGTAGATGCGGGTCAGCATCGGATTATTGCTGTCGCCGCGCCAATAGGCGCCGGCCACCTTCATCAGCTTGAACGCCGTGCCGATCTGGCCAGTGGACGCCATATGCGGACCACGGCAGAGGTCGAACCAATCGCCCTGATAGTAGATCTTCAGATCCTGACCTTCAGGGATCGCATCGACCAGCTCCACCTTGTAGCGCTCGCCCTTGGCTGCAAAGACTTCCTTTGCCTTCTCGCGCGACCAGATCTGCTTGGTGAACGGAGCATTGCGCTGGATGATCTCGCGCATCTTCTTCTCGATGACCGGAAGATCATCGGGCGTGAAGGGCTCATTCTTGGCGAAGTCGTAATAGAAGCCGTTCTCGATGACCGGACCGATCGTCACCTGCGTGCCGGGCCACAGTTCCTGAACCGCTTCGGCCATCACATGCGCCGCGTCATGCCGGATGAGTTCCAGCGCGCGGTCGTCCGTGCGGGTTATGATTTCGATCTTGCCGTCAGTTACCGGGTCCGAGAGGTCACGCACGGTGCCGTCAATGGCAATGGCGACCGACTTCTTGGCCAGCGACTTTGAAATGGATTCGGCGACATCGCGACCGGTCGTGCCGGCAGCGAAGCTGCGCACGGAACCATCGGGAAATGTCAGGGAAACGGATTGGGACATCGATATTCTCCTTGTCCAGTCCCGCCAACGAATGCGGGTGGTTTCTATGGAAGCGGTCAATTATCCGCAAGTTGCGTACGATCGACCGCAGCCTGATAATGACTTTTCATGATTTAGTAAAGGAAAGTGGGTCTCAGGGTCGTAAAAATCGAGTGGATTTTTGGCGGTAAAATCAGGAGATCGTGGGAACTCGTTTCCAAAAAAAATACTCAATCAGGCTGACAACCCAGACAAAAAGCAACCAGTAATATAGGTAGATTCTGAAGAGACTTTTGATGATTGCGGCGTTGATGGAATCACTCGGGTGGAAGCCAAGCCAAGCGTACGGGCCGTGGTGATTGTCGAACTTATCCAGCCACATGAAAAGTATAGCAAAACCTATCAACAAAACCGGAAAGATCAGGGGTACTTTCTTGACTCTGAATCCCCTCAATGCCTTGAAGGTCAAGGCAAGAAGAGTGGTGAAACCCAACAGCAAGGTTAGGCTCGCTATCGATCTGACACCGAAGAAAGTACATTGATCCCCCTCGGAATACGGTAGCCTCTGCATTTGCGACAAAGCGGTGGCATTCGGCGGCCACAGATCACGTAGAAATGGATTGTCGCGGAAGTAACAGGCGGCCTTTAGTTCGTAATGGAACAAAACCCAAGCCAGGATCGTGATAAGGAACGCGGCACCCAATACGATTAAGAGGAATTCACCGCGTCTGTTGGCCGCTGCTGCTTTTGCTTGCAGCTCCTGTTTGGGGTCTTTTGAGATATCCTGGCTCAATGCATTCCCACCCAGGTTCATCGTCATAGTTGTGACCGAGATTATTGCTCAATCAATATGAAATTAAGGGTATATTTCGCTACTTTTTTATCAAATACGAGTTGTTTTCGCGCGCTTAATCATTTCATCGATTCCGCGCACGGTGTTCCAGTTGCGCATCGTTCCGATGCCAAGACGTTTGGTCGTCAGAGCCGACAATAGCTTCGTGTCGCTAGCTTTGAGGCCGAAATCGATCCAGAGATCGCCATCGACAACAGCCATGCGCTCGTCCTGTCGATATCTGGCAAATATATCGAGGACTTGAGGCTCAAGCGGCTGACGCATGACGCGAATGATGACCTCGCTGCCGATCCCGTCAAGAAAGGGATTGCCTTCTGCAAGCCTCAGCCATGTATCCGCGTCGCGCACGATGATATCGACATGTTTCCCGAAGGCTGTGGCAAAGCCGGCTTCGAGCTTCGCCTCGATCGAGGCAATGGGCTGTCTCTCGCCTTCGAAAATCAGATTGCCAGTTGCGACAAGCGTTCTGGTGTTGCGAAAGCCGAGCGCCTCCGCCATCGCCTTGAGATCGGCCATCACAACCCTGCGGCCCGGACCGAGAACGATGCTGTAGAGCAGCGCGACGTAGATCGCCATGTCGTCAGGCGGCCTTCTGCCCGAGGCGGAAGTAGCGCCAAGGCGCCCACCAATGGTAGCGGCTCTCCAATGTATCGGGCACCGGATCAAGCCCGCTTGTGCCTCCGGGGCCGCAGCGCCCTACCCGAAACAGCGTCATCCAGCCACCGGCCCATAGACCATGCCGGGCAATCGCCTCGTAGCCATATTCCGAGCAGGTCGGGATATGGCGGCAGGAATTGCCGATGAAGCCGGACAAGGTTAGCTGATAGAGGCGGATGAAGCCCATGCCGAAGAGGCGGTCCGGCGTCTTGCGGAAAGGGCCGGAATAGTTGCGTGATTGATTTATCCGGTTGGGTGGCTCCGCATTGCGTCGTGCGCTTTTCGGAGCCGCCGCGCCGCCCTCGTCTTCATCGTCGTCCTGCATGAGACAGAATTGACACATCGCACGGACCCTCGATCAGACAGCTGCGGCCGTTTTGGCGTTTCCGCCCTGGCGTTCCGCCTCGATCTGGCCGATCGCGTCGACAACGGCATCGAATGTCAGCATTGTCGATGCGTGACGCGCCTTGTAATCCCGGACGGGTTTCAAGTAGCGCATGTCCTCGAAGCGACCGCTTGGTCCCTCACCATCAGCCTTGAGCATCGCGAGCATATCCTCGCGCGCCTGGCGCAATTCTTCCGCCGATGCTCCAACGACATGGCGGGCCATGATCGAAGACGACGCCTGGCCGAGCGCGCAGGCCTTGACGTCATGGGCAAAATCGGTCACCACATCGCCGTCCATTTTCAGCCAGATTTTTACGCGAGAACCGCACAGTCTGGAATGGGCCTGGGCACTGGCATCGGCGTCAGGAAGACTGCCGATAAGGCCGATATTACCGGCAAATTCCAGGATTTTGCTGTTGTAGATGTCGTCCATCACAGATTTTGCTCCGATGCACCTGTGTTGCGTTGCGTAATAAAAAACACAGCGTGTCCGTTTAGGACACTTTCACAGGAACGATGCCATACTATATGTATGTCGTTCGAAGACCATAGAAATGCAATGGTCTTCTGTAAGTTTGATGGGAAACCGTGCAGGACGGCAGGCTTGTCCGCCAGCCAGAACGCCCCGGAGCCCGCCAAAGGTACACAATCTCCGTATCTCGGGGATGCCAGTGGCGAGTCCGACAGATGATATCCGCGTAGCGGGTAGGAGAACCACAGGTAATGGACGCCATTGTAAAGAATTTTCCGCAAGTCGTTGAATCCGAACGTCCGTCGCAGAAGGAAGCCGAAGACGCAGTCCGCGTTCTGCTTCGCTGGGCTGGTGACGATCCGCAGCGCGAAGGCCTGCTCGATACGCCGGCTCGTGTCGCCAAGGCCTATCGCGAGCTTTTCGCCGGCTACGACCAGAATCCCGAGGATGTACTAGGCCGCACCTTTGAAGAGGTTGCCGGCTACGACGACATCGTCCTCGTGCGCGACATTCCATTCTTCTCGCATTGCGAACACCACATGGTGCCGATCATCGGCAAGGCGCATGTCGCTTATCTGCCGAACGGTCGCGTGCTCGGTCTGTCGAAGATCGCACGCGTCATTGAAATCTTCGGCCGCAGGCTGCAGACCCAGGAAGCCATGACTGCGCAGATTGCCAATGCGATCGACGATACGCTCCGCCCACGCGGCGTTGCCGTCATGATCGATGCCGAGCATATGTGCATGGCCATGCGCGGTGTGCAGAAGCAGGGGGCGACGACTTTGACCACGACCTTTACCGGCGCTTTCAAGGCAGACCCTGCTGAACAAGTACGTTTCATGTCGATGGTCCGGGGCCGCTAACCGGGCTCCAAGGAAAGAGCCGGAAATGAATATGATTTTCAATGCGCCTTCCGAAGACAAGTCCGAGCTCGAAGACGCAGGCGATTTCAC
This sequence comes from Rhizobium sp. P44RR-XXIV, assembly GCF_001999485.2. Lineage (NCBI taxonomy): Bacteria > Pseudomonadati > Pseudomonadota > Alphaproteobacteria > Hyphomicrobiales > Rhizobiaceae > Rhizobium > Rhizobium sp. P44RR-XXIV. The sequence continues at coordinate 748,921 of NZ_MPVZ02000028.1, read as the reverse complement.
GCCCCGTTTCGACGATCGCGGTTTGATCACAGCGATCGTAACCGATGCGCATGACGGCGAACTGCTGATGGTCGCACACATGAATGCCGAGGCGCTTGCCTTGACGATCAAGACCGGCACGGCGCACTATTTCAGCCGTTCTCGCGGAAAAATCTGGAAGAAGGGCGAGACATCCGGAAATCTGCAGACGGTGAAGGAAATCCGTACCGATTGCGATCAGGACGCCATATGGCTGAAGGTCGACGTCGCCGGGCATGACGCCACCTGTCACACCGGACGCCGGTCCTGTTTCTATCGTACTGTCGAGCTGGAAGACGGAAAGCCGATGCTGAGCGTGGTCGATGATCACCTGCATTTCGATCCGGACGAAGTCTACAAACATTAGACCTATTGGCGAAGTGCGCTAATTAGTTACAACCGATATACGATTTGGAAACGAAAAAGGGACAGTATTTTGCTGGGGGCACATTAGGCTCCGGAGGAGAGTTCAAATGCTGAATTGGGGTTTGAATCGTCATAGCGGCGGACAGAACTCGACCGGTTTGAGCACCTCGCAAGATACATCCAATTCACCTCCGGTCACCGCTCCCCCAAAGAAGGTCAAGATCGCGCTGGCACTCGGCGGCGGTGCGGCGCGAGGCTGGGCGCATATCGGCGTGTTGCGCGCCCTGGATGAGGCCGGGATAGCTGTCGGCATGATTGCCGGCACATCGATCGGGGCCCTCGTTGGCGGCTGCTATCTCGCCGGCAAGCTCGACGAGCTGGAGGCTTTCGCCCGTTCGCTGACCATGCGCCGCATCGCAAGCCTTCTTGATCTGACCATCGGCGGCAGTGGCCTCTTCGGCGGGATGCGGCTGACCAAGCGCATGCAGGAACATCTCGAAGGGCTTTCGATCGAAGATCTCGATCATCCTTTCGTCGCTGTTGCCGCGGAGCTGAACACCGGCCACGAAGTTTGGATTGCCAATGGTTCCCTGATCACGGCCCTGCGGGCCTCATACGCCCTGCCCGGCATTTTCGAGCCGGTGCGCTCCAACGGCCGAACCCTGGTCGATGGCGCGCTGGTCAATCCCGTACCGGTTTCTGTGTGCCGCACCTATGAACAGCCGCTCGTGGTCGGGGTGAACCTGCATTACGATCTCTATGGTCGATCCGCCGTGATCAAACACAATGTCGGCCCGCCAAATGGCGACCTGTTGCGCCGCGAAGACGCGCCTGCCACGAAACTCGGCATGACCGGCGTCATGGTGCAGGCCTTTAACATTATCCAGGACAGGATTGCCCGCGCGCGCCTGGCCGGAGACCCACCCGACCTGGCGCTGCATCCGCGCCTGAGCGACATCGGCCTTTCGGAGTTTCATCGCGCAGGTGAAGCGATCGAGCGCGGCTACGAGGAAACCCTGGCCAGACTGACCGAGATCCGCCGGATGCAGGAAGCCTATGCGCGCTAATATTTGGGATCAGGCCCTTCGTCGCCGCAATCGACCCCGCCGGGTCGACTGCATCGACTGAGCCGAACCACTTTTCACCCGGCAATATAGGCCTTGATCTGCTCGGCCTCGAGTTCGATCTCGCGGATACGCCATTTGACGACGTCACCGATCGAAATGATGCCGCTGAGCTTGCCCTTCTCCTCGACGGGGACATGGCGGAAGCGACGCAACGTCATCAGTTCCATCAACTCGTCGGTGGTGGTGTCTTCCTTGCAACGATGCACTTTGGCCGTCATCATCGATGCAATCGGCTTATCGAGGCACTCTGCGCCATCCTTGGCAACGGCATTGACGACATCTCGCTCGGTAAAGATACCCGAGATCTTGCCGCCTGCCCCAACGACGACAATTGCGCCGATGCGCTTCTCGTTGAGTATCCTAGCGGCTTCGCCAACCGTGGTGTTACCCCCGGTGGTAACGACATCGCGGCCTTTGGCATCCAGTATGGCTTTTACGGAAACTGACATTCGATCCTCCCATCTCGAAAGCATGGTGAACACTTCAAGCGTCCGATATGTTCCGAAACTACCCCCGGAGCTCAAACCGGCGCACTGCCCGTCGGTCGAGTCGATCTCCTCTATCCCAAGACCGACGGATGATAATGGTGCGCCCGCGGCGTCAAGAAAGCAACAGCTTCATTCGTCCAGCGGCGGGGCTTTCTGCACTTCTGTGATTGGTTGCCGATCAAACAGCGCGAACAGCAGAAATCCGAAGAGAAAGCCGCCGATATGGGCATCCCAGGCCACTGGCTGCGAGCTGTCACCGGCAAGGGTGATGCCAAAGGCAACGAGTGCATTACCGGCAATCCACATTACGATATAGGCAACGACAGTGCGACTGCGCAGTGACGCGAGAATGGTGAGGCGCGGGTTCAGATGCGCCTGCCCCATGGAGCGCCGGCGGCGTCCATGGCCGGAAAGGCGAAACGGCAGGCAGCGCCCATGAGCGCCGAGACGACACCGGATGCGCCGATCAGCAATGTCTGGTCGCCCCAATAGAGGGCAGCATGCATGAAGGCGGAGGCGGCAGACGAGAGAATCCAGAAAATCACGTAGCGCAACGTGCCGATGCGCCGAGCCACCGGCGCTGCAAAGACCATCAGCCAAAGGCTGTTGAAAACGATGTGCTCGATGCCGCCATGCAAGAGCGAATAGGTCACCGGCGTCCAAAGCCATTCGAGACCCTGCTGCGACAGCGAAAATGCGTACCGTGCAGGTATGAAGCTGAAGGTGAAATAGATCCAGTTCAATGTGTCGTCCGACCATGACGGCACGTTCATGACCGCGAAGACGATCACCAGCAGAGCAAGGCTGGCGAGGATGACCGGCGGCAGGTTGAAAGCCGGAACACGTTGCTGCGGCCGTGGATCTTCCGGCTCTGGGCGCGGCAGCTCTTCATCATCCATGTCTTGGCTCTGCTTTTCTGTAGATGTGACCGACACATAGCCCAGCAAAACTCAAAAAAAAAGCCGCCCAGTCATGCCGGGCGGCGCATCGGGCGCTTCTCTGCGGAATAGGCTTGGAAAAGCCTGTCCCACGCCCGGAAAGTTCGTGCTGAAGGTCACTTGGTGAAGTGATGAAAAGCTTCTTTCATTTGGTGCCGCCCGAGGCAATCGAAACCATTCATTAACCCTAACGGCCCGGCTCTGGCACGAAACTAGCAAGGCTTGATGTGAGGGCGATGAACGCCCTTGAAGTTGAGCTAAAATGGGACACGGACGTATCATGCGCCAGGCAACGAGCATCGAGTTATTTACCTACTGGGAGCGGATCCGTGGCGATACGGATGCCCCCATGCGCAATCTGATACAGCCATCGGCGGTCAGCCATATTCTTCCTGAGCTGTTTATCCTGGAGAACACTGCTGACGACAATCCGCGTTTCCGCCTCGCCGGCACGGCAATCTGTAATCTCATGGGCCGTGAGATTCGCGGAGAGAATTTTGCAGCACTATGGGCCGGAAGCCAGCAGGAAGACCCGGTGCGCATCGCCGCTGGCGTGATGACACATGTCGTTCCCGCCTTGATCAACGCGACGGGTTATTGCATCAGTGGCCGCAGCATGACCTTCGAACTGGTACTGATGCCGTTGCGAACCTCCCACAACGCATGCGACAGGTTGCTGGGATGTCTGACGCCGGCCGCTCGTTCGGCATGGCTCGGCAACGAGCGTCTCGAGTTCCTGGCGCTCGATCGCAGCCGCCTGCTTTACGACCGCCCTGCCCGCCTCCTGGATTTGCCTCCCCATCCGGATCCGAGCGATCTTCTACCAACCCAGGAGAGTATCGGCCTAGGTGAGTGGATGAGAAAGAAGCTAAATCGGTCTGTTGCTGCACGAGATGCTGGCGAGATTGAACCATCGCGAGACAAAATTCGCCGTCATCTCTAAGTCATGCCTTGGGAAAGACAACCATACCTTAAGAAGTTTCGGCTAAATATTGCAGTCGACGCAATCGGTTAAAGAAGCTTCTCCATGCATTTGTTCCAGCCGGCCCATGCGACTCGGTCAAATCAATTTGCAGGCAATGGCGCGCGCGGCGATCAGCGGACCTTTCAGCGGGTTCCGATCAATATGCAGGGCCGCCTGATGCTGGCAAATTATGAGGAATACGAGTGCCTGGTCACAGAAATGTCGCCCGGCGACATGTATGTCACCTGCTTGGGACGTCCACGCTCCGGTGAGCGAGTGATCGCTTATGTCGATCATCTTGGCCGTGTTGAGGGCAATGTTGTTGCTGTCGATGGTCGCGGCTTCAGCATGTCGATCAACGCCACCGAGCGGAAGCGCGAGAAGCTCGCAGCTCAGCTGACGTGGCTTGCCAACAAGCATGAACTCGGCCTGCCGGAAGATCGCCGTCACGATCGCCTGACGCCACGCAGCACCAGTAGCGAACTTACTCTTGAAGACGGCACGCAATATATCTGCCGCATCATGGACCTTTCGCTTTCAGGGGCTGCAGTCGATCTTGAAGTTCGCCCGCCTATCGGCACCGCGGTCCGCCTTGGCAACATGCGTGGCCGCATAGTCCGCCACTTCATGGAAGGCGTCGCAATCGAGTTTCTCTCCCTGCAGTCGCGCGAGACCCTGCGCGAATTTCTCTGATACTGTCATGCTCTTGTTACGCAGCGTCTTGAAATAGCGACGCTTGTCTTTCTCTTCGATGCGTGACGACGAGATGCTCTATCCCGACCTGGTTTCTTATGATGAGGGCTTGCTGGATGTCGGCGACGGCCAGCGGGTTTTCTGGACGCAATCCGGAAATCCCGAGGGCCTGCCCGTTCTCATCCTGCATGGCGGACCAGGCTCCGGCAGTTCCGCCAGTACACGGCGCTATTTCGATCCGCAGCATTATAGAATCATCCAGTTCGATCAGCGCGGCTGCGGCAACAGCGTGCCGCATGCATCCGAACCCGAAATCGATATGTCAGCCAATACGACATGGCATACGGTCGCCGATATCGAGCAGCTAAGGCAACTCTTCGGTGTTGAGCGCTGGATCGTATTCGGCAATTCATGGGGCTGCACGCTTGCCCTCCTCTATGCCGAAACCCACCCGGATCGCATTGCATCTCTGCTCGTTGTCGGTGTCACGATGACGAGACAATCGGAAATAGACTGGCTCTACCATGGCCTTGGCCGGTTCTTTCCCGAGGAATGGGCGCGCTTTCGCGCGGCTTTGCCGGTGCAGGATCGCGATGGCGATCTCGTGGAGGTCTATTATCGCCTTCTGTGCAATCCGGATCCGGCAATCCACATCAAGGCCGCAAAGGATTGGCATGAGTGGGAGGCTACCTCGATCCTAGTCGACCCTCGTGCCACCATGCCGGCGCGCTGGTCCGACCCACGCTATCTAACGGCGCGAGCACGCATCATCACGCATTACTTTCACCATCTGGCCTGGCTGGAGGAGGAGCAGATCTTGCGGGACGTCAAGCGGCTCGCCGGCATTCCATGCACAATGATCCAGGGGCGTCTCGATTTGGAGGCCCCCGTCATTACGGCCTGGGAATTGTCGCAGGCATGGCCTGAAGCCAAGCTGGTGATCGTTCCCAGCGCCACTCATTCGCTCGCAACCTCGGATATGACCATCGCCATCGTCGGCGTGACCGATGCGCTTCGCACGCTCAACCAGCGATAAAATATTCAAAAATATTTTGAGCACGTTTTCCCGGAATGGCACAGCTTTGTGTCTGTTCAGCCCCTTTGGGCATCGCATTGAAGCCGCAATGCGGATTCGATGTTTCATTTTGGGACGAATTCCGGCCCGAAAAAGCTCTCTCCGTTAAGAATCCGGTTGGCGAGAAACCATTGCAAAACAGTGTGGTACTTTATTTCGACGACCTAGATCCGATACCGGAAACATTCAAATTTTAATCGAATTTTCCGAAAAATTGCCTCAAGTTTTCTGCGTGTTTTATGAAAATTCGATCCGGATTTGAATCAATTAAGCCCTTAATTTGACTACGTAATTTTGCGTCAGGTAAAATGATGAGTGTCATTCTGCTCCCAACAAAAAAGGGACAGGGACATGAACTTTCAATTCGTACTCAGCGGCTGCGCCGCATTGGCACTCGCCACGCTCGGCTTCTTTGGCCTGGCTCAGGCGGCTCCTGCCAACATGACGATTACCGGTGACGCAGCTCCCCCGATCGGTCACTACGAATTCTGCAAGCAGAACCCTAGGGAATGCGCCTATGCCGGCGGCGATGCCGGGGCGATCATTCTCAACCAGGATAACTGGAAGACGATCCTGAAGATCAACTACACGGTCAACACGACGATCAAGCCGATGACCGACATGGAACTCTACGGCGTCGAGGAAAAGTGGGCGATCCCGACCACTGCCGGCGACTGTGAAGATTTCGCGCTGCTGAAGCGCAAGCAGTTGATCGATGCGGGCTTCTCTCCTTCCGATCTCCTGATGACCGTCGTGCTGCAGCCGAATGGCGAAGGCCATGCCGTTCTGACCGTTCGCACCGATCGCGGCGACTTCGTTCTCGACAACATGCGCAACAAGGTGAAGCTCTGGTCGGAGACCGAGTACACCTTCCTCAAGCGCCAGTCCGCCGACGATCCGGCCCGCTGGGTGAAGATACAGGACGGCCGCGCAGTCGCAGTCGGCAGTCTGAAGTAAATACACAGGATACAGGGTCATCGGCGACCTAGCGCCGGTGATCAACATCAGAGGCCCGGTCTTGTCCCCGACTTCTGTCCAGGCCGGTGCCTCTGAGCCGTTCCCACTGTCCCGGGAACGGCTCTTTTCGTTACTGTCGGCCTATTTCAAGACGCTCGGCAATCGGCATGCAGATCGGCACGCAAATAGAATGTCTGCCGACATATTTTTAAAGCTTCATTAACCATCAAGGCGCCAATCATTTTCTCGACAAGACTCATCAAAGGTCTGATGCCGCGGCGGATCTATCCTTCATCGAATTGAGGATCGTTTCCGGGGCGGAAGGAAATGAAGGCAAGAGCATGGTTTCTTCTCCGTCATCCGCCACAATGATCGAAGAGCGGCCGCTGATATCAAGCGGCTTGGTCTATCGGCTCACGGCTGGCATTGCCATTCTGGCCGCCCTCACCGTCGGCATATCCGTTGGTGGTCATTGGCTTGGTGAAAAGATTTCGCTGGCCGGCCATACGACGGATACGAGACCCGTTTCCGTGACGATCGGCGAGGACACGCTTCGCCTGACGGCAAACACCATTCGTTTCCCGAGCGAGCGTGTCGATGGAGCAGCCGATCGTGTCGATCTTTACCTCACCTGGCCGCAAATGCAGGGCTATGCCGAAGCCGATCGCCTGCGATTCGATGACATCTCACAATCGTCTTCCCTGATCTTCCTTCAGCTCAGCCAGAGTACGATGTCGCGCGACATGTCCGGCCGGCTCGAGCCGATCTATTCACATATTATGGATGGTGCCGCCTATGCCGGCCCCTATGGGCTGACTGCCCATCGCCTGCGTGCGGACGCCGGTTACAATGACGAGGTACTTCTGACGGCTGCCCGTCCTGACCAGCCGGATTACGTGGTACGCTGTATTCTGCCTCCCTCGCCCGACCAGGCGACCAGCGGCGACTGTCAGAGAGACGTCAAGGTCGGCAAGGATTTGAGCGTGCTCTATCGCTTCTCCAGCAACCAGCTTGGAGACTGGCGGATTATGGATGCCAGCGTGCAGGACTTCATCAAGGCGCATCTGGTGAATACCGCCAGCCCCGCAGCGCCGGCTGTTGATGGTCGCTAAAATGGCGCAAAAACCTGAAACCAAAAGTTCATCATAAACCGATTGGTAACGCTAAGCCCTTAGTCTCCACCCAACGGGCGTTTCTGGAGGCGGCGGCCGGATCATCGAGAATGTAAATGCAAGCAGAGAGTGATTTAGTGTCCAGAACAATCCTTCCCGTATCGTCGTCTCAATCCGGCAAGATTCTGGCGAAAATGCTTCTCGGTTTTTCGCTTGCAACAGCGACGATTACCGTAAGTTTTGAGGCGGATGCTGCCAGCGGCTCGAAATATGCCGGCATTGTCATCGACGCCAATACGGGCAATGTTCTCTACAGTGAAAACGCCGATACGCTTCACTATCCCGCCTCGCTGACCAAGATGATGACGGTCTATCTGACCTTCGAAGCGCTGGAAGCGGGCCGCATCACTCTCGATACACCCGTCGTATTCTCCAGGAATGCCGCTGGCCAGGCACCGACCAAGCTCGGCATCGGCGCCGGTCGCTCCGTGACGGTCCGCGAGGCGAAATCCTCGGCATCGTCACCAAATCCGCCAACGATGCCGCGATGGGGCTTGGCGAAATGCTCGGCGGCTCCGAAGAGGGCTTTGCCCGCATGATGAATGACAAGGCGCGTGCGCTCGGCATGACACGCACCACCTATCGCAATCCGAACGGCCTGCCGAATACGGCGCAGATGACGACGGCGCGCGATCAGGCGCGCCTCGGCATCGCCCTGCGTGAACATTTTCCGCAATATTACGGCTTCTTTTCCGAGACGAGCTTTCGCCTCGGCAACCGGATTATCCCGGGGCATAACCATCTGATCGGTTCGGTGCGCGGTGTCGACGGCATCAAGACGGGCTATACGCGCGCCGCAGGATATAATCTTGCGACCTCCGTGAAGGTTGATGGGCGCTCTATCGTCGGCGTCGTCCTCGGGGGTGCCTCGACGCCGGCCCGTGACAATCAGATGCGCAAGCTGATCGCTCAATATCTGCCGGAAGCCTCGACGAGGCACATCGCTTCGGATGTCATCGCGCATACACCGGCGACGTCACCGAATGTCCAGGTCGCAAGCGCCCGTTTTGGTGACGTGACCCGTGGCAAGATCAAGAACGACGAGACCGCGGAAGCAGTCGAGACGCAACAACCTTCCAGCGCCGCGGCATTTGCCGCAGTAGCGCCAAGATCCACCAATCCGCTGCTTACGACCAAGCCTGTCCAGAGCCCTGCCTCTGACGAAGTTGCGTCTATATCGGCTTCCGACAGTGCCGATGAGGACGAGATCGATACCGTTACGACCGCTTCGACATCCAAGGACGATACGAAGGTCGTGAAGTTGCAGCGGGCCGAGAAGGCTGAAAAGACGGAGAAGGTTGCAAAGGCAGGCAAGGCCGAGCGCGAACCCACCGGCTGGGTCGTGCAGATCGGCATTTCCTCCAGCAAGGATGGCGCCAGCGATCTTCTCGACGCAGCCAAAAACAAGGGCGGCAAGGCGCTCCGCTCCGCCAAGCCTTACACTGTCGCCTTCGATGGCGGCTATCGCGCGCGCTTCGGCGGCTTCGAAGATCAGAATGCGGCAATCAACGCCTGCAAGGCTCTCAAGCGCGCCGGCGTGAAGTGCTGGGCAAGTACAGAATAAGGGTGCGGCCGCGTTTTTGCACCGCATTGTTTGAGAATTGGTCCGGTGTCCATTGAGGATGCCTGACCCCCTCCGGTTCCGAATGTCATCGGGCCGGCCCTGAGTTTGTAACGTGTACGGGGATTTGAAATGGCAGTGAACGAGAACTTTCCTGGTTTCTCGCTCGATGGCGGGGGCAAGATGAAACCGAAGAGCTTTGCTCTTCATCCGCTGCATGAGGCAGCGATGCGGTTGGCGGACCTTGGTCTGAACCGTTCGCGACCGCGCAGCAAGACGAAAGACCTGATCGGCATCCTGCTTTGCCATGGAGCAAGAGCCTGGCGCTACTCGCAGCCCGACGCACATATCCATCTGCACATCACCGCGCCGAGCGGTCGAGCACCGGTCATGATGCGCCTGCGCTAAGCAGGCGCCTATCTTACAGCAATCCGAGTTCGGAAAGTTCCCGCCGCAGGTCGGCGGGCATTTCTGCAGCAGCGCCGAGACTGTCGAGATCGCGCGGCACATCTTCCTGAGGCAGATAACGCCAGCCCTGGAACGGTCGGCGCGGCTGGCCGGTGGTTTCAACAACGCTCGGGTCCAGGATCAGCCGGCAGCGGTGTATCCCTTCCGCATCGGTGAAGGTCTCGATGCCGAGCAGCTTCTGCCGCGCCTGCACCTGCCCCTTGATCACCCAATAGAGCGAGCCCCCATCCAGTAGATCGTCGACGCGCTTCGGCACCATGCGCGTTGTATGGGTAGTATGGGGCTCGAGCCCGGCGGCGATGGCGTTCATCGCCCGCTCGGAAACCCACTCGCGCAGATCATCAATCGAGTCCGCGCCCACGCATAATTTAATGAGATGCAAAGCCATAACGCCGTTGAAATCCTTTTGACAGGCAGCGTCAAGCCTCTAGATCAAGCATCCACACTCAGCATTCCACCACATTCACCGCAAGGCCGCCCAGCGAGGTTTCCTTGTACTTCTCGCTCATGTCATTGCCGGTCTGGCGCATGGTTTCGATGCAGGCATCGAGCGGCACGAAATGCTGGCCGTCGCCCTTGAGGGCAAGCGAGGCGGCAGTGACAGCCTTGACGGCGCCGAGGGCATTTCGTTCGATGCAGGGCACCTGGACGAGGCCGGCGATCGGATCGCAGGTCATGCCGAGATGATGCTCCAGGGCGATTTCCGCGGCATTTTCGATTTGCGCCGGTGTTGCGCCCATGACGGCGGCAAGCCCCGCAGCCGCCATTGCAGCCGCCGAACCCACCTCGCCCTGACAGCCGACTTCGGCGCCGGAAATCGAGGCATTGTGCTTGATGATGCCGCCGACGGCTGCAGCCGTCAGGAGATAGTTGCGGATGCCGTCCTGATCCCAATCCTCGTGGAAATGCTGGTAGTAACGGACCGTCGCCGGGATGACGCCGGCAGCGCCGTTGGTCGGCGCGGTCACCACGCGACCGCCGGCCGCGTTTTCCTCGTTGACCGCCATGGCGTAGACACTCAGCCAATCATTGGCCAGCAGCGGATTGATACGATTGCTGCGCCATTCCTCCTGCAGCTTGTCGTGAATGGCGCGGGCACGGCGACGCACTTTCAGACCGCCCGGCATGATGCCGTCGACCTTGAGACCACGGTCGATGCAGCTGCTCATGGCGGCCCAGATGCGGTCCAGCCCGGCATCCAGATCGTCGCTGCTCATACGGGTCTCTTCGTTGGCGCGCTTCATCTGCGCGATCGAGAGGCCGGAGCGTTCTGCCATTTCGAGCATCTGCTTGGCACTAGAGAAGGGGAATGGAACGCGGTCGCCCGCAGCCGCAGGCTTCTTCTTGTCGGCCTTCATCTGTTCCAGCTCGGTATCGGTGACGACGAAACCGCCACCCACAGAGTAGTAGATGCGTTTGACAAGCAGGCGCTCGTCCTTGTCGAAGGCGGAAAAACTCATGCCGTTGGCATGGCCCGGCAACGGCACCTTCTTGTCGAAGATAAGGTCGGTCCTGGGCTGAAACTGGTAGGCGGGATGGCCTGGCGGCGTGATGCGCCCGCTGCGCTCGACCTCGTCAATAGTGGCGTCCATCTGGTCCGGATCGACATTATCAGGCCGCTCTCCCATCAGGCCGAGAATGACGGCCCTGCCCGTGCCATGGCCGATACCCGTATGGGCAAGCGAGCCGTGGAGGCTGACCTTGATCGAGGCGACATGCACATTCGAGGATGGGCGCGGCCACTCGTTCGAGAGCACGAGATCGAGGAAACGATTCGCGGCGGACATTGGCCCCATCGTGTGTGAGCTGGACGGTCCCACACCGATCTTGAAGACATCGAAAACAGAAAGAAACATGGACCTTTGGTGCCTCCTCGGCAAATCGATTGTTGGCAAGGCTACGCTATCGGGGCAACCTTGCACGGCGATCAACCGACATCGGATTTCATGGCAGCGACATAACATATAGGCATTCGGCGAGGCAAACAGAAGGCCATTGCACACGGCCGGAGCTGCGTTACAGTCCACACCGGATCGATCCTGGGGAATCTGCTTTTATGACGACTGCCGACTATGTCGCCCTCGCCCTCTTCATCTTTCTCTGGATTGCGCTGAACTGGATCACCAGCAGCGCCCATTTCTTCAATCGCACCAGCCTGACACTGGCGATGAACGAGCGCCGCCGCGAATGGATCTATAATTCCCTGCGCCGCGATCTGAAGATGATCGATACACAAATCCTCTCCGGACTGCAGAACGGTACGGGCTTCTTCGCCTCGACCTCGATCTTCGCCATTGGCAGCTGCTTCGCGCTGCTGGGCGCCACGGACAAGATCAACGCCTTCTTCTCCGACCTCCCCTTCATCCTCAATGGCGGCCGCGCGGCCTTCGAGCTCAAGGTGGCAGGGCTGGCCTGTCTGTTCGGCTATGCCTTCTTCAAGTTCGGCTGGGCCTATCGCCTGTTCAACTACTGCACCATTCTCTTCGGTTCCCTGCCGATGGTCGAGGATGCCATTCTCGATCCCGTGCGCGCCGAACGCGCCGCCGAGCGGGTCATTCGCATGAACGTCATCGCCGCGCGCAATTTCAACGCGGGTCTGCGGGCGATCTTCCTGTCGATCGGCTATCTCGGCTGGTTCCTCAGCCCCTATGTCTTCATGGCCACGACGATATTCATCATTGTCGTGCTGATCCGCCGGCAGTTTTTTTCCGATGCCCGTCTGGCCATCATGGATATCGATGTGCCATGACAAGGCCGCGCCGCCTCAAGCTGGCGCAAACGATTTGAATTCATGCCTGGAAGGACCCGCCCCATGGTCGCGATCGTCGAGAGCGCCGATGCGCCCGCAAAAACGCCCCGCATCGGCATTCTGGATACGGCGCGTGGCATCGCGCTTTTGGCGATGGCGAGCTATCATTTCACCTGGGATTTTGAGTATTTCGGCTATCTTGATGGCGGCACGGCGGAGACGGGCTGGTTGAAGCTCTATGCCCGCGCCATTGCCAGCACCTTCCTGTTTCTGGCTGGCTTCAGCCTTGTGCTTGCCAATACGCCCGAGATCCGCTGGCGCTCCTATTGGCGCCGCCTCGGAATGATCGTGGTCGCGGCCGTGGCGATCTCGCTCGTTACCTATTTCCTGATCGGCGCGGGATGGATCTATTTCGGGATCCTTCATTCGATCGCGGCCGCCAGCATCATCGGCCTGCTTTTCCTGCGGCTGCCGGCTTTCGCGACGCTGCTGATCGCCGCCTTGCTGGCGGCGGGCATCGTCGTCGACAATGTCATTGCGCCCTTCTCGCTGCATTCGGCCGCCTTCGATACACCTTGGCTCTGGTGGGTCGGCCTGTCGGAGACGCCGCAGCAATCGAACGACTATGTGCCGCTCTTTCCCTGGCTGACGCCGTTTCTGTTCGGTCTCGGCATGGCGCAGCTGGCAATGTCTTTCGGCTGGCTGAAATGGCTGGCGAAATTCGGTCCGGGCAGCAATCTGATTGCCCGCGCCGGTCGCCACAGCCTGGCCTTCTACCTCATTCACCAGCCGCTGTTGTTTGGTCTTGTCTTTCTTATATCGAGCGTTGTCCCGGCCCCGCAGCAGGATCCGGCCGTCGGCTATGTCAGACAATGCGTGGCGTCATGCACGCGATCGGGCAGTGAAGCCATGTGCCGCAGCTTTTGCCAATGCACTCTCGACAAGTTGCAGGCGCAAAATCTCTTCACGCCCCTGAATTCCGGGGCGATCAAGGCAGATAGTGATGAGCGAGTAAACCGAATCGCGATACAATGCACGGATGAAGCGCAATGACAGGGTTATTCTATGAATGCCTATCGTTCGAAGTCGCTGAGTTTTCCGTGGCCGCCGCTAATCTATAGTGGTGCGGTCCTTATCGCATTGTACCTCCAAAGGTACGATCCATTGCCCTTGCCCTTCATCTGGTCGATCATAGCATGGGCTATTGGGGCAATCCTCACGGCCTTTGCGGTGACGCTGAATGTCTGGGCCGTCAAGACGCTGGTGGAGAGGCGCACCACCGTGCTGACCCAGCGTTGCAGCACACATCTCGTGACATCAGGCCCATTTCGCTTCACCCGCAACCCGACCTATCTCGGCTATACGCTGCTGACGGCCGGACTTGGCCTGATGATCGGCAATCTCTGGTTCGTGGCAATGGCCGCGGTCGCCGCTGCGCTGACCACCCTGCTCGTCATCCGCTGCGAGGAAATGCATCTTCTATCCCGCTTCGGCTGTGAGTTCGAATTTTATTGCAAGCACACGCGACGGTGGTTTTAAAATCGGATAGACTTGCGCTTCCCGTCGCGGAGTCCGTGGTATCGGTGATTGCCATTTCTAAAAGAGGATCGCGATCCGGCCGATCTTCGTCCTTTCGCGATAAACCAAGTCCATCGCGATGCCGTTAGCTTCACCTGAGTAGAGATCGAGTTCACCGGATCGCTTTTCGTCACGGGTTTGCTCCAACCGCGTCGATGTTTTCCCGCTCAGAAAAGAACAATCTTGTTTGCCGCAGCTTACGCTGACTTCGCCTGCTAAAAATCTCTTCGAATCAAGCGTCAAACTTAATCGGACGCCACTTTCCTCGTTGTCGAAAAGCTGGCAGCGAACATAGAATTTACAAACGACCTGTCCATAAATCGCATCCTTGCCATCCAGAAGAAGGGCATATGCAACTGGAGTATCAGGTGTATCGGCCTCCGCTGCGTAGCTGCTGCCAAGGCCGGCGAACAGAGCTGTTGCAAGTGCAATAAAGGCGGCCCCAAGCTTTGCCATAACGCCAATAACTCCCCAAGAACGCTCAGCTTTTTAAGAAGCATTCTCGCCGGAACTATGGCCGTAATGTTGGAAGTTTATCCCTTGTGTGCAGTAATCAGGTGCCAACGCCAATATCAGCCAGTCTCCCAAGACAGGCCTCCTCGACATTGTCGAGCTCGTTAAGGGTATCATCGATATCCTTGCGCTTCTGGCGCAACTCGTCGCGCTTCTCGTCGACGCGCTTCATCAGCAGCTTCAGCTGGCCGATCTCGCCCGGAGGTTCTTTGTAGACCTGGATGATTTCGCGGATTTCAGCGATAGTAAAGCCGATGCGGCGCCCACGCAGGATTTCCATGATCAGGCGTCGGTCGGCTGCACGGAACAGGCGCGTGCGACCCCGGCGCTCAGGGTGGATAAGGCCTTCGTCCTCGTAGAAACGCAGCGTTCGGGTGGAAACCCCGAATTCCCGTGTAAGCTCCGTTATGCTATAATATCCGTCGACCAAGAATCCGCCCCTTTTTGATGGGGACTATAATATTGACTTTTACGTAATAGTCAATTTTCACCAAAATGACATCGTTTTCGCATTCTCGTGCCGTGAATGCCCAAACGGCGACACCGCAAACCCGGATAGCTAAATCCTCGCCACGAGCTCCAGCTGACGATCTGAGTACAGATGGAGCAAGGGAAAAGCTCATTATCAATAGATGGATAGATACAAAATCTAATGTACTCTATCAATCCAGAGGCCTGCAGGAATCACATCCATTCGACCTCGTATTAAAACCACTCTTCGATCAATAGGGAATTCCGTGTCGGTTCGTCCCATCATCCGCTTCCCCGATCCGCTGCTGCGAACCGCCTGCGCGCCGGTCACTGTGTTCGATGACGATCTGCGCGCGCTTGTGGCGGATCTGCTGGATACGATGCGCGCCGCGCCCGGCGTTGGCATCACCGGCCCACATGTCGGCATGCTTAAACGCGTGGTCGTGATAGAACTCAGCCGCGAAGACGGCGTGCGCACCTATATCAATCCGGAGATCCTCTCATCCTCGGAAGAAACCATGCGGCATATGGAGGGCAGCGTATCCATGCCTGGCATGACCGAAGAGATCGTCAGGCCGAAATGCATCCGCTTTCGCTATCAGGATATCGACGGCGTGGCCCACGAGGCGGCGGCCGAGGACTTTCTTGCCATCTGCATCCAGCATGAGATCGACCAGCTGGATGGCATCTTCTGGCTTCAGCGTCTTTCGAAACTCAAGCGTGACCGCTTGACGAAGAAGTGGGAAAAGATCCGGACCTGAACCTGCCTCGAACGAGAAACGGGCGCCGCGAAGGCGCCCGTTCAATCAATTCATCCAACCCAGGGCTTAGCCCTTGAGTTTGGAATTGCAGAGGCTGTAGTAACCGCCGCCCTTCTGGATCCACTTCAGGCCGCCGAGCGAATTCTTCGCCTTGTTGGCGTTGTAGGCGTCGACGCAGGTGTGGAAGCGACCCTTGCCGGGCGTGTCGCTTGCATACTTCGGATCAATGCTTGCCGGGAAGCTTACGCCAGCCGGGGCTGCCATTGTCGGCTTTGCCGGTTCGGTCGCCGGCGGCTTGGTGGCATCCGGCTCGCTGGCGTCAACCTTGGCGGCTGCCGTCGTCTTCGCGGGCTTTGCCGGCGTTGTTGCAGCAGGTGCAGTCGTTGCCGGTGCGGTGGTCGTGGCGCTTGCGTCCGCGCTGCATTGCGTTGCGCGGAAGTCGTTCCACTTCTGGCCGTTCAAGGTACCAGCAGTCTTGGCAGCCTGATATTTGGCGCTGCATTCTTTCATGGTTAGCGCAGAAGCCGAAGAAGCGAGGCCTAACGAGCCTGCAACCGTAAGGGACGCGAGAGACATCAACAGGATGGCACGACTAGTCATTGGCAAATCCTCCGCTCTATGACGAATGTCGAAACTATTAATCGTATCGTCCCTACCGATTGTCAATCGACACGCGATTTCGGGGCGACGGATGACACCATATGCGGACGAATATGAACGCAGACTGTACGAAAATAACGATCGAAAATAGTATCTTAGCCCGGCCATCAATCCTTGATGGCAATTCGAGGGGCCATCGGACTCAGCCCCAGGTAGGTACGAACCAGTCTCGATATGGGGCGACTTTACCTACGGCGACTTCAATCGCAGATAAGGGACGCGCTCGGGCTGCAATAGCATTGATAGCGAGGAGCGGGACACGTCGCCACCACGAGCGTGTAATCGCGACAATTGCATTCGACATGAAATCGCTGGTCCGCCGTCACCGAGGTCGCACTGTAAGTCGAAAATCCCTGGCCAACATCCGCAGGGCGAGAACCCACGCTAAAGGGATAATTGGCACCGGCGCTCGAGGATGAAGAGCTGTCCTGGCAGAGCGCCGCAGACGGCAGGTAGATCCCGATAGAGGCCGCGATCAGAAATCTTGCTGCAAAGGAGGCGCGCATGCTGCCGCCCTTCCTTACTGGCACATCAGGTAGGCGTGCGGCACGCAGGTGCAGGCGTAAGCCTGGGTCGGGCATGAGAGATCCTGCAATGTGCGATCATCGCAATTGCAAGTCACGAAGTAAGATGAATTGTTGGGCAGCTTCAGGATACTGGAGGTCGAATAGCCGCTGCCAAGATCCGCCCGCCTATAGGTGAAGCTTGACGCCGAATTGCCGGCAGCAGCAGGCTTGGTATCCGCGGCTTGGGTCAGGGAAGGCAGTCCGATCAAGGCCACGACTAACGATGCCTTGCAGCACATCCTCAGATATTTTGCCGCGCCGATAAGATCTCTCATGTCTCTACTCCGTCCAATAGACCGCCATACGAGACTATTTGTAGCCAGGGAATATTTCTCGCATTTGTCCCTCGGTTGCGAAGTGTTTCCACCCGCGCCTTCTGTCCATTCAATGAATTGGCGCGTCAGCTTCACATGATGTGAAATCGCATCGACGGTCACGAACCGCTCCGCGGCAAGAAAAATCCAAATCCCGTATCGTTGTCAGACGCTAGCACCGTCGGAATAGAGCTGGAAGCTTGGGTTTTCGAACAGTTGCCAATTCGCGATCACTGTTTCGCGATCTTCCATGCAGACTCAGCTGCGAACTCGCGTGCATTACCGCGAAGTTGAAGCCTTGAAGTGTGCCGATGTCGCCCTATTCTCTTTTAGGCAGTTCCCCTCCTTATGCCCTGGATGCTCTCCCTTCCAGGGCATTTTTCTTGACAACGTCCCCTATGGCCATCGGCTCCGCCTTTGCCCATGAGGGTTTGGAGATGGCCGAAAGCTAAGGTGAGCGAACAATTAATAGGCTTTCGTTAACCATTGATGGCGTACGCATCTGCGTGCCCTCAAACATTTGGAGCTATGAAATGCGTAAATTCACTCTTGCGGCTATGTTTGCTGCTTCTGCGATCGTTGCATCGGGCCAGGCATACGCGGCTCCCCGCCATCATCACAAGCCGGCGTGCCACACCGAGCATCATAAGGTGAAGGTCCACGGCAAGTGGATCGTCAAGGCCGTCAGGGTCTGCAGATAAGAACGGAGGGGCGGCGCAAGCCGCCCTTTTTTCTGAGAATCGGCACTCATAGAAAAGATATGCGCCGATCGATTGAGCATCTGCAGCGACGAAATGACTGGCCTTGGCCCACAAATGGGCATAGTTTGGCAACATGGCTGGCAATTGAACCCGTAGGCGCCAGCAATCGAGAGCCTTGCGCTCTCGCCTGCAGAGGTCAAGGAGTTGCCCGAATGACCTCACATGACAATGGCGACAATATTCTCACCGACCAGAAACTGCATGATCTTCTCAAAGCGGAAGACGAAATGGATCGCGTGACGGAATCGAAGCAGACCATTCCGGACGAATCGGAATTGCTTCCGGATGAAGCATCACAGGTGCTCATCTCCTGAAAGCCAGGAGGTTCAGCGGTCGTCGACTTCAATGCTGAGTCGGCCGAAACTACGGTGTGAATATCTGCATTGTCGCGTACGAGGCGCCATTCATTGAAAAGAATCCGGAACAACCAGGACGAAGCTGTCGTTTGGCTAGTACCCATTCGATCAGGAGGCAGTCTCATGCGTCACGTTGTCGGCTTTACGAAAAAGATTACCGAACAACCCTTCCACATCCTCGAGATCAGCGACCAGCCGGTTCCGTTCAGCGTCGGTCAATTCGTCAAGACGGAGCCGACAGGCAATTGGCTGCAGATCTATCAGATCGGAACAAGAATCAATGACGACCAACTGTACACAACCGTCGTCATCGGCGATCTGCCGCCAGCCGGTGCTCTGAGCGATGGCGAAAATTGGTCGGAAGCCCCAGACTGGACTGGCGGCCGCCGGCAGTGATCTTCTGCAGTCCTAGGCGGCCAATTCGTCGAGCTTGGATAAAAACAAGGCAGGAAACCTGCGCTCCGGCAAGCGATTTTCGGCGATCGGCCAAATCAGCCCGGTGTCCAACATCACATCTTTTGTAAGGAGATTAAAAAGAAAAAGCCCGCAACAGCGGGCTTTTCTTGTAGTATTTGGTGCGGTCGAGAAGACTCGAACTTCCACGGGTTGCCCCACAGCGACCTCAACGCTGCGCGTCTACCAATTCCGCCACGACCGCATCGTGGTAGGGCCGAATTGCTCCGGCGCGGCTGCATGTAGCAAAAGCATTCGGGGGGCACAAGAGCGATGTGTCAGTTTTTTTAAATTCCTGCACAGCTCCCCGGATTGCCGGTCCCGAATTGTCGAACAAGTGCCGTAGATGTTTGAATTTCCGTCCGAATACCTCCATATGTGGACAACCGTCGGCGCACCGGTTTTCCCATATCAGCGGTCTGCCGGATTGGCGCAAAGGACTGCCAGATGCTTCGCACCGAACTCTCACATCAAATGTTTCCCTCGCAAGGCACCCCGCCGGTGCGCTGGCGCATCGCCGATGGCCTCGTGCCCTATGACGAAGCGGTGGCGGCCATGGAAGCCGAAGTCGCAGCTATTGCCGACGGTCGTTCGCCGGAACTCGTCTGGCTGGTGGAGCACCCACCTCTTTATACGGCCGGCACCAGCGCCAATGCGGCTGACCTCATAGAGCCGGATCGCTTTCCGGTCTTCGCCACCGGGCGTGGCGGTGAATACACCTATCACGGGCCAGGTCAGCGCGTTGCCTATGTCATGCTCGATCTGAAGTGTCGCCGGCAGGATATCCGCGCTTTCGTGGCCTCTCTCGAAGAGGTCATCATCCGCACCCTCGAATCGATGAACGTACGCGGCGAGCGGCGCGAGGATCGTGTCGGTGTCTGGGTGAAGCGCCCGGAACGGCCGGCGCTGCCGGACGGAACCATGGCCGAGGACAAGATTGCCGCCCTCGGCATCCGCGTGCGCAAATGGGTGACGTTTCACGGCCTCTCGCTGAACGTCGACCCCGATCTCGGCCATTTCACCGGCATCGTACCCTGCGGGATTTCAGCCTATGGCGTGACCAGCCTGGTCGACCTTGGCCTGCCCGTCATGATGACAGATGTGGATGTCCGTCTTCGCAATGCTTTCGAAGAAGTCTTCGGAGAAACCGTCAATGACGCCTAATGGGCGATATCCTTGCTGACATTGCGCAGGCGGATCTGATGATCGAGCCGTTCGATCTGGCTGGTGGTCGCTTCGATCAGCCGGCCGATTTCCTGATGGGCAGACCTTAGCCGCGAAAGTTCATTTCTCACGGCCACCAGCGCCCGCTCGTCACTGTCGTCGCCTGGCCCGTCGCCGGTTCCGGTCATCAACCAGGCGGGCGAGACGCCGAAAAGATCCGACATCTTGATCAGAGTGGATGGCGCGGGTTCGGAGCGATCGGATTCCCATGCAAGCATCGTTTCCTCGCTGACGCCAAGCTTGTTCGCCAGCGTCTCGAGATTGATGCCGGCAGCGTCACGCGCCATGGAGAGCCGGCCGCCCAAGGTATCGCCGCCCTCGTCCGAAAAAACGGTCGTCTCTTGTTCGGTCTTGAACATCGGTGCGATCCCTTTCTTGGCCGCGCCGACGAATTCATGCGCAGCGCCTATCTGTTTTAGCCGTTTCCAAAAGCACAGATAGGTCTATGGGCGTCATCTCGCCACCATGATCTGTCCCAAATGGAAAAGTGCGCCCTCGTCCGCCGTCATCCTCGCGGTTTTGAATTCCGCCGCTGATCGCTTCTTGATTGCACGCCGTTCCTGTGTTTGATGACAGTCCATGTCCGCCGTCTCAGCCGCTCCCAGCCAGCAGAATCCGCTTCAAGGCATGACGATCATGGCAAGCGCCATGATCATGCTGCCGATGATGGATGCGATCGCCAAATACATGGCGAGTTTCGAGGGCATGTCGCCCGGACAGGTGACATTCTACCGTTTTTTCTTCCAGCTCGTATGCATGCTGCCGCTGCTGGCCACGATTTCCGGCCGTGCGGCCTTTTCCGCGAAACGCCCTTGGCTGAACCTCCTGCGCGGCGCCCTGCATGGAGCCGCAAGCTTGCTCTTTTTCGCGGCCGTCAAATACATGCCGCTCGCCGACGTCTTCGCGATCTATTTCGTCGAGCCGTTCATGCTGACGGCGCTTTCCGCCGTGTTTCTCGGCGACAAGGTGGGGTGGCGGCGTTGGCTTGCCATTGCCATCGGCTTCGGCGGCGCGATGATCGTCATCCAGCCGAGTTTCGAGATTTTCGGGTTGAAGGCACTGCTTCCGGTCGCCTGTGCCTTTCTCTACGCGCTCTATCTGTTCATGAACCGCGCCGTCGGCGAAGCCGATTCGCCAATGACGATGCAGATCATGGCCGGCGTGGGCGGCACATTGTTCATGACCTTCGCCCTGTTTACAGGCGCTTCGGCAGGCATTGCCGATTTCGAGCCGTCACTGCCTGCTTCCGGGCTCGGTCTCGTCCTGTTGCTGATCCTGGGTTCGATCTCCGGCTACGCGCACATGCTCGTCGTCAGGGCCTTCCGGCTGGCGCCCCTGTCGCTGCTCGCACCGTTCCAGTATTTCGAGATCATCTCGGCGACGATCCTCGGCTATGCGATCTTTGGCGATTTTCCCAATTTCTCCAAATGGATCGGCATCGCCATCATCGTCGGTTCAGGCCTGTTCATCATCTGGCGGGAGCGCGTGCAGTCGCGATCGGAGAATTTGAGGTAGGTGCGGATATCTTGCGCATGGACCGGCGGCCCGGTTTGTGGCTAAAACACTGAGACAGCAGACGTATTGGGCGGAGATTGCATGTTCAAGAAAATCCTGATCGCCAATCGCGGCGAGATCGCTTGCCGCGTGATCAAGAGCGCGCGCCGGATGGGCATCCTGACGGTCGCCGTCTACTCGGATGTCGACCGCGATGCCCTGCATGTCGAAATGGCCGATGAATCAGTCCATATTGGCCCGGCTCCGGCTGCGGAAAGCTATCTCATTGCCGACAAGATCATCGCCGCCTGCAAGGAAACCGGAGCGGAAGCGGTCCATCCGGGTTACGGCTTTCTTTCCGAGCGCGCGTCCTTCTGCGCGGCGCTGGAAAAGGAAGGTATCGTCTTCATTGGCCCGAAGCCGAAGGCGATCGAAGCCATGGGCGACAAGATCGAATCGAAGAAATTCGCGAACGCCGCCAAGGTCTCGACCGTGCCGGGCCATCTCGGCATCATCGAGGATGGTGATCACGCCGAGAAGATCGCAGCCGAGATTGGTTATCCCGTCATGATCAAGGCCTCCGCTGGCGGCGGCGGCAAGGGCATGCGCATCGCCTGGAGCAAGGACGAGGTGCGCGACGGCTTCGACCGGGCCCGCTCCGAGGCGAGGAGCTCGTTTGGCGACGACCGCGTCTTCATTGAAAAGTTCGTCGTCGACCCCCGCCACATCGAAATCCAGGTGCTGGCCGACGGCCACGGCAATGTCGTCTATCTAGGCGAGCGTGAATGCTCCATCCAGCGCCGAAACCAGAAGGTCGTGGAAGAAGCGCCCTCGCCGTTCCTCGATGAGGCAACGCGGAAAGCCATGGGCGAACAATCCGTGGCCCTTGCCAAGGCTGTCGACTACCAGAGCGCCGGCACCGTCGAGTTCATCGTCGATCGCGACAGGAATTTCTATTTTCTTGAAATGAATACCCGCCTGCAGGTCGAGCATCCCGTGACCGAACTCGTGACCGGCATCGACCTGGTCGAGCAGATGATTCGTGTTGCGTTCGGTGAAAAGCTGCCTTTCAAGCAAGAAGACATCAAGCTCAACGGCTGGGCTGTCGAAAGCCGCCTCTATGCGGAAGACCCCTATCGCAATTTCCTGCCCTCGATCGGCCGCCTGACGCGTTATCGTCCGCCGCGTGAAGGCAAGAGCGGCAAGTCGATCGTCCGCAACGACACCGGCGTCTTCGAAGGCGCCGAGATTTCCATGTATTACGACCCGATGATCGCCAAGCTCTGCACCTGGGCTCCGTCCAGGCTGGAGGCGATCGAGGCCATGGGCGAAGCGCTGGATGGCTTCGTCGTCGACGGGATCGAGCACAACATGCCGTTCCTCTCGGCGCTGATGAAGCATCCGCGCTGGCGCGAGGGGCGCCTCTCCACCGGCTTCATCGCCGAGGAATATCCGGAAGGCTTTACGCCGGCAGCCCCGGATGAGAACCAGGCCGCGATGCTTGCAGCCGTCGCCCTCTCCTGCAACCTGATCGAATCGGGCCGCCGCGAACGTTACGCCGACCGCCTACGACCAGCGGCAGGCCCGCTGCGGGACGAATGGGTCGTCAAGCTCGGCACCGACTACCTACCCGTGACATTGCTCGAAGGCGTGGTGACCATCCCCTTCGAGATGGACATGCGGATTGGCGACGAGACTGCGACGGTCGCAACCGACTGGCGGCCTGGCGATGCGGTGTGGGTCGGCAGCGTCGGCAGTCGCAAGCTGACAGCACAGATCCGCCCATTGCTGAATGGCCTGCGCATCGATTGGCAGGGCATTTCGGTGCGACTGAAAGTCTTCACGCCCCGCCAGGCGGAACTCGATAGGCTAATGCCCATCAAATTGCCGCCGGATACGTCCAAGCTTCTGCTCTGCCCCATGCCCGGCCTGGTCGTCGCCATTGCGGTTGCCGAGGGCCAGGAGGTCAAGGCGGGAGAGACGCTTGCCATCGTCGAAGCAATGAAGATGGAAAACGTCCTGCGCGCCGAGCGTGACCTGGTTGTCAGCAAGATCAATGCCAAGGCGGGTGAAAGCCTGGCGGTCGATGCTGTCATCATGGAATTTGCTTGATCAAAATCCGGCATTGATTTCACTTGAGGCGTCCCGTACGCCCATGCCAATGTCGTGCGAACCAAAATCATTGCAGGAAGGGATGAGACGATGGATGTACGTGCTGCGGTAGCAGTTCAGGCTGGCAAGCCGCTTGAGGTGATGACGGTTCAGCTGGAGGGGCCGAAGGCCGGCGAAGTGCTGATCGAGGTGAAGGCGACAGGCATCTGCCACACCGACGACTTCACCCTGTCGGGCGCCGATCCTGAGGGCCTGTTCCCCGCCATTCTCGGCCACGAGGGCGCCGGTATCGTCGTTGATGTCGGACCAGGTGTGACCTCGGTGAAGAAGGGCGATCACGTCATTCCGCTTTACACGCCGGAGTGCCGCGAATGCTATTCCTGCCTTTCGCGCAAGACCAACCTCTGCACCTCGATCCGCGCAACCCAAGGCCAGGGTCTCATGCCCGATGGCACGTCGCGTTTCTCGATCGGCAAGGACAAGATCCATCACTATATGGGCTGTTCAACCTTCGCCAACTTCACGGTGCTGCCGGAGATCGCGCTTGCCAAGGTCAATCCGGACGCCCCCTTTGACAAGATCTGCTATATCGGCTGCGGCGTCACGACAGGCATCGGCGCCGTCATCAACACCGCCAAGGTCGAAATTGGCTCGACCGCGATCGTCTTCGGTCTCGGCGGCATCGGTCTGAATGTGCTTCAAGGCTTGCGCCTTGCCGGCGCGGATATGATCATCGGCGTCGATATCAACAATGACCGCAAGGCCTGGGGCGAAAAGTTCGGCATGACCCACTTCGTCAATCCGAAGGAAGTCGGTGACGACATCGTGCCCTATCTCGTCAACCTGACGAAGCGCAACGGCGACCTGATCGGCGGCGCCGACTACACGTTCGATTGCACGGGTAACACCAAGGTCATGCGGCAGGCGCTGGAAGCCTCGCATCGCGGCTGGGGCAAGTCCATTATCATCGGCGTGGCCGGCGCTGGCCAGGAGATCTCCACCCGTCCGTTCCAGCTGGTCACCGGCCGCAACTGGATGGGCACCGCCTTCGGCGGCGCCCGTGGCCGCACAGATGTTCCGAAGATCGTCGACTGGTACATGCAAGGCAAGATCCAGATCGATCCGATGATCACCCACACCATGCCGCTCGAAGACATCAACAGGGGCTTCGAGCTGATGCATTCCGGCGAAAGCATCCGGGGTGTCGTGGTCTACTAAGGCCGAGGAATTGCATGCGGTATATGAGAAATATACCGCATGTATCTGAAAAGATTTGATTTAATGATTTATGTCGATGCAGACGCCTGCCCGGTCAAGCCGGAGATTTTGAAGGTTGCCGAACGCCACGGCATCGAAGTCACCCTTGTCGCCAATTCCGGATTGCGGCCATCCCGCGATCCGATGGTGAAGAACATCATCGTCTCCAGCGCCTTCGACGCGGCAGACAACTGGATTGCCGAGCACGCCGGCCCCGGAGATATCGTCGTCACTGCCGACGTGCCCCTTGCCGGGCGCTGCGTCGCCACCGGCGCGCTGGTGACCGGACCGACAGGTCGTGTGTTTGATGTTGCCAATATCGGCATGGCGACCGCGATGCGCGATCTCGGCGCACATCTTCGCGAAACCGGCGAGAGCAAGGGATACAACGCCGCCTTCTCGCCGCGCGACCGCTCCGCCTTCCTGGAAACCTTTGACCGGCTCTGCCGGCGTGCAAAAGCACACAAATCATCGCCTGGAGATCAGTCTTGAATATCATTTCCCAGAACACCGCCTTCGGCGGCATGCAGGGCGTCTTTTCGCACGAGTCGGACGCCTGCAAATGCGAAATGACCTTCGCTGTCTTCGTGCCGCCGCAGGCCATCAAGGAGCCTCGCCCCGTCCTTTGGTATCTCTCCGGCCTCACCTGCACCCATGCCAATGTGATGGAAAAAGGCGAATATCGCCGCATGGCCGCCGAGCTCGGCCTGATCATCGTCTGCCCGGATACCAGCCCGCGCGGCAATGACGTGCCGGACGAGCTGACCAATTGGCAGATGGGCAAGGGTGCCGGCTTCTATCTCGACGCCACCGAGACGCCCTGGGCCGAAAATTATCGGATGTACAGCTACATCACCGAAGAACTGCCAGCACTCGTCGCCAAGCAGTTCCGCGTCGATATGAGCCGCCAGGGCATTTTCGGCCATTCCATGGGCGGCCACGGCGCAATGACGATCGCACTGAAGAATCCGGATCGCTTCAAGAGCTGCTCCGCTTTTGCACCGATCGTCCAGCCGTCGACGGCGGACTGGTCTGCACCGGGCTTTGAGAAATATCTCGGTGCCGACAAGGCTGCCTGGAGGCAGTACGACGCCTGCTCTCTCGTCGACGACGGCGCCCGCTTCCCGGAGTTCCTCATCGATCAGGGCAAGGCCGACAGCTTCCTCGAAAACGGCCTGCGCCCCTGGTTGTTTGAAGAGGCGGTCAAGGATACCGGCATCGGTCTGACGCTGCGCATGCACGAACGCTACGACCACTCCTACTATTTCATTTCCAGCTTCATGGACGATCATCTAAAATGGCACGCCGAGCGGCTAGCGTGAAACGGGTGGCATGGCAGCCATGCACTCAAAAGCTTGAAAAACGCCGGTAACAGAGGCATATAGAAAACGCGCAGACGACTGCGGCGGCCGATATCGATTGATCGGCCGTAAGCATCCGCGAGGACGGCCTCGCTCTTAACAAAGGAGCGTAAAATGGCCTGGTTTCTGCTTTTCCTTGCCGGTCTGTTCGAAATTGGCTGGGCGGTTGGCCTCAAATATACCGACGGCTTCACCCGGCTGACGCCGACAGTCCTCACCATCATATCGATGATCATCAGCATCACGCTGCTGGGCCTTGCGGTAAAGACCCTGCCCATGGGCACGGCCTACGCCGTCTGGACGGGCATCGGCACAGTCGGCACCGTGCTGCTGGGCATATGGTTGCTCGGTGACCCCGCGACCCTGGTCCGCCTCGCCTGCATCGGCCTGATCGTGGCCGGCATTGCCGGCCTCAAATTCGTCGTCTGAAGAACCCACACTCATCGGCGCTGGCGATTGTCCAGCGCCCACTCTCCCGGACCGGCAAACACCAGAAACAGAAAGATGAAGCAGAACAACACTGCGCCATCGCCCTGATTGTTGGCTGGGAAGAAATTGATCGGCATATGGACTGTGAAATAGGCAATCGCCATCTCGCCGCTGAGCAGGAATGCGACGGGGCGGGTAAAGAGACCGATCAGAATCAGAATGCCGCCAACAAGCTCGATCACAGCCGCGATGAAAAATAATGTCGTGATGGCATAGGGAGCTGGCGGAAAGCCGAAGAGCTTTTGCGTGCCGTGTTCGATGAACAAAAGAGCGGTGACAATTCGCAGGACCGCGAGTGCAGCAGGCTGATAAGGCGACAAGCGTTCAGAAAGGGACATAAGGATCTCCGTTCGAAGGGGATGCGAACGAGATCCTGTCAAAATGCTCTCGTTCCGCTGACGACTGGTCAACACGCGAGAGACAGATTTATTCGCCGGGCTCAGCAACAAGCCGAGCCCGGCTTAAATGCGCTTACTTCTTGTTGTTGTCGATCGCCAGAAGGCCAGGGCCAGCGAAGATCAGGAACAGGAAGATGAAGCAGTAGAGGATAGCCGCATCACCGCCATTGTTGGCCGGGAAGAAATTCTTCGGGTAATGCGCCATGAAATAGGCGACCGCCATATTGCCGCAAAGGATGAATGCGACAGGACGGGTAAAGAAGCCGACAATCGTCGCCAAACCGCCGACGACCTCGATGATCCCCTGAACCAGAAGCAGGGTCGGCAACGGGCTTGGGAACTGACCACCGGGCGGGAAGCCGAAAAGCTTCTGCAGGCCATGTTCGATGAACAATACGCCGGTGACGATACGCAATACAGTAAGAGCATAGGGCTGATATTGGTTCAGCCGATCGGAAAGCGCCATTTTAGACTCCAGTTTTAACTCCCCCAGGACAAAGCATTAGAGCGGACGCCTGCGAACGGGAAAACACGGATTCTGACGTCCAATCAATTTTCCGTGTAAAATCCGTGGCTTGTTGTCACATACTCACAATGGAATGTTGTCGTGTTTCTTCCAGGGATTGGTCAGGTCCTTGTTGCGCAGCATCCTCAGCCCTTGCGCCAACCGCCTGCGCGTGGAGCGTGGCATGATCACTTCGTCGATGTAGCCGCGCTCGGCTGCAACGAAGGGCGACAGGAAACGGTCTTCGTACATCTTGGTATGGGCCGCAATCTTCTCGGGATCGGCAATATCCTTGCGGAAGATGATTTCGACCGCGCCCTTGGCACCCATGACGGCAATCTGCGCCGTCGGCCATGCGTAATTGAGATCGCCGCGCAAATGCTTTGACGCCATGACGTCATAAGCGCCGCCAAAGGCCTTGCGGGTGATGACCGTCAGTTTCGGGACAGTCGCTTCGGCATAGGCGAACAGCAGCTTGGCGCCATGCTTGATCAGCCCGCCATATTCCTGCGCCGTTCCCGGCAAGAAGCCCGGTACGTCGACGAAGGTGATGAGCGGAATATTGAAGCAATCACAGAAGCGGACGAAACGCGCAGCCTTGCGCGACGCATCGCTGTCGAGCACGCCGGCCAGCACCATCGGCTGGTTGGCGACGAAGCCGACCGTTGCACCCTCGATTCGACCGAAGCCGCAGACGATATTCTTTGCGAAGCTCTCCTGGATCTCAAGGAAATCGCCCTCGTCCGCCACCTTCAGGATCAGCTCCTTGATGTCGTAGGGCTTGTTGGCATTGGCCGGGATCAGCGTATCGAGCGAGGTATCGGGCTCCGTTACGGATTGATAGCACTCGATCTCCGGAAGTGCTGATGTGTTCGATTGCGGCAGGAAGTCGATGAGGCGGCGCACCTGCAACAGCGTGTCCACATCATTGTCATAGGCGGCATCGGCGATCGAAGATTTCGTCGTATGCACCGAGGCGCCGCCGAGCTGCTCGGAGGTTACGGTCTCATTGGTGACGGTTTTCACCACATCCGGCCCGGTGACAAACATGTAGGAGGTGTCGCGGACCATGAAGATGAAATCGGTCATGGCGGGCGAATAGACGTCACCGCCCGCACAGGGCCCCATGATGACGGAAATCTGCGGGATGACGCCGGAAGCGAGCACGTTGCGCTGGAATACCTCGGCATAGCCACCAAGTGCGGCGACACCTTCCTGGATACGGGCGCCACCGGCATCGTAGATACCAATGATGGGCGCGCGATTCTTCAGCGCCATGTCCTGTACTTTGGTGATCTTCTCCGCATGTGCTTCTGAAAGAGACCCGCCGAAGACAGTGAAATCCTTGGCAAAAATGAAAACAGTGCGTCCGTTGACGGTGCCCCAGCCGGTGACGACGCCGTCGCCGGCGATCTTGCTCTTGTCCATGCCGAAATCGGTCGAGCGATGTTCGACGAACATGTCGAATTCCTCGAAGGAACCTTCATCGAGAAAGATATCGATGCGCTCGCGCGCCGTCAGCTTGCCGCGCGCATGCTGCGCGTCGATGCGCGCCTGGCCGCCGCCCAGTCTTGCGACTTCGCGACGGCGTTCCAGTTCCTGCAGGATTTCCTTCATGCGGCCCTCTCTCCCTCACTGCTCGGGCTTAGCATGGCGCGAGCCTTCCTTGAAGCTATCAGCTTATTCCGCCAGCCGCGGCATGGTCAGCGAAAAGATGGAGCGGACGCGCCGCGGCGATATCTTCCGCCAGCAGCTCGTCGGCGGTGGCCGGATCGGGCGCGACCGTTCTGATCTCAAAGGACGCCATGGCGATGACGGAGCCGCCGTTCAGCTCGGCTGCATCGATATTGACCTTCGCGCTGCTGCGATCGCGATTGAAGCCGCGCGCCTTGCGAACATCGGTCAGCCGGATGGTGATGGCGACAGGCGGTAGCGCCGCATTATGGGTTGTCGCAGCGATCGAGGCGTTTACGCGATCATTGACGGCTGCAATCAGCGCCGGCGAAACGGGCGGCAAGGCCTGATCGGCCACCACGGTCGAGCTGCGAACGTCATAGGTCGGAGGAGGAGGATCAACGGACCAGCTGGAGCACGCCGCCAGAGCCAAACATCCCACGAGCGCCAACATGGCTCCCGACCTCGACAACAACATGATACCTGCCCCGACTTCCCAATCTGCAAGATACGAAGGCCGCTATAAAGGACTGGAAATCAACAATATTCAACTGCGCAGAGCAGAAAAAACATCCGTTGCAGCCTGAAATTCTTCAAAACGTTGCGAGCGCCGCCGTTCCGCTTCCTCGTCGCTGCCCCAATGTTCGATCGTCCAGTCCTCGTCGAGATGGGCGAGCGACCAGACTTCGGCGAGCGGCAGGAAACCCTCTGCGAAAGCAAGCGCCAGGATCGCCGAGCCCGTCAGCGTCGTGATCGTATGCAGGCTCGCAAGCTCCATCGGCGCATCGTATTTCCGCAATGCCGAGGCGAAAGCAGCGATGGCTTCGCCGGGCTGATCCTGATGCATGACACCTTCGGCGAGGATGAAGCGCGCGCCGAGCGCGTCCGCTGCCCATTCGATCACCGGGTTCCAGCGTGCCGACTGCCGCTCCACGAGGCGCTCCGGGCCATCGGCCCGATAGCAGAGCAGGTCATTGCCGGAAAAACGCACGATTTCGTCGAACACCGCCTGGCTTTCAGCAACGACGCCATCGATGGCGGTGTTGACGAGGCGGGTAACGGGCATGGTTGCGGGATCGATAACCTTGACCTGTCTCGCCCATTCGGCGGCCACCAGTCTGGCGAGCGCTTCCGTCGGCAAAGCCAGAGTATGGCGAGCTGGCGTCTTGACCGCCTTGCCATCGAGCGCAATGGCGTGTCCCTCTTCACCCTTGCTGATCTTCACCTCCTTGTAGAAGCGCTTCGGCAAGGGCCTTTTCATCTGGATCTGCGCACGGCGGATCGGATCGGGGTGGCTCAGCCCCTCGGAAAGATCGTTCAACAGGTCGCGCATGGCGTCACCTCAGAGAATATGGCTCAACAAGTCGTTTGGATGGTGGGCGATCGCATCGGCGCCGGCTGCAAGCAGCTCCTCGACCGAAGCGTAACCCCAGGATACGCCGATCGCCGTGGCGCCGGCTGCCTTTGCCATCTGCATGTCATAGACCGCATCGCCGATGACGATGGTATCGTGTGGGTCCATCCCGGTTTCATCGCAGCATTCCGTCACCATCGCCGGATGCGGCTTCGACGGGCAATCGTCGGCGGTGCGTGAAACCACGAAGTAGGGCGTGAAACCATTGACTTCAAGAATATGGGTCAGGCCACGGCGGGACTTGCCTGTCACGGCACCGAGCAGCAACTCGTCGCGAGCCGCGAGGATCTCGATCAACGGCTTGATGCCATCGAACAGCGGCGTCTGCATGTCAGCCTCATCGCGAACGCCGGGGAAGATCGACTTGTAATGCGCTGTCATGGCGATCGCTTCGTCATCGACATGTGCCTTGCCTTGCATGCGGGCAATGGCGATATCGAGCGTCAGACCGATGATCGACTTGGTGGCGGAGACATCCGGGCGCTTGTAGCCAAAAGCCACAAACGTCCGCGCCATGACCTCATGGATAAGGCGCGCGCTGTCGATCAGCGTGCCATCGCAATCGAAAAGAACCAGTTTCATTCGTCGTCCGGCTCCCCTGCCGATGCCATATCAAGTCCGAGAAGGTTCCAGGTCTGCACCATGTGCGGCGGCAAAGGTGCCGTAACGCGCAGGCGACCGCCATTCGGATGCGGGATGTCGATGTGTCGGGCATGCAGATGCAGGCGCTTCTGGACACCGCCTGGAAAATCCCAGTTCGGATCGTCATCGAAATATTTGGGGTCGCCGATGATCGGGTGGCCTATGTGCAGGGCATGAACGCGCAGTTGGTGCGTGCGGCCGGTATAGGGCTCCATTTCCAGCCAGGCGAGGCTCTGCGCCGCGGTTTCGAGCACGCGGTAGTAGGAGATGGCGTGATCCGCCCCATCTTCTCCATGCTTGGCGATGCGCATGCGATCACCATCCGGTGTCGCTTCCTTCACCAGCCAGGTGGAAATCTTGTCCTCGTGCTTGCGCGGCACGCCTTTGACCAACGACCAGTAGGTCTTCTTGGTATCGCGCTCGCGAAAGGCGGCCGTCAGCTTCTGCGCGGCGCCGCGGGTGCGGGCAACGACGAGCACGCCGGATGTATCGCGGTCGAGACGGTGCACCAGGCGCGGCTTTTCGCCCTTCTTGCTCGTCCACGCCTCAAGCATCTTATCAAGATGCCGGACAAGGCCGGAACCGCCCTGCACAGCAAGACCGGCCGGCTTGTTCAATACAAAGACCTTGTCGTCTTCATGCAGCAGCATGCGCGCGAGAAGCTCGCCGTCGCCGGAATGTTTCAAGTCATTGTTGCCGATGGGCCCGCTCTTCAGCGCCTTGGCGTCGACGTCGAGTGGCGGCACGCGCACCACCTGCCCGGGCTGCACGCGCGCATCCGTCTTGACGCGGCCGCCATCGACGCGCACCTGGCCGGAACGCAGCAGCTTCTGCAGCTGACCAAATCCCAGACCCGGAAAATGGACTTTGAACCAACGATCGAGGCGCATGCCGGCTTCTTCAGGCTCGACCTGTATATGTTCAATCCCGGCCATTGTTCTTCTTTCAAATGCCGCGCATGCCCCGGAAGTGCCAAACCTTCGCTGGACGGGATCATGCCGATTCAAACAACGGGACGAATAGCCCCGCGGCCGGGCATTTCCCGACCTTTTGAGGTGGCTTTAGAGCATTTCGAGCAAAAGTGGAAACTGGAATTATCCGCGCCGGATAATTTTCTGGCTCAGTTTCCCTTGGTCGAGACGACAGGCAGGGTGAGATCGATCATCCCGGCCTTCTCGAACATCAGCATGACAGGCACCGTGCCGCCCTTCTTGAAAGGCGTCTTCACCTGCTTGAACATCATATGCATGGTATTGGGAGCAAGCGTTACGGTAGCGCCGGCGGGAATGGCGATGCCATCCTTCATCTCGCGCATCTTCATGATCTCGCCGTCCATCTTCATCTCGTGCAGCTCCACCTTGCCCGCCTCCGATGACGTAACCGAGGTCAGCTTGTCGGCGGTCTTGCCGGTATTGTGGATGGTAATATACCCGCCGCCGACCGGCTGGCCGGGCAGCATGGCACGAACATAACCACCGCTGATATCGAGATCGCCGAGCTTGCCGGTAGCGGAACCGGAAGGCGCTGCCTGTGCATCCATATGCATTCCAGCCATGCCCTTCATGTCATTGCTCTGCTGCGCAAGCGCGCCAATCGGCGAAAGCGAAAGTACGGCTGCTGAGATCAGCAATGCTGCGACGTGACAACGGTTCATCATTTTCTCCTGCCCGGCTCCTCTGTCGACCCGAAGGGATAGCCTTTCGAGAGGTCGTTGCAAAGCCCCGCTTCCGCCGCTCGGCAGGCCTTCGAACAGCGCGACAAAAATTTGTTCGATGACGACATTTGCCACTTGCCATCTCTCTCGACTACCAGATAATGACACTCAACCTTGTTGGGAGAATCCGGCGCGAGCCGGTGCCGAAGGAGCAACCGCCCCGGAAACTCTCAGGCCAAAGGACCAGCAAGGGGCAGACGGAACTCTGGAGAGAAGCGCGAAAGCGTTCGCCGAAGGGATAACAATCTCAGGCACACAGACAGAGGGGGCTCATCGTCAGGCGCAACCGCGTCGAAATTGTGAGCTCTGCGCTTCGATATCAGCGCAAAACCCGGAGGCGTCATTTGGACGAGACCGCTGCCCTCAAGAAAACACCGTTTCACGATCTGCATGTATCGCTCGGCGCCCGCATGGTGCCGTTCGCTGGTTACGACATGCCCGTGCAGTATCCTGCAGGCGTCATGAAGGAGCATCTTTGGACCCGCGCTTCGGCCGGTCTGTTCGATGTCTCCCACATGGGCCAGGTGACGATCCGCGCCCGCTCAGGCCAATATGAGGATGCCGCACTTGCGCTGGAAAGCCTTGTGCCGGTCGATATCCTCGGGCTCGCCGAGGGACGTCAGCGCTACGGATTCTTCACCGACGACAATGGTGGCATTCTTGACGATCTGATGATCACCCACCTGGACGATCACCTGTTCGTCGTCGTCAACGCTGCCTGCAAGGAGCAGGATCTCAAGCATCTTCAAGATCATATCGGCGGAAGTTGCGAAATTGCTTCACTCGATCGCGCGCTGATCGCCCTTCAGGGGCCGCATGCGGTCGATGTCCTTGCCGAACTCTGGGCCGACATCGCCCACATGAAATTCATGGATGTGCGCCATTGTCGCCTTCATGACGTTTCCTGCCTCGTCTCTCGTTCGGGCTATAGCGGCGAAGACGGTTTCGAGATTTCCGTACCGGCCGACAAGGCCGTGGACATTGCCAACCGGCTGCTGGAGCATCCGGATGTGCAGCCGATCGGCCTTGGTGCCCGCGACTCCCTGCGTCTCGAAGCCGGTCTCTGCCTCTATGGCAATGATATCGACCAGACCACGACGCCGGTGGAAGCCGCGCTCGAATGGGCGATGCAGAAGGCTCGCAAGACCGGTGGCGCCCGTGCCGGCGGCTTTCCCGGTTCATCCCGCATTCTCGCGGAACTCGACAATGGCGCCTCGCGCCGCCGCGTCGGCCTGAAGCCGGAAGGCAAGGCGCCGGTGCGCAATCATGCCAAGCTCTATGCCGACGCCGAAGGCAAGACCGAAATCGGTGAGGTCACCTCGGGCAGCTTCGGTCCGAGCGCCGAGTCGCCCGTCGCCATGGGCTATGTGCCGACCTCGCTCGCCTCGCCCGGCACGACCGTCTATGCCGAGGTACGCGGCAAGTACCTGCCCGTCGCTGTCAGCGCCCTGCCTTTCGTCAAACCTACCTACAAACGCTGAACGTCTTTTCCAGAGAGGATTTATCCATGCTGAAATTCACCGAAGAACATGAATGGCTGAAGGTTGAAGGCGACGTCGCAACGGTCGGCATCACCGCGCACGCCGCCGAACAGCTCGGCGATCTCGTTTTCGTGGAACTGCCCGAAGTTGGCGCCAGCCTCTCCAAGGGCGCGGACGCGGCAACCGTCGAATCCGTCAAGGCGGCGTCCGAAGTCTATTGTCCGCTTGATGGAGAAATCACCGAAGTCAACGAAGCCATCGCTGCCGACCCGGCACTGGTCAATTCCGACCCGATGGGTGACGGCTGGTTCTTCAAGCTGAAGCTGAAGAATGTCAGCGATCTTGATGGTCTTCTTGATGAATCCGGTTACAAGGAGTTGATCGGGTAATGACGACGCCTACGGAATTCACATTCACCGATTACCAGCCCTATGATTTTGCCAATCGCCGTCATATCGGTCCGTCTCCGTCGGAGATGACCGATATGCTTCGCGTGATCGGCTATAAGAGCCTCGACGGCCTGATCGATGCGACGCTGCCGCCGGCCATCCGCCAGAAGGCGCCGCTCGCATGGGGCGCGCCGATGACGGAGCGCGAGGCGCTCGACAAGCTGCGCGACACCGCCAACAAGAACAAGGTTCTGGTTTCGCTGATTGGCCAAGGCTATTATGGCACGATCACGCCGCCGGTCATCCAGCGCAACATTCTGGAAAACCCCGCCTGGTACACCGCCTATACGCCGTATCAGCCCGAAATCAGCCAGGGTCGTCTCGAAGCCCTTCTGAACTATCAGACGATGATCAGCGACCTCACGGGTCTGGATGTCTCCAACGCTTCGCTGCTCGATGAAGCGACTGCCGCGGCCGAAGGCATGGCAATGGCGGAACGCGTCGCGAAATCCAAGGCCAAGGCCTTTTTCGTCGATGCCGATTGCCATCCGCAGACTATTGCACTGATCAAGACGCGCGCCGAGCCGCTCGGCTGGTCCGTGATTGTCGGCAATCCCTTCACCGATCTAGATCCGGTCGATGTCTTCGGTGCGATCTTCCAATATCCGGGCACCCATGGCCGTATCAGCGATTTCACCGGCCTGATTTCGCGACTGCATCAAACCGGCGCCATCGCCGTCGTCGCTGCGGATCTGCTGGCACTGACGCTCCTGAAGTCTCCCGGCGAAATGGGCGCGGATATCGCCATCGGCTCTTCCCAGCGCTTCGGCGTACCTGTGGGATATGGCGGTCCGCACGCGGCCTATATGGCCGTAAAGGACGACCACAAGCGCTCCATGCCCGGCCGCCTCGTCGGCGTCTCCGTCGACGCGCGTGGCAACCGCGCCTATCGCCTGTCGCTGCAGACCCGCGAACAGCATATCCGCCGTGAAAAGGCGACATCGAACATCTGCACCGCGCAGGTTCTGCTTGCCGTCATGGCCTCGATGTATGCGGTGTTTCACGGTCCGCAGGGGCTGAAGGCCATCGCCCAGCAGGTCCACCAGAAGGCCGTTCTGATGGCCAAGGGGTTGGAAAAGCTCGGCTATACCGTCGAGCCGGAAAGCTTCTTCGACACGATCACCGTCGAGGTCGGCCACATGCAGGGCCTGATCCTGCGGGCCGCCGTCGCCGAGGGCGTGAACCTGCGCAAAGTCGGCGAGACGAAGATCGCCATGAGCCTCGACGAGCGCACGCGCCCGGCGACGCTGGAAGCCGTCTGGCGCGCCTTCGGCGGCAATTTCCGCATCGCCGATTTCGAGCCTTCGTATCGTCTGCCGAAGGATCTGCTGCGCACCAGCGAGTATCTGACGCACCCGATCTTCCACATGAACCGCGCGGAAAGCGAGATGACGCGCTACATCCGCCGTCTCTCCGACCGCGACCTGGCGCTGGACCGCTCGATGATCCCGCTCGGCTCCTGCACCATGAAGCTGAATGCGACGGCGGAAATGCTGCCCATCACCTGGCCGGAATTCTCCGACATCCATCCTTTCGTGCCGGCCGATCAGGCGCTCGGTTACCGCGAAATGATCGATGATCTGACGGAGAAGCTGTGCTCCGTGACTGGCTACGACGCCTTCTCCATGCAACCGAACTCCGGTGCACAGGGCGAATATGCCGGCCTCCTGACCATCCGCAACTACCACATTGCCAATGGCCAGGGTCATCGCGACATCTGCCTGATCCCGACTTCGGCGCATGGCACCAACCCGGCCTCCGCGCAGATGGCGGGCATGAAGGTGGTGATCGTCAAGGTCAGCGATGACGGCGATATCGACATGGCCGATTTCCGCGCCAAGACCGAGCAATATGCCGACAACCTCTCCTGCTGCATGATCACCTATCCTTCGACGCACGGCGTTTTCGAGGAGACGGTGAAGGAGATCTGCGATCTCGTGCACAAGCATGGCGGTCAGGTCTATCTCGATGGCGCTAACATGAACGCCATGGTCGGCCTGTCGCGCCCCGGCGACATCGGCTCCGACGTCAGCCATCTCAACCTGCATAAGACCTTCTGCATCCCGCATGGCGGCGGCGGCCCCGGCATGGGGCGATCGGCGTCAAGGCGCATCTGGCACCTCACCTGCCCGGCCACCCGGAAACGGACGGCCGCAGCGGTGCTGTCTCGGCAGCAGCCTTCGGTTCTGCCTCCATCCTGCCGATCTCCTGGAGCTACTGCCTGATGATGGGCGGCGAAGGCCTGACGCAGGCGACCAAGGTGGCGATCCTCAACGCCAACTACATCGCCGCCCGTCTGAAGGGTGCCTATGACGTCCTCTACAAGTCCAAGGACGGACGCGTCGCGCATGAATGCATTATCGATACGCGCCCGCTGGTCGCAAGCGCCGGCGTGACGGTCGACGATGTTGCCAAGCGCCTGATCGATTGCGGCTTCCATGCACCGACCATGAGCTGGCCGGTTGCCGGAACGCTGATGATCGAGCCGACCGAATCGGAAACGAAGGCCGAACTCGACCGCTTTTGCGCGGCGATGCTGGCAATCCGTGAGGAAGCCCGCGCCATCGAAGAGGGCCGGATGGACAAGACCAACAATCCCCTCAAGAACGCGCCGCACACGGTGGAAGATCTTGTCGGTGAATGGGATCGACCCTATTCGCGCGAACAGGCCTGCTACCCGCCAGGTGCCTTCCGGGTGGATAAGTACTGGTCGCCGGTCAATCGCGTCGATAACGTCTATGGCGACAGGAACCTGATTTGCTCCTGCCCGCCGGTCGAATCCTACGCCGAGGCCGCCGAATAGAATATTTCGCGAAAAAGCGAAGCGGTTCAGTCGCTTCGCCAAATGCCGACATAAATCTATTGCGAAACTTGTCTATGAAACGCTGCGCGTCCCACCGGATGCGCGGCGTTTTTATTGACGCAGCAATGGGCTTTGGAAGTCAGTTTTATGCCGGAATGGCCGGAATTTCATGTCGTCACCGGGCGAGCGGACCATCCCTCGCCTCCGCTGATTCTGCTGCACGGCAGCAGCGGCGATGAAACGTCTCTCATCCCGCTTGCGGATACGATTGCGCCGCAACGACCGTATATGTCTCTGCGCGGCGCGGTCGAATGGGAGGATGGCTTTGCCTTCTTTCGCCGCAACCCCGACCGTAGCCTGGATTACATCGATCTCGACCGGCAGACGGACAGGCTCTGCCGTTTCATTGCAATGGCGATAGAGACAAAGCAGCTTGCGCAGCCGCCCATTCTGGTCGGTTTCTCCAACGGCGCCATCATGGCTGCGTCGGTCCTGCAGCGACAGCCCGGACTCGCATCATCGGCAGTCCTGATGCGGCCCCTTTCGCCGGCGCCAGAAGCAGAGTTTCCATCCATGCTCGACCAGCCGATCCTGATCACCGCCGGCGAGCAGGATCAGCGCCGCACGCCCGGCGACGCGGAACTTGTCAGACAACAATTTGCAAACGCCGGCGCGGATGTCAGCGCTCTTGTGCTGCCAACCGGTCATGACCTCCATCAAGACGAGGCCGAGATCATCCGCGACTGGCTCATACGGAAAGGCCTATGACATGAACGAGGAAAATCGCTTCGATACGGATAATCCCGATAGCTATATCGCAGCCGCTTTTGCGACTGATGATCCATCCTCCATTGCCAGGGCATTGGGTGACGTGGCACGCATGCGCAATATGAGCAAGCTCGCCAAGGATGTCGGCATGAACCGCTCGGCGCTTTACCGAGCGTTAAGCGGCGAAGGAAATCCGGAATTCGCGACGATCCTCAAGGTCGTCAAGGCGCTCGGCCTCAAGCTGACGCCGGTGCCATCAGCACATTGAGTGCCGGAATCGCTAACCGATAGACTCTTCAAGCAGGAGAAGCACGAGAAAGCCCGCGAAAAACATCGCCGTCACCCAAGGACGATCAGGTGTTTCGTGGGCTTCGATCAGCAGTTCCTCGGTGACGAGATAGAGCAGCGCAATCAGCCCGAACGCAAAGAATCCGGTCAAGACCGGGCCGGGCAGCAACGCCACCGGCGTTCCGAGTAGAGCGCCGATCGGCAGCAGGAGCGCAAGCGCCGCCGTGATTGCAACGATTTTAGTGCGGGAGCGAACGCTCTCGCCCAGTTCGTTGGCCACGGTCAGCCCAAGGAACAGCACCTCGATCGTCAGCGCGATCGTCAGCAGCAAGCCGACCTTCGGGCCAGCCGCAAACCCGATGCCGAGCACCAGGCCATCGATCAGGATATCGATGCCAATCGCAGCCAGCAGGCCAACTGGTCCCTTGGCCCAATTTTCCAATTGCTTGACCAACAGCATGACGGCGACGCCGATCGCGCCGCCGATAACCGTCGCCAGGGGAGAGCCTCTGTGCATGATATCAGGCAGGATCTCTCCAGCGGCGGCCGCAAACACCACACCGGCGGCAAAATGCTGGATTGCACTGACAAGATTGGGTCCCGGCCGTGTATTCACCGCAACCACGGAGCCGGCGATAGCGGCCGTGGCCGGGATCAGTGTGTAAACCCATGCCGAAGCAGCCATAAAGTCCCCTGCAGCGCCGCTGACTTTATCCGGCTGAACCGGTTAGCCGGGGAGGCGACGGAAAACCCGGGCATACGTCGATCAAAGCACGAAACGCATGAAGGGGAAATACGGTGGCAATCGCTTTATGCGGGTTGCGCGGCCTGACGTTGAGCTGCCAACGCTGCCAGATCGGCGGGCTTCAGCTCGACGGATTCGCCGCAGCCGCAGGCCGATGTCTGGTTCGGATTGGTGAAGGTAAAGCCTGAGCGCAGGGTCGTGCTTTCGAAGCCCATTTGAGTACCGAGCAGATAAAGCACGGCTGACGGCTCAACCCAGACCCGGGCGCCATCATGTTCGATCAGATCGTCCTTCGCGTTCGGCTCGGTCACCAGGTCGATGGTATATTCCATCCCGGCGCAGCCGCCCTTCTTGATGCCGACGCGAACGCCCTTGGCATCAGGGCCGGAATTCTCCACGATCGCCTTGACGCGGGCAGCTGCCGTATCCGTCATGCTCATGATTGCAAAGCCCATGGGCTCATTCTCCTTCCGCAACCGGGGTCAAGATCCGGCGCTTCGAGTCTTAATGTAAATCCGTCGGCTTAAAGCTTCAATACCAGCCGACAGCAACCTGCGCTTCTTCCGACATGCGGTCCGGCGTCCACGGCGGATCGAAGGTCATGCTGACATCGACGCCGGAAACGCCTTCGATGGCGCCAACGGCATTTTCAACCCAACCCGGCATCTCGCCCGCAACGGGGCAACCCGGTGCCGTCAGCGTCATGACGATCTTCACCATGCGATCATCTTCGATGTCGATCTTGTAGATCAGTCCGAGCTCGAAGATATCGGCAGGAATTTCAGGATCATAGACCGTCTTCAGCGCGCCGATAATGTCGTCGCTGAGGCGTGCCAGTTCGTCCTCGGGCATGCTGGAATGCACGATCCCTTCGCGTACGTCGATCTTCTGTTCGCTTTCGTCGAGTGACATCGCTTGCCTCCTTAGGCAAAGAACTTGCGCGCATATTCCAGCGCATCAGCCAAAGCATCCACTTCGGCACGCGTATTGTACAGGCCGAACGATGCACGGCATGTGGAGGTAACGCCGAAGCGTTTCAAGAGCGGCTGGGCGCAATGTGTTCCAGCCCTGACGGCAACACCCTTGCGGTCGATCATCATCGAGACGTCATGCGAATGGATACCGGCGAGCTCGAAGGAGAAGATGCCGCCCTTGCCAGGCGCCGTACCGATGACGCGCAGCGAATTGATATCGCGCAGCCGCTCGGCCGCATAGGCCGCCAGATCGGCCTCGTGGCGAGCAATCGCCGCGCGGCCGATGCTGTCCATGTAGTCGAGCGCGTAACCGAGACCAATCGCCTGCACGATCGGCGGCGTGCCGGCTTCGAAGCGATGCGGCGGGTCGTTGTAGGTGACGTTTTCCTCGGTGACGTCGAAAATCATCTCGCCGCCGCCCTGGAAAGGCCGCATCTCGGCAAGCCTGTCCTTCTTGCCGTAGAGAACGCCGATGCCCGAGGGACCATAGAGCTTGTGGCCGGTCATGACATACCAGTCGCAATCGATATCCTGCACATCGACCGGCATATGCACCGCACCCTGAGAGCCGTCGATCAGCACGGGAATGCCACGCTCATGGGCGATTCGGCACACTTCCTTAACCGGAACGACCGTTCCGAGCGCATTCGACATATGCGTGATGGCAACGAGCTTGGTACGTTCCGTCAGGCTCTTTTCGAAATCCTCGATATGGAACGCACCTTCATCGTCGACCGGCACCCAGACGAGCTTCGCGCCCTGCCGCTCCCGAATGAAATGCCAGGGAACGATATTCGAGTGATGCTCCATGATCGAGACGACGATCTCGTCGCCCTCACCGATCTTCGGCATGCCCCAGCCGTAGGCGACCGTGTTGATCGCCTCCGTCGAGTTCTTGGTGAAAACAATATCGTCGACGGAAGGCGCATTCAGGAAACGGCGCACCTTTTCGCGCGCCGCCTCATAGGCCTCCGTGGCAGCATTGGACAGAAAATGCAGGCCGCGATGCACATTGGCATATTCGTTCGAATAGGCGTGCGAAATGGCATCGATGACGACCTGCGGCTTCT
Organism: Rhizobium sp. P44RR-XXIV; assembly: GCF_001999485.2. Classification (NCBI taxonomy): domain Bacteria; kingdom Pseudomonadati; phylum Pseudomonadota; class Alphaproteobacteria; order Hyphomicrobiales; family Rhizobiaceae; genus Rhizobium; species Rhizobium sp. P44RR-XXIV. The sequence continues at coordinate 707,050 of NZ_MPVZ02000028.1, read as the reverse complement.
GCGCCGACGCGCCGTTGTCGAGATAGACAAGCGGATTGCCATGCACCGTCGTCGCCAGGATCGGGAAATCCTGGCGAATGGCTTCGACGTCATAGGCCGTTGCCGGCACGATCTTGTCCACGAGCTTTGCCTCCAATCAGGCGTGCTTTTCCAGCCAACCGGAGATAACGCCTTCCAGCGCCTCGACCAGTGCTTCGTCTTCCAGTTCCTCGACAATCTCGGCCACGAAAGCGTTGACCAGCATGGCCCGCGCCTTGTTCTCGGGAATGCCGCGCGCCATCAGATAGTAGAGATGGTTGCCGTCGATATCGGCGACAGTGGCTCCATGGCCGCACTGCACGTCATCGGCGAAGATTTCAAGCTCGGGCTTGACCGAAAACTCGGCATCGTCGGACATCAGCAGCGTGTTGCAGGCCATCTTGGCATCGGTCTTCTGCGCATCCGGCGCGACCCGGATCATGCCCTGGAAGACACCGTGCGCGCGGTCGAACACGACATTGCGGATAACCTCAGTCGATCCGGTGTTCGGAACGTCATGACCAAGCACCATCGTCACGTCGGTATGCGTGTCACCACCGAGCAGGTTGATGCCGCGCAGCGTCAGATCAGCGCCCTCGCCCGTCACCTTGATGTAGAGCTCCTGACGCACCAGCTTGCCGCCGGCGTTGATGACGAACAGCCTCAACTTGGCATCGGCACCGAGATCGATGCGGAGCTGACCGAGATGCGTATCCTCGCTGCCTTGCTCCTGCAGGATGATCCAGGTCACTTCGGCCCGTTCGCCGATCTTGACTTCGCTCACCGACGAGACCAGCGCAGCAGCACCTTCGACGGCCTGGTGACGCTCGATGACCGTCGCCTTGACGTCAGCGCCGAAGGTAACCGGAAGACGGCTGTGGATCTGGCCGCCGGCATGAACCAACTGCACCTCCAGAGGCGCGTCGAGTTCGGTACCATCCGGGAAATCGATGACATAGCCATCGCGTACGAAGCTCGCATTGATGCGCCCGACGGCGTCATCCTTGCCGAGTGCTTCCAGACCCGCAGCGGCAGTGCCGTTGATCAGGCTATCGGCATAGCGACCGATCGTCAGATCCTTGGCGGCAGCCTTGTCGCTCGCCTTGCCCTGGAGAAGGGTAACCACCGAAGATCCCTCGACAATCGGCGGCAAGGCTTCGGCAAGGCCCTTACCGATGTCGCTTGGCACCAGACGGAGCAGGTTTTTGAAATCGGTATAGTGCCAGGCCTCGACGCGACGCGTCGGCAGGCCTGCGGTCTTGAGATCATCGAGCAGGCGATCGCGGACGGCAAAGACTTCGCCGTCACCGGGCAGATCGCCGAGCTGATTGTTGTATGCCTCGATCAACGCCGTTTCGGCAGCAGTGAGACGGTTCGTCGTCTGAATGTTCATCGACGTATCCTTTCCGCCCCGATCAGGCTGCAGCTCCGATGATGTCGGCATAGCCGTTGGCTTCGAGCTCATGCGCCAGCGTCTTGTCGCCGGACTTGATCACCTGGCCCTTGTAGAGGACGTGAACGGTGTCCGGAACGATGTAGTCGAGTAGGCGCTGGTAGTGGGTGATGACGATCACGGCGCGGTCAGGCGAACGCAGCGCATTGACGCCATCGGCGACAATCTTCAGTGCATCGATGTCGAGGCCGGAGTCGGTCTCGTCGAGAACGCAAAGCTGCGGCTCCAGCAGCGCCATCTGCAGGATTTCGGCGCGCTTCTTTTCGCCGCCGGAGAAGCCGACGTTGAGCGGGCGCTTCAGCATGTCCATGTTGATCTGCAGCTTGGCGGCGGCTTCCTTGACGCGGCGGATGAAATCCGGCGTCGTCAGTTCGTCTTCGCCGCGTGCCTTGCGCTGCTCGTTCAGAGCAACCTTCAGGAACTGCATGGTGGCGACGCCGGGGATTTCCACGGGATACTGGAAGGCCAGGAAGATGCCCTTGGCGGCACGCTCGGCGGCGTCGAGCTCGAGAATGCTCTCGCCATTATAAAGGATCTCGCCTTCGGTGACTTCATAGTCGCTGCGGCCGGCGAGGATATAGGAGAGCGTCGACTTGCCGGAGCCGTTCGGGCCCATGATGGCGGCAACTTCACCCGCCTTCACGGTCAGGTTCAGGCCACGGATGATCTCGGTGCCGTCTTCGGCGATACGGGCATGCAGGTTCTTGATTTCAAGCATTGTAGAATCCTAACGAAGGAATGGACGTACGGCGCGCCAGACGCGCCCAAATTAATTATTTATGGAGCGTCAGCCGACGCTGCCTTCGAGCGAGATGCCGATCAGCTTCTGCGCTTCAACGGCGAATTCCATCGGCAGCTCCTGCAGCACTTCCTTGACGAAGCCGTTGACGATCAGCGCGATCGCCGCTTCGGTCGGGATGCCGCGCTGCAGGCAGTAGAACAGCTGATCTTCAGAGATCTTCGACGTCGTAGCTTCATGCTCGAACTGCGCCGTCGAGTTCTTCGCCTCGATATAGGGCACCGTATGCGCGCCGCACTTGTCGCCGATCAGCAATGAATCGCACTGTGTGAAGTTACGCGCATTCGATGCCTTGCGATGAGCCGAAACCTGGCCGCGATAGGTGTTCTGCGAGACGCCGGCGGCAATACCCTTCGAGACGATACGGCTCGAGGTGTTCTTGCCGAGATGGATCATCTTGGTGCCGCTGTCGACCTGCTGATGGCCGTTGGAAACGGCGATCGAGTAGAATTCGCCGCGGCTGTCGTCGCCGCGCAGGATGCAGGACGGATATTTCCAGGTGATCGCGGAGCCGGTCTCGACCTGCGTCCAGGAAATCTTGGAGCGATGACCGCGGCAATCGCCACGCTTGGTGACGAAGTTGTAGATGCCGCCCTTGCCGTTCTTGTCGCCCGGATACCAGTTCTGGACGGTCGAATACTTGATCTCGGCATCGTCAAGCGCGACGAGTTCGACAACAGCCGCATGCAGCTGGTTTTCATCGCGCTGCGGCGCCGTGCAGCCTTCGAGATAGGAGACATAGGCCCCCTCTTCGGCGATGATCAGCGTACGCTCGAACTGGCCGGTGTTCTTCTCGTTGATGCGGAAGTAGGTGGACAGCTCCATCGGGCAACGAACGCCCTTCGGCACGAAGACGAAGGAACCGTCGGTGAAGACGGCCGAATTCAGCGTCGCATAGAAATTGTCCGAGGTCGGCACGACGGTGCCGAGATATTTGCGCACGAGATCCGGATGCTCGCGGACCGCTTCCGAGATCGACATGAAGATCACGCCGGCCTTCTTCAGCTCTTCCTTGAAGGTAGTGACGACCGAAACCGAATCAAACACGGCGTCGACGGCGATCTTCGATGTCTTGACACCGGCAAGGAGTTCCTGCTCGCGCAGGGGAATGCCGAGCTTCTCGTAGACCTTCAAGAGTTCCGGATCGACCTCATCGAGCGAGGTCGGGCCAGACGTGCTCTTCGGCGCGGCATAATAATAGATGTCGTTGAAATCGATCTTCGGATAATCGACGCGAGCCCAGTTCGGCTCTTCCAGCGTCAGCCAACGGCGATAGGCTTCAAGACGCCATTCCAGCATCCATTCCGGCTCTTGCTTCTTGGCGGAAATAAAGCGGACAATATCCTCGGAAAGGCCTTTGGGAGCCTTATCCATTTCGATGATGGTTTCAAAACCATACTTGTACTGGTCCACGTCGATCTGGCGAACCTGATCGACCGTTTCTTGGACTGCAGGCATTTCGTTCTCCAATCTCGCCGGATCCAAGGTCCGGCAGCTTGTCAACGTTGCGGCAGACTTATGTCTGCCCTCTATGTAGTCGGCCAAAAGGGACTTTTCAGCCCGCTTGGCAAGCGGAAATTGTCGTTTCCGCAAATTTGTGGGCCCTAGGCCGCTGCACCCGCCAGTTTGCGGCGGCCTGCGATGCGAACAAACGCAGCGATTGCACGATCTATGTCCACCTCGGTCGTTGTCGGGCCGAGTGAAATGCGCAGAGCCCCGAGCTTCGGGTCGCATCCCATGGCAACGAGCACATGGCTCTCGCCGACCTTGCCCGATGAGCAGGCAGAGCCCGCCGAAATGGCGACGCCTTCAAGATCGAAGGCGATCTGCCCGGTCTCGGATTTCAGTCCCGGCAGGGTGAAGAAGCTGGTGTTCGGCACCCGCGCTCCATCCTTGCCATGGATGATGACGTCGGGTGCCGCAAGCTGCATACCCTCTTCCAGCCGATCGCGCAGAGTGCCGATTTCAGCATTGCGGCCATCGAACTCCACGAGCGCGGCTTCCGCGGCAGCCCCAAAGCCAATGATAGCCAGCGTATTCTCCGTGCCGGACCGATGCCCCTTTTCCTGGCCACCGCCATGGATCAATGGTTTCGGCATCAGCACTTCGCCGCGCGAGATCAGCGCACCAGCACCCTTAGGGCCGCCGATCTTGTGCGACGACACGATCAGAAAATCCGCGCCGATCGCATTGATATCGATCGTCACCCTGCCGAGAGCCTGAACCGCATCGACGACGAAGATGCCTCCTGCCGCCTGAACGATCCTGGCCACCTCGCTGACCGGCTGGACAATTCCTGTCTCGTTGTTGGCGAGCATCACCGCCACCATCGGCAGTCCGCTCGCCTTGTCATGAGCCGATAGCATTGTTTCCAGGATCACAAGGTCGACCGAGCCGGCCGAGGTCACCGGGATCTCGCTGATCTCATCCTTCGAAAACCGGCCGCCCTCGCGCACTGCCGGATGTTCGACAGCGGATATATAGAGATGGCTGACGACAAGCGGCGTGCGCCCCATGCGGAATTCAGGCGTCAGCACCGTATTGGCAGCCTCGGTGGCGCCGCTGGTGAAAACGACATGGGCGGGCGCTGCACCCACAAGGCTCGCAACCTGCCGGCGTGCGGTCTCCACGGCGGCACGCGCCGCCCTGCCTTCGCCATGCACCGAATTTGGGTTGCCCTGAATATCCATTGCACGTAGCATCGCATCGCGCGCTGCCGGATGAAGCGGCGCGGTGGCATTCCAGTCGAGATAAAGGCGCGTTGTCGCCACGATCTTCTTCCTGCCTGACATTGCTTTGCTGCGTTCGGCTCATTTTCCTTGAAATTTCAGCCGGGCATGCCTTATGACACGTTCCATAAATCGTTGAACACACAACGCGCGGAACACCGCATCAAGTTTCGAATTGTTCTAAACTGCGTTCTAGAAAAGATGAGCGCATTCGTCAAGTCAACTTGCTGCGTGCCGTTGGGTTCAAACGCAGAAAAAGAAGAGCCGGAGTATCAATGCCCGAAGTTATTTTCAACGGCCCCGCAGGCCGCCTTGAAGGCCGCTACCAGCCCTCCAAGGAAAAAAGCGCCCCGATTGCCATTATCCTTCATCCGCATCCGCAGTTCGGCGGCACGATGAACAACCAGGTGGTCTACCAGCTCTTCTATATGTTCCAGAAGCGTGGCTTCACCACTCTCCGCTTCAACTTCCGCGGCATCGGCCGCAGCCAGGGCGAATTCGATCATGGCGCCGGCGAACTTTCCGATGCCGCATCGGCACTCGACTGGGTCCAGAGCCTGCATCCCGATTCGAAGAGCTGCTGGGTTGCCGGCTATTCCTTCGGCGCCTGGATCGGCATGCAGCTGCTGATGCGTCGTCCCGAGATCGAAGGCTTCATGTCGCTCGCGCCGCAGCCAAATATCTACGACTTCTCCTTCCTCGCACCCTGCCCCTCGTCTGGCCTGATCATCAATGGTGATGCCGACAAGGTTGCTCCGGAAAAGGACGTCAACGGCCTCGTCGAGAAGCTGAAGACGCAGAAGGGTATCCTGATCACGCACAAGATCGTGCCGGGCGCCAACCACTTCTTCAACGGCCAGGTCGAAACGCTTCTCGGTGAATGCGAGGATTACCTCGACCGCCGCCTGAACGGCGAACTGGTGCCGGAACCGGCCGCAAAGCGTATCCGCTAAGAGGCCTCCCTCCTAGCGCGACATCCTGAAACAGAGTCCCGGAGCGCCGCCGACTGTGATAGGCGCTTCGTATCGCATGCCGATCTTTTGCAGCACTCGCTGCGAAGCGGCATTTTCCGGATGCGTGAAGGCGATAAATTCCCTGGCAAAGCCACGGCTGAAAAACCATTGCGCAAGCGCGCCGGCAATCTCCGTGGCATAGCCGTTACCCCAGGCATCCTGCCGGATCGAATAGCCGAGCTCGAATTCGCCTCGTCCACTCTCCTGGAAGCGCGAAAATCCGGCACGACCGATAAAGCGGCCATCGTCACGCAGCAACATCTTGTATTTGGTCGCACCGTCGCGGGCCTGTTCATCGAACCAGCTCTTCAAGCGCTCTTCCGCCTTCTCCAAGGTCCATGGAGCCGCTCCCGAAAGATAGCGGGTCGTCTCGATCGTCGAATGAAGCTGCCGAATCATCTCGGCATCGCCCTTGTTCCACATCGCCAGAACAAGGCGGGGAGTCTCGAGTATGATGGCGTCGCTCATCTGTCTGCCTTTTCCCGATCCTGAAACTGCAGTTCATGTTCAACCACGACGATCACCGGGCGGCAAGCCGCTGATGGCAGCGGGACGCTCCAGTGACCGCGATATATGCTCACGAAAAGCAAGGGCGCGTACGCGGCCCTTGGATCATCGGCTGAAATCGCCGATCAGTGACATGCGGGAAGCCCCTGGCGCTCCGCACTTCTTCTTTTCCGGCGGCTTCTGCGGCGGTGGCGGCGGAGGTCTCCTCACCTGCTGTGCGACCTTTGGCTGCGGCTGCGGTCTCGGCTGAGCCTGAGGCTTCGGCGCAGGCGCCCTCGCCTGTGCGACCGCATGCGGCGCCGGCCTTGGCTGTGCGGCCACGGGGTTCACATGCCGTGGCGGCGGCGCAGCTGCGATATGCGGCTGGTTGTTGTTGACCGCCCTCGGCTTGGCGGGGGCTCTGGTGGCGACAGCTGGGGCTGCTGCCGGCTTTGCCGCCTGGCCATGTGCATTCGGCTTGGGTGCTGCAGCAACCGGGTTCTGCTTGGCGGTCGGAGCGGCTTGCGGCGGCGGCGTCTTTGCCACCCGACCCTGACCCTTCACCGGAGGCGTATTGCCAACGACAGGCAATGGCTGCCCCTTCGCACCGGGAAGCGCATGCGCATTGTCGTTCGCGCCCGCTGGAGCAGGTTTGGCAGCAGCGGTGGCCGGAGGATTATGCGCGGCGCCGGGTGCTGCTTGCGGCGATTGCGCCTGCTTCGTCGGCACTTGCCCCTGAGCAGCCGGAAGCTTGCCGGCAGCCGGCAAGGGCTGGCCGTTGGCGCCGGGAAGCGTATGAGCAGTGGCAGCATTTCCGGCCTGCGGCTGTGTTGCAGGAGCAACGGGGCTGCCGGCAGGCGCTTTTACGGCTGCCGCCGGGTTCGGCTTCTGCAGAACCGCGGCCTTCTTCTGTATCGAAGGCGGAAGCGCCACATGCAATGCAACCGCACCGGCGCCGGCAATGACGGCAGCTCCGGCCAGCTTCTGCCCGGTCGTCAGCCCGGGCGCCGCGGGTGCAGCACCGGTCTCGTTGACGGTGGTGTTGTTGACGGTCGTGCTGTTGTTGATGACCGTATTGTTCACGACCGTGTTGTGGATGTTGTTGAAGATGATGTTGTTTTCGGCGGAGCGACATCGCGCGGCGGCAGCACCCAGGCTGCGACCGGAACGAAGACCGGCAGCCGGCAGAACATAGAGGTCGACCACGGGCGGCGGCGGTGCCAGCACAACGAAATCCGGTGGCGGCGGCGCTAGGAAAACTACGGGTGGTGGCGGCGCATAACCGAAATCGGCATCGTCGAAATAAAGCACCGGCCGATCGACATAGACGATCTCCGTCGGTGGCGGCGGCGGCACGTCATATTCGATCACGGTGAATGACGGCGGCGGCTCCAGGGCTGCCTCGAAGTGATCGAGACGGCGGCGGGCATCCCAGACATGCGGGCCGCGCGGATAACGCCTGAGGTAAGACCAATAGGCCTGCGGCGTATCCGCAATCCAGGTCTCGCGCCAGGTGATGGCCTCGCGGCGGGCGGCGATGATGGCACGGACGCGCCGCGCCATGGAGTCGTTCGGATAGGCGGCAAGGAAATCCTCGTAGCCCTGCAGCGAGTCGCGGTCGAGTGCCGCGAAATAGGCATCCTTCTCGTCGAAGTCGCGGATGGCCTTGGTGCGGATCGCGGCATTGTCATAGGTCGACACCTGAGCCGCCGGCGCATCGGGAGCGCGATCGAAGAACGTGAATGTGTTGGTGAACTTCGAGGCGTCCCAGGAGATCTCGGCGCCCTTGGTGAGATCGCTGACCCGCAGGCGTGTGCGGTCGAACACATCGCCGAGCGAAAGACCGCCGAGGCGGATCATTTCCGCCAGCGCATGCGCATAGGAACCATAGGGACCGGCTTCCGGCGGCGCGACGGTGCCGGGCGCGGCATTGAACGCGATCAATTGATGCGCATCGGGTTCGACAAGCGTCAGGCCGCCGGCCAGCGGCTGGTTGGACTGCGCGAACGGATTGGCCCTCGCCGCGTCGAGCACGACGATGCTGCCGCGATTGCTGATCGCCGCCAGGGACTTGGTGAAATCCGTCACCCGGATCGCCTCGACGGGAACGTCCGTCGCATTGGCGATCTGCGCATCCACCGGCACAAAGTAATTGTCGCCCTGATACTGGAGGCCGTAGCCCGCCAGATAGACGAAAGCCACGGTATTCGGGCCTGACGCATTCGCCTTTGCCAGGAAATCCCTGAGCGTATCGCGCAACCCGTTCTGGTCGAGGTCACGCGCGCCGATCACATCGAAGCCGGCTGCCTGCAGTGTCTGCGCGATCAGGCCGGCATCATTGGCCGGCGTCGGCAATGCGCCCGTCTTGTAGGCGGCGTTGCCAACCACAAGCGCTATGCGCTTCTCAGGAGAGTTCTGCGCCTCGGCCGAACTCGCAACAGCGATCCCCGCCAAAACCAACATCATCGCAAAAAATGCCCAGATCGTCTTCTTGGATGACAATCCCATCATCGAAAGCAAAGGTGACATACCGGTTTCTTTCAGGAAACATGTGGCGCACTGCGGGGATCAACAATAAATGACTAGGAGTTGATTTAGGCGAATGCGCGGCATCTTCCCGGCGGCTTCGAGGCGATGTGGCGGTCTATTCACGTTGAGATGCTTTAATTCACAAATGGCGTCTCATGCCTTCTCTTCCAACCGAAACTTGGCGTCCGCATGTCACCAAAATGGTGACGCGCCGGCAAATCAATGCTAAACGCGCCCCGCAACATTCAACAACAGCGACTTCGCCGCATCCTCCATCGATGCGGCTTCGAGAGACCAAGATCATGGCTGAGTTCAAATCCGATTTCCTGCGCACCCTGCAAGAGCGTGGCTTCATTCATCAAATTTCCGATGAAACGGGCCTCGACGACCTCTTCGCCAAGGAAACCGTGACGGCCTATATCGGCTTCGATCCCACGGCATCGAGCCTGCATGCCGGTTCGTTGATCCAGATCATGATGCTGCACTGGATGCAGGCAACCGGTCATCGGCCGATCTCGCTGATGGGCGGCGGCACCGGCATGGTCGGCGACCCCTCGTTCAAGGAAGAGTCCCGCCAGTTGATGACGGTCGACACGATCGAAAGCAATATCGCCTCGATCAAGCGCTGCTTCTCGAACTACCTCACCTACGGCGAAGGTCCGAAGCAGGCGTTGATGATCAACAACGCCGAGTGGCTGCGCTCGCTCAACTACCTTGAATTCCTGCGCGATGTCGGCCGACACTTCTCGGTCAACCGCATGCTGTCCTTCGATAGCGTCAAGACGCGCCTGGAACGCGAGCAGTCGTTGTCCTTTCTCGAGTTCAACTACATGATCCTTCAGGCCTACGACTTCGTCGAGCTGGCCAAGCGCTACGATTGCCGCCTGCAGATGGGCGGCTCGGATCAGTGGGGCAATATCGTCAACGGCATCGATCTTGGTCACCGCATGGGGACGAAGCAGCTCTTCGCCCTGACCTCACCGCTGCTAACGACCTCGTCGGGCGCCAAGATGGGCAAATCCGCCAACGGCGCGGTCTGGCTGAATGCCGACCTGCTCTCAGCCTACGACTTCTGGCAGTACTGGCGCAACACCGAGGACGCTGATGTCTCGCGCTTCCTCAAGCTCTACACCACGCTGCCGATGGATGAGATCGCCCGCCTCTCGGCGCTCGCCGGCTCAGAGATCAACGAGGTCAAGAAGATCCTTGCGACCGAGGTCACGGCGATCCTGCATGGCCGTGCTGCAGCCGAACAGGCAGCCGAGACCGCACGCAAGACCTTCGAGGAAGGCGGCCTGTCCGAAAACCTGCCATCCGTCGATATCCCCGCGTCCGAACTCGAAGCCGGTATCGGACTTCTGTCTCTGATCGTGCGCGCCGGCCTGGCCGCCTCGAACGGCGAAGCACGCCGCCATGTTCAGGGCGGTGCGGTGCGCATCAACGACGAGGCCGTCGGCGACGAGCGTCGGACGATCGGCAGTGGCGAAATCACCGCCGATGGCGTGATCAAGCTGTCGCTCGGCAAGAAGAAGCACATCCTGATCCGCCCGGCCGCGTGAACCGCTGAGCGCTGCATGAAACAGGAAAGGCCGGCACACTCTGCCGGCCTTTCCTGTTTTTGACATGAGCCATCGGCTACCGCTGTCGATAGGTTCGGCGTGCCCATCCTTGACCGCCTTGTCCACCTTCACTAGCCTCGACAAATCGCGATTGGGGAGGACGGCAGATGTTTGGACTAAAGGCATTCGGGCTGGGTTTTACGTGCCTTGTAGCAGTGACCATCGCGGGCCTCGCTTCCGCGGCGGAGACGAAAATCTCCTTCAATGTCGATGGGCAAAAGGTCATCGGCACCCTTTCCACCATCGACAGCAATCCCAAGGCCCCGGTCGTGGTCATGTTCCACGGTTTCGGCGGCACGCGCGACGAATTGACAATCAAGGACACCAAAGAAGGCGTATTTTCCCGCAGCGCCCGGCTTTTCGCGGAAAGCGGCTATGCCAGCCTGAGGATCGACTTTCGCGGCTCGGGCGATAGCGACGGCAAATGGGCCGACACCACTTTCTCCGGTCAAATCAAGGATGGCATTGCCGCGGTCGACTGGCTCAAGGCCAGCGACAAGGTCGACGGCACCAGAATATCGATCCTAGGATGGAGCCAGGGCGGCCTTGTCGGCGCCCATGTGGCAAGGGCACGACCAGACGTCAAATCGGTGACCCTGTGGGCACCAGTGGTGACACCGCTTTATACCTATGCCGGCCTGCTTGGCGCGGATAGCGTTGCCAAGGGATTGGCCAGCCCGCCGGATACCGAAATCACCTCCAAATTGCCCTGGGGCGCCGATACCACGCTCAAGGCGTCGTTCTACCAGGAAATGCCGACCACCAGCACCATCGCGGCGATTGCGCACTACCCAGGCCCTCTGCAAGTCATCGTCGGCAGCAAGGATACGACCGTCACGCCGCAACCGGCATCCGGTCAGGCCCTTCTCAATTATCATGATGGCGAGGAGCGTCTGGACGTTTTCGACACGGATCACGTTTTCAGCGCATTTACCGGGCCGCAAGTGATCGATAACCATATGGTTCCGGCAACACTGGAATGGCTCAAGAAATTCAATCCTTGATGGGATCGGAAAGCAGGGAAATAACCCCATGTTCGACGAGGATTGCATCGCCATCACGTAGCACTTGAAACGGCAGTGCGTCTTGCTTGAAAAAGGTGGCCGCCCTTTCGGCCATCTCCGCCTCGCTATGGTCCGATCGATAGTGCGGCACAATCGAGAACTCGACAAGGCCCAATCCCTCCCACAGAACCGATGGCTCATATCCTTCGGCCAACTCATTGGGATCATCCATGAGGTCGATTCCCTTCAATGTCTTGGTCGCGACAACAGCGCCGGCGCTGAATCCGCCATAGACGATGCTATCCTCTTCCAGCAATCTTGCTATCAGATCGTCGAACCCGCTTTGCCTCATGGCACGGCGAAGAAGAAAAACGTTGCCGCCAAGCACCCACACCAGATCGAATTCTCTCAGCGTTTGTTCCAAGGCAGTTGAGTTTCCGAAGTATCGTCTGAGATCGAGATATTCAGGCTCTGCGCCCAAATCTGACAGTTCCCTTAGGGGACTGTAGATCGTCTCTTCGTATCTTTGCCGCGCGTCGTCGAGAATGAAGTCAAGAGCATTGGCAATGATGCCGACACGCCGCTTCCCTCGCATAAGATCGAACAAACGATCGACATGATCGCCGAGGCGATAGGAAGACAAATACATTCTCACGGAATTACACCTGGCCGAAAATCGAAACCGCCGGCAAATATATTGGCGACGAAAAGGCCAGCATGCAACGTCCGGACTATAACTGTTTCAGGCGAGATCGACGATAGCTGCCTGGCAATATAGCCTCATCAGAGCGTCGACTAGGGACCAGAGCATTTGTCCAAATATTCACGGCCTGATCCTCCGGTGAATTTTCTGCACCCGTGTGTCGGGTCGCAGACTACCCGTTCGTCCTCTGACAGGATCCGAAACTCTGGAGGTGGATTATGGATGAATTACCCGTCATCAAGACGAGAGCTAAAGGCCGAAGCGCCACGCAGAGCATGTTGATTCCAAGCGAAGATATGGTTTCCCATGCCCTCTGGGCAGCACCACCGGGTCGATTATCGGATATCGGCGAACTGCGAAAGTCGCTTGCCGAGCAATATGGCGCCGACGCCTGCTGTCCTGTCACCGTTCAGCGACATCTCGTGCAGATCAGCGAAAGCGGCGACGCTCCGTTCTGGCGTGTCGTCAATCCGGATCGACCATTCGCGCAACGTATGAGCGGCGGGCCGGAACGCATACGCCAGCGACTAGCGCAAGAAAGATAGCCTGTCCTTATGGTCTTCACGCAATGCGAAGACATCGCCTCGGCTTCGCATTGCCTCAGAACTCGAAGATCTGCCTGAAAACACCCGGTGCGATGATCGACAGCGGATTGATCTGCATGTTCGGCTTATCGAAGCTGCCGGTCAGCCGGAAGGTAATGCCGATCAGTCCGCGATCGCTGCCGTTGCCGAGGATGAAGCCCACGATCGGAACCTCGGCAAACAGGCGGTTCAGGCCATAAGCGGGCATGAAGGTCCCGGTCATGTCCATCTTGCCGCTGGCATCCTTCAGCGTCCCCTGGAACGTCGCGCCGACCTGAACGCCACGCACCACGCCATTTTCAACGGAGAGCGCTCGTCGCGCATCACCAGGCGCGCAAAGCCGCGTTCGAAATTCTGCGAACGCGTGTCGATATTGTCTTTGACAGCCGCATTCAGGCTCTTTCCATTCTTGCCGCTCGGGGTCGAAACAATGGTGGAAAGCTTCTTTTCATCGATGATGGCAAACTTGCGGATATCGAGCGAGCCATCCCAATTGTCCTGGCCGGTCGAGCGCAGCGACAGATTGAGCAGACCGCCCTTGAGATGCTTGTAGAGATCGGTGAAGCGCGCGACCGCGCCGGCGTCGCCGCTGGTGATGCGGATCACGCCATTGCTGCCCTTGCTCATCTGCGTAACGAGCGCCTCGCCGCTGCTGGTTACGCCGGAGAAATCCGCGGCCGTCGTTTTGCCGCCAGCGATCGAATAGGTCCCCTTGAGATTGCCGATCGCCTCATCGTTGAAACCGACAACCTTGTCGAGATTGACGCGAACAGTCGCGCTCGCCGAATCGTCGTCACCTCCGCTTTGTCGTCCGCCGGACGAGGACGTCTTCAACCGCGCAAGGATGGGGCGGATGTCGGCGGAGTTTCCCGACACGAGGACGTCATAGCTCCCTCCCTTGCTGTGCTTCAGCGACAATCCGAAATCATCGATTGCCGAAAGCTTCACGCTGTCGAAACTCGCGGACGACAAGGCTCCCTTGCTGATCACCAGATCACCGCTGGCACCAAAGCCGTCACCCTTCAGCGTGAAACTCTTGAGCGTGGTCTGACTGTCGGGGCCGGACGCCTCGAACTGGGCGCTTGCCGGGATGCCGACGCCCTTCGACCAACCGATCCATGGAACCGTGAGTGCCGCCTTGCCCAGATCGACCTTCACACCCTGGCGATCATCGTCGATGCGCGTCAATTCCACCTTCACGGGCCCGTCGATCATATCGCGAAGACCCGGCATAACCGTATTGCGCTGAGCATCGCTAAGCGTTGCCGTGATCACGCGACTACGCTTGACGGTCGATTTGCCGTCAGTCGGCTCGACCATATCGATCTGAGCGGGAATACCGTCGATCTGCGCCTGTGCCTGCAGATGAACCGATTGCGGATCGGCATCGATCTCGCCCGTCAGATTGGCAATCTTGCGATTGTTCATCGGCTTCAGCAGGTCGACATTGTTAAGCGTCAGCTTTGCACCCCAATCCGGCGGCGGTGGCTTCTGGTCGGCAATCAGACCGATGCGGGCGTCGACCTTGGCAACGATCTTGCCGTTAAAATCCTCAGGCTTGAACTCGGTGCGCTGAAGAACTTCCAGAGGCTTGTATGTCAGCAGTTCACCGACCGCGTCACCGGTGCCCGAAATCGTCAGGTCCAGATCGGCCATCAGGGGCTTGTCGTAGGTCGCCGGTATCGAAAAACGGCTATCGTTCAGTGTAACCGTGCGTCCCGTCGGGAAATAGGAAGTGGCAGTGGCGATCTCGACACCCATCGTCGGGCCCGTGAGGTCGAAATGCGCCTTGGTGTCGCGCAGGGGCGGTATTTCCCCGGGAACGTTGAGGCGTGCTCCGTCAATATCGAAGGCGATATGCAACTCGTTCTTGCCGAGTTGCAGCTTGCCGGTCTGCGATGCCTCCCGAAGCCGGCCAGCCGGAATGAAGACGGATATGACGGCATTCGTCACCGAACCGCCGAATAGATTGTTCTCGACCCAAACTCGCGGCTTGGAAGCCATCCAGAAGGGCCATAGCTGCTTGACGACGGTGGTGTCGAGCTTGTCGGCGCGGCCACCGAAGCTGATTTCCGGCGAGCTGTCGCCGAGCTTCATGTGCAGCGAGCCGAACAAGGCGCCCTGGGGCGTCGATATGCCGATATTGTCGAACTGGAATTCCTTGGTCGCCGACAGAAAGCGTCCTGTCGCCTGGCCGTCGAAGCTGACGGGTTTTTCTCCCGATATCGAGGAAGCGGCGGTACCTTCCTTGATCAGGAAATCGATGCCGAAACCCTTGCCCGCATTGGCGTCGACGCGGTCGAGATCGATAAGAGCGCCGGAGAACGGCACGATGGTACCCACGAAAACCGCCTTTGACGGCGCGATTTCGAGTGTCTGATGATCGAAATTATAGGCGAGATTGATATCGCCCTGCGTCAGATCCTGCGGATCGCGATCCATGTAGAGTACGCCCGGCTGGATCGCGACGGCCGTTTCCAGCTTCGGATCGGTGCCTGGAGCTCCCTTCACAGCGGAAAGCGTCACATCGGCAAAGCTCATGAGACCTTGTCGCGGGGTGCCGTTCGGATCATACGCCATCGTCAGCGGCTTGAGATCAAGATTGGAGATTTTCGCGATGAGCGAAGAGGTATGGCCGGCCTCTTGCTGCGCTGCCTTGATGTCGAGTGTCGCAACAGACCCGTTGACGGCGACCTGTCCGTACAGATGCAGTGAATTCGGTTCGTTGCGCTCGAAAGTGAGATTATCGACCACCAGAGAGATGGGATCGCCTTCCTGACGGGCCAGCTTTACCGAAAACCCGGAAATACGCACCGAATTCGTACCGCCGCGCTGCACGAAGCGTTCCAGAAAGTCGAGGTTGTCGAAGGCTGAAGTCAGCGCCTGCGGCAGCGCATCGACGCGCAATGCCGTGAGATCGACGGGATTGCCTTGAGGCAGGAGCGAAGTATCGAGTGCGATACCCTCTGCGGCAACGCTTGCCACTTCCACCCGGCCTTCGAGAAGAGCCAGCGGATCAAGTTCCATGTTAACCGTCGACATGGTCGACAGGTGCTTGCCGCTATCCTGATCAACCACATTGACGTCGCGTGCCTCCAGGGCCAGCCGCAGATCGGATGTGAAACGGACGACGGTTGCACCGACTTCAGCCTTGTAACGCGGGCCGATTGCCTTATCGAGAGCCGTCTGCGCCTTCTGGGACAACGGCTCATCGAAGATGCCGCTTTCGATCGTGGCGATCACTGCTCCGAGGATGATGGCGAGAAATGCGATGAAAACCAGCGTCATGCGGCAGACGTGCCAGACATGCGAGCGATTGCGGCTGGTACGCTCTGGCACATGCACAATCAGGGGGTCATCGACCTGAGCAGACGGCAGATGGTCGAGTGACACAAGATCCTTTTTGCGGAATGTAACCTTTTCGCCTCGGATCACTCCTGTGCGTCCCTTTCATTCTCAGCAATTTTGTTGGTGACGCTGCGTCCCATGTGGACGGCATACCTGAGCAGCATATATGGCTCAACCTTAGTATCGTCTAAAAACCCGGCAAAAGAAAGATTTTCCCGTGACGGAAGTTTCTCCCATTGAGTTGAATGTTGGCGACAGGGCCCCGGATTTCGATCTTCCGCGCGACGGCGGCGGACGGATACGTCTTGCCGATTTTGCCGGCAAGCCCCTCGTCCTCTTCTTTTATCCCAAGGACGACACAACGGCCTGCACTACCGAATCGATTTCCTTCACGGCGCTTGAGGCCGATTTCGCCAAGGCTGGCGCCGCCATTCTCGGCATATCTCCCGACACGGTGAAGAGCCATGACAAGTTCGTCAAAAAATATGCGCTCACCGTGCCGCTCGCTTCTGACGAAGAAAAGACGATGGCGACCGCCTATGGTGTGTGGCGGGAAAAAAGCATGTACGGCCGCACTTATATGGGGGTCGTCCGCTCGACCTTCCTGATAGGCTCGGACGGCCGGATCGCCAGGGTCTGGGACAAGGTCAAGGTCGCCGGACATGCCGACGCCGTTCTGGCTGCCGCCAAGGAGCTTTGACGGCATGGGCGGCAATCCAGATACGATCACCTCGCTACGCGGCGGCGCCATCGCCGCCATTCGCTCGGCAGATCTCGATCGCAAGACCGCGCTCGCCCAGGAATCCGCAACGCGCTGGTTTGCCCGCACGCTGTCATTGCGTTCGCCGCTCGACCCGCCGCTCGCCGATCGGCCCGGGCGACCGGAACGGCCCGAACTGGTGCCGCCGAAGCATATGGAAAAGCGTTCGCTGCATACGCTCAAGGGCCGTATCGCCTTGCTGCATGCAATTGCCCATATCGAGCTGAACGCAGTCGATCTTGCGCTCGATATCGTCGCACGCTTCGCCACCGAGCCTGTTCCCAACTCCTTCTTCGACGGCTGGATGCAGGTCGCCTTCGAGGAAGCCAAGCATTTCCGCATGGTGCGAGTGCGCCTGCAAGAACTCGGCGCCGATTATGGCGACCTGCCCGCCCACGACGGCTTGTGGCAGGCAGCGCACGCAACCCGCACCGATCTGACCGCCCGCCTCGCCGTGGTGCCGTTGATCCTCGAAGCAAGAGGCTTGGACGTGACCCCGGCGCTGCAGGCGAAGATGCGCGAGACCGGTGATATGGAAAGTGCCGCCGTGCTCGATGTCATCTACAATGACGAAAAAGGCCATGTCGCCGTTGGCGCCAAGTGGTTTCGCTTTCTCTGCGCCCGGGAAAAGCGCGATCCGGCCCGTGCATTCCAGGATCTGGTACGGGCGAACTTCCGCGGCGCGCTCAAGGCGCCGTTCAACGACATAGCCCGCGCGGAAGCTGGGTTGACGCCTTCCTTCTACCGATCACTGACATCTACAAGCAATGCTTGATATACTAACGCAAAGCGATTTTTCCGGCATCTAATACTGAATTAGAAAGCATTCGTTAACCATAATGCCGTGTAGTTCCAATAGATGCCAAATGGTATCAATTGGGAGAGTCTCGGTGACAGCAAGACCTCAGAACCGGGTTTTCGGCAAGCAGCAGCGGCACCACACGATCATTCTGGCGAGCGGTGACACCGTGCGTCACATGACCGTGCGCCCATGGATGGCCGCAATTGCCGTCTGCTTGGTCGGCCTCTTCTCGATCGGCTATCTCCTGGCGACCTCCTACCTTGTCCTGCGTGACGACTTGATCGGCGCAACCATGGCTCGCCAGGCCCGCATGCAATATGACTATGAGGACCGCATTGCCGCGCTGCGCGCCCAGGTCGATCGCGTCACCTCCCGCCAGCTCCTGGATCAGCAGGTCGTCGAAGAGAAGGTCGACAAGCTCATCGAGCAGCAGCAGCAACTATCGTCGCGCGGCGGCAAGCTCAATGCGCTGCTTGACAGAGCCGAGAGTTCCGGCCTTACCGACAAGAGCCCACATACCGATGTGAATGCGCAAGGGGCGAAGAACGACCATGCGCAATTGACGGCGCCGAAGGCAATCGAAAAGCTTCTCTCAGGCGGCAAACCCGCCGACGTTACTCCCGACAACTCCACACTCGCCTATGTCCCCGCCCCCGAAACCGTCGCCGACCGCGCCGACCGTGTCTTTTCGAAAGTGACGCTGTCCCTGAAGCATATCGAACAGGATCAGCTGACCCGCATCCGCAACCTTACGGCTGACGCATCGGGAACGACGAACGAGATTCAGGCGATCATGCACAATGTCGGCGTCAAGGTTCCGGACGAAGTTGCCAGTAAAGAGGATGAGGATGGTGGCGTTGGCGGCCCCTATGTCGCGCCGGAGAATGTCGATCAGTTTGAGCAGTCAATGGCCGATCTCGATACCGCCCTGACGCGATTGGAAACGGTGCGGGGAACCGCCGAAAGCCTGCCATTCAGAAATCCTGCGCCGGGCAAGCTCATCACCAGCCCCTTCGGCAATCGCAAGGACCCATTCTTCGGCACGCTGGCCCTTCATACCGGCACCGATTTTCATTTCAGCCCCGGCGAACGGATCAAGGCAACGGCTCCCGGAAAAATAGTTTCGGCGGGCTGGACAGGCGGCTATGGCAATATGGTGGAGATCGACCACGGCGACGGCATATCCACGCGCTACGGTCACATGGAGCAAGTGCTGGTCAGGGTCGGCGACAAGGTCGGCACCGGCGATGTCGTCGGTCTTGCTGGCAGTACCGGACGTTCGACGGGCACGCATTTGCACTATGAAGTTCGCGAAAACGGACACCCCATAGATCCTATGTATTTCATCAATGCCGGCACGAAACTCGCAAGCTACATTCAGGGACTCGGCGCAATTTAGCCGCCGAAGTTGTGACAAAGGCGCAACAAATGTGGCACTAATCTAAAAATTGCGTCATGAATGAACTTCGAGCCCACAGAAGCGGCTGCTTTCCTTGACTTCACGGGTATTTGGTTCTATGTCGCGCTGCATTCCGGCACGTTCTTGCGTGTCGATTCATAGTGTTCGACCGAACCAAGACGGAACTAGTTTTCCCTTTGACAACATTTGCTGACCTTGGCTTGAGCCAAAAAGTCCTTTCCGCGGTTACTGACGCGGGCTACACCACACCGACTCCGATTCAGGCCGGTGCCATCCCATTTGCGCTACAGCGCCGCGATATCTGTGGTATCGCCCAGACGGGTACAGGCAAGACGGCCTCCTTCGTGCTGCCGATGCTGACCCTGCTTGAAAAGGGTCGTGCGCGTGCCCGCATGCCGCGCACACTGATCCTGGAGCCGACGCGCGAGCTGGCGGCCCAGGTCGCCGAGAACTTCGAGAAATACGGCAAGAACCACCGCCTCAACATCGCACTGCTGATCGGCGGCGTGTCGTTCGAGGAACAGGATCGCAAGCTGGAACGCGGCGCCGATGTGCTGATCTGCACGCCCGGCCGCCTGCTCGACCATTTCGAGCGCGGCAAGCTGCTGATGAGCGCCGTCGAGATTTTCGTCATCGACGAAGCGGACCGCATGCTGGATATGGGCTTCATTCCGGATATCGAGCGCATCGCCAAGCTCATTCCCTTTACCCGCCAGACGCTGTTCTTCTCGGCCACCATGCCGACGGAAATCCAGAAACTGGCCGACCGCTTCCTGCAGAACCCGGAACGTGTCGAAGTCGCCAAGCCTGCATCGACGGCGAAGACCGTGACGCAACGCTTCGTCGCTTCGCACAGCAAGGATTATGAGAAGCGCGCCACGCTGCGCGACCTCATCCGCGCCCAGACGGATCTGAAGAACGCCATCATCTTCTGCAATCGCAAGGTGGATGTGGCCGACCTCTTCCGTTCGCTTGAACGCCACGGCTTCTCGGTCGGTGCATTGCATGGCGACATGGACCAGCGTTCGCGCACGACGATGTTGCAGAACTTCCGCGACGGCCAGATCCAGCTTCTCGTTGCTTCCGACGTCGCCGCACGCGGCCTCGACCTTCCCGATGTCGGTCACGTCTTCAATTTCGACGTTCCGATCCATTCGGAAGATTATGTTCATCGTATCGGCCGTACCGGCCGTGCCGGCCGCTCCGGTGCCGCCTTCACCCTCGTGACGAAGCGTGACACCAAGCATATCGACGCGATCGAAAAGCTGATTGGCGAGGATGTGCAATGGCTGAACGGTGATCTGTCGGCATTGCCGCCAGCCGAAGAAGGTGGGGACGACAATCGTTCTCCTCGCCGCCGCGAGCCGAAAGGCAAAGGCCGCGATCGTGATCGCAGCCCCAGAGGCCGGAGTGCCTCGAGTCATAAAACTGATATCGACGTCGAAGATAATGGCGTTGCAGTGATCGAAGCAGCACCAGCAAAGGCTGAAAGCGTGAGAAACGAGCGCAAGTCCGAGAACAACAACAAATCCAACAACGGTTCTCGTAATAACAACAACCGGCCCTTCCCTGCTGCGAACGACGACAATCGCGAGCGCCGCAACCGTTACCGTGACCATGATGACGGACCGACTCCTGTCGGCTTCGGCGACGATATCCCGGCTTTCATGCTCATCGTGGCAAGCGCCAAGGGCTGATAGCTCCCATTTTGCCGCACATCTCGGGATGTACGCATGGGCAAGCCCGGCATTGATTTCCCAGGACTAGGAACAGGTCTCGCAATTTTGCGGGACGGCAAATTATTGCTTTACAAGCGCCTCAAGGCGCCGGAAGCCGGCTTCTGGAGCATCGTCGGCGGCAAAGTCGACCATATGGAGCCTGCCGCCCACGCCGCCATCCGTGAGGCGGAAGAGGAAAGCGGCCTTTCCATCGGAAAGATCGAATATCTCTGCGCAACGGAAGTCATCGTTGCGGCGGATCGGCAGCACTGGATTTCGCTGATCTATGTCTGCAAGGATTTCTCCGGCGAGCCGCGCCTGATGGAACCGGACAAGCTCTCTGATTTCGGCTGGTTCGGCCGCGATGAGTTGCCGGCTCGACTCTCGGACTTTGCCAGGGCAACGATCGCGCATCTCAGCGAATCAGACTTTCGCTGACGCCTATTTATCGGCACGCAAGGCAGCCTCGTAAGCCAATCTCACCCAATTCGCCATGATGTCCGGGTCGTCGAAAGCATCCTCGGGTATCGACCAATAGGGCATGTTGATAGCCTTGCCCTTCTTTCCCTCATAGGCCCAGCGCCGCGCGCCGGCCGCCTCGAATTCCCCGGCGCTGACGTCATCGGCTTTCAGCAGTATCTCGTCATCGACTTCGAGCGCGAGGATGCGCCCCATGTGGTAGATCCCCTTGCCACCGAACATCCGCTTGATGGTTACCGGCCCAAGTGACTGAAACATGTCTTCGATATCGTTATTGTCCATTCCCTATCCCTTCAAGACACCGCCAGCAGCGATGACGGCTTCAGGCGTATCCACATCGAGATGTGCCGCTTCACCGATATCGACGTCAAGAACCGGCAGCCCGGATGTCTCGATGATATGTCGCGCGCCGACATCGCCCTCAAGGCGCATGACGGCGTTCAGCACGGTACGTGGCAGGATCACGGGGTTGCCACGCTTGCCAGCCGATACCGCCCGCACGATCGCGTGGCCGCCAGCCCCGCGAAAGGCTGCAATCAGGCTTTTCAGATCGTCGCTGGTGACGCCGGGCATATCGGCCAGCATGACAAGAACACCATCCGCGCGCTGGGCGGCCGCTGTGCCGACACCTGCGACCAGAGAGCTTGCCATGCCGGATGCATAATCCGGATTGTATACCTGCTCAAGAGCAAGACCACTTAGTGTCTGGTCGATCTCGTCGCGGCGGTGCCCCGTCACGACAATGACGGCAGATACTCCACTCGCAACCGCAGTCGAGGCGGATCGACGAACCAATGGTACACCCTCGAATTCCGCCAGCAGCTTGTGCAAGCCGCCCTCGCCCATACGGCTCGCCCTGCCCGCTGCCAGCAACACCACCGCAACCGATATCTGCGAGGCCGGCTTGGCGGCGATATCGCGTGGCCGGGGCCGCGACTGAATTTCCATCAACAATCCTCCAACACCCATGCCGCTGATATCCTGGGGTGTCGGTTGTTCGCCGGCTAAGATACGATCCAGCACCCAGTCGAAACCATTTTCCTTTGGGCTGCGCGCACATCCCGGCGCTCCGACAACATGGACATCACCAATTCTTCCCAGCACCAGCAAATTACCAGGGTCCACGGGCATACCGACCTGAATGACCTCGCCGCCAGCAAGCCGGATTGCTGCCGGGATGACATCGCCGGCATCGATGACGCCGATGCGCCGAAAACAATCATCAGCTTCGGTAGCCGGTCGGGAGCTTCCAGCGCGCGACAGATCGCGTCGGCAACCGCATTCGCCCGGTGGGCGACACGCTCTTCCCGCTGTAATGTGCTGCCGGCGAGCTGCAGCCGTTGCGATAGAACGCGCGTCGTCTTGTCCATGACATTGGTCTTCAGCGATGGTAGCTCCGTGGCGACCAGCGACACGGCATGCGCCTGGAATGGCTTGACTTCGAAGACGGGCATCAGCCTCAGGATCTCGATGCCGGCCGCGACCTTAGATCCTGAAACAGCCAGTGGAATGATCTTGAAAGTCGCCACCATATCGCCCGCACGCACCGGCACATGATCGGCGAGACAGGCGAGCGTGATTGCCGGGTCGACAGCATTCAACCGATCCACGGCCATTCGATCCGCGACAAAGAGACCATCGACAGCGCTATAAATATTGACGCGACCCGTCGTTGCCTCCGAGAAGGTTAAATGATCGGGGGCAACCGCGCGCGCGAGCTGCTCTGCTGCCTCGTCCTCCATCAGATCGCCAAGTTCGATGCGCGCAGCGATAACATGGTCGATCCCGGCGGCCACCAGACGCTCGATATCGGCACGGTTCAGCCTGTAACCCTTGGAAAAGCCGCTGTCGGATAGCCGAACAGAATGCGCGAGAACCACCCCCTCGGCTTCAACCGTCTGAAACTCGCCGAAGATCATGGTCTTGCGCCCTTGGGCAACGACACATCGCGACCACGAAGAGAACCGATTATTTCGGCCACAATGGCAACTGCAATCTCCGCCGGGTTTGAGGCACCGATTGCAAGACCGATCGGGGCGTGGATGCGGACAAGATCTTCCTCCGTCAGTCCCTCCCGCTTCAAACGCTCCAGTCGGCCGGCATGGGTCTTGCGGCTGCCGAGCGCGCCGACATAGAAACAGCCGGTCCTCAACGCCTGCATGATCGGCTCGTCGTCGATTTTCGGATCATGTGTTACGGCCACTAGCGCCATGTAGCTATCGAGCGGCCGTTCCTTGAGCGCATCCGCCGGCCAATCGGCAATCAGGTCGATACCCTCGAAGCGTTCCTGCGTCGCAAACGCCGTGCGGGGATCGATGATGGTGATATCAAAACCGGCAAGCGTCGCCATGCGCGCCAGAACCTGGCTGATATGTACGGCCCCGATGACGACGATGCGCGGTGGCGGCAGATGGACGTTCAGGAAAAAGCTCTGCCCCTCGATTTCCACGGCCGACGACCTGCCCGACCGGAATGCCGAGGCAACAGCATCGGCCATCACACCTTCCAGCCTGTCACCCTCGACAATCAGCCTGTCCGCGCCGCCCGACAGGTCAGTGACGAGGATCGCCGCTTGCCGCCCATGCCGCAACGCATTCAGCCGCGCCAGTATCTGACGATCCATCAGGTCAGCCTTTCCACGTAAATGCGGATTCGGCCGCCGCAGGAGAGACCGACGCGCCATGCAGTCTCGTCGGCGACGCCGAATTCGAGCATTTGCGATTTGCCTGTTGCGATAACATCGAGCGCCTCGGTGATCACGGCACCTTCCACGCAGCCACCCGAAACCGAACCGTGAAAATTGCCTTCGCCGTCTATCACCAGATGGCTGCCGGCTGGTCGTGGTGCCGACCCCCAAGTATCGATGACCGTCGCCATGGCCACGTCACGACCCGCCGACACCCATTCCTCCGCGATGACAAGCGGATCCAGGCTTTCGAATATGTCTGACATCGGAGCCTCATGACTTACTGAGAAACCGGCGGGGATCGTAGGCATCCGCGCGGCCGGCGGTGAGAGCCGATACGAGATCGGCCAGAGATAATAGATTGTGAACCGGACGGAATTCGTCAACATGCGGCAGCATGGCTTTTACGCCGCGAGCGCGCGCCTCGAAGCCATCGAAGCGCAAGAGTGGATTGAGCCAGATGAGCCGCCGACAGGAGCGATGCAGACGATCCATTTCCTCGGCGAGCTCTTCCACGCCCTCACGCTCCAGCCCGTCGGTGATCAGAAGCACGATCGCGCCCTGCCCGAGTACCCGGCGCGCCCAAAGCCGGTTGAATTCCCTCAGCGTCTCGCCGATGCGCGTCCCTCCAGACCAATCGCGCACCACCGCGGCGCACTCATTGAGCGCCTGATCGGGATCCTTGTGGCGCATGGCCCTGGTAACGTTGGAGAGCCGCGTACCGAAGAGAAACGTATGTACCCGCCGACGCCGTTCGGTCAGCACATGCAGGAAATGCAGAAAGATGCGCGTATATTGGCTCATCGAACCGGAAATATCCGCCAGCACCACCAGCGGCGGCTGAATATGCTTAGGCTGCCTAAAGCGCGGTAGGATCAAGGTTCCCCCGGTGCGCAGGGCAGATCGCATTGTTGCACGCGGATCGATCTTGACTGGTCTATGCGAGGGTGCAAAGCGGCGCGTACGGACGCGATCCAGCGCAGCCTCAGCTTTGCGAGCTCCTTCTTGGCAACTGCGATCTCAGCCGCCGACATCTGCGCAAAATCCAGCCGGCGCAGCACATCGCTGCCTGACGTCGTGAAGCGGGTATCAATCTCGATGCCGGGAGTTTCGCGTTGTGGGCGCCAGTCTTCGCGACCATTCGACAGGACATCACCCGAGCGGGTCTGATCGGCATTCGGCCTTTTGACGTCGCTGCGATCCAGCGCCTCCGACGGTATCATCGCGATCATCTTTGCGACGAGATCCCGAGGGCTCCAGAACAGCCGGAACGCCTCGTCGAAAACCGCCAGATCGTCACGCCGCTTGACGAAGACAGAGCAGAGAGCGGCGTGAAACTCCTCGCGCGAGCCGATGTGGATCGCTTCCACGGCTTCAATAGCATCCACAATCGCGCCGGGGCCGATCTTCAGTCCGGCCTTTCGCAGCGCACGCCCGAAAAAGACGATATTGTCTGCAAGACGTCCATCACCGGTTGGTGACTGCGCGACGCCGATGCCATCTTGCTCACCCGGTTCCATAGCCTAACCTGCTGCAAGCAGCTCCAATTTCACTTCATCAAGCAGGCGCTTGCCCTCGGCGCCCTGGATACGAGCGATATCATCCTGGTATTTCAACAATGTGCCCAAAGTGTCCGAAACTGTCTCAGGATCGAGCACCAATCGATCCAGCTCGGTCAAAGCGGTCGCCCAGTCGATCGTCTCGGCAACGCCGGGGTTCTTGTAGAGATCGAGCGCACGGAGCTTCTGCACATAGGCAACAATCTGCCGCGATAGAGCCTCGCTGCAATCAGGCACCTTGCGGCGGATGATCTCCAGCTCATGCTCCGCCTGCGGATAATCGACCCAATGGTAGAGACAACGCCGCTTGAGCGCGTCGTGTACCTCGCGCGTGCGGTTCGTGGTGATGATGACGATGGGCGGTTCATTCGCACGGATGGTGCCAAGTTCCGGCACCGTCACTTGAAAGTCGGAAAGCACTTCGAGAAGGAACGCTTCGAATGCCTCATCGGTACGATCAAGCTCATCGATCAGAAACACCGGCGCCCGGCCGCCGACGCCCGACAGCGCCTGCAGCACCGGCCGGCGGATCAGATAGCGTTCGGAGAAAATATCGGCCTCTATGCGCTCGCGATCGGTGATACCCGATGCTTCCGCGAGGCGGATCTCCAGCATCTGGGCCGGATAATTCCACTCGTAGACGGCCGACGAGACATCCAGACCTTCGTAACATTGAAGACGGATCAATGGCCGGTCGAGCGCCTTGGACAGGACCTTGGCGATCTCCGTCTTGCCCACGCCGGCCTCGCCCTCCAGGAAAAGCGGCCGCTTCATCTTCAAAGCCAGAAAAAGTACCGTGCCGACCGCGCGCCCGGCCAGATAATCATGAGCGCCGAGCAGCGCTATCGTCTCTTCGATCGAACTCGGCAACGAAGGTGATGATTCTTGATCCGCCATGATAACTCCCTCGAGGGAGTTATAGCGCGTGGTAGCCGCGGTTCATATACAGCAATGCCGGCTTTGGCTCGCTATAGCGTATGGCCATGACCTCGCCGAAGATGATGTTATGGGTCGAAGCCTGTTTGATCTCGATCACGCGGCAATCGAAGGCGGCCAGCGCATCCGCAAGGACAGGCGCGCCGGTGGCCAGAGTCTCGAATTTGCCGGCGGCAAAGCGCTCGTCGGTCGTCATCTGCGTCTTGCCGGAAAAGGCGTCGGCCAGCGACTGGTGGTCGGCACCGAGCGTATTCAGCGCGAAGATGCCGCTGTTGAAGAAGATCTCGTTCTTGATGTTGCTGTTGTTGAGGCAGATCAGAACCGTCGCCGGACTATCCGATACCGAGCAGGCTGCCGTGATCGTCACGCCGCGCCGCTCACCACCGAGCGCCGTCGTCACCAGTTGCACATGCCCCGCATAGCGGCTCATGGCATCGCGATAAAGCGCCGGATCCATACGCTGCCTGTCTAGCACCACCGTCTCCATCTTCCTGTGATACCCCGTCTTCGTTCAATATGGCGGGCAGGTGTTAGCTTTTCTACAATAGCTCTATTGAAAACAGAGGGATTCTGCTGCTTTTTCTTTGACGATCTCCTCCAGACGGATAAATAGAGCAGAAAATTGTCCGGGATAAGCAATCGATGAACGTTCTGCGTCGCCTTCCGCTTCTGTTTGTGCTGCTTTCCGCGGCCGGCAGCAGCTACGCCGCAGATGTTCATATCGGTGTCGTGGCACCGCA
Organism: Rhizobium sp. P44RR-XXIV; assembly: GCF_001999485.2. Taxonomy (NCBI): domain Bacteria; kingdom Pseudomonadati; phylum Pseudomonadota; class Alphaproteobacteria; order Hyphomicrobiales; family Rhizobiaceae; genus Rhizobium; species Rhizobium sp. P44RR-XXIV. The sequence goes on along the minus strand of NZ_MPVZ02000028.1, from coordinate 679,664 downwards.
GGACGGCAATTTCGCCACGCTGGGTGCCGAGATTACCGCCGGCGCCAATTTCGAGATCCAGGCACAGAAGGACACGGCGACCATCGTCGACGAACCCTGCACGGAGGATGGCGGGCGGGCTGCGGCCGAGGCAATGATCGCCGCCAAGGTGCAGGTAGCCATCGGTTTTCTCTGCACCGAGACGCTGGAAGGCGCCTTGCCCCGCCTCAAGGATGCCGGCATTCCAGCCATTACCGTCTCCGTGCGTTCACGCATCCTGATGGAAGATGCCGTGAAGAACGGCTGGCCGCTATTTCGCCTGGCGCCGGTAGACACTGCGGAAGCTGCAATGGCCATCGACACGATCCTGAAAAACTGGGCAGGCGACCCGTTGGCCCTGATCGACGACGGCACGATCCACGGTCGCGAACTGGTGGGCGCGATCCGCACTGCGCTTGAGGAAAAGGGCTTGAAGCCCGTCTTCACGGATACCTACCGCCCCCTCCAGGATCAGCAGATCGCCCTCGTGCGCCGCCTGAAGAAAGCCGGTGCCACACGGGTATTCATCGGTGGTGACCGCAGCGACGTGGCCGTAATTGCCCGCGACGCCAAGAGCGAGAATATTCCGCTTGCGATCATCGGCGGCGATGCCATGCGCGCCGCCGATCAACCGGTACCGCTGCAGGAGGGCGTACAGGCCATCGCACTACCCGACTACACCAGCCTGCCCGCGGCACAGCCGACCGTGCAAGCCATGCGCGCCGGCGGCATCGAACCGGACGGCTATATCCTGCCGTCGGCCGCCGCAGTCCAGATCGCCAATCAGGCAGCCGAAAGCGCCAAAGCGGAAAACAAAGCGATAGCCGACAAGCTCATCGGCACGGCGTTCCAGACGGCCATCGGCCCCATCACCTTCGGTCAGAACCATGAACTGACCGAAAATGCCTATCGGCTGCTGGAGTGGCGCGGCAGTGCTTTCGTGCCGGCAACTCTGCCATCGAATTGAGGCGATTCAGCCGAGCAAGACGAAGCTTCTTTAACGGTAGGACAGAGCGAAATCCAAATTTGATGATCCGCCACAGCGAATGACCGGAGATAGACGTGAACTCCATGATTGTTGGCGACACCAAATTCTTCGCGATTGAAAGCTCGATAACACGGGCATTTCCAAACCTCAGCCAAAGAGCATTAGGCTACTTCGTCATCCACATCGGAGGGAAGTTGCACGGAGTCCGGAAACCGGACGCCTCAATGTTGGGCTGCTCGTTCGATGGCGTTAACGACCGCTTGCAGCAAGAAGGAACGCATCAAATTCCGCTTCTGTCGAACATAGAAGCGGCTTTGATCGCCGAAGCTTACTTGGAGGCTGTTTATACCGATACAGAACGAACCAACTATTTTGGTCTGTCAAAGGCCAAGTTTGCGGACCTTATACATAAGAGCGCGGTGGTCTGGGCTCCGGATGGCGATGAGGCCTTCGATGACGGAAGCCATATTCTTCAATTCGACGTCGAGAGCAAAGTTCGCCTCATCGCTTTCAAAAACACCGGCTATCTTGAGGGATTGGTGAGCACAGTCGCAGAGGAATGGCTCGACGCAGAGGTCTTCTACAATGTCCTATCTCGTTGGAGTGATTTGTTTGCTGCGGAATGGGCGTTAAAGGTCCAAGAAAGTGGTGACGCACTCGCGAAGAAATAACGAGCATCCGTCGAATCCGCGCGCCGCATCAACGTCATCTGCATTGTTTGCCCGCCGAAGCGGTGCTAATCCAGACTGAAAAAATCAGATGGAGCTCAGCTTTCCCATGACCTTGCCGATCCGCATTGCCCCTTCCATTCTTGCCGCCGATTTTGCCAAGCTCGGCCAGGAAGTGAAGGATGTGACCGAAGCCGGAGCCGACTGGATCCATCTCGATGTCATGGATGGGCATTTCGTGCCGAACATTTCCTTCGGCCCCGACGTGATCAAAGCCTTGCGTCCCTATACGACCGCCACCTTCGACTGCCATCTGATGATCACGCCCGCCGATCCCTATCTCGAAGCCTTCGCCAAGGCGGGCTGCGACCGGATTACCGTGCATGCCGAAGCCGGCGTCCACCTGCACCGCTCGTTGCAGACGATCCGGCATCTCGGCAAGAAGGTCGGCGTCACCCTCAATCCGGCAACGCCGCTCTCGATCCTGGAAAACGTGATCGACGATATCGACCTGATCCTGATCATGTCGGTCAATCCAGGCTTTGGTGGCCAGAAGTTCATTCCGGCCATGGCCGACAAGATCCGCAATGCCAGGTCTCTGATCGGTGACCGGCCGATCGAGCTGGAGGTCGATGGCGGTGTCTCCACCGATACGGCCGAGCTCATCATCGCCTCCGGCGCCAATGTCCTTGTTGCGGGGTCCGCGATCTTCAAGGGCGAATCAGTCGACGCCTACAAGCAAACGATCGGCGATCTCAGGGCTGCGGCCGAACGAGGTCGCGTTGGATCGAACTAATCCGACCAGCACCATCAAGGCGGCGGGCCGAGCGCGGACCGCCGCCTCCTATTGCCTTGGACTTTTCTGTGGTGCAGCCTGTTGGGGCCTGGCAATGGCGATTTCGGCGCTAGCGGCGCTGTATCTGCGCAATGGTCTTCTGACGAGCCACCTGACCGCCCTCACCCTCGTTTATTTTTTCGGTGGCACCCTCTCCTGGCTCGTCATGGTGCCGCTTACCGGGCATTTCACCAAACACCGGCCGCCCAGTGCACGTTTCGCCGCATTCCTTCTCGTATTGTCAGTCGGTACCGTAGCCGCGACAGCTTTCCTCTTCGCCATGGACTATCGCTGGTTCTATGCGCGCTGGCACGCTCCGTTCGGCTCGCTTATCTGGATATTCCAGTTCCTGTTTACCGGCGCCAGCGCCGTCTACCAGTTCGCAGTCCTCGGCCTGACCCTGTTTCTGCCCTTCGGTCTGTTTTTCCTGATCGCTGCCGCCACATATCTTGCGCGACATAGGCGTTGCGGTGAAAGATCGACGCGACAAACATTGTGATTGCCGCCCGTCTTTGTTATGGGGGCGCCGAGGTTTCCTTTACCGTTAGCCAAGAAAGCTTTGAGCCCATGATCCCGCGCTACTCCCGACCGGAAATGGTCGCCATCTGGTCGCCCGAAACCAAGTTCCGTATCTGGTTCGAGATCGAGGCCCATGCCTGTGATGCGCTCGCAGCTCTCGGCGTCATTCCGAAGTCGGCCGCCGACACCATCTGGGAAAAGGGCGGTAAGGCAACCTTCGATGTCGACCGCATCGACGAGATCGAGGCCGTCACCAAGCACGACGTCATCGCCTTCCTGACGCATCTCGCCGAAATCGTCGGACCGGATGCGCGTTTCGTGCACCAGGGCATGACCTCTTCCGACGTGCTCGATACCTGCTTCAACGTCCAACTCGTGCGGGCTACAGACCTGCTGCTCGCCGATATCGACAAGCTGCTGGAAGCCCTGAAGCGCCGCGCCTTCGAGCACAAGGATACCGTTACCATCGGCCGCTCGCATGGCATCCATGCCGAGCCCACCACCTTCGGCGTCAAGCTGGCGCTCGCCTATGCCGAATTCGAGCGCTGCAAGCAGCGTCTGATCGCGGCCCGCGAGGAAGTCGCGACATGTGCGATATCAGGCGCTGTCGGCACCTTCGCCAATATCGACCCCCGCGTCGAGGAACATGTCGCCGCTGCACTCGGCCTGAAGCCGGAGCCGGTCTCCACGCAGGTCATCCCGCGCGACCGTCACGCGATGTTCTTCGCCACCCTCGGCGTCGTCGCGTCCTCGATCGAGCGCCTTTCGACCGAAATCCGCCACCTGCAACGCACCGAAGTTCTCGAAGCCGAGGAGTATTTCTCGCCCGGCCAGAAGGGCTCCTCGGCCATGCCGCATAAGCGCAATCCGGTTCTCACGGAGAACCTGACGGGCCTCGCCCGTATGGTTCGCTCTTATGCCATCCCCGCCATGGAAAACGTTGCGCTTTGGCACGAGCGCGATATCTCGCATTCGTCAGTCGAGCGCATGATCGGTCCGGATTCGACCGTGACGCTCGACTTTGCTCTTGCCCGTATGACCGGCGTTATCGATAAGCTGCTCGTCTACCCGGACAATATGATGAAGAATATGAACAAGTTCCGCGGACTTGTTCACTCACAGCGCGTCTTGCTGGCGCTCACCCAGGCAGGCGTTTCCCGCGAGGATTCCTATCGTCTCGTTCAGCGCAATGCGATGAAGGTCTGGGAGGAAGGCAAGGATTTCCTCGAGGAACTGCTCGCCGACCAGGAAGTGCGTGCAGCACTGTCCGAAGAAGAGATTCGCGAAAAGTTCGACCTCGGCTACCACACCAAGCATGTCGACACGATCTTCAAGCGCGTCTTCGGCTAAGATTTGGCTGGATTGCTCTGATTGCGAGTTGAGGCGGTGCCGCTAGTGCGCCGCCTTTTTCGTTTGTTGGCAGATTTGGCGGCGACCGTGCGATTGTGCTCGACGCTTTCACCCGCATCGCCCGCATGCCGCTCGTGATGGCGTTTCGCTGCCTTCTCAACCAGCCGGTCCAGATGCTTGAGATCTTCGTCATCGAGATTTTCGATGCCGATGAAGCGGTTTTCGGCCGCGCTTGTCAGGATCAGCTCGTTGAGCTTGGCCTGGATTGCCCGCGTGTCGCGCGTCTGGGCGTTTTGCAGCAAAAATACCATCAGGAAGGTGACGATCGTCGTGCTGGTGTTGATGACAAGCTGCCAGGTATCGGAATAAGCGAAGATCGGCCCGGTGGCGCCCCAGAGGATGACGGATAACAAGGCCAGCACGAATATAGCCGGTTTGCCCGTCCATTCCGAGACCGTGATCGCAAAACGAGTGAAGATATGCGTAAGCCAGGCCATGATCCGCATCTCCTTGATGATGCGGATCAACGTGGCAACGCTGTTACGGTTCCAACCATTTACAGGAGCCGCTGAGAATGCCGATTTCTAGTCCTGTGCTACCACCAGCTTGCGGTAGAGATGCCAGGATGCATGGCCAAGTATCGGCATGACGACCGCCAGCCCCGCAAAGATCGGGATGGTGCCGACGACAAGAAGTGCCGCCACGATCAGCCCCCAGACAGCCACCGGAACCGGATTGGTCAGCGTCGCCCGAATGCTCGCATCGATCGCCGCGACGACACCGACATCACGGTCCAGCAGCAATGGAAAGGTAACGATCGTGGTCGCCAGCGCGACGAGTGCGAAGACGAAGCCAATCGCGTCACCCCAAATCATCATGGCCATCCCTTCCGGCGTGGTCAGGACACTGGAGGCGAACGAAGAGAGCGTAGGCGCTACGCCATCCCCGAAATAGAGGAAATAGATATTCTGAGCCACAAAGAGCCAGACGATGAACAGGCCGAGCAACATGAGGCCCGCGACGATGATCGACGGCAGTGCCGGTGAAAAGCGCACATCGAAGGCATGGCTCCAGGACGTATCCAGCCCCTTCTCGCGTCGCCGGCTGATCTCATAGAGACCGATCGCCGCCATGGGTCCGAGCAAGGCAAAGCCGGACATCAGCGGAAATAGCAGCGGCAACAGATTCCGGTCGGTGCTCCAGATCGCCAGCGCAATGCCGGCAATCGGATACATCAGACACAGGAAAACGTAGTGCGAAGGCTTCTCGCTGAAATCGTCCAGCCCCATTTTCAGGGCGTCGACGAGATCGGCGATCCCGATCTTGCGGATGGCGGGGCGCGTAAAGCTATGGTCCGCTCCAGCCATGACGTGAAATGCCGTCATAATGCTCTCCTCCTCAACCGTGGTGCTCGGCTGGCGGTGCAAAATGGCGGCAAAACAGGCGCCGACATCGTCATTCGCTACCGGCAAAGGCCAGCCTAACAAATTTTGCCGCAATTGTCGCCTTTTTCCCTTGACAGTTGGGCTCACACTTTCCACATCGGCGCATCATGAAAGTCTCCGACGCAGATATCCTCATAGTCCCCGGTTACACCAATTCCGGCCCGGATCACTGGCAGACGCGCTGGGAGCAGAAGCTCTCGACGGCGCGGCGCGTGGAACAGGCCGAATGGTCAAAGCCGGTTCGCGATGACTGGATCGCGCGCATTGCCGAAGAGGTGAATGCTTGCGACAAGCCGGTCGTGCTCGTGGCGCATTCGCTTGGCGTACCCTCCGTCATCCATGCGATCCCGCATTTCCGCAACAAGGTGGCCGGCGCCTTCCTGGTCGCGCCGCCCGATGTCGCCAATCCCGACATCCGCCCGAAACATCTGATGACGTTCGGCCCCTATCCGCGCGAACCCCTGCCGTTTCCTTCGATGACGATTGCAAGCCGCAACGACCCCTTCGGCAGCTACGAGCACGCCGATGACATCGCCAACAGCTGGGGCTCTCTGCTGATCGATGCCGGCGAGTCCGGCCATATCAACAGCGAATCCGGCCACGGGCCGTGGCCCGAGGGAACGATGGTCTTTGCCAAGTTCCTCAGCCAGTTGAAGCCGTGATATAGGTGAAACGGACGTTCGATGGATGCAGACCGGCTCACTAGCCTGTGAAGTACCGGCCACCTTCATTCCATCGTTAGATAAAAGCCTGTAAAACAGGTGATGACCGGATCCCGATTCTTGCTTTGGCACCCCGCCATGGCCGGAATTCCGAGTAAGGAGGCGTTGGCGGATTGTGAATTCGCTTCTTATCCGTTATGGGGACGCCCACATACGATCCACTTGCGCTATCCCGTGAGCGCCAAAGACAGAGAACAATACCAATGAACCGTCGCCGCCGTATCTACGAGGGCAAGGCCAAGATCCTTTACGAGGGACCTGAGCCGGGCACGCTGATCCAGTTCTTCAAGGACGATGCCACCGCCTTCAACAAGAAGAAGCACGAAGTTATCGATGGTAAGGGTGTTCTGAACAATCGCATCTGCGAATATATCTTCAGCCATCTGAACAAGATCGGCATTCCCACGCATTTCATCCGTCGCCTCAACATGCGCGAGCAGTTGATCAAGGAAGTGGAGATGATTCCGCTCGAGATCGTCGTGCGCAATGTTGCTGCCGGCTCGCTCTCCAAGCGCCTCGGTATCGAGGAAGGCGTGGTGCTACCGCGCTCGATCATCGAATTCTATTACAAGTCCGACGCGCTCGAAGACCCGATGGTTTCCGAGGAACACATCACCGCTTTCGGCTGGGCAAATCCTGCCGAGCTTGATGACATCATGGCGCTTGCCATCCGCGTCAACGACTTCATGACCGGCCTTTTCCTCGGCGTCGGCATCCAGCTTGTCGATTTCAAGATCGAATGCGGCCGCCTGTTCGAAGGCGACATGATGCGTATCATCCTTGCCGATGAGATCTCGCCCGACTCCTGCCGTCTCTGGGATGTCGAGACCCGCGAGAAGATGGACAAGGACCGTTTCCGCCGCGATATGGGCGGCCTGCTGGAAGCCTATTCCGAAGTGGCCCGCCGCCTCGGCATCATCAATGAAAACGAACCCGTGCGCGGCACGGGACCGGTTCTCGTCAAGTAAGTTCAGGAAGGACAATCGTGATCAAGGCTCGTGTAACCGTCACGCTGAAGAACGGCGTTCTCGATCCGCAGGGCAAGGCAATCGAAGGCGCGCTCGGCGCGCTTGGCTTTGACGGCGTTCATCAGGTCCGCCAGGGCAAGGTTTTCGACCTCGAGCTTGAAGGCACCGACAAGAGCAAGGCCGAGGCAGAGCTGAAAGCCATGTGCGAAAAGCTCCTCGCCAACACGGTAATCGAGAACTTCAGCATTTCGATCGACTGACGGCATCCATGGCATCCACCAAACTCCAGACCGAAATCTCGAAATTCATGAGCTACGTGCTGAGGCACGCGCCGCATGAGGCTGGATTGGTCCTGGATTCGGAAGGTTGGGTGTCTTTCGACGATCTGAAAAAGGTGATCTTCGATCGCTTCGATGTCACCGAGGCCGATATTCTCGAAGTGGTCGAGTCCAATTCGAAGAAACGCTTCACCTTGCTGGATCATCGCATCCGAGCAGCGCAGGGTCATAGTGTTACGGTCGATCTGGCGCTCAGCCCGGCAATGCCGCCATCGAGGCTATTTCACGGAACATCGCTCGAAAGCTGGCCGGCAATCCAAAATTCCGGGCTGACGAAGATGCAGCGTCATCACGTTCATCTCTCACCGGATGTCGAAACAGCCAAAATCGTCGCGACGAGACGCAAGGGTGGCTACATCATCCTTGAAATCGACGCGGCGCGCATGCACGCGGAAGGTCATTCTTTCTTTGTCAGCGACAATGGAGTATGGCTCACCGATCACGTTCCAAGCCTGTATCTTTCGCCTCTCTCGGGAACAGCATCATGAAATCAGCAGTCGTCCAACTCCCCGGCCTCAACCGCGATCGCGACATGATCGCGGCGCTGACCAAGATTTCCGGCCATGCGCCGGTGACCGTGTGGCAGACCGAGACCGAGATTCCGGATGTCGACCTGATCGTCATTCCCGGTGGCTTTTCCTATGGCGACTACCTGCGCTGCGGCGCAATCGCTGCCCGCATGCCGATCATGCAGGCGATCAAGGACAAGGCCGACAAGGGCGTCAAGGTTCTCGGCGTCTGCAACGGTTTCCAGATCCTGCTCGAAGCCGGAATGTTGCCCGGTGCGCTGATGCGCAATGCCTCGCTGAAGTTCGTTTGCCGCGAAGTGAAGCTGGAGGTCGTCAACGCCGAAACGGAATTCACCAGCGCCTATGCCAAGGGCCAGGTCATCCGCAGCCCGGTTGCGCATCACGACGGCAATTATTTCGTCGAGCCGGAGACGCTGAAGGCAATCGAGGGCGATGGCCAGGTGGTCTTCCGTTATGCCGAAGGCACCAACCCGAATGGCTCTGTCAATGACATTGCCGGCGTCATCAACGCCAAGGGCAATGTACTCGGTATGATGCCGCATCCGGAAAACCTGATCGAGGCTGCGCATGGTGGCAATGATGGCCGTGGCCTCTTCGCCTCCGCACTCGGCGTGATCGCAGCCTGATAAATCCCCAGGTCTGGTACGGAAAAAACCATAAAATCGACGTCTTTGCACAAAAGAGCAGGGCGTCGGCAAAAAAGCCGTTCTGCTCCTTCGGCAAAGCCGGACCTAACCGCTTATTGGAAAGAGATTGATGCGCCCTCGCCTCCTGACAGGACTTTACTCCGCCGCTGCCATCGCGATGCTTGGGCTTCTGGTAACCTCATGCGGCCCGCGTCCGCCGAGCATAATCGCGACCGATCACAGCGCGCTGTCGACGATGGAGCGCGTCATGCTCAATGCCAGCGCCTGCTGGTTCAAGTCATCCGACCCGGCCTTTGCCGGTTATCAGCTCTCTCCGGAGCTTAATTCCTTTACCGGTCGTCCGCGCATTCTCGTGGTCGACAAGAAACATCCGACCGGCCGTCCATCCCTGGTTGTCCAGGCGGAAGGCAGCCCGGCCCAATTGCAGGCCTTCGGTCCGATGATGAACGGCGCCTCCGGCGGCCGTATCACAGGCGACGTCAATCGCTGGGCTGCGGGCTCGAAGAACTGCACCTAGGCCAATAGCCCGCTCGCATTCTGCGACGCCGCAGCCAAAGCATGACGTGCCCTCAACTTCAGGGACCATTGTCATGGATAGATTCGTCATTCTTTCCTGTTGCTCGGGCGGCGGTAAATCGACGCTGCTGGAAGCGCTAAGGCTGCGCGGCCACCGTGTGGTCGAGGAACCGGGTCGGCGCATTGTCACTCAGGAGCTGGATAGCGGCGGCTCCGCGTTGCCATGGGTGGATGCCACCGCCTTCGTCCGCAGGGCAATCGATGTATCACTCGCCGACCGCGAGGCAGCCGCGAAGCTTCCCGGCATCGTCTTCTTCGACAGAGGATTGATCGACGCGGCGTCGGCACTCCAACAGCTTACCGGCGAGCCGGCCTTGACGACCCTCGGTCAGTCGCATCGCTATAACAGGCATGTCTTCCTCACGCCGCCATGGCCGGAGATATATGTCGGGGATCACGAGCGAAGACATGACCTCTCCGACGCCATCACCGAGTATGATCGCTTGACGATCGATTATCCTGCACTCGGCTATCAGGCCCATATCCTGCCGAAAATCGGCGTGGAGGAACGCGCCGATTTCGTTCATTCCATTCTGGGGCTGGGTTAAGCAGAACACAAGCCGCCGTGGTACTGGCGCGCCGTCTCGCTTCAATCCCAGAAGAACGACTTGCTGACCTCGGCCCTGGCCTCGCTTCGTGTCAGCCCGACATCGCTCAACTGATCATTCGTCAAGTCCCGCAGCGCCCGCCGACTTTCGCGTTTCTGCACCCACAGCAACAAGGACGTCCAGAGACTATACGCGACACGGGACTTTGGCTGCGCCACTCCTGCATCTCGGGCCGGAGTAAAGGCCTTCTTGCCGTCGGTCCGACAGATTGTATCAATTGTACTCATTTCACTGCTCGCTTGATGGTGACATTAGGTTACGTACCGAGCCAAACGATACAATTGACACTTAGTATTGACTCCATAACCAAGACAATCTAGGAAATTGTCATTATGACAAATTGGCTCCCTGACATTTCCAGTGGCAACGGACCGGTCTATATCCGCGTTGCCGACAGCATCGAGAACGCGATCACCCATGGCGTTCTGCCGCCCGGCACGAAATTGCCGCCTCAACGCAACCTTGCCTACGATATCGGCGTCACCATCGGCACGGTGAGCCGCGCCTATGCGCTGGTGCACGAGCGCGGTCTTGTCGCCGGCGAGGTCGGTCGCGGCACCTATGTGCTGGAGCGTTCGAACGGCAAGCAGATCGAACAGGTGGACCCGATCACCCAGGCGCTTGCCGGCACCCGCGGCCTCAATACGCCCGATGCGAGGATACGCTTCGATACGACGGCCGCTCCGGACATCGGCCAGGGCGAGATCATTGGCAAATTGTTCGCTGATATCAGCAGCGAGCATCAGTCGGAAATCTCCTCCTATTCCAGGAATTTTCCGACGAGCTGGTTTGAGGCAGGACAGATCTGGCTTGCCCGCAACGGCTGGAAGCCCGACATCGAGACCGTCGTGCCGACGCTGGGCGCCCATGCCGGCGCCATTGCCGTCATCTCGGCCGTCACCTCGCCAGGCGACAAGATTGTCTTCGAAAACCTGACCTACACCCAGATCAGCCGAGCCACCCGCCTCCTCGGACGACGCTCCATATTGGTCGATTCCGACGAGCACGGCATGATTCCAGATGATTTCGAGCGGCTATGCCAGCAGCAGCATCCGCGCCTGGCCTTCCTCATGCCGACAGCACATAATCCTACTCTGGTGACAATGCCGGAATCGCGCCGGCGCGCGATCGCCGCCATTGCACGCAGACACAGTGTCTGGCTGATTGAGGACGATCTCTACGGGGGCATGACCGGCGACCAGAACCCGTTGATGGCAGCCATCGCGCCCGAGCGCACTTTCGTCGTCAGCAGCCTGGCGAAATCCGTGACGGCCGGCGTGCGCGGCGGCTGGGTCGCCTGCCCCCCGCATTTCGCGCAGCGCATCAAGGTCACGCACAAGATGACCACCGGAGGCCTGCCCTTCATTCTGGCCGAAACCTGCGCCCGCCTGGTGCTGGGCGGCCACGCACTGGATCTTCGCCGCAAATCGGTCGAGGAAATCAGGGCGCGTGAGCAAATTGCACAGGAGGCGCTCGCAGGATTCGAGTTCAACTCCCACCCGCATCTGCCGTTCCTGTGGTTGAAGCTGCCTGAACCCTGGTTGTCAGGCACCTTCAAAAATGCCGCCATTGCCGACGGCGTCCTCATTGACGATGAAGACGAGTTCAAGGCGGCGCGCATGGAGAAGGTCTATCACCGCGTTCGAGTCGCTTTCTCATCCCCGAAGCGACGGGAGGACGTTGCTGCAGGTTTTATGACGCTGCGTCGGCTGCTGGAAAACGGCTCATCGGGCTACGATAGTCACATTTAAGCAAGCCTTAGCAATTATCGACAACTGGCATGTGAGATTTTGATTCTCCCATCTCGACTCCTAGCACCCTACCATTCTATCAATAAGTCATGAGTCGCCCGCCATACCAGGGGGAGTGCATGGCCATCGATAGCGTTTCAGCATGCAATTTGAGCAAGCGTTTAGTTGCGAGTTTTCTGGCAATCAGTTCGATATTTTTTGCAGGTGAGTCCGCCGCGAGTGCCGCCGATGCGGTTGCGGCCGCACCGGCACCTAAGATTTTCGACGAACTCCGTTTCGGAGCGAGTGGATCGATCCAGAATGGATACGATCACGAAAAGGGTGTTTTGCCTGACGTCGAAGTGCTCTTCAATCCGTTCGGCTACAATCCGACCGCTGATTGGAAAGATCAGTTGGCCCATCCGCGCATCCATTTGGGAACCTCGATCGGCACCGCCGGATCGGCGACCCAGGTCTATGCCGGCCTTTCCTGGACGCTGACGCACAGCAACGGCATCTTCACCGAAGCTGGCTTCGGCGGAACGGTACATACCGGCAATATCGATGACTGGAGAGAACACGGCCCGATGCTCGGCTGTCGCTTCCTTTTCCACGAATATGCCGGTCTCGGATATAATTTCGACAGCCATTGGAACATGATGGCGCAGATCGCGCATTCCTCGAATGCCAATCTTTGTGATGGTCCGAACGGCGGCATGACGCGTGTCGGCCTTCTGGTCGGCTACAAATTCTAATCGTTGGCGTGCGGCCGCAAATGGCCGCACTGCTGCTTACTTGTTATGAATGCCGGCGTGTTGTGAACGCCGGTGATTTTCCTGTCGCACGACAGGTTGACTTGCGCTAAAGAGACCTCGATCCCCTGACCGGCCTTCAAACCCTTTCCAGGCAAGGACCCTCGAGCGCCCATGACCATTTCCAATACGATCCAGATCACCCCCGAACTGATTGCCTCCCACGGCCTGAAGCCGGATGAATATCAGCGCATTCTGGATCTGATCGGCCGCGAGCCTTCCTTTACCGAGCTCGGTATCTTCTCGGCCATGTGGAACGAGCACTGCTCGTACAAATCCTCCAAAAAGTGGCTTCGCACCCTGCCAACCAAGGGACCTCGCGTCATCCAGGGCCCCGGCGAGAACGCCGGCGTGGTCGACATCGATGATGGCGATTGCGTCGTCTTCAAGATGGAAAGCCACAACCACCCCTCTTACATCGAGCCGTATCAGGGCGCTGCCACAGGCGTCGGCGGCATCCTGCGCGACGTCTTCACCATGGGTGCCCGCCCGGTTGCCGCGATGAACGCGCTGCGCTTCGGCGAGCCGGACCATCCGAAGACCCGCCACCTCGTCTCCGGCGTCGTCGCTGGCGTCGGCGGCTATGGCAATTCCTTCGGCGTGCCGACAGTCGGCGGCGAAGTCGAGTTCGATGCACGCTACAACGGCAATATCCTGGTCAATGCCTTTGCAGCCGGCCTTGCCAAGTCCAATGCCATCTTCCTGTCGGAAGCCAAGGGCGTCGGCCTGCCCGTCGTCTATCTCGGCGCCAAGACCGGCCGTGACGGCGTTGGCGGCGCCACCATGGCGTCGGCCGAATTTGACGAATCGATCGAGGAAAAGCGCCCGACCGTTCAGGTCGGCGACCCCTTTACCGAAAAATGCCTGCTGGAAGCCTGCCTGGAGCTGATGCAGACGGGCGCCGTCATTGCCATCCAGGACATGGGTGCGGCCGGCCTCACCTGCTCCGCCGTCGAAATGGGCGCCAAGGGCGACCTCGGCATCGAGCTCGAGCTCGATAAGGTGCCGGTGCGCGAAGAGCAGATGACCGCCTACGAAATGATGCTGTCGGAAAGCCAGGAGCGCATGCTCATGGTGCTGCAGCCGGAAAAGGAAGCCGTCGCCAAGGCGATCTTCGTCAAGTGGGGCCTGGATTTCGCCATCGTCGGCAAGACGACCGACGACCTGCGCTTCCGCGTCATCCATCAGGGCGAGGAAGTTGCCAACCTGCCGATCAAGGATCTCGGCGATCAGGCTCCGGAATATGACCGCCCGTGGCGCGAAGCCGACAAACGCGCTGCCTTGCCCGCCGATCTCGTGGCTGCACCGGAAGATTACGGCCAGGCACTTTTGAAGCTGGTCGGCTCCGCCAACCAGTCCAGCCGCCGTTGGGTCTATGAACAATACGATACGCTGATCCAGGGCAATTCGCTGCAGCTTCCGGGCGGCGACGCCGGCGTCGTCCGCGTCGAAGGCCATGCCACCAAGGCGCTGGCATTCTCGTCGGATGTGACACCGCGTTACGTCGAAGCCGATCCATTCGAAGGCGGCAAGCAGGCCGTGGCCGAATGCTGGCGCAACATCACTGCAACCGGCGCCGAGCCGCTGGCAGCGACCGACAACCTCAATTTCGGCAACCCGGAAAAGCCCGAGATCATGGGCCAGCTGGTCGGCGCCATCAAGGGCATCGGCGAAGCCTGCCGCGCCCTGGATTTCCCGATCGTCTCGGGCAACGTCTCGCTCTACAACGAGACCAATGGCGTCGCCATCCTGCCGACCCCCACCATTGCCGGCGTCGGCCTGCTGCCGGACTGGAAGGCGATGGCCCGCATCGGATCTGCCTCTGAAGGTGACCGTGTCCTGATGATCGGCCTTGACGGCAGCCATCTCGGCTCCTCTATCTACCTACGCGATATTCTGGGCTCGACCGAGGGTCCGGCTCCGGAAGTCGATCTCTTTGCCGAGCGCCGCAACGGCGATTTCGTCCGCTCTGCGATCCGCAACGGCCAGGTCACGGCCTGCCACGATATCTCATCGGGCGGCCTGGCATTGGCTCTTGCCGAAATGGCGATGGCATCCCGCAAGGGCCTGAAAATCGATCTGAGCGAAGGCAAAACGCCGACGCATGCAGCGCTTTTCGGTGAGGATCAGGCGCGCTACGTCATCGCCGTCCCGGCCGATGTCGCCGATTTCGTCTGCATCAATGCAGAAAGCGCCGGCGTTCCCTTCCGTCGCCTCGGCACCATCGGCGGTGATGCGCTTGTCATCAATGGCGTGCTGTCGCTTCCGGTTGAACAGTTGCGCGATGCGCATGAATCGTGGTTTCCTGCCTTCATGGATGGCAGCGCTCTCGCTGCAGCAGAATAGATCGAGGTATACCACCCATGCCAATGAACCCCGGCGATATCGAAGACATGATCAAAGCCGGCATTCCCGGAGCCAAGGTGACCATTCGTGACCTGGCTGGGGATGGTGATCACTACGCCGCTGAAGTTGTCGCGGAAGCTTTCCGCGGCAAGAGCCGCGTCCAGCAACACCAGATGGTCTATGATGCCCTGAAGGGTAATATGGGCGGCGTCCTGCACGCCCTGGCGCTGCAGACGTCAGCGCCCGACTGAGACGACCTGCGCTTCAATGCCGGAGTTGACCGTCAGCTCCGGCATGTTTTTCACAGAAAATTCCGCGAAGCGTGATGCCGGCAACGGGCCTGAGGTCATCAGGGTAAAATCGAAGAACGCGCGCACGTCCGGCCCCAGCACATATTGCCGGTGAACCCGCAGGAAATCGCGTTTGATCTTGGCATAGTGCTTTGCCGACAGCATCTGCTTGAAGCGTATGAACAGGATCGAGGCCTGTTCGGCATCCGGATGCCAGCAAACCTCAACGACCTTCGTCTTGTAGAAATGGATCGCGTCGGTCAGACAGTGCACATCCAGCCAGAAGATATCCTTGCAGCGCGCGAGCAGACCGACACGCGAGCGCAGCACCGTTGCCGGTCGCATCAGGGCGCATTGCAGAATGGCGCTCCCCAGCGTCACAAACACCACCCGCTTGCCGCGAAGGAGCTCAGGTTCACGCTCGAGCAGAAGGCCGACGACATGGGTCGCCACCGACGATCCCATGCTGTGTGAGGAAATAACGATTTCATCGGCATCGGACTCATCCAGCGCCTGTCGTACGCTGATCGCGCATGCCTCGATCCATTGTTCGCCGCCGATGCCGTTCAGGCCGGCCATCGCGACAGCCATCTCCCAATCGGAAAAGAGATGCAGCGTATGCAGCTTTTCGGCCTGTGGCAGGAAAATGTAGACGAAGAAGGCCACCGCCAACGCGATGCTGCCAATATGACTCCAGGCCGGCAATCCGAACATGAACGGCGTAAATGCAATGGAAAGGCTGAGCAACAGCCCGATGAACATCAGCAGGAACGGGAAGATGAAGAACAGGCCAAAACGCCATGCATGGCGAAAATAGCCAGTCATCCCTCCCGAAGACGCAACTCGCGCGGCCGCGAGATAACCTTGCGCCATCCGGGTAAAAAAGGGCCTGCCATTCAGTGCCGTAACCAGATCGTCGTGATCGACAATGTGAACACGGCTTTGGGTCTTCCACTCACCACCGGCCGTACTCACGTCGAAATAGGGCGCCCGGCCAAAATTCTTCAACTCGCCGAGGCTAACGGAAAAATCCCACACGGCACCAGCCTGCCTCGCCGAACGTTCGTAGCGGGCGCGATGCGCAGTAGCATCCAATGGCTCGAAGCCAGGGAAGTGGAGAACTACCCTCTTCCTGATATTGTTCATAATGTTGTCAGTCCCCGGGGCAGGCTTACGGCGTCAGATACACAGAGCGATGCGAAAACCACGCGCTATCGGCTTTTTCATGGCAGTATTCCACAAAGCCATTCGAAAAACATGAAAAATCAAAAGAGTATCGTCATGCGCGCCCGAAACCGAAGGGCATTCCGAAGAAATACCCATCTGTTCCCCAAACGGAATGACATGGACCATCGGCTTGAACACGAGAAAACCGATTCAGATCAGCACTCCCGGCCAGGATAAGGCGACATCTCCGCACATGGATCCGTCGGCGGTGCCGTCATGATCTTCTCGACGATCGGCGGCGTGGCCAGTTGCGGCGTTGGCTCGATCGAAGCGCGATAGCCGAATGCTATGCTGAGAATCAGCACGATGGCACTGACGGTAACAGTGCTGTTTAGTATCGATGCTTTTGGGGTGCGGACATGCTCATAATATTCCCGCTCGCCCTCACTCGTCTCTTCAGAGCTATAAAACTCACGCTCTTCACCAACCTGGCCCTCGGAATAATGATGATGGCTCATGGTGTTCGCTCCCTCAAAATACGAATGCAATCCTCAGCAAGGAACCGATGCGCGCCAAATCGCACCACTCGACCGACTCTAACAAACATACCGGCCGTTTGTAAATTAGATAGCACCCTAATATTAATCGCCCCTTGCTTCTGATTTATTTGTGTTGTTCAGTCTTCGAGTTGAAGAGGCGATTTCAAAACGCACTGTTCAAGAAAAATGGCTAATCGACAGATTCCGCAGCTCTCCCAGTCGCGCGCATCGAAAATTCATTCATGCGATGAAAAAGACATACGGTACGTTTTGCGTCTGGAAATCCAATCGGTCGCTTGCTATTTATGGGAACAGATTTAACGCTGCGGGCCTTGACCCCGCATGTGAAAGGAACTGGACAATGAGCGGCATCAACGAATTCATCGCAAATGAAGTAAAGAATAACGACGTTGTTCTCTTCATGAAGGGCACGCCCCAGTTCCCGCAGTGTGGTTTCTCGGGCCAGGTGGTCCAGATTCTTGACTATATCGGCGTAGATTATAAGGGCATCAATGTCCTCGCAGACGCTGAGATCCGTCAGGGCATCAAGGACTATTCCAACTGGCCGACCATTCCCCAGCTTTACGTGAAGGGCGAATTCATCGGCGGCTGTGATATCGTGCGCGAAATGTTCCAGGCGGGCGAGTTGCAGCAGCACTTCCAGGAAAGCGGCATCACCGTTCGCGCCGCCTCCTGACCGGTCACCGGGCTTCTCGTCCGGTTTCCATGTTCAATTCGATCGATAAGGCGCTGCCGCCGGGCAGCGCCTTGATATGTTTATGGGAATAAAACCGTGACGACTTCATCCCAGGCTATGTCCCAGGGGCAGCTGCCCATGGGCAAACGCGAGTTCATCGTGCTCGCGGCCTTTCTGATGGCGATCAATTCGTTGGCCATCGATATCATGCTCCCTGCCCTGCAGCAGATCGGCTCCAGTCTCGGCGTCGAAAACGAGAACCATCGGCAATATGTGGTTACCGCTTATCTGATCGGCTTCGGCTCGGCCCAGCTCATTTATGGGCCCCTGTCGGATCGTTTCGGCCGCCGCATCCCCTTGTTGATCGGCATTGTCGTCTACGTCGTCTCGGCCTTCGGCATTGCTCTTATTCCATCCTTTGCCGGACTGCTTGCACTGCGCTTCATTCAGGGCCTTGGCTCGGCGGCAACGCGCGTCATCACCATCTCCATCGTCCGCGACGTCTTTGGCGGCCGATTGATGGCCGAGGTGATGTCGTTGATCATGATGGTCTTCATGATCGTTCCGGTCATTGCGCCCGGAAGCGGCCAGATCATCATGCTCGTCAGCACCTGGCACATGATCTTCGTCTTCATCGGCACCATGGCGACGCTTGTCGGTCTGTGGATGTATTTCCGGCTTCCCGAGACGCTGAGGCCCGAGAATGTAAGGCCGCTGACCGTCAGGTCGGTCGCATCCGGGTTCAAGATGGTTCTGACCAACCGCGTTGCGCTCTGTTACACCATCGCCAGCACGTTCCTGTTCGGAGCACTCTTCGGCTTCATCAATTCCGCCCAGCAGATCTACAGCGGCATTTACGGACTTGGCGTCTATACACCCGTCGCCTTTGGCGGCGTGGCGCTGTTCATGGCCCTGTCTTCCTTCATCAATTCGCAGCTCGTCGGCCGCTTCGGCATGCGTCGGCTGTCGCATGCCGCCCTGCTCGGCTTCTCCTTCATCACCTTCATCTGGCTGATGGTGCAGCTTTACGGCCCGGCGCCAATGCCTTTCCCGCTGTTCATGATCTTTTTCGCGCTGGCCATGTTCCAGTTCGGCTGGATCGGCTCGAATTTCAACTCACTCGCGATGGAGCCACTAGGCCACGTCGCCGGAACCGCATCCTCTGTGCTCGGCTTCATGAGCACGGTCGGCGGCGCATCGATCGGCGCCGGCATCGGCCAGTATTTCAACGGAACCGCGACACCGATGGTCATCGGTTATTTCACCGTCTCGTTGATCGGCCTGATGTTCGTGCTGATTGCCGAAAAAGGGCGGCTGTTCCGCCCGCACAACGCGCCGCCACCGGCCGACCAATCCCTCGCATTGCATTGACAGGCACATTCACATGACCCCGCCTCAAGACCATACGCCGGCCCAATCCGGCTCCAACCGCATCGGCCTCGGCATCGTCGAATTCATCTTCATCATCGCATTGATGACGGCGAGCATTTCGATGGGCATCGACAGCATGCTGCCGGCGCTTCCGAACATTGGCCAATCCCTCAATGTCGCCAACCCCAATGATACGCAGCTTGTCATCGGCGTCTATTTCCTCGGCTTCGGCATCTGCCAGCTGTTCTTCGGCAGCCTGTCGGATACCTATGGCCGGCGTCGCATTCTGCTCGGGGGCCTCGCCTTCTACACGGTGACGCTGTTCGCAGCGGCCTGGAGCGCAGTCTCTTCGCCCTGCTTGCTCTGCGCTTCGCCCAAGGCGTCGGCGCCGCAGCCGTGCGCATCACCACGCTCGCCATCGTCCGCGATTGCTTCGGTGGCCGTGAAATGGCGCGCGTCATGTCCTACGTCATGATCGTCTTCATGATCATGCCGATGGTTGCACCCTTCGTCGGCCAGTTGATCGTTGCCTATTCCAACTGGCAATGGATCTTCATCCTGATCGGCATCGTCAGCGCCGGCCTGTTCCTGGTCGCCTATTTCCGCATGAAGGAAACGCTTCCTGTCGAAGAGCGCCTGCCGCTTTCGGTCGCATCCGTGATCTCCGGCTTCAAGACGGTGCTGACCAACCGCATCACCTGCGGCTACATGATCGGCTTGACGCTCTACACGGGCGTGATCTGCGCTTACATCGTCTCGGTGCAGCAGGTCTTCGGCGAAGTCTATGGTCTCGGAGACACATTCCCGATCGCCTTTGCGGCAACGGCCGCCGGTACAGCGGTGGCGCAGTTCGCCAACGGCTATTTCGTCCGCAGCTTCGGCATGCGCCGCATTTCCCATGCAGCCATGATCGTCTTCACCCTTCTCGGCGCTGTCGGCTACATCGTCGGCATGTTCGGCCAGCCAAGCTTCACCTTCATCTATGTGCTGATCTCGATCATGTTGATGATGTTCGCAGTCATCACCACCAACTGCATGGCCATCAGCCTGGAGCCGATGGGACATCTGGCGGGCACGGCAGCTGCCATCACCAGCTCGATTTCCACGACGGTCGGCGTTCTCCTTGGTGGTATCGTCGGCCAGATGTTCGATGGAACTGCCCAGCCGCTGATCGCCGGCTTCACCATATTCGGTGCGCTCACGATCCTGGCAACGCTATGGGCCGAGCGCGGCAAGCTCTTCACCCATCCCGGCGATACGCCGGCGCTGGAGCCCGGCATGGGTCACGTCTGATCGACGTGACCTCCTTCAAACGCCGCTGCGCGGACGGCTGACCCAGCGCACCGCAGCGGCGATCGCCAGGCCGAACAGCGGCCAGACCGCCCATGGCGTACCGTGCCATGTGAACAGATTGATTGCGACGATGCCGATACCGGTGATCACAAGGCTGGCAATCGCCATGTCGACCTGCTTGTTGCTACGAACGAAGCGGTAAGCATTGACCCAAAGAATGATGAGTATCGGCCATTTCGCCCAGAACTCACCGCTCCAGGTCAGTCCATTGAGTACGGCAAGACCGACGCAGATGATCAGCGGCGTACCGTAATTAAGCCGCCAATCCTGCAGCAGCGGTGTTCTCGCTGCCATATCCGGCGCCCGCGACGGAGCTGGCTGCGGGTTGGGCCGATATTCCGTGGTCGTCGTATCAACCACCTGCACGCCACCGACGCGTACCGCATAGCTTGGCACGCCACCCTCGATATTCTTGACCTCGAGCTGACCGAGGAAATCGAAGCCGACAGCGACCTTGTTGCGGACCTGATCGTAGACGGTATTGGAGATAACGATGCCGCCGGGAGCGGCCCGCGACTGAAGTCGCGCTGCGATATTGACACCGTCACCATAGAGATCACTGCCATCGGCGATCACATCGCCAAGGTTGAGACCGATGCGAAACAGCATCTGCTTTTCAGTATCTATCGCAGCATTGTAGCTGGCAAGCTCGTTCTGGACGTCAACGGCTGCCCGCACGGCTTCCACGACGCTTGGAAACTCGGCGAAGACGCCGTCACCCCAGGTGTTGATCACCCGGCCGCCATGGGCCTCGATTAGCCGCGTCATGGCATCGCGATATCGGCGAAGGGTCGCAAGCGTTCCCTCCTCATCCCTGCCCATCAGACGCGTGTAATCCTGCACGTCAGCGCAGAAGATGGTGGTCAGCTTGCGGCTCGTCTCGGACATCTGCCTCATCCTCTCGGCAGGCGCCGACCGTGGCGCTTGCCTCTACCAAGAAGATAGCCTTCCCGGCGTGACTTTCCAAGTGGTCACGCCGGTCGCCGAGCCAAACGATGCGGCCGGCTATACGGTGAAAACCTCGCGCCGCAGCAGCTCCCAGGAATCCTTGTCGACTGCGATCAACAGTCCGCCATCGAGATGCTGCGGCAGATAGGGCGAACCGTCAAAGCGACGGGCATAAGCGCCGGATTCCTGCGAGATAAGCGTGCCGGCCAGATGATCCCAGGGCATCAGCTTGTTGTACATGAGATAATGGACGTGGCCGCCGGCGAGCGTGCGATATTCATGCGCAGCGCAGCGATAGTTGGTGGAATAACGCACCTTGGCGAGATTACCCATGATCTCCGCCCGCTTGCCCTTCGGCAGGAAGCCGGTCGATGCCATGCCGACCATGTCCTCCAGCGCAACCGGTGGGGCGACCTTCAGGCGCAACGTCTCGCCATCCGGCCGGCGCAACCAGGCGCCACTGCCGCGTTCCGCCAGCACCCAGTCGTCGCCCATCGGATCGAAGATGATCCCGGCAACCGTTTCGCCCTTGGAGATCACCGAAGCCATGACGCCGAAGGCCGGGATGCCGGAGGCGAAATTGAACGTGCCATCCACGGGATCGACGATGATGGCCAGATCCGCGCCGGACAGCTTGTCCAGCAGGGTCGGATCGGCCGCCACCGATTCCTCGCCGATGAAGAGCGCCTCGGGCCAGAGGCGTGATACCTCGGCCTTCACCATCCGCTCGGCGCGTTCGTCGGCCTCAGTCACCAGGTCAGTGGCTTCGCTCTTGACGCGGACATCATCGCTGCCAAGCCTGCGGAAGCGCGGCAGGATTTCCATCTGCGCGGCGCGGCGCAACACATGAGCGAGGGTGGTGATGTCAACGAGCGATGTCATAATATGGTCCTTCCTTTCAGTCGCCGATAATGTCCCGGCGGATCGTTTGCCAGCTATGCCTATCCGGCGCAGAGATAATGCCGCCGGTCGTTTCACCGGGACGGTAGGGTGAGCCGTCGAATTTGGCCGTATAGCCGCCGGCCTCCTGATGCGCCAGCACGCCGGCGAGATGATCCCAGGGCATCAGCTTGGAATGGCCGATGAAATGCCATTTGCCTGACGCCACCATCCAGTATTCATGAGCCGAGCAATTGAGCGAGAACGTCATGCGGGTCTTTGCGAGATTGGCGCAGATGCGCGACCTCTCCGGCTCATCCATATGCCCCCAGGATATCGCGCCGGTCATGGCGCTGAGGGCAGCGGGCGCCGCAACCGAAAGCCGCCTAGCCTGTCCCGTTTGCCGACGCAGGAAGGTACCGGCACCACGCATGGCTGTGACGCTATCTCCAAGGACTGGATCGTAGATGAGGCTGGCAATGGTCTTGCCCTTGGCGACAACGGCGACGATCGTGCCGAACACCGGCAGTCCCGCCGCGAAATTGAACGTGCCGTCCACAGGATCGATGGTAAAGGCCAAATCCGCATGTGCTAACGCCGATACCACCGACTTATCGGCCTCATAGGCCTCCTCGCCAACGATAAGAGCGCCTGGAAAGCGCGCCTTCAGCGCCGCGGTGATATGCTTCTCGGCAAGGAGATCGGCCTCCGTCACCAGATCGATGGCCGAGGTTTTTTCCGATATGTCGGCGTCATCCAGATTGCGGAACCGCGGCAGGATTTCCTGCGCCGCCGCCTCGGCAACGATCGTCATCAGATAGTCGAAGTCCGTATCGGAGAAGGTCATCGGAGGCCTCTGTTTTGAAAGGGCTTCCTCTTATGACCGATTCGATGACGCTGGTGTGGCAAAACTGCCTAATTGGTATCTGTTTGCCCGGTCATCAGACCAGCGAAATCAAAGAGCTTGGGATCGAGCAGATGCGAAGGATTCACATGCGCCAGCGCGCGCAGCATCGTATCCTTGCGGCCCGGCATCCGCCGCTCGATATCGGCAAGCATGTCCTTCATCGCGTTGCGTTGCAGACCATCCTGCGAACCACAGAGATCGCAGGGGATGATCGGAAACTGCATGGCGGCGGCAAACTTGGCGAGGTCGTCTTCGGCGGCATAGGCGAGCGGACGCAGCAGCATCAGGTCACCCTCGTCGTTCAGAAGCTTTGCCGGCATCGAGGCCAGACGACCACCATGGAAGAAGTTCATGAAGAAGGTTTCGAGGATATCCTCGCGGTGATGTCCGAGCACCAGTGCATCGCAGCCCTCTTCGCGTGCGATGCGATAGAGATTGCCGCGGCGCAGACGCGAACAGAGCGAACAATAGGTGGCACCCTCAGGCACCTTTTCCTTCACGATGGAATAGGTGTCACGATATTCGATACGATGCTCGACGCCGATCTTAGCCAGATATTCCGGCAGGACATGTTTCGGAAAGTTCGGCTGGCCTTGATCGAGATTGCAGGCGATCAGATCCACCGGCAGCAGACCGCGCCATTTCAGGTCGAGCAGCAGCGACAGCAGCCCATAGGAATCCTTGCCGCCGGAAATGCCGATCAGCCAGCGCTTCTGCCCCTTCAGCATCTGGAAATCCTCCAGAGCCTGACGCACCTGCCGCAAAAGCCGCTTGCGGAGCTTGTTGAAGGAGACGGACCGAGGCGCGTCGAAAAACATCGGATGCACGCCGGAGCTGGCGTCTTCAGCCTCGATATCGATTTCGTCCATCACCGTCGTTGCGATATTCATTCCATAGTCCTCAGTATCTTGCCACGCTGATAGCAGAAAGCGCGGCAAGAAGACACCGCATCAATCGCCGAATACCGACCAGCCCGTGCGCGCGGCGAGCATTTCCAGCGCCACCGCGCCGAGCTGAGAATTGCCAACCTTGTTCAGGCCCGGCGACCACACGGCGATCGAGCCGATGCCCGGCGCTACGGCCAGAATGCCGCCGCCGACGCCGCTCTTGCCGGGAAGGCCGACATGATAGGCGAAGTCGCCCGAGCCATCATAATGGCCGCAGGTCAGCATCAAGGCATTGATGCGTCGCGCCCGCTTCGGCGAGACGACCGAATGGCCTGTGATCGGATTGCTGCCGCGTGCTGCGAGATAGAGCCCCGCCTTGGCAAGCTGCTGGCAGCTCATCGAAAGAGCGCATTGGTGGAAATAGACGCCGAGCGTGTGCTCGACGGGATGATCGAGATTGCCATAGGCACGCATGAAATTGGCGAGCGCGAAATTGCGGAAACCCGTTTGTGTCTCCGACCGCGCCACCCTGTCGTCAATGGTGATCGTTTCATCGTCGGCGACATAGCGCACGAAGCGCAGGAGCTCGCCGATCGCCTCGCGCGGCGCATGACCTGACAACACCACATCGCTGACGGCAATGGCGCCGGCATTGACGAAGGGATTGCGGGGAATGCCCTCTTCACGCTCGAGCTGGACGATGGAGTTGAAAGCGGTGCCAGACGGCTCGCGTCCGACGCGCTTCCATAGGCTTTCGCCGACCTTGCCGAGCGCCAGCGTCAGCATGAACACCTTGGAAATGCTCTGGATGGAAAAGGCTACATCGGCATCGCCGACACTATGAACCTCTCCGTCGACCGTCGCGATCGCCATACCGAACTGCTTCGGATCGACCTTGGCGAGCTCCGGAATATAATCGGCGACCTTGCCTTCGCCGATGCGCGGCGAAAGCTCAGCATGGATGCCGTCAAGAACTGCCTGCAAATCGGTCATAGAGCGCTCCAAGACAAAAAAGCCGCTCGAAGGGAGCGGCTTTTCCATTCATCAAGAAGAATATCCGCTTATTAACGCGAATAGAATTCGACGACCAGATGCGGTTCCATGACGACGGCGTAAGGCACGTCGGCAAGAGCCGGGACGCGAGCGAAGGTCGCAACCATCTTGTTGTGGTCGGCTTCGATGTAGTCCGGAACGTCGCGCTCAGCGAGAGAAACCGCTTCCAGAACGGTGACCAGCTGCTTGGACTTTTCGCGAACTTCGATGACGTCGCCAGCCTTGCAGCGGAACGAACCGATGTTGACGCGAACGCCGTTGACCGTGACGTGGCCATGGTTGACGAACTGACGCGCTGCGAAGACGGTCGGAACGAACTTGGCGCGGTACACGATCGCGTCGAGGCGCGATTCGAGCAGGCCGATCAGGTTTTCCGAGGTATCGCCCTTGCGGCGGTCAGCTTCAGCGAAGATAGCGCGGAACTGCTTCTCGCGCAGGTCGCCGTAGTAGCCCTTCAGCTTCTGCTTGGCGCGCAGCTGCACGCCGAAGTCCGAAAGCTTGCCCTTGCGGCGCTGGCCGTGCTGGCCCGGGCCGTATTCGCGACGGTTTACCGGGGACTTCGGACGACCCCAGATGTTCTCGCCCATACGGCGGTCAATTTTGTACTTGGACGATTCGCGCTTGCTCATCGCATTTCCTTTCAAACGTTGCCGCGGCCCGTTGCCGAACCGCGAAGGAAACACGCCCTCCTCTGAACTCCGTTTTCGAGCTCTGACAGGCTTCTCACATTAGCGAACGGAGAAAGCCACGGGACATGTCAAATGAAACACCGGACATTTCTGCCCGGCGTTGAGGCGGTCTCTAAGGGGTCGTCATGAAAATGTCAACAGCGGGATTGGCGAGAAGCGTGGTTTCATTCCGCTCCGTCTATTCTTCGCCACTCCTCTGGCACATCCGGCAAAGACGGCATCAAATCCGGCTCGGATGTCGCCTTGCGAAACACCACGTCTGCTTCGTTCAATGTCGTTACCTGCACAGGCATGCCTCGGTGGTCAACCGCCAGCAGGCCGACTATATCGGCTGGCGCCGTGCGAATGTAGCTCTCCGCTCTATTCAGAACCTCGACCAGCCTGTCTCGGATGACGCTGGCCTTGAAATCGATGGGAAGGCCCCTCACGGAGTCATATGCTTCGGTTGAAACCGACAATCCCCTACGTCTGATTTCATCGATTATCTTGACGGGAGAATAATGCGGCGGCTTTCCAGAGGCCGCCATGACAACCGCGCCCAAAGGAGAAAGCCTCTCATCGATCATTAGCAAGTCGACAAAATCCCGCGGCTTCGTGCGGGTTGATGCCGCCAGTACTTTGTTTATCGCAAGATCTGCGGGATGGAGCCGTGCACCCCATTCCTGATCTCTAATGAGGGGAAAAAAGCGGATTCGAGATTCACTCATCCACTGAATGAGGGTGCTCTCATGTGCCTTGGAAACCTCTGCCTCCACGCATCCGTAGACGTTCACCTCGACATAGACGTTAAACCCGTCGCCTCTTAACGTTTCCATGTCGCGGTCGGCTGTGGGACCGATTTCCTCATCGGTATCTTGAAAAATGTCTATATCGTCGGACAGACGAGGCCAGTTCATGTTCAACACAAGGCCGCCGGCGACATAGCTGGTTTCTGAGCGGTGCTTGGCGATGGAAGCCATGATCTGTTTTTGTAGGCTTGTGAGTGCCATCGCCTATTGCCCGACTTCGCCAAGCATGCGGCGCCCGAGAACAAAAGCACGCGCGTCCCCACGCTCAATTAAAGCGTTGGCTATTGCTTTTGCCTTTTGCATTTGGTCCGGCAATCGATCCAGATCAATATTATCGAGAATGCGGGTACCGTAGCGGACCAGTGCTTCATCAATATCCTGCTGAAGGCGCTCTTTCTTCTGCCGATGTTCAGCTCGCATCCTCGCTGCCTGCGAGAGGATTTCGCCGCGCCGCGCCTCAGGAACCAGAACTTCCACCCTCACAAGGTCGGATGCTCCACCGCTTTCCTTATATCGCTGAATTCTGTCACGCACGGCCACAAGGTCATCTCCGCAGCAAGGAATAGCTACGGAGATGAATATAGGCGTATCCCGGATACGGGTCAATGAGCAGGATTTGTTTCGGCTATTCCGCCGCCGCTTGCTCGCCGTCATCAAGAT
Source organism: Rhizobium sp. P44RR-XXIV (assembly GCF_001999485.2). Taxonomy (NCBI): domain Bacteria; kingdom Pseudomonadati; phylum Pseudomonadota; class Alphaproteobacteria; order Hyphomicrobiales; family Rhizobiaceae; genus Rhizobium; species Rhizobium sp. P44RR-XXIV. The sequence goes on along the minus strand of NZ_MPVZ02000028.1, from coordinate 652,336 downwards.
CAGGCGCATTGGCGTCGCCCGGCACAGTCTGGCATCCCATATCCGGGAAAGCGACGATGCGCTTGCCGGAGAAGTCCGTGTGGACGACAACGCTGCCCTGCTCCTCGAAATAACTGAGCAGACGACGCGCACGCCGCGCCGAATGCGTGCCGTACGCGCGGGCGATACGGGCATCGGATGGGCATGGCTCGCTGCCGATCGCCGCCTTGGCCAGCATCAAAAAGACACCCTGCAGATCATCAGTGACGCTCGTGGAGAGCGAAAGAGCCGTTGCCCACTGATCGGTCGCCATGATCGCTTCGTCGGCGCCGGAACGTACGATCGCCACGCGGCGACGGAACTCCGAGAGGCTCATCGGCGCACCGGGAACGCGGCGCATGCGCAACCGGACGAGGAACTCCTGATAGAGCACCGAATCCGTGCGAAAACCCGAAGCCGGATCGTCCAGGATTTCGGAGAGCACGGTGCCCACCCTCGCCTCACGATCTTCGCTCGATAGTTCCGGCTGGCTGACCCTCGGCTCGGCCGGAGCCGAACTTGCCGCCGGCACGGAACGGGAAAGCTCGGCCAGAATGTCGGTCGTCGGACGCGGCGCAGGCGCTGTACGACGCACGATGGCCTTGGAAAACTCTTCCGGGTCCGGCGTGAAGATCAGATCTTCTACATCCTGCGGCGCATCCGGCAACGGCATCAGCTTCGGGCTCGATGAACGCGCCGAGGTTTCGACGGAACCGATGGTGATCGGCAATGGCCGCCGCGACAGCGCCGGGCCGAGCGCTACGAAATTGCCGCGCTTCAGATCGCGGAACATTTCGGCCTGACGGCGATCCATGCCGAGCAGGTCGGCGGCACGCGCCATGTCGATATCGAGGAAGGTGCGGCCCATCAGGAAGTTGGAAGCCTCTGCCGCAACGTTCTTGGCAAGCTTTGCCAGTCGCTGCGTGGCGATGACGCCGGCAAGACCGCGCTTTCGGCCGCGGCACATCAAGTTGGTCATGGCACCCAGCGACATCTTGCGTGCGTCTTCGGAGACGTCGCCGCCCACAGACGGCGCAAACATCTGGGCCTCGTCGACCACGACAAGCACCGGATACCAGAATTCGCGATCGGCATCGAACATGCCATTGAGGAAGGCGGCAGCGGCACGCATCTGCTGCTCGATATCGAGCCCTTCGAGCGTCAGCACGCAGGACACACGATGCTGGCGAATGCGGTTGGCGATGCCGGCAAGCTCGGCCTCTGTGCGTTCGCCATCGACGACGACGTGCCCGAATTTATCGGCCAATGTGACGAAATCGCCTTCCGGATCGATGATGACCTGCTGCACCCATTGCGCGGATTGTTCCAGCAGGCGTCGCAGCAGATGCGACTTCCCGGAACCAGAATTGCCTTGTACCAGGAGACGAGTCGCCAGCAGCTCCTCGATATCGAGCTGGGCGCTGGTCCCGCCGGACGCCGTTCCCATGTCGATGCCGACCTGCAATGCACTTCCCCTATGATCAAGAATCAAATGCGGATGCGTCCTATCTTTCTGAAAGGACGCGCCTCCGTCTAGCAAAGATTTCCAAGCTTCGCGCCCGTGGATTGAAAAAACCCACAGGCAATCGCGATGTCAGCGAAACCGCAGATTTGCCCGCGACAGCTGGCTGACGGAGGTGCAGCCCATCAGCTTCATGTCCCGCTCGATCTCGGTGCGCAAATGCTTGAGCGCGCGTTCGACGCCCGCCTGACCGGCAGCGGCCAGCGGATAGAGGTAGAAGCGGCCGAGACCAACCGCCTTGGCGCCGAGCGACAGGGCCTTCAGCACGTGTGTACCACGCTGGATGCCGCCATCCATCATGACATCGATACGGTGACCGACGGCATCGACGATCTCGGCCAGTTGATCGAATGCCGACCGCGAGCCGTCCAATTGCCGGCCACCATGGTTCGAAAGCACGATGCCGGTGCATCCGATATCGACGGCACGCTTGGCGTCCTCGACCGACATGATGCCCTTCAGGCAGAACTGACCGTCCCAATGCTTCACCATTTCGGCGACGTCGTTCCAGTTCATCGATGGGTCAAGCATCTCGGTGAAATACTTGCCGATCGACATGGCGCCGCCACTCATGTCCACATGCTCATCGAGCTGTGGAAGACGGAATTTCTCGTGGGTGACGTAGTTCAGCGCCCAGGCGGGCTTGATGGCAAACTGCGTGAGACCGGCGAGATTGAGCTTGAACGGGATGGAAAATCCGGTGCGCAGGTCGCGCTCGCGATTGCCGCCGGTGATGCTGTCGACGGTCAGCATCATCACGTTGACGCCGGCTTCCTTCGCCCGCTCCATCATCGCCCGGTTCAGGCCACGATCCTTATGGAAATAGAACTGGTAGACCTGCGGCCCCGCATGCTTCTTGCGGATTTCCTCAAGGCTGACGGTGCCGAGCGACGAGACGCCGAACATCGTGCCGAGCGAAGCCGCTGCCGCCGCAACCGCATTCTCGCCCTGATGATGGAAAAGCCGCTGCAGGGCCGTCGGCGAGCAATAGAAGGGTGTGGCGAGCTTTTGCCCCATGACGGTGACAGACATGTCGATCTCGCTGACGCCACGAAGAACGTTCGGCACGAGATCGCAGCTCTCGAAACTCGCAGTGTTGCGCCGAAGCGTCACTTCGTCGTCGGCAGCGCCATCGATATAATTGAAGATCGGACCGGGAAGCCGGCCCTTTGCCAGAGCGCGGAAATCATGAAAGTTATGGCAGTCACGCAGGCGCATGGCTTGCCTCGACGATCAAACTGCAACCATTTTCAAAAGACATCAAATATCGATCTCCCAATATCCGCCGCTCCGTCCGACTTAAAGTCGGTGCAGTCGTGCTTCCCATTTGTAAAGCACATCCGGCTCCCTCTCCTCATTGCCTGCCCCGTCCGACTCGTCAACCACGAAGAAGCCGTGCTTTTCGTAAAAACGGCGCGCAGGCTCGTTTCTCTGGAATGTCCAGAGCGAGAGCACCGGATAGGCCGATTTGGCGACATCGAGCAATCGGCTGCCGATGCCCCTAGCTTGAGCTTCAGGCAGAACGTAGAGCTGATCGATCCAATCCTCCAGAAAAGCAATGACGCCCACGAGCCGGCCATCCTCTTCCGCGCCCCAGATCTGGCAATCCTTGAACACAACGGCACTCCAGAAGCCGACATCCTCCTCCGGTGTGTGCAGTCCGGAGAGCGTCGGAAGGCGCTCGTCGAAGGAGGCGCGATGAACGGCCGCTGCTGCCGTCATGTCCACGCGATCGAGTTTACGCAACGATATTGTGTCAGTCATCATCAAGCCTTCAGTCCAAAACCCTGCATCAACCGCCGGGTCGGGAAATCCGGCGCGCCGGAGGTGAACATTGCAAAGTCGAAATTATCGGGGTGAACGGCGTCGGCCACCTGTGGAACCAGGCTGCGCGCACGCCTCGCAATTGCCTCAGCGGGATCCAGCCAGTCGACCGGCCATGGCGCCAGCCGGCGGAAGATATTCGCCATGAACGGATAATGCGTGCAGGCCAGCACAACGATGTCGGTCTTGCGCCCATCCATCTCGACGAAGCATTGATCGATCTCGGTGAGCACTGCCTCGTCGGAAACCGCATCGCCGCGAATATACGCTTCCGCCAGACGAGCCAGATTCTCCGATCCCACAAGCCGGACATGGCATTGGGTGGCGAAGGACTGGATCAGGTCGCGGGTGTAGGCGCGCTTCACGGTGCCTGGTGTCGCCAGCACAGAGACCAGACCGGAGCGGGTGCGCTCCGCCGCCGGCTTGATCGCGGGGACCGTTCCGACAAACGTCATCGTTGGAAAGGCAGCCCTCAGATCGGCGCCGACAAGCGTAAAGGCCGTGTTGCAAGCGATGATGCAGACTTCCGGATCATACTGCACAAGCAGCTTTTCGAAGAGACCGACGATGCGTTCCTTCAGCGCCTGCTCCTCCCAGCCACCATAGGGAAAGCCGGCATCGTCGGCGACATAGATGAAACCGCGCTCCGGCATCAGTACCCGCGCCTCACGCAAAACGGTCAGCCCGCCAATACCGGAGTCAAAGACCAGAACCGGTTTCAGCTCATTCGCCGCTGCTGTCATCGTTCGTGGTTTCCTTGGGCGTTTTGGAGGGCCGGGGATGCGAGCCGCTGCCGCGAGGAGCATTCCGCGTGAAGCGGTCGAGGGACGAGATCACGCCGCGCAGCACGCTGATTTCCTGTTCGGTAAACGCCCTGCGCGACAGGACAGCCCGGAGATTGTCGACCATTTTCGGCTTTTTCCCGGCGGGATGGAAATAATTACGGGCATCCAAAGCCTCCTCGAGCTGTTCGAACAGGCCAAAGAGCTGATCCTTCGTGGAAGGCCGCTGCTCGATCGCCTGGAAAGGCACCTCGGCAACATCCTCCATGCCCGACTTCATCCACTCATAGGACATCAACAGCACGGCCTGGGCGATATTCAGGGACGCGAAGGCCGGATTGACCGGAAAGGTCACGATCTCGTCAGCCAGCGCCACTTCCTCATTCGTCAGGCCCCAGCGCTCCCTACCGAAAAGGATGCCGGTGCCCTCGCCCGCCTTGAACCGCGCACGAAGCGTCTCAGCCGCCACGACAGGTGACCGGACCGGCTTATAGCCGTCGCGCTCGCGCGCCGTCGTCGCATAGACGAAATTCAGATCGGCGATTGCCTCTTCCAGCGTATCGTAGACCTTCGTCGCCTCGATGATGTGATCGGCCTTGGAGGCAGTCGCCTGCGCCCGTTCGTTCGGCCAGCCGTCACGCGGATTGACCAGACGGAGCTCTGCAAGACCGAAATTCGCCATGGCCCGCGCCACCATGCCGATATTCTCGCCCATCTGCGGCTCGACCAGAATGACGGCCGGCCCTTCGGCCAGAAGTTGACGCTCGCTATTCGTGCCTGCCATGACGCTTTATCTCCGCGCGCGAACCTTAATCGCGCAAATCACGGTCGGAATAGCGAGAGAGACGGCAATCGGCAAGGTTTTTGAGCGCTAGCGCCGCGATGAAACCTCGCCAACTATTGCGGGTTGGCCGGCTTCTGCTGATCGGAAGGTTGTTGTTGCTGCTTGACCAGATCCTGCATGACCGATTTCAGCGAGCTCGGGCTGCCATTGTCGTCGTTCGTGACGATGTCGTCGATGACGGGCTTTCCCGCTTCCTGGATGACTTCGAAACGTACCGTGGTCACCTTCTGATAATCGGCATCGGTGCCCATGCAGGTGGATTTCTTGAAGGTCGCCAGCACCTCGGTCACATTGCCCCTCGGCGGCTGGGCAGCCAGCTTCACCTCTTCCAGCGGACAGGCGTCCTGAGCATTGACGATGACGTCATAGTCGAACGGCGAAATGCCATCCTCGTCGGCTGCGGGAAACTGGGCTGCAGCCTGATATTTCGCAGCGAAATCCTTGCTGTAGTCTTCCTTGAGCTTGCTTTCGTCGAAAATATCCTGCCAGTCGCTGTCGCCGCCGGCCCAGTTGGAGACCGTCGCATCCATAATGACCTTGACGGGGACCGTCGCATCAGCCGCCAGCGCCATCTGGGCGCCCAGGGAAAAGTGAAAGAGCGTGAAGGCGAGAGCGGAGACAGCAAATTTCTGCATGATATGATTCCGTTGCGGCAGGCAAAACATCGGCGACATTAGACCCATCGAATGCTTTGGCAATGGCCCGATCGTAAAAAGCAGGTGATCCGGCGAATGATCAAAAACGCGATGTCGAGGGCTCTATCGGCTTTGCGTTCCGGGCTTGCGGTGTTATAGCGCTCGGGACTTCACATTCACCACAGGACCATCCGGTCCCATCAGCTTAAACGAGGCAGAAGTATGAAGAAGATCAAGGTCGCTAACCCCGTTGCCGATCTCGATGGCGACGAAATGACTCGCATCATCTGGCAGTTTATCAAAGACAAACTGATCTACCCCTACCTCGATATCGATATCGACTATTACGACCTCTCGGTCGAGAACCGCGACGCGACCAACGACCAGGTCACCGTCGATGCCGCCAACGCCATCAAGAAGCACGGCGTCGGCATCAAGTGCGCGACGATCACGCCGGACGAAGACCGCGTCAAGGAATTCAACCTCAAGCAGATGTGGAAGAGCCCGAACGGCACGATCCGCAACATCCTCGGCGGCGTCATCTTCCGCGAGCCGATCATCTGCAAGAACGTGCCGCGCCTGGTTCCGGGCTGGACGAAGCCGATTGTCGTCGGCCGTCACGCTTTCGGCGACCAGTACCGCGCGACCGATTTCAAGTTCCCCGGCAAGGGTAAGCTGACCATCAAGTTCGTCGGCGAAGACGGCACGGTCATTGAAAAGAACGTCTTCGACGCTCCTGGCGCCGGCGTTGCCATGGCTATGTACAACCTCGACGAATCGATCCGTGAATTCGCTCGCGCCTCGATGATGTACGGCCTGATGCGCAAGTGGCCGGTTTACCTGTCGACGAAGAACACCATCCTCAAGGCCTATGACGGCCGCTTCAAGGACATCTTCGAAGAAGTCTACCAGAGCGAATTCAAGGCGAAGTTCGACGAAGTCGGCATCACCTACGAACACCGCCTGATCGACGACATGGTCGCCTCCGCTCTGAAGTGGTCCGGCGGTTATGTCTGGGCCTGCAAGAACTACGACGGCGACGTCCAGTCCGACACGGTTGCCCAGGGCTTCGGCTCGCTCGGCCTGATGACCTCGGTTCTGCTCACGCCGGATGGCAAGACGGTCGAAGCCGAAGCCGCACACGGCACGGTGACCCGTCACTACCGCCAGCACCAGAAGGGCCAGGAAACCTCGACGAACTCGATCGCCTCGATCTTCGCCTGGACCCGTGGTCTCGCCCATCGCGCCAAGCTCGACGACAATGCCGAACTGGCCAAGTTCGCCGCCACGCTTGAAACCGTCTGCGTCGATACCGTCGAAGCCGGCTTCATGACCAAGGATCTGGCCCTGCTCATCGGCCCGGACCAGCCTTGGCTCTCGACCACCGCTTTCCTCGACAAGATCGACGAAAACCTCCAGAAGGCCATGGCTGCGTAAGCCTCACCAAGATTGGAACTAGCGAAAACCCGGCCTCAGCGCCGGGTTTTCTTTTGCCGGAAATCTTGCCGCCGGGGTCGTGCAGTGGCAAGAATGCGACCAACAAAGGGAGAGAGAGATGGCCGAAGAACTCGTTTTCTATACCAATCCCATGTCGCGCGGGCGCATCGCCCGCTGGATGCTGGAGGAGACCGGCCAGCCCTATCGCACCGAATATCTCGACTATGGCACGACGATGAAGGCGCCCGAATATCTCTCGGTGAACCCAATGGGCAAGGTGCCGGCCATCAGGCATGGCAATACCATCGTCACCGAAGGTGCGGCCATCTGTGCCTATCTGGCAGAAACCTTTCCGCAAGCCGGCCTTGCGCCGACGGCAGCCGAACGCGGCCGCTATTTCCGCTGGATGTTCTTTGCGGCCGGTCCATTCGAGATGGCGGTCACCAACCGTGCGCTTGGCTTCGAAGTGCCGCCGGAACGCCTGCGCATGGCCGGCTGCGGCAGCTTCACAAATGTGCTCGACACCATCGAGCACGCGATCACAACCTCGCCCTTCATCGCCGGCGACCGCTTCACGGCCGCCGACGTTTATGTCGGCTCGCATGTAGGCTTCGCGCTGAATTTCGGGACGATCGAAAAGCGCCCGGCCTTCATCGACTATTGGAGCCGTGTGAGCGACCGCGACGCCTACCGCCGTGGCAACGACATCGACAATGCAGCGATGCCAAAGAAGCCGAACCCTTAAGAAGACAATGGCTTATGCCAACTTCCTCATAAAGGACGAAGCCTGCTATTGCAGCGGCATGTAGATGTCGGTCAACAGCTCCGTCGGCGGCACGTCGCGCGGATTGTTGATATATTCCTCGAACATGACCGTATCGCGCAGCTGTCGGCCTGATGCCGGCAGCCATTGCGCATAGAGCCACTGATAGGCCTTGTGCATGTTTGCATAGGGTCCCTTGTGGCGCAGCACGGCATATTCGCCGCCATCGAGCGAGCGGCGCTCCAGCGGCGCCTCGGCCGCCATTCCCTCGTTGGCGGTGACGCAGGCGACGGAGCGCAGCTTGTCCGCCTCGACGACATCGGGATCGTCGAGATAGACGCCGATCATGCGCATGTCCGGCCCGGCAAGGCCGCGGGCAAAGATGGTGCCGAACAGGGTTTCGAAAGCCTGGCCGATCTGCATGTAGGAGCCGCGATGGGCGACACCGACGAGTGACATAGGCGAAATGGTGCGAAGCGTAACGTCGAACATAACAGTGATCCTTCCTTGGGTGCTGGGTTCGAAGATCGTATGGCTTCCCTCATTCCGATATCGCGCCGGCGGCATGCCGTAGACGGATCTGAAGATACGGTTGAACGATTGGAGGTTGGGATAGCCCGACCGCTTTGCAATGTCGCTGATGGATAGACGGGTGTTGACGAGATCGCCGGCGGCACGATGCAGCCGCAGCCGCTTGACCGTGGCCGCCGCCGTCTCGCCATAGATCGCACGATAAATCCTGTGCCAGTGATAGCTGGACATGCAGGCAATTTCGGCGAGCTTTTCCATATCGAGCTCTTCATCCAGATGCTCATGGATATAGGCCGAAACCCGCCGCAACCGGGTCTCGTAAAGCGTCCACGCCGTTCCACCATTCATGTCAAACCTCTTGCAAACCGATCGGCCCGACAAGACCATAACCCGATTTGACAAATCCTGCGGAGTTGAGAATGGCGGATGTGAAAGCTCAATCTGCTCCGCGGAGTTTGATGAGAGTAACCAGCTTTGCGGGGGACAGGCCCATACCGCTTGTCGCAATGAAAAAGATGGCTTTGCCGTAGAATAGCCCCTGAATTTTCGCCACCCATGTGCGGTTCAATTTTTGCGCAAAGGCTTCTTGAATCTCCAACCTCACCATGCGTTCCATATAAACAGCGGCGCCAGTAATCTCACCCCAGGGAATACGCTGATTAGCAAAATCGAGGACGATCAATCCTTCCGGCGAGAAATCGAGATCGGGTTGCTCGCGCATCGCAGCGCAGAGCCAGAAAAAAGCTGTTAAAAGAAAGAAAGCACCGCCCGAAACCCCCATGAAGAAATCAAAACTGCCCATTGCTTCACTGCGATAACTTTTGCCTATGATCCAAACAGAACACGCAACAAAAAGCGCGGAGCCGGCAGCCATCCAGAAACTAAAAGAGCGGGAACGATAGAACTTCATCGGGCGTTGAAATCCTGCATTGCCGAAGTAGGTTGGGCCAATGGCCCAACCTAGCAGAATCGCAACCCTTAAGCGAGAGCTGCAGCAACCGCCTCAAGTGCCTCGTCGGCCTTGGCACCATCGGGGCCGCCGGCCTGCGCCATGTCGGGACGGCCGCCGCCGCCCTTGCCGCCGAGGGCAGCTGACGCAACGCGCACGAGATCGACGGCGCTTACGCGGCCGATCAGGTCTTCGGTGACGGCGACGACGGCGCTAGCCTTGCCATCCTCGGAAACACCGATCAGTGCGACCACGCCCGAGCCGAGGCCTGCCTTAGCTTCATCCGCCAGACCCTTGAGATCCTTGGGATCGACGCCGGAAATGGCCTTGCCGAGGAACTTGATGCCATTGACCTCGCGAACCGCATCGGCAGAACCGGCCTGGCCGCCGCCCATGGCGAGTTTGCGCTTGGCATCGGCCAATTCACGCTCCAGCTTGCGGCGCTCGTCCATCAGGGCTTCGACGCGGGAAACGACGTCGGCCGGCTGGACCTTCAGCGTCGAGGCGAGGTTCTTCACGCGCTCGTCCTGCTCGGCAAGATAGCTACGCGCGGATTCGCCGGTAACGGCTTCGATGCGGCGTACGCCAGCGCCGACGGCGCTATCGCCGAGGATGCGGACGAGGCCGATCTGACCGGTAGCGGACACATGCGTGCCACCGCAAAGCTCGATTGAGTAGGGCTTGCCGGCCTTGCTGCCATGCACGCCCTGCCCCATGGACACGACGCGCACTTCGTCGCCATACTTCTCGCCGAACAGCGCCATCGCGCCTTCGGCAATCGCGTCGTCGACACTCATAAGGCGGGTCGTAACCGAAGAATTCTGCAGCACGATCTCGTTGGCCATCTCTTCGACGACCTTCAGTTCCTCGGCCGTCATCGGCTTCGGATGGGAAACGTCGAAGCGCAGGCGCTCAGGTGCAACCAGCGAGCCCTTCTGCGCGACATGGGTGCCCAGCACTTCGCGCAGGGCTTCATGCAGCAGATGGGTGGCGGAATGGTTGGCGCGCAAGCGCGAGCGCCTTGCGTGATCGACCGTCAGCACGACGGCGTCGCCGACCTTGATCGTACCGTCCGAAACCTCGGCGATATGGACGAAAAGGCCCTCGCCTTTCTTCTGGGTGTCACTCACCGCCAGCTTGCCGCTGTCGCCGGAGATGACGCCGGTATCGCCCATCTGACCGCCGGATTCGCCATAGAATGGTGTCTGGTTCACGATGATCTGCACCTTGTCGCCAGCCGAAGCGCTGTCGACAGTGGCACCATCCTTAACGATCGCCTGAATGACGCCTTCAGCGGATTCCGTGTCGTAGCCGAGGAATTCGGTAGCGCCGTTCTTTTCCTTGAGCTCGAACCAGATGGTTTCGGTCGCCTTGTCACCGGAGCCGGTCCAGTGCGAGCGTGCCTCGGCCTTCTGCCGCTCCATCGCATCGGTGAAGCTGGAGATATCGACGCCGATGCGCGGGCGCGCAAGGCGTCCTGCGTCAGGTCAAGCGGAAAGCCATAGGTGTCGTAGAGCTTGAAGGCGGTTTCGCCGTCCAGGCTGTCGCCCTTGTGCAGCTCCGAGGTAGCGTCGTTCAGCAACGAGAGGCCGCGTTCCAGCGTCTTGCGGAAACGTGTTTCCTCAAGCTTCAGCGTCTCTGAAGTCAACGCCTCGGCGCGCACCAGCTCGGGATAGGCGCGGCCCATCTGCTGGACCAGCGCCGGCAGCAGCCGCCACATCAACGGCTCCTTGGCGCCGAGCAGCTGCGCGTGACGCATGGCGCGGCGCATGATGCGGCGAAGTACGTAGCCACGGCCTTCATTCGACGGCAGAACGCCATCGGCAATCAGGAAAGCGGAGGAGCGCAGGTGGTCGGCGATGACACGATGGCTGGCGCGATGCTCGCCCTCGGCCTTTACACCTGTCGCCTCTTCTGAGGCCTCAATCAACGCGCGGAACAGGTCGATATCGTAATTGTCGTGCTTGCCCTGCAAAACTGCGGCAACGCGTTCGAGGCCCATGCCGGTGTCGATCGACGGGCGCGGCAGGTCGACCCGCTCCTGCTTGGTGATCTGCTCGAACTGCATGAAGACGAGGTTCCAGATCTCGATGAAACGATCACCGTCTTCTTCCGGAGAGCCGGGAGGCCCGCCCCAGATATGGTCGCCATGGTCGTAGAAGATTTCCGAACAGGGACCGCACGGGCCGGTATCGCCCATCGCCCAGAAATTATCGCTGGTCGGGATGCGGATGATCTTGTCGTCTGAAAGGCCGGCGATCTTCTTCCAGAGGTTAAAGGCGTCGTCATCGGTGTGATAGACCGTGACCAGCAGGCGCTTGGCGTCGAGCCCGAATTCCTTGGTGATCAGGTTCCAAGCAAGCTCGATGGCCCGCTCCTTGAAATAATCGCCAAAGGAGAAATTGCCGAGCATTTCGAAGAAGGTGTGATGGCGGGCCGTATAGCCGACATTGTCGAGGTCGTTGTGCTTGCCGCCGGCGCGCACGCATTTCTGCGCCGTCGAAGCCGTCTTGTAGGGACGCTGCTCCAGGCCGGTGAACACGTTCTTGAACTGCACCATGCCGGCATTGGTAAACATCAATGTCGGATCGTTGCGCGGGACGAGCGGGCTCGACGGCACGATCTCGTGGCCGTTTTTCTTAAAATAGTCGAGGAAGGTCGACCGGATTTCATTCACACCGCTCATATGAGGCCCTTCAGTACTGCGCTCGGCAACTTGCATCAAAGTCAGTGGCTTTTATCGTTCGCTCCCGGCCCTGTCCAGCCGCACAAACAAAACCGGCCGCACATCCCTTGGACAATGCGGCCGGTTTCGGTTTTCGGTCTTAAATCAAAGCCTGGATCGGCCCGCCAAACCGCTATTCAGCGGCAGCATCGCCATCATCGGCGTCCGGACCGCCATTCTGCAGGAAGCGATCGGCGATGAGGCCGGCATTCTGGCGCAGTGACTGTTCGATCTCGCGGGCGAGATCCGGATTGTCGCGCAGGAAGAGCTTCGCATTTTCGCGGCCCTGGCCAAGGCGCTGGCTGTTGTAGGAGAACCAGGCACCGGATTTTTCGACGATGCCGGCCTTGACGCCGAGATCGACCAGCTCGCCGGTCTTGGAGACGCCTTCGCCATACATGATGTCGAATTCGACCTGCTTGAAGGGAGGCGCCATCTTGTTCTTGACGACCTTGACGCGCGTCTGGTTGCCGATGACCTCTTCACGCTCCTTGACCGCGCCGATGCGGCGGATATCGAGGCGAACCGAGGCATAGAACTTCAGCGCGTTACCGCCGGTCGTCGTTTCCGGCGAGCCGAACATGACGCCGATCTTCATGCGGATCTGGTTGATGAAGATCACCATGGTCTTGGACTTCGAGATCGAAGCCGTAAGCTTGCGCAGCGCCTGGCTCATCAGACGAGCCTGCAGGCCCGGCAGGCTGTCGCCCATTTCACCTTCGATTTCGGCGCGCGGCGTCAAGGCAGCAACCGAGTCGACGACGAGAACGTCGACGGCGCCGGAGCGCACCAGCGTGTCGGTGATTTCAAGCGCCTGCTCGCCGGTATCCGGCTGCGAGATCAGAAGGTTCTGCAAATCGACGCCCAGCTTGCGGGCATAGACCGGATCGAGTGCATGTTCCGCGTCGACGAAGGCGCAGATGCCACCCTTCTTCTGGGCCTCTGCAATGGTCTGCAGCGCCAGCGTCGTCTTACCCGAGCTTTCCGGCCCATAGATTTCGATGATACGCCCCTTCGGCAAGCCGCCAATGCCAAGGGCAATATCGAGGCTCAGCGAGCCCGTGGAAACCGTTTCGATTTCGACCACGTTCTCGTTGGAACCGAGCTTCATGATCGAGCCCTTGCCGAACGACCGCTCAATTTGAGAGAGTGCCGCTTCAAGTGCCTTGCTTTTATCCACCGATTTGTCCTCTACAAGCCGCAAAGAATTCTGAGACATTCGATCCACCTTTAGGTTATTGAAGCCGCTCTAGCAATGTCGCCGCCGATGAGAATTGTGTACTCTATTTGTTCTCTTTTCACAAGAGCACAACAAGCGATTGAAAGAAAAAGATAAAATGAATTCCGTTCTACTTTTGTTTTCTCCTTTCTTCCCAGACACTTACCCGCCGGAGGCAATGGGTTCCAGCATATTGGCGACCGGCCCGATTCGCCTTTTTGATCGCTGAGGAAAACCATATGGCGAAGAAGATTCTCGTTCTTGGCGGCGCACATGTCGACCGTCGTGGCCGCATCTTCGGCGAGACGGCGCCGGGCGCCAGCAATCCGGGCGCATGGTTCGAGGAGCCGGGCGGCGGTGGCTTCAATGCGGCGCGCAATCTTGCCCGTCTCGGCTTCGATGTCCGGCTGATCTCTCCCCGAGGCGGCGACCCCTCCGGTGAGATGGTTGCGGAGGCGGCCAGCCATGCCGGCATCGAGGATACGCCCTTCGTCTTCCTCGACCGCAAGACGCCGAGCTACACCGCGATCCTCGAACGCGACGGCAATCTGGTGATCGCGCTTGCCGATATGGAACTCTATCAGCTGTTTGTGCCCAGGCGGCTGGCGATTCGCGCCGTTCGCGATGCATTCGCCGCAACGGACCTTGTTCTTTGCGACGCCAATCTGCCGGCCGAAACCTTGGCTGCGATTGCAGCAAGGGCGTCTGCCTGCCGCAAGCCCGTCGCCGCCATCGCGATCTCACCGGCCAAGGTTATCAGGCTGAAATCGAGCCTTGCCGGCATCGATCATCTTTTTCTCAATGAAGCCGAGGCCGCGGCGCTCACCGAGAGCCGTCCGGAGGATCCTCTGGAATGGGTCAGCGGATTGCGCGCGCTCGGTCTGCGCAACGGCGTCATTACCCGTGGCAAGCGCGAGTTGATCGCGTTTTCGCGTGATGCCGTCGTCAGCCTGCACCCGCCTATCGTCCAGGACGTCGCTGATGTCACCGGTGCGGGAGATTCCCTTGCGGCCGGCGTTTTATCCGCGCTGCTTGCCGGTCATGATCTTGCCGAAGCCGTGCGCCATGGCGCTGCCGCGGCCGCGATCACCGTGCAATCACCCTTGGCAACGGCCGAAAATCTCTCGCCCGAGCTTCTAAAGTCGATGTTGGCCCTTGTTCCCGAGGCCGCTATTCTGTCATGAAGCTCGCTTCACTCGCCTATCCTGTTTCAGTCAATTGGACACGACAATGACCAAGCCTATCTCGCCACTGCTTCCGATCGCCTATTCGAAGGAAGTCGCCGCCGCCAAGATGCGCGGCGCGCCGCTCGTCGCGCTGGAATCGACCATCATCACCCATGGCATGCCCTACCCCGGCAATATCGAGATGGCCCGCAGCGTCGAAGCGATCATTCGCCAGGAAGGCGCCGTGCCTGCAACCATCGCTGTCATCCATGGCACGCTGCATATCGGCCTCGAGCCCGAAGAGCTGGAAGCCCTTGCCAAGACTGAGGGCGCGATGAAGGTATCGCGTGCCGATCTCGCCTTCGCGATCGCCGAGCGCCGCACCGGTGCAACCACGGTTGCCGCTACGATGATCGCCGCCGCCCGCGCCGGCATCAAGGTTTTCGCCACCGGCGGTATCGGCGGCGTCCATCGCGGTGCCGAAGAAAGCTTCGATATTTCGGCTGACCTTGAAGAGCTCTCCCGCACCGGCGTCATCGTCGTCTGCGCCGGCGCCAAGGCGATCCTCGATATTCCGAAGACGCTGGAAGTTCTGGAAACCCGCGGCGTGCCCGTCGTCACCTATGGCAGCGCCGAATTCCCGGCCTTCTGGTCGCGTTCCTCCGGCCTGCCGAGCCCGCTGACGCTCAATAGCCCGGCCGCAATCGCCAATTTCCAGACGACCCGCGAACAGCTCGGCATCGATGGCGGCATGCTGATCGCCAATCCGGTGCCGGAAGCCGACGAAATTCCGAGCGAGGAAATGGAAATCTACATCCAGCGCGCCCTCGACAGTGCCGAGCGCGACGAGATCGCCGGCAAAGCCGTGACCCCGTATCTGCTCAGCACCATCTTCGACATTACCGATGGCCGCAGCCTCAAGACCAACATCGCTCTCGTCGAGAACAATGCACGTCTCGGTGCCGAAATCGCCGTCGCTCTGGCGGAATAAACAAAGCCGCAGCCGCCCTAGGTCAATGTGAACAGGCCAAGGGCGGCCCGCAATTCGGCAAGGGTTGCCTCCGTCCTCTCCCTTGCCTTGAGGGTCCCCTCGCGCAATATGTCCAGCACATAGCCCGGCTCGGCGGCATATCGGGCGCGGCGCTCGCGGATCGGCGCAAGCAACGCCTGCAGAATATCCTCCAGATGTCTCTTGACGGTGATATCGCCCAGGCCGCCGCGCCGGTATCGTTCCTTCAAGTCTTCCAAGAGCTGCCCATCATCGCAGAAGGCGTCGAGATAGGTAAAGACCACATTTCCCTCGATCTTGCCGGGATCGCTGGCACGCAGGTGCGTGGGATCGGTATACATGCGCCGCACGGCATCGGTTATTTCGTCCGGCGAGGCCGAAAGCGAAATGGCATTGCCCTGCGATTTGCTCATCTTCGCCTTGCCATCGACGCCGGGCAGCCGGCCCACGGCGGGTATCATGGCCTCGGCTTCGACAAGAATATCGCGACCGACCTGCCGGTTGAGGCGGCGGACGATCTCGTTAGTCTGCTCGATCAGCGGCGCCTGATCTTCGCCCACAGGCACGACCGTCGCCCTGAAGGCGGTGATATCGGCCGCCTGGGCCACCGGATAGCAGAGGAAGCCGGCAGGTACGTCACGCTCGAAGCCACGCAGCTGGATTTCGGTCTTGATCGTCGGATTGCGCTCCAGACGGCTGACCGTCACGAAATTCAGATAGAGCAGCGTCAGTTCCGCCAGTGCCGGCAGCGCAGACTGCAGGCAGATCGTCGTCTCCAACGGATCGATGCCGACGGCGAGATAGTCGAAGGCGACTTCGAGAACGTTGCGGCGGACTTTTTCCGGATCATGGGCATTGTCGGTCAACGCCTGCGTATCCGCCAGCAATAGAAATTGTCGATGAGAGCGCTGAAGTGCGACGCGGCTCTTCAGCGACCCTGCGTAGTGACCGAGATGGAGTGGACCGGTGGTTCTGTCGCCCGTCAATATGACGGGACGTGTATCGATAGAGGAAGACATTTTTGCTCCGTAAAAGGAGCCGCCGCCATCGGGAAGGAAAAGGGAAATGACCATGCCTGCCGGATCACGGCGGCAAGGGTCGATTTCGTAAAATGACGACTGCCGCTCCTAGAAGGAGCGCCACCACATTTGGCAAATGCGCTTGGCAAGGTCGATCATGCGCGGTTGATATCACCGATGCGACGGCATCGGCAATATCGACCGGAAAAATTCGCCTATCGGTCCAGCGTCTCCCGCACAACGACCGCAAGCTGCTTCAGCGAGAAAGGCTTCGGCAGGAAGCCGAACTGTGCGTCGGCCGGCAGATTGCGGGCAAACGCATCTTCCGCATAGCCCGAGACGAAGATGAACTTCATATCCGGATATTTCTTGCGCAGCTCACGCAATAGCGACGGGCCGTCCATTTCCGGCATGACGACGTCGGAGACGACGACGTCGACCTGACCGTCAAGCTCGTCCATGATTTCCAACGCCTCGACACCGGAGCCCGCCTCATAGACGGTATAGCCGCGTGTCTCGAGCATGCGCTTGCCGCGCCGCGACGCACGGCTTCCTCGTCCTCGACCAGCAGCACGACGGCAGACTTGCCGGTCAGATCCGCCGGCTCTTCAGCCGGTGCCGCCGTTGCGACGCTCTGATCCATCGCCGTGACGCCACGGCTTTCCGCTGCCTTCGCTTCGGCGGCGACAGCCGGGTCGACCATGTGGCGCGGCAGGAAAATGCGGAACGTCGTTCCCTTGCCGACTTCCGACTCCGGATTGATGTAGCCGCCCGATTGCTTGATGATGCCATAGACCATCGCCAGGCCGAGGCCCGTGCCCTTGCCTACTTCCTTTGTGGTGAAGAAGGGCTCGAAGATCTTGTCCATGATTTCAGGCGCGATACCCGTGCCGGTATCGTTGACCTCGACGAGAACCATGTCCTCATGCGGCAGATAGGCATAGTTGAAGGCGCTGACATCCGCGGCCAGGAGATTGCGGGTGCGCAGCGTCAGCGTACCGCCGCCCGGCATGGCGTCGCGCGCATTGACGCAAAGGTTGATGAGAACCTGCTCGAACTGCGAAAGATCGGTTTTGACGGGCCAGAGGTCGCGGCCATAGTCGACATCCAGCTTGACATGGGTGCCAGATAGCAGCCTGTCCACGAGCATGCGGAGATCGCCGATCACGTCGGTCAGGTTGAGGATCGACGGCCGCATGGTCTGCTTGCGCGAGAAGGCGAGCAACTGCCGCACCAGCACAGCCGCACGATTGGCGTTGCGCTTGATTTCCATCAGATCCGCAAAGCTGGCGTCGGAAGGCCGTGCCTGCAGCAGCAAGTGATCCGAAGAGAGCAGGATCGCCGTCAGTACGTTGTTGAAGTCATGCGCGATGCCGCCGGCAAGCGTGCCCACTGCATTGAGCTTTTGCGTCTGCGCCATCTGCGTCTCGAGCGCCTTCTGCTCGGTCACTTCGACGGCATAGACGATCGCAGCCTCTTCCGGCGCTTCGTCGGTCTGGTCGATCACGGCGTTGATATAGAAGCGGAAATGCCGGGTGTCATCCTTGGGATTACGGGAATCGATCGGAGGAATATCGCCTTGCCGATCCTTGGCAGCCGCCAGCGCCTGATGCAGGCGCGAGCGGTCGCTGTCGTTGACGACTGTCTCCAGAGCCGCGCCACGTTCGATGTCGTCGCGCGATACCAGATCCGAGAAGAGCTTCAGGAACGGCGCATTGGTCCGCAGAATGCGGCCGGCACCATCGACGGAAGCGATCGCCATCGGCGTATTGTTGAAGAACCGGCTGAAGCGCATCGCAGCAGCAGAAGCCGATTGCTCGGTGTCGCCGCCGTTCTGGCGTGTCAGGACGATGGTGCGGCTTTCGCCTGGGGCGCCATCGCGCATCGACGTGACGCTGTGGACGATCTGTACCGGCAGGCTCTGGCCATTCGAGCGCCTGAGATCGAGATCGAGCGTCACCGTCTTCTTCAATCCGGGCTCGGCCTGGACGGACTGGATCAGCGCCAGCCCTTCGCCGGCGACGAGATCGCGGATAGTCATCGACCCCGACACGAACTTTGTCAGGTCGAAGCCCAGCCACTCCGCCAGCGTAGCATTGAGATAGAAGATTTCGCCCTTGCGGCCGGCGGAGAAAAAGCCGGCCGGCGCGTGGTCGAGATAGTCGATCGCGTTCTGAAGCTCCTTGAAGAAGCGCTCCTGATCGTCACGCTCTGAGGTGATATCCGTAATCTGCCAGATGTGCAGCGCCGTGCTGCCGCCCTGCTCCGGCTGCAATACCCGCGCTTTCAATCGATACCAATGGGCTGTCTGCCCGATCCCATTGAAAGGACCGAGCGGCTTCAGAAGCCGGAATTCTTCCGATCCTTCCTTGCCGTCGCGCAAGCCGTTGGCGAGGCGGTACAACGCTTCGTTGGATTCACGGTTGCGCGACAACAGTGTCTCCAGCGACTGCACTTCGGTCGCCTTGGTAGCGCCGGTCAGCCTGCCATAGGCGGCATTAGCATAGACGATGCGGCCCTTCTCGTCGGTAATCAGCGTTCCATCCGGATGGCTGTTCAGAAACGAGCGCGCCAGACTGTCGGATTGCGGCTGCGGCATGACCTCGACAAAGCCGATGATCGAGGACACCAGGAAGAAGATGCCGACCATGGCGAGAATGCCCAGGCCACCGAGCACGGCTTCATTATCAAGTTGGCTCTTGAACACGACGAAGGCGGCGGCGGCGGCGACAAGCACCAGCGCAAGCAGCATGATGCGCAGCACAGTGCCGGAACGAACCCCGCGATCCACCAGCGGCACGCTATACTCGTCGGACGGACGCTGCTTCGTCATAAACCCCTCGTCTCCGCCGTTCTCCTCGCGACATGTGATACACGTTACGGATCGCCGGAGTCGGACCTTTCGAATCTTCTTTAGCAATTTGCATCATCAGCAAAAAGCTTTGCCGGGCCAGAAAGGCTTGAATTCACAGGCAAGACAGCGCAACAGGCTACAATCGCATCTTGTATCCGCTATGATCCTGTCCATATGATCGCCGCATAGGAAGGCCAAGGTCAAAGCATCTACCCCGGCGTAGTTGCGCGCAGGCCGCGACATCGGGGACAAATACGGAGTATCTCGACATGTTGGACGACATCGCCGGAGCCTATGGCAGCCGTTTCTTTCTCGCAGCCGGCGGGGTTGGCATCGCCCTCCTCGTGCTGATCGGCATTCTTTGGGTCTTGCGCAATCGGGCGCCGTCTCCCTTCGTGCGCGGCGGCAAGAATCGCCAGCCGCGCCTGCAGGTGCTGGATGCGGCAGCCGTCGATGCACGTCGCCGTCTTGTGCTTGTCCGGCGCGATGGCGTCGAGCACTTGATCATGATTGGTGGCCCCACGGATATCGTCATCGAATCCGGTATCTCCGATCCCGCGCGGGCAGGAACATCGACACCGCTCGAAGCCCCCACGGCACTCGAGGACCGGCCGCAGTCACGGAAAAAGGTCGAAGAACTCCACAGCCCTCTCGCCGCGCTTCCGCAACGCCCGCAGACCGTTGAAGACAAGGTCGAAGCCTATCTGCGCGCAGAGCCGACCGTTGCGGCCACGCCAGCACCAATGGCGCGCCCAGCTGAACGCCCCCCCCAGCCCGCAGTTGCACCGCCTCAGCGCGTACAGCCACCCGCACCCGCAATTACCGAGGCGGAAGCCGCCGACAT
This sequence comes from Rhizobium sp. P44RR-XXIV, assembly GCF_001999485.2. Classification (NCBI taxonomy): domain Bacteria; kingdom Pseudomonadati; phylum Pseudomonadota; class Alphaproteobacteria; order Hyphomicrobiales; family Rhizobiaceae; genus Rhizobium; species Rhizobium sp. P44RR-XXIV. Next base: position 632,195 of record NZ_MPVZ02000028.1, on the reverse strand, counting down.
ATTGGACGCCGCACGCCAGGTCGTCCTGCCGGCGCAACCGGCGCGCGCAGCTCCCATCGAGCCGACCATCGAATCGCCACGTCCAGCGGAAACCGGCAACGACTTCCAACGCGTTCTGGAAGCGGAAATGTCGAAGAACCTGACGGCGGAACGGATCATTCCAAACGTTGCACCGCAGCGCCAGGTCCAGCAGCAGCCGGCCGTCACGCCAGTTGCATCCCAGCCCGGCCCGGCGCAGCGTGTCGACCCTGAACTTGCCCCGATGACCGGAGCTGACAATGCGCTTCAGAAGGAAGTTGCACGTATCTTCGGTGAAATGAGCGTCAGCCGCGACAAATAAGGCGCGGCGGAAAACGCGACCGAATCAAAAAAGCACGACGCATATGCGTCGTGCCTTTTGTTTATAGGTTCCGATCGAAATGGAACGCTTATTCGTCGCGATAGACTTTCTCGCGGCGCTCGTGACGTTCCTGCGCTTCGATCGACAGGGTCGCAATCGGGCGTGCATCGAGACGCTTGAGGCCGATCGGCTCACCTGTCTCTTCACAGTAACCGTAGGTACCCTCGTCGATACGCTGCATTGCAGCATCGATTTTAGAGATGAGTTTCCGCTGGCGGTCGCGAGCTCGAAGCTCGATGGCTCTGTCTGTTTCCGAAGACGCCCGGTCGGCAAGATCGGGATGATTTGCGCTTTCTTCCGCCAGGTGACCCAGCGTCTCACGCGCTTCTCTAAGGATGTCGTTTTTCCAGGCTATCAGCTTTGCTCGGAAATAAGCTCGCTGGTTCAGGTTCATGAACTCCTCGTCTTCCGAGGGCACATAATTACTAAGATCGATCTTCTCACTCAACGCGATTCTCCTGAAGAACATCTCATATCGCGGGGTGTATATCCCAACCGATAGTGTCGATTCAAGCCAAATTGATGCTGTCAACCGATTTTTAAATTTGTCATAAAATTCGGCTAAGCGTCTATTTTTTCACCATATATTGGCAACAGCCCAAATTTGGCAGTTCCGTAACCTTCGCGTGAATGCGCCTTATTTCTCGATTCGGCGGATTACATCGCAGTTGACGGCCCATACGAACAGACGCTACCTCATCGATCGAATCGAGCTTCGGAACTTCATCATGACGACCCTCTCGCCGCCGCCGTCACGGATCTATCTCCTGCGCCATGCCGAGGCCCGGCAGGCGGCGCCTGGACAGAGGGATTTCGACCGTCCCTTGAGCGATAACGGCTATGCCGCAGCGGAGATCGTCGCGGACGAAGTGGCCGACAAAGGCTACAAGCCAGACCTGATAATCTCATCGACGGCACTTCGCTGTCGCCAGACCGCGGACGCCATGCGTCGTATCGTCAATCCTTCCACCGAATTCCGCTTCGTCGATGCTCTCTACAACGGAACGCTGGAGATCTACCTCTCCTTGATCGCTTCGCAGACGGATCAGGAGTCGGTCATGCTGGTGGCACATAATCCGATCATCGAGCAGACGCTGGAAGCCTTGATTGGTCACGAGGCCCTTGCTGCCGCCCTTCCGCGTGGCTTTCCGACGGCCGGCCTCGCCGTCATCGACGCGACACCCTCCGGTTGGTCGCTGACGGATTTTGTCACCGAATAGAGATATCAGTCTCGGGCAAGGGCGAGTTGCGTGCCGCGCGGGATGGCTTGCCAATATCGCCCCATCTGTTCGGAGCAAGATTCGTTTCCTATATTCACGGTCACGCTGTCACCCAGGGATCCCGCCTTGCCCCCAAGCCTGACCTCCTTTACCGACGACGCTCTCATCGCTTTCGACAATCTCGCTGATCGTGCGACCGGGCTCGTCAGCCCGACAATCCGTCTGGGCGTAACCGGTCTCTCCCGCTCCGGCAAAACCGTCTTCATCTCGTCGCTGGTGCACAATCTGCTGAATGCCGGACGGCTCCCACTGTTCGAGCCGGTACAGTCAGGCCGCGTTTCCTCTGTTCGCCTGGAACCTCAGCCGGACGATGCCGTGCCACGCTTTCAGTATGAGGATCATATCCGTTCGCTGGTCAAAGAGCGCATATGGCCGGATTCGACACGCGCGATCTCGGAGCTGCGCATTACCCTGGAATATCAAAGCGCCAGCGGTTGGAACCGGTTGTTCTCGCCCGGCCGCCTTTCCATCGACATCGTCGATTATCCCGGCGAATGGCTGCTCGACCTACCGCTGCTCGGCAAGAATTTCCGCACCTTCAGCGACGAGACACTGGCGCTGGCTGCGACCGGCATTCGTGCGGAACTCTCGCAGGATTGGCTGGCGATGACCGAGAATGCCGACATCGCCGCCCCCGCGGACGAGATGAAGGCGCGTGAGCTTGCGACTGCTTTTGCCTGGTATCTCAAGGCCTGCAAATCCGACGAGCGCTCGCTCTCAACGCTGCCGCCGGGGCGTTTTCTGCTGCCCGGTGATCTCGATGGCTCACCCGCCCTCACCTTTGCGCCGCTGAAACTGCCCGCTGAGGGCAGCGCGCCGAAGGGTTCGCTCTGGGCGATGATGGAACGCCGTTACGAGGCCTATAAATCGGTCGTGGTCAAACCCTTCTTTCGCGAGCATTTCGCCCGGCTCGACCGCCAGATAGTCCTTGTCGACGCGTTGCAGGCCATTAATCGCGGTCCCGAAGCGGTTCAGGATCTCGAGCGCGCGCTGACGGATGTGCTTGCCTGCTTTCGTCCGGGCAACAATTCCTTCTTTTCCTCGCTGCTTGGACGCCGGATCGATCGCGTGCTGGTGGCCGCCACCAAGGCCGATCATCTGCATCACGAGAGCCATGACCGGCTCGAAGCTCTGACCCGTCGCCTCGTGGAGCGCGCCGTCCAGCGCATTGGCATGGCCGGCGCCGGCATCGAGGTCATGGCCATTGCCTCCGTGCGTGCTACCCGCGAGGCCACGGTGACGCGCGACGGACAGACCCTTCCCGTCATCGTCGGCACCCCGATGGACAAGGAAACGATCGCCGGCGAAATCTTCGACGGCGATCGCAAGACCGCGGTATTTCCCGGCGATCTTCCTGAGAATCCACGCTGGTTGTTCGAAGCCCTTGAATCAGACGGGGCAAAGGTCCACTTGCCGGAGGTGAATGTCGTTCGGTTCCGACCGCCGGAGCTGGATGAAACCGGCGGCGGCATCAAGCTCTCGGTGCCGCATATCCGCCTCGACCGCGCCATGCAGTTCCTGTTCGGAGACCGTCTCGCATGACGAAGCCGCCCCCAAACGAGCCAAGCAATATAGCCCGGCGTCCGGCGGCCTTTTCGCTGGAGCCGAGCGATACGACTGCGAAAACCAGTGCGGAAACGCCGCGCCGCAAGCCGCAAAGCTTCGATACCGAGATTGTCCTGACTGCGGATGAGGACGATCCATTCATCAACCCTGCCCTCGACCCGGCACTTGCCGGAAGCGTCGGTGCCAAGCCGCGTCGTCGCGGGTTTTCGTTCGGCAAGGTAGCGCTGAGTGCGCTCGGAATTCTGATATCGCTCGCTTTCGGGCTCTGGACCGACCAGCTCATCCGCGACCTGTTCAGCCGCGCCGACTGGCTCGGCTACACCGCCCTTGCCGTGGTTGCTGTCGGCATCCTCGCCGTACTCGCCATCCTCGTCAGGGAAACTGCCGGCATGATGCGGCTGGCAGCCGTGCAAAACATCAAGGCGGAAGCGGAGGCTGCTATCGTCGAAACGCGCCCCGGTCGGGCCAAGGCATTGGTGAAGCATCTCTGCACTATTCTGGAGGCCAATCCGGAGACTGCACGGGGCCGCGCCACTTTGAAAGCAGCCGAAGACGACATCATCGACGCGCCGCAGCTGATCGACCTTGCAGAGCGCGAGTTGCTTGGGCCGCTCGACCGTCGGGCCAGGGCACTGATCCTTGGCGCCTCGAAACGCGTCTCCGTTGTCACCGCCGTCAGCCCGCGCGCGCTAGTCGACATTCTCTACGTTCTCTACGAGGCGGCGAAACTGGTGCGGGCCATGGCCGAGCTCTATGGCGGCAGGCCCGGCACGCTCGGCATGCTCAGGCTGATGCGCGATGTGCTGGCTCATCTGGCTGTTACAGGCTCCATCGCGGTCGGCGATAGCATCGTGCAGCAATTGATCGGCCACGGGCTCGCCTCCAAGCTTTCAGCACGATTGGGCGAAGGCGTTGTCAACGGCATGATGACGGCGAGAATCGGTATCGCGGCCATGGATCTCTGCCGGCCTCTTTCCTTCAAGGCGCTGAAGCGGCCAGGCATTGCCGACTTCGCCGGCGACCTCACGCCTGGTGTAACCGGTCGCCAAACGACGTGAACGCCTGTAAATCCGGCTTTACAGGCATAACGAAACCAAGCATTAACCATTCTAGGGCAAAAGTGGGAACTAATTTTACGGTTCCGCCTCGCTAAGGAATGTCCATGTTTTCGCGTCAATTTCTTCTTGTAAGCGGCCTCGCCGCCGCGACCCTCTCTACCGGTACTTGGGTGCAATCGGCCGACGCGGCCCCCCGCGACAAGGCCTTCTTCCAGTCCGTCGCCGGCTCATGGAGCGGTCCAGGCGAGATTGTCGCCGGCAAGTACAAGGGCACGAAGTTCAGCTGCAGCCTTACCGGCAAGCCACTCGACGGCAACAATGCGGGTGTCAAGCTCGACGGCACCTGCCGCGTTGGCGTCTTCCAACAGCCGATGTCGGCTGAGATCACCCAGAGCGGCGGCTCCTATAGCGGAAAATTCCTGGACGGCGCAGCCGGCAAGGGCCTGGACATCACCTCCGGCACGGTCAATGACGGCACCGTCGTTCTCGGCCTGATCCGCCAGAAGTTGAATGGCGCCATGATCGCCCGCGTTTCCGACAACAAGTCGATGAACGTTACGATTTCCGTAAAAGTCGGCGAGCAGATGGTGCCTGTCATCGGTGTGACGCTGAAGCGTGCCGACATCGATCAGATGGCCGTCGGATCGATCCAGTAATTCCAGATATAAAGCGTATCGCGACAGGCCGGCATATTCTGCCGGCCTTTTCATTTGATATCAGGCGGATCGCCACCAATCCCGACTCTGATCCGCAACCTCAATCCCTTCGATATCGACGTCCCGCAGCCAGTTCTTGATTGTGCGGCCCTTCACCAAAAGATTGCCCGCGAAATCATCAAGCGGCATCAGCACGAAACCGCGCTCGGTCATGCGCGGATGCGGGATGGTCAGCAGTGGCTCCGCCTGGTCCAGGTCGCCATAGGTCAGGATATCGATGTCGATCGTCCGCGGTCCCCAACGTTCCAGCCGAATCCGTTTCATGTCGCGCTCTATATCAAGACAGACGTCAAGCAACGCCTCCGGCGCCAGCGTCGTGTCGACTGCGGCACAGGAATTATAGAATAGAGACTGATCCGTCTTGCCCCAGGGCGGTGTGCGGTAGAGCCGCGACACCGAAACCACCCGGCAATCATCCCGCCCGTCGAGGGTGCGCAAGGCAAGCGCCATTGCGTGGACGGGATTATCCAGATTGCCGCCAAGACCAAGCGTCGCCCGCACGGCTCCGTTTTCAGGCAAAATGCTCAACACTCACCTGTACGTAATCGAGAACACCCGGAACCGGCGCATTCGGCTTGCGCACCGTGATCTTCGCGCGGCGGATACCCGGAAAGCGCTTGCACAATTCCTTGGCTACATCGAGTGCCAGCGCCTCGATCAGATATCGCCGGCGACCGGTGACAATCTCCTCGATAACGGTGAATGCGATGCCGTAATTGACGGTATCGCCGATCGAATCGCGCTCCAGCGCGTCGCCGGCCTCCACATCGAGCTCCGCATCGACAAAGAAGCGCTGCCCGAGGAACTCCTCCTCGTCATGCACGCCATGGCGAGCAAAGAAAGCGCAATTCTGCAGAGTAATGGTGTATGTCACAGCGCTCATGGCGTCCCTCCGTTTCGAACAGGCACAACGGCGTTCGAAAACCGCTCCCTTGGTTCAGGGATCATGCTTTAAGTCTCGCGCGCGTCCTGAGAATAGCATCCGCAACGGCCAGCGCATCTCTGTTGATTGCGACATTGTGTACGCGGAATAGGGCTGCTCCCTGCAAACGCAAGATTGTGCTGGTCGCGGCCGTGCCGACATCGCGATCGGCGGCATCACGCCCCGTGATGGTGCCGACAAATCGCTTGCGCGAGGTACCCACCAGCAGCGGCAAGTCGAACCGAAGCAGCGCATTGAAACGCGCCATCAATTCCAGATTCTCTTCGGCATTCTCCTTGGCGAAGCCGAAACCGGGATCGAGCACGATATTTTGCCTGCTGACGTCAGCCGCCGCGGCAATGTCGAGCGAGCGGTTGAGGAACAGGATCTGATCGTCGATCACATCAGGCAGTTTCTGCCTGTCGCGACCGGTATGCATGATGCAAAGCCCCGCTCCCGTCTGCGCCGCCACACCAGCTATATCCGGCTCGCGTTGCAGGCCGAAGACATCGTTGACGATATGCGCGCCGGCTCCGATTGCCAGCCGCGCCGTATCAGCCCGATAGGTATCAACCGAGATCAGCGCATCGGTCCTGCTTCGCAATGCCTCGATGACGGGCAGCACCCGCCCCTGCTCCTGGCTGGCGCTGACGGCATCGGCGCCCGGCTTCGTCGATTCTCCACCGATATCGACAATGGCAGCACCGTCAGCAATACAGGCAAGCGCATGTTCAACCGCGGCATCGACAGCCTCGTAGTGGCCGCCATCCGAGAATGAATCCGGCGTCACGTTGACGATGGCCATGATGACGCTTTTTTTGCCGACCTCGATGCTGCGGCCATGCGCGACATGCCAGCTATGGCTGCGAAGCTCCGTCACGAACCGTCCCATCCCATTGAAAATGAAAAAACCTTGCGCTCGATATTGCGCTCACAGTGCCTATGCCGCAAGGTTCGCCGAAGTTCAACATGGTTGCGTCACGAATGCCGCTTGCATCCCATAAGATCAGTATTTCATGCGCCTTGTTGCTCACGCTCTGCATGACTGAAATCGCCCATGCCGAGGTGATCACCCGCAAAACCGTTTCCTATTTCGACATCAAGGGCAGCAGCGCCGACGAGCTCGATGCCGCATTGAACCATCAAGGACCGCTTGCAATGGGTTCCAGCAGCCATCATCCGGGCGCGACGCGAATTCGCTTCGGCGGCAACGCGACCTACAGCGAAGCAAGTGGCCGCTGCTATATTTCCGGCGCCAAGGTCACGGTCGACACCGAAATCATCCTGCCTCGCTGGCGCGACCGCGCCGTGCAAGCAAGCAGCTCTCCATGATATGGGATACTCTGGCTGCCGACATCCGCCGCCATGAGGATCGCCACGTCGAGATCGCCCGCCAGCACGCCCGGCAGATGGAGCGGCTGATCCTCTCTTTGCCTTCGGCCAGCAATTGCGACGCGCTTCAGGACAAGGCGAATGACGTGACGGCACGCGAAACCGAGCGCCACGATGCCGATCAGGCGCGATTCGATCGCATCGAGGCCATCAACTTCCAGAACCGCATACAGAGATTGCTGTACTACCGTAGCCGCGGAAACAGCCGACAGTAGAGCGCCCCGGGGCGCTCATTCACGCAAAAGACCATCGAAATGTCACGAATTGTGGGAAAAGAGCCACTATTTCTGTGAATCGTCCGGTCATGTCGCTCTTTGAACTTTACGAGAATCTGAAATAGGTTTTTCTTATTAATCACAGAGATAAGTGAACCGGATGATTCGAAAATACCGGACGATATCTCGAAATGGTCGATTTTGAGTGCCTGCGCTGGCGGGTTTGTTCGCTCTTCGTCGCAGTCGGGGTTTGTTTTCCAAAGCATGCGCTAAGTGTTCTCCTGGCGCGTCTTGAAGCCGCAGGCGTTTCCTCCCTTGCCTGTCGGTGATGCGCCCGCCTCGCCTCGCTCGCTGCACTAGCTGAGCGGGGCATCTTTTTGGGGCGGACGGAGAGTTTCAGATAGAATTAACAGCCCGGATTACGCAGTCAAAGCCGCGTGAACCCGAGCGTTTTTAAGCCTGACGTTCCGGAACGTGGACAACGAGCCCGTCAAGAGTGCTCGTCATCTTGATCTGACAGGAGAGCCGCGACGTGGGGCGGACATCGAACGCAAAGTCCAGCATGTCTTCTTCCATCGCCTGCGGACTACCGACCCTCTCTGTCCATTCGTCGTCGACATAGACATGACAGGTGGCACAGGCACATGCTCCGCCGCATTCCGCCTCAATGCCCGGAACGGAGTTGCGTACGGCGTTTTCCATTACGGTGGAGCCGTCGTCGACATTGAGGTCAAAACGGGTGCCGTCAAAGGCGACGATGGTCAATTGGGTCATTTAGATGAATTCCGAAATTCGTGAGTAAAGGACGATCCGGAATTTTACTTCCAACAATTCGCTGGGGCAGTCAACATTTGCGCCGCCGAAACGGATTTCCCGCTTGGCGGCGCCACGATGCATTTGCAGGCTTTCGAAAGGATCAGCTCAGCGCGACAGCTTCAGAATGAAGTTCTCTGCCTCGATGACGCATGTGGTGACGGCCGCCATATGGGTCGCGTCGCTACCATCGTTTTCCAGAGCGCCCGCCGCGTCCGCGACACGAAAGGCGCCGACTGCGCTTGCTGCGCCCTTCAGCTTGTGGGATGCCGCATGGATGCGGTTGGCATCGCCGCTGCCGATCTCCTGCAGACAGGACCGGGCCTGCCGGGCAAACATCTGCAGCACCTCGACTTCGAGAGCCTTGTCGCCCATGGTCTGCTTTGCGAGATGGACGAGATCGATCGCCCGCTCCCTTGATGGGGTCGGCCCGCGTGAATTATCCGGAGATTCAAATGCAATATTCAGTGCTGCCATGTGCCAACGCTCCCGTCCTTAACCTGTGACTGTTTTAGCGACCTGCCGCATAGTTGCGGGCTTGGCATGGCCATCGAGTTAAATTTTGGCACATTGAGGGCGTAAAACTCACGACATGGTTAACGCGCGTTAAACATGCCCAGAATATTGGATTTTCATGCGCTTGAACACGTTAGGAAGGTTAATCGCATCTTAACGATCCACTGACTTTACAGTGGAATTAATTGTCATGACTGGGGGAATGTGTCACTACGATACGGCTAGATTGGGTTTGTGGCGCATGCCTTTGCCCAAGAAGTGGATGATGGTAATGTTTTCATAACATCCGTTTGAAAAACCAGTTATCCACTCTGAAATGTAATGGGAAATCCAGCCTCGATATTTATCGAAGACGGAGGACCCCACGGGAGGCAGGGTTCGTCTTTTCTGGATACGGCGGAATTTCCGGAAACGACACGGCAAGCCCGAGTGAGTTGTAACGAGGCGTAACCGCATGGCGAACAAAAAGTACATCGAGTCGGTCGAGGACAAGGCCTTTCAGGCATTGGACGAAGCTTTGCAGATCGATTTCAGTGACGAGAACTTGGAGTCTCGCAGCGGTCCCACGCCTGATGTCCCGGAGCGAAAAGTGTCTGAACCGCCGAAACAGCCGATGAAGCAGACCAAGGACGATGCAGCCCGCCAGGCTGGCAGCGCACGAAGCGCGGCCGCCCCTGCCGCAACGCCCCCGCCCCGCCGAGGCACCGAAAAGCCCGAACCTTGCTGCAGCAAACGATGGCAACCGGGCGAGCCCCGCCAGCCTCCTGAAGGCCTTGGATAGCGGCTCCCAGAGCCATGCGGTTCGCAATGCCACGATCTTTTCGCTGTTCTGGATCATCGGCGGTGCCGGCCTCGCCTTCCTGCTGTATGGCGCGCAGATCCGAAACATCCAATCCGTAGCCGATCTTGTCGCCCTTCCCGGCGTCATCGCCTGCATTGTCGGGATCGTCATACCCGTCCTCATGTTCTATGCCTTTGGCATGATGATCTCGCGGGCGCACGACATGCGCAACGCCGCCCGCTCCATGGCGGAAGTGGCGCTGCGCCTCGTCGAGCCTGAAACCGTCGCCTCGGATCGCATCATGACCGTCGGTCAGGCAGTGCGTCGCGAAGTCTCGGCCATGAATGAGGGCATCGAGCGTACGATTGCGCGCGCCACCGAGCTGGAAACCCTCGTCCATTCCGAAGTCAACGCGCTCGAGCGCAGCTATGCCGACAACGAATTGCGCGTGCGCGGCCTCGTCCACGAACTCGGCACCGAGCGCGATGCGATCGTCAATCACGCCGAGCGGATTCGTTCCTCCATCTCCGGCGTCCACGACCAGATCAAGGAAGATCTGTCGCTGGCGACCGAAGAGATCGCCGTACGCCTGTCTACTTCGGGCGAAGCCTTTGCCTCGATGATCGATACGCGCGCTGCAGCGCTGATGGAAAAATCCGATTCCGCCGTTCAGGCGCTCGGAACCCTGCTCGCGGCCAAGACCGACAGCCTGCTGCAGAACCTCAATGCTTCCGGCCTCGCGCTTAGCCACGAGTTCGATTCACGTCTGGACGCGCTGTCGTCAACGCTTGGCGAACGCGGCAAGGAGCTGCTTGGCCAATTTGAAACCCGCGCCTCGACGCTGGATGCGAATACCGAAAAGCTGAACAACGCCCTCAACGAGCGCGCCCGCCAGCTCAACGAAACGCTGGTCGCCCGCACCAGGGAAATCAGTGAGAGCCTCACCGGCGGCGAACGCTCGATCACCGGTACGCTGGATACTGTGCTGGCCAAGCTCAATACATCGCTGGACGAAAAGGGTGCCAGCTTCCGCCAGAGCCTGCAATCGACCGCCGATGACACCATGATGGACATCGACCTTCGTTCCGGCTTCTTCGAGGAGCGTTTCCAGTCGACAATCGCGCAGCTTTCAACGACCTTCGACGAACATGTCTCGGAATTCACCTCCGCCTTCGACAAGCGCGCCGGCACGCTCGACAGCAAGCTTTCGGAAAGCCTTGCCCGGATCAATCAGTCCCTCGGCAGTAACTCGGAAGCCATTGAAGGCATTCTGACGTCCAGCATCGAACGCCTCGGCTCCTCCCTCACCGACCAGTCGTTCGCACTTGCGACCACCCTGGCGACCGGCCAGGAAGTACTGGAAAGCGCCATCGGCTCCAGGGCCGGCGAGATCACTTCTGCGCTGCAGAATGCCACCAGCGGCATTTCCTCCGCCCTCACCTCGGGTACAGGCGAACTGAACGCTGCGCTGAGCACCCACGCAAGCACCTTCACCAATGCCGTCCAGGGCGTGACGCGGGATGTCTCCGCTGCCCTGCAGAGCGGCACGGAAGAACTCACCACGGCTTTCACCGGCCGCGCCAGCGAGATAAACAACACGCTCTCGTCTCGTACCAGCGAGATCACTCAGGCCCTGGGTTCCGCCCATGAGCGCATCGACGCCGTCATGGCGTCTCGCAGCACGGCCCTATTCGGTGCTCTTGCCGACAATCAGTCGCGCTTCGAACAGACACTGGCCGAACGCTCGGAAGGCATCGTCAGTGCCGTCAGCGGTTCGCACGAGCATTTGACTGCCGCGCTCGACGAGCGCACGTCGATGCTGGCTATCTCGCTTGCGGAAAACCAGCTTCGCCTCGAAAACACGCTATCAAGCCGCGCCGACGCCATCACCGGCGCCATTGCCGAGACGCATGGCAAACTCGCCGATACGCTCGACGACAAGACGATGGCGCTTGCCATTGCTCTCTCCGAAAGCCAGTCGCGACTGGAAGATACCGTATCCGGACATGCCGAGCAGGTCGCCGGCACCATGGATGAAAAGACCAAGGCACTTGCCCGCGCCCTCGCCGAGGGTCATGCACGCCTGGAAAGCACCGTGTCAGGTCACGCCGAAACCGTCACCAATGCGCTCGACGACCGGACCATGGCGCTTGCCATCGCCCTTTCCGAAAGCCAGGCACGGCTCGAAGAAACCGTCGCAGGTCATGCTGAGCGCGTCGCCGATACGCTGACGGCAAGACCGGCGCACTGGCGGCTGCCTTGACCAGCGGACAGAGCCGCCTTGAGGAAACGCTCTCCAATCGCGCCGAAGAGATCATCAAGGCTTTTGCCGGCAATCATGCCGCCCTGGCTGACGCGCTCGACGACCGGACCATGGCGCTTGCCATCGCTCTTTCAGAAAGCCAGTCCCGCCTGGAAGACACGGTTTCCGGTCACGCGAGCGCGTCGCCGATACGCTGGAAGGCAAGACGCGGGCACTTTCCGACGTTCTGACGAACGGCCAATCGCGCCTGGAGGCAACGCTGGCGAACCGTGCGGAAGCCATCACCAACGCATTCGCCGGCAATCACGCCGCCATTGGCGATGCGCTGGATGACAAGGCCATGGCTTTGGCCATTTCGCTTTCCGACACCCAGTCCCGCCTCGAAGACGCTCTTTCCAGCCGCCTGGATGCACTCTCCAGCACGGTCGCCGGCACGCACGACAAGATCGTCAACAGCCTCGACGACAGAACCATGGCGCTGGCAATCGCTCTCTCCGAGAACCAGGCGAAGCTCGAGGAAACCCTGACGAACAGCGCCCAGGCCATCGCTCACACCGTGGCAAGCGGCCATGACGCGCTGACCAACACGCTCGACGACAAGAGCATGGCCTTTGCGATCTCGCTTGCCGAGAACCAGAGCCGCTTCGAAGGCGCCCTGGAATCGCGTGCCAACGCCCTGCTCGACAGCGTCTCCGGCGCGGAATCCCGCGTGGCTGGCGCCTTCGGCGACAAGGCGGATGCCATTCGCGCCGCCTACACCGAAAATCAGGATCGCCTTGATCGCTCGCTTGCAGCCCACACGGAATCTCTGTCGGGATTGCTCAACAGCGGCACGGACAGGGTCGAGAATGCACTTGGCAGCACGACACGCCAACTCGAAGATACGCTCGGCACGGGCCTGTCCCAGATGGATCAGAACCTGGCCTCTGCTTACGAGCGCATGCGCTCGACGCTGGAAGACCGCAGCAACGCCATCAGCCTGACGCTGCGTGATGCGCACGCTCAGATCGACAATACGCTGATGGAGCAGACGACCAACATCGGGACGTCGATTGCCACCAGCGCCAGCATGCTCGAAATGTCGCTCGAAGACCGTGAGGCTTCGCTGCGCCAGACCATCGACGCAAGCGCAAGAGTATTGGAAGAACGCCTCAGCAGCGGTGCCGGCGACGTTGCCGGCCGCATTCAGCAGGCAGCAGGCGATATCGCACGCTCGGCGGAAAACTTCTCGTCCAACCTCAACCAGTCGATCGACGGCATGACCAGCCGTTTCGCCGACACTGGTTCGCGCGTCGAAGCCAGCCTGTCTGCTCTCGAGAGCCGCATCCACGAAGGTGTGACCGGCGTTACCGCCCAAGTCGATGCGGCAGGCAATCGCCTGTCCGAGACCCTGGCAACGGGTGCTGCTCAGATCGATCATAGCGGCAGTGAAGCCGCTGCTCGCATCGAGGAACGCCTGTCGACCATGGATCGCGCGCTCAATGTCGGCCTCGAAGCCGTCAACCGCACGATCGAAGGCAAGGCCGCCAATCTCGCGACAACGCTGCGCACCGCCGTTGCCGATGCCGCCCAGGGCATGGACGGCGAGGCAACGCGCACGGCCGACCTGCTTGCCAGCACCGGCCAGCAGTTCGCCGATAATCTCGGCAGCCACAGCGATGCGTTCACACGCGCCATGACCGAGCGTTCCGACGACCTCGTCAGCCGCGTCTCTGAAACGCAAAGCCGCTTGGCGAGCCAGGCGGCAGCCGTCGCCCAGACCTTCTCTGAAGCAGGCAATGCAATCGTCAACAAGGTTGCCGAAGCCGAAGGCCTCGTCAGCAACCAGGTCAACACGATCTCGCAGGCCCTGTCATCGGCCGAGCAATCGCTGGAAGCCCGTGGCGCCGCCATTCGCAACACGCTTGCCGGCGGCAGCGAGCAGATCGCCTCCACCATGTCCCAGGTCGAGAAGGCACTTGAAGAGCGCGGCACCGCCATCCGCACCGCGCTGGAAGACCGTGCCCGTGAAATCGACGCCACGCTGACAGATGTCGACAAGGCACTGGAAGCGCGCGGCGCATCGATCCGTACCTCGCTCGATGAGCGCACCCGCGAACTGAACTCGATGCTGGCCGGACGCTCGACGGAACTGTCGCGCCTGATCGACGAGAAGGCCCGCCCGATTGTCGACCGCTATGCGGCTACGGGTCAGGAAGCCGCAGCCCTCATCTCGGCCGCCGCCCAGGAAAGCACGGAGCGCCTGCGCGCCGAAAACGCCGCCCTGATCAATGCTATCGCATCGCGCACCGAACATGCGGTCACCACCGTCAGCGCGCTCGAAAACAACCTGCTGGCAAGCGTCAACGGCATCATCGCCCGCTTGGCCGAAAACAACTCGGCGATCACCGGCCTGCTCAGCAACGCTGCAGCCGAATATGCAAGCGTCGATGATCGTCTCACCGCGACCTCTGTCCGTTTCGCAGACTCCGCCGCCAAGGCCGGCGAAATGGTTTCGGCCTCCAGCCGCCTCCTCGAAGGCAAGGTCGACAAGCTCTCGGAAATCACCGGCCAGACCCTGTCGCAGGTCGGCAGCATCGTCGGCCGCTTCGACGACCATTCCAAGGTGCTGACGCAGGCTTCCGCGCTTCTGGGTGCGGCCCAGTCGAACCTGGTGTCGACACTGGAAGAGCGCGAAACTGCCCTGCAGAACCTGGCGGTCGGCCTCGTTCAACGCTCGGAAGAAATCGAAAACACCATGCGCGCCCTCGGCACCATGGTCGAGACCGCCTTCGACCGCGCCGAACAGCGCTCCAACCAGGTCACCGGCAATCTGCGCCAGGGCGTGCAGTCTTCGTTCGCGGATATCGGTCGTGTTCTCTCCGAAGTGGAGAAACGCGCCGAGGATGCCGCGGAAGGCATGCGCGGCACACTTCAGAAGGCCGGCGAGGAAGCAAGCCAGGCCGTGGAAAGCACCTTTGCCAGTGCCGAGCGTCGCTCCAACGATCTGACCAACCGTCTGCGCGGCGGCCTCACGGCTTCGCTGTCCGAAGTCGAGCAGATGTTCGCGGAAGCCGGAAAGACCTCCGATGGCGCTGCCGAACAGCTTCGCGAGACCTTGCGCGTCGCCGTCGACGATGCCGTGGTTCGTTTTGCCGGGGCAACCGACGAGATCCGCCGTTCGGCCGGGGATATCCGCAGGGAACTCGACATGACCCGCAGCGAGTTGAAGCGCGGTGCCTTCGATCTTCCGGAAGAAGCCAAGGAAAGCGCCGCCGCCATGCGCCGCGCCGTCGCCGAACAGATCAAGGCCCTGCAGGACATCTCGCAGATTGTCGGCCGCTCGACGCAGCAGCTGGAAATCTCCGAACCCTCGGCCCGTGCATTGGCAAATCCGCAGCCGGCCCAGCGCCCGCAGCCGGCGGCACCTGCTCAGACTGTAGCCGCCGCTCCCGCTCCCAGGCCGCAACAGCCTGCGCCTCAGCAGCCCGCTCCTGCTCCCCAGCAGAGCGTGCAGCAGCCGGCACCACAGCCACAGCAGCCTTCGATCGAATCCCTTGGCTTGCGCGGCTCCATTCCCGCCGAACGCCCGGCCGTGCAGCCGCAGCGCCCGTTAGAGACGCCTGCTCCGGCCCGTCAGGAAACGGCCGGCGGCGGTTGGATCAGCGACCTCCTGCGCGGCGCCTCGCGTGACGAGAATGCCGACCTGCCGCCCGCTCGCCAGGCTGCGCCGCGTGCACAGACGGAAGCGGCACCCGCTCCCGTCGCCCGCAATCCGCGCCATGTCGTGGAATCTCTGAACTCGCTCTCGGTCGATATCGCCCGCGCTATCGATCACGACGCCTCGGTCGACCTGTGGCGCCGTTACCAGCGCGGCGAGCGCGATGTCTTCACCCGTCGCCTCTATACGCTCAAGGGCCAGCAGACATTCGACGAGATCAAGCGCAAGTATGATCGCGAGCCGGAATTCCGCACCGCAGTCGATCGCTACATCGCCGATTTCGAAAAGCTGCTTGCCGACGTTGCCCGCACCGATCGCGACCGCACCGTCACGCAATCCTATCTGACCTCGGATACCGGCAAGGTCTACACCATGCTGGCACACGCGGCTGGCCGCCTGAGCTGAGATAGACAAAAGACGAATGCTCAATCCCCGGTCTCAAGCCGGGGATTTTGATTCAAGCCGATAGCAATGAGCGCGATACAAAAAAGGCGACCTCGCGGGCCGCCTTTTCTCATTCCGGTATCACATTGAAGCTAGCGTGCCTCATGCACCTTCGAAATCAGGCCGCTGGTGATGCCCACGAGCAGGATGCTGCCGTTGATGCGAACCCAATGATAGCCGCGCGGCGGCGCCGTCAGATGGTTGGCGCGAAAATCGATCTCGGTGGCGCGGCGGCGATCGGAAGCCGACAGACGACGACCCTTGACCCAGCCGCCCTTGCGGACAACCACCCTCTTCTTCACCACATCCTTCTCAACCGCGGCTGGCTTGTTGGCAGGCGGTGCTTGCTTGACTTGAGCTTCCGCAGCCAACGGCATCGCCAGGATGGACGCCGCCAGAAGGACGGTGAAGAGTCTTTTCATTGGTTGTTTCCTCGATTCAGAATTTGCGCGCGAACTTATCCTCACGGACATGAAGCGAATCTGACGGTTGGGTTACAATTCTGTAATGAAAACGCTGATCTTGTGTGGATATTCTCGAATATCGCTGTAGGTAGCGCTACCAGGCCCAACGTCGGCCATGCCCGGATACTTCCGCTTTCCGCAAGCGCCGACGGTAACCTCGGCACATTTCCTTCGCAAGCCGGATATTTTCGTCAGGCAAACGCCTGCTACGCACCCGCGCCGGCGCGGCCCCAGCACAGACAAACAAAAACGCCCGGAACCAGGTTCCGGGCGTTTCAGGATGATCAATCCCGCTCGGCTGATTTGGCCCAGAGATTGACGTCGGCCTCACGGGCGTAAACATCGATCTCCTTCAGCTCTTCCGCCGTGAATTCGAGATTGTCGAGCGCCTTGACGCAATCAACGATCTGCGAGGAACGGCTTGCGCCGATCAGCGCCGAAGTGATCCGGCCACCGCGCAGAACCCAGGCGATCGCCATCTGCGCCAATGTCTGGCCGCGCTTCTCGGCGATCTCGTTGAGCTTCTGAATGTTCTCGATGATCGACGGACGAATGAAGTCGCGCTTCAGGAAGTGGTTCTGGGCGGCGCGGCTATCCTGCGGAATGCCACCGAGATACTTCGTCGTCAGCATGCCCTGTGCAAGCGGCGAGAAGACGATCGACCCGACGCCGAGATCTTCCAGCGTATCGACCAGGCCATCATCCTCGACCCAGCGATTGAGCATGGAATAGCTCGGCTGATGGATCAGGCACGGCGTGCCGAGATCCCTGAGGATGGCCGCAGCCTCGCGCGTGCGCTGCGAATTGTAGGAGGAGATGCCGACATAGAGCGCCCTGCCCGAACGGACGATATGATCGAGCGCACCACAGGTTTCCTCGAGCGGCGTATCCGGGTCGAAGCGGTGCGAATAGAAGATATCGACATAGTCGAGGCCCATGCGCTTCAGGCTCTGGTCGCAGGAAGCGATCAGATACTTGCGGCTGCCCCACTCGCCGTAGGGGCCCGGCCACATGTCGTAGCCGGCCTTGGACGAAATGATCAGCTCATCGCGCAGGCCGGCGAATTCGGTGCGCAGGATCTCGCCGAAAGCGGTCTCGGCGCTGCCGGGAGGCGGGCCGTAATTATTGGCAAGATCGAAGTGAGTGATGCCCAGATCGAACGCGGTGCGGCACATGTCTACCTTGCGGTCATGCGGCGTGTCGCCGCCGAAATTGTGCCAAAGCCCCAGCGAAACCGCCGGCAGCTTCAGGCCGGAGCGGCCGACCCTGTTGTATTTCATTTTCGCATAGCGGTCGGATGCCGGTTGCCAAGCCATGATGATTATTCCTTCGAGATGAAAAAGCGCGCGGGTTGTTCACCCGCGCGCAAACTAGCTCTTCTTGAGCTTACTTCAAGAGCGCTTGCGCTTCTTCGATGCCGAGTGCGGCCGGCTGCGTGCAGGTCGTGGTCAGATCGATGAAGCGGTTTTCCGCACCCGATCTCAGGATCGACGTCATGACGTCAACGCCGTGCAGCGTGCGGTCGAGCGAGCAACGCGCATCGCGCCCGTCGATCAGCGATGCGGCGAGGTCGGCAAGACCGGCCGTGCGATAGTTGGCGCGCGGACCGCTCGGGCTTTCCTGATTGGCGATGCCAAAAGGATGCGCCCAGTTCTCAAGCGGTTTGATGTCCTTGTCACGGCCGCTCGCCTCGACGGTGCCGCCGAAGAAGTTCGGGTCGGGCACGTAGAGCGAGCCCTCGGTGCCGTATAGCTCCATATTGGCATGGCGATGCGACCAGACATCCCAGCTCGCAGTGAGCGTAATGTTCGCCCCGCTGACGAACTCCAGCAGTGCCTGGATCGTCGTCGGCGTCTTCACCGGAATGGTCTCGCCATTACGCGGCTGGCTGGTGATGGTGCGGGTTTCCGATGCCATGGACGTCATGGCACCAACACGCTTCACTGGCCCGATCAGGTTGATCAGGTTGGCGATGTAATAGGGACCGAGGTCGAGGATCGGGCCGCCGCCGGGCAGGAAGAAGAAGTCCGGGTTCGGATGCCACATTTCCATGCCCGGGCTCATGACATGGCAGGAGCCCGAGGTGATGCGACCGATACCGCCGTCATCGATGAACTTACGCGCAAGCTGATGCGCGCCGCCGAGGAAGGTATCGGGAGCGCAGCCGACGGCCAGCCCCTTTTCCTTGGCGATCCGCCGCAGTTCCTCGCCCTGCTCCAGGGTGAGTACCAGCGGCTTTTCGGAGTAAGCATGTTTTCCGGCTTCGAGAATACGCTTGGAAACCGGGAAATGCGCGTCCGGAATGGTCAAGTTGACGATAACGTCCAGCTCGTCATTGGCGAGCAGTTCGTCGATGGTCTGGGCCTTGACCTTGTATTCCTCGGCGCGCGCACGCGCCGCGTCCATGTTGATATCTGCGCATGCCAACACCTTCAGGCCCTTGAAGAGCGGTGAAAGCGAGAAGTAGGTCGTTGAGATGTTGCCGCATCCGATGATGCCGACGCCAAGTTCCTTAGCCATGTGGAAATGCCTCAAAAGCTCTTGAAGGATGCGATGGAGCGGGTGATCAGACGATCGACGTCGCTCGGATTGTCATGCTCGATAACGTAGTGCTTGGCCTTGGTGCCTGCCAGCGCCTTGAGCAGCTTCGCCCAGGGAACCGTACCATATCCAAGGTCGGACCAGCCGTCTTCATTCTTGTTCTCGCCAGCCGGTGCGATGTCCTTGACGTGAACGGCGGTGATGCGCGAGCCGAGCTTTTCGATCCAGGCAAAGGGATCGCCGCCGCCGCGGATGACCCAGGCGATATCGGCTTCCCAGGAGATATCCGGAGCGCCTTCGAATATCTGCTCGATCGGCAGCGAGCCGTCGGCCTGCTTGACGAATTCGAAATCGTGATTGTGCCAGCCGAATTCGAAGCCTGCGTCCTTGTAGGGCTTGCTCATTTCCTGCAGGCGCTTGCCGAATGCCAGCCAACCGGCTGCATCCTTCGGGCGCTCGTCGGCGCCGATATGCGGCGCGTAGATCGAGTCCATGCCGAGCGTCCTGGCGATCGTGAGTGCCTTCTCCACCTGCCCGTCAAGAAAGTCGGGGCTGAAATGGCCGCTCGCCATGACCAGGCCATTCTTGTCGAGCTCGGCGCGCAGGCTCTTCAGGCCTGCCTCGTCCAGATCGGCGTAAATGCCGCCAAAGCCTTCGACCTCGGCGTAGCCGGCCTTGCCGAGCTTGACGAAGATCTCCGAATAGGGCTGAAAATTGCGGGCGCTATAAAGCTGAAATCCAAGTTTCGTCATCGATAGTCCTCCAATGGCCTCCCGGCCGTCTGTCTTGGGCTTGTCGCCCCGAAAACGCCGCCGTGACGGCGTGATAACTCAATCCACTGATTGGCTGGATTGCAGATCGTAGATGCGGAATGCGGGGACACCGCCGGCCAGCGGTTTAGCCGGCGTAAAGACGATGCGTCGGCTTTCGCCGGCGGCAAGATCGAAGGCATTGTCGGAATAGCGCCCCTCGGTCTCGCTCTCGATCATCACGAACAGCGCAAGTCCCTTTGCGGTGACGGTGAGTTCCACCGTGCCGTTCTCCTCCTTCTCCTCCCTCAACACCGACAGGCCCGCTGGTTGAAGCTCCAGAGCCTTGTAGGTGCCGTGGACATAATGCCCCTCGCCGCCCATGCCGTTCGATGCGGTGAAACGCCACGCCAGCAGGCAATCCGCCGGCACCTGATCCGCATCGATCGACAATGCAACAACAGCAGCGTCCGGCGTGCAGACCGCATGCGCCGTGGTCAAAGGTACCCGCTCGCCGTCAAGCTTCAGCAGCGAGACGGAAATATCGGCCGTGACGTCGGCATTGGTGTCGTTGACCAAAGAGAAACGGATGGTCTTGCTGTCTTCCGACGGGATCGCCGCGACCGATACGGGCTGAAAGAAGCGCCGCACCAGATAATGCATCACCTTCCACCGGCCGCCGTAATCGAGGCTCGACCACGAAGCCACCGGCCAGGTGTCGTTGAGCTGCCAGTAGATGGTGCCCATGCAATGCGGCTTCAGCGAGCGCCAATATTCCACCGCCGTCTTGATGGCGAGACCCTGCTGGACCTGGCTCAGATAGACGAAGTTCGGAAAATCCTTCGGGAAACGGAAATAGCGGAACATCGTGCCGGCAATGCGCTCGTTGCCGCCGGCATTCTTCTGGTGCAGCTCCATGACCGGAGAAGCGATGTTCATATCCTTCGCCTCGGCATAGGTCTTGATGACCGGTAGCGAGGTGTAGGACTGGAAGCCGAATTCCGAGCAGAAGCGCGGGCGCACGGTGCGATAATTGTCGAAGGACTTGTTCTCGTGCCAGACCGACCAATAGTGCATGTCGCCCGAGCCATCGGCATGCCAGGCATCGCCGAAGTTCAGATAGCCGGATGCCGGGCTCGACGGCCACCAGATCACGTCCGGTGCAGCCTTCTTCATCGCCTGCTCGATCGTCCTGTTCAGACGATCATAGGAGACGAGGTAGCGGTCTCGATCCTTGCGGGATTCCTCAAACCATGTGAGCGCGCCGACCAGTTCATTATCGCCGCACCACAACACGATCGACGGATGCGTCGCCAACCGGCGAACCTGATAGGCAACTTCCGCCTCAACATTCTCCAGGAAATCGCCCGTGGACGGATAGAGGTTGCAGGCGAACATGAAGTCCTGCCACACCATCAGCCCCAAGCGGTCACAGATGTCGTAGAACCAGTCGTGCTCGTAGAAGCCACCACCCCAGACGCGGATGATGTTCATGTTGGCGGCCGCCGCCGATTGCAGCAGATCCTCGGTCAGCTCCGGCTTGGAGCGCGAAAACAGCGCGTCGGCCGGAATCCAGTTGGCGCCGCGGGCAAAGATCTCGCGGCCGTTCACCTTCAAGGCAAAGCGGCTGCCGACCTCGTCATCGTCAGTGATCAGCTCGACCGTCCGCAGACCGATCTGCCGCGTAACGGTCTCAAAATTCGTCTCCACGGACAGAGCGTAGAGCGCTTGCTCGCCATTGCCGGCCGGCCACCAGAGCCTGGGCTTGTCGACATGGAAGACATGGGTGATCGAGGTCTCGCCGGCATTGACGCCGACATCGAGGCGCACCCGCTCTTCATCCAGTTCGAAATAGAGCTGCGCAACGCCGGTACCCTTGGCAAACAGCGCCACCGTCACCTTCAGATCGACGGAACCGTCGTCATTGTGAATCTGTTGGGTGACGACATTCTCGATGCGGGCGATCTCGAGCTTCTTCAGCGCGATCGTGCCGTAGAGCCCGAGAGGTGCGATCGCGATGTTCCAGTCCCAGCCGAAATGGCATTGCGGCTTGCGCAGCATGTTACCATTCGGGATCGGTGAATTGCCTGTGCTGTAGGGGATATAGAACGGTTGCTTCGCCTGCCGCTCCGCTCCCTCTGTGATGCTCGAATGCAGGACGATGCGAATGCTGTTCTCGCCCGTCTTCAACGCCTTCGAGACATCGGGGCGATAACGCTGAAAGCAATTGTCGGCTTCGAGCACGAGCGCGTCATTGACATAGACGCTCGCGACGGTGTCGAGATAGTCGATGTCGAGATACCAGTCGCCACCGGTGTCATCGAGGGTGAAGCTGCGTGTCAGCTGCCAATCCTGCTTGGCCACCCACTGCACGAGCTCTTCGTTCCGGCCGAAATAAGGGTCCGGAATGAGGCCTTCCGCATTGAGTGCGGCATGGACATCACCGGGCAGAGACATGGAGAGGGAATGATCGCTGTCGGGAGATGTGAGCCTCCACGCGCCAGCCAGATGGACGGTGAAATTATCATTGAGCGAAGACGACATCGGACCTCCTCGGACCGCTGCAAGGTGGAGGCGGCAAGCCGCCTCCAGGGCATAGGATCATATTCTGAGTTCTGTCTGCGCATCAAAGAGCGATGCGAGAGACATGTCAAAGCCGAGCTTCACGCCCGTACCGGGGCCAAACCGCCTGCT
Organism: Rhizobium sp. P44RR-XXIV; assembly: GCF_001999485.2. Classification (NCBI taxonomy): domain Bacteria; kingdom Pseudomonadati; phylum Pseudomonadota; class Alphaproteobacteria; order Hyphomicrobiales; family Rhizobiaceae; genus Rhizobium; species Rhizobium sp. P44RR-XXIV. The sequence continues at coordinate 609,681 of NZ_MPVZ02000028.1, read as the reverse complement.
GCCGTTGACGCGCACCGACAGAGTGTGGCCGGCATGCTTCAGCCAGAGCAGATTGTCGGCGCCCATCGGCTCTTCGATATCGACAGTCGCGTTGTGTACCTCTGCGCCCGACGCAAGCTCCTCGTTGACCTTTATGTGCTCGGGACGCACGCCAAGCACGACCTTGCGGCCGGCCTGCAACGCCTCGCCCGCCCTGTAGCCATCAAGCGAGAACAGCACATCATTGGTCGCAAACGCCACCTTGCCTTCCCGGTTCACCAGTTCGCCCTTGAAGAAATTCATGGACGGCGATCCGATGAAGCCGGCGACGAAGAGATTGCGCGGCTCGTTGTAGATCGTCGTGGGATCATCGAGCTGCATGATGACGCCGTTCTTCATGATCGCGATACGGTCGGCGAGCGTCAGAGCCTCGATCTGGTCGTGGGTGACGTAGATCATCGTATTTTTCAGCGACTGGTGCAGCCGCTTGATTTCCACGCGCAGCTCAGAACGTAGCTTCGCATCGAGGTTCGACAAGGGTTCGTCGAAGAGGAAGACGTCGACATCGCGCACCAGTGCCCGGCCGATGGCCACGCGCTGGCGCTGGCCGCCCGAAAGTTCTGCCGGCTTGCGCTTCAGCAGCGGCTCGATCTGCAAGATCTCGGCCGCACGCGCGATGCGCTTCTTGATCTCGTCGTTCGGCACCTTGGCGACGCGTAGGCCGAAGGAGAGGTTCTTCTCGACCGACATCTGCGGATAGAGCGCGTAGGACTGGAACACCATGCCGATGCCGCGGTCCTTGGGCTCTTCCCAGGTGACGTTCTTGCCTTTGATGAAGATCTGGCCCTCGCTGATATCAAGCAGGCCGGCAATGCAGTTGAGCAAGGTCGACTTGCCGCAGCCCGAGGAGCCGAGGAGCACCAGGAATTCGCCGTCATTGATCTCGAGGTTGAGATTTTTCAGGACGTTGACCGCACCGAAATTCAGCGAAAGGTCTTTGATGGAAACGCTGCTGTTCATGGATCAACCCTTCACTGCGCCGGCGGCGATGCCACGGACGAAGAGCCGTCCGGACACGAAATAGACGATAAGCGGCACCGCGCCGGTGAGAAGCGTTGCGGCCATGTTGACGTTGTATTCCTTGACGCCCTGAACGGCGTTGACGACGTTGTTGAGCTGCACGGTCATCGGGTAGTTCTGCGTGCCGGCGAAAATGACGCCGAACAGAAAGTCATTCCAAATGCCGGTGATCTGGATGATGATGCCGACGACGAAGATCGGCAGCGACATCGGCAGCATGATGCGCAGGAAGATCTGCCAGAAGCCTGCACCGTCGACGCGCGCCGCCTTGAAGAGCTCAGGCGGAAGCGAGGCGAAGTAATTGCGGAACAGCAGCGTGTTGATCGGCATGCCGAAGATCGTATGCACGAGCACGATGCCGCCAAGCGTTGCGAACAGGCCGAGTTCGCGCAGCACCATGACGAGCGGGTAGAGCATGACCTGATACGGAATGAAGGCGCCGAACAGCAGGACGGTGAAGAAGACTTCCGATCCCTTGAAGCGCCAATTGGCCAGCGCATAGCCGTTGACCGAGGCGACGGCGATCGAGACGATGACGCTCGGAACGAGGATTTTCACCGAATTCCAGAAGCCGACCTGGATGCCGTGGCAATAAAGACCGGTGCAGGCCTGCGACCAGGCTTTCACCCATGGCTCAAAGGTGATTTCCATCGGCGGCGCAAAAATGTTGCCGAGGCGTATCTCAGGCATGCCCTTGAGCGAGGTGACGATCATCACATAGAGCGGCAGCACGTAGTAGAGTGCCGCAAGCCCGAGAAAGCCGTAGAGCATGATGGTGCGCGGCGCGAAGCGGCGCTTGGGTTTTGCGCCCGAAGGCTCGATTGCGGTGGCAAATGCCATTTGGTGCCTCCCTTATCTGCGCTTCTGGCGGAACTCGTAGAGAGCCCACGGCACGACGAAGATGAACACGGTGACCAGCATGACTGTGGAGGCGGCAAGCGCCTGCCCAAGGTTCGAACGCTGGAACATGAAGTCGTAGACATATTTGGCCGGCATTTCGGATGCGAAGCCCGGCCCGCCTGATGTCATGGCAACGACCAGATCGTAGACGCGCACGATGCCCGAGGCGACGATAACGAGCGTGGTGACAAAGACGCCGCGCATCATCGGGATGACGACGAAGATATAGGTTCGCCAGGCCGGGATGCCGTCGACACGCGAGGCCTTCCAGATCTCGCCGTCAATCCCGCGCAGACCTGCGAGCATCAGCACCATCACGAGACCGGTGCCCTGCCAGAGCCCGGCGATGACAAGCGCGTAGAGCACCGTTTTCTGATTGCCGAGCAGCGCGAAATTGAACCATGTGAATCCCATGTCCTGCGCCAGTTTCGGCAGTCCCAGCGCCGGATCGAGGATCCATTGCCAGACAAGGCCGGTGACGATGAAGGACAGGGCGAAGGGATAAAGAAAAATGGTCCGGAATGTATTCTCGAAGCGGATCTTCTGATCCATCAGCACGGCAAGGATAAAGCCGACGACGAAAGAGAAGATCAGACTGAGAACGCCGTAGGTGGCAAGATTGCCGATCGAGACATTCCAGCGATCGGTGCTCCACAGGCGCTGATATTGCGCCAGACCGACGAAGTTCGAGCTGGGCAGCAGTCTTGAATCTGTGAACGAATAGATGACGGTCCAGAGCGTGCAGCCCACGAATACAACGATCACCGTCAACACCATCGGAATGGCGGCGATCTTTGCATTCAGGTTGCGGAACAGACCAAATGGCCGGACAGCGTTAGCCATCAATACCTCCGTTGGTGGCGTGCATCGGGACAGGCGAGAACCCTCGCCCGCCCCAAGCCGGCCATCGCGATTGATAGGATGGTCGTCTGCTTACTGCGCCTGCTTGAAGATGGCGGCCTGCTTTTCGATCGCCTCGTCCACCGTCATCTTCGACGAGAAGAACTGCAGTCCAAGGTCGGTCATCTGGCCGCGTGTATCTGGGTCGATCAGCTGGGTCACGCCCGGCACTACGTTGTCCGGATTCTTCAGGATTTCCAGACCCTTCTTCATGCAGCTGCTGGCCGCGCTCAGATCGATATCGCCACGCACCGGCAGAGAACCCTTGGCAAGGTTGAACTTCACCTGTGTTTCCTTGGACACGAGCATGCTGGCAAGCTCGAGCTGTGCCTTGGTGATATCGGCATTGCTGTTCTTCGGGAAATAGAAGCTGTCGCCGCCGGTATCGAGCAAACCGTTGAAACCGAGACCCGGCAGGCAATCGTAGTCCTTGCCGGCAACCTGCTTGGCGACGCCAAATTCACCCTGCGCCCAGTCGCCCATGATCTGCGCGGCAGCCTTGCCGGTGATCACCATGTTGGTGGCGACGTTCCAGTCACGGCCGGAATAGCTCTCGTCAACCAGATCGCGAGCCTGCGCGAAAGCGTCCCAGACCTTGCGGTTTTCGGGGCTCTTCACAGCCTCTGCGTCCTTCTTCTGGTAGATCGCCAGATAGGTTTCCTTGCCGCCAATGCCGATCTGCATGACGCTGCGCATGCCGTCGACCTGCCATGGAGCGCCGGTCGCAAGCGGAACGATACCCTTCTCGCGCAACTTCGGCGCGTCGGCGACGAATTCATCCCAGTTGGCCGGAACCTTCATGCCATTGTCTTCGAAGACATGCCGGTTGACCCACATCCACTGCCAGGAGTGAATATTGAGCGGCACGCAATAGACGCGGCCCTCATAGGTGCAGGATGCCAGCAGGCTTGCCGGGCGAATGATATCCTTCCAGTGTTCCTTTTCAGCCAGATCGGTCAGATCGGTCATCAGGCCGGCTTTGACCAGCTCTTCGGCGTCGCGGCCGGTATTCAGCTGCGTGGCGCCCATCGGATTGCCGCCCAGAATGCGGCTGACGATCAGTGGCGTTGCCGTCGAGCCCGATCCGGCGATCGCGCCGTCGACCCAGTGATCTTTGCCAAGCGCATTGTACTGCTCGGCCAGAACCTTCACCGCGGCCGCTTCACCACCCGATGTCCACCAATGCGTTACCTCGAGATCGGTCGCATTGGCTGAAAAGGCTGGAATCGCGACAGATGCGAGCAAAGCGGCAGCCATCAAACGAATATTCATGAGTTCTCCTCCCTCACTGAAACGTTGCCGGAAAAACGTAGTCGAATCATTTTCTGTACGCAACCGCCAGCCAGTTATTTTTTCGCTGAACACCTATTATACAACCAAAGGTAATATTTTGCCTGTGGAAGATACGAGCACCCTAGCTCATGATTGGGGCCAGAGCCTCCGAAAAATATTCAGTAAACAATTGATATTATTTCAAATAAGCAAGGAAACCCATCAAAAGATTGCCGAGTGCCGTTTCATAAGCGGAAAACTGCTCACCCGGGGGATAGCAATACAACCATTAGGCACGTCAACGGTAGACAGGTCTAAAATAGTACTCGACATTCGTACTGTATCGTTACAGTTTTGCTCGTCGACGGAGGAACCATGGCATTGCACCTATGCTTGCGGCATCGGCGTGAGCAATATAAGCGGATTGGCCGCAGGAGGCGGCCGGGAGGCGAGCTTGTACGAAATGGACAATAAGAAAATTTCAGGAAGCGGTCCGCAATCTCCACCGGAGCGGCCTACTCTGAAGACGATCGCCTTCATGACGGGGCTTGGAATTACCACCGTTTCGCGCGCCTTAAAGGATGCTCCCGATATCGGCGCCGAGACCAAGGAACGGGTACGCATGGTTGCCCGACAATTGGGCTATCAGCCGAACCGCGCCGGCGTACGCCTGAGAACCGGCAAGACCAATGTCATCGCGCTGGTGCTCAGCATCGACGAGGAAATCATGGGCTTCACCAGCCAGATGGTCTTCGGGATTTCCGAGGTGCTCGCGGGCACGCAATATCACCTTGTCATCACGCCGCATTCGCACAGCAAGGATCCGCTGGTTCCCGTGCGCTATATCCTGGACACCGGCTCGGCAGATGGCGTCATCATCTCACGCACCGAGCCGGACGATCCGCGCGTTCGGTTGATGGACGAACGTGGCCTGCCCTTTGCCACGCATGGGCGCACGGACATGGGCATCGTTCACCCCTTCCACGACTTCGACAACGAGGCCTTCACCCACGAGGCCGTTCGGGCGCTGGTTGCCAAGGGCAGGCGTCGCCTGGCGCTGCTGCAACCGTCCAGCAAGCTCAGCTATTACGCCCACACCCGCATCGGCTTCCAGATCGGCCTGCATGAATATGGCGCCGAGGAGATACCGCTGAGGGTCACAACCGATGCGCCGCTGGCCGATATCAGGGACAGCGTCGAGGCGTTGATGCGCTCCTCGCATCCGCCTGACGGCATCGTCTGCTCCAGCGGCGGCGGCGCCATTGCCGTCAATGCCGGCATCGAAGCGGCCGGCTTCCGGCTTGGCCGCGATATCGACATGGTCGCCAAGCAATCGACCGACGTACTGAACTGGATCCGCCCGGAGATCATCACGATCTACGAGGATGTCCGCCATGGTGGTCGGGAGCTGGCAAAGGCTGTAATCGCCCGCATCGACGGCATAGAGCCGGAGCTGCTGCAGAGCATCAGCTCGCCTGTCTGGCCCAAGAGCTGATGGGAATGAAAAGGCCCGCCGGATCGCTCCGGCGGGCCTTTTGATGTTGCACTCTATCGAGCTTCTCAGCCCTGAGCGCCGCTGCCCCATGGGCCGTGATGGATGTCCTTGCCGTCGACGCGGTCGAAGCCGTGTGCGCCGAAGAAGTCACGCTGGGCCTGGATCAGGTTGGCGGTGCCGCGAGCCTGGCGATAGGCGTCGAAATAGGTCAATGCCGAGGCCAGCGCCGGAACCGGCAGGCCGGTAGCGGTTGCAGCCGAAACGATGCGCCGCAGCGACGGGATCGATTCCTTGACCATTTCCGCAAAGGCAGGCGTGACGATCAGGTTCGCCGCATCCGGTGCCTTGGTGAAGGCGCTGGTGATCTCGTCGAGGAACTGCGAACGGATGATGCAGCCGGCCCGCCAGATCTTGGCGATGACAGGCATCGGCAGCGACCAGTTGAACTCCTTCGAAGCCTCGGCCATGACGGCGAAGCCCTGTGCATAGGCACCGATCTTGGCGGCAAACAGCGCAAGCTCGAGATCCTTCAGCAATTCAGGGCCAAAGGCGGTCGGGAACTTGTAGTCCGGCGTGCCGAAGATCTTCTCGGCAGCTTCGCGCTGGCTCTTGATGGCCGAAAGGCTGCGGGCTGCAACGGCTGCTTCGATGGCAGTCGCCGGAATGCCCATGTTCTGCGCTTCGATGACAGACCACTTGCCGGTACCCTTCTGGCCGGCCTTGTCGAGGATGATATCGGGAACGGCATTGCCGGTTGCCGGATCCTTGGCGGCCAGAACCTTTTCGGTGATCTCGATCAGGTAGGAATTCAGGCGGCCCTTGTTCCACTCGCCGAAGATCGAGCTGATCTCGGCAGCGCTCTTGCCAAGACCGTCACGCAGGATGCCGTAGATTTCGGCGATCATCTGCATGTCGGCATATTCGATGCCATTGTGGATGGTCTTGACGAAATGACCGGCGCCGCCATTGCCGAGCCAAGCAACGCAGGGATCGTCGTTGTACTTCGCAGCGATCGAGGTCAGCACCTTTTCGACGCGCTTGTAGGATTCCTCGGTGCCGCCGACCATGATGGACGGGCCGTGACGGGCTCCTTCCTCACCGCCGGAGACGCCCATGCCGATGAATGTCAGCTCGGTGTCCTTCAGGCGATCGAAGCGCGCGATGGTGTCGCGGAAATTGGCGTTGCCGGCATCGATCATGATGTCGTCCTTATCGAGATAGGGCTGCAGTGCCGCCATCTGCTGGTCGACCGGCTCGCCGGCCTTGATCATGATGATGATCGGCCGCGGCGGGCGGATAGCCTCGACGAACTCCTCGATCGTCTTGCAAGGAATGATCTTGTCCTTGAGCTCGCCTGCATTCGCATAGAATTCATCCGTCACCTGCGGCGTGCGGTTGAACACTGCGATCTTGTTGCCTTTTTCGGCGATGTTGAGCGCCAGATTCGATCCCATCACAGCAAGACCGATCAGCCCGATTTCTGCCTTTTCCACGACAATCCTCCAATGAGCCGTTGACTGCGTCCGGCCCACCCTGAAGATCCGGAAGGCGCAGTAACATTTGATGTGACGCAATACCGCCGACGCTCCACGCGGCTGACGGCATCCCTGCGTTGGGGGTTGTTGTTGCACTCCGGACGAAAAACGGCAAGCCTCCGCGAGCCGTGAATCGTCCCCTTTGCAGGACTGTGCAAGAATGTTGCGGGATCCGCAGCAAACCGCCAATCCGTTCGGCTGATATAGGGGAGAAGACCATCATGTCGACCATGACAACGAAGATCGTGCATATCTCCATCGATCGCGACTGGAGGGTAGTTTACGATTTCGCCAGCCGTCCGCAAAACATGCCACATTGGGCTTCGGGCCTTGCATCGGGACTGAAGCAGGATGGAGACGACTGGATCGCAGAAGGCATTCTTGGCACCGCCCGCGTGCGCTTTGCCCCGCAGAACGACTTAGGCGTCATCGATCACGTGGTGACACTGGAAGCCGGCCTGAAGGTCTACAATGCCTTGAGGATCGTGCCGAATGGAGATGGCTGCGAGGTGATGTTCACACTGCTGCGGCTCCCCGGCATGACCGAGGAGCAATTTGCAGCAGACAGCGCGCATGTACTGCGCGATCTCACAACGCTGAAAGATCTTATGGAGCTGTAACCGCTTACAGCGAACGCAATGTCCAATCGACAAGCTCGCTCGTCACGCCGGCGAATGCAGAATCCAGCGCACGGACGAAATCCGGATTACTGCCGCCGCTGACGGGAACCACCTTGCGGAAGATGTTCTGCGCCTTCACTGTGCCCGAACGGTCGTTCAGGATCTTTTCCGAGATTTCGACGACCGCGCTCTTCTGACCGCCCGCGGCATTGATCTCGAACGAGCGAATGTCCGTGACGATCTGATAGTCGATCGCAAGGCCCTGCCCCGGCACGCCGACTCCGCCGAGCTTGCCGGTGTTCTCGAAGGCTTCCACCAGCTTCGACTGCACCATCTTGCTCAGCTTGTCGCTCCATTGCGACTTGCCGAGATACTGGATTTCCGAGGACGAGACACGGATGACGATCTGGTTGCTATCCAGCGCCTGGAGCGCCGTCGGCGGCGGGATGAGGATCTGGCGGTTCTTGACCGACGGACCACTCGCCTTTGCCGAGGCGGAAAGATCGTAGGTGTCGTTATTGCCGGAACTGCCGCAGCCTCCGAGCAAGACTGCGAGCAACGGCAACACGACCACAGCGCTCCACACCTGATGACGCTTACTCGACACGCAACCGACCATATTTCGCTTATCCCCTGGAGACCAGATATCGCTGTTCATCAATGCCGCGCGCGCCGTCATACGTCTTGACCGTATCTCCGCCGAAGATCAATCGCTGCGGATTCTTGTCGAAATTAGTGATTGTCGTATTCAGATTGTCAACCGTGCCCCGCATGTCGTTGATGAGGGTCTGGGCATCACGCAAGCCGCTGCTGGAAAACTTCTGCAGATTGTCGGCGATCGGCCCGATCCGGCTATTGAGATTGTCGGCCATCTTCTTGAAGGACTCGAGCGTATCCTTGGCCTCGGCGAACAACGATTGCGTGCTGTCATTGCCGAGCAGGGAATCGACCTTCGTGAGAATGCCGTCGACCTTGCCGGATGCGGAGTTCAGCTTGCTGGAAATGTCCCGCGCATTGGCAATCGTCTGATCGATATCCTGCTGATGAGCGGCAACCGAATTGGCCACGTCGCGAATGGAAGCAACGGCGGTACGCGCCTGCTTCGTCACATCGGCAATATCGTCAACCGATCCCTTAATCTTCGCAGGATCGATCTGCGCCACGATCGCGTCGACACGATCCAGCGTCTGCTGTGCTTTCTGGCCGAAGCTATTGTAGGTGTCGGCGGTCTGCTTGAAGCTTGCAATGGTCGCCTTCAGATCGGTCGTGGCATCCGCAACATTCGCGGTGATCCTGTCGGCATTGGCGATGACGTCGTTGACTTTCTGGGCATCGACGGCACGCACCAGCTTCTCGATAGCATCCAGCGTGGAGTCGACACGAACCGAAACCGTCTTGAAGGTGTCGGACAGTTGCCCGACGCTAGCCAGGAACTTGTCGATATTGTCGGAATTGTCGGCGATCGCCTTGGAGAATTTCTGCGCATTGCGCACCGTGTCGGTCAACGGTCCGCGCGAATCCGAGACAAAGCCCTGAATGTCGCCGATCGTGTCATTGGCACGGTTCAGGATCTTGTCCGCGGTCGTCAAAAGGTTCGTAACGCTGGATTGATCCGCAAGCAGCACGGCGCGCTTGCCGGTATCTACGGAGCGTTTGAGAATATTCTCGTCGCCATTGCGACCGCCGGAAAGCTCGATATAAGCAGCGCCCGTCAGGCCCTGAATTTCAAGAATGGCCTTGGTTGACGTGTAAACCGGCGCGTCAGCACGCACCTGGGTGAAGGCGAGCGAATAGTTCGGATCATCAGCATCGATCGACAGGCCCTGCACCGAGCCGACCTGAATGCCGTTGAAGCGAACCGGTGAACCGACGCTCAAACCGTTGGCGGAGCCGGGAATGCGAACCACGAGTTCGACCATCGGACCGCCGCGGCCATATTCGGCCATCCAGTAGACGAAACCGAAGGCGGCCGCGATAACAAGCAGCGTAAAGAACCCGACGATCGTATAATTGGCTTTGGTTTCCATAGTTTCCAGTCACTTCTCGCGGCTGTGGGCGCCTGCGCCGTTATCGTCTGTGTGCTCCCTGATGTCGTCCCGAGGCACAATCGAACGTGCGCGCTTGCCCTTGAAATAGGCCTGCACCCACGGGTCGTCGCAAGCGAGCATGTCCTCAACCGTGCCTTCCACCAATACCCGTTTCTGTCCGAGAACAGCAATACGGTCGCAGACGGAAAACAGGCTGTCGAGGTCGTGAGTCACCATATAAACGGTCAGGCCGAGCGTGTCGCGCAGCTTTGCGATCAATTCGTCGAACTCAGCAGCGCCGATCGGATCGAGCCCGGAGGTCGGTTCGTCGAGGAATACCAGGTCGGGATCGAGCGCAAGCGCTCTGGCAAGAGCCGCCCGCTTGATCATGCCGCCGGAAAGCTCGGACGGGTATTTGTCGGCGGCATCGGCAGCCAGACCCACCATGCGGATCTTCATCAGCGCCAGCTCGTCCATCATATCCTGTGGCAGATCCAGATATTCCCGCATGGGCACCTGGATGTTTTCCCGCACCGTCAGCGAGGAGAACAATGCGCCCTGCTGGAAGAGGACGCCAAGGCGCATATCGAGCCTGTTGCGGTCCTGTTCGTCGAGCTTGTCATAGTCCTCGCCGAGGATCTCGATCTTGCCCGAGCGGCGCGGCAGAAGCCGCAATACCGTGCGCAGCAGTACGGACTTGCCGGCACCGGAAGCACCGACGAAACCAAGGATCTCGCCGCGGTAGATATTGAGGTTCAATTTGTCGAGCACGACTTTCGAGCCGAAAGCGACGGTGACATCCTTTGCCGACAGCACGATGTCCCTGCCACGCTCATCTTTTTCCAACGGGATTTCCGAGTGAAGTGCGCTCATCGTTGATGTCCTCAGAAATCGATCGCTGCATAGAATATGGCAAAAAGCCCATCCATGAGGATAACAACGAAGATCGACTTCACGACCGATGAGGTGACGTGCTGGCCCAGCGATTCGGCGCTGCCTCCGACCTTCAAACCCTCGACCGCAGCCACGATGCCGATGACCAGCGCCATGAACGGCGCCTTGATCATGCCGGAAATAACAGTGGAAAGGCTGATCGCTTCATGCAGGCGGGAAACGAAGGTGGCGAAGGTGATGCCGGAATAGGCCCAGGTCACCGTGGCCGCGCCGAAGAGCGAAGCGAAGTTTGCAAGGATCGTCAGCAACGGCAGGGCGACGGTCAGCGCCACCAGCCGAGGGAAGATCAGGACGCCGATGGGGTTGAGGCCCATGACCTTCAACGCATCCACTTCCTCGCGCATCTTCATCGAGCCGATTTCGGCGGTAATCGCGCTGCCGGAACGGCCCGCGATCATGATCGCCGTCAGAAGCACGCCGATTTCGCGCAATTGCAGGATGCCGACGAGATCGACGACAAAGACCTCGGCGCCAAAATAGCGCAGCTGGAATGCCCCCTGCTGCGCAATGATCGCGCCAATCAGATAGGACATCAGCAGAATGATGGGAACAGCCCTGACGGCCATGTGATCGATCTGATTGATGATCGAAGCCGGCGAGACGCCGCTACCGCGTCCGAATTTGAGCTGCGCGCCGCGAACAGCCGAGCCCAGTATGTACATGGCGGCAATCAAGTTGCCCCATAGCTCGTAGACTGTCTTGCCGATGGGAGCGAACAGCCGCTCGGTCCAGGGTCCCTTCGACTTCGCCCGCCCGGTTTCCGCATCTGGATCCTCGTCGAAGGCGGTCAGCAGCTCATCAATATGCGGATTGGAGCCGTCAATCGTCACCGTGGCGCCATGCGCCTCCTGGCTCATCTTCAGACGCCGGATCAGCAGCGCGCCGGCCGTATCCACATCGGACAGGTCGGAAAGATCGATGACGACGTCACCACCTGAACTCCGTTTCGAGAGCTGCTCGATCTTCCGCAGCACGCCGTGCACATTGGCGCTGCGCCAATTGCCTTCCAGCCGATAGCGATGCCCACTGCCATCGGCCTCGTCATCGATCCTCGGTGCATCGGATTTCTGTTCGGCTACGTTCAAACTAATGCGTCTCTCAGATCTGGCATCATTAACGTCGACTCGGGAAGCCCGACCCGACGCCGATGCTTAATACACCGACTGCACGGGAAATAGCTATGCTGCGCCGCGGCCAACATATGTCACGGCTTTTTGATATCCAAATGAATTTGTTCGCGTCCGCGTTACGATACGCCGCGCGCACCTCCACCCACCGCCGAACCTCCTGGCTGGAGACCGCGTGCAAAGATGACCATGCCAAGGCCGAAAGCAGCCACCCCGGCCATGACGTAATAGCTGTCAATATCAAGCCACGCATAGAGATAGCCGGATGCCAGCGTCATCAGGCCAAGGAACATCCCGTTATAGAAATAATAGGCGCCCTGAGCCGAAGCCTCCTGCGTTTCGTGGACCGAGGCGACGATGCGCCGCTGGATGCCGGTATGGACGCAGGCATAGGTGCAGGAATGGAAGCACTGCAGCAGGAAGTAACCGAGGAAACCCAGATTCATCGGAAACAGGATCCAGCGAAGGACACACATGCTCGAGCCGAAAAAGATCAGCGTCCACGCGCTGAAACGCCGGCTCAGCTTCTTCGACAGGAAAAAGACCATCACTTCGGCCGCAACGCCGATGCTCCAGAGAACAGCGATTTCCGCTCCGGAGAAACCAAGCTTGCGCCAGTAAATCGACGCGAAAGTATAAAGCATCGCGTGGCTGGACTGCTGCACAGAAACGCCGATCATGGTGACGAGCAGCTTGGGAGAGCGCAGGTTTCCGGTCGGGGGCTGCAGGTTGATCGGCTGGTTATGTCGGCGCGTCGGTCCGATACGTGGGGAAAACACACCCATCAGCATGGTAAGGATGAAGCCGGCAACCATGACGGGGAGCACCATCGTGCCTCCCCACATGCCGATCATCTGTCCGCCAAGAAGGGTCGAGAGGATGAAGGTGATTGATCCCCACACGCGCATCGAGCCGTAATCGAAGCCCCAGCGACGCACGCCCGACATGGCAATGGACTCGACCACCGGCACATAGGGTGCATAGGTCGCGCCCTGGATGCCGTAGACGAGCAGAACAGGCCAGAAATCGCTGGTCCAGTAAAGCGCGATCGCCGTCAGCAGCGACAGGCCGCCGGACCAGAACAGCACATCGGCGCGTTCCTTCATGTGATCGGCGAGGCTGGCGATAATAGGCGTTACAAGAACACGCACGACCATGGGCACGGCAATCACGAGACCGATCTCGTGGTCGCTGAAATTCAGCCCCGCCAGCCAGACGGGGAAAAACGGCAAGGCGATCCCGTTGACGAACAACGGTGCACAATAGGACAAGGCAGTGCGCAATCGGAAATACGGGGGCGCACCCTCGCCCTGCGAGGACTTTATGGCGGGAATCATGACAGACCTGAAGGGAACTGATTTGTCCCTATCACTCTATCGTGAGTACGACTATGGCGAGAAATGGCCAAATCGTAACGTTTCGGAAAAAATCCGAAGCTTCTGGGCTTTCCCGATGATCAATAATTATGACAGGCTATTATTAAGCTCGTGAGGCGGCCTCTAAATCAGGCCGCCTGGGCTCCCAGCGGCTGGGGCAATTCTTCGACCGAGGCGCCTGCGGCCTGCGTCTCAAGAATTGTCTGCCAGGTGATGAGCTCAAACGTGCCGTCCTCATGCTCGGCGATCGCCGTGCAGCTCTCCACCCAGTCACCCGTATTGATGTAACGAATGCCGTCGAGATCCTCAATTACGGCATGATGGATGTGGCCACAGATCACGCCGTCGGCATCGTTGCGCTTGGCTTCTTCGGCAACGACACGCTGGAATTCGCCGATGAAGTTGACGGCATGCTTGACCTGCAGCTTCGCCCAGGCCGAGAACGACCAGTAAGGCATATTCAGACGGCGGCGCACGGCAGCAAGGCCGATATTGATCAGGATCGCCATGTCGTAGGCCCAGTCGCCGAGATAGGCGAGCAGGCGGGCATTGCGGACGACGACGTCGAATTCATCACCATGCAACACGAGATACTTCTTGCCGTCGGCAGTCTCGTGCATGGCGCGTTGCGCCACTTCGATGCCACCGAAGTGCATGCCGGGGAAATCACGGAGGAATTCGTCGTGATTGCCGGGGATATATACGATGCGCGTGCCCTTGCGTGCCTTGCGCAGAAGCTTCTGGACCACATCATTGCAATCCTGCGGCCAGTACCAGTTTCGCTTGAGGCGCCAGCCGTCGACGATGTCTCCAACGAGGAAGATCGTATCGGCTTCGTGGTGGCGTAAAAAGTCGAGCAGAAAGTCCACCTTCGCGGCTTTCGAGCCAAGGTGCACGTCAGAAATGAACAGTGTTCGGAATCGCCGGGTGTCCATGTTTTCATTCACGAACTTATGTCCGTGCCCTATCCTACCTTACCTATTCCAAAACCAGACTCGTGTTTCAGGAAGATGACAAACCCTGTGTCTGGCGGCTTATCGAGGCAGATCAGCCGCGTTTGGCCACGATGGCGAGATCCGGTCGATCGGTTGTAAAACTGGCGACACCAAGGCGAAACATCATGCGCGCCGCCTCACTCGTATGCGCAGCCCAGCCATGCACCGTCACGTCGTTCGCCCGAAAAAAGTCCATGACCTCGGCATCCAGCGCATCGGCGCGCACGGCGATCTCCCGCATGCCGGAGACGCGCAGAGCAGCAACGATCCCATGCCAGCCAAGCTGGGTTACCGTCTGCGGCAAGCAGAGAAAGATGAAGCCGAGCAATTCGCCGGCGTTCAGGCCCCGCTCATCGAGAGCAGCAACGAATGCCTGAAGACGCGGCAGCGCGAAGCTTGTCACCATCGTGCGCGCCAGCATCCCCGTCGCCATCAACTCGTCGAGGATGCGGCCTTCCATTCCTTCATAGGGTTTGCCGTCCAGTCCGGTCTTGATCTCCAGCCGAAGATCGATTGCGGACGGACCGAAAATGTCGATGGTTTCCGTAAGGGTGGGTATGGTCTCGCCACCGCTCCCAATCACAATGTGGCGCGCCAATTCCTCGTAGGTGAGATCGGCTATCGCACCCTTCCCGTCCGTCATCCTGTCGATCAAAGCGTCATGATGGACGACGAGCTTGCCGTCGCGCGTCTGATGAACATCGAATTCGACGAGATCGACGTCGAGCTTGGCTGTTTTCGAAAAGGCAAACCTGGTGTTTTCAGGCCACAGATGCGCGCCGCCGCGATGAGAAACAATCATAGTCATGGGAGATCCTCTGCCTGCGGATCTCATAATCCCGTGCGGTGAACCCCTTATGACGCCGCAGCCCACCGGCCCGGCTTGCGACAAGGCGCCGCTGCGGCGGCAGTCGGAACCGGCGATCAAGACTTTGCCGCTGCAAAAACGCTTTGTGACGTCAATTGCATACTGTGAACGCCAAACGATTGTTGTATGGAGGGACTCAAGCGCAGGCAGGAATGGAGACCGCGAGATGGATACGCACGATACTTCGAAGGCAGCCAAGAACATGGCGAGTGGCGATTTCGACGAACAGGCGCTCTATTTCCATCGCTATCCCCGCCCCGGCAAGCTTGAAATCCAGGCTACCAAGCCGCTCGGCAACCAGCGCGATCTCGCGCTTGCCTATTCTCCAGGCGTTGCTGCACCCTGCCTCGCCATCCGCGACAATCCGGAAACGGCAGCCTATTACACGTCCCGAGCCAATCTCGTTGCCGTTATTTCCAATGGTTCGGCAGTGCTCGGCCTCGGCAATATCGGCCCACTTGCCTCCAAGCCCGTGATGGAAGGCAAGGCGGTTCTCTTCAAGAAATTCGCCGGCATCGATGTGTTCGACATCGAAGTCGAGGCTCCCACAGTTGACGAGATGGTCAACACGATCTCGGCTCTGGAGCCGACCTTCGGCGGCATCAATCTCGAGGATATCAAGGCGCCGGAATGCTTCGACGTCGAGCGTCGCCTGCGCGAGAAGATGGAAATCCCCGTTTTCCACGACGATCAGCACGGCACCGCCATCATCGTCGCCGCCGCCATCCTCAACGGATTGGAGCTGGCCGGCAAGAAGATCGAAGACGTCAAGATCGTGGCGTCCGGCGCCGGCGCCGCCGCGCTCGCCTGCCTCAACCTGCTCGTCATCCTTGGTGCCAAGCGTGAGAACATCTGGGTCCACGATATCGAGGGCCTGGTCTACAAGGACCGCAACGTGCTGATGGACGAATGGAAGTCCATCTATGCTCAGGATAGCGACAAGCGCGAGCTTGCCGAGTCGATCCCAGGCGCCGACGTCTTCCTCGGCCTTTCGGCCGCAGGCGTGTTGAAGCCCGAGCTTCTGGAACAGATGGCGGAAAAGCCGCTGATCATGGCGCTCGCCAACCCGACGCCGGAAATCATGCCCGACCTCGCCCGCGCTGCCCGCCCCGACGCAATGATCTGCACGGGCCGTTCGGATTTCCCGAACCAGGTGAACAACGTTCTCTGCTTCCCCTATATCTTCCGCGGCGCGCTCGATTGCGGCGCCAAGACGATCAATGAGGAAATGAAGATGGCCGCTGTGCGCGCCATCGCTTCGCTTGCCCGCGAAGAACCTTCGGATGTAGCCGCCCGCGCCTACACAGGCGAAACCCCGGTCTTCGGGCCGAACTATCTGATCCCCTCGCCCTTCGATCCCCGCCTGATCCTGCGCATCGCGCCGGCCGTGGCCAAGGCCGCCGCCGAAAGCGGCGTGGCACTGCGCCCGATCACCGATTTCGATGCCTATATGGACGAGCTCAACCGCTTCGTCTTCCGCTCCGGCTTCGTCATGAAGCCGATCTTCGCCGCCGCGAAGATTTCCGAGCGCAAGCGGGTGGTCTTCTCCGAAGGTGAAGACGAGCGCGTGCTGCGTGCCGCGCAGGTGCTGCTTGAAGAAGGCACGGCGGCGCCGATCCTCATCGGCCGCCCCTCCGTCATCGAGACCCGCCTGAAGCGCTACGGCCTCAAGATCCGTCCGCACACCGATTTCGCCGTTATCAATCCGGAAGACGATCCGCGCTTCCGTGAATATGTCGAGCTTTACTTTTCGCTCGTGGGCCGCAGCGGCGTTATCCCCGAGGCAGCCCGGACCATCGTTCGTACCAACACCACCGTCATTGGCGCGCTTGCCCTCAAGCGCGGTGAGGCCGATGCGATGATCTGCGGTCTGGAAGGCCGCTATGAGCGCCACCTGCGCATCGTCCGCCAGATCATCGGCAAGCGGCCGGATGTCCGGGATTTTTCGGCATTGAGCCTGCTCATCTCGCAGCGCGGCGCAACCTTCTACACCGACACTTATGTGACGTTTAATCCGAGTGCTGAGGAAATCGCTGAGTCGGCGGTGCTGGCGGCAGAGGAAATCAAGCGTTTCGGCATCACGCCGCGCGCCGCGCTCGTTTCACATTCCAACTTCGGCTCGCGGGAATCGGAAAGTGCCACGAAGATGCGCAGTGCCTTGGCACTCGTTCGCGAAGCAGCACCCGAACTCGAAGTCGATGGCGAAATGCATGGCGATAGCGCGATATCCGAGAGCCTGCGTCGCCACGTCATGCCTGATAGCACGCTCTCGGGCGAAGCCAATCTGCTGGTCTTCCCCAATCTCGATGCCGCCAACATCACACTCGGCGTCGTCAAGACCATGACCGATGGCTTGC
The DNA here is from genome assembly GCF_001999485.2 of Rhizobium sp. P44RR-XXIV. Taxonomy (NCBI): domain Bacteria; kingdom Pseudomonadati; phylum Pseudomonadota; class Alphaproteobacteria; order Hyphomicrobiales; family Rhizobiaceae; genus Rhizobium; species Rhizobium sp. P44RR-XXIV. The sequence goes on along the minus strand of NZ_MPVZ02000028.1, from coordinate 592,196 downwards.
ATGTCGGGCCGATCCTGCTCGGCACGGCGCTTCCGGCGCACATTCTCTCGCCTTCGGTCACATCGCGCGGCGTCGTCAACATGGCGGCCCTGGCCGTCGTCGAAGCATCGCAGCTGGCGTGACGAAACCCTTCTTTGCGGCCGCTCGCGCGTGGCGGCCGCAAATTAAAAATTGCTAAAATTCACTCGAAATCGATGCGTCTTGATGGATACGTTGTTAAGCTCCAAAGTGTAGCTTCCAACGAAATCAACCCGCTTTCGAGAGCAGATACGTGAATCGCGGCACAAACCTAATTTCCATCGCCCTGCTGTCCCTGCTGACGGCCACGCCCAGCTACGCCCAGGCCAATCTATGCGATGAATTGCGCGGCCGTTATGCCGACACCACCGAGGTGATCGGCGCCAGCCAGGAAACGCGCCAGCTTTCACGCGCAATCGTTCAGCAGAATATGATGATTCGCCGCGTGATGAGCGACCTGCGTAATCAGGGCTGCGTCGAAGACAGCGGCATCGTCATTTTCGGCGAGGATAATTCGGGCATTTGCGATGATATGAGAAGCTCGCTCGACGGGATGCGGCACGATCTCGGCCTGCTGATGAATCAGCGCGAAGACAGTGTCGGCCGCATCGATGCAGCCGGCCTTCAACGCCGGCAACTGCTGGATACGATGCAGAGGAATGGCTGCAGCCTCCCGGCTTCGGCAACGCCGGATGTCGTTATCGACACCCGGACGAAGCTCGATGCCTATGCGCCGGAACAGCAGTCCCTGGCGCAACCCGATAGTTCGATCACAGTCATCGAGACACCGAGGCTGCAGAAAGATTCCAGCCTGCAACAGAAGCAGTCACCTGCACCGAAGGCACCGGTGGTGACGCAGGCCGAGCCGCAAAAATTCCCGCCCGATCGGCCCTACGATCCCTCAGCCAACAAGGTGCGTCAGGTCGGGCCGCAATTCCTTGCGACCGACCATGGCGATATCGACCTCAAACATCCGAAAGAGGCCGGACCACAGCCTATGCAATAGGCAGCCTTAGCGCGGCGATGATAACTTCGTCTCCCATATCCTGCGCAAGGTCCCGATAGGATCTTCCGGTCGCGTCCCTGATCGAACGGTCCGCCCCATGCTCGAGCAAGAGGCGCACCGCATCCGTACGCCGATTGGCAATCGCAAAGCCGAGAGGCGTCATCCAGTCACGATCGACACTGGGCTGCCCACTCGGGCGGAAATCGCCGAAGCGAATATCCAGCTGTTCCGAATGTCTGCCGAGAAGATCTCTCAGCTGTTCCAATTGGCCAAAAGCCGCAGCCGCGAAAATATCGAGCGGATAGGCTTTCAGAAATTCGACCGTCTCTGATTCTCCATTATATTCGGCCCAGCCAATCGCCGGCGCATAGAAATGCGGATCGCGAATGGTGGTCTCTGCTCCATGCTCGATCAGCAATTTCGCCATTTCGATATGGCCGTGAAGCGCAGCCTCATGCAACGGAGTACGGCTGGTCATCGCATTGACGTCGAGACCGAGCTCCAGCATTCGGCGGACGGCTTCCAGATCATTATCGCCGGCAGCGTCGTGCAGCATGGCGGGATGAGCCCTCTGCATCGCCGCCGCTATATCGAGATCGCTCCCACCTGGCGTCTGCTGGAAAACTCTCCTGATTTGCTCCGCGTCAATGTCGCCGGTCTTCACCTGGACGTAAGCCCAATCCTCGGGCTTCAGGCGAACCGCAATTGCGCCCTTCTGCACAAGATAGGCTGCCAGTTCGCTGTCGCCACCAAGCCGCGCCCATTCATAGGGCGTTCTGCCGTTGACGGGTCTGCCGACATCAGCCCCATGCTCCACCAGCAACCGAACGCGCGGGGCCATACGGTGCTCCAGCGCCCAGGCCGATTGATAGTCGAACACGGTCTGCGAATTTGCGACGAGTTTTCCGTCTTCACGCACCAGCCAATTGTTCTTGGCGTCAGCCGAAAGACCGTATTCCAGCAGCAGGCTCAGGCAAGTATTGTCCGGCTCGAACATCCGGTTGTAGAGCGCCTGGCTGTCATTGGCTTCGGCGCCGGCCTCAAGCAACAACCGTGCAAAGGCCTCGCATTCCGGATGCGACGGCTGGCGATCCTTTCCCGCTTCTCCCTCCCCGAAGACGCCGGTCAGGACCGTGAAACGATACTGGCCACCATCGAGAAAGAAGGCATTCACGTCGGCGCCGCGCCTGATGAGTTCTTCGGCGGCCGGCAGGCTGGAGCGGCCTCGCAAGCGGGCATAGGCCGCATACATAAGCGGTGACCAGTCGTAAGGGCCACCCTTGCGGTCGAGAAGCTGCGGTTGACGATCGAGCCAGCGGCTCACACCGGTGACATCACCGAGCACGGCAGCGATATGGATATTCTCGCCGGCAATCTCCGGATTTGCCTCCAGCAGCTGCAAGGCCTCATCGAACCGAGCCGGATCAGCAGCAATACTGCCGAAATACGAAACCGTTGCGAGCGAGAGGAAGCGGTTGGCGAGCTGATCTCGCGGAACCTGCTTGCGGTCGCCGGTCTCCAGATGGGCCTTGAGCTTCGTCCAGCTGGAAAAGCCGAACTCACGGGCCAGCACAAGCTGTATGTCCTGAAGCCCGACGCCGGCACTATCAGGGAAATACGGCTCGACGCGGCTTCGCGCCGAAGCGTCTCCGGATTGAACGGCCTTGAGGAAAGCCTTCGCCTGCTTTTTCAGGGAATCGAGTGTGGCGGTGCTCGCCAAAGAGCGCGTGGTCACGATAGACCTCCTTCCATTTACGTCCGGTATCCGCGCCCACAGACTGAAAAGAGGTGTGGCAGTCTCATATTCTACGTATCAGGTGGGCCTTGCCCTTCCCGCGGATCGGATGCGCCCTGAGAACGAGCCACATCTATCGCGGCGGTTGCGATCTGTCCAGAGGGGTCAAACGGGCTCGTAACGGACGTAGGCGAACTCGTCACCATTCGGTGACCAGTTCGGCACATTGATGCTGCCCTGCCCACCGAAAAGCTCGAATAGCGTCGTGAGATTGCCGCCATCCATATCCATCAACCGCATCCGAACGTTGAGATCGCGCGGATGGTCGAAGACATCGGGATCGTAGGAGATCAAAACGACCTTGTCATTCTTGGGAGATGGATGGGCGAACCAGTTGCCGTAATTATCGTTGGTCACTTGCTGCAAGCCTGTCCCGTCGGGATGGATGCGCCAGATCTGCATCAGCCCGGTACGGCTGGAATTGAAATAGATCCACTGCCCGTTAGCGGAAAAGTCCGGTCCGTCATTGCGGCCCTCGCCGTGCGTCAGCCGTGTCTCTTCGCCGCCATCGATCGCGATCGTGTAGATATCGAAGACATCGTTGCGAATGCCGCAATAGGAAAAACGCTGCCCATCGGGCGACCAACCATGCCAATAGGATGGCAGGTTGCTCGTCACCTGGCGTGGCGTGCCGCCTTCGGCCGGCAGGACATAGATGCAGGATTTGCCGTGCTCGGTCTTGTCGGAAATCGCGATCAACGATCCATCCGGAGAAATCCCGTGATCGTTGTTGCACATTCGGGCAAAACCGGTATCGACGCGAGCGAACACACCGTTACCATCCAGCGGCAATCGGTAAAGCAGCCCATCGCCGTTCAACAGCAAATAGCGTCCGTCAGGCGAATAGTTCGGCGCCTCGATCAGCTGGTCCGTCTGCCAGACAATCCGGTTCGCTCCCGTGCGAATATTGTAGATCTCGACCGAGCTGCGCATTCTTCGTTCCCTTGTCGCCGGGTGTCGCGATCAGCGATCGCGGAACCGATTGGTGATCGGATAGCGGCGGTCACGGCCGAAATTCTTCTTGGTGATCTTCACGCCCGGCGCCGACTGGCGGCGCTTGTATTCGGCGAGATAGAGCAGATGCTCGATACGATGCACCGTCGTGACGTCGTGCCCGCGCGCAACGATCTCCTCGACCGACATTTCCTTTTCCACCAGGCATTCCAGGATATCGTCGAGCGCCGGATAGGGCGGAAGCGAATCCTGGTCCGTCTGGTTCGGCCTGAGTTCGGCCGACGGCGCCTTGTCGATGATATTGTAAGGGATCACCTCACCCGAGGGGCCAAGCGCGCCCGGCGGCACATGCAGGTTGCGCCAGCGTGACAACGCATAGACCTGCATCTTGTAGAGGTCCTTGATCGGGTTGAAGCCGCCGTTCATGTCGCCATAGAGCGTGGCATATCCAACCGACATTTCCGACTTGTTGCCGGTCGTCACGACCATCGAGCCGAACTTGTTGGAGATCGCCATCAGAATGGTCCCGCGGGCGCGGCTCTGCAGGTTTTCTTCGGTGATGCCGCTCTCGGTGCCTTCGAACAGATCGGACAAAGCGGAGGTAAAGCCGCCGACGGGCTCCTCGATCGGCACGATATCGTAACGGCAGCCGAGCGCCTTGGCGCAATCGGCCGCATCCTTCAGCGAGTCCTCGGAGGTATAGCGATAGGGCAGCATGACCGTTCGCACACGCTCCTCTCCAAGCGCATCGACCGCAATTGCCGCACAGATCGCCGAGTCGATGCCGCCAGACAGGCCGAGCACGACGGACTTGAAGCCGTTCTTGTTGACATAGTCACGGAAGCCCAGCAGGCAGGCGCGATAATCGGCCTCCTCGCCTTCCGGAATATGCGCCATCGGTCCTTCGGCGCAGTGCCAGACGTCACCGTTCTTCTTCCATGTCGTCACTGCCAACGCGGTCTCGAACTGGCTCATCTGGAAGGCCAGCGTCTTGTCCGCATTGAAACCGAAGCTCGCGCCGTCGAAAACCAGTTCGTCCTGACCGCCAACCTGCGCAGCAAAAATGAGCGGCAAGCCTGACTCGATTACCTGCCGCAACGCGACCTGGTGGCGGACATCGACCTTGCCACGGTAATAAGGCGAACCGTTCGGAACCAGCAGGATTTCCGCACCGGCCTCGGCCAGCGTTTCGCAGATACCGAGATCGTTCCAGATCTCCTCGCAAATCGGTATGCCGATGCGGACGCCGCGGAAATTGACGGGACCTGAGATGGTGCCTTCGTCGAAAACTCGCTTTTCGTCGAATTCGCCATAGTTCGGCAAGTCGACCTTGTCTCTGACGAAAATGACCTTGCCACCATCGAGCACGGCCACCGAGTTGTAGCGGCCGGTGTCATCCTGCCTTGGAACACCGACGATGACACCCGGCCCGCCGTCGGCGGTATCGGCGGCCAGGCTTTCAACCGCTTTCCAGCACGCACGGATGAAGGCTGGCTTCAGGACCAAATCCTCCGGCGGATAGCCGGAAATGAACAGTTCCGTCAGCATCAGGAGCTGCGCACCCTCGCGCGCCGCCTCGGCCCGCGCCTCGCGTGCCTTGGCAAGATTGCCGGAGATGTCGCCGACCGTCGGATTGAGCTGCGCGACGGCGATGCGGATGGTGTGAGTGATCGGGCTTTGCTCTGTCATGCCATACATTTAGCGATGGCCTCTTGCTTCCGCAACCGCCTTCGTTCGCCTCTGGGCATCAAAGATCGCACTACGCGCATAGGCGGTATTTTTACCCGGAAAAGTATCAAGCTTGCCTTGCGGTTCATCCGGCATTCATGACAGAAGCATGACAATTATATGAATATTTTAGCATTCGGAGAAACCCTTGGTCGATCTGGTCATTGGTTCCGCCTTGGCGGGCAGGCTCGCTTTTTTCCAGAAAATCGGCGCAGCAAGGCAACAATCAAATGTCCTGCGCCAGCTTCTGAGCCTTGGTCTGACCATGCTGCTGGCGCTACTGCTGGTCCTCGGCGTCGAATGGATCGCACGCGGCGAATTCTCGCCCGTGCTGCCATATGTGTTTTCTCCTTCCCGCCCCGGCTTCACCACCATTGGCATCGTCATGCTGATGATGCTGATGGCCGACGCGATCTTCGGCCGGGCCCATCTATCCGTCCTGATCGTCGCGCCCCTTCTACTGGTTCCCGCCTTCATCTCGAGCCAAAAACAGAACTATCTGTCCGACCCGCTTTATCCTTCGGATTTCCTGTTTGCGCGGCAGATCATGGAATTACTGCCGGTCATGGTGCGTGATCGTCCGTGGACCGCAGCAGCGCTCGTCATTGGTCTTGTCGCGGCGCTGGCAGCGCTTGCTTTTCTGTGGCGCCACGCCTGGCGGCATGCTGCTACCTTGTCCCGAAAGGCTCGGGTAGTCCGGCTGTCGGTTTGTCTGCCACTGGCTGCGGTCTTCATCTCGCAGATGGACCCGACGCAATATTCCTTCATCCGCGAAAAGCTGCGTATCATCCCGATCGTCTGGGATCAGAAGGAAAACTACACCTATAACGGCTTCGTCATCGCCTTCTCGCTGAACCTGCCGATGGCAGACGTCAAATCTCCGGCGGGTTACGGGCCGGACGCGATCGATGCGATACCGGCACGAAACTATGGCTATCTTTCCGGCCCGCGCCAGAAGCCTGATGTCATCATGCTGATGAGCGAATCCCTGTGGGATCCAACGCGACTTTCCAATGTCAGCTTCACGCCCGACCCGATGCCGACGATCCGTGCCCGACAATCAGGCAATGTCTTTTCGCCCGAGTTCGGCGGCATGACGGCCAATGTGGAATTCGAGGCGCTGACCGGCTTTTCCAACGCCTTCCTGCCCTATGGCAGCATTCCCTATCAGCAATATGTCCGCCGCCCCATGCCCTCGCTGGCGACCTTCTTCCGGGCAGAAGGCTACGCGGCCCGCGCGCTCCATCCGTTCAGCGGCTGGTTCTGGAACCGTAACGAAGTCTATAGAGCTTTCGGCTTTGAGGAATTCCACACCGAGGAAACGCTGCCGGCAATGGAAAAGCGCGGCATGTTCGCTTCCGATGACTCCCTGTTGAAGGAGATCATGCGCGAGGGGGATGGGGCCGAAAAGCCGTTCTTCTTTTTCGCCGTCACCCTTCAGGGACATGGCCCTTATGAAGCCAACCGCTACGCCCAGAACACGGTAAATATTGCCGGCAATCTGAATGACGACGACCGGGAAACGCTTGGCACCTATGCACAGGGCGTTCGCGAAGCCGACGACAGTTTGAAAATGCTGATGGATTGGGCTGAAAAGCGCGACCGCGAAACCATCATTGTCCTCTGGGGCGATCATCTGCCGCCGCTCGGCGGCGTCTATCCGAACACTGGCTACATGCCGCAGCAGGTTGCGACCCGCAAGGCTCCACTCGACATCATGAAGCAGGAGCATGAAACACCGCTGGTCATCTGGTCGAGCAAGAAGGGCGTGCGCAAGGATATCGGCACCATCAGCCCGTCGCAACTGCCCTATCAGGTACTGAAAACAGCTGGATACGAGCATCCGTTCTATACCGGCTTTCTCGGACGCGTGCAGAAGAAATACGACATCGTCGACCGCTATCAGCTCGCAACCCGCGAAAACCAGACATTCCCCGACTGGTCACGCAATGAGGGGGCTATCGATCCGATGATACGGGACTACCGCTATCTGCAACATGACGTGATGTTCGGACGCGAATATGGGCTGGAGCGCTTCTTCCCGTCGCATAGTTCATTGATTACGCAGGGCAGCTAGCGGATCGAGCTTAAATTTCAGCGGCTCAATGCAACATGACGCATGTCTGGAGCGCAGGCGGCGCCGGCAACTCCAGACACGTCCTTCAAACCATTAGCCGGCGGTCGCGACAGCAGCCTCGTCAATGAGTGCCACGACTTCCACCGGCTTGGAAGCAAGCGACGCATGGCCGGCGTCCAGCGTGATAATCTTCCTGGCGCCCAGCCGTTCGGCCATCCACCGCTCGTTTTCCGGAGAAATCATCCGGTCCTGACTGGAAATCTGATACCAGGATGGCTTCTTCTTCCATGCCGGCGCAGTGATATTGTTTCCAAAGGTGCTGGCAAGAGGCGCCTTCTGCGTCACCGCCATCACCAGCGCCTCGTCCGCGGTCAGATCCTGGCAGAAACTCTCGTGGAATTTATCCTGTTTCACCCAGAGATAACCGTCGCTGTCGGGGGCAAGGTTTGCCGCGGCCACCGGCGGACGGTTCGCGGTTATGCCGCCGGGGCTCTCGCCAGCATCGGGAGCAAAGGCTGCAATGTAGACAAGCCCGACCACATTCGGCTGGTCGCCGGCTTCGGTGATCACGGCGCCACCATAGGAGTGGCCGACCAGCAATACCGGTCCATCTTGCTGCGCGATCATCTTGCGGGTTCGCTCGGCATCGTCGGCAAGCGACGTCAGTGGATTTTCGACCGCATGGAGGGATTGATAGCCCTTCGCCACCAACCCGACGATGACCTTGCTCCAGTGAGCTGCGCCACCCCAAAAACCATGCACTAAGATAATCGTTGGTTTATTCGGCATAATCCGTATCTCCCAATTATTTTAGATGATGTGGTTGGACCAAAGGTCTGAAAGCAGGCGCTTCGAAGAACGCTCCCGCAGGCGTTCGCTAAACTTGCCTGTCGAATGACCTTAGCACAGGCATCCTAGGGACGGTAGTTGACGGCGCTGTGACGTATAAACCGTAGGTTCTATCAGGCTCCCCGGTACCATAGGCAAGGCTTGGCTCACACCATCACAGTGCCGGCTTTTTCGCGTTGCTTTTTGGTTGAGCAGTCGAATACTTGGCATTGAAAAGCGACCAAGCCCCCCGGAGTGTCCCGATGTATAATCTGCCTAATTTCGTCCATATGCATTTCGACAAGACGACAGACCAACTCGGCGAGACCGAAAAGCGCGTGCTGAAGAAAGCGCATGAGCGCAAGATTGTTTCGACCGATATCAACGCGGCCTTTTCTGCCAATGCATCCTACGGCGAACGCCTCGCTGACAGCATCGCCCGCGTCGGTGGCTCCTGGTCGTTCATCGTCGGCTTCTTGCTGTTCCTGGTCTTCTGGTGCGTCGTCAATACCGTCATTCTCCTCACCCGAGCCTTTGATCCCTACCCCTTCATCTTCCTCAACCTCGTCCTCTCCATGGTCGCCGCCATTCAGGCTCCGATCATCATGATGTCGCAGAACCGCCAGACCGAACGCGATCGCTTCGAAGCCGCCAAGGACTATGAGGTCAATCTCAAGGCCGAGCTCGAAGTCCTGTCGCTGCACCAGAAGATCGATATGCAGGTGCTGGCAGAGCTTTCCGCGGTCAAAGAGGAAATCGCCAAGCTGAGCAGGCTGGTTGCGGAGAGAAACGGAGCCTAGTGATTAGTCCGAGGGTCCCGCCGTCAGCAGTCCCGGTCGTCCCTGTCTGTACTGCGGCAACCCGTCGGTGATCTGGTAATAGTCACCCTTGTCGGCACAATAGATATGATAGGAAATCTCGACGCCGGTGGGCTGGTCGAAGAGCCCGGCCATGATCGAGATTTCCTCGGCACCGTCAGCCGCCCAGAACAATGCCGAGCCGCAGGTCTTGCAGAAACCGCGGCGAGCAAATGTGCTGGCGCGATACCAGGTGATCGCCTCTTCTCCCTCGATGACAAGGTTGGCGATCGGCACGTTGGTGGCTGCGTAATAGAGCCCGGTCTGCTTGCGGCATTGCGAACAATGGCAGGCCACAACCTCCCGCAGTTCGCCGCGTGTCTTGAAACGTACGCCGCCGCAAAGGCAGGCTCCGGAATGTTCGTCGCTCATGATCGCTCCCCTTTTTTGAGGGAGCTTTTCCGAGAATGACATCTGGGTCAAATTCAAAGAAATGAAGCGCCTTTCAGCCGGATTGATCCGTCCGCCATAAACGCAAACGGGCCAGCTTATCGCCGGCCCGTCTGATAATTCACAAAGCTGATTTCAATCAGCCGTGGGCGCGCAGACGCTTCTCGTCGCGGCCGCCCTTCATCCGCTCGGCGAGCAGGAAGGCGAGCTCGAGTGCCTGGTCGGCATTGAGGCGCGGGTCGCAATGGGTGTGATAGCGATCCTGCAGGTCCTCGGCACCGACAGCGCGGGCGCCGCCCGTGCATTCGGTCACGTCCTTGCCGGTCATCTCGATGTGGATGCCGCCCGGATGCGTGCCTTCGGCACGATGGATCTGGAAGAAGCTTTCGACTTCCGACAGGATGCGCTCGAACGGACGGGTCTTGTAGTTGTTGAGCGTGATCGTGTTGCCATGCATCGGATCGCAAGACCAGACGACCTTGCGGCCTTCCTTCTCGACAGCGCGGATGAGGCGCGGCAGGTTGTCGGCAACCTTGTCGTGGCCGAAACGGCAGATCAGCGTCAGACGACCTGCTTCATTCTGCGGGTTGAGGATATCGATCAGGTTGAGCAGATCATCCGCCTGCAGCGAAGGACCGCATTTCAAACCGATCGGGTTCTTGATGCCGCGGAAATACTCAACATGCGCATGGTCGGCCTGGCGCGTACGGTCGCCGATCCAGAGCATGTGGCCCGAGGTCGCGTACCAGTCGCCGGTCGTGGAGTCGACACGGGTGAAGGCCTCTTCATAGCCCAGAAGCAGCGCCTCGTGGCTGGTGAAGAAGTCGGTTTCGCGCAGGCTCGCATTGCTCTCGGCGGTGATGCCGATCGCACGCATGAAATCCATGGTCTCGCCGATGCGATCGGCAAGCTTGCGGTAGCGCTCGCCCTGCGGGCTGTCCTTGACGAAGCCGAGCATCCACTTCTGCACGTTTTCGAGGTTGGCATAGCCGCCCATGGCGAAAGCGCGCAGCAGGTTGAGCGTCGCGGCAGACTGACGATAAGCCATCATCTGACGTTCCGGATTGGGGATGCGCGACTCTTCGTTGAAGTCGATGCCGTTGATGATGTCGCCGCGATAGCTCGGCAGGGACACACCATTCAGCGTCTCGATGTTCGAAGACCGCGGCTTGGCGAACTGGCCGGCGATACGACCAACCTTCACCACCGGCAGCTGCGCACCAAAGGTCAGAACGACAGCCATCTGCAGGAAGGCGCGGAAGAAGTCGCGGATGTTGTCTGCGCCATGTTCCGCGAAGCTTTCGGCGCAATCACCGCCCTGCAGCAGGAAACCATTGCCTTCGGCGACATTGGCAAGATGGGCCTTCAGACGGCGGGCTTCACCGGCAAAAACCAGCGGCGGATAGCTTGCAAGCTGTGCTTCCGTGTCTGCAAGCGCTGCCTTATCCGGAAAATCCGGCACCTGCTGGATCGGTTTCTGCCGCCAACTGCTGGGTGTCCAATTCTGTGCCATCTCACTCACCTGCTTGTGCGCCCGATCGTTGCCGGGCGTCCCGTCGTCGTAAATAACGCGCGCTTATAAACCTTTGCCGCCCGCTTGCAAAGGCGGGCAAACTACTGTGCTGATCTTTTATGGCGCAGGCGATAACTGCACCAGAGCGTGGTGTTACACGCGCTCGCCATTGCGGATGCGGTAGCTCGGCGAATACATCGTCACCAGTTCTTCCGACGCTGTCGGGTGGACAGCCATGGTGCGATCGAAATCGTCCTTCGTGCAGCCTGCCTTGATGGGTATCCCCAGCAGCTGCGCCATCTCGCCGGCATCGTGGCCGAGAATGTGAGCGCCGATCACCTTGCGGTCGGCGGCATTGACGATCAGCTTCATGATCATCTTCTCGGTTCGGCCCGAAAGCGTCGCCTTCATCGGCCGGAACTGGGCACGATAGACTTCGAGCTCCGGATAACGCTTGGCCGCATCCTCTTCGCTGAGGCCGACGGTGCCGATCTCCGGTTGCGAGAACACCGCCGTCGCGATCAACTGATGATCCGGCCGCGTCGGATTGTTCTTATAGACGGTCTCGATGAAGCACATGGCTTCGTGGATCGCCACGGGCGTCAGTTGTACCCGATCGGTGACGTCGCCAAGGGCGTAGATATTCGGCACGGACGTGCGCGAATACTCATCAACGACAACAGCACCCTGCTCGTTGATCGCAACGCCGGCAGCCTCAAGGCCGAGACTTTCCGTATTCGGCGTACGGCCCAGCGCCAGCATGACCGTATCAACGGTCATGCTCTTGTCGTTCTTCGTGCGGACATTAAGCCCATTCTCCGCCTTCTCCACGCTCTCGATTATGTCATGGCAGAGAATGCGAATGCCCTTCTCTTCCATCGCCTCATGCAGGCCCTTGCGCAGATCCTGGTCGAAGCGCGAGAGGATCTCGGCGCCGCGATAGATCAGCGTCGTCTCGACGCCGAGCCCATGGAAGATATTGGCGAATTCGACGGCGATATAGCCGCCGCCGGCAATCAGAATCGATTTCGGCAGTTCCTCCAGATGGAAGGCTTCGTTCGAAGAGATGCAAAGCTCGTGGCCGGGCAGCGCCGTATGCAGGTTCGGCCTGCCACCCGTCGCAATAACGATGGTTTCAGCCGTCACCGTCTGACCGGTTTTCAACAGCTTGACCGTGTGAGCATCCACCAGTTCGGCGCGGGTATCGAAGATCTCGGCCTTGGCGTTATCGAGCCCCTTGCGATAGAGCCCCTCCAGGCGAGCAATTTCCTTGTCTTTAGCCGCGATCAGCTTCTTCCAGTCGAAGCTGCTCTCGCCGACCGTCCAGCCGTAGCCAGCCGCGTCCTCGAAATGCTCGCTGTATTGCGACGCATAGACGAACAGCTTCTTCGGCACGCAGCCGCGAATGACGCAGGTGCCGCCATAGCGATATTCCTCGGCAATGCCGACCTTCTTGCCGAGCGATGCAGCCACGCGGGCGCTGCGCACGCCGCCCGAACCGCCGCCAATCACGAAAAGGTCGAAATCAAACGAAGGCATGGGTGGCTCCTGTAAACATCAAAACGCGCGCGAAGCGCCAATGGGGGTTGGCATTCATATAGGAAGTCACGACACAAAAAGAAAAGCCCGGAATGGTGTCCGGGCTTTGAATTTGCGACTGCTTGCCAATCATCCTGAAAACGTGAAATTCCGCTTCGAGAACGACCTTGCGAAAACTGCAGCTTACGGCTTGGCCGCAGGCTGCGCGGGCGCGCCTGCATCAGGTGCGGCAACCGGCTGCTTGACGACCTTCTGCAAGGCATCATTGCTCTGATTGGCGAGATCGCGCGAAATGCCCTGGCTCCAGATGTCAGCAGCCTTGTAGAGTTCGCGGGTTGCCAGCGGACCGTCCTTCAGAAGCTTCTTGCCAGCCGTCGAATTGTAGAAATCGGCGATTGCCTTGAGCTCGTCGGCCGAAAACGCCTTGGCATAGGTCACGGCAGCTTCGCGCTCCAGATCGGCGCGGCGCGGCGCGAGCGCCAGAGCGGTGGCGTCAACCGTCGAATTGATCGCATCGCCGAAGTTCGGGTTGGCCTGGATCATCGTGCTCTTCAGCTGCTCAGCGAGATTCGGCAGGATGTTGTCGAACTGATTGGTGATGCCGAGTGCGTTGATCGCGGCGCGCGCAGCCTTGATCTGATCCTCGGACACTTCCTGAGCGCTGACAGAGCCGAACGCAATGCCGGAAAGAAGAATGGTTGCAGCGGCAAAACGGCCAAGACCCGCAAATTTGATCATGAGATGAGTGCTCCTATGTATTGTTCGCCCGCAACGTACGCGCACCGGCGGGGCCGGCGATGATCGCTAATGTCGCCATATTGATAAAGAGCCCGTGTTCGACAACGCCGGGAATCGAATGCAGCTCCGTCGACAGCGCCTCTGCATCAGGAATGCGGCCGAAAGATGCATCAATGATAAAGTGTCCACCGTCGGTGACAAAGGTCTTGTCTCCCGAGAGACGCAGATTGAGAGCGCCGGACAGGTTGAGACGCGACGCCGCCTTCTCGATGAGAATGCGCGTCGAAGCAAGGCCGAAAGGATTGACTTCGATCGGCAGCGGAAACGCGCCAAGCGTCTGAACGAGCTTGCTTTCATCGGCAATCACGATCATGCGGGCCGAAGAGGCCGCGACGATCTTTTCACGCAGCAGCGCGCCGCCGCCGCCCTTGATCAGGGTGAGCGCGCCGTCCAGTTCGTCGGCACCGTCAATAGTGAGATCCAGCGCAGGAAGCTCGTCCAGCGACTTCAGCGGCACGCCAAGCTCGTTGCAGAGCTTTGCTGTCCGCTCCGAGGTCGGAACGCCTTCAATCGAGAGACCAGATGCGACTTTTTCAGCGAGCAGCCGAACGAACTCCTCCGCCGTGCTGCCTGTGCCGATCCCAAGCCGCATGCCGCTCTCGACATAGGTCAGGGCCGCCCTCGCAGCCTCAATCTTCATCTGGCGGGCGTCCATGCGCCACCTGCTCCCGTTGTTACGTTGGTCTGCTGTTTACACGGCTCTCCAGCCAAACGAAAGCCAAAATAACGGCACAAGATAGAAATCCCCGCGCCTCTTTGCCGAAGCTTGCCGGGCCTTCGGTTGCAATTGCCCGCGTGATCTTCTAACTCCGAAAGACGCTCTATTTCTTCCTCTGCAAAGGCCTATTCCTCGTGACATCTCCCCTTGTCGTATTCGATCTCGATGGCACGCTGCTGGACACGCATGCAGATCTGATCGTCAGCCTGAATCACACCATCGCGGCGCTCAAGCTGCCGCCGGTCACCTATGACGACATCACCCACCTCGTCGGCTACGGTGCGCAAGTCATGATCGAACGGGCCTGCAAGTTGCATGGCTATGCGCTGACGCCAGAGGAAGTGCCGGCCCTGATGCAGCGCTTCATCAGCCATTATTCGGAGACGATGCCGGGCGTCACGCAGCCCTATCCTGGGCTCGTGGCAGCACTCAGCATGCTGAAGAGCAAGGGCTACAAGCTCGCCGTCTGCACGAACAAGATGGAATCCCTCGCGCGCACGCTTCTCGATAAGCTCGATCTCACACATTATTTCGAAGCCATCACCGGCGGCGATACCTTCGCCGTGCGCAAACCGAATGCGGAACACCTCATCGGCACTGTCGAACGCGCCGGAGGCGACATCGCCCGCACCATCATGGTCGGCGACAGCGTGAACGATATGCTCGTTGCCCGGAACGCCGGCGTCCCCTCGATCGCCGTCCCTTTCGGCTATTCCGATGTCGGCATAGAAACGCTGAGCCCAACCCGCATCATCTATCACTACGATGAACTCACTCCCGAGCTCGTCGATGGAATGCTCGCCGCCTGAGAGATTCACAGGTTACCGATAGCAAAAGGGCGGCCAATCGGCCGCCCTTTGTTTTTCCGTTATTTCGAAACTCAGATCTGAGCCGTACGCGACTTGGTGGTCGTATCCAGCGCCTTCTGCGTTGCCGCGTCGCGGTCGTAGACGTCGTTGAAATACTGGATGACACCGTCCTTGTTCGGCCAGGCAGTGAAGTAAGCGATGTAGATCGGGAACTTCTGCGGCACGGCAACAGCCTTGTTCTGGCCGGCTGCGATCTGCTTGGCGACGTCTTCAACCGTAGTATTCAGAACGGCGGCAGCCATCGCGCGCGGATCGGCCATGCGGACGCAGCCATGGCTGAGGGCACGCATGTCTTTCTTGAAGAAGCTCTTCTGCGGCGTGTCATGCATGTAGATTGCATGAGAATTCGGGAAGAGGATCTTCAACTCGCCGAGAGCATTGTCGCTGCTCGGCGGCTGGCGCACGGCGATGTTCTTGGTCGAGCCGTACCAATCGACGCTGGACGATGCCACGGCCTGGCCGCCGACTTCGACCTGATAGCCCATGCGGTCGAGATAATTCGGATCGGCCCGCAGTTTCGGCAGCATCTCATTGATGATGATCGACTGCGGAACGCCCCAGAACGGATTGAATTCGACAGTCTGGATCTGGTTCTCGAAGAAGAAGGTCTGGTGCTGCTTGCCGCCGACGACGACACGCATCGACAGCTGTTCCTGGTTGTTGTTGTAGTAATAGACCATGAAAGCAGGCTGGTTGATCAGCACATAGCGCGGCCCAAGCTCGGCCGGCAGCCAGCGCAGCTGCTCCATGGCAATGACCAGCTTCTGGATCTTCGTGTCATTGTTCTCGCCGACCATGGCGCGGACGGAAGACGGACCAATGACGCCATCCGACGTGAGGCCTTTTTCCTTCTGGAAGTCTTCGACCAGCGACACGAGGTCGGGCGTGTAATCCGGCGTGCCGAGATAGGACGCGAGAACGTCGGCATGCGCCGTCTTCAGCGCGTCAGATCCACGATGCTGGATTGCCTTGACGATATTGGCCATTTCCGGCGAGCTGCCGCCCGGCTTCAGAGTGCCGGTCAAGGAAATGGTAATGGCGCTGCCACCGGCGCCGGACTCCGCGCGCAGCTTGGCAAGCTCGGCCTTGAGCAGCATGAACTGCTGGTTGGACGGGCTGCGGCTGTTGAGATAGGCGGCGACATCAGGGCTTGCGCGCAGAACGTCGAGCATGGCCGTCAGATTGACGTCCTTGCGCTTGAAATCGTGGTAGCCGGAGATCTTGTTCGGGTCGAGACGGCCACGGATCGTGTCCTGGACGAACATCAGCACCTTGGTGGAAAGCGCCAGCTCGAACTGCATGAGGGCCCGATCGCGCAACACGGGATCGACGTCAGCCGCATCCGCTGCCGGAGGCGTTACTGCGTAATCTGCCGGGTCGAGACCGACGGAACCGGCATCGGCAAGAGTGGCAATGGCGGCCTTGGCCTTGTCGCTGATGGCATGATCTGCCACCCAGAGCAGCGGCTTCGTCTGATCCGCATAATAAGCCTCGATCGCCTTGGCGACATCATTGGTCGCCATGACCCGCGCATCAGCCAGATAGCGGCGCTGCGGGACCTCGGCGTCAACAGGCGCGGGCGTGGGCGACGCATCAGCAACGGCGCCGGTTACCACCGGGTCGGCAAAATGCGCAGTCGACACCAGACGCATCGAATCCGCCTTGTAGGTATAATATTTCGGCGCATCGACCTTCGGCAGCGGCTGTTTTGCCTGCCCCGGCTGATTGGGATCAATCATCGTCTGCGCCGGATTGACGGGAACCGGAGCCGATACCTGTGTGCTCTGCTGACGTCCTTGCCCACCACGGATAAAATCCATTAGGGTCATTGCGCTTGCGGACGTCGCGCCGATTGTGGACAGGCAACAGGAAAGAGCCAGGACGGATGATGTGGCTTTGGCTGCAAGTTTCATTCTCTAATCAGTCCCTGTATCGTGCGATAACTTCGAGCCAGACGGCGCCGTTTCAACTGGGCCGCGATGTCGTAGACATCGTATACCCTTTACTATGAAAACGGCGAGACCCGCCTTTCGTTCAGTGTCTCAACTTCACGTTACGAAGCGAAGACGTCTTCCGTGATTCAATTCACACAAAATTATGAAATTATTGGTTAATCTTTTATTGAAATTCCCCGAGCTTTTTAAGCCGTGGAAAATTCATCTTCGAGAATATATGGGCAGCGTGTTAAAAAGGGCACGCCCGCAGGTGGATTCAAAACATGATTTTTACGATCATGAAATGCCGCTTTGCTGTTTTCATGGGCATCATTCGGGCCTATATGGCTGCTATCTATTTCCATAGAAAGCAGGATCAGGAACATGACTTCCACCCGCATCGAAACCGATACCTTTGGCCCCATCGAAGTTGCCAGCGACCGTTACTGGGGCGCGCAGGCGCAGCGCTCGCTCGGTAATTTCAAGATCGGTTGGGAAAAGCAGCCGCTATCGGTCATACGCGCCCTTGGCATCGTCAAACAGGCCGCCGCGCGCGCCAATGCCGAGCTTGGGCAGCTGGACCCGGCGCTCGGCAAGACCATCGAGGCAGCAGCGCAGGAAGTCATCGACGGCAAGCTCAACGATCATTTTCCGCTTGTCGTGTGGCAGACGGGCTCCGGTACGCAGTCGAACATGAATGCCAATGAAGTGATCTCGAACCGGGCGATCGAAATGCTCGGCGGCGTCATGGGTTCGAAGAAGCCGGTGCATCCGAACGATCACGTCAACATGAGCCAGTCGTCGAACGATACCTATCCGACGGCCATGCACATCGCCTGCGCCGAGCAGATCGTCCATCACCTGCTGCCTGCCCTGCGGCATCTGCACGCAGCCCTGGAAAAGAAGGTCGCGGATTTCGCCCATATCATCAAGATCGGCCGCACCCATACGCAGGATGCGACGCCGCTGACGCTCGGCCAGGAATTTTCCGGCTATGCAGCGCAGGTCGCCTCTTCGATCAAGCGCATCGAACTGACGCTGCCTGGTCTTTGCGAACTCGCCCAGGGCGGAACCGCAGTCGGCACCGGCCTCAACGCGCCGATCGGTTTTGCCGAAAAGGTCGCGGATGAGATTGCCAAGATTACAGGCCTGCCCTTTGTCACCGCGCCGAACAAGTTCGAGGCACTCGCCGCGCATGATTCGATGGTCTTCAGCCATGGCGCCATCAATGCCGCGGCGGCAGCGCTCTTCAAGATCGCCAATGACATCCGCCTGCTCGGTTCGGGCCCGCGCTCCGGCCTCGGCGAACTGGCCCTGCCGGAAAACGAACCGGGTTCGTCGATCATGCCGGGCAAGGTCAACCCGACTCAATGCGAGGCGATGACGCAGGTCTGCATCCATATCTTCGGCAACAATGCCGCGCTGACCTTCGCCGACAGCCAGGGCCACTTCGAGCTCAACGTCTACAATCCGATGATGGCCTACAATTTCCTGCAGTCGGTGCAACTGCTCGGCGACGCAGCCGTCTCCTTCACCGACAATTGCGTCGTCGGCATCGAGGCCCGCGAAGACAATATCAAGGCCGGCCTCGAACGCTCGCTGATGCTGGTGACAGCGCTAGCGCCGAAGATCGGCTACGATAGCGCCGCCAAGATCGCCAAGACGGCGCATAAGAACGGCACGACGCTGAAGGAAGAGGCTCTTGCGAGCGGATTGGTGTCGTCGGAAGAGTATGATGCGATCGTCCGGCCGGAAACGATGATCGGCCCGAAGTAGGATTGAATGAACAGGGGCAGGCATCTCCCGATATTTGCGGGGTGCCTGCCTGATCGACCGCTTCTAACGGGCGTCTACCGTGGCCGGCTTATGCGTCCCGGGGACAATAGCCCTTCTCTCCTGCTTCGGCGAAACCATGTCGCTCGCCGTGATCACGGTCGCCGGATCGATGCTCGCCAAAATTTCCTTGTGAAACGCATGCTTCAGGTAACCGCCGTGGATAGCACCGAAAATGCCAATGCCCGCGATAAGCGCCGCAACTGCCAGCGGCGAAATGTGGTGATGCTGATTGTGGGAGATATCCATGATCTCAATCCCTGGTTCCGGGCTCTCCAGGCCCATTCGCCCTGCCCTCGTTAGATCAAATGTGCGCCCTTCCAATCGTTTCTTGAAGTCGGGACTTTCAGCACCGATTGTCTACGTCGCGTTGACAATCCACCGCTTGAAATCCAGAGGTGCTTTTCAGCCGATTGCTTTTGAGACGAGCCGGATTTAGATCGTTTCCAAATATCTTCCTCCGCCATCCGGCTTGAAAGGTTTTCCAAATGGCTGACGATCTATTTCCCCTCGGGGAAGACGCCACTCCCTATCGAAAGATTTCCGGCGATTATGTTTCCGTCGACACGTTCAAGGGTCAGGACATCCTGACTGTCGATCCGGAAGGCATCCGCCTGCTCGCCGAGACGGCTTTCGCCGATATCAATCACCTGCTGCGGCCCGGCCACCTGAAGCAATTGGCGTCCATCCTCGATGATCCCGAGGCGACCGACAACGATCGGTTCGTGGCCTATGATCTGCTGAAGAATGCCAATATCGCCGCCGGCGGCGTGCTCCCCATGTGCCAGGACACCGGCACGGCGATCATCATGGGCAAGAAGGGCCGCCGCGTCTGGACCGAAGGCGGCGACAGCAGTGCGCTGGCCAAGGGCGTGCTCGACGCCTACGAGAAGAAGAATCTGCGATATTCGCAGCTCGCGCCGATCAAGATGTTCGAGGAAAAGAACACCAAGAACAACCTGCCGGCGCAGATCGATATTTATGAGGAAGGCACCGACGCCTACGAGTTCCTCTTCGTCGCCAAGGGCGGCGGTTCGGCCAACAAGACCTTTCTCTACCAGGGCACCCCGTCGCTTCTGACGCATGACCGCATGCTGGATTTCCTGAAAGAGAAGATCCTGACGCTCGGCACGGCGGCCTGTCCTCCCTATCATCTCGCCATCGTCATCGGCGGAACCTCGGCGGAGATGAACCTGAAAACCGTCAAGCTCGCCTCGACACGATATCTCGACTGTCTTCCCACGGAGGGCTCCGAAAGCGGGCATGCCTTCCGGGATATCGAAATGGAAAAGGAAATCCACAAGCTGACGCAGAGCCTCGGCGTCGGCGCGCAGTTCGGTGGCAAGTATTTCTGCCACGACGTCCGCGTCATCCGCCTGCCCCGTCACGGCGCCTCGCTGCCGATCGGACTTGGCGTTTCCTGTTCCGCCGACCGTCAAGCCAAGGGTAAGATAACCCGCGACGGTATCTTTATCGAGCAGCTCGAAACGGATCCGTCGAAATACATGCCTGAGATCGACGAGGCCAAGCTTTCCGAATCGATGGTTCGCATCGACCTCAACAGGCCGATGGCTGAAATCCTTGCCGAGCTGTCGCAGCATCCGGTCAAGACGCGCCTGTCCTTGACCGGCACGATCATCGTGGCTCGCGACCTGGCGCATGCGAAAATCCGTGAGCGCCTGGAAAAAGGCGAAGGCATGCCCGACTATCTGAAGAACCATCCGGTCTATTATGCCGGCCCGGCAAAGACGCCGGCAGGCTACGCCTCCGGTTCCTTCGGACCGACGACAGCGGGCCGTATGGACAGCTATGTCGATCAGTTTCAGTCGTTCGGTGGCTCGATGATCATGCTCGCCAAGGGCAACCGCTCACGCGCAGTGCGCGAAGCCTGCAAGACATATCGCGGCTTCTATCTCGGCTCGATTGGCGGCCCGGCTGCCCGCCTTGCGCAAGACTGCATTAAGAAGGTCGAGGTACTCGAATATCCCGAACTCGGCATGGAGGCTGTCTGGAAGATCGAGGTGGAAGATTTCCCGGCCTTCATCGTCATAGACGACAAGGGAAATGACTTCTTCCAGGAGCTCAACCTGGGGTGATGACAGTTCCCTTAGCCGACTTTGAAGAAGGCGCCGACGGCGCCTTCGTATGTAAAACATGCTTTAATTGTAAAACTTTTGAATAAAACTTTAGTGATCAATATCTATTCATAATCATCTTCTTAAGATTTTTCAAAGAATCTTGGTGTAACTAAAAAATGGGTTCAACCAATACATGTTACGGAGCTCACCGATGAGTACGGCGATTGCGCCAAAGGCGCAAATTCCCGACGTGGCAGGGCAGATCACCTACGCCATGCGATCCATGGGGATCGCACCTATTCCGCGCAATTACGAGCTTTTCTACGAGGCCTATATCGGTTCGAATCCTGCCCTGACCCGCGAACTGGCTGCCCTTGGCAACAGTGCGACTCAGGAGGAATTGGACACGATCGGAGCCAAGTATTTTCCACAGCATGCGGGCCGTGTTTTCGACGATGCCCACGCCCGGCTGACCGTTGAGTTGGACGGTGTCCTGCGCGCATTGAAGCAGGAGCAGACGACGCTCGAGAGCTACAATCGGCTTCTGGGCGAAACCTGCGAGCGCATGAGTTCCCGAAGCCATAACAGCGCCGATCTGTTGCGCAACGCGATCGACATGTTGACTGCGGCGACCGGCGATACGATGGCACAGGGCGAAAAGATCGTCGAGAACGTGGTGCAGCACAGCCAGGAAATGGATCAGGTCCGCAAGGAACTGGATGAATACAAGCGTATCGCCAATACGGATGCTCTGACGCGGCTTTCCAACCGCCGCGCCTTCGAGGATCGCTTGATCTCCATTTTCGACAATCAACTGACCCGCCCGACGACGGCGCTCGTGCTGGCCGATATCGATCATTTCAAAAGGATCAACGATACCTACGGCCATCCCGTCGGCGACAAGATCCTTGCCACCGTTGCCTCCATTATCCGGGCCAACGTTCGGCGCGAGGTCTTCGTCGCCCGTGTCGGCGGCGAAGAGTTCGCGCTGATCATGGAAGGCGTCACGGCGGAGGAGGTCACAACGGTTTGCGAGCGCATTCGCCACTCCCTGGAGACGACGCCGTTCAAGAATTCGCGCACACGGGTCGATTACGGGCCTGTTACCATTTCGCTCGGCATCTGCATGGCATCGGAGACCGCGGATTCCGGCGAACTGTATAACAAGGCGGATCTCGCGCTTTATTGCGCCAAGAATGCCGGTCGCAACTGCTGGAATGTCTATCAGGAAAGCATGCAGAAAGACTTCACCAAAAGTTGGCTCATCTATAAGAACTAGAAGTGCAGCCAACCAACCGCCGGCGCAGCTTTCCCAGGCAGCCCGGCGGTTCTGCTTATCGAAGCGCCCAATCTACCAGAGAGTCTTGGCGGCTCGCACCGGCCACTCCCGATCATAGGCTTCCTGATCGAAATCCCCCTTCGCTGCCTTTAGCATCATGCCTGGAGTCGGCAGGTTAACCGGATCGGCGAAACGCTCGGCATTCCAGAGTTCGGCCCGCATGACAGCGCGTGCACACTGGAAATACACCTCATCGATCGTGATCACGACAACGCAGCGCGGGTGCTTTCCATCCATCTCAAAACCATCAAGCAGGCTCGGCTCGATGGAGACCACCGCGCGACCGTTGAGCCGCATCGTCGTATTCGATCCGGGAACCAGGAACATCAGCGCCACGCGTGAATCCCGCACGATGTTCTCAAGCGAGTCGACACGATTATTGCCTCGCCAATCCGGAAGATGCAGCGTCCGTTCATCGGCGACACGGACGACGCCGCCAAGGTCACCGCGCGGTGAACAATCCAACCCCTCTGGCCCCACTGTTGCCAATGCCATGAACGGCGAAGCTTCGATCATTCGCCGGTATAGCGGCGTCAGCGCCGTCGTCACCTTGGTGATCGACGCCTCGCCGACGCTACCGTAAAGTTCTCTCAATTCCTCGACCGAAGTAACGATGCGCATGCTGCCTCGCGTTCATTTTGCGGCGCCTTGCCAACAATCCGGCGCAGCACACGCCTCGTTATGAGGAACGCCGAACCGGGGGACGATAAAAGGATAGCACCGTCCGATCGCCAGTTTCGAGAGGTTTTTCTGCAATGACAGCTTCCGAAAGAAAGGTATCGATCGCCTCGAATACCGGCGCAGCACTGACGATGCGCCGATGGCCGAAGCCGTTGGCCCAGACGAGGCGAACATGCTCTCCCTGCGCGGCATAGGCACGAGCATGATCGGCACTCACTTCCTTGTCGTCCTCGGCATGGATGACAAGAACCGGCCGGTCCGGATCGAGCATGGCGCGCCGCTCGTCATAGGCGGTAAGCGCCCTGCCCGTCACACGCCCGACCTCGGCCTCCAGCGCATGTTGCGTCTGCGGCTGAAGGTGCATCAAGCGGCCGAAATCCTTGAACAGCCATCCCATGGCACTGGGCGCTCCGATCAGCACCAGCTTCTTCGGGTCGATAGAATTGATGCCCGGCAGGAAGCCCGCAGAGGCAAGCGCCAGCGAGGCACCGCCGAAGGAATGCCCGATCGCGGCATCAAGGACACCGAAGCGCTCTGACGCGGCTGCTATAGCCGAAACCGCAAGGCGTATATTGAGGAAGCGGCCGGTGGAGCGGCCGTGTCCGGGAAGATCGAGCGAGATCACCTCAGCCCCGGTGCCGGCGAGAAAAGCCGTCAGCTCGGACATGTACTCGCTGCTGGAACCCCAGCCATGGACGACGAGGTAGCGCTTGCGCGGCCCCTTGGCGCCGCCGTTGAAGCGATAGGCCATGGCGCGTCCGCCCGGAAAGGGCAGCATGAACTGTTCTGCTACCGCGAGACGTTCCCGGCCCTCCATATAGGCGGCCGTGGCCTTGGCACCACGCGGCCGCCGCGACGGCGTCAGACAGAAAAGCCTGAAACCAGCCTTGCCGGCGAGCTTCGGCGAAAGCCTGCCGAGGCCGGAAAGGCTCGACCGGGTGACCTTGAGCGCAAAGGATGGCATAGTGGGAATCCAATAATGTTCAACTATGAACAATAAAGTACAACGATGAACAAAAATCAATCCCTTCCCTGGGACCATCCGCGTTTTCGAAGCTGGATCGCCGTGGCGCGCGCCTGCCAGCTGATGCAGCAATCGCTCGGACGCGCCCTTGCGCCTCTCGACATCAAGCCGCCGCATCTCGATATTCTCATCAACCTCTTTCGTTTCGAAGGCATTTCCCAGCAGGAACTTGCCCGCAAGCTGCTGGTCGGCCGCTCCAACATGAGCATGCTCTTGCCGCAAATGGAGAGCCGCGGCTTGATCGAGCGCCGCGGCGACAAGCAGGACAAGCGCGTTCTTCGCCTCTATTTGACCGAGGCAGGCCGCCGCGTCACCGAGGAAGCCATGACCATCCAGACTGCGCTTATCGATCGCATGTTGTCACAGGCGCCTGTGGAAGAATGCGAACTCATGACCGTGCATATGGAGCGAATCGTCAGCCTGCTGATGCAGGACGAGAGCGAACCACTGGAGACGGTCGGCGATCAATGATCCCCGGCCGAACGCGCCGACGGGACAATCCGTGTCAGAGAAGCAAACTCCCAGATCGCCACGACGACGAGCACTGCCGCCGCGAGAATGCCAAGCTGGTAGACCACCACCATCGGCAAGGTAAGAAGCAGCAAGGCCAGTCCGATAAGGCCGACCGCATGCGACAGCGGTGGCCGTCCGGTCGTTGCGCCCTTGAACCACAGGTTTCCGACCAGAAACACGGCCGGACCGCCAAGAATGGCGGCGGCGGCATGCAGATCGGCCTGCTCGTGTGGATGCGCGAACAGGAATTCATCTCCGACAACGCTCAGAATGATGCCGGCAAGAATTGGGATATGCGCATAGGTGAAAGCCTGCCGCGCCACACTGCCGGGCACCTCGTCATGCTCGATGCGATGAGCCGCCCGCTCGTGCCCGAACTGGAAGTATATCCACCACAGCGCCACGGTACCGACGAAAGCGGTGATGAATACAGCGACGATCAACGGTGTAACCGGCTGTTCGGCAAAGGTCTTGCCTGCCTGAAGGACGGCCTCGCCAAGGCAGATAATGATGAACAAAGCGCAGCGTTCGGCAAGATGCGCGCCGGATACATCCCAATCCGCCGTTGTCGACTTGCCTAGACCCGGAACCCGAAACCCAAGGGCCGGTCCTGAATACTCGATGACGAGCGCTGCCAACCAAAGCCCTATCCGCATCTCGTCTTCGACAAGCGCGCCGGCAATCCAGAAGATCCCTGAGAATACGAGCCAGCTAGTGATGCGAAGGAAGTTGCGGTGATTGGCCGGGCTGACGTCCCTAAGGGCATAGACCATAAACAGGGAGCGTCCAACCTGCATGAAGACATAGGCACCGGCAAAGAAAATCGCCTTCTCGCCAAAAGCCTCGGGAATCGCGGCGGATAGAATAAGCCCGGCAAACATCAGAACGAACAGCATGATGCGCACCGGCATGCGATCCGGGTCCAGCCAATTCGTCACCCAGGCGGTAAAGACCCACACCCACCATACGGCAAAGATCAGCATGATCGCTTCGAGGCCACCCAAGAGCGTGAAGTGCTCCGCCAAGGTGTGGGCAAGCTGTGAAATCGAAAAAACGAACACCAGATCGAAAAACAGCTCGACGAAGGAGACCTTGCTCTCGTTCTTGCTGCCCTTGGCGCGAAGCCAGCTTTCCCTACCCCCAAGGATCATGCCTGCGCCCCTTCTCAGGTCGTTGATGCCAATATCAGTGAGACCTTCCGGCCGTGTCGCGCGTGAGACCCTTTTCCTTCAATTCCGCTTCATAGGCCGCGAAAAGTTCATGGCCCTTCTGGCCGAGTTCGCGCAGATAGGTCCAGGTGAAAATGCCGGTATCGTGCATATCGTCGAAGCCGATGCGCACGGCATAATTGCCTGTCGGCGTCATCGACATGATGCCGACGTTGCGCTTGCCCGGCACGGTGACCTTCTGCCCCGGCCCGTGTCCCTGGACTTCGGCGGAGGGTGACAAGACCCGCAGCATCTCGGCCGGCAAATCGAAACTCGTGCCGTCGTCAAAGCTCACCACCAGATGGCGGCGGTCCTTTGATACCTTCAATTCTGTCGGCCAGACGTCGCTCATCGGCTTTTCCATGTCGTTCAATGCTCGTTTCGAGGATTATGCTGCCATTCGTTCACGCGCAAGTGCAATCAAAATGCATTTGCCTTGACGCAACAATCGCCTATGCACACATTAGCAGTGTAACGGAGGTTCGTGTGAACAGCATAGTCGGTACCATAGGCAACGCATCAGCGCTGCAGGCGGATGCGTCCCCCATGATCGACCCCTTCGGGAGAGCCGTCAGCTACCTGCGTGTTTCGGTCACCGATCGCTGCGATTTCCGCTGCACCTATTGCATGGCGGAACACATGACCTTCCTGCCGAAGAAGGATCTGTTGACGCTCGAAGAGCTCAACCGGCTCTGTTCCGCCTTCATCGCCAAGGGCGTTCGCAAGATCAGGCTCACCGGTGGCGAACCTCTGGTGCGCAAGAATATCATGTTTCTGGTCCGCGAACTCGGCAAGCGCGTGCAGGAAGGCGCGCTCGACGAATTGACGCTGACGACGAACGGTTCACAGCTCGCCCGCCATGCCGATGAGCTCTATGATTGCGGCGTCCGGCGTATCAACGTCTCGCTTGATACGCTCGACCCCGACAAATTCCGGGCCATTACACGCTGGGGCGATTTCGCCAAGGTGATGGAAGGCATCGACGCCGCACAAAGGGCCGGCCTGAAAATCAAACTCAACGCCGTCGCCCTTAAGGATTTCAACGAAACGGAAATCCCCGAGCTGATGCGCTTTGCTCACGGCAAAGGCATGGACCTTACCGTCATCGAAACGATGCCGATGGGCGAGATCGAAGAGGACCGCACGGATCAGTATCTGCCGCTCTCCAAGCTGCGCAGCGATCTCGAGCGCCAGTTCACGCTAAGCGATATTCCCTACAAGACCGGCGGCCCGGCCCGCTACGTCACGGTAGCTGAAACCGGCGGCCGGCTCGGCTTCATCACGCCAATGACGCATAATTTCTGCGAGAGCTGCAATCGCGTACGCCTCACCTGCACCGGCACGCTTTACATGTGTCTCGGACAGAACGACGCGGCTGACCTGCGCACGGCTCTGCGCGCGACCGAAGATGACGCACTCCTTTACGCCGCGATTGACGAAGCCATAACCCGCAAGCCGAAAGGCCACGACTTCATCATCGATCGCACTCACAATCGCCCGGCTGTCGCGCGCCACATGAGCGTCACCGGCGGCTGATCAACATCGAGACAATCAGATGCAGCTTGAGCTCATTCGCAACGCGACGCTGAAGATCAACTATGGCGACCATGTGCTGCTGATCGATCCCTATTTCGCGCCACGCCACAGCCTGCCGTCCTTTACCGGCCGCTCTCCCAACCCGATGACGGAACTGCCCGGCTCCATCGACCATATTCTCCAGGGAGTGGAATTGGTGATCGTGTCGCATCTGCATACCGATCACTTCGATACGGTGGCCAAGGAACGCGTCCCGAAAGCCCTGCCGCTCCTCTGCCAGCCCGGCGACGAAAGCTCCATCCGCGAATCCGAATTCACTGATGTCACGCCTCTGCTCGAGGCCACGGTCTGGCAGGGAATAACGATCACGCCGCGGCAAGGCAGCCATGGCCTCGGCCCGGTTGTCGAAAAAATGGGCCATGTCATCGGCTTCACGCTGGAGGCCGCAGGCGAACCCACTGTCTATTGGGCTGGCGATACCGTACTTTACCCGCCGGTCACCGACACGATCGGGCAGGTCTCGCCCGACATCATCATCACCCATTCCTGCGGCGCCCGCTGGGACGGCGATCTGATCGTCATGGATGCCGAGCAGACGGTCGCGGTCAGCCGCCTTGCCCCGCAAGCAATCGTCGTCGCGACTCATATGGAAGCGCTCGATCACGCGACGATCACGCGGCAGGATCTTCGCCAGGCAGCAGACGCGGCGGGTATCGATCCCTCACGCCTGCTGATCCCTGCCGATGGCGAAACGCTCCACTTGAGTCGATGATCTGCCCGGCCCAAGGCAAGCGCCACTAGAGCATTTCCAGGAAAAGTGCGCAGCGGTTTTCCGTCCGGAAATGCGTAAAAACAAAGAGATAGAGCGCTTTCGCGATTCGAAGAAAAGCGAAAGGGCTCTAACGAGCCGCAAAGCGCTTCTTAGCCTCTTCGGTTGCCGGCATATACAGCGAAACCGCGGTTCCCTCGGGATCGCGGAACTGGAAGGTCTTGTTGCCCCAGGGCATCGTCTTCAGCCCCTGAACAAGCGAAACCTTGTCCTTCAGTCGTTCGTATTCGGCATCGATATCCTCGACCTGGAATTCGATAAAGGCGGTGCGATTGGCGCCAGGTTCGGCGCTGCCCTCTTTCCAAAGCGCCACGGTTTCGACAGCGCCGATCGCCAATGTCGCCCCCGACGTCTCGATCTCGGCAAAGACCGGGGCGAGCCATTTGGCCTGGAACCCGGTCACCATTTCATAAAAGGCAACCACGGTATTGATATCAGCGGCAATGAGACGGATGGAGGCGAGCTTCATAGCAAGTCCTTTCGATGGAGGGCGAAGCCTTCTGCGGCTTCGAAGACCCTCTTGTCGCACAGCCCTGCTGCCACCATACTGTCAGCAGGAGTAACCATGCGATGCGCCGTGCCGACCGACTGTTTCAGATTATCCAGATTCTGCGCCGATCAACCCGACCTGTGACGGCCAAGGCGCTGGCAGCGGAACTGGAAGTTTCGAAGCGCACTGTTTATCGCGACGTCGCCGACCTGATCGGCCAGCGGGTTCCCATCGAAGGCGAAGCAGGGCTCGGCTACGTGCTCGCCACCAGCTACGACATGCCGCCGCTGATGTTGGCGCCCGACGAACTGGAGGCGGTGGTGCTGGGCGCGCAGTGGGTCGCTGGCCATTCCGACAAGGCGCTTGCCAATGCGGCGCGCGATGTGGTCGCGAAGATCGCCGCCGTCGTCCCCGAGCGCCTGCGTCTCTTCATCCTCGAGCCGACCGTCGGCGCAAGACCGACCTTCGGCAAGCCGGAAGAGCGTGTCGATGCCTCGCTGCTCAGATCGGCAATCCGCAACGGTGTGAAACTGCGGCTCCGCTACAGCTCCGAGGCGAGCGACGAGACCGAGCGAACCGTGTGGCCAGTGATCCTCGGATATGCCGAGACGAGCAGTCTCTTGGTCGCCTGGTGTGAACTGCGACAGGGTTTCCGGCATTTCCGCACCGACCGGATCATTGGGGCCGAGATACTCGAAGAACCCATCGGCTTACGCCCAGGCGAATTACGTCGCCGTTGGCAGCGCTGGCGCGAAGAGCAGGTCCGGAAATCCCCGGGATTGCTATGACCTCAGCCTGAAGGCAAGTGCCGCGCCATAGCTCAATCCATTAAATGACAACCAGAAATGAAAAGCGCCGGGCCAATGGCCCGACGCTTTCAAATACTTATGCTTACTTTCTAATATTTAGCTTTAGGCAGCGCGATAGCGAGCCTCGGTGGCATTGTAGTCTTCGTACCCCACATCGCCCTCGCCTGTGCGGAACCGATCAATCTTCTCGGAAAGCGTATCGACGCGCTGACGCAGACCGTGAATCTCGGCGTTGTTCTCCTCGACCATTGCCGCATTCCGCTGGGTAATCAATTCCACTTCGGCGACGGCACGGGTCACTTCCTCGATGCCGGTCGACTGTTCCGATGTCGCAGAAGAAATGTCCGAGACGAGCCTCTGAACGCCGGTAACGTGGCTGATGATCTCCGCCAGCGCAGCGCCGGTCTGCTCTACCAGGCGGACACCGTTCTGCACCTGGGTGGAGCTCGCCGAGATCAACCCCTTGATTTCCTTTGCCGCATTGGCACAGCGCTGCGCCAGCTCGCGCACTTCCTGTGCCACCACGGCAAAGCCACGACCCGCCTCGCCGGCACGCGCCGCCTCGACGCCTGCGTTCAATGCAAGAAGATTGGTTTGGAAAGCGATCTCGTCGATGACGCCGATAATGGTGGCGATCTTTTCGGACGAGCGATTGATCTCGCTCATGGCACCGACAGCCTTGGCAACCACTTCGCCGGACTGGGTCGCATAAGCCTGCGTCTCGTTGACCGAAGTCGCCGTCTGCCGTGCGCGGTCTGCCGTCGAGCGGACAACGTCGCTCAGACGATGGAGAGCCCGTGAGCTTTCCTCGAGAGCGGCCGCCTGTTGCTCCGTGCGCCGCGCCAGATCATCAGCCGACATGGCGAGGTTGCCGGTGCCGCCCTTGATCTCCTCAGCGGTATAGCGAACATCCGTCAGCGTTTCGCGCAGCGCCTCAATGGCGTGATTGTAGGTGAAGGCCATTTCGACGAAGTCGGCCGAAAGGTCTTCCCGCATGCTTTCTTCCAGGTTGCCGTCGGCAAGCTTTGAGAGAACATCGGCCAGCGCGTTCAGGGCCTGCTTCTGTTCAGCCTCGATACGGGCACGCTCGGCGGCGCGGCGCGAGGCCTCTTCCGCTGACAGAGCACGGGCGCTCTCCGCTTCGCGCTCCAGCCGGACGTTTTCCAGCGCAGCATCGCGGAAGACGCTGACGGAGCGCACCATGTCGCCGATCTCGTCGCCGCGATTGCGTCCATCGATCGCCACGTCCAGATCGCCGCTCGCAAGCCGCGTCATGACCTCTGACACCCGCTTCAGCGGTCCGCGCAGGGTTTCCACCAGCATCAGGCCGCCGACGATGGCGAGCAGCGTGCCGAGGATCATCGCGATCACGGAGACATTGGCCGAGCGCTCGCTGTCTTCCTTGCCGATTTCCTGTGCCTGCGCGACAAAGCTGCGAAGCGACGTCATAGCATCGGCCAGCAGGGCGTTGGACTGGACGCGTGTCGTTTTCCAATCGGCTGCCGTCTGCAACAAGTCGGCCGAACCGTTGGTAAGGCCATCGATCAGCGGCTGCACATGAGCGGCAAAATCACGCATGGTGGCATTGGTCTGCCCGAGCGCGGAGATCTTCGCGGCTGCGACCTGCAGATCCTTGAGATCCGCCATCACGGGTTCGCGCGAAGCAGCATCACGAACATTCTCCATGCGCGAGGCATGCAGTGTTAGGCGATCAACTATGCCCAGAGCCTCGTCGACATGGTCGAGAAGCTCTTTCTGACCGTCGATGATCTTGTCGAGGCTCACGAAACGATCGGCGGCAGTATCGCTATTCTTGGCCGATTGCAGCGTCATCTCGCCTTCGATCTTCACGAAGCTCTGCAGGATCGGCCCCATCGCCTCGACCTTCTGGTCGGGCGTACCGGAGCTTTTCAGGACGGCATCGAGCTTGTCGGCGGCATCGGAGGCATTGCTGACGAGCGCCGCGCCGCGCTTGGAGACCAGAGCCTTCGATACCGTCACCTGCTTCAAGATGGCGTCGGCATAGGTGCGCGCATCGGAAATCTCTTCAGTCGAGTCGGCCGCCATCTGCACCTGGATGCGCAGATTGCTCATCTTTTCCGACAGGCCCTTGTAGGCCGCTGCATCGTAGAGCAGTTCCTTGGCGAAGGTTTCCTTGTCGCTGAAATCCTTGCGGATGATATCGATCTGCTTGCCGGCGGCCTTGCCTGTCGCTTCGATGTTCTGCACAGCCTTGCGGATTGTCTCGACGTCGCTGTCCTGCTTTTGCCGGATGGACCAGAGCGTCGCTTCCTGCGTGCGCATCTTGGCGGCGAGCTCGGCGACGGTAGTGATCTTGTCGCGCTGGTCATCGCTCAGCAGCCCGCTCAGGCGGTGTACGCCCTGCTCCTGCGCATCGATCTTGTCGGCGAGCGCCTGGCGCGTCTCCTCCGACGGCCCAGCTGTGAATTCCTGAAGGGCGGCCTGCAGATTTTCGAAATCGCTGATGTTTTCGATCGTTGCGCGCGTCACGGTCATATGACCGTTCAGAATATTGGCCGTGTGATAGCCGACTAGGCCGACACCGGCGATAAGAACCACCAAGGGCACTACGAAGATGAGGACCTTGGTAACAATCCGGCGGCTTTGCAAAAGACGATCAATGAAAAACATGCGGCGCCCCAAATGGATCTAATAAGTATCCGGCGATGGCGGGACGGTCATTCCTGCTGCGCTACCGTAGATGCTTCTGCCTCATGCAAAACCTCCGCGACCCTCCAGAAATAAGATTGAATAAGCATTAATCGGGGCAGCAAAAGCCGGCCGGACAGGCAAAAATCTACAACCGGTGCTTTATATCACCACCAAAACGCGAAAAATGCTCACCCGCAACAACTCTGCTGCGTTGCACAATCGAATTCGCTCGATGGCGGATGACAAGCGATTCCAATTTGCTTGAAACGGCGCTACTCCAGAACGGTATATCCGGGGACTCATCTATATCAATGCAATTGACCAAGAACACGCAGGGTGCGCTTTTGATGGCCGCATCCATGGCCGGCTTCTCCTGCAGCGATGCGCTATCCAAAGCGATCGTCGCCTCCATGAATGCGGGACAGATCATCTTCATCCGTGGTCTGTTTACGGCGCTCATTGTCTATCTGTTGGCGCGCAGGATGGGAGCGCTGCGATCCTGGAAGGTCATACTGCAACCGATGATCGCCTTGCGCATCGCATGCGAGGCGATAGCGGCCGCCACCTACATAACCGCGCTTGGCATGATGCCGATCGCCAATGCTTCCGCCATTCAGCAGGCCGTGCCGCTGGCAGTGACGCTTGGAGCAATGATATTTCTGAAGGAACCTGTGGGCTGGCGGCGTTGGTCGGCGATTTTGGTCGGCTTCATCGGCGTGCTGATCATCATCCGCCCTGGACCGGACGGCTTTACCTTGGCAGCTCTGCTGGTAACGGCCTGCATGTTTGCCACTGCCGCCCGCGATCTGGCGACACGCTGCATCGACAAGAACGTGCCCTCGCTGATGGTGACGGTGTGCACTGCGTTTTCAATTTCCATCTTCGGTGCGCTGTGCATCGTGCCCCTCGGCGGCTGGCAACCGGTAAACATGACATCGCTCCTGCAGATCCTGCTGGCATCCGTCCTCGTGCTCATCGGCTATCAGGCTGTTATCCTCGCCATGCGCACCGGCGAGATTTCCTTCGTCGCGCCTTTTCGCTAT
The DNA here is from genome assembly GCF_001999485.2 of Rhizobium sp. P44RR-XXIV. Classification (NCBI taxonomy): domain Bacteria; kingdom Pseudomonadati; phylum Pseudomonadota; class Alphaproteobacteria; order Hyphomicrobiales; family Rhizobiaceae; genus Rhizobium; species Rhizobium sp. P44RR-XXIV. Next base: position 559,116 of record NZ_MPVZ02000028.1, on the reverse strand, counting down.
CTGAGCCTTATCTGGTCTTCCCTGCTCGGCTTGATCGTCTTTGGCGAGATGCCAGATAGCTGGGCCATCATCGGCGCCGCAATTGTCATTGCTTCCGGCATCTATACATTCTACCGGGAAAACAAACGGCGAGCTGCCGAGCGCGTTGCGCAGGAAGCGGAACCGCGCATTCCCGCTTGAGATCCTTGCCATGTCCGGCTTCATTGCCAATACCGAACTTGTTCCCGTTGTCCTGCTCGCCGGCGGCAGATCTAGCCGCATGGGCTCGAACAAGGCTTTTGCTTCGCTCGGCGGCTCAAGCCTTCTGTCACGTGTCGCCGGACGGCTCTCTGAGCGAGGGAATCATCCCGTCGCACTCAATGCGGATGCCGATTGGCCTGACGCTTTGGGCTTGAGGCTGGTTCCCGACAGAATTCCTGGAAAGCTCGGTCCTCTCGCAGGTGTGCTCGCGGCCATACAGGATACGGTTCTGCACTATCCGCAGGCCTCGCACGTCGCGACCGTGCCAATTGACAGCCCTTTCTTCCCGCTCGATCTGATCGAGCGGCTGGCGGATGCCATCCGGGGCCGCGATGAAATTGCAGTCGCCACATCGCTCGGCCGCGATCACCCCGTTTTCAGTCTTTGGCCCGTATCGGCCGCCACCGATCTTGAAAGCTGGATCGTGACCGACACGAAACGGCGGGTCAGCGATTTTCTCGCCCGCTACGAGGTCCGCCGAGTGAATTTTACCGCGATTGAAACGTCAATCGATCCTCTTGATCCGTTTTTCAACGTCAATACGCCTGATGATCTGGCCGACGCGGAAAAATGGCTGGCAGCGCTGGAAACCAAGGCATGACAAAACCCCGCCCGAAAATCTTTGGCATTGCTGGCTGGAAGAACTCCGGCAAGACCGGCCTCGCCGTCCGCCTGGTCACCGAATTTACCCACCGCGGCTACCGGATCTCCACGATCAAGCACGCACACCATGATTTCGACATCGACAAGGTCGGTGCCGACAGCTTCCGTCATCGCGAAGCCGGAGCACACGAGGTCACCATCGTCTCGGGCACACGTTACGCCATCATGCACGAATTGCGCGGTGCGCCGGAGCCTAGTTTTGAGGAAATACTGGCGCGCCTCGCCCCCTGCGACCTCGTGCTGATCGAGGGCTACAAGCGGGAACCGATCCCCAAGGTCGAGGCGCGGCGACTAGAAGCGGCCAAACGCGAGCCACTTGCCCCGCAAGACCAGCATATCGTTGCCATCGCTGCCGATCACGCCGTGGAAGATGCCGGCTCGCTTCCCGTCTTCGATCTCAACGACACGCTGGCGATCGCGGATTTCATTGCGGCTACTGTCGGTCTTCATAAGCCGGCAAAATAAAAAGGCCGCCGGCTTCCCGGCGGCCTCCATTCCTGTGTCGGCGAATGCTTACCGGTTGGAGGCAACCGGGCGCACCAGCGGCGTGATGCGCCGGATGGTGACACGGCGGTTTTCCTGCGACGGACCAGTCGTATTCACCTTCAGATATTGCTCGCCATAGCCCTGGGTGACCAGGTTTTCAGCCGGAATGCCATAGACATCGCTAAGGACATTGGCGACCGATTCCGCACGCTGGTCCGACAGGATCAGGTTGCTCTGGGCTGAGCCCACGGCATCCGTGTGACCTTCGATGAGGAAGGTTTCGGTCGGATCACGCTTGACGATTTTCGATATGCCGTCGGCAACACCACGCAAGGTGCTGGCCTGCGACATCGGAATATCGGCGCTGCCCGTCGCAAAGGTGATCGTATCAAGGTCGATACGACGGATCTTGTCACGGATACGAGCCGAGTAACGGACTTCGTTGACCGAGTAGATCCGCTCGACCGGTTCGACCGGCGGCTCGCGCAGGAAGTCGTAGTAATCGGTGTTACGGTTGGATGCCGTGTCGATGATGTACTGGCTCAGAGGAATGAGCAGGCGCATCGGCGGCAAGCGGTCGCCCGGATCGCGGAAATAGTCGTCATGATCCGGCTGATCTTCCAGTTCCGGAGAGTAGAAGAGCACATATTCGCGGCCACGCGCATCGATGCGCGAGCGCTGGATGATGTCGCCATAGCGGTTGCGAATGGTGACGATGCGATCGCCGTCGGGCCGATCGATCGTCTCGCGATAGCGATCCCGCGGCAGTTGCTCGTAGCTCGGACGCTCACCATCGCGAACGAAGCGATCACTGTCATCGTGGCGCACGACATAGGTGTTGTCGACGTTGATGACGGTACGATTGTCCTGATTGATGATGGTCTGGATCGTGTTTCCCTGCGGTGGCACGAAATCCGGCCGACGATCGATCCGGCGGCCCTGCTCGCTCGTTACCGCCTCAATTTTGACGGGCGGTTGCGGCTGGCCACCGGCTGGTACGCGCTGCGCGTCCGCGTCGGAGGTCGGCGGCTTCGTATAGGCGGGCGGCGGTTGCTGAGCCGGGTTGTTCTGCGCCTGGCCATTCTGGCCCTGACCTGCCTTCCCATGGTCACCCTGGGCACCAGGAGCGGCCGGATTCTGTCCGCCGTTCAGATGCTCTCCGCGACGAACCGCATCCTTCTGGCTGTCCAGAACGGCGCTGCCGTTTTCGACGGGAAGGATGACCGGGCCGCTGGCAGAACCCGGATTCTCGGCGATCTTCTTGCGCCGTTCCAGTTCCTGTGGCGAAACCTGCTCGGCCGGCGGCACCTGAATCTCGCCTGCGTGCTGGCCGGTACCATTTGCCGGTGCCGGTGTTACCGTACCCGGAGCGGCGGTCTCGGCGCCATTGGCTGGCTGCTGCTTGCCGGGTTGCGGCGTTGCCTGATTTTCAGGTTGAGCCGGCTGACCCTGCGGCTCGCCCTTTGTGGCCGGCTGCTGCGGATTGGCTGAAGGCTGTTGGCCCTGCTGCTGATTCTGCGGCTGCTTGCCATGCGTCTTGTCGCCCGGCTTCTGCCCCTGCTCCGTTCCGGGCGTTGCCGGGGTCGCCGGCTGGGTTTCCGGTTGAGCCTGCGTTTCCGGTTGGGTCTTCTGGCCCTTCGGAGGCTGGCCAGCAGGCGTCTGCGGCTGCTCGGCCGGCTGCTGCGCCGGCGTCTCGGGCTGGCCCTGCTTCTTCGGATGAGCATTTTGTTCAGGCTGAGCCTGCTTTGCCGGTTCCTGCTGAGTTTGCGGTTCGGCGGTGGCAGGTGCTTCCTTCTGAGCGGGCGCCGGCTGCTGGGCCTTCGGCTCAGGCTTGGCCTTTGGCTCCGGTTTTGCTTCCGGTTGTGCCTCGGCGGCAGGCTGCTGCTTCTCTACCTTCGGCTGCGGCGCCTCGGCGGGCTGCTTTGCCTCGGGCTGCTTGCCCTTCTGCTTCGGCTGCGGTGCTTCGGGCTCTGCCTCGGGAGCCGTCGCCTTTGGCTGCGGCTTTGCTTCGGGCTGGGCCTTCGGCTGCTGTTCTTCCGCCGGCTGCTGTTGCTTCTTAGGCGCGGGCGCCTCCGCAGCCGGCTCCTTGGCTTGCGGCTTCGGCTGCTCCTGGGCAGGCTGCTCTCGCTGCGCCTTCGGAGGCTGAGCTTCCGGCTGTTCCTTTGGCGGCTTCTGCTGCTGCTCGCCTTCAGGCTCGGCCTGCTTCATCTGATGCTTCGGCTCTTCGGGCTTCTGATCTTCGGGCTTCTGGCCCTGCTCGCCCTCGCCAGGCTTCTTGTGCTTGAGTTGCTCTTCTTCCGGTTGGGCCGCCGGAGCTTCCTGCTGGGCCACTTCGAAACTTGCGGTGGCAGCCGCCGCTCCGGTGATTCCGTTGTTCAGCGGCGCGATGGGCTGCTCGCGCAGTGCCGCAGCAGCCGCCGGCTCGAATACGAGCGAAAATGAAAGCAGCGGAAATGCGGCGCTGGCAAATAGTCTGGATCGCTTACCCATATGGGGTCTCCTCTTATGATCTTTGTCTGCCGAATTGCGAATCTCAGCGGTCAAGGCGATGCCTCACGATCCGGGCCATTTTTCGGTTCTCGTGAGGCTGAATCGCGGCAGGCCGCTATATGTTCCCAAACTATTAGGCAGCTGCAATTAACCCTGGCTGAATGCGCCGGACTGCTTCCGTTCAGATTCCCCCGCCACCCGTTCGGGTTGCTGCCGGATCGCGGGGCAACGATAGCCTTCGTAATTCCAGTTGCAATTTGCGAAAAAAAAAGTACGAATATCGCCTCAAGGCGGGTCACCGACCCGCTCCACTCGAGCCGGACGCCAATCAACAATAATGAGCTGCCGGCCACCAACAGAGAGGATCAATATGCGCATCTCCACTCGTCTTTTTGCCGCTGCATCCTTCGCCGCGATGTCGCTCCTCGCCGGCGCGGCTCTTGCCGATGGCGACACGATCGTGTTCGGCACGGACGCGACCTATCCGCCCTTCGAATCACTTGAAGCAGGCGGCAAATTCGTTGGCTTCGATATCGATATAGCCAATGCGCTTTGCGACAATATGAAGATCAAGTGCAGCTTCGTGAATCAGGATTTCGACGGCATCATTCCGGCCCTGCAGGCCAAGAAGTTCGACGCGGTCATCTCCTCCATGTCGATCACGCCGGAACGCGAGAAGATCGTCGACTTCACCAACAAGATCTACAACACGCCGCCGGCAATCGCCGTTCCGAAGGACTCCACCATCAAGGAAGCCACCGACGAAGCCCTGAAGGGCAAGTCCATCGGCGCCCAGTCCTCCACGACGCACGCCAACTATGCGACTGTCCACCTGAAGGACGCCGAACTGAAGCTCTATCCGTCGGCTGACGAATACAAGCTCGACCTCGGCAATGGCCGCATCGATGCTGCGATCGACGACGTTGTCGTGTTGTCGGAATGGGTGAAGTCCGACGCCGGCAGCTGCTGCAAGATGCTCGGCACGCTGAAAATCGACCCGGTCGTCAACGGCGCCGGCGCAGGTATCGCTATCCGCAAGGGCGATGCAGCGCTCAAGGACAAGCTGAACGCCGCAATCGCAGCGATCCGTGCCGACGGCACCTACAAGAAGATCCAGGACAAATACTTCGATTTCGACGTTTACGGCGACTGATCGCCCGTCGATTCCTTGGGAAAAGACGACGGCGGAAGCTTGCTCTTCCGCCGTTTTTGTTTGACAACGAAAAGAATATAAGCAGAAACGCGGCAAAAGCCGCTAGGGGAAATACAGCATGAGCGGACTGTTTTCCGCCCTTGGTTCCTTGTGGACCTGGTTGAGTATAATTTTCGACCCGTTGTGTGGTCCGGCCGGATTGTTCACAGTGTTCGGCCAGAATACGGTGCTCGCCTGTGGCGATGCGGGCTGGGGCGATGAACTGGCCGGCGGCCTGAAGGTCACAATCGCCGTCGCGGTGCTGACGCTACCACTCGGTTTGATTATCGGCTTCTTTGTCGCCCTTGCGCAGCAATCGGAAGAAAAGTCGCTGCGGCTCGCCGCCGGTGTCTTCACCACCATTTTCCGCGGCCTGCCTGAATTGCTGACGCTCTTTATCATTTACTACGGCCTGCAGATCCTGCTGCAATCGCTGCTCGCCAAATTCGGCTATGATGGTCCGATCGAGATCAACGCCTTTGCCGCCGGCATGGTCGCCTTGGCGATCGTCTTCTCGGCCTATTGCTCGGAAGTGCTGCTGTCCGCCTTCAAGGCAATTCCAAAGGGCCAGTACGAAGCAGGCGACGCGCTCGGCTTCCACCGCGTGCGCACTATGCGGCTGATCATCTTGCCCCAGCTTGTTCGCATCTCCCTGCCGAACCTCGGAAATCTCTGGATGAACCTCTTGAAGGATACATCCTACGTCTCGATCATCGGCCTCGCCGATATCATCAGACAGACGGGTATCGCCGTGCGTTCCACAAAGTTGCCCTTCACCTTCTACTCAATCGCTTGCCTCTTCTATCTGACATTAGCCGTCATCTCCTCGATCGGCCTCTTCTATCTCGATCGATGGGCCAAACGCGCGGAGGTTCGTCGATGAGCCATGCCGAAGTCCTGATTGCGGCGCAGCCTGCGCCGCCCAAGACAGCCAGGAAAATCTCCAAGTCCCGCATCGCCGGCTATTTCTTCCTGACCCTCTGGTCCGTTCTCGGCATCGCGCTATTGGCGATGATCGTGACCGGTTGGGATGTCGATAAGCTTCAGACCTACGGGCCGAGACTTGTTCATGGTCTCTGGATCACCGTCAAACTGGTCGCTGTGTCCTTTATTCTTGGTGCGATCCTGTCGCTGCCGCTCGCCTACACCCGCATGTCGAGCAACAAGATCCTGAGCACGCTGACCTACTGCTATGTCTATCTGTTCCGCGGCACGCCGCTGCTGGCGCAGATATTCATGGTCTACTACGGTTTCCCGAGCTTCCGTTGGTTCTTCGAGGATATCGGCATGTGGTGGTTCTTCAAGGATCCATTCTATTGCGGCGTCTTCGCCATGACCTTGAATACGGCCGCCTATCAGACGGAAATCGTCCGTGGTGCCATCCAAAGCGTGCCAAGAGGTCAAAGCGAAGCCGCCAGCTCTCTCGGCATCCATACATGGATCACCTTCCGCAAGATCATCATCCCTCAGGCGCTCATCGTGGCTCTGCGCCCTTACGGCAACGAGATCATCCTGCTGATCAAGAGTTCGGCGACTGTGTCGATCATCACGGTCTATGATCTCATGGGCGAGACGCGCTACGCATTTTCGCGAACCTATGACTATCAGATCTATTTGTGGGCAGCGATCTTCTACCTTGTCATCGTCGAACTCATGCGAAACGGCTGGGCGCGGATGGAAGGTCAGCTGACACGTCACCTCAAGCGCTGACGGCAAGGACAGGCGCATGCCTCGCTTGCTGGCAGCACTCATCTGTTGGCGCTGCTAACACATTGATTTTTGTGAAGAAAATTTCTTTTGCGACACTTTTGTAAAGCTTGGGTTTACCATGAGCTGTTTCCATATGTGTGTGACGTTGAGTCACGACCAAGAATGGGAACGGAAAGAGAAAGCTCATGCACGACGACATGCAAAAGCAGTTGCAAGGCTATGGGTTGACGACGGCGCAGATCCTGTACCGGCTGCCCGATCACCCTCAGTTTCTGCAGACCTACATCTGGCAGGATTATGATCTCGCCCCGAATTTCCCCGAAATGCGCGGCTTCCTGAAATTCTGGGAGGAAACGCTCGACGGCCCGCTGCATTCGGTGCGCTATGTCCATCGCAAGCTTATATCGGCGACCGAATGGCGAGCATTGAAGGGCGAGTTCATCCTGCATTAGTCTTGTCTCGGGGGCGCTGCCCCCTGAACGAACCACCAATCGGGCGGATAACGGCTATATCCGCCCTCAGAAGCCCTGATCTCGACGCAAGCATTGCAAAAGCCGGTCAAGCGCCTTAATGCCAGCGGGACAAAAGAAGGGCTGCTGATCATGGCAAAGAAGAAGATCGACGAAGACGCGCTGGCGGAAGCTTACAACCGTGCCTTGGCACTGGAAAAATCCGGCGATATCGATGCCGCCGTCAAGGCCTATGAAGAGGTTCTCGCTCTCGATCCGGAAGATCACGGCGGCGCCGCCGTCCGCATCGCTTCGATGGGACGTGGCGAAACGCCGGCAAAGGCGCCGGATGCCTACGTCGAGACCTTGTTCGACCAGCATGCCGAAGTTTTCGAAGACGTTCTGGTCGAGCAACTCGGCTATCATGTGCCGGTCCTCGTGCGCCAGCGACTGCAGGCGCTCGGCCTCGGCCCCTTCAAGCGCATGCTCGACCTCGGCTGCGGCACGGGGCTGACCGGTAGCACCTTGCGCGACATCGTCGAAGACATCACCGGTATCGACATCTCCGAAAACATGGTCGAAATCGCCCACGAGAAGGATGTTTACGAAACTCTCTTCGTCGCCGAGGTCGAGGACTTCCTCGAGGACAATGACGAAGAATCCTTCGACCTGATTACCGCCACCGATGTCCTGCCCTATCTTGGCGCGCTGGAACCGTTGTTCTTCGGCGCCGCGGAGAACATGACGCCCGGTGGCCTTTTCATCTTCTCTTCAGAGACCCTGCCGGAGGCGACCTTGGCCGGCCGTCCCTATATGGTCGGTCCGCACCAGCGCTTTGCCCATGCAGACGCCTATGTGCGCGAGCGGCTGACTGCGACCGGCTTCGAGCTGGTCGAGATCACCGATATCAATGTCCGAATGCAGGAAGGCCAGCCGACGCCGGGCCATCTGGCCATAGCGCGCCTGCTTGCCGACTGATACGACCGATAAGAACGGCAGAAATAGTTACCCAAATGGGTAACTATTTCCTTGCCTCGTTGCGCGCGAACTGTTACTTAGCAATTTAGATAAGTAATGGTTGAAAACGTGATACGAGAAAGGTAGCCGCATGTCCCTTATTCTCTACAACCATCCCCTTGCCTCCTTCTGTCACAAGGTGCTGATGGCGCTTTATGAGAATGGCACGCCGTTCGAAAATCGGGTTATCGATCTCGGCAACGAGGAATCGCGGGCCTCGCTGGCACGTCTCTGGCCTCTCGCCAAGTTTCCGGTGCTGCGCGACGAAACGCTCGACAGCACAGTTCCCGAAACCAGCATCATCATCGAATATCTCGATCGGCACTACCCGGGCGCTACGCTGCTATTGCCGGCGGATCCCACGGATGCCCTGAACGTCCGGCTATGGGATCGTTTCTTCGATCTCTATGTGCAGGAACCGATGCAGAAGATCGTCGCGGACAGACGCCGGCCTGAGGATGCTCACGACCCGCAAAGCGTCGCTGAAGCACAGGCGCTGCTGCGCACCGCCTATGGAATGATCGAAAAGCAGCTCGGCGAGAAGACCTGGATCACCGGCGCAAACCTGACCATGGCCGATTGCGCCGCAGCGCCCGCTTTGTTCTACGCCGAAACGCTCGTTCCCTTCGATGGAAGCCAACCCAGGCTGAAGGCATACTACCAACGCCTGCTCGACCGACCGTCCTTTGCCCGCGTTCTCAGGGAAGCCATGCCGTATTTCCATTTCTATCCCTATCAAGAGAACCTGCCGGCCCAATTCCGCCCGGAACAATCGCATGCTTGAAGAAGCCCAGTCGCTCGACCGGATGTTTCAAGCTTTGTCAGATCAGAGCCGGCGCGGCATGATCGACCGGCTCGGACGCGGTCCCGCCTCGGTTACCGAACTGGCGCAGCCCCTGGATATGGCGCTGCCGACGGTGATGAAACACCTGCAGGTGCTGGAGACCAGCGGGCTGGTTCTCTCGGAAAAAGCCGGCAGGGTGCGGACCTATCACCTTCGCAAGGAGGCACTGGCGTGTCGAACGCTGGATCGCCGAACGCAAGGCCTCGTGGAACAGAGCATTCGACCGGCTCGACCTCTTCCTCGCAGAGACACCGACGGAGACCGCAGGCGAATGAGCGAACGATCGACCGAACATACGACCATCACCATAGAGCGCCATTTCAAGGCGCCTCTGCCGCGCGTTTTCAGCGCCTGGGCGATCCCTGAGCAGAAGCGGCAATGGTTTGCCTGCCATGGCGATTGGACGCCTTTGGATTTTCAGCTGGATTTCCGCGCCGGCGGCAGCGAAAGCAACCGCGTCGCCTCGACGGGTGGTGTCGTCCATGCCTATCAGGCGCGCTATATCGACGTCGTCCCGAACGATCGCTTCATCTATGCCTTCGACATGATGCTGGACGACGTCAGAATTTCCGTGTCGCTGGCAACCGTCAGCTTTGGTCAGGAGCCCGGCGGCACGAAGATGACCTTCGTCGAGCAGGTCGTGTTTCTCGACGGCTATGGCGACAACGGCTCGCGACTGATGGGCACGGAGATCGGCTTCGACAATCTCCGGCTCTATGTCGAGGGAGACGAAAGCAGGCCGAACTAGACCATTTGGCGAGCGACCTAGCCGCGCGCCTCGCCAAGAATTGCGGCCAGCAGCTTCCCTTCGAGTTCCGCCAGCGCCGGATTGCCGTGACGGCGCGGATGCGGATAAGGAACGGCGAGGTCGAGCACGATCCGCCCTTCGTCCAGCACCACGACCCGATCCGCCAGATGTACGGCTTCGCTGACATCATGCGTGACGAGCACCGCGGTAAAACGAAGCTCGCGCCAGACGCGGTTCAGCAATTCCTGCATGCTGATGCGGGTCAATGCATCCAGCGCACCAAGCGGCTCGTCGAGAGCAAGCACGCCGGGCTTGCTGACGAGCGCACGGGCAAGCGCCACACGCTGCTTCTGGCCGCCGGAAAGGCTGGACGGCCATTCGCCAGATTTCTCGGCAAGTTGCACTTCGGAGAGAACCGAAGCCGTTGCGCTTCGGGAGATATCCCGGGGCACGCCCTCGCCCAGCCCGACGGCTACATTATCGGCGACCGAAAGCCAGGGCAGCAGGCGCGGCTCCTGAAAGACGATGCGGGTATTCGGTTCCGTTTCGCTACCATCCGCAGCCTCGAAACGCAGATGTCCCGCATTCGGCTCGTCGAGCCCCATCAGGATGCGCAGCAGCGTGCTCTTGCCGCAACCGCTTTTGCCGATCACCGCGACGAACTGTCCGGCCGGGATATCGAGATCGATACCGCGCAGGACCCGATTGTTGCCGAAGCTCTTTTCCAGGCCTCTGATATGGATTGCAGCCGCATCCGTGGATGACAGAGCTGTGCTTGCGGCTTGATGGCGAAGGCGATCCGGTGCGATCACGCTCATGGCATGCTCCTCAATTCTGATAGGCCGGGTTCCAGCGGAGCGCCCGGCGCTCAATGGCCCGCGCAACGACATCGGCGAGCTTGCCGAGAATGGCGTAGATCACCAGCGTCAGCACCACGACATCTGTCATGCCGAACTCGCGGGCATTGTTGGCCATGTAGCCGATACCGGACGATGCTGCGATCGATTCAGCAACGATGAGCGTCAGCCACATGATGCCGAGCGCAAAGCGCAGCCCGACGAGTATGGATGGAAGCGCGCCTGGAAAGATCACCTTCCGGAACAGCGTCCAGTTGCTCATGCCATAGACCCTGCCCATCTCGATCAGCCCGCGATCGACATTGCGAACGCCGTGATAGGTGTTGAGATAGATCGGGAAAAGCACGCCGAGTGCCGTCAGGAACAGCTTTGATTCCTCACCGATCCCGAACCAGAGGATGACGAGCGGCACCATGGCCAGATGCGGAATGGTGCGCAACATCTGCAGCGTCGTGTCGGTCAGCTGTTCCGAGAGCCGTGAGACGCCGTTGGCGATGCCGAGCAGAAAGCCGATCGAGCCGCCCACCAACAAGCCGGCAAAAGCGCGGCCGGCGCTGACGAGGATATTGTTCGGCAGCTGGCCTGATATCGTGGTCTGCCAGAAGGCGACCACGACGGCCGCGGGTGACGGCATGATGCGCGTGGAGATCCATCCGACCGACGAGCCGAGCTGCCACGCCGCTATGACGACGATGGGCAGCAGGAAGGGCAGAAACCGTTCGAAGGAGATCACCTGCCTTGCAGCCTTGGCCGGGCGAGCCCGGCTTTCGGCGCCGATGCGGATGAAGGATGTATCGAATGCCGACATGGGGATCTCCTTGGTAGGATGGCTCACGAGCCGGAAACGACTTTCAGATTGCCGCCATGGCTGCCGCCGGCAAAAATCTGCTTGGCGCCGAACTCATTGCGGAAGCCGGCGCGCTGCTCTTTGCGGTCCAGTCCAAGTTCGGGGAACAGAAGTTCCGCGACACGGTAGGCCTCTTCCAGATGCGGATAGCCCGAACCGATCACCGTTTCGATGCCGATGTCCTGATATTCGCGCAGTCTTGCCGCCACCGTCTTCGGCGACCCCACAAGCGCCGTACCGGCACCGGCGCGCACCAGGCCGACGCCGGCCCAGAGGTTCGGCGATACTTCGAGCTTGTCGCGACGGCCACCGTGGAGAGCGGCCATGCGCTTCTGCCCGACCGAGTCGGATTGATTGACGAACTGCTCCTGCGCTTCGCGGATTGTCTCGTCATCAAGCTTGGAAATCAGGTGATCGGCGGCGGCCCATGCTTCCTCATCCGTCTCACGGACGATGAAATGCAGGCGGATGCCGAAGCTGACTTCGCGGCCGCGCTTGGCGGCTGCCGCCCGGACCTTCTCGACCTTTTCAGCCACCTGTGCCGGAGGCTCGCCCCAGGTCAGGTACTTGTCGACGCGACCGACCGAGAATTCGATGCCGGCATCCGAGGAGCCGCCGAAATAAAGCGGCGGACGTGGTGCCTGCACCGGCGGTAGGCCGAGCCTTGCATTGGTGGCCTTGATATACTTGCCTTCGAATGTCGAGGAGCCCTTCTCCAGCAACTCTTCCCAGACATGGAAGAACTCATCGGCATGGGCATAACGCTCGTCATGCTCCAGATGAATGCCGTCGCCCGCCAATTCCGCCGGGCTGCCACCAACGACGATGTTGAGCAGCACGCGGCCGTTCGATACGCGATCGAGCGTTGAGGCAAGACGGGCATAGTAGGCTGGTGATGCCGTGCCGGGACGGATGGCGACCAGGAATTTCAGCTTCTGCGTATGGGCCGAAAGCGCGGCGGCGGTGACGAAGGATTCTTCGCAGGAGACGCCCGTCGGCAAAAGCACGCCGGTATAGCCGAGCCTATCGACCGCCTGCGCGATCTGCTGGAGATAACCGATATCCGGCCCACGATTGAGATCGGTCGAACCGAGATAGGTACCGTCGCCGGAGGTCGGAATGAACCACAGGAAATCGATGGGTTTTGCGGTCGCGGTCATGACGTGTTCCTGCCTTCTGGATGCGCGTGGTCGGGAGCCACTTCCCGATGCTTCGAACGGGATAGTGGCATAGACTATGGATTATATCGACAATGCAGATTTTCTATTGCCTGAGGTCTGGCGGAATATTTTTCCGCATGCGACCCCATCCAAGATCTTTTCAGACGTTGGAGGCGTGGGGAGTTCTCGACAGGCCAACTGTGCTCAGCTCGCCTTCGGCCGCCAGACGATATCGGTAACGGTCAGCTTCTTCGGAACGATGCCGAGATTGTAGAATTCATCGGCTAGTCCCTGCTGGTAAGCGATCGCGGCGTCCGTGATTGTGGAAACGCCGCCGAGGTTCGAGCCGGGGCGGGTCAACGTCACCCGCGTCACGTCGGCCGGTACACCGGTGATCTCGGCAAGCGCCGCAACGGTGTCGTCGAGATTGGACTGCGCCGCTGCACCGACCTTGGCCAGCTCGTCGATGACATCGGTGATGACTTGTGGATTGTCCTTGGTGAAATCGCCGTTTGCCAGGAAATAGCTGAAGGAGTCGACGATCCCCCTCGCCGTCGCAAGGATACGCGTATCCGGGTCGGCTTCGGCAATGGCCAGGTAAGGATCCCAGATCGACCAGGCATCGATGGCACCGGTCTTGAAAGCGGCCGAAGCATCCGGCGGAGCGAGATCGAGCGCCTGGACGTCGTTGACCGTCAGTCCGCCCTTGCGCAAGGCCTTGACGGTGACGTTATGGGCGCTGGAGCCACGCTTGAAGGCGACTTTCTTTCCCTTGAGATCGGCAAGCGTCTGGATGGGCGAATCCTTGCGAACGAGAATGGCGGAGCTTTCCGGGCTGCCCGTGTAAAGGCCGACATAGAGCAGATTGCCATTGGCTGCTTGCGCAAAGAGTGGCGGTACGTCACCGGTGGCACCGAAATCGAGTGCACCTGCCCCGAGCGCTTCAAGGAGCGGCGGTCCAGAGGTGAACTCCGACCACTCGACCGAAATCCCGCGATCAGAGAGCCGCTTCTCCAGCGCTCCCTTGCGTTTGGCGAGCGCCAGCACGCCGTTCTTCTGCCAGCCGATGCGAAGAGTGGTCGCAGCAGCGGCGCCAGCCGGACGGATGGAAGGCAACGCGAACGCAACTGCGGTGGCGCCGAGGAGGCCGAGTGTCTGTCTGCGCGAAATCATCGAAGATCCTTTTCCCTGTCGCCCTGGCGCTTCCCGTGAACGCCGGCTCATTGTCGGTAGCTAAGGATCGCAAATCCACAGATTATATCGACAAAGGATATTATGAAGTTTTCTGCGAACGTCGAAATTTGATTTCGACAAATGCCTCATTCCAGAAATGAAATTCCAAGCCAAGTGACATGGTGACAAGTTGGTCGATAAATCAGCCTTCCGTCCCTTTAGCCTTTCCGCTAAGCCTTCGAGTCAAAATCGATCATGGAGCAAGAAAAATGGCAAAGGTCGCGTTCATCGGCATGGGCGTCATGGGCTATCCCATGGCAGGGCATCTCAAGGTCAAGGGCGGGCACGACGTCACCGTCTATAACCGCACCGTTGCCAAGGCGGAGGCATGGGCCAAGCAGTTTGACGGCAAGTTCGCCCCCACTCCGGCCGAGGCGGCAAAAGACGCGGACTTCGTTTTCACCTGCGTCGGCAATGATGACGACCTGCGCTCGGTGACCACGGGCGAGAATGGCGTTCTTTCGACCATGAAGGCGGGCACCATACTGATCGACAATACCACAGCCAGCGCCGAAGTGGCGCGCGAGCTCTACGCTGCCGCTAAGGAAAAAGGCGCGGACTTTATCGACGCCCCCGTCTCCGGCGGTCAGGCCGGCGCTGAAAACGGCGTATTGACCGTCATGTGCGGCGGTGACGAAGCCGTATTCGAAAAGGCACGTCCCGTCATCGACGCCTACGCCCGCATGGTCGGCCTGATGGGTTCTGTCGGCGCCGGTCAGTTGACCAAGATGATCAACCAGATCTGCATCGCCGGCATCGTTCAGGGCCTTGCCGAAGGTATCCACTTCGGCAAACAGGCCGGACTCGATATCGAAAAGGTCGTGGAGGTCATTTCCAAGGGCGCTGCCGGCTCATGGCAGATGGAAAACCGTCACAAGACCATGAATGCCGGCAAATATGATTTCGGCTTTGCCGTCGACTGGATGCGCAAGGATCTCGGCATCGTGCTTGCCGAAGCGCGTCAGAACCAGGCCAAGCTGCCGCTAACGGCGCTCGTCGACCAATTCTACGGTGATGTTCAGGCTATGGGCGGCAACCGTTGGGACACGTCGTCCCTGCTCGCACGGCTGGACAAGAAATAATAAAAGGCGCTCAGCCGGAATAGTTTCGGCTGAGCGCCTCTGCCAGAATTGCGCTTAGTCTTCGTTCGACTTTGCATTCTCGATCAGCATGTAATCCAGCGGCAATTCCGTCGAATACTTGATCTGCTCCATCGCAAAAGCCGAGGAGACGTCACGGATTTCGATCTTGGCGATCATGCGCTTGTAGAAGGCGTCATAGGCGGCGATATCGGGAACGACAACGCGCAGCAGATAGTCGACATCGCCGCTCATGCGGTAGAATTCCACCACTTCCGGGAAATCGGCAATCACTTCGGAAAAACGCTTCAGCCATTCGATCGAGTGGCTGTTGGTCCTGATGGACACGAAAACGGTAACCTTCGTGTTGACCTTTTCCGGATCCAGCAGGGCCACGCGGCGGCGAATGACGCCGTCTTCTTCCATCTTCTGGATACGGCGCCAGCACGGTGTCGTCGACAATCCGACCTTCTTGGCAAGATCGGCCACGGCCAGAGTGGAATCCTCCTGGAGGAGGCGCAGGATTTTGCGGTCAAGACGGTCCATTTTCAGCATCCCTTCGAATTATATTCTCTCTATAGCCTATTTTCAGGACGAGAAAAGAACCATTTTTCAAGAAACCAGGATTCTCACACGTTCTTGCAATACCGGAAGCAACTCCTCCTCGAACCAGGGATGACGTTTCAGCCAACCGCTGTTGCGCCAGCTCGGATGCGGCAACGGCAAGATGGCCGGCGAGTGATTGGTCAGGAGATAACGCCGCCATTTGGCGACCGTCTCCGTCATCGACGCCATGCGCTCCTTGCCGAGATGCCATGCCTGGGCATATTGCCCGATTGTCAGGATCAGCTCGATCTGCGGCATCGCCTCCATCGCCTTCTGACGCCACAGAGGCGCGCATTCCCTACGTGGCGGCAGATCGCTGCCAGCGGCATCATAGCCGGGAAAACAAAAGCCCATCGGCAGCATGGCAAAATGGTCGGGGTTGTAGAAACTATCGCGATCGACATTCAGCCACTGCCGCAGACGGTCACCGGAAGCATCGTTGAACGGCAGGCCGCTTTCATGAACGCGCAGGCCAGGCGCCTGCCCCGCAATCAGGATGCGTGCCGTCGAGGAAAGCGTGGCGACCGGCCGCGGCTCATGCGGCAGCCGATCCGCCTCGCCCTTCGCCGGGGCGTCACGACAGAGACGGCAGGCGGCGATGGCCGAATGCAGAGCCTGCAACTCGCCCGCTCCAATCATTGCGCGCTCCATCCGACAATCCCTCGCAGATATTCAATCAGGCCCGTCATCGGATCGCCTCCCGCCGAATGCTCCAGACGCTCTTCCCGCCGGTAATCGCTCGGCCGTTCGAAATCGCCCGCCCAAACTCCGGCTTTCGCCTGCCGCGCCATCCGTTCCTCAGCGGCATAACCTCCATAAGATAATGCCATGCCATTGCGCACCATGGCGGCATTGATATCGAGGTCGCCAACCACACAAGTCACCAGCAGGCGACCATAGCGATCCCTGTCTCTTCCGCGGCATTCCGGCGCGCCGATCTTAATGATTGTGACAAGCGCCTTGCGCGCCTCTTCTCCGCATGCCCAGTCCGCACCATCACGCCGACACCGCTGCCGATATTCCGGCGCATCGATGCCCTTCAGCCTCAAACGCTCGCCATGGGCAGAAAGCGTATCGCCGTCGATCGCGTAAAATCGTCCCGTTTGAACAAGTTCTGGCCGATTATTCAACTTCAACGCGAGAAAAGCAAGAATGGCGAGCAGGGCAAATGTGACCGCGCCGTCGCGAAACAGGCGGCTTGACCGCATCACTTTCTTGCCTCCTTTCACAACAAATCCTTGGCGAAGATGGCAAACAAACCATTTCGCCGCAGTATCTTCTTAATGTTTGGCCGCTAGTCTGTAACCTCAGGAAGACTAATTTTCAACGAAACCATGAAAATCGGCGTCAGCACATCGACAGATAAAAACATCGTCGACCGATCGCGCAGTCACCGAAACCGGGCTGTGTCGAAGGCCGTGCGGCAGACCCGCGAACGCTTGCAAATTGGCCACAGCAGCAATTTCGACCGCGAGCTCATGCTCATGCACATCGATACGATGCTGCAGGGTGCAGCCGTCGTGCCGATCTTCGCAATCGTCGTGGCATCGATCGGGGTCTATCTGACCCGCGACGCGCTGATTTTCTTCTGGGCTATTCCGATCCTGACTGCGCATGCCATCAATATGATCCTCGGCAGGCGGGCGAAAAAGCAGGAGATGAGTGTCGAAAGCGCCAGGAGATGGCGGCAGATCCTGTTGCTGGGGCAATTGCTGACCGGGCTCTGCTGGGCAGTCTTCGCGATGCAGAGCTGCTCGACCTGCGGCGGCGACAGTTTCAGCCTCTACAAGGGCGCCGTCCTGCTGGTGGCGATCTGTATCACGGCAATGTCCAGCTTCATGCTGCCGCGTGCCGTGCCCTTCTGCTTTGCGCCGGCAACGGTGGCGCTGGTCGTCACGGCGATATTGACCCGCAGGCCCTCGGATATCGCCTTGACAGCGGTCGTCTCTGTCGCGGTGATCTTCTTTACCTTCATCACCAATCGCATGTTCCAGTCCAATCTGAAGATCCTCTCCTTCCAATCGGAAAAGGATGATCTGATCGCGGAATTGGAAGTCGCGAAATCCATGTCCGACGAGGCGCGCAGGCGCGCTGAAGAGGCGAACCTCGCCAAATCGCGCTTCCTCGCCTCGATGTCGCATGAGCTCAGAACGCCGCTGAACGCCATTCTCGGTTTCTCGGAAGTCATGTCCGCCGAGGTCATGGGGCCACTGAACAACGCCACCTACCGGGAATACACCACCGATATCCATCGATCCGGACAGCACCTGCTCAACCTGATCAACGAAATCCTCGATCTGTCGCGCATCGAGGCCGGCAAATACGAATTGAACGAGGAAGCCATCTCGCTGCTCGACATTGCCGAAGACTGCATCGGCATGGTGCAGTTGCGCGCGCGCGGCAA
The DNA here is from genome assembly GCF_001999485.2 of Rhizobium sp. P44RR-XXIV. Lineage (NCBI taxonomy): Bacteria > Pseudomonadati > Pseudomonadota > Alphaproteobacteria > Hyphomicrobiales > Rhizobiaceae > Rhizobium > Rhizobium sp. P44RR-XXIV. The sequence goes on along the minus strand of NZ_MPVZ02000028.1, from coordinate 541,091 downwards.
GAACATTTCCATTTCATCGCAAATCGAACCGCAGCTTCCCTCCGTCTGGGCCGATGAAAAATCGCTGCGTCAGGTGATCCTGAATCTGCTCTCCAACGCCGTGAAATTCACGCCGCAGAACGGCGAAATCACCGTCAAGGTCGGCTGGACGGCCGGAGGCGGCGAGTATGTGGCGATCAAGGACAATGGACCCGGTATTCCCGAGGAGGAGATTCCGGTGGTGCTCTCGGCCTTCGGCCAGGGCTCGATCGCCATCAAGAGCGCCGAGCAAGGCACGGGCCTCGGCCTGCCAATCGTTCAGGCCATCCTTGCCAAGCATGATGGTCAGTTCGTGCTGAAATCCAAATTGCGCGAGGGTACCGAGGTCATCGCTATCCTGCCGGCCAAGCGCGTGCTGCAAAGCCTGCCGGCCGTCGAAGATGCCCCGCTCATCGGACGGCGCAAGAAGAGCTTCGCCTGAGGCTCAGCTTCCGACAGTTACCGGAAAAACAGATGGCTGCCGATGATGTAGAGCATATAGAGGCCAGCCGCGACCAGCATGCAAAACACTGCAAATGAGCCGAGATCCTTGGCATATTTGCCGACATTAGAAATCTCCGGCGAAATCCGGTCGATGACCTCTTCAACGGCCGTGTTCATTGCCTCCACAGCAAAGACGCCGAGGAAAATCACCATGCCTATGACGATTTCACCAAAGCTCGCGCCGACGACAATCAGCAGGATCAGCGAAACTGCCGCGAAGAGCAGTTCCTGGCGGAACGCAGCCTCCTGAAGCAGTCGTTGAAAACCACCCCACGAATAACCGGCAGCGGCAAAGAAATGCCGGATCCCCGTTTCCTTGGTGACTGCTGATTTCGAAAATTCGGTCATTCTCGTTCCGCCCGTAATGCCCCAACTGCAATTTAGACGCTTTGCGAATACCGCCTTGCTCCCCATGACGCAAGCTGACAGTTTCGACCGCTTCAGGAATTCATTACAGATTTATGACGCGAACCAACAGTTCCACAGAAAAATCGGCAACGGGATGCTGTGCAGCATCCCGTTGCATTGGTCCATCAATGCTTGTTGGTGACACCGGCGCTTTCGAAGGTCGCCATGCCCGAATGGCAGGCAGCCGCCGCCTTGACGATCCCGGCCGCAAGCGCAGCTCCGGTGCCTTCGCCGAGCCGCATGCCGAGCGCCAGAAGCGGCGTCTTGCCAAGCTTTTCGATCGATCTCAGGTGCCCGGGCTCCGCCGAGACATGGCCGATCAGGCAATGATCCAGCGCCGACGGATTGGCCGCCTTGAGGATGGAGGCTGCAGCCGTCGCGACGTAACCGTCGATGATCACGGGAATGCGCTCCATGCGCGCCGCAAGAATAGCGCCAGCCATGGCAGCAATCTCGCGACCACCAAGGCGGCGCAGAATCTCCAGCGGATCGGACAGGTGATCACGATGCAATGCCACCGCCTTTTCGACGGCAGCGATCTTGCGTCTCAGCATCTCGCCTTCGGAACCGGTGCCGGGACCGACCCAATCCTCGGCCTTGCCGCCGTAAAGCGCATAGTGGATGGCTGCCGCAATCGTGGTGTTGCCGATACCCATTTCACCGATGCAGAGCAGGTCCGTGCCGCCGGCAATGGCCTCCATGCCGAAAGCCATGGTCGCGGCACAGTCGCGCTCGCTGAGCGCCGGCTCCTCGGTTATGTCGGCGGTGGGGAAATCGAGCGCCAGATCGAAGACCTTGAGGCCGAGATCATAGGCGACGCAGATCTGGTTGATGGCTGCACCGCCAGCGGCGAAATTCTCCACCATCTGCTGCGTGACGGAAGGCGGGAACGGGGTGATGCCCTGCTTCGTGACACCATGATTGCCGGCGAAAATCGCAACCAGCGGCCGGGTGACGGCCGGTGCTCGGCCGGTCCATGCGGCCAGCCAGAAGGCGATCTCCTCAAGACGGCCAAGCGCGCCCGGTGGTTGGTGAGCTGCAGCGTCGCGCTCTCGTGCCGCTACCAGTGCTCGGGCATCCGGGCCCGGAAGGTCGCGCAGCAGCGTGCGGAAATCATCGAATGGCAAGCCGGTTACGCTCATGAATGCCGTTCCTTGTTTTTTGGTCTCAAATCAGGTTCTTTGCGTGCGACTCTATTAGTCTTCGGAATCGGCGTGAACAACTCCAAAAGCGCCCGATGCCGTCGCGCGGATAGCGGGGAGAGAAAGAAATGCGGGAATACATGCGCGACACCGCGCGCGCTGTCGCCTTTTTAAGCCGCATTCCCGTGCCGACATCCTTCTTTGCGGGCTATGATGGCAAGCTGGCGCCGGTTTCCCGTGCCTTCCCCTTTGCCGGCCTGCTGATCGCCCTGCCTGGCTCCATTGTCTTCGGTTTACTGCTTGCCCTGCATGCCGATCCACTGATGGCCGCGCTCTTGGCGCTCACGATCCAGACGGTTGTAACCGGCGCCCTGCACGAAGACGGTCTCAGCGACACCGCCGATGGGTTGGGTGGCGGTAAGGATCGCGAGCGTGCTCTCGCTATCATGAAAGACAGCCGCATTGGCACCTATGGCGCGGCCGCCTTGATCCTGTCGTTCGGATTGCGTGCCGCGGCACTCGCTGCGATCGCCCGCCACCTCATGCCGTTTGACGCTGCGCTGGCGCTTCTCGCGACGGCCGCGCTCAGCCGCGGTGCGATGGTCTGGCACTGGCATGTGCTCCCCCCCGCCAAACCGGATGGGGTTGCGGCTTCCGCCGGCCAGCCGGATGGCAACGCCATGCAACTGGCGCTGATCACGGCTCTTGCCTTGGCAACCTTGTTCATCTGGTCGAGCCTGGGTATCTCGGCGCTTGTCTCTTGCCTTCTCGTCGTGGCCATCGCCACATTTTTCGTAACCCGACATGTGCGCCGAAGGCTATCCGGCCATACTGGCGACACCATTGGCGCGACGCAGCAGATTTGCGAGATCGCGTCGCTCTGTACCCTTGCCATGTGCATTTGAAGCCTCGATATATGATCCTATGCTAACACCATGCATCCTTATCTGCTCGATCGACGACATTACCGGCTATTGCTTCGGTTGCGGTCGCACCGCGACCGAAATCGGCGCGTGGATGAACTATAGCGATGATGAACGCCGCCAGCTCATGGAGATCCTCCCTGAACGCCTGACGAAAGTCGAGCGCAAGCCGCGCAGGGAAACCCGTCGACAGCGACTGGCAAAGGAGCGCAACGCCGTATGAACCGCCTGAACATCGTTCTCGCCATTCTCGGCATCGGCCTCGCACTGCTCATCTTCAACAACAACACCGGCACGACCTTCGGCATGCACAATGATGACTTTGCCCGGGTCATCTACCTCTTGCCGATCGCCTTGATGATGAGCGCCGCTGTCTGGGCAAGCCGACACACCGTCAGCCAGTCGATACGCAACCTTCTCATCTGGTTCGTCATCATCATGGCGCTGGCAACGGCCTATATCTATCGCGGCGATGCCGAGCTGGTTGGTAATCGCCTGTTCGCCGGCCTGGTGCCCGGCCATGCCGTCGTCGTCACCACGAGCGAGGGCGGCCAGGAAGTGATCCTTCACAAGCGCTCGAACGGGCATTTCGAGGCGCGAGTGATCATCAACGGGCAGCCGATAGATATGCTCATCGACACCGGTGCCAGCACGATCGCACTTTCACAGGAAGACGCCGAACGCGTCGGCATCATCCCCGAAAACCTCACCTATTCCATGACGGTGCTGACCGCGAACGGCCGTGCCAGCGCCGCTCCCGTCGAGCTCGGCTCGGTGGCAATCGGCCCGATCAAGCGTCGTGACGTCAAGGCGAGCGTGGCCGAAGCGGGCAAGCTCGACCAGAGCCTGCTCGGCATGAGCTTCCTCGAGACTTTGGGATCGATGCAGATGCAGACCGATGAGCTGCGGCTGCGGGACTGAGCCAAGCCAAAGACAGATGTCGATAGTTCGGTTGCGATCGAAGCATTTGGCGGTGTAGTCATCTTAGATAGCGGCAGAACCGAACCGCTTGAAAAGTGAAACACCCATGGCGCCCGCAAAAACTACCGTAACGACAGAGCTGCTGCTTCTCCTCCTCCTGGCGACCTGCTGGGGGGCCTCCTACAGCTTTATCCGTGTTGGCGTCGAGACCATTCCGCCGATCACGCTGATCGCCGCCCGCACCTTGATCGCCGGTCTCGTTCTGCTTGTCATTATTCGCTGGCGCGGCTTGAGCCTACCAAGAGATGCTGCGACATGGCGGCGCTTTCTCATCCAATCCTGCCTCAACAGCGCGATCCCCTTCACCCTCATCGCCTGGGCTGAGGAAACCCTCGACGCCGGCCTGGCCACGATCCTGAATTCGACCACGCCAATTTTTGCCTTCCTACTTGCGGCAGGACTATTTCGCAGCGAGCGGCTGACCGGGCGCAAGCTTTTCGGCGTGTCGCTGGCATGGCGGGGATCTGCCTGATCATCGGTGTCGATGCTCTGAATGGCGTTGGTCAGCAATTGCCCGCACAGCTCGCTGTCGTCGTGGCATCCATCTGCTATGCAAGCGCCGCGCTGTTTGGGCGCAACTTCAAGGGGCTGGACCCGATGATGCCGGCAGCCGGCTCGCTGTTATGCGGCGCAGCTCTCCTTATTCCCGCCAGCCTGGTCGTCGACCACCCCTGGCAACTCGCTCCATCCTCCGCCTCGATCCTCTGCCTTCTCGGCCTGTCGATCGTCTCCACCGCCCTCGCCTTCAGCATCTATTTCCGGCTTATCCAGACATTGGGTTCCGTGAGTACCACGGCACAAGCCTATTTGCGTGTTCCCATCGGCGTCGGCATCGGCGTGATCTTCCTCGGCGAGCCTCTATCCTCGACGGCGGCGATCGGTCTTGTCTGTGTCGTCGCTGGGGTCATGGCCATGACGATCACCCCGCGCAAGAAAGTCGCCGCTAGGTGACATTCGTAGGAAGACGGCGTAAAAAATCAGCGTAGAGCTGACAGATCGTCCCAGACGAAAATCAGGTTGTCCGAACGCCAGATCGGCCCAGGATCAGTGTATCGCCCGATCATACGGCCTCCGAGCGAGCGGTAGAATGCGACCGCCGGATGATTGCCGACGACAACGCCAAGCCCGGCGCCGGCATAGCCCATGGCTGCAAGCTGCAATGCCAACTCACGCATCAGGCGGCGCCCAAGTCCCTGTCGCTTGACCGTGGGATCGATGTAAAGCGAGCGTATTTCCCCTCGCCCATCAAAGGCTGCTTCCGATGGCGCACCAATGGCGCCAATGCCGACGAGCCGGTTGTCCTGCTCCGCCAACAGCACGCATTGATGCTGACGCGGATTGGCGAGCATCTCGTTCCACCGCATCAGGCGGAAATCTTCATCGAGCAAACGATAGACCTCGGCCGGCGCAAGATCGCGATAAGTATCGCACCAGACCGCACGATGCAGCCGGGCGATAGCAACCGCATCATCGACAACAGCTGGCCGAATTCTGATCTCGGCCGTCAACCCGCGCCCTCCATTAGCGCACCGCGCAGCGCGCCAACCAGATAGAGCGAACCGGTAACAAGCATCCAGCTTTCACCTTGCAAAACTCTGGCAGCAGCCCGATCGAATGCCTTTTGCGCGTCTGGTTCGGACTCACAATCCATTCCCATGGATTTTGCCAGCATCTCCAACTCGCTAGCAGGATGAGCGCGTCCGGATCCGGACGCTTCAGTGAAGACTGCATAGGTCACATAGCGAGACAGAACCGCGAGAAAGCCTTGAGCATCCTTGTCCGACGCCAGCGCTACAATCGCCACGCATTCGCCACGGGTGTCGGGAGAGCCTGTGATATCCCGCAAAACGGCTTCAATATTGAACGGCACATGCGCACCATCCATCAAAACAGGCACCAGTCGCTGCGTGGCCTGAGAATTGGCCGGAAGCTTGACGTTAAACCGCTCCATTCGGCCCGGGAGACGCGCTTTTTCCCTGACGGTCTCATCAAGCAACCACGCACCGATCGGCCTGCCTGCTTGAGCAACCGCGGTTGCGCGTTCGCCCTGCCGCCCTAGTTCATCGAGCACCAGACTGACCAGCGCGGCGTTCTTTTCCGCTATCGTCGCATCATCCGGGACATCCGTGCGCAAGACACGGCAGCCAAGTTCATCGGCCCGTTGCTGAAGAACCCGCCCCGCCGCGTCTGCGGCAGGAAGTGTCGTGGCGAGCGTTGCACCGGGCTTCAAAATGCCGACCTTCTCGCCCGCAATCGCTTCGCGCGTATTCCCGAGAATTTCCGTGTGCTCGAGCTCGATATTGGTGACGACGGCGATCTCGCCGAAGACGACGTTGGTGGAATCCAACCGTCCTCCGAGCCCAACCTCGACCACAGCCCAATTCAAACCCGCATCCCTGAAGGCGACGAAAGCGGCAGCCGTTATCACATCGAACCAGGTGGCGTCTTCACCTACCGTTGCTTCTCGCTTTGCCACCTCGTAGCAATCCAGCACCTGCATCACGGCCCGCGCGAGCTTGTCATCCTCAACCGCCTGACCGAGGATGCTGACCCGTTCGTTCACGCGGTCGACATGCGGTGAGGCATAGCGACCCACGCGCCACCCTGCTTGCAGCAGGCTGGCCTCGACGAGCGCGCAAACGGACCCCTTGCCCTTGGTGCCGGCGACGTGGATGGCGCGAAAACTCTGATGTGGGTTACCCAGGCGCTGCATGAGGTCCAGCATCGGCTCGAGGCCGACACGCATCTCCCCACGCGGCTTGCGCTCCCAATTGGTCAGTTGGTCGAGGCGGCTGAGGGCGTCGGATAGCGCCCGGCTGGGATGGGATTGCGGCATGATATACCTTCGGCAGGATTTCGGATTGAAGCTGTTAATTGGCACGACGCTCTATCATGACTTCGCATGCCCGACGACCTCGCACGACAACTTCAAACCAATGAGTTCCATGCCGCAGCGAACGCCGCAAGACCCTAAATTTGCGGTCCCTCCCATCCAGCCAATATCGCCGAGAGCCGCTTCAGGCTTATCCCAATCGTGCCGGAAGGCCCTCTCCAAGCAAAGATTGGCGAGGGCCAGGCGCTATTTATAGGGTGACGACAATCTTTCCGATCTGCTCATTGCTTTCAAGGAAGCGTGTCGCCTCCTGAATTTGATCGAAAGCGAAGGTCCGGGAAATGAACGGATCGAGTACCCCCGACTCCAGGCCTTTATTGATGAATGTCTTTGCCCGCTCGAGAATGGCCTCGTCGGACACGATTTCCGTATAGAGATAGCCCTTCAGCGTCAGGCTTTTCCCCAGAACGGCAAACTGCGGGAAAGACCCCTCGTTCGGGCTTAGCGCGCCATATTCCAGAAGAATGCCGCCGACCGCCATGCACTCCGCCAGCTGTGCGACGGCTGGTCCGCCAATCGGGTCGAATACGACACGCGCACCTTTGCCATCGGTGATATCCCTCACCCGCGCAGTGACGTCTTCTTCCGCCGTGGCGATAACATGGTGCGCGCCGGCTTTGCGCAAGGCTTCGACCTTAGCACCGGTGCGCGTGGTGGCAATCACGGTCGCGCCAACGCTGCGTGCGACCTGAAACGCGGCAATGCCAACGCTGCTCGACGCTGCTGAGACGATGACGAAGTCATTGCTTGAAAGCTTCGCCTGCTCGATCAACGCGCCCCAGGCTGTAATATACTGCATCCACGAAGCCGCCGCCCGTTCGAAGGAAAGGTTCGCCGGGTGCTTGACGACGTGGCGGGCGGGCACGTTCACGACTTCACCATAGGTGCCCCAGCGGGCCATATCCAGCGTCGGGATGACGCTGACCGCATCGCCCGTCGCCAATCCGTTCACGCTGCTGCCAAGAGCCTTGATGGTGCCGGCCGCTTCATAGCCAAGCCTTGAAGGAAATTCGGCTTCCTGAAGATAGGCGTGTCGCCTGAACATGACTTCGGCGCGGTTGAGGCCGATAGCCCGCACCACGATCTGCACCTCCTCGGCCGCTGGCGCCGCGACCTCGATATCATCGATCTGCAGCACCTCGGGCTCACCATATTCGTGAAAACGTACAACTCTGGCCATTCGTCATTCTCCTTGCATGTTTTCGTCACGCGCTGACAGCCGGCGCGACAGACCGCATGCAATTGGCTCGTAGCTATCGAAATGAAAATACGGTAATAAAAAGCATATAGTGCTCAAAAGTATACCGTTACGAGGCCGCAGGATGAATAAGGATAGGGACTATTACGAAGTGCCAGGCTGCACGATGTATGCGACGCTCAACCTCATCAGCGGCAAATGGAAAGGCATGATCCTCTACCGCTTGCTCAACGGCACTCTTCGCTTCAATGCCCTCAAGAGAGAGCTGGGGGATTGTTCCCAGCGACTTCTGATCAAGCAGCTCAGGGAGCTGGAAGAAGACGGCCTTATCGAACGCAAGGTGTTCGCCGTCATCCCGCCAAAGGTGGAGTATTCACTCACCGAGGAAGGCAGGACGCTGACACCAATACTGCTGAGCCTCAGAGATTGGGGACATGGATGGCTGACCCGCCGCAACCTTGTTGCCCGCGACGATCCTCCATCGGCGACGCAGGCTGAAGTTTCATCTGCCGCGTGACTGGTGTTCCGGGTTGACCGCTACGGCAAATATCCGCTCGCAGCGCCACCTTGCCGTGAACGACGCCGTCAGTTCCTCAACCGATAGCCCGTCTTGAAGATCCATCCAAGAACCGCCAGGCAGATGAACAGAAAGAGAGTGATCATCGCAAGGCTCAGCACCGGATTGACGTCGGCGATGCCATAAAAACTCCAGCGGAAACCGCTGACGAGATAGAGCACGGGATTGAGGTGGCTGACGGCCTGCCAGAAGGGCGGCAGCATGTTGATCGAATAGAAGCTGCCGCCGAGGAAGGTCAGCGGCGGCACGACCAGCATCGGAATGAGGTTCATCTGCTCGAAATTTCCAGCCCATATGCCGATCATGAAGCCGAACAGGCTGAACGTTACAGCCGTCAGCACGAAGAACAGGATCATCATGAACGGATGCTCGATCCTGATATCGACGAAGAAGCTCGCCGTCATCAGGATGATCAGCCCGATCAGCATGCCCTTGGTCGCCGCCGCGCCGACATAGCCGAGGATGATCTCGCTCATGGCGACGGGTGCCGACAGCACCTCGTAGATCGTGCCCGTGAACTTCGGGAAGTAGATGCCGAAGGAGCCGTTGCTGATGCATTGCCCAAGCAAGGTCAGCATGATCAGGCCCGGCGTGATGAATGCTCCATAGGACACACCTTCGACGAGATTGATGCGCGATCCGATCGCGGCGCCGAAAACGATGAAATAGAGCGAGGTGGAAATAACAGGCGAGACCACGCTCTGCAGCAAGGTGCGGCGCGTGCGGGCCATTTCAAAGCCATAGATGGATTTGATCGCTTCGAAGTTCATTTGGCTTCCCCTACAAGCGATACGAAAATGTCCTCGAGCGAACTCTGACGCGTCGAAAGGTCTTTGAAATGAATCCCCTCGGCCGCCAGACGCGACAGGAGAACCGCGATGCTCGACTGTTCATTCTGGGCATCGAAATCGTAAATCAATGTCAGGCCATTCGGACCTAGTGAAAGTCCGTTGCCGTCGAGGCGGGCCGGTACGGCGTCCAATGGCTCGTTCAGATCGAGGATCAGCTGCTTGCGGCCAAGCTTGGCCATCAGGGCCTTCTTTTCCTCGACAAGCAGCAATTGCCCGCCATTGATGACGCCGACGCGATCGGCGATTTCTTCGGCTTCTTCTATATAATGTGTCGTCAGGATGATGGTGACGCCGGAGGCACGCAGGCGCTCGACCACATGCCACATGTCCTTGCGCAGCGTGACATCCACGCCTGCCGTCGGCTCGTCGAGAAACAGGATCTCCGGCTCGTGCGAGAGTGCCTTGGCAATCAGAACGCGCCGCTTCATACCGCCTGAAAGCTGGCGAAGCATATTGTCCTTCTTGTCCCACAGCGACAGATCGCGCAGCACCTTTTCTATGTGCGCAGGGTTCGCCTTCTTGCCATGCAGGCCACGGGAAAAGCTGACGGTATTCCAGACGGTTTCGAACTGATCCGTGGTCAGTTCCTGCGGCACGAGGCCGATCATGCTGCGCGTGGCGCGAAAATCGCGCACGACATCATGTCCACCAACCGTCACCGAGCCGCTGCTCGGATTGGCGATTCCGCAGACGATCGAGATCAATGTGGTCTTGCCCGCGCCATTCGGCCCCAGCAAGGCAAGGATTTCCCCTTGCTGGATATCGAGATCGACACCTTTCAGCGCCTGGAAGCCATTACCGTATGTTTTGGTAAGACTGCGGATGGAAATGATCGGAGCCATGATGCGGGTAAAGTCCGGGCTATGTGATTAATTTTGCAGCGGTTGCCCGCTATATAGCCCGAATTGTGCTTTTACCACCCCACCGAGTTGAAACACAGCGTTCGCTTAAGCCAAATAACGTGTCATCAAATCGTGACCTTCGTCGGGCATATACATCCTTAGGTGAGCAACGTTTGTCGCAACTCCGCCCAACGCCTCTTGGTGACAGCGTTAGCGCCTGTTTTACTCGACGATTTATTGCCCTCGCATTGATACTGCGTGCATCATTGCCACATGAAGTTTTTTTCTGGAGCAGGCAAGGATCCCCCGTCGTTGTCATGCTCCGTTCAAGCCGGCCATCGCCGGCTTTTTTCTTTTTCGCCAGCTTACGATCAGTGGGATAAGGTCTACCAGCTGCCGTTCAGGCCGCAGCCGGCCGGTGGCAGGGTCTTATGTTCGAAACGTGCCTTCAGCATTTCGCAGCCCTTGTCGCGAATGGGGCCTGGCATCATCGAATTGAGGCCGATGCCGACTTCATCGAAGGGATCGTCGGCATAAGCGACATAGGCGTACCAGCGCCCACCGATGACGACAATGATGGCAATCAACGCGGCAATAAGCGCCCTTCCAAGGCTTCTTTGTCGTCTCGGCACCCGTTCCATCGAACCCTCGCTTGCCTTCCGTGGCCACACTTAACCGCAATTCCCCAAATAGGTAAATCAGCTTTCGCTTTCGGCAAGTATGGATGCATCTGCGTCCAAGCACTAATCAAAGGCTGCAATAGCGCCGGCCGCCCTTGCGATCCCTGAGGTCGAAATGGAAATGATTCCAATGCTCTGCATTGCTTCCCGGCCCGAGAACGGTATCGAAATACCGGCAGCTATCGGTACGAACGGCCTTGAGCAATCCTCCCTCGCGGAAGGAGAATAGGCCCTTCTTGCGCACGTCGATCACATGGCCATTCTTCAGGACGAAGGTGCCGACATCGATGGCATTGCCATGGGCGTGTTCCGACATCGGATTATAACGTTGCCGGCTATTGTTCATCCGCCGGCAGGAATATCCGCCAAGCGGAACGATCGTGCCGATACCGGACCAGTAACGTGTGCGTGCCGCTGGCGCCAATTCGTTCTTGACCCATTTCGCAAAAGCAAGTGTCACCTGGCAATTCAAAGTGACCGCCGGCCTGACCGCGATATTGCCTGACAGACCGCTCAAAGAAACCGGATAGGGAACCTGGCATGCGGGACCATTCGAAATTGCCGGCTTGTCGGTATAGACGACGCCCATGCGCTGCAGTTCCTGGCGGCAGGCGACTTCCGAAGGCGGCATCATGCCCGGCGTCGATTGCGGCGCTTCGAACTGCTGGCCGATGCGTGGCATCGGATTACCTACGCGCGGCAGCATCGCGACTTGTGTGCCCGCCTGTTGTCGCGGTATCGGCGATTGATTGAGTTCGGCCTGTGCGGCCGACCGCTGAAGGGTCGAACGGTTGGTTTGCACCGGCGCGTCCGAACCAATGCCATCTACGACGGGCTGGTCGGTTTCGCCCTCGGCAATATTCTGATCTTCTTCCTGCGCCAATCCGACCACTGATCCGGATCGCGCCTCCTCGGCCGGCCCAACCCCCAGCTCCGCATCCATATTGACGCCCTGGGAAGGAACATCGGCCTGTTGAGCCAGGCCCGTCTGGACATCCGTGGTGGTCACGGCCTCGCCCATCCCGGCCGTACGCTTGTAACCATTGCCGTTGTAGTTGCTGGAGGCCGACACGACGGGATCCTGCGCGCCGGGATAGGCGAATTGCCTTTGCTGCACGCTTCGATGCGGCCTGATCGAGCCGACGCGCGTGTTGCTGTCGACACTCGAGGGCGGCACGAGACTATCTGCCGTACAGGCGACCAGCGCCGACGACAGCAGCAGTGGCAGCAGAGCCCGCCGTAGAATGGGTAAATAGGCCATAATCCTGATCCGTTGCCCCAGCCACGGGTCGGTAACGATGACAAATCCTAAACGGGAACGGTGAATGAATACTTACCGCCACGAACCGGGCTGTTCCGTTGCCACGCTTAGGAAGCGCGCGGACACCTTCAAAACCCCTGGTGGTAAACGCCGACACGGTCTTTCCCATCGCAGTGGGATTGCATAGGTTGGCAAGATGAATCGGTGCCCGGCGATAGGAGCGAAGGAATGAATGGCAGCGTCAAACCGAGAGGCGAGCTGACATTGCGCACGCTGGCTATGCCTGCTGATGCCAATCCCGCCGGTGACATCTTCGGCGGCTGGGTCATGGCACAGATGGACTTGGCAAGCGGCATTCGCGCCGCGGAGCGAGCCCGCGGCCGTGTCGTCACAGCAGCCGTCAAGGAAATGGCGTTCGAACTGCCGGTCAAGATCGGCGATACGCTGAGCGTCTTCACCGATATCGAACGTGTCGGCCGCACCTCGATCACCCTGAATGTCGAGGCATGGGCACACCGCGCGCGCTTCAACACGCTGGAAAAAGTCACGGCCGCGACCTTCATCATGGTCGCCCTTGACGAGAATGGCGCACCCAAGGCGGTGCCGGCGGAGAGCTGAGATGTTGGGCGCGGCGCACGCACCGGAGGTCTACGTCTATATCAGGACGGTCATGAGCATGGTGATCGGCCTTTCGCTCGCCCAACTCCTAACCCGGCTCGCCGGCTTCGTGCAGGCCCCTGGCAAGAACAAGATCTACTTCGTCCACATCGGCTGGGTGCTGTCGATGTTCCTGTTCATCATCCATTTCTGGTGGTGGGAGTATCGGCTGCAGTCCGTCGCGCAGATCAATTTCGGCGTCTACCTTTTCCTGATCTGCTTCTGCTGTCTTTTCTATTTCCTCTGCGTTCTCTTGAATCCGCCATCCGTCGAGGACTATGGCGGCTTCGAGGAATATTTCATTTCCCGCCGCGGCTGGTTCTTCGGTCTCCTGGCCGTCACTTATGCCGTCGATCTGATGGACACCTGGCTGAAAGGCGAGGCATATTTCCACTCTCTCGGTTGGGAGTATCCGACGCGCAATGTCGTCTACATCATCCTCTGCATCATCGCGGCAATCACCGCCAATCGGCGATTCCAGACGGCATTCGTGATTGTCGGGCTGATCTACCAGATCACCTGGATCTTCCGCCTTTACGATGTGCTTCCCGGATAGAGGTGAAATACTGCCTGCCTTAAAACGGCTGCCATTTCGATACTCTACAATCCTTGACCAAGACATCGCCATATTGTTCAGATCGATTGCGGTGTGAGACGCAGGGGAGACGCAGCCTTGAAATTAAAGAGCTATGCATTGGGATTGGCGCTTGCTCTTTCATTGCCTTGGCTCGCTCATGCGGAAGATCCGGCACCCGGTCCGGCCAACACCACGATCGATCTGAAATACTGGGTGGAATTCGCAAATCAGGGTAACGCCGCCGCGCAATACGGTCTCGGCTATCGCTACGCCAACGGCCAGGGCGTGGAGCGCGACGATGCTCAGGCGGTGGAATGGTATGAGAAGGCAGCAGCCCAGGGCAATGCTCAGGCCCAATACGCCCTCGCCTACATGTATTCGAACGGCCGCGGCATAGACGCCGACCAGAAACAGGCCAACGACTGGTATCTGAAGGCCGCGCAACGCGGCAACGCCGATGCGCAATATGCCATCGGCTATTCCCTGGCCAATGGCCGCGGTATGGACGTCGACAACGAGCAGGCCGTGAATTGGTACCAGAAATCTGCAGCCCAAAGCCAGGCACAGGCGCAATACGCCCTTGGCTACATGTATGCCAGCGGGCTCGGCGTTGAGCAGGATTATGCCATTGCTCTCGGCTGGTATCGCAAATCTGCCGACCAGGGCCGCACCGATGCTCAATATGCGCTCGGCTATATGTACGATACCGGCCAGGGCGTGGCGGAAGATCAGGCCGCTGCTGTTGACTGGTACAGAAAAGCCGCCGCCCAGGGATACGCCCAAGGCCAATATGCGCTCGGCTACGCCTATGCCAATGGCAGGGGCGTCGAAAGGAGCGAGGCTGAGGCCTATTCCTGGTATCGGAAAGCTGCCGAAAAGGGCCGCCCCGACGCGCAATATGCTATCGGCTACAGCCTTGCGAACGGACTAGGCGTCGCAAGGGATTACCGGCAGGCGTTGGAATGGTATCGCAAATCAGCCGACCAGGGACGATCTGATGCGCAATATGCGCTCGGCTATCTCTATGCCAACGGCCAGGGCGTCAAGGTCGATGAGCCCAGCGCCGTGAAATGGTATCGCAAGTCGGCCGATCAGGGCGATGCGCAAGGCGAATACGCCCTCGCCTACATGTATGCCAGCGGCCGCGGCGTCGCGAGGGATTACCGCAAGGCCTTCGAATTCTATGGGAAATCGGCAGCGCAAGGCCACGCGGATGCACAATACGCCCTTGGCTATGTCTATGAAAATGGCCAGGGCACCACGCCGGACAAGGCTGCCGCCGCCAGCTGGTATCGCAAGGCCGCCGACCAGGACAACTCGCAGGGGCAATACGCGCTCGCTTCGCTCTACTATCACGGCGATGGCGTCGCCAAAGATTATGGCCAGGCGGCCGATCTGTTTCGCAAGGCGGCGGAACAAGGTGATGCCCGCGCCGAATATAGTCTTGGATATCTGTATTATAACGGCTACGGAGTGCCCAAGGACGCAGCAATCGCAGCCGACTGGTTCAACAAGGCTGCAGCAAAGGGACTGCCGGAGGCCCAACACGGCCTCAGCTATATGGAAGCCAATGGGGACGGTCCGATCAGGGATCTCGGGCCTTTGGGCGAAGGACGTGCCGCTGGCAAGGACACCGGCTCGACGCCGGGCTGGATCGCCCTTCGTTTACTGATGGCGCTTCTGCCGTGACGACTGCGAAATTATATATTGATAACCTAACGGACACCGACTGAGGGGTAGATCGTGAATTGGAAGAAGGGGGCCGTGGGATTGCTCTTCGCGCTGGCATCAGCAGGCGCGGCACACGCCGATGTCGGACGCAACAGCTATGATCGCGGAGATTTCAAATCGGCACCCGACTATTTGCGCCCCTTGGCAAACAAGGGTGATATCGAGGCGCAGCTGAAGCTCGGCCAGATGTACGAGCAGGGTGACGGTGTCGAGAAGAACCTCGAGCAGGCACTCCGCTGGTATCGGAAAGCCGCCGAGCAAGGCAGCGCAGAAGCACAGTTTAACCTCGGCACCATGTACGACCAGGGCGAAGGCATCGCCATCGACAAGGGCGCGGCCATCCAATGGTACAAGAAGGCCGCAGCGCAGGGGCACGCAAACGCACAATACAATCTCGGCGTGATGTATGACACAGGCGAAGGCATTGCCTCGGACAAAGCACAGGCCTTCATCTGGTACCGCAAGGCGGCCGAACAGGGCGATGCGGACGCCCAATACAATGTCGGTGTCATGTTCGACCAGGGCGACGGCACCGGCAAGGACAAGAGCCAGGCCGTCATCTGGTATCTGAAGGCTGCCGGTCAGGGCAAGGTCGAGGCACAATACAATCTCGGCATCATGTATCGCGATGGCGAAGGTGTCGGCAAGGATGGCGCACAGGCTCTCTCCTGGTTCCGCAAGGCGGCCGATCAGGGGGATGCGGATGCCGAATACAATATCGGTGCCATGTATGCCGATGGCGACGGAATAAAGCAGGACGATGCAGAGGCGATCATCTGGTTCCTGAAAGCCGCCGGGCAGAATGACGTCGAAGCCGAGTACAATCTCGGCGTCATGTTCCGCGATGGAGAAGGTGTCGCCAAGAATGCCGTTCAGGCCGTTTATTGGTTCGAGCGGGCGGCCGGGCACAGCTATGCCGACGCCGCCTATAATCTCGGTATCATGTATCGTGATGGCGACGGCGTTCCGGCCAATTCGGCCAAGGCGCTCGAGTGGTTTCGCAAAGCGAAGAGCCTGGGCTATCAGGGCGATACCGATGACGGACAGGACGAGCCGTCGGATGCCAAAAGCATCCCGATCTGAGATGGCCATGCGGATCGACCAATAGGCACTCTCGTTTTTTCACCACAGCAATTCCAGGAAAAGTGCGCAGCGGCTTTCCAGCCGGAATTGCGTAGAAACAAAGAGATGGAGCGGTTCAGAGATTCCGTGAAAAGCTGAACCGCTCTAGCTTATTGTCAGCTCTTCGGCGAATCACAGCGAACCATGCTATCTGATGCAACTTCAAGTATATTGTGCTGCGCCTGGGGGCGGCAATGGGCGCTGAAAGTGGGGGAAATATGAGTTTTGCTGCCTCGGATTATCAACTGGCCTCACTGCCGCCGCGCCACTTCTGGCGTCGGCTTGCCGCCTATGCGATCGATATCATCCTTTTCCAGATCGTGTTCACGCTGCTGTTCCTCGCTTTGTCGATGGTGACGCCCTGGGATCTGACGCTGCCGTTTCTCCAGAAGCAGCAGTGCAGCGAAACAACAACGGGGCCGCTTGTTCCGAAGATAGAGGCCGAATGGCCGCTGCAGAAGGGTGAAGTGAGAAGCAACCAGCTGTGCCGCATATCCTGGCTCGGCAGCAAGGGGTACGTCGTCTTCGTTTCGAAAGTCGTTTTGGAACAGGGCGCGACGACCTCCATACGTGCCTTCTCCACGCCGGTCGACAACAATGGAAATCCGGTTGATCCAAACGTAACGGCGAGGCCGACATCCAGCGTCGTCCTGCTCATCCTGCCCCTTGCTTTCGCCTACTGCTCAGCCCGCGCAAGACGAACACCGGGCAAGCGATTGCTGTCCCTGCGCGTGACGACGATTGAAGACGACCCGATGCCCCTGGGATTGGCGGCAAAACGGGAAATATTCAAGTTTCTGCCCTTTGTGCTGGTTGCGGTCTTCAATCTGGTCAGCCTGTTTATCTTGCGGCCGTTCCAGCCTCCGATCGACCAGTTGATCCAGCAGGCCCGTGACGCCAGTATCCTCACCGCCGACGGTTTCCTCGCCCTGACGGGCGCCTTGGCGCCGATGCTGCTTGTGTTCACGCTCATCTGGTGGCTCTTTCCGTTGCTCATCTGGCGCGGCCAGACCTTCTACGACCGCTTCTGCGACACCAAGGTCGTCAAGGACTAGCGATCACGGCTGGCTCGCGAGCAGACGGGGTTGCCATGCCGACGGAAGACATGAAAGACTGCGGCCGGCCGGGACCTGCTTTGCTTCTTCTTCTGTCGAGAGGTTAGATCGCCGTGAAACTGAGACATGCCTTACATTCCGCCTCGCTTCTACCGTCCATTCGCACGGTATTGCTGGCCGGAGCTATCGTCTTGCCACTATGCCCACTGCCGATGACCGCGACGCCGGCCGTAGCTGCGCCGGGTACCTGCTGGTCGCTGCTGCAGAGCAAATTCGGTCCGCAGATCGAGAAATCGGTGAATGAAGCCGATCCCTGCAAGAAGCTTCCGGGTATCGATCACAAGGAAAAATTCGAGGTCAAGTCGCTCGATGTCTGCGATGGCCCGACTGGCAACGTGCAGATCAACGCGCATGCCGAAATGGAATGCAAGTCGCATGGTCTGCTGAAGACAACGCTCAAGGGTCAGCTCGACGCGTCCATGACGGTCGATGTCGGCGCCTGCCACATCACCGATCTGCGTCTCGGCATCAACGGCCCGATCGGCGAGCTGATATCTTCCGTTGGGGGATTGCAGGACCTCGCCCGCGGTTTTGCGCAGGCTAAGATTTCCGAGATCTGCGGCAAGTAGAGCCGAGGCCGGCAAAACGCCGGCCCCGCTTAAATTGGATGCCGAACGGGCTCAGCTTCGCGCGGCAGCATCCGCCTCGCCGGCACTCTTGCTGCCGAAACGGACCCCCTTCTTCTCGAAACCGAAGCCGGCGAATAGAGCCACGACGACGGCAACGATGCAGGCGACGATCAGCAGCGCAGTGGCGTAATCGCCGTTCCATTGCTTTGCCAACCCGGCCTGGATCGAGGCATTGCCCGAAGCCAGGAGATTGCCGAGCTGGTAAGCAAAGCCGGGGAATGTGCCGCGCACCTCGTCCGGCGACAATTCGTTGAGATGCACTGGCACGATACCCCATGCGCCCTGAACGAAGAGCTGCATCAGGAAAGCGCCGATCGCCAGCATCACCGGTCCCTGTCCGTAAACCCAGAGCGGTGCGACAGGAATGGCCAGAAGCGCGGCGATGACGATGGTTCGCCGCCTGCCCCAACGCTGCGACAACACGCCAAAAGTCAAACCGCCGACGATCGCACCGATATTGTAGACGATGGCGATGGCGCCAACCGTATAGGAATCATATTGCTTCTGGGTTTCCAGGAAAGTCGGATAGAGATCCTGCGTTCCGTGACTGAAGAAATTGAACGCAGTCATGAGAAGCACCGCCCATATGAAGAGAGGAATATTCTCTCGCAACACGGTGAGGAAGGCTCGCTGCGGTTTCGACTGCCGCTCCACGAAGGCCGGCGATTCCTGGACATTCCGTCTGATGTAGAGCACCAGAAGCGCCGGCACCGCACCGACGATGAACATGCCGCGCCAGCCAATGACCGGGAACAGCAGGAAGAAGACAATTGAGGCAATCAAGTAGCCGGAGGGATAGCCCGCCTGCAGGATGCCCGAAACGAGACCACGCGAGTCCTCCGGTATGGTCTCCATGACCAGCGATGCGCCGACCCCCCATTCGCCGCCCATGGCGATGCCGAAGAGAGCACGCAGGACGAGGAACATCGTCAATCCGGTCGAAAACCCTGTCAGGAATTCGAACACCGAGTAGAGCAGCACATCCACCATGAGCGTGGTGCGCCTGCCGTAGCGATCCGCTGCAAGGCCGAAGATCAATGCACCGAGCGGCCGCATGGCCAGCGTGAGGAAGATGGCGACGGCAACCGCCGGAACATCCGTATGAAACTCCTCGGCTATATGCTTGAGAACGAAAACCAATATGAAGAAATCGAAAGCATCCAGCGTCCAGCCCAGATAGGCCGCGATGACGGTGTTTCGTTGCTGGGGGGACAAGGAACGTAAGCTATCCAATGCGGTCATCATGATCCTCCGACCGGATGGCGGCGGCGAGGCGGGTAATTCCGGATGCCGTCGAAGCTGGGGGAACCCGGCACTGGCCGGGCATGTCGACGTTGCGGTTTGGTTCCTCCTTTGGCGCCAGTGAGGATTGCGCTGCGCGGACTTTGGGGTCAGCGATAACGCACCAGCCGCCCTTGAGTTGTAACACATTTGACATCTTCGAATAATGGAAAATTCCTTTAGTTTGTTTCCCTTTTGTACCCTTTGCCTCTTCACATCCGCGCATTCTCTCGCCATATTCGCCCCATGGCTAAAGCACCGAAAAAATCCCCCGCCTCGTCCGGTTTCGAAGAGGCGCCACAGGCTCCGTTTGAAGGCGCGCCGCTGAGCGGCGGCGTTGCTGATTGGGTAAAGCAGCTCGAGGCCGATGCCGAAATGTCTGGCATCGAGACGCAGCGCGAGATTGCCTCGAAGGCCGGCAAGCACCGCAAGAAAGTGGAAATCGCCGCCTCCAAATCCGGGCGCGGCACCTCGATGGGCGGATCGACCGACCCGAAGACGCGCGCCGCCGCCGGCCTAAACCCGGTGTCCGGCATGGACACATCGCTGGAAAACGCCGCCAATGCCGGCACGGCCGTGACGGCGACGGTCGAGGCGCTGTCGGCACTGATCGAAAGCGGCAACCCGCTCTTCAAGGACGGTAAGCTCTGGACGCCGCACCGCCCTGCCCGCCCGGCAAAATCCGAAGGCGGCATCCAGATTCGCATGGCCTCGGACTATGAGCCAGCCGGCGACCAGCCGACCGCCATCCGCGATCTCGTCGAAGGCCTGGACAATGGCGACCGCAGCCAGGTGCTGCACGGCGTCACCGGCTCCGGCAAGACCTTCACCATGGCGAAGGTGATCGAGGCGACACAACGCCCCGCCGTCATCCTCGCCCCGAACAAGACCTTGGCAGCCCAGCTCTATTCCGAGTTCAAGAACTTCTTCCCGGATAACGCGGTCGAGTATTTCGTCTCCTATTACGACTACTACCAGCCAGAAGCCTATGTGCCGCGCTCGGACACCTTCATCGAGAAGGAAAGCTCGATCAACGAGCAGATCGACCGCATGCGCCATTCGGCGACGCGCTCGCTGCTGGAACGTGACGACTGCATCATCGTCGCCTCGGTCTCCTGCATCTACGGTATCGGCTCGGTCGAAACCTACACGGCGATGACTTTCCAGATGAATGTCGGCGACCGGCTGGACCAGCGCCAACTCCTCGCCGACCTCGTGGCGCAGCAATACAAGCGCCGCGACATGGATTTCATCCGTGGCTCCTTCCGCGTCCGTGGCGACACGATCGAAATCTTCCCGGCCCACCTGGAAGATGCCGCCTGGCGCATCTCCATGTTCGGCGACGAGATCGACGCCATCACCGAATTCGATCCGCTCACCGGCCAGAAGACCGGCGACCTGAAATCGGTGAAGATCTACGCCAACTCGCACTATGTCACGCCGCGCCCGACGCTGAATGGCGCCATCAAGGCGATCAAGGAAGAGCTGCGAATCCGGCTCGCAGAGCTGGAGAAGGCCGGACGCCTGCTTGAGGCACAACGGCTTGAGCAACGCACGCGCTACGACGTCGAAATGCTTGAGGCTACCGGCTCCTGCGCCGGCATCGAGAACTATTCGCGTTACCTCACCGGCCGCAATCCTGGCGAGCCGCCACCGACGCTGTTTGAATATATTCCCGACAATGCGTTGCTTTTCATCGACGAAAGCCACGTCTCGGTCAGCCAGATTGGCGGCATGTACCGGGGCGACTTTCGGCGCAAGGCGACGCTGGCCGAATACGGCTTCCGCCTGCCGTCCTGCATGGACAACCGGCCGCTGCGCTTTGAGGAATGGGACGCCATGCGCCCGGACACGATCGCGGTTTCGGCAACGCCGGGCAGCTGGGAAATGGAACAATCCGGCGGCGTCTTCGCCGAACAGGTCATCCGCCCGACGGGCCTGATCGACCCGCCGGTCGAGGTCCGCTCGGCCCGCAGCCAGGTCGACGACGTGCTCGGCGAGATCCGCGAGACCGCCGCCAAGGGCTACCGCACCCTCTGCACCGTGCTGACCAAGCGCATGGCCGAAGACCTGACGGAATATCTGCACGAACAGGGCGTGCGCGTGCGCTATATGCACTCCGACATCGACACGCTGGAGCGCATCGAGATCATCCGCGACCTGCGCCTCGGCGCCTTCGACGTGCTCGTCGGCATCAACCTGCTGCGCGAAGGTCTCGATATTCCCGAATGCGCCTTCGTCGCCATTCTCGATGCCGACAAGGAAGGCTTTCTGCGTTCGGAAACCTCGCTCGTCCAAACCATCGGTCGTGCCGCTCGTAACGTCGACGGTAAGGTCATCCTCTATGCCGACACCATCACCGGCTCGATGCAGCGGGCGATGGACGAGACTAGCCGCCGCCGCGAGAAGCAGATGGCCTACAATCTTGAACACGGCATTACGCCGGAATCGGTGAAGGCGAAGATTTCCGACATTCTCGACAGCGTCTACGAGCGGGATCATGTGCGCGCCGATATCGGCGGCGTCTCGGGCAAGGGCTTTGCGGATGGTGGCCATCTCGTCGGCAACAATCTGCAGGCCCATCTCAACGCGCTGGAAAAAGCCATGCGCGATGCCGCGGCAGACCTGGACTTCGAAAAGGCCGCGCGTCTGCGCGACGAGATCAAGCGCCTCAAGGCCGCGGAACTGGCCGTCATGGACGATCCGATGGCGCGAGAAGAGGCGAAGAGCATCGAGGGTGGCAAGAGTGGCCGCCCCAAGCCTTCGAAAGCCAGCGCCTCAAACGGCGCATCTCAGGATGAAGGCTCAGCCTCGAGCAGCTATTTCGCCAAGCCGAGCCTTGATGAAATGGGGCCAGGCAGTGATGCCGTCACTCCACTCTTCCGAAAGAACACGCTCGACGAGATGACCGTTGGCCGCACCGAAAAGCCGGTCATCGGCAAGGTGCCGGACAAGCCGGTCATCCGTGCGAAACCCGGCGTTGGTTCCTATGAAGATCCGGTGGACGAGAAGCAACGCAAGGGACGCACGAAGGGCAAGACCGGACGGCCAGGACGATAAGCCAGCTCCAGCGGAAGCCCCTGGCTCCGTTGCCGTCTCATGGGAGGTGACAAGAGGCCGAAGTATCCGTTCATGCCTTGCGGACGCTACTTTCGCTTCTACATGCCGTTATCTGAGGAGGTACCAACGAGAGGATGACAGGCGCGCTGCCGCATCGCCTCTCTTTGGGCAAGTCACAGCAACCAGGGGAGAGACCGATGTCAGAGCCTTTCGTCGTCCGCCGTGAGACCCATGTCTCGGCGCCGCCCGCTGCCGTATTCGCACTGCTGACCGACCCGGAAAAGATTCTCCGCTGGATGGGTACGGAAGCGCAGGTCGAGCCGAAGCCCGGCGGCCTCTATCTCGTCAACGTCACCGGTGCCCGCTTCGCGCGTGGCTCGTTTCGCGAAGTCGTACCCGTTCATCGCCTTGCCTATAGTTTCGGCTGGGATGGCAGCGAAGTGGTTCCGCCCGGAT
Source organism: Rhizobium sp. P44RR-XXIV (assembly GCF_001999485.2). Lineage (NCBI taxonomy): Bacteria > Pseudomonadati > Pseudomonadota > Alphaproteobacteria > Hyphomicrobiales > Rhizobiaceae > Rhizobium > Rhizobium sp. P44RR-XXIV. Next base: position 518,185 of record NZ_MPVZ02000028.1, on the reverse strand, counting down.
CCAGCCTGGTCGAGATCGATCTGCTCGAGGAGCCGCCGAACGGAACGCTGCTGCGCCTCACCCATACCGGCCTGCCCTCGGTTGAGCAATGTGAAGGCCACGCCAGGGGTTGGGCGCATTACATCGATCGCCTCGCCGAAGTCGCGGCCGGACGCGACCCCGGCCCGGACCACTGGCACGGGGAAGACGGACAGCGCGGGCAGCCGGCGAAATAGGGCGCGGAAACCATCGGACTGGCCGATGAGGGTTGATGTCTGATCTGCGAACCATTCCAGCCCGCATATTGCGCCCTCGCAAAGCGATCCCGGTTTAGACGCACCAGATGACAGCCCGCAGCCGCCATGGCATGATCGCGACATGGATTTGCCCGCCCCCTTTGCCTGGCTGATCGACGAAGCCGGCGCCTCGCCCAGCCCCGAACGCTTTCTGGCCGACCTCGGTCGCCAATTGCTGGCGGCCGGGCTGCCGCTTGCCGGTGGCGCGCTGACACTGGCCGTGCCGCATCCGATCATCACGGAACGCACCTGGCTGTGGCGGGCCGAGACAGGCATCGTCATCGAGGCCCTCGGCTTTGCCGGCGCTTCGCTTGGCCAGGCCGGGCGTGATTGGCTGGCCGAGCTTGGCCCCACCTGGGAGGAGGCGATTGGCCTTGCGCCCGACAGTCCCATGCTCGGCTGGGCGGGGACGGGAGTTTTCGATCCCTCGGTGACGGACGGTCTGCGCCAGGTCGCACGCTTTGCGGCTGCTCCCCTTGCAAACCTCGCCGCCGGCGCGACGCTCTCGGCCTTGCTCGAGGCCTATCTGGGACGGAGGAGTGCCGCCCGCGTACAGGCCGGCGCGCTGCATCGCGGCACGGGCGAAACCATCCGCGCCGCCCTGCTCTGCGCCGATCTCAGGGATTTCACCGCCCTTTCCGAGGCGACGGAGCCGGCCGTAATGATCGCTGCCCTCGACGCCTGGTTCGACCGCGTCGCCGGCGCCGTGCACGCTTTCGGCGGCGAAGTGCTGAAATTCATGGGCGATGGCGTGCTGGCGATCTTCCCCGTCACCGGCACGCCGGCAGACGCCTGCGATGCCGCCCTTCGCGCTGCGACCGCCATTCGCGCCGGCATGGCCCATCTCGACGCTACCAGACAGGCACAGGGCCTGCCGCCGCTCCCCTTCGGCGCCGCCCTGCATTTCGGCGACATGCTCTGGGGAAATATCGGCGCCGCCGACCGCCTGGACTTCACCGCCATCGGCCCCACCGTCAATCTCGTCAGCCGGCTAGAAGGCCTGTGCAAGCCGCTCGGCCGCAATGTGCTCATCTCGGGCGCAGTTGCCGCGGAAGCGAGTATGGCGCTGATTCCGCTGGGAGAGCATGAATTGCGGGGAATTCTGGAGCCTTGCGCGGTGTTTACGTTGGCAGATGCCTAAGGCACACTGACAATCTTGAACGCACTGGTTGCTGTCAGCCGCTCAAAGTGTTTGCCTTAATCTCGGCTCGCACGGCGGCCTGAAAATGGGACGCTCCACCGGTCTGCCAAAACTCCTCGGTGGTCGTGTTGAGAAAATCCGCAAAGAGCTTGCAGGCATCCAACCGGCGAACGCCGCCGATGACTTCCACCGCTCTCGAATGGTGCCGCGGAGGCGCGTTTTCGAGCCTCATATGGGCACATCCGCCATAGGCATCCTCCATAGCGAAAACTAGCCGCGTTATCGGGAAATGCAACATGGTGCCGAAACACATGATGCACGGATCAAGCGTCGTATAGAGCGTTAGCCCATCATTTCGCGAGAATGCATAATTCCCCTTAAATACTTGATGAAACAGGTTCATTTCCGCGTGGTTCAAATGGTTCGAGACCATGGTTTTGTGAGCGCGTCCGAGAATTTCCCCTCCAGCGACCAAGACCGCACCAACAGGAAATATGCCCGCATCCAGAGCGAGCCTGGCCTCCGCCAATGCGACACCCATCATGTATTCGTCATTCGATTGCGCCATGTCGTCCCAGCTGCTCCCACCGTTACAAATCGTGTCACCGAAGGATAATGGTCTGGGTTACGACCACGTGACAACTTCGTATTTTTGCGATCCGCCGCGCTACTTTAGCGATAGGCTGGAAGCCCATTGCAAACATTAGCAATAATGGATTTTCCGACCGGATGAAGGCCGGCTTTTAACCAAGATTTTTCCAACTCCTTGAATTCCCCACCCGTTTCCCACCCATCTCCCCACCCTACCCTAATATTGCCCCTTGCCTTTTTCACAAAATCCTGTCAACCATGTGCATGCTCGGGCATTTACATGCCGGTGACTGGACTGATTTGGTGATCCGCTTGCGGCAGGCAGCGGTTGGGTTTCTGACCCGCGCAGACGTTCTTTCCCCGTACGTGACTTCTCGACTGGCTTTCGCATGTCGCGGGAGCAAAGCCGTCCGGGTTACCGGATAAACTAAGACTGATGGGTAAAGGACTATCCCCCATGGCCACCAAGGGCACCGTAAAATTCTTCAACCAGGACAAGGGTTTTGGTTTCATCACTCCTGACGGCGGCGCGAAGGACGTTTTCGTCCACATCTCCGCTCTTCAGGCTTCTGGCATCCAGTCGCTGCGCGAAGGCCAGCAGGTCACCTTCGACACCGAGCCGGATCGTATGGGCAAGGGCCCGAAGGCTGTCAACATCCAGGCTAACTAAGCCTCTGGTGATTGCCTTATCAAGGTTTTCGACGGCGCGGTGCAAACCGCGCCGTCTTTCGTTCACCGAAACCAGGCCTGCAGCTTCGGGGCCACCCTCGCCCTTCGAGGCTCCGGCTTCCAGCCTCCGCACCTCAGGGTGAGGTTGGAGTCAACCTTGCCCCGCTGTTAAAGGTCACTTTCTGGTCAAACCCGGTCGAGATCGATCAGTCCTCATGGTGAGGAGGCCTAAAAGGCCGTCTCGAACCACGAGGGCGGCTTGGGATCACTCCCCTCACGCGCTTACGCGTTCGCCCTCGCCGGCAAAATCCACCGCAGCAAATGCAGCCGCGATCACCTCCGGCCCTGCCCCCGGCTTGTTGGCGTCGGTGGACAGGATCTGCCGATAGCGGCGCGCACCAGCCAGGCCGGTGAACAGGCCGACCATATGGCGGGCGACATGGTGCAGGCGGCCGCCATTGGCGATGTGACGCTCGGCATAAGCCATCATCCGGTCGCGCAAGTCGTTCCAATCGGCCACGGTGGCGGGGTCGCCATAGAAGCGGTGGTCGACGTCGGCAAGGATCGCAGCATTCTGATAGGCAGCGCGGCCGAGCATGACACCGTCGACATGGGCAAGATGGCCCTCGGCCTGGTCCAGCGTCTGAATGCCGCCATTGATGCCGATGAACACATCAGGCCAACGCTGCTTCATGCGGTAGACGATCTCATAGTCGAGCGGCGGGATTTCGCGGTTTTCCTTCGGCGACAGGCCCTTCAGCCAAGCCTTGCGCGCATGAATCCAGATCGCGGCCGCGCCGGCATCGAGCACGCGTGTGATCAATTGCGGCAATGCCTCTTCCGGCTCCTGCTCGTCGACGCCGATACGGCATTTCACCGTGACCGGCGCTTTCGATATCGCCTTCATGGCCGCAATGCAGGATGCCACCGTCTCCGGCGTCAGCATCAGGCAAGCGCCGAAGGTGCCCGATTGTACGCGGTCCGACGGGCAGCCGACATTGAGGTTGATCTCATCATAATGATAGGCTTCGGCGATCCGCAATGCCTCGGAAAGCTTCGCCGGGTCGGAGCCACCGAGCTGCAGCGCGACTGGATGTTCGCTCACATCATGCCCCAGCAGCCTGTCGCGCGGGCCGTGAATGATCGCATCGGCCACCACCATTTCCGTATAGAGCAGCGCATGGCGACTGATCTGCCGATGCAAATATCTGCAATGGCGATCAGTCCAATCGATCATCGGGGCTACCGCAAAGATCTTGCGGCCGTTTTTCAGCGCGTCGCTATACATGGGATACCTTTCTGCCCCGCGCTCTACACCAAAAGCTTTCGAAACGCCAGTTTTCCCGGCAGCGACAATGATGCTAGGTTCGCTAATGGAGTCGGGAGGCAGTACGCCTTTCCGAGATAGATTGAGAGTTTCGAAAAGCCGCCATGAACGCCCCGCTCACCACAGTCATTCCAGTACCTGCCCCTGTCCTGCTGCCGATCGAGGGTGAAGCCAGCCTCTTTCCGGTCCGCCGCGTCTATTGCGTCGGCCGCAACTATGCCGACCACGCCATCGAAATGGGGCATGACCCCAGCCGCGAACCGCCCTTCTTCTTCCAGAAGAACCCGGACAATCTCGATACATCGGGCGACTTCCCCTACCCCTCGCTGTCGTCGGACGTGCATCACGAGGTGGAGCTTGTGGTCGCGCTGCGCAGCGGCGCGCGGGTATCCCGGTCGAGCAGGCGCTCGACTGCGTCTATGGCTACGGCGTCGGCATCGATTTCACCCGCCGCGACCTGCAGGGCGAAGCCAAGAAGCTCGGCCGCCCGTGGGAGATCGGCAAGGCTTTCGAACATTCCGCACCCGTTTCGGCGCTGGTACCGGCCACCCGCGTCGGCCATCCCGACAAGGGCGGCATCTGGCTGATGCGCAATGGCGAAACGGCCCAGAGAGGCGATCTCTCCCAGATGATCTGGAAGGTGCCGGAAATCATCGCCGAACTGTCCAAACTCTTCACGCTGGCGCCGGGCGATGTCATCATGACCGGAACGCCCGCCGGCGTCGGCCCCGTTGCGCGCGGCGACAAGATCAGCTGCGCCGTCGATGGCGTCGCGACGCTGGTACTGAACGTCGTCTGATCGAGGAGGATCGACCATGCCACTCTACGCTCTTGCAGGCCATGCGCCGACAACACCCGGTCCGGGCCTATACTGGATCGCACCGGATGCAAGCGTGATCGGCAAGGTCGAGATCGGCGAAGATGTCGGCATCTGGTTCGGCGCAGTGCTGCGCGGCGACAATGAGCCGATCGTCGTCGGCGGGGAGACGAATATCCAGGAAGGCACGATGGTGCACACCGACCCTGCCTTCCCGACGATCATCGGCGAAGGCTGCACCATCGGCCACCACGCCATCATCCATGGCTGCACCATCGGCAACAATTCGCTTGTTGGTATGGGCGCGACGATCCTGAACGGCGCGAAGATCGGCAATAATTGCCTCGTCGGCGCCAATGCGCTTGTCACCGAAGGCAAGGAATTTCCAGACGGATCTCTGATCGTCGCGCGCCGGCGAGAGCGATCCGCACGCTGGACGAGGCGGCGATCGAGGGCCTGCGCCGTTCCGCCCGCAACTACGTCGCCAACTGGCAGCGCTTTGCTCGCGACCTTAAGAGATTGGATTAGAAAAATCTTATAAAGAGCTGACGAACCGGCCGCCGCCGCAAGTTCAGGCCGCGCACTTCGCGCAATGACCGCGAATTTCGATGGTTGACTTCTCCGCCTTGAATTTCTGCGACTTCAGCCAGTCCATCAGGCGATGATCCACCTCATGGTCGTGGAATTCCATTACCTGGCCGCAGCTCTCGCAGATGGCGAAGGCGACGAGGCCGTGGCTATGGCAATCCTCATGCGGATGGGCGCAGGCGACGAAGGAGTTGATGCTCTCAAGACGGTGCACAACGCCGTATTCCAGCAGCTTGTCCAGCGCGCGATAGACCTGCAGCGGCGCGCGAAACCCCTGATCGCGCAGCTTGTCGAGAATGGTATAGGCGCTGAGCGGCGCTTCCGCCTTGGTCAGAACATCGAAGACGAGCGACTGGTTCTTGGTAAGCATCGGAGTGGTCATGATGACTGTCCTCTCTGTTGTGCCGCCGGCGCAACGCCCCTGCGAACCAGGGGCAGTAGACTGAAGATAAACAGGATGAGCGCCGCAACCACGATCGACGGACCGGACGGCGTGTCGTAGCGCAGTGATCCGAAGAGGCCGCCGACAACGGCAATGGCGCCAAGCAACGAAGCGAAGATCGCCATGATTTCCGGCGTCGAAGCGAAGCGGCGCGCGGTGGCAGCCGGGATGATGAGCAGCGCCGTGATGAGCAGGATGCCGACGATCTTCATGGCGATCGCAATCACGACGGCCATCAACAACATGAAGATCAGCTTTGCGCGCTCGGGCCGCAATCCCTCGGCCTCGGCCAACTCCGGATTGACGGTCGAAGCCAGCAGCGGCCGCCACAGCCAGGCGATTGCCGCCAGCACGAAGATGCCGCCGCCCCAGATCACCAGAATATCGGACTGGCTGACAGCGAGGATGTCGCCGAACAGGAAAGCGATAAGATCGATCCTAACCCAGCTCATGAAGGCAACGATAACGAGGCCGATCGCCAGGGTCGCATGCGAGAGGATGCCGAGCAGCGCATCCGCCGACAATGCCTGCCGCCGCTGCAAGAACAGCAGCAGGATCGAAACGAGCGCTGCGACCGCAAAGACCGAGAGCGTGAGATTGAGCTGGAAAAGCAGCGACAGCGCCACGCCGAGCAGCGCCGAATGCGAGATCGTATCGCCGAAATAGGCCATGCGCCGCCAGATGATGAAGCAGCCGAGCGGTCCGGTGGTCAAAGCCAGCCCGACGCCGGCGAGAATGGCACGCAGGAAGAAATCGTCAAACATGGCGTTCTCCCCCGGTATGATCATGATGATGATCACCGTGATCATCGTGATGATGGCCGTCGCCAGCATGGCAATGATCGGTGATCGAGCCATCGGCGTGCTGCACGCGGCCATCGGGCAAATGCGTATGGTCGTGATGGTGGCTGTAGATTGCTAGGGATTGCGCTGCCCTTGTGCCGAACAGCTTGACATATTCCGGACTCTGGCTGACCGCCTGCGGCGTGCCGCGGCAGCAAACATGGCCATTGAGGCAGACGACGGTGTCTGTCTCGGCCATGACGACATGCAGGTCATGCGAAATCAGCAGGATGCCGCACCCCTCAGAATTGCGGATTGACTTGATAAGATCGTACAGCGCGATCTCACCATTGAAATCGACCCCTTGCACGGGTTCGTCGAGGACGAGCAGATCGGGTTTGCGGGCGATGGCGCGTGCCAGGAGAGCCCGCTGGAATTCACCGCCGGATAGATGCTGCACCTCGGCCTTGGCCAGATGCGCAATGCCCACTGCTTCCAGTGCCGCGCGCAACTCGCTGTCGGGCAATGGTCCCGTCAACGTCATCAGGCGCTGCACGCTGAGCGGCAAAGTCCAGTCGATGGCAAGCTTCTGCGGGACATAACCGACCTTCAAGCCGGCGATCCGATCAACCCGGCCTTCGTCCGGCTTCAGCACGCCGATCGCCGCCTTGGCACTCGTGGATTTGCCGGAGCCGTTCGGTCCGATGAGCGTGACGATTTCGCCGCGGCTCACGGAAAAATCGACGCCGCGCACCAGCCAGCGGCCAGCGCGGCGGACGCCGACATCATGGAGCGACACCAGGGGCCGGCTCTTGCTATCGATGGAAGAGAGCATGAAATTTCCAACTGCGCTATTGCGCCCTGCTATCGCACACGTTATAGCATAACGCAATTGATGTAATAACATAACAGACCCATTCAAGGGCATTTCTCGCATGAACGCAGCAAAAGCTTTTCTCCCTCTGGCTGTCTCCGCACTGTTTTCCGGCCTGCTTGCCTGCACCGCCGCGACCGCAGCAGATGCGCCAAAGGTTGTCGTCTCCATCAAGCCGATCCACTCGCTTGTCGCCGCCATCATGCAAGGCGTTGGCACACCGGATCTGATTGTCGACGGTGCTGCCTCGCCGCATACCTATGCGCTAAAGCCTTCCAATGCCCGCAGCCTCCAGCAGGCGCAGGTGATCTTTTGGGTCGGTCCGGGCATGGAAGCCTTTCTGCAGAAGCCACTCGCCTCTCTTGGCTCCAATGCCGACGTCGTTGAACTCGATCAGGCGCCCGGCATCACCAAGCTCAAGTTCCGCGAAGGCGGCGCCTTCGAGCCGCATGACGACGGCGACGAGCCGGCCGGTGGTGAAAAGCACGCGCACGCCCATGGTGATCACGACCACGATCATGGTGAATTCGACACCCATCTCTGGCTCGATCCGCGCAATGCCAAGGCGATGGTGACCGAGATCACCACATCGCTTGTCGCCGCCGATCCTGCAAATGCGCTGACCTATGAAGCGAACCAGAAGACGCTGAACGACAGGCTGGATGCGCTGGACACGGAAATCGCCTCGACGGTCGCGCCGGTGAAGGACAAGCCCTTTATCGTCTTCCACGACGCCTATCAGTATTTCGAGCATCGCTACGGCGTGCGTGTTTCGGGCTCCATCACGGTAAGTCCGGAAAGCATTCCCGGCGCGCAGCGCGTGTCGGAAATTCACAACAAGGTTGCCGATCTCGGCGCCACCTGCGTTTTCGCCGAGCCGCAATTCGAGCCGAAGCTCGTCAATGTCGTGCTGGAAGGCACATCCGCGAAATCTGGCGTTCTCGATCCCGAAGCCGCGACACTGCCGCAAGGGCCGGATCTCTATTTCGATCTGATGCGCGGCATCGCAAACTCCCTGAAGTCCTGCCTCTCTGCGCAGGGCTGACGATCGCCGGAAGAAGCGAGCCAGATGCTCGCTTTTTTCAAAACAATAAATGTAATGATATTACATTACAAAGAGGTTGCCATGAACAAGAAGCTCCCGGTCACCGTCCTCTCCGGTTTCCTCGGCGCCGGCAAGACGACGCTCCTCAATCACATCCTCAACAATCGCCAGGGCCTGCGCGTTGCCGTCATTGTCAACGACATGAGCGAGGTGAATATTGACGCCGCCCTGGTGCGCGATGGCGGCGCCAATCTCTCGCGCACCGAAGAACAGCTCGTCGAGATGACCAATGGCTGCATCTGTTGCACGCTGCGTGACGATCTGCTGAAAGAGGTGCGCCAACTCGCCGAGCAGGATCGTTTCGATTATCTGCTGATCGAATCGACTGGGATCGCCGAGCCCCTGCCCGTCGCCACAACCTTCGAGTTCCGCGACGAGGATGGAAACAGCCTCTCCGATATTGCCCGGCTCGACACCATGGTCACCGTGGTCGACGCCGCCAACCTTCTGGCGGACTATGGCTCGACCGATTTCCTCGCCGACCGCGGCGAAACCGCCGGCGATGGCGACAACAGGACCATCGTCGACCTTCTGGTCGAGCAGATCGAATTCGCCGATGTCGTCATCCTCAACAAGGTCGGCTCCGCCACCGCCGAACAGCGAGATGCCGCTCGCAAGATCATTGTCGGCCTCAATCCAGATGCACGTCTGCTCGAAGCCGATTTCGGTGCGGTGGAGCCGGTCGAGCTTCTCGGCACGGGCCGTTTCGATATCGATCGCGCCGAAACGCATCCGCTCTGGTACAAGGAATTGCACGGCTTCAAGGATCACGTTCCCGAAACCGAGGAATATGGCATACGCTCCTTCGTCTATCGCGCGAAGAAACCGTTCGATCCTACGAAATTTCAAGCCTTTCTCAATTGCCCATGGCCGGGTGTCGTTCGCGCCAAGGGTTTCTTCTGGCTCGCCACGCGTCCTTATCATGTCGGCGAAATGAGCCAGGCGGGCGCGCTTGTTCGCACGGGCAAGATGGGCCTGTGGTGGGCTGCCGTGCCGCAGGACCAATGGCCGCGTGATCCCTCATTCAAGCGCGCGCTTGCGCCGTATCTCGATTCGATCTGGGGTGATCGACGTCAGGAATTGGTATTTATCGGTGCCGATCCAATGAACGAGCAGCAGATCGTCGCGGAACTAGACGCCTGCCTCGTCAAGGCGGATCGTTTTACACCCGAACGCTGGCGCAATCTGCCGGATCCCTTCGTGAGCTGGAACGGGCCAACGGCATGAAAACGCCGAAAGTGATCAGGTTTCGCTGCTATTGCATCGAATGCAGCGACGACGGCTCGGCAATGGAGCGTGTTCCGCAAGCTGCCGTTGCGGAGCCTGATCGAGACCAAATCGAGAAGGAGCAATCAAATCCGCACTCAACGGCGGATTCGATCGAAAAAGTGCTGTTTGGGGCCTGAACGCGAGTTCAGGCCACCAGCATATTGGCTGGAACGACGCTAACCTCATGCACGACTAGCAACGCGCCGATGATTTCTGCCTTGGCGCGTAGCGGCGTCATGCTGCAATGGAAGACCTTGCCCGGCTCAACCTGACGATAGGACGGATAGAGGCATTCGACCTTTTCGCCGGCAAAGCAGGCATCAAGCTTCTTCTTCACACTGTCTTCGAATTGTTCGGAACCCACAAACTCCGATATATGTCGTCCAACCAACTCTATCGGCTTCGATTTCAGAAACTCCGAATTCGCCGCATTGCTGTAGAGGTAACGATAATCGCGCGTAACAACGGCGACCCGATCCGGCAGGCTGTTGAGGATGACGTCGTTCAAGACGCTGCCCTCGTCGAAGCCGAAAAGATCGTCACGGTCTTCTCTATTGGCCGAAAATGCCACCAGAACATCGGTCGCCGACTCGCTCGCGCCGCCGAAATAGCGATCGATCAGCACCGACAGCGATGCCGAATTGCGCATGACGCGCGAACGGTCATCCGATTCTTCCCGGATGAGATTGTTCAGGAATTGTAGCTGCATGTAAATTTCAAGCAGACTCATGGCCTTATAAGCCAAAATAGCCGCGATAAGTGGCTCTAATTCGCTGTCGAGTGAAGCTACAAGCTCGTCGTCACCAAGTTTTATCGCACGCTGAATCTGATTACATTTCATGGAGAAGGCATGAAAGAGTGCCAGCAAATTGCCCTCCTGTCCCTGACCATAGTCAAACACCGAGGCCTCGATTCCCGGCGTTACCATGCCCAAGGATAATCAGTCTGGTGTCCGCATTCTCACCAGACTTTCTATCATGTGAATTAACATGACTTATAACCTGTTTCAATCCGGTTGAGTGGAAGTTCCCTGGAAAGGAGAACTTTCTGAAATGAAAGGCTTACCGGGAACAATGACTGCATGGAGACCGGATCGAAGGAGGTTTTCCTACCCTCAAATCGCCGATTGGTAGCAAGACCTAGAAAACGGTCTTCTTGATATTCCAGCGATCATGATACCAGAGCCACTGCTCGGGATGCTCTCTGACCCAGCTTTCGACCTTGTCGTTCAACATTTGGGCGGTCGCGGTCAAATCCAGACCGCCCAGCTCGTTGCGGGGCATTTCCAGCTTCGGTTCGATCTCAAGCCTGTAGCGATTGCCGGGCAAGCGGATGCAACGAGCCGGATAGACCTCGCAGTTGAACTGGCGCACGAGCTTCGGCAGGAGCGGATTGGTCTTGACCTCCCGACCGAAGAACAGGGTTTTCAATCCTTTGCGGAACTTCTGGTCGACCAGTACGCCGACGCCACGACCTGCCTCGAGCTCTCTGGCCAGCGCGAAAGACGACCCCGCATGCGACGGCACGAGATTGCCCATGCGCTTTGCGCGGAAATCGAAAACCTTTTTGGCAACATAGGGATTGTTCGGCGGGCGAAAGAGCACCGTCACCGTCAGACCGAAGGCCGCGCCCGCCACAGGCAGCAGCTCGAAATTGCCGGTATGGCCGGTAAAGACGATGAAAGGCCGCGGGTTGTCTCTCAGATCGAGAAAGATCGGAATGCCCGAAACCTCGACGCGACCAGGCTTGTCGCTATGGGGATCGAAGTCGAAGAGCCGGTCGAGAAAGACGTACTCCGCCGCCAGCCGCCCCATATTTCCCCAGCTTGCAAGCGCGATCTCCTCGATCTCGTCCTCGCTCTTCTCGGGAAAGGCGTTGCGCAGATTGGTCAGCATCAGCTGGTGCCGTCGCATGCGCGGACCGATCCTGCGGGTCAGCCAATCGGCAAAATTGATGCCGCCATCAGCGGGAAACAATTTCAGAAAGTTGAGAAAGCCGAAGATGACCTGCGCCACCAGCCACTGCCGGAAATTCCTAAGCCCAAGAACGATCCGGGTGATGAAGAGCTTCACGCGGCTCAATCCATCTTCAGGATGATCTTGCCGAAGATCTGGCGCGATTCCATACGCTCCAGTGCCCGGTCGATATCGCCGAAGCTCACTTCCGTGTCGATCACAGGATGAACGAGGCCACGTGCCATCTTCTGCATGGCATTCGCCATGTTCTCCATGCGGCAGCCGAAGGAACCGAACAGCTTCAGCTGCTGCTGGAACAGCATCATCAGGTTCATTTCGGTCGAGACGCCCGATGTCGAACCGCAGGTGACCAGACGGCCGCCGCGCTTCATGCAGAGCATCGAACCGGCCCAGGTATCCTTGCCGACATGTTCGAAGACGACATCGACGCCCTTTTTCTTCGTCAGCTTACGCACAACGCCTTCAAAGCGGTCGGTGCGATAATTGATGACGTGATCGGCGCCGAGAGCCTTGGCCTTCTCGATCTTGTCGTCCGAGCCGACCGTGGTGATGACCGTGCAGCCGATTTTCTTGGCGAGCTGGATGGCCGCCGTGCCGATGCCCGAGCCGCCGGCATGAACGAGGATCGTTTCGCCGGGCTCAAGCTTGGCATTGTCGAACAGCATGTGCTCGACGGTACCGAAGGTGACAGGCGCAAGCGCTGCGCCGATCGCATCGACGCCGGGAGGCGCCGGAACGAGCAAGCGAGCCGGCAGATTGACCTTCTCCTGCGCAAAGCCATCGAGATGGAAGCCATGCACACCGCTGACATGTTCACAGAGATTGTCGCGACCCTCGCGGCAATGGCGGCAAAGGCCGCAGGTCTGCGCGCCATAGATCGACACGAGCTGCCCAGGCAGGACGTTGGCAACACCTGGTCCGATCGCTTCGACTACGCCAGAGGCCTCCGCGCCGATAACCAGCGGCATCTTGCGCTTGGCAAAGGCCATGCCGCGCCAGCCCCAGACATCGATATGGTTGAGCGCGACGGCCTTGACGCGCAGCGTCACCTCACCCGCGCCAGGCGCTTCAGGCTCCGGCAGATCGGTGATCTCAAGTTTGCGGTCGTCGATCAGTTGCAAAGCACGCATGGCAAAGTCCTTCGCCTCTCGGGCGCATTATTATTTATTCTTCGAACGTCCGATTAAGCCGGTTCAAGCGCCATGACAAGGCTGGCGTTCTGACCGCCGAACCCGAAGGAGTTCGAAAGAACGGCATTCACCTGCTTTTCACGCTTCTTGTTCGGCACCACGTCAAGAACGATCGACGGATCGGGGTTGTTGTAGTTGATCGTCGGCGGCAGCGTACCGGTCAGCATCGTCTGCAGCGAGAACACAGCCTCGACCGCGCCTGCCGCCGTCAGCGTATGGCCGATCATCGACTTGTTCGACGAGACCGGGATGGTCGGAAGCCGCTCGCCGAAGACGGCGGACATGGCGCCATATTCCATCTTGTCATTCTCAGGCGTCGACGTGCCGTGAGCGTTGATGTAGCCGATATCGCTTTCATCCATACCGGCATCCGCCAGCGCTGCACGAATGGTGGCGATCGCCGGGCCGCCATCGGGCGAAGAACGGGTGCGATGAAAGGAATCAGCCTTGTCGCCGGCGCCCTTCATGATGCCGAGGATCTTGGCGCCGCGTGCAATCGCCGCTTCAAGCGATTCCAGCACCAGCGTCGCCGCACCTTCGGCGATGACGAAACCGTCGCGATCCTTGCTGAATGGCTTGGAAGCCTTGGTCGGCGGGTCGTTCTGGGTCGAGAGAGCCGACAGCAGCGAGAAGCGGATCAGCGCCTCGGCGCTGAGCGAACCATCGGTCGCCACGACCAGCGCCCGCGCCGTACGGCCCTGGCGGATGGCTTCGATGCCGAGCTGGATGGCTGTCACGCCCGATGCACAGGCGGTCGACAAAGTCACAGGCAGGCCGCGCGTGCCGAAACGATCGGCAAGCCGCTCCGAAATGGCCCCGAACAGCGCCGCCTCATGGAAAACCGGGTCCGGACGCTGGCGCATGGCGGCCAGGAAACGCTCATAGGCATCGCCCTCATGATCAGCCGGCGGCGAACGATCGGCAAGCTCGAAACGGGCATTCCACTCCGGCTCGATGGGCGGTGCAGCGAGAAACAGCGGCGCATCGAAATCACCCGAGATGCCGGCCTGAGCCAAGGCCTCTATGGTTGTCTCGCGTGCGAAAGCAAAAGAGCGTTCGACGGCATTCGGCGAGGGAATATCGATGAAATCCACCGTGCCGGCGATACGCGTCGAAAGCCCATCGGTTGGAAAGCGCGTGATATTGTGGATGCCGGAGGTGCCGGATGAAAGCGCGTTCCAATTGTCCTGCAAGCCCTGGCCGAGCGAGGTGATGATACCCATGCCGGTGACGGCAACGATCGGACGTCCAAGGTGATCCTTATAGGCGGATGCGGTCATGATCCAGTTCCCTACTACGCTTCAGCGGAAAGTACGGCGATGCCTTCGCCGCGCACATGGCCGACAGTCGTTACGACGGCATTACGCGCGCCTGCGGCCATCGGCTTTTCATAGGAGGCATCGAAGGGGGGCACCTTGGCCCCATTGGCCAGGGCAAGCGCCGCAAAAGCGATCCCGAGCGGAAACTGGCTTTCAAGCCCGTGGCCGGAAATGCCGGAATAGGCACGAATAGCCGAGGCCGGAAGCTGGGCTTCCAGGACAGCCTTTTCACGCTCTGCAAGATCGTGGATCGCCGTCGTGCCGGAAAAGACGACAGTCGTTGCATCCGGAACCTGCTTGGCGGGTGCAAGCATGCGCTCCAGCCGCGCCTCGAATTTACCATCGTCGCGCCGGCCGCGATCACCTTCGACCGAATCGATGGTCGCATAGATCCGTGCTCCGCGGCCTTCCGCATGGGCGCGCGATTCAAGCACGATGAAAGCGCTCAGCGAGCCCATGATCATGCCGCCGCCGTCTTCCGGCTTGCGCGACCAGAGCGGATGCCAGTCGCCGATGGCGTGCGCATTGATCGACTCGATCAAGAGGATCATGTCCAGACGTTCGGCCGAAAACGCGCCGCCGACCAGCGCATGGGTCGATTCACCCGACTTGATGCGGTGGAAGGCCGTCTCGATGGCGGAAACGCCGGAGGCTTCCTCACCCATGAAAGTGCGTGACGAACCCGTGACCTTGTGGACGATCGAGATATTGCCGGCCAAAAGGTTCGAAAGCTGCGCCAGAAACAGCGTCGGCCGCAGCTCGGTCGTCAGCTTCTCGTTCAGCAGCAATTCGCGATCGTTGCGCTTCAGGCCTTCGTTGACGATCAACGTGTCGACATTCGTATCACGCTCACCGCCGCCGGCCGCGACAATCATGTCCATGCTGCCGCAGGCTTCCAGATCATCCTTGAAGCCGGCATCATCGAGCGCCAGGCCGGCGGTGAAGACGCCGATGCGCTGCCAGTTTTCCATCTGGCGCTGGTCGCCACGCTTGGGGATTTGCCGCGACCAGTCGATCTCAGGCAGCGGGTGGACCGGATATGGCTTGAACTTTTCGGTCTCGACGATGGTCGGTGGCGCCTTGTCCGCGGTCAGCAGTGCGACATGCGCATCCTTGCCGACACCCTGACAGGTGACAATGCCGACACCCGTGATCACCACATCATTCTGAGCCTTGCTCATTCATCAATCCTCTTCGAATGCGGCACCCGCAAGCCGGTAGCGTCAACCGTTGGCGGCGATGGCGTCGAGAAGCCCGACCTCACTCGCCCGCTTGCGCACGATATCGGCGAGCGGCACCTCATTAAACGGCATGGTGCGCAGCTTCAACTGCGCATCGCAGATCTTCTTTCCGGCAATGGTGATACGCGCCTTGGTCACCGCGAAACCGGAACCATCGTGCTCCAGCTCGGCTTCGATATCCAGCTCCGCCTCCGGCTCGACGAATGTCCGCATCTTGGCGCCATCGACCGACATCAGGAACGGCATATAGGTAAACTTCGTGGCGGCAAGCACCAGCATGCCCGAGGCCTGCGCCATGGTTTCGATGAGGAGAACACCGGGAACCAGTGGCATGCCGGGAAAATGGCCTTCGAAAACCGGGCTTTTCGCCGGAACGACGGAATGCGCCTTCAACAGACCCTTGGACAGATCGACCGACTCGACCTTGTCGATCATCTGGAAATATTCCAGCAGCATCAACGCCTCCGCTCCGACCCGACGGCGCACAATGCTACGGGCGGGATACGCTATTTAAGAATGAAACCGCCCGGCCGCCATATTCAGGGGCGGCTGGGCGGCAAAAAAATGCAAGGATGTTGCTCAGCCCTTGGCGGCGCGCAATTCATCGATCTTGGCGCAGAGATTCTTCAGCACGAAGTACTCTTCGGTCGAAACCTTGCCTTCGTTGACTTCCTGCGTCCACTGCTCGAGCGGGATCTTGATGCCGAATTCCTTGTCGATGGCGAACACGATGTCCAGGAAGTCGAGGCTGTCGATGCCGAGATCGTCGATCGTGTGGCTTTCCGGAGTGATCGTAGCCCGGTCGATTTCGCTGGTCTCAGCGATGATGTCGGCAACTTTGTCAAATGTAGCAGTCACTGCCCATACCTCTTGAAATAATAATTCAATCCCCCTCATAGGGAAATCCATTCCAAAAGCCAATGGTTTCCACCAGAAACCCCGGCAATTTGGCAGGTGACTGTTGCGCAAACAGCAAAACCGCGCTCACACCACAATTAAGGAGATCGCAGCCGACATGCGTGCAAGCTGCGGCGGCATTGTGGCATGCCGGCATTTGCTGCGAAACTTGCCCGATCTAGCCCGTTACTCGCTTATGACAATGCGCGTATTGTGAAGCCCCACATCCGATGCCATCGAGAAAAAGGTCGCGGCATTGCGTGTCTCAAGCCGTACACAGCCATGTGATGCAGGCCTGCCCAGCTGCCTGACCTCGTAAGTGCCGTGGACTGCGTAGCCGCCATTGAAGAACACCGCATAGGGCATGGGCGCATCGTCGTATTTCTTCGAACGATGATCCTTCGAAAGCCATTTGGCTGTGTAAGCGCCGACCGGCGTCACATAACCTCTGCGCGCCGTCGACACTTTCCAACGATACTTGAAAACGCCGTCTTCCGAGACTGTCATTGTTTGCGAACGAAGATCGACAGTCGCAAGAACCGTTCCTGCACTAGCCGATCCAGCGTGCAATAGTGTAGACAGACATGCAACGGCAGCCATCATTACATACTTCATCTTATCCCCTCCGACCGTTTGCTTCTTCTTGAAGCAATTCAGACGATGGGATACCTTATCACAATGTGAATTATACCACATTAATACATATAGTGATAAATCTGTTAATGGTGGCAGCCGCTCATAGCAGCAGCAGGAAGCCCAAAAAGGCGAGAAACGTCAGCATCGAGCATGCCGAATAGAAGATCGAAATCCCCGCCTCTATATCGCTGACGGTGGCGGTGTCGCGACCGGCGCCATTGATCATCGGTTCGCGCACGAGTTCGCCGCCATAGATCCGCGGCCCTGCGAGCTGGATGTCCAGGGCGCCCGCCATCGCCGCTTCCGGCCTGCCGGAATTCGGGGACCGATGCAGCCCGCCATCCCTCACCGCGACGCGGATGGCATTTCCAAGCGCCGAAATCCCACGCTTGGCGAGCGCACCGACGGCGATCAGCAGGATCGACAGCCGCGCGGCCGGCCAGTTTGCGATATCGTCCAGCCGGGCGGCAGCGCGCCCGAAGTCGATATAGGTTTCGGATTTATGGCCGATCATCGAATCAGCCGTATTGAGCATCTTGTAGAAAAACAGGCCCGGAAGGCCGAAAATGCCGTACCAGAGCGCCGGCGCCACGACGCCATCGGAAAAGTTTTCGGCAAGGCTTTCGATCGCCGCGCGGCAGACGCCGGGTTCATCCAGGGTTTCGGGATCGCGGCCGACGATGCGCGACACGGCAAGGCGACCGCCTTCCAGGCCATTGGTCCGCAATGCCTGCGACACCTCGCCGACGTGATCGGCCAGGCTCTTCTGCGCCAGGAACACCGCGACAAGCGCCGCTTCGACCAGTATGCCGAGCCAGCCGAAGAAGGCGAGCAATCCGTGTACCGCCCAGCCGGCAATAGCAGCTCCCATCAGCAAGGCAACGATCGACATGATACCGTTGCGGCGGCGAAGCACGCCGGACAGGTCCTTTGCGTTGAACCGTCGATCGAAGGAAGAAATCGCCTTGCCGAACAGCACCACGGGATGCGGGAGGCGCTGCCACAGCCAATCGGGATCACCGACGATGCGATCCAGCAGCAGGGCAAGGACAAGAATAAGCAAATGTTCGTCGGCGCTCATGTCGAATAATCCTCAAGAGCATGATGCCGAAAAGTGTGAGCAGTTTTCGGACGACATCATGCTCTACTTATTTGTTTCTGGAGCGGATTCAGATTTTAGGTCGAACAGACCTAAAATCATCCGACTCCAGTGCCCCGGCGAGTCTGCGATCCGCCTGTTCATCCGGAGCAAGACCGAAGCGCAGCCAATGAGGCGCATAATCGAACTTGCGGACCAGAATATGGTGGCGGCAGAGATGCGTATATATCCTCTCGGCACGGTCGTCCGCAACAAGCGTGAACAAAGCCGTGCCTCCGGCAACATGCAGATGTGATTGACGGAGAACCGTCTCCAGCCCGCGATGTCGTTGCAGAATGCGGTCGCGGATGCCGCTGGTGTCGCGCTCCATCAGCGATGCCGCGATCGACAGCGCCGGGCCTGACACCGCCCAAGGACCGAGCCAGTCCTCGAAACGAGCCATGATCGAAGGTTCGGCAATCACAAAGCCGAGCCGCAGGCCGGCCAGACCGAAGAACTTGCCGAAGGAGCGGAAGACGATGAGGCCCGGCATGGAGCCAGCATAAGGAGCGATGCTCGCCGCCGGCTCGACATCGCCGAAGGCCTCATCGACCAGCAAGATGCCGCCTTGCCTGTGTTGCCTGTCATGCAGATCCCGCAATTGATCGAGCGACAACATCCGCCCGTCCGGATTGTTGGGATTGACGACGACCACAAGCCCGTCATCCGCGGTCAGATCGGCAATTCCGGAAACCTGACGCACCTTAAGGCCCGCGAGTGTGAAAGCCCGGGCATATTCACCATAGGTCGGCGATAGAACGGCGATGCTTCCGCCAGGAACTAGCCTTGGAAGCAATTGGATGACCGATTGCGTGCCCGGAACCGGCAAGGGCATGACGTCACCGCTGCGGTAATATCCCCTCGCCGCCTCGCGCGCCCGCTCCTGCAAATGCTGGTCTGGCAGCCGATGCCAGGCCGAGACAGGCACCTCCGGCAAGGAAACGGGATTGGGATTGATGCCGGTCGACAAATCCAGCCAATCTTCCGGCCGCCCACCATATTGACGCGCCGCCGCGGTGATGCCGCCGCCATGGACGATCCTGTTGGTCATGCAGGCTCCCCGGCAAGATCGATCAGATGCATATAGGAACCCGCGACATTGGCGCGCTGCAGGCCCGCGGTGCCGAGATCTGCGCCGAGTGCATCCTTGACCGCAAACAGGCGGTCCGCCTCGCCTTCCGAAACGATCGTCGAATAGTGAAACTCATGCGCCGTCATTGGTTGGTCGAAGAACGAGCCCACAAGAGGCGTCAAGCGCCGGTAGCCCAGATGGCGCTGCCGCTTCTCGTAGCTCGTCACAACTGGCAGGAGACCGAGCATCGCGTGGCGTGCACCTGCTGCATCCACCAAGCCTTCGCCAAGCACCATATAGCCGCCGCATTCGCCATAGATGCGCGCCCCGCGCGCTGCCGCGTCTCTCACTCCCGCAAGAAAATTATGGGCGCTCGCAAGTTTGCCTGCATGCAGTTCGGGATAACCGCCAGGCAGATAGACGGCATCCACATCTGCTGCCGGCGCTTCGTCTGCCAAAGGGGAAAAGAAGGAAATCTCCGCGCCGCGCCGCCGCCAGCCGAGCAGCATATGCTCGTAGCAAAACGCGAATGCGATATCGCGCGCCACCGCGATACGCTGCCCGAGTGGCATCAGCCGCGCGATATTGGCGGCCGACGGGTGCACGACATTCTGCTGGGCCGCCCGCAGTAACAGCTCGAAATTGCATGCCTTCGACACAATGCCGGCCGCGGACTCGATAAATTGCTCCAGCGCGGCGTGCTCTCCGGCCTGCACAAGCCCGAGATGCCTTTCAGGCAGTGTCAGGCTCTTGTCACTTCCGATGACGGCGAGAATGGGCATCCGCACGGCGTCGAGCGCTCGGCGCAGCATCGCCTCATGCCGCTCGCTCGCAACCCGATTCAGCACAACACCGGCAATGCGGATATCGGCGCGGAAATTGGCAAAGCCGCTGACAACAGCCGCCACCGAATGTGACATGCGCGAGACATCGATAACCAGTACGACGGGAAGGCTCAGCAAGGCCGCAAGATCGGCCGGCGTGCCGGAACCGTCAGCAGCGCCATCGAACAGGCCCATCATACCCTCTATGACGAGCATCCGGCCACCGGCGCGATGAAGCGCCGAGTTGGCGGATATGAGTTCGGGGCGCATGGCCCAGGGATCGAAATTGAGACAGGGCGAACCCGCCGCTGCGGCGTGAAAGGCCGGATCGATATAATCGGGACCGGCCTTGCCGGATGCAACGGCAATGCCCCTCTGCCGCAACGCCCTCAAGAGGCCAAGCGTAAAGGTTGTCTTGCCGGAGCCCGATGCCGGTGCGGCAATCAAGAGGCCACTCATGCCGACTCCTTGCGCCCGACTCCAGCTCGCCCCTCCGTTGCCGGCAGAAGCTTGCGCCCGGAAAGAGCGCCGAGCCAATCGAGCGACGGGCGCAACTTTACGACGTCGCCGACGACAACGATCGCAGGCGGCTCAAGACCAGATGCCTCGATATCAGCCGTCGCGCGCCCAAGCGTCGTTTCCAGCACCTGCTGCGAAGAGGTGGCGGCATTGCAGACGAAAGCGACAGGCTCATCCGCAGAACGGCCAGCAGCAATGAGATTGGCGGTGATCTGGGCGATATGCTTCATCGCCATATACATGACGATGACAGGCGATCCCTTGCCAATCGCCTCCCAGTCGATGGCGTCAGGCACGACGCCGGACGAATCATGGCCGGTCAGGAACGTAACAGCATGATTGACGTCGCGATGGGTGACCGGAATGCCGGCATAGGCAAGCCCGCCGATGCCGGCCGTGATGCCGGGTACGATTCGGAAGGGAATACCGTGCTCCACGAGCATCAGCGCTTCTTCGCCGCCCCGCCCGAAAACAAATGGATCCCCGCCCTTCAGGCGCAGAACACGCTTGCCGGCGCGCGCCAGCTCCACCAGCCGCAGTGAAATATCGCGCTGTTTGGCTGAAGGCTTGCCGCCGCGCTTGCCCGCATATTCCAGCACGGCTCCCGGCCGCGCGAGCTTGAGGCAATCCTCGTTCACCAATGCGTCGTGTACGATGATATCCGCCTCGGCCAGTCCCTTGGCCGCCAGCAGGGTCAACAGGCCTGCATCTCCGGGCCCGGCGCCGACCAGCCAGACGGAGCCCGGCTCAAGCACCGGCAGATTGGAAAATGCAGTGTCATTCATCTCATTTGTCCTATGCCCGCATGGCCGAAATTGCAACGTTGAGAACGGGATAAGACGACGCGAACCTGGCATCCCTTCTCTCGCCAACACTACGCAATAGAAGCCTTCGGCATGAGCGATAGCACGCTATGGGCTTTTCCAACGGCGACAGGACATGGAAACCTATGCCAATCAAGTGAGCGGCTTTGCGGACTCAATATGTCCGAAAACTCAAATAACCATATGATAACTCGCCGGAATGGCTGTTCAATGGAGCCAGGGATGGCGGAGGGGACGCGATCGCCCCCTCCTTATCTGCCTTAGTGCTTTACCTTGCCCAGGATCACATCACGGATAAGGTCGATGACCTGCTGCGAGCGGATGCCCGTGCAGGCGATCTGGCTCGGCAGATTGTCCCAATCACCCGGCGGAAAGTGGCGGCCGTCCTGCTTGATGATCGTCTGACCATCGGCGATACCGCCGCAGACGACACGGATCGAACCGTTGATCGTGTCGAACAGCTCAGGCGCCACGACATAGACGCAGGCGCAGCTGTCGTGAACCATCATGCCGTCTTCGACCGCATGCTTGTAGAAATCGATGTAGGATTGCGACAGATCCGACAGCAATTGCACGGAGGGGCCACCGGCCTTTGCCATATCGGCCAGATAGCTGCGGCTCATGGTCGTGATCGACGTGACGTCCAGACCGACAACGACCACCTTCCACGGTGCCGTCATGACGAAATCGGCAGCTTCCGGATCGCCATGGATATTCGCCTCGGCCACTGGGCTGACATTGCCCGGCACATAGAAGTTGCCACCCATGATCACGACATCTTTTACAAGCGAGGCGATTTCGGGATCGTGCTTCAGGGCCAAGGCAAGGTTGGTCATGCGACCGACGGCGACCAGCGTCACCTCACCCGGATTGGCGCGGACGGTGTCGATGATGAACTGATAGGCCGGGCGCGGATCGGCTGGCACATCGATCGTCTCAGGCACGTCGATGTCACCGAGACCGTTGCGGCCATGAACCATGGTCGGCCATGCACGCTCCTGCCGCGAGGGATCGAATGTAACGCTTGCGCCGCGGGCGACTGGGCACGGAATATTCCACTCGCGCTTGAGGAATAGCGCGTTGCGGGTCGTCGTATCCACCGAGGCGTTGCCGAAAACCGTCGTTACGCCGAGAAGGTCGATATCCGGGTGGCGATGAAGAAAGAGAAGCGCCATGGCGTCGTCAACGCCCGGATCCGTATCGTAAATGACCTTATGCATGATTTTTCCTTACCAATATACTGATTAAGCTTGATCTTCCGGAAATCTCCTCCCGTTTCTGATCATGCTCGAACTACCGGAATACACGAGAACCACGGCCGGCGAAATGCCGCCACGATGTCGCATGAGCCATTTGTGTGATGGCAACAGTGATTTCAGTCGTCACCCGATCCTGGCGATCGCGGCGGTGGCGAAATCCGATTTTATCTTGGGCAGGACAAGCTCCGCATCGGCACCGGCAGCCGCCAATGCGGCGGCTTCAGCGACGCCATGGCAGCCGACATGGGTGAAGACGACATCGGACGGGTTCTTCAGGCGTGGCGTCTCCCGCTCCAGCGCGGCCGCCTTGAAAAAGCGCACCGGCAGGCGAAAATGCGTCGCGACCTCCAAGATGGCAGGCTCATCCATGCGCGTATCGATGGACACGACGGCTAGCAGCTCCTCGCGCCCGATTCCGACCTCCTGCATAGCTCGCTCCGCCAACAGGCGCACATGGTTCCAGTCCGTGCCGCTTTCGCAACCAAGGCCAAGGATATAGCGGCGGGCGGAATTGGCATATGTGGTCATGTTCGCTCCCAGCTGCGACAACCGATATCGCAGGTGTAGCCACCCTTTCCCGAGCCGTCAATTTCGCCCGGTGTGTCCCACAGGCAATTGCCTTCAAGCCATCGAAGTGCAAGAAGGCGCGCTAATCTCCCGCCTTAGAGTTCCCACCTTGCAAGACATTACCCTCCAGATCCTGCTCCTGCTCTTTGCCGCTGCCTTCTTTGCCGGTTTTGTCGATTCCATCGCAGGCGGTGGCGGGCTGGTCACGGTGCCTGCCATGCTCTTGGCTGGCATTCCGCCGCTGCAGACGCTCGGCACCAACAAAGTGCAGTCGATCTGCGGCGCCGCCTCTGCAACTATCGCCTATGCCCGGCAGGGGCATGTGCAGCTCCGCGAACAGCTGCCGATGGCGCTGATGGCCGTGATCGGCGGCATGCTTGGCGCGATGCTGGCAACGATCATGCCGAGCTATGTTCTGCGCGTCATCCTGCCTTTCCTGCTGATCGCCATTGCGCTCTACTTCGCCATCAAGCCCAATCTCGGCGATATCGAAAAGCATCGGCGCATGAGTGCGGGGCTTTTCGGCGTGACCCTCGTGCCGCTGATCGGCTTTTACGACGGTGCCTTCGGACCAGGCACCGGTTCGTTCCTCATGCTGGCCTTCGTCACGCTCGCCGGCTTCGGCCTGCTGAAGGCGACGGCACATACGAAGCTGCTCAATTTCGGCTCGAATCTGGGCAGCCTTATCGTCTTCATCTTCTCCGGCGCCATTCTTTGGAAAGTCGGGCTGACGATGGGGCTCGGCCAGTTCCTCGGTGCCCAGCTCGGCTCGCGGCTCGCCATGCGCATCGGCGCGAAATTGATCAAACCGTTGCTGGTCGTCGTCTGCATCGCCTTCGCCGTGAAGCTGCTAGCCGACCCATCGCATCCCGTCAGGATCTGGCTCGGACTGTTAGATCAGAGCCTTTGATTACCTCCGACGTAATTGATAGTGCTTCGGTACGCGCCGATGATCGCCCTGCCTGAACGGTTCAGGCGAGCCAAAGGAGTTGACCGATGACCGATGCCACCACCATTGCCGACCGCTATATCGCCATCTGGAACGAGGCGGACACGGACCGCCGACGCGCCCTCATCGCCGAAGCATGGACCGAAAACTGCAGCTATATCGATCCGATGATGCGGGCCGACGATCGCGAGCAGATCCATGCCCTGGTCACGGCAGCGCATGAACGCTTCCCCGGCTTCCGCTTCACGCTGATCACCGAGGGCGACCGGCATGGCGACAATCTGCGCTTTTCCTGGGGCTTTGGCCCTGTTGATGCCGAGCCGCTGATCAAGGGTACGGATTTCGCCATTCTCGAGGGAGATCGCCTGAAGTCCGTACACGGCTTCATCGACCAGCTGCCGGTAGCTGCATGATGGCGACAGCCCGCTCTCTCGGCGACCATCTGCGCGAATGGCGGCAACGCCGTCGTTTGAGCCAGCTGGAATTCGCCCTTGAAGCCGATATATCGCAACGACATCTCAGCTTCATCGAGAGCGGGCGCTCGCTTCCCAGCCGCGAGATGCTGATGCATCTCGCAGAGCGGCTCGGCGTTCCCTTGCGCGAGCGCAATCCCATGCTTCTGGCGGCAGGATTTGCTCCGGTCTTTCCCGAACGTAAGCTGGATGATCCTGCCCTTGCGCCGGCACGCCGCGCCATTGATATGGTCCTGAAGGGCCATGAACCCTTCCCGGCTCTGGCGATAGACCGGCACTGGACGTTGGTTGCCGCCAATGCAGCAGTCGCGCCGCTACTTGCCGGTGTCGCCGATATCTCGCTGACCACCGCGCCGATAAATGTCCTGCGGCTCAGCCTGCATCCGGATGGGTTGGCGCCCCGGATCATCAATCTGGCGGAATGGCGCAACCATCTGCTGGAGCGCCTGCGCCAGCAGATATCAGCGACGGGCGACCCCGTGCTGGTGAGGTTGCTGAAAGAGCTTTCCGCCTATCCAGCACCACCCATGCAGAAAACAGGCTCCCTCGACCGGGATTTCGCCGGCATCGCAGTGCCGCTGGAACTCGACACAGAGGCAGGCCGCCTCTCCCTGCTTTCGACGACCACCATCTTCGGCACGCCCGTCGATGTGACGCTATCCGAGCTGGCGATCGAGTCCTTCTTCCCCGCGGATGCAGAGACGGCCGAACTGCTGACGACAATGACCGCGACGGGCTAGAAGGGTTCGCCGTCGATCAGAATTCGACGCCCGGCTGTCCCTTGATGCCGGAGCGGAACGGATGCTTGATCAGCTCCATCTCGGTGACAAGATCGGCGATCTCGAACAGCTCTTCCTTGGCGTTGCGGCCCGTCAATACCACATGCGTCATGTAGGGCTTTTCGGCCTTCAGGAATTCGATCACCTCGTTGAGGTCGAGATAATCGTAGCGAAGCGCGATGTTGATCTCATCCAGCAGCACCATCGAGTTGCGCTCGTCCCGGATAAGCTCCTTGGCCTTTTCCCAGGCAGCCCCTGCCGCCGCCACGTCGCGGGCGCGATCCTGAGTCTCCCAGGTAAAACCTTCGCCCATCGTATGGAACTGGCAGACATCGGAGAAATGCTTTTCGATCAGATCGCGCTCGCCGGTCCACATGGCACCCTTGATAAACTGTACGACGGCGCAGGGTTTTCCATGCGCGATATGACGGAAGATCATGCCGAAGGCGGCGGAGGATTTTCCCTTGCCCTTGCCGGTATGGACAATGATCAGGCCCTTCTCGTCCGTCTTCGACGCCATGATCTTGTCGCGCGCGGCCTTCTTCTTGGCCATCTTGTCGGCATGGCGAGCGTCGTCGTTCTTGGGTGCGTCAGTGCCGGTTTCGGCCAATTCGTCGCTCATTGCGTTCTCCCTGATATAATAGATTTCTGTGCCAGCGGCCCGCCACGCCAGAGGTAGAGCGCCACCAGCGGTGTCGCTTCCGTCTTCATGGCATGGGGGATGTTCGAGGGATGATGGATCACCTCGCCAGACCAGCGCGGCAGGAAAGGTTGCCCATCCTTGCTCCATTGCGAACCATCCGTCAGCGGAATATAGATTTCCTCGGCCTGATGATGGTGATCGGGATAATGCACGCCAGGCCCAAGCAGCAGAAAGCCGCCGGCCATGTCATCGCTTGCGAAATGCCCGCGCGTGCCGAAGAGCTCGACCCAGCCATATTTCTGCAGAAAGTCGCCGCCGAAATCGGTGATGCTGTAGGTCTGGGCCCAATGCAAACTGCTGGCGGCGTCATGAAGCCTGGCAAACAAAGTTGACTCCGGCTCCTTGCTCGGCCGATGAGGCTCGCGAAGATAACTGACAACAGGCAGATCGCGCGGCACAATAGGCCGCTCCTCCATCGACCATTGAAAGCCTTCGATGAAATGCCCGAGCATCCGATCGCTGCGCGACAGGAGATAGTCGCGGAATACAGTCAGGAGGTTGTCGACCGTGCTCAAGCCGCAACCTCCTTGCCCGGTTTCAGGCTCTCCAGATCAAAATGCGCCGAGTTGCTTCTCGGCGTCCACAGATTGCGATCGATTGCCTCCAGCAGACGTTCCTTCAAGTCGCGCAGCGCCGCCGGATTTTTCTCCGCCATGAAATCGCGCACCCGCTGATCGACGACGAAGGCCTGATAGACAGCCTCAAAATGATGGTTGCGAACCGCTCCTGTCGTTGCCGCGAAAGCAAAGAGATAGTCCACGGTCGCTGCAATCTCGAACGCGCCCTTATAGCCATGCCGCATGACGCCATCGATCCATTTGGGATTGACGACGCGTCCGCGCACCACCCGGCCGATCTCCTCCTCGAGCGAACGGATGACAGGCTTTTCCGGGCGCGAATGGTCATTGTGATAGATCGACGGTCGCGTGCCCGCCAGCTGTTCGGCAGCGGCAGCCATGCCGCCCTCGAACTGATAATAGTCGTCGCTATCGAGCAGGTCGTGCTCGCGATTATCCTGGTTCTGCACGACCGCCTGGATCGAGCGCAATCGCTCCTCGAACACCCCGCGCTCTGCCCGTCCTTCCTCGCCGGCGCCATAGGCATAGCTGCCCCAGACGAGATAGGCTTCGGCCAGATCCGCGCGCCGTTCCCAGCCCTTCTCATCGATCAGCGCCTGCAGGCCCGCACCATAGGCTCCGGGCTTGGACCCGAAGATGCGGTAGCCGGCGCGACGACTGGCGGAGGCCACATCCAGACCCGCCGCTTCCAGCCTCGCGATCTCGCCGCACATGCGCGCTGCGATCGGATTATCAGTCGCATCTTCCTCGAGCGCCCCGACAGCCCGGATCGCCTTGTCGAACAAAGCGATCTGCTCGGGGAATGCATCACGGAAGAAGCCGGAGATGCGCAGCGTGACGTCGACGCGCGGCCGCCTGAGCATCGCCGGCGGGATGATCTCATAGCCAGTGACGCGCCGCGACGTCATGTCCCAGACCGGCTTGACGCCGATCAGCGCCAACGCTTGCGCGATATCGTCGCCACCGGTGCGCATATTCGATGTGCCCCAGGCGGTGAGACCGAAAGAAACGGGCCACTCGCCATGGTCCTGAACATAGCGACGGATCAGCAGTTCGGCGGATTTCTTGCCAAGCTCGTAGGCCGCCGGCGTCGGCACGGCGCGACTGTCCACCGAATAGAAATTCCGCCCGGTCGGCAACACATCCGGCCTGCCTCGCGTCGGTGCGCCTGACGGGCCGGGGGGGGACGAAACGGCCGTCAAGGCCCTTCATCAGCGCGGCGATCTCCGCTTCACCGCAGGCAAGGATGGATGGCTTCAGGCGGGTTTCGATTTCGGCGAGAACGACGCTTGTGTGGGGCCAGCTCTCCGGGCAGGCGATTTCGCCTGACACGAATTGAGCGGCCAGAAGTTCGATGCGCTCGACGGTATCGCCCTGGGTACGCCAGGGGGCGTCGGAAATATTGGCGAGGATATCTGGACGTTGGCCAGTCCAGTCCGCCGCCATATCGCAATCCAATGGATCGAATGGTGTTCCTGGAGGGATACCCCCCTCTGTCAGCTTTGCTGACATCTCCCCCACAAGGGGGGAGATTGGAGGGAGTATGCCGCTCGCTCCCAAATCATCGCCTTCAACCTCAGCGGACTCGATCTCCGTTTGAGGGGAGGAAACGCCGCGGGTTAACGATCTCCCCCCTTGTGGGGGAGATGTCGCGAACGCGACAGAGGGGGTGCTGCACCCTCCACATCCACGAAAGCATCCCGCGCAATCGCCCGCTGCAGGCTCTGATCCCCACCCTCACCCAAGCCACGCGGCACGCGCGCCAAAGCCACCGTCAAATCCGTCAGCAACCGCCCGGATGGCGAGACGCCGAAAATGTGCAGGCCATCGCGGATCTGCATTTCCTTGAGGTCGCAAAGATAGGCGTCGAGTTTCTTTAACGCCTCATCCTCGCCTTCGCCCTTGGCAATGCCGGCATCCTGATCGAGGCCGATATCGGCGACGAGGTGCAAAATCTGCTTGCGCAGCAGACGAATGCGGCGCGGATCGCCGCCCGACGCCTCGTAATATTCGTCGACCAGTGCCTCCAGATCCTTCAACGGGCCATAGCTTTCGGCACGTGTCAGCGGCGGCGTCAAATGGTCGATGATCACAGCGCTGGTGCGGCGCTTGGCCTGCGTGCCCTCGCCGGGGTCGTTGACGATGAACGGATAGAGATTGGGCAGCGGCCCGAGGATCGCCTCGGGATAGCAGGTTTCGGAGAGCGCCAGCGCCTTGCCCGGCAGCCATTCGAGATTGCCATGCTTGCCCATGTGGATAACGGCATGGGCATCGAAGGATCGGCGCAGAAAAGCATAGAAGGCGAGATAGCCGTGCGGCGGCACAAGATCGGGAGAATGGTAGCTCTCCTTCGGATCGATATTGTAGCCGCGCGCCGGCTGGATGCCGACAAGCACATTGCCGAAGCGCGTGAATGGCAGGGCAAAGGAGCCGTCCAGGGCATAAGGATCTGCCTCGTGATCTCCCCAACGATCCGTAATTTCATCCTGAATCTGCTTCGGAAGCGATGAGAAGAAATCTTTGTATTCACTGAAGGAAAGCTTTTCGCGAACAACACGGCCGTCATGCCCTGAATTTGTAGGGCCATCCGCCAGATGCCGCATCAGCGCGTCACCATCTTCCGGCACGTCGGTTACAGGATAGCCTGCCGCCTGCATCGCCCTCAGAACTTCGATCGTGCGGCGGGAGTATCGAGCCCGACGCCGTTACCTAGTCGCCCGTCCCGGTTCGGGTAATTCGCCAGAACAAGCGCGACACGCCGGGCGGACGGCTGCGCATTGCGCAATCGAGCCCAGTTTGCGGCCAGCCGCGCCGTATAGCGCATGCGATCATCAAGCGGTTCGCTGGCAACAATGTTTGCCTCGACCCGCTCGTCGTAACGCGCCGCCGCCTTGAACGATACGGCACGGGCAAGCACGCGTCCGTCGACCTCTGGCAGCGCGACATTCATGCCGAGATCGCGCGCGGAAAGTCCCTGCGACGATGCCTCCCAGGCCTCTTTTGACGAAGCGGAGAAGATTGCCTGCAGGACGATCGCCTCGCTCGATTCCAAAACTGTCGGTTGGCGATCTGCACCTGGTGCAGACACCGCAAAGCCCGTGGTATTGACGACAACATCCGGCTTCAACTCGGCAAAAACGCTCTCCAGAATGCCGACCGAAACCGCATCCTTCAGGCTGTAAGCGAAGACCGGCAACGGCCGCATACCTTCGCCGATAAGCGCTTCGATCATCGCTTCGACGGGCCTGGTTTCACCGCTCTGTACAAGCGCACGATAGAAGGAGACCGCAATTGTCGGGGGTTCGAGTCCCTCCGGGACTACCATCCCCGCGTTGGAAAGGCTCCTCCACTCCTCGATCCCGATCGCACCTTTGCCCGGCCACCAGATGCCGGCCTTCATCAAGGGGGCGGCGGGCATCGGCTTCTCGGCGCCGGAAAGCATCGCCTCGGCATAGGCCAGAAACGCCCTGGAATTCGCCTCCCCACCCTCGATCAGATAGGACCAGAGCGCATTGAGATCATCGAGCGCGACATTGGAAAATGGCGTCAGCCCCGGATCGGGCTTTGAATCGCCCGGCAGCACGGCAATCGCCGCGCCGTAGCGCGCGGCGCAGGCATGCAGTGCCTCCAGCGCATAATGGAAATAGCTTGCACCTCCCAGTGCCCGCACGATGATCAGCTTCGCATGCCGCGCTGTCCGGTCGATATAGGTGTCGACCGACATCGGATGCTTGAGGCTCATCAGGCTCGCAAGCCTCAGGGAACGGCCACCCTGCCCGTGCGCCGCGGCAATCGCCGCGAGCTCGGTATCGGCGGCCGACAGGAAAAGGATATCACCTGGCGTTTGGCCGAGATCGATCGCCTCCTCACCGTCGCTGATCGTTCCCTTCTGGGCTAGCAGGAGATGCATGGCTTTGCCTTAGACCAGGGCCTCGATCGCCTTGCGCACGATCCCTTCGTCCATCTCATGCAGGCCGATGACGACCAGGCGCGTGGCGCGAGCCTCGCCGAGCGCCCAGGCACGATCGAAATAGGTATCGATGCG
The DNA here is from genome assembly GCF_001999485.2 of Rhizobium sp. P44RR-XXIV. NCBI lineage: Bacteria > Pseudomonadati > Pseudomonadota > Alphaproteobacteria > Hyphomicrobiales > Rhizobiaceae > Rhizobium > Rhizobium sp. P44RR-XXIV. Next base: position 487,316 of record NZ_MPVZ02000028.1, on the reverse strand, counting down.
GCTGCCGACGGCCTGTAACTGCAGGCGCATCGGCTTGCCGGGCACGTCAACGAAGCCCTTGAGGCGCAGGACGTCATGTTCGGAAATCACGTCCTTCAGCGCTTCGGTGAAGGCAACCGGATCGGCAATGGGGCCGAGTTCGACGACGAAGCTGTCGAACTCGTCGTGATCGTGCGGCGTTCCGTCTTCATGCTCCAGCTCATGGTGCGATTTGCGGTTGGCAATATCGCCTTCCGTACCGATGCCGAGGCCGAGCAGGATTGCAGCTGGCACATCGCCATTCTTCGCCTCGATGATCGTCGGCTTGCGGACGGTGCGTGACGCGACTTCGGCACGAACGCGGCCGAGGCCGGCGACATCGATCAGGTCGGTCTTGTTGAGCACGATGAGATCGGCGCAGGTCAGCTGATCCTCGAACAGTTCCTCGATCGGGCTTTCGTGATCGAGCGAATCGTCTTCGACGCGGCGGGCTTCGACAGCATCGTGATCATCGGCAAAGCGGCCGGCGGCCACAGCGGCGCTATCGACCACGGTGATGACGCCATCGACGGTGACGTGGGTGCGGATATCAGGCCAGTTGAAGGCGGCGACCAGCGGCTGCGGCAGTGCCAGACCCGACGTCTCGATAACGATATGGTCTGGGCGGGATTCGCGCTCGAGCAGCTTCGTCATAGTCGGGATGAAATCGTCGGCGACGGTGCAGCAGATGCAGCCGTTGGTTAGCTCGATAATATCGTCTTCCGTGCAATTCTCCGCGCCGCAGCCCTTGAGCACATCGCCATCGACACCGAGATCACCGAATTCGTTGATGATGAGGGCAATCTTCTTGCCGCCTGCATTCTGCAAGAGATTGCGGATCATCGTCGTCTTGCCGGCTCCCAGAAAGCCGGTGATGACGGTGGCGGGAATCTTTTCCTGGTTCATATGGATCAACCCTTCATTTTCAGCGGCAATCCCGCTGCGATAAAATAAACTTCGGCACTCGCCGCCGCGACCATCTGGTGCAGTCGGCCGGCATGATCGCGAAATTCGCGCGCCATGCGATTTTCGGGCACGATTCCGAGCCCGACCTCGTTGGAGACGAGAACGAGCCGCGATCGTGCCTTCGGCAAAAATTCGGTAAGAGCGGCAAACTCGGTTGCCATATCCCGCTCGGCCATCATCAAATTGGTGACCCAGAGCGTCAGGCAATCCACCAGCACGGCGCGACCGTCGGCGTCGATCGCGGCCAGCCGCGCGACAAGATTGACCGGCTCCTCATGCGTCTGCCAGAGATCGCCACGGTCGGCGCGATGCTGCGCGATCCGATCGCGCATCTCGTCATCCCAAGCCTGCCCTGTCGCCACGTAGTGGCGCTCCAGCCCGGTGTCCGAAACCAGCGTTTCAGCGAATCGCGATTTGCCGGAGCGCGCGCCGCCGAGGACGAATGTGGCTTGGGAATTCAAAGCGGACATGCGTTGTTCTCGCTCGCAGCAGCGGGCAAAGGCGGAATCCGGCCAAATCCGAAAAAGGGGCGACTGCACGCCCAAAACTCGTTTCTCGCCATGACAACCTCCGTGCTGGCAGCGGAACCAATGTCCCTGGAAAGGCTCTGCGCCCGGCACGTATGGCAGGTCTCCTGGCTCGCGGATAGTGGTGCGACGGGGGCGGACCGAAACCGGTCGCCCCCGATCGTACACCAGCGGATCTTTCTCGCCTTCCCGGCAAGACATCATGAAAAGGCGGACGATTCGTAGACAATAGAGGCGTCCAACCCCGGTAGATCATGATGCCACACCAGTGGCTTTTCCGGCTTGACGTTGCTCCACCTGTTCGCACCATGCGAACCATCGGCGGGATGGCCATCAAACCGGACGAAAGACCCTGACCGCTCTACAGTCGCGGGGTCGGCTGTGATGAGAACGCCCGGCTTGGGTCCGTCCCGTCACATTCCCTTTTCATCCCATGCGGCAGATCGCCGCTCAGGAACCATTCGTTATGCCGGCAATGATTAGGCTTTCACTTAGTTCAAGTCAATCAACGACATGGATGCGACATTGCATGTTCCAGCCGCGAACTTGCCGCATAATCACTGAAAACGCCGGTCTTTTTGCCGCATTTCTTTGATGTTAGGAGTTTATAGAGGTTAAGCCCTCATCTTCTAGAAGAAACGTGTCGTCCGCTCCCAATGTTGCAGAAATTCCAACCCCGTCGCCTCGGCGTGTTCTCGGCCCTATTCGATCTTGGTCGATTTAGAGCATTACTGCGTCGTGGTGAGTTAGGACTCGTTTTCGCCGGCGCGCTCGTAGGCGTCGTATCCGGCTGCGCCGTGACGGCCATGAGCTTCGTCTCCCGCAAGCTGCACAGCCTCATCTACGGGATTACGGATTATGAACGCCTAAGCTCGGCGGCAGTGGCTATACCCGACAAGTCGGTGTTGCTGATAGCACCGGTGGCAGGCGGCATCATTCTCGGCATATTGCTCTACATTCTGTCCCGCACCCGCAAAAAACCGATGGTCGACCCGATCGAAGCCAATGCGCTGCATGGCGGGCGCATGTCGCTCACCGATAGCATCATCGTCGCCGTGCAGAACCTGATTTCGAACGGCTTCGGCGCCTCTGTCGGGCTTGAGGCCGGCTATACGCAGCTTGCCGCCGGCATCGCCTCGAAGTTCGGCTACAAGATGCAGATGCGCCGCGCGGACTTGCGTATGCTTGTCGGCTGCGGTGCGGCCGGCGCCATCGCCGCCGCCTTCAACGCCCCCTTGACCGGCGCCTTCTATGCCTTCGAGCTGATCATCGGCACCTATTCCATCCTGACCCTGACGCCTGTCGTTGTCTCCGCCCTGATATCGACGATGATCGCAAGGCTGCTCGCCGGCGACGATTTTGCCATCGATATCGGCCATTTCGGCGCAATCGTGCCGGCGGATTACCTGCCTGCTGTCTTACTCGGCGCCTTCTGCGCCGGCATCGGCATCCTGATCATGCAGGGCGTTGCCTGGGTTGAGGAACTGGCGCGCAAGAGTTCCATCGCGCCGCCCTTCCGCCCGGCGCTTGGCGGCCTGTTCGTCGGCTTGCTCGCCTTGATATCGCCTCAGGTTCTGTCAGCCGGCCATGGCGCCTTGCATCTCAATCTCTCCAGCGACGTCACCCTCTGGGCGCTGGTCAGCCTTTTCGTCTTGAAATCCCTCGCCTCGGCGGTGTCGATCGGTTCCGGCTTCAGAGGTGGTCTGTTCTTCGCGTCGCTGTTCATGGGCGCGCTGCTGGGCAAAATCTTTGCCTATTGCGCCCCCTATTTCGATCACGCCACGCTGACGCCGGTCGTCTATGCCGTGGTCGGCATGAGTGCGCTTGCTGTCTCGATCATCGGCGGCCCCTTGACGATGACCTTCCTGGCGCTGGAAATAACCGGCGACTTCCCGATCACCGCGCTGGTGCTGGCTGCCGTCATCACCTCTTCTCTCGTGGTGCGCACGACCTTCGGCTACTCTTTCGCCACATGGCGCTTCCATCTGCGCGGCGAAAGCATCCGCAGCGCCCACGACGTCGGCTGGATCCGCAACCTCACCGTGGCCCGCATGATGCGCCCCGATGTGCATACGGCTGACGTCGGAATGAGCATCGAGGAGTTCCGGAAGTCCTTCCCGATCGGCTCGGCGCAGCGCGTCATCCTGATCGACGAGAAGGAGAAATACTCCGGCATGGTGCTGGTGCCGGACGTCTATGCGAGCCCGGTCGAGAAGGATGACGAGGAACATGGCCTTTCAGACTTCATCCGCCTGCGCGCCGAATTCCTGCAGCCGCAGATGAACGCCAAGCAGGCCGCCGCCATGTTTGAGCAAACCAAGAGCGAAGCGCTCGTGGTAGTCAACGATCTGATTGAACGCAAGGTCGTGGGATTGCTGACCGAAAGCTATACGTTGCGCCGCTACAGCGAAGAACTCGACCGTCGGCGCCGCGAAGTCTCCGGGGAGCTTTAATTGACGAGACTATCGAGCCAGGCGGGATCAAGCACGCTCTCGAGCTCGATCGCGATCTCGTCGAGTGCTGCGTCGACGCCGGCGCGATAGTCGGTCCGCTCGCCGCTGAGACCGAAGCTTTCGAGCAACTTTGCACGATACGCATCGCTGCCGAAGAGCCCGTGCAGGTAAGTCCCCATGATGCGCCCATCTGGTGACAGCGCACCATCCGGCCGCCCATCGATGACAGTCGAGGGCCGCTCGCAGTCCGCGCCGCTGGTCACGCCCAGATGGATTTCATAACCGGATAGAGGCACGTCGTATTCCCTGGAGAGGGCTAGGCTGTTGCGGACTGTTTTCTCCGGCGCCATTTCCGTCTCGATATCGAGCAGGCCCAGACCAGGCGTTTCGGTCACAGAGCCTTCGATACCATGCGGATCGTAGACCATGCGGCCAAGCATCTGATAGCCGCCGCAGATGCCGATGACGCGGCCGCCCCGACGCACATGCGCGGTGATGTCGCGATCCCATCCCCGCTCGCGCAGATCAAAAAGGTCACCGATGGTTGACTTCGATCCCGGCAGAACCACGAGCCCCGCATCGACAGGCAGACGTTCACCGGGACGCACGAAAACGAGATCGACGTCGGGCTCGGCCCGCAGCGGATCAAGGTCATCGAAATTGGCGATACGCGAGAGCATCGGCACGGCAATCTTCAAGGCGCCGGACGAACCGCGCGCCAGCCGTTCCAGCACGACGGAATCCTCGGCCGGGAGCCGGGCGGCTGCCTTCAGCCATGGCACGACGCCATGGCACTGCCAGCCAGTAAAGCCGCCGATCACGTCTATGCCCTCTGCAAACAGCGAGACGTCACCGCGAAACTTGTTGATGATGTAGCCACGGATCATCCGCCGGTCTTCTTCCGGCAAGATATGATAGGTGCCAACCAGCGACGCGATCACACCGCCGCGGTCGATATCGCCGACCAGCACGACCGGAACGTTGGCGCGTGTCGCAAAGCCCATATTGGCGATGTCGCCTCGTCGCAAGTTGATCTCGGCCGGTGAACCCGCCCCCTCGACGATGACAAGGTCGGTCCCCGCGCGGATCGCGGCAAAGCTTTCCAATACCGCTCCGAGCAATTGCGGCTTGAGCGCCTGATAATCCCTGCCCTTGGCGTGGCCCCACACCTTTCCCTGCACGATGATCTGGCTGCCGACATCCGACTGCGGCTTCAGCAGCACCGGGTTCATGTGTACGGATGAAGGAACGCGTGCCGCCAGCGACTGCAGCCACTGGGCACGGCCGATCTCGCCACCGTCCTCGGCAACGGCCGCATTGTTGGACATGTTCTGAGGCTTGAACGGACGGACCCTGACGCCCCTGTTGGCGAACAGGCGGCATAGTCCGGCGACCAATACCGTTTTTCCGACATCGGAGCCGGTCCCCTGCAGCATGATCGCCTTTGTCATTCCTCGTCGCTCCAAGATGGTGTAGCCCTTGAAAATCCGGCATTTCGCCTTGATTTTGCCGCGATCTCTAACGGCTGGAAGCCGCCGGTACGATACAAAAATGCATCATTCTCAATCATGCTCTGTTTGCGACACCGGATGACGATTTCATCCATTGTTAGTTATGAGGAAGAGGATTATCTCCACCGCGAAAACAAACAACGGAACCGGCCGATCCGGCTTAGAGGATACCCCAATGCTCTTCATCTTCAACAGACAGAATTCCATCCAGATCGCCTGGAATGGCAAGCTGCCGGTCCGTCGCCCTGAAAGCCGCCTGCAGCAGCTCGACACGCGTTTTGGTACGGTCGGCTTCATCCGCACCTACAGCGTCGGCTGATATCCAGTCAAGCCGCAAGCCCTGCGCGACAAACTACGCACGACAAGCCGCCATGCGACCGCATCGGCGGCTTTACTTTTACTCTCCATGACGGATGAACATCGACTCTCGGACAGGCCGGCCTGGTTCCATGGGAAATGCAGGCACCAGAAACGCGAAAACCGCGCGATCCGGAGATCAACGCGGTTTGCCAAAAAACGCCGGCTACCCTGCACGTACGCCGCAAGGTTCGCTTTCCCCGGTACGCATTACCTGATCCGGAGAAGCAGCGGTGTCCCCCGCCACGCATTGATTGATAACCCGACATCGTTACTGGAGGGTTATTAAGTGCTTAACTAAGAATGAATTCGAAAACTTTTTTGAAAATTTTCTCATTCGCGCTGCGAAATCGCAAACGACGCAAATGGAATAAAAAACGTCTTTCAGGGGCGCGATATTTTAATCATACTTATCTCCACCAGCGCTGGAATGCCTCGCCGGACCGTCCTGATGCCCATTTTGCAGCCGTGAATAGTAGAAAATAGGCTAATTCAGACGCTTATATCGTCTTCTCCAAGAGGCGCGATAAGTCCATTTGGCTGGCAGGCTGTTGATTTCTTCCCTCAAATCCTTAGGCTGCCGGTCGTCGATGCAAAGAATGCCCGACCGCGACAGGGTTCCGCGGTCGCAAAAAGACCAGATGCACGACGGCAGCAAAGGGGACCGTGCGGGCGTCGTCAGCGGCGTATGAACGGTTGTGGTTGAACCACGCTGACAGGGGATCGACAGACATCGTACGTGCGTGAAGTCGATTTCCGCAACGCAACGAAAAATTGGGAGACATCATCAAATGAAGAAGCTTCTCGCTTCCGCTATTTTTGCATTCGGCGCCTATGCTTTGGCTGGCTCGGCGCATGCTGCGGAATGTGGCGACGTATCGATCGCCGAAATGAACTGGGCCTCCGCCGGCGTTGCCGCTCAGGTCGACAAGATCATCCTGCAGAACGGCTATGGCTGTAACGTGACGCTGGTAACCGGCGACACGCAGCCGACCTTTACCTCGATGGACGAAAAGGGCCAACCGGACGTCGCACCGGAGCTTTGGGTCAATGCCGTGCGCACCGCACTCGACAAGGCCGTGTCGGAAGGCCGCCTGATAGAAGCAGCACCGCTGCTAAGCGATGGCGGCGTCGAGGGATGGTGGATTCCGAAGTTCCTTGCCGACGCGCATCCGGATATCAAGACCGTTCAGGACGCATTGAAGCATCCAGAACTCTTCCCTGCCCCGGAAGATCCGTCCAAGGGTGCAGTTTATGACTGCCCGGCAGGCTGGAACTGCCAGATCTCGACCACCAACCTCTACAAGGCACTCGGCGCCGACAAGCTCGGATTTACGCTTGTCGACACCGGTTCGGCAGCTGGCCTCGACGGTTCGATTGCCAACGCTTTCGAAAAGAAGAGTGGCTGGCTCGGCTACTACTGGGCTCCGACCGCCATCCTCGGCAAGTACGACATGGTGCGCCTGAGCTTCAACGTCCCGCACGACAAGAAGGAATGGGACGCTTGCACGGCGATCCAGGATTGCGCCAACCCGAAGGTGAACTCCTATCCGGTTTCCGACGTCTATACCGTCGTGACCAAGGGTTTTGCCGCGAAGGCCGGCGTTGCCATGGATTACGTCAAGACCCGCAAGTGGGATAACGCCACCGTCGGCAAGGTTCTGGCCTGGATGACCGACAATCAGGGTACCAACGAGGACGGCGCCAAGTACTTCCTCAAGACCTACCCCGATATGTGGACGAAGTGGGTTTCGGCCGACGTCGCCACCAAGATCAAGGCTTCGCTCTGATCTGCATGAAAGAATCGGCGACAGGCATATGCCTGTCGCCGTTCTGATATTTTCTGGACGAGGCCGACACTCATATCGACACAGCGACATGGCTGCAGGTCGCAACGAGTGCAGATTGAAGCCGGCAAATGTAGTAAGAATTGAAAAGCAGCCTGAAGAACCGGTCGCAGCGCTGCAATACCTTTCGTGCATGAAGGCCACATGCGCGGACAGGGATAGAACCGGATCAAGAAGGGGAAATACATGGCTATCCAGTGTACGATCCTGCCGGACGTGCTTTGCAATTTTCCGGCAATAGACGAGTCGATCATACGCGCCGCGCGCAAGAATATTGATGATGGGTTCAGGGCATCCGTGCGAGCCTACGGCAACCTCATCGATTCCATCGTCCAGCCGCTCCAATGGTTCCTGAACTATCTGGAATGGCTGTTCACCAACACGCCGTGGTTCATCGTGCTCATCGTCATGATGCTCGTCGTCTATGCCGCCAGCCGCAATCTCAAGATCGTCATCGGCACGGCGATATCCATGACTCTCATTGGCGTCTGCGGCCTTTGGGGCGACACCATGATCACGCTTGCGATGGTGACGGTCTGTACGCTCATCGCGATCGTCATCGGCCTGCCGATCGGCATATTGATGGCTCGCTCCGACCGACTGCAATCGATCGTCAATCCGATACTCGACGTGATGCAGACGATGCCGAGCTTCGTCTATCTCATTCCCGTCGTCGTCATCTTCGGCATCGGCAAGGTTCCGGGCCTGATCGCCGTCGTCATCTACGCCGTCCCACCGATGATCCGACTGACCAATCTCGGTATCCGCCTCGTTGATCGGGAAGTGCTCGAAGCGGCCGATGCCTTCGGCTCGTCGAACCGGCAGAAACTGTTCAACGTGCAGATCCCGCTGGCGCTGCCCACCATCATGGCCGGTATCAACCAGACCATCATGATGTCGCTTGCCATGGTCGTGGTCGCTTCCATGGTCGGTGTCGGCGGCCTCGGCAAGAACACGCTGCAGGCAATCAACAACCAGTTCTTCACCGTCGGCTTCCTCAACGGCTTTGCGCTGGTGGCGATCGCCATCATTTTCGACCGTACGAGCCAGGCCTATGGCAGACGGCTCCAGAAGCACTCGGAGGTCATTCATGGCTAGTCACGCGATCCAGATCAAAAACCTGTACAAGATTTTCGGCCGTCGCGGACATGACTACGTGGATCGAGTGAAGAACGGCATGGGCAAGGCGGAGCTCAACGAGGCACACGGCCATGTGCTCGGCCTGCAGGACATCAGCATCGACATGCCTGCCGGTGCGATCACCGTCGTGATGGGCCTTTCCGGCTCCGGCAAATCGACGCTGATCCGCCACATCAACAGGCTGATCGAGCCGACCGTCGGCGAAGTGCTCTATGACGGTGTCGACGTCTGCAAGATGAATGAAAATGCCCTTCGCGAATTCCGCCGCCACAAGACGGCGATGGTGTTCCAGAAATTCGCCTTGCTGCCGCATCGCACAGTCCTTGAGAACACCATTTACGGTCTGGACATTCAGGGCGTGCCGCGCGCCGAGGGCGAAAAGAAAGGTCAGTACTGGATCGAACGCGTCGGCCTCAAAGGCTTTGAAAGGCACTTTCCCAACCAGCTCTCCGGCGGCATGCAGCAGCGCGTTGGCCTTGCCCGCGCGCTGACCAATGACGCGACATCCTGCTGATGGACGAAGCCTATTCGGCACTCGATCCGCTGATCCGCGTCGACATGCAGAGCGTGCTGCTCGATCTGCAAAAGGAATTGAAGAAGACCGTCGTCTTCATCACCCATGATCTCGACGAGGCGCTTCGCCTTGGCGACAAGATCGCGATCCTGCGCGACGGCAAGGTCGTTCAGCAAGGAACAGGTCAAGAGATCGTGCTGCGGCCCGCAGACGACTACATCACCGCTTTCGTCAAGGAAGTGAACCGTGGTCGTATCATCCAGGCACAGACTATCATGAAGCCGCTTTCCGGAGAGCCCGGCGGCACGCGCGTGCCTGCCGAGATGACGCTTGAAATTGCCGCAAAGCAGATAACGGAAGCGGGCCAGACGGGCGCCATCGTTACCGATGCCGGCGGCAAGCCCGTCGGTGCCATCGACCTGCAAAGCATCATCGCAGCGATGGTCACGCCGACAAGCCACGAGACGACGCAAATGGCAGCGGCTTAGCAACATCGCCGTTGGATTTATGAAGGAGCGCCCTGCAAGGGGCGCTTTTTTCTTCCGCGGGCGCCCGATCAATATATGGTAGGCGACATTGCCGTTGTGCGCACATAAAGAAATGTTTATATCTACATATAATAGCGAATACTCAAGGAGACGCCATGACAGTCGCATCCAATCCCCTGACCGATCTTCTTGCTGAAAAGGGCGTCCTGCTCGCCGATGGCGCGACAGGCACCAATCTCTTCGCCATGGGCCTGGAGGCCGGTGAAGCGCCGGAACTCTGGAACGAGCAGCATCCCGAACGGATCACAAAGCTGCATCAGGATTTCGTCGATGCCGGTGCCGACATCATCCTGACCAACACGTTCGGCGGCACGCGCCATCGCCTTAAGCTTCACCACGCACAGGATCGGGTGCATAGCCTGAACAAGGTAGCAGCCGAGATTGCTCGCAAAGTGGCCGATAATACTGACCGCAAGGTGATCGTCGCCGGCTCCGTTGGCCCGACGGGAGAGCTGTTGGTGCCGCTCGGCGCAATGACCTACGAAGATGCCGTTTCCGCATTCGTCGAGCAGATCGAAGGTCTGCAGGCCGGCGGCGCCGATGTCGCCTGGATCGAGACCATGTCGTCGCCCGAAGAGATCCGTGCTGCAGCCGAAGCCGCCGTCAAGGTCGGCATGCCCTACACTTATACGGGCTCGTTCGATACGGCGGGAAAGACCATGATGGGCCTGCATCCGAAAAACATTCACGGCGTTGCCGTCGATATCGGCGAAGGACCGCTTGCCGTAGGCGCCAATTGCGGCGTCGGCGCATCGGATATCCTTTCGAGCCTTCTCGACATGACCGAGGCAGATCCCGACGCCATCGTCGTCGTCAAGGGCAATTGCGGCATTCCCGAATATCGCGGCGCCGAGATCCATTATTCCGGCACCCCGCCACTGATGGCCGATTATGCGCGCCTTGCACGCGATGCCGGCGCCAAGATCATCGGCGGCTGCTGCGGCACCTCCTGCGATCACCTGGCTGCCATGCGGCAGGCGCTGGACAGCTACGTGCCCGGCCCTCGCCCGACACTGAGGTGATCATCGAGCGGCTCGGGCCATTGCGCAACAAGACCGCCAATGAAGGCGGCACGGCGCCGACCCGCGAACGCCGCCGCCGCGGCTGATATCGGCAAAATTAAAGCCGGCGGCAAGAACATTGCCGCCGGCTTCCATTGCACTTGCACGTCGCTGCCAGCGCGTGCTTTCTACTGTCTGAGCGGCGTCCGATTGACCGCATCCAGGAAAGACAGATCCTCGGCGCTATTCTTGCCGAAGACAAAGAAATCCGCTTCCGAAATCAATGGATGTTTGTAGGGATTGTCAAAGATAGATCACCGTCCGCGAAGCATCGAAGCCGGTATAGTGTTCGAAGCCCAGATAATTGCTCCCGCCATCTCGTCGAATCGAAGCTCCGTTCAATCGTCCGCGGCGTGTTGCATCGGCAAGGATGTAATGGGCCTAAGACCCACAAGCGGCTCAATCGGTTCGAACCATTTTTCCCACTCATCGCTGCCTACCAGCTTTAGCTCGTTGCCGTTGCGAAGGGTCCAGGCCCTGACGCGCCCGGCATATTTCGACAGGAGTTCCTTATAGCCGGAAGTGTGGTCGCCGCTGCGCGCGACAAGGTGGACCTCACAGAGAAAATCGGGATGAAGCACCGTATCGCGCATATCCTGGGTTTCATGATCGCATGTGACGAACACGGTGGGATCGCGGTCGCGGGCCGCGACCGCCAGGATGAATTCCACAAGCCCGTCAGCGCGGTCTGCATCGACGAGATAAATGATTGACGACGTATCCGCAGCGTCTGATCGCAGTAGCGAGATTGGATACATGGACGACAGAACCTCATCCTGCTTCTTCGAGCTGTCATAATGAGAGCCCGTACCGGCAGACGACTGTTCGTAGATCGTCGGGCGTTGCACCTCTATCGGTAGCAGCCAGCCTTCCTTGCGAGGCACGATGTAGGACGGAATGCCCTCGCGATGAAGATATTGCGCAAGCCAGGTATCGGCCATGTTGCGATGGCGGAAATCGGCAAGCGTCATCTTCACCGTGTTCGAATGGAAGGCACAGGCATTGGTTGCCACCACGTGGACGCGACGGCGGCGCATGAAAGCGCGTTCGAAATGAAGAACCGCCCGTCCGCGATCCTTATAGTAGCCGAGGCTCGGCTGCAGGATGATCGCCCCATGCACGCCCACGACAGCCTGCCCACCCAATTGCGCCAGTTCGCCGATCGTGCGGGCGACAAAATCGTTGGGATAGATGATGTCGTCGTCGCAGGTGATGTAGATCGCGTCCTCGACCTGCTCCAGGCCCCAGAACTTGCCGGCATCACCGTAGCGGCTGCCGTCGGTGTCGATAAAGTACCGAATCTTCGGATGCTCGGCTATGAAGCGCGGCGCCTGCGTAAATCCATTGAGATAGACAAAGAGGCAATCGATCTGCGGCAGCAGAGACATGACGGTTGCGCGAAGCGCAATCTCGTTTCCTGCGACCGTCGCCATCCCCGCAACGATCTGCCGGGTTGGCGGCAGCATCGCGAGATGACGCGGATTGACCAAATCTATCGCCCTTGTCGGCGCGGCAGCCTCGGAATAGGTCGGCTCGAAAAGATAGGTCGGCGTTTCGTTGTAAACCTTGATTTTGCGATAGCCGAGCGGCCGAAGCACAGCTTCCACACCCCGTAGAGCCTCCGCCGTCGCGGCTTCAACGAGCAATCGGGGTTTGCATCTTGCAATCGTGCCCACGGCGCCGCGCAATACATCAACTTCCATGCCTTCGACATCGATCTTGATCAGGTCAACCCTTCGATCTTGAACGATATCGTCAAGACGTGCTACCGGAACCCGTCCGTCTGCCGCAAGCTTGACACGGGCCATTCCCAACTTTGTGGGGGCCTCTTCGATAATGTCACCCATACCGGCCTCGGCGCCGAGAGCAATTGGCTTTATCTCAACACGATCCTGCAAGCCGTTCAGGTTCACATTCGCCTGAAGAATGTTCAGGGCTTCCGCATTCGGTTCGAAGGAAATCGTCCGAGCACCGAGCACCGCGCTGAAAAACAGCGTGTGATTACCGATATTGGCGCCGACGTCGATCACGAACGCATCTTCCGGCAACGCCGACCCGACATCCTCCAGCATGGCCCGCTCATAGAACGCGCCGCTTTGCAGGATGATCCTTTGAATATGGTCGTTCGGATTGGGAAGGTGGAACCGGACGGGAATCCGATAGCTGTTCACTTCGCAGGCGATCGTGGCTTGAAGCGTCATCGCAGTTCTTTCCAACATGCAAAAGTTTATCGAAACAGGGGCTTATCAGGAACGCGCCGGCGCGGCCGAAAGCATCGTCAGCGACCGCCGACGACCATCAATCCGCTGCCGCCTATGGCATCGAGGCTGAATTTCAAACCGGCGCTGACACTGGCCCAGCGCTTGGCGGCCAGCACTTCGGTCGCTCGGTCCTTGGCGAAAAGGCAAAGGTTGAAACCGGCAGGCGATAGATTGTTTGCCAGTGCTGGAAGGGCAACCAGGGCGCTCTCCGCCGGATAGGACGTATTCTGTAGATCGACGACGACCAAATCGAATTTGACATCCTCGGCAATGCGCCGCGTGTCAGGGAAATAGGCCGAAATGTCCTCGAAGCCGATTGTCGCAGCTTCGGCCTCGATGATGGAGACACCTTCCGTCAGGCCGCTTGCGATGAAACGCGCTTCGAGATCTCCAGCTTGCTCCGGCGTCACGCACAGGCAGTTCAGCCCGGCATTGCTGCCCGCCAAAAGCGAGGCCAGCACCAGGCCAGAGCGCGGCGCACCGATATGCAGAATATTCGGCGCATCGCTTCTTCCAAGCGCGGCGCGTCGAAGCGCCCAGATCTGCATCGGCGTCAGTGGGTTGCGGCCGGCGGCGGATTGGGCATCGAGCAGGGTCGGATAACCCGCAACGAGGATTTCGCTCGCCGTCATCTGCCAGGCATCTGAGGCGGCAACGGGTGCCACGCTGGTGGCAGCAGGAAGATCAGACAGATAGCTTGCCACAACGGCCGGTGCGGCAGCTTTTGGAGCGACGGTCTTTGCCGGCCTGGTCAACGGCAGGGGCGGCTTGTTGAAGGCATCCTGCGCGGAGCGCTGCTGCGCGGTGGAATTCAAGCCGTTCGAATTGGGGTCGAGATTGTGATGCGAATATGGATTGGTCGCCGTATAGCGATGGGCATTGACCGGCATGAATTCATAGCGCCGTGTCTGATCGAGGATCGGCAGCGCAAGCGCAATGTCGCAGGCAGCCATGAACCAGTGTCCGGCATTATCCTGGAAGTAGCCTTCTGGAATATTGTCCAGCAAGGATGAGCGGAAGCTGAAGAGATGGCTGGTCTTCCAACCCTGCTGTCGCGGAGAAAGATTGGGATCAAGCGCAGCATTGCCTCCGACCCCGCCACCATCGGTGACGAAGTTGGTCCAGACAACGTCCTGCCCGTTTGCATAGCTTCCGGACATCCGCTCAAGGATGGTGGGGATGATCAGCTGGTCGTCACCATCAAGAATGGCGATGAACTCCGCCATGCCAGTGCGCGGCCGCAAATGCTCCCAGACGTTGCGCGACTTTCCGAGCTGCACCTCGTTGCGGATGAAGGTGTGCCGGCCGGGAAAGAGATCGCTCAGAAGCGCTGCGGCGATGATGCCTGTGTCATCCTTCGAGCAGTCGTCCACAAAAAGAACGTGCAGATCGTCAAGCGTCTGCCGCGAAAGGCTCGCCAGCGATTGCCGGACATACATTTCGCAATCGCGCGCCGTCATGAAAATCAGCGCCTTTGCCCCATTTGCAATCTCTGTCATCGATGTCTCGAAGCCTCAATCCGACAATGTCCGTGCAGAGGACGTAAAATCCCCTGCTACGTCGATTAACGAATGTGGCTGGCTCCAACCTTGCGCATCGCGGCGCCTAGCCCGGCAATAGCTCGGTCACGGCGATGATCGGACCGAGCGGAAACAGGCCATCGCGTCTTTGCCATTCCGGAATGTCGAGGCTGGAAATACTGCCATCGAGAAACAGCGCGTTGGCGCAGCCAAGATCGTCACGGAAAAGCGTCGCGAAGTCATGGAAACGCACCGGGCCGTCCGAAACCGCGAACACGACCTTGCCATCACCGGTAACGCCGACACCATTTCGTGACTTCAAGCTGTTGCTGTCGGCCAGAAATGACGGATGGAGCGTGCCGTCAATGACGAGCATGGGACCGGATTGGGTCGCATAGAAAGGCTTGATACCGGAGGCAACGAAAGCCCTGCTTTCCATCACTCCGGCCCGCCCCGGCAGAAGATAGAACACGCCATTCGGCAACAAATGAAAATTGCCCCAGCCCTTGTTGGTATTGATTGCTTTCAGCTCCCGACCGTTCTGGATGAACAGACCGACAGGGGACTGATCGTCCAGATACATGCCGCCGTTCATGGCAAAGCGCACATAGGTGCGATCTAAGCGCAGATCGTTCTCCAGTGCTCGGAACGAACCATAGGGCTTGCCGCTGCGATCATTCTGGAAAAGCTGGATATCGTCGGCGGTCGGGTCGAAGATGCAGATCGTATAGCCGTCACCGAGATGCTGGACCTTGCGGCAGGCTTCGCCAGCCGACGCCGTCGCGGCAAAAGCAAGAACGGTGAGGATGATCATCAATCGAATCAACGCATGACTCCAAATGCCTATCCATCACAACTGAAGCGCCGCCATGTGAAAGGCAAGCTGCGCCGCGGGATAACGATAGCTCGCCCCAACGGGACAGGCATTGCGCGCAAGACAACCGGCAACCATGCAGCCCGCCTGCCCTTCCCTCGTCCGCAGATGCGATCGGCAGCGCGGAACGTCGAAGCGGGCGGGCGCCACAGCGCCGGCGGGACAGGCATTGAGGCAAGGCTTGGCCGCACAATGATCGCAAGGATGCTCGCCCTTCGCCGGCGCGGCATCGTCCATCAGATTATCGGCAAAACCCAGGGCGCCGCGATAGCCGTGCCAGAGACCATATTCCGGATGAATCAAGATACCGAGCGGCGAAGCCTTCAGCCCTTCCGCCCGCATGGCCCATTGCTGAAACGGCTGCCACGGCGGGTCCGAGGGAAAATAGGCCGTTGCGCCCAACTCGGCCGCAATCGGCCGAATGATCGCCTTCGACCAGTCGTCGAGCGGATCCTGGCGCAGAACGTTGTCCGGCGATTGTCGCCAATGCGAGAAGGGCGGCCAGATCGAGCCGCCGATATTGCCGAGCAGGATGACACTGCCGGCAGCTGTGCCGTCGGCCAATAGTGGCCCCTCGCCCTGATCGAAGGACAGGCTACCGCGAACAAAAACTCCGTGGACGCCGAGCGCCGCACGGAGCTGTTCGAAGACGGCAGGGCCGCCGTTCACCGTGGCCCCTTATACTGATAGTGCGGCCGCCAGACCTCCTTCTGGATGAGATCGGCAACGCGTATCGCTCCGCCTTGCTCCCTGGCGGCTTCGGGCTCTCTTCAAGTGAAAGCGTCAGGCATCGAATCCTTGCGCATCTTGATATAGGCCAGCAGAGCCTCATCAATCGCCGGGTCGAGCGGCGGCGCTTCATAGTGGTCGAGCCACGACCGGCAAAGCGCATTGGCGCGATCCTCGATACGCTTCTGGCCCTCGATCTCCCACTGTTCGAAGGAGTTGTTGTCGGCGAGCGCGGAACGATAGAAGGCGGACTGGAAGTTGGCCTGCGTATGAGCGCAACCGAGATAATGGCTGCCGGGGCCGACTTCGCGGATGGCGTCCAGCGCCTGTCCATTCTCCGAGAGATCGACGCCCTCGGCCATCTTCTGCATCATGCCGAGCTGGTCCTGGTCGATCATGAATTTCTCGTAGGAAGAAACGAGACCGCCTTCCAGCCAGCCGGCCGCATGCAGCACGAAGTTGGTGCCGGCCAGCAGCGTCATGTTCAAGGTGCTGGCCGATTCATGCGCGGCCTGCGCATCCGGAACCTTCGATGCGCAGAGCGAACCGCCGGTACGGAACGGCAGTCCAAGACGGCGCGCGAGCTGCGCGGAGCCGTAAGAAACCAGCGACGGCTCGGGCGTGCCGAAAGTCGGAGCACCGGATTGCATGGAGATCGAGGCAGCGAAAGTGCCATAGAGCACCGGCGAGCCCTTGCGGATCAACTGCGTGAACGAAGCGCCAGCCAGCACTTCCGCCAGGATCTGCGTCAACGTACCCGCCACCGTCACCGGGCTCATGGCGCCCGACAGGATGAACGGAGAAACGACCGAAGCCTGGTTATGCCGTGCATAGACCTTCAATGCGCCGAGCATGGTCTCGTCGAAGACCATCGGCGAGTTGGCATTGATGAGGTTCAGCGTGACGCAATTGTTCTCGACGAAATCATCACCGAAAACGATCTTCGCCATGGCGATCGTATCTTCGGCACGCTCAGGCGCCGTCACCGAACCCATGAACGGCTTGTCGGAATATTTGATATGGCTGTAGACCATATCGAGATGGCGCTTGTTGACCGGGATGTCCACCGGCTCGCAGACCGTACCGCCCGAGGAATGCATCGACGGCGCCATATAGGCGAGTTTCACGAAATTGCGAAAATCCTCGATCGTCGCGTAGCGGCGGTTGCCTTCGAGATCGCGTACGAAGGGCGGGCCGTAGACCGGCGCGAAGATCGTAGCCTTGCCGCCGACATGGGCGTTGCGCTCGCTGTTGCGCGCGTGCCAGGTGAATTCCTTTGGCGCGGTCTTCAGGAGTTCGCGGCAAAGCCCCTTTGGGAAATGCACGCGCTGCCCACGTACATCGGCGCCGGCTTCCTTCCAGAGTGCCAGAGCTTCGGCATCGTCGGCGAAACTCGATGCCGATTTCCTCAAGAACCGTATCGGCATTGCGCTCGATGAGCTGCAGGCCTTCTTCGTCAAGCACTTCGTAAACGCCGATCTTTCGGACGATATAGGGAAGCGACGGGCCCGGGCCGCCGCCACTGCGCGACGCTCGCCTTGCCGCCGCACCTCTTCCCTCACCGCGCGAACGCCGCCCACCGCCATCGCTACCCGCAACCGGCTGCTCGATCATATCGTCCATGATGCTTCCTCACTCCTGCGCATAATGCGTCTATCTGACCCTATGCTACCCGATTCCGCCAACCGGACGTTTCTTAATGCGCCAGCGACTAGCATAGGACAGACATGGCGGCTGCGATATCGCCTGATCTATATCCGTCGCGAATTATCCGTGCGACGTCGCTTTCGAAAAGAGTTTTGTCATCGTTGAGGTTTATCGCTTATTCAGGCAGTATTTTATACGGGCCCTTGATGCATTGCACGAAACGGGATGGAGCGCATGGCTGACGACGAAATCATTCTCTCGGAACTTTCGGACGAAGAACTCGTGCAGCAGATGCATGACGACCTCTATGACGGCTTGAAGGAGGAAATCGAGGAAGCGACCAATATCCTCCTCGAACGCGGCTGGACGCCGTATGACGTGCTGACGCAGGCGCTCGTCGAAGGCATGCGCATCGTTGGCATCGACTTCCGCGACGGCATCCTCTTCGTCCCCGAAGTTCTGCTTTCGGCCAATGCGATGAAGGCCGGCATGGCCATCCTGCGGCCGCTGTTGGCGCAGACCGGTGCACCAAAGCTCGGCAAGCTGGTGATCGGCACCGTCAAGGGCGACATTCACGACATCGGCAAGAACCTCGTCGGCATGATGATGGAAGGCGCGGGCTTCGACGTCGTCGACCTCGGGATCAACAATCCCGTCGAGAACTATCTTGACGCCATCGAGCGCGAACAGCCCGACATTCTCGGCATGTCGGCTCTGCTGACGACCACCATGCCCTACATGAAGGTCGTTATCGACACCCTGAAGGAAAAAGGCATGCGCGACGATTACGTCGTTCTGGTCGGCGGCGCACCGCTGAACGAGGAGTTCGGCAAGGCCGTCGGCGCTGACGCCTATTGCCGCGACGCTGCTGTCGCGGTCGAGACCGCCAAGGATTTCATGAAGCGCAAGCACAATAGCCTGGCGGCGAGAGCCTGACCATAAAGAACGCGGAGCCGGCGACAACCCTCGGGGTTGCCGCCGGCCTATCGATACCCCAAATTAATTGTTGGCAGCTCTCTTGACGGTATGACCAGCGTCTTCAGTGGCGTTAACGGCATTGGCCGTATCCCTGCCAACGCCACGAATTGTATTGGCGCATGAAGCGAGTACCATAAGGACTGCGCATGCGGCGGCAATTTTGGTGAGTGACGGTGCGGTCATGATTGGGAACCCCCTCTGAGTGGATATCGATCAAAAACAAGCGGAGACAAATTCTCCGCAGAATGAACGCCTGAACACACAAAAGGTTCACGTGATCGCGTGCGGGGCAATCGCGCGCGAGATATTGGCGGTCACCCGAATAAACGGGCTCGACCATATCGACCTGCACTGTCTTCCGGCGATATATCATTCGTACCCGCAAAAAATCGCGCCGGCGTTGGAAGAGGCGATTGTCGATGCGCGATCGCGCGGCTTCGAGAAGATCTTCATCGGCTATGCCGATTGCGGCACCGGCGGTCTGATCGACCGCATTTGCGAGCGCGAGGGCATCGAACGCCTCTCCGGACCACACTGTTATTCTTTTTTCACCGGCAACGAGGCTTTCGCCGCTGGGGACGATGACATCACCTCGTTTTTCCTTACCGATTTTCTGGCCCGCCAGTTCGAGGCCTTCGTCATCGTCCCGCTTGGGCTGGATCGCCATCCGCAACTGCGCGACATGTATTTCGGTAACTACCGCAAGGTGGTCTATCTCTCGCAGGAGGAAGACCCGGTGCTGCAGGCAAAGGCCAGGGAAGCCGCCACCTATCTCGGACTCGACTACGAATATCGCTTTACCGGCTATGGTGATCTTGGCCGCGAACTACTGGCCGTCTGATTGCGACATATTCGTCGCTTCCTGTTTGCCGGGCTTTGCCAGTACCGACATATCTGCGAGAGCGTAGATATTGAAAAACATTTTAAACTCGGCAATTTGAGAGGACAAACGCGCTTTTCCGCCGCTTGCTGATACGCTTTCCTCACCGCGTCGTTTTTTGACATATATCGCGTCGTGGCGAGCGCAGTCCCAAGGTCGGTCGCCGTGCATTCTGGAGTGAAGAGGAGATTTTTACGCATGGCCGATCGTATTGTCGTCTACTGGCGGGATATTCCAGCCCAGGTCATCATCAAGAAGGGCAGACAGACGGCAAAACGGGAGCTTTCGCTGCGTTTTACCGAGGCGATCGATATGTGCGCCATGCGCACCGGCGCCGCCGAAACAGACGACTATCTCGCCGAATGGCGCAAGGCTGATCCCACGCCCGTGTCTGATGACCTCGAGGCGGAAGCGGATAAAGCGGCCGGCGAGCTGGAAGCCGCCTATGATCGCGAACGGCTGGTGGCGCTGGTGAAGGCCGGAGGTCGCGACAATGGCTGATGCCATCCAGAAGCCTGGCAACGCCGCACCCGCGGCAAAGGCCGCCAGCGGCGCCTATACGCCGGCCGGCGTCTCACCCAATCGCCGCGCCCGGCGCAAATATACCGTGCGGCTCTGGGCGGTCCGTCATTCCCGCTTCTTGGAATGGTTTTACCATCGCTTCGCCGACGTCTTACTTCTGCTGCATCCCCTCTGGAAATCGATCGGCTACGAACGCGTGGAGCGGCCGATCACCTTCATCGAGCGCAATGTAAAGGGTTTTCTGTTCGACTGCCGCATGTGCGGCCAGTGCGCCCTGTCATCGACCGGCATGTCCTGTTCGATGAACTGTCCGAAGCAGCTGCGCAACGGCCCTTGCGGCGGCGTGCGCGCCAACGGCAACTGCGAGGTCGAACCCGATATGCCCTGCGTCTGGGTACAGGCGTGGAACGGGTCGCGGAATATGACCCATGGCGATTTGATCCTGAATGTGCAGAAGCCGGTGAACCAATCGTTGCGTGAAACGTCTTCCTGGCTGCGGGTCACGGCGGAAGCCGCAGCTGCCCGCGAAGCCGCAAAAAGGGAAGCGTGATAGATGGCACATATCGACGAAAACCCGCTCGGGGTGCATCTACCGCTAGACCCGCTGCCGGGCCATTCGTCGCTCGGACGCCTTGAGCGCGTCCTCCGTCGCGGCGAATTCGCCGTGACAGCCGAATTGAACCCACCCGATAGCGCCAATCCCGAAGACGTCTATGAGCGCGCCGCGATTTTCTCCGGCTGGGTCGACGGCATCAACGCCGTCGATGCGTCCGGCGCCAACTGCCACATGTCTTCTGTCGGCATCTGCGCGCTGCTGACGCGCATGGGCTATGCGCCGATCATGCAGATCGCCTGCCGCGACAAGAACCGCATCGCCATCCAGGGCGACGTGCTGGGTGCTGCCGCCATGGGTGTGTGCAACATCATGTGCCTGACCGGCGACGGCGTACAGGCAGGCGACCAGCCAGGCGCCAAGCCGGTTTTCGACCTCGACTGCATGTCGCTGCTCGAAACCGTGCGCATCATGCGCGACAACGCCAAATTCCTCTCGGGGCGCAAGCTGACGTCGCCGCCAAAGGTCTTTCTCGGCGCCGCCATCAATCCCTTCGCGCCGCCCCACGACTTCCGGCCCTATCGGCTGGCAAAGAAGATCGAGGCCGGCGCGCAGTTCGTGCAGAGCCAATACTGCTATGACGTGCCGATGTTCCGCGATTACATGAACAAGGTGCGCGATCTCGGCCTGGACGAGAAGTGCTTCATTCTGGTCGGCGTCGGCCCCCTTGCTTCTGCGAAAACCGCCCGCTGGATGCGCTCCAACGTGCCGGGCGTGCATATTCCCGATGCCATCATCAAGCGCCTCGAAGGCGCGCAGGATCAGAAGAAAGAAGGCAAGCAGCTCTGCATCGACATCATCAACGAGGTGAAGGAGATAGCGGGCGTTTCCGGCGTCCATGTCATGGCCTATCGCCAGGAAGAATATGTCGCGGAAATGGTGCATGAATCCGGCGTGCTGAAGGGCCGCCAGCCTTGGAAGCATGAAGCCAACCAAACGGACGCTCTCGTCGCCGAACGGCTGGAGCACATCCGTGGCGGCAAAGAGGAAAATCAGCAGGAAATGGCCGAGGCCGCCGCTCATCATCCCTTACACAAGACGCATTGAGATCGAGTGGCGGGCGGAGGAGCTCGGCCCCGCTTGTAACCCCCATCCCGGCACGATAGACCAACTCTATCGGGCAGACCGACCAGAGGATCAAACATGACGCGCACCATCGTTGCCTCCGCCACTCGCGAAATCATCATCGGCTTCGACCAGCCCTTTTGCGTGATCGGCGAACGCATCAACCCGACGGGGCGCAAGAAGCTTGCCGCCGAGATGATCGAGGGCAATTTCGATACCGTCATCAAGGATGCGCTCGAACAGGTGGCCGCCGGCGCGACCATGCTCGACGTCAATGCCGGCGTCACCTCGGTCAACCCGAACGAGACGGAACCGGGCCTGCTGGTGCAGACGCTTGAAATCGTCCAGGGCCTCGTCGATGTACCGCTCTCGATCGACAGCTCGGTGACAGCAGCTATTGAAGCCGCTCTCAAGGTCGCCAAGGGCCGGCCGCTGGTCAATTCCGTAACCGGCGAGGAGGAGAAGCTCGAGGCCATCCTGCCGCTCATCAAGAAATATGACGTACCCGTTGTCGCGATTTCCAACGACGAAACAGGCATTTCGATGGATCCGGACGTGCGTTTCGCCGTCGCCAAAAAGATCGTCGAACGCGCGATGGATCATGGCATCAAGCCGCATGACATCGTCGTAGACCCGCTCGTCATGCCAATCGGCGCGCTGGGCGATGCCGGCCGCCAGGTCTTCGCGCTACTGCACCGCCTGCGCAACGAGCTGAAGGTCAACACCACCTGCGGCCTTTCGAATATTTCCTTTGGCCTGCCGCACCGCCACGGCATCAATGCCGGCTTCATCCCGATGGTCATCGGCGCTGGCATGACCTCGGCGATCATGAATCCCTGCCGCCCGCAGGAAATGGAAGCCGTGCGCGCGGCCAACGTGCTGAACGGCACCGACGCCAATTGCACCAATTGGATTATGACCTATCGCGATTACAAGCCGGCGGAAGGTGGAGCGAGTGCCCCGGCTTCTGCGGCTCCATCAGCTGGCGGCGGCCGGCGTGGTGGACGCGCAGCGCGAACCGGCGCGGGAGCTGCGAGGGAATAGCGATGACCTATCCCAGCCGCAAGCTTTCCGACGACCTTGCCACCTTGTGGATCCAGGCCCCCATGGTGATCGGGATGCGCCTCTCGCAAATGTGGATGACGGCCATGATGGGCGGTCGCGTCGATACGGTCGAATTCAACCGGATGATCAACGAGAAGATGGCTGCGGCCGGAGAAAGCGTCATCGCCGCCAACACGGCGATGGCTGAACAGAATATCGCGGCAATGACAGCAATCGCGATGGGGCGCAACGCCTCGTCGCACAAGGCGGCAAATGCGATCGCCGAGGCAGCGATCAAGCCATATACCAAGCGCGTCCGCTCGAACGTGCGCCGCCTTAGCAAACAGAAAGACTAAATCCGTGGCCCAAGCCGGCGACAGCGCGAATCCCCTTGTCCTTTTCATGCCTTCCGGCAAGCGTGGCCACTTTGCGGTGGGCACACCGGTGCTCGAAGCCGCACGACAGCTCGGCGTCTATGTCGAAAGCGTCTGCGGTGGCCGTGCGACTTGCGGCCGTTGCCAGGTTTCGGTGCAGGAAGGCAACTTCGCCAAGCACAAGATAGTCTCTGCCAACGACCATCTGTCACCGATCGGCCCGAAGGAGCGGCGTTACGCAGAAGTCCGCGATCTTCCCGAAGGCCGCCGCCTCTCCTGTTCTGCGCTGATCCAGGGAGATCTGGTCATCGACGTGCCGCAGGACACTGTGATCAATGCGCAGGTGGTCCGAAAGGCAGCCGACGAGCGGGTGATCATCCGCGATACGGCCGTACACATGTGCTATGTCGAGGTCGAAGAGCCGGACATGCACAAGCCCTCAGGCGATCTCGACCGGTTGAAGGCGGCCCTGGCCGCCGATTGGAAATACGACAATCTCGAAGTCGATTTCCATATCATCCCGCAGGTACAGTCGATCCTGCGCAAAGGCGAATGGAAGGTCACTGCCGCGATCCATAGAGATCACGAAAGCGATCCCCCTCGGCTGATCGCCCTTTATCCTGGCCTCAAGAACGAAGCCTACGGCATCGCCTGCGATATCGGCTCCACCACGATCGCCATGCACCTCTCCTCGCTGCTGTCGGGCCGCACGGTTGCGTCCGCGGGCACATCCAACCCGCAGATCCGCTTCGGCGAGGATCTGATGAGCCGCGTCTCCTACGTCATGATGAATCCGGATGGACGCGAGGCGATGACGAATGCCGTCCGCGAAGCGCTGAATGGGTTGATCGACAAGGTCTGCGCCGATGGCGGCGTGTCGCGCCAGGACATTCTCGATGCCGTCTTCGTCGGCAACCCGATCATGCATCACCTCTTCCTCGGCATCGACCCGACAGAACTTGGCGGCGCGCCGTTCGCGCTTGCCGTGTCCGGTGCCGTGCATCTGAAATCGGCCGAGATCGGCTTGCCGATGAATGCCGGCACCCGCGTCTACATGCTGCCTTGCATCGCCGGCCATGTCGGCGCCGATGCTGCTGCTGCCACGCTGGCAGAGGGACCACATCGTCAGGACGAGATGATGCTACTCGTCGATATCGGCACGAATGCCGAAATCGTGCTCGGCAACCGCCATCGCGTCGTTGCAGCCTCCTCGCCGACAGGCCCTGCCTTCGAAGGTGCCGAAATCTCCAGCGGTCAGCGCGCGGCGCCGGGCGCGATCGAACGTGTCCGCATCGACCCTGTCACGCTGGAGCCGCGCTATCGCGTCATCGGCATCGAACCCTGGTCCGACGAGCCCGGTTTTGACGAAGGCGCCGCAGCTGTCGGTGTGACGGGTATCTGCGGATCGGCCATCATCGAAGTGGTCGCGGAGATGTTCCTGAGCGGCATCATCTCGGAGGACGGCGTGGTCGACGGCGGCATGATGGCGCGTTCGCCGCGCATTTTGCAGAACGGCCGCACCTATTCCTACCTGCTGCGCGATGGCGAGCAGCGGATCACAGTCACGCAGAACGATATCCGCGCCATCCAGCTCGCCAAGGCGGCACTCTATGCCGGCGTCAAATTGTTAATGGACAAGCAGGGTATTGCTCACGTCGATCGCATCGGTCTGGCAGGCGCCTTCGGCACCTTCATCGACCCGAAATACGCGATGGTGCTTGGGCTGATACCGGATTGCACGCTCGACAAGGTCAAGGCCGTCGGCAATGCCGCCGGCACCGGCGCGCGCATGTCATTGCTCAATCGCGGCTACCGCCGTGAGATCGAGGAAACTGTCAGCAAGATCGAGAAGATAGAGACGGCGCTTGAATCAAAGTTTCAAGAGCATTTCGTCTACGCCATGGCATTGCCGAACAAGGTCGATGCCTTCCCGGAACTGTCCAAGGTCGTGACCCTGCCTGAACGCAAGCAGATTTCCGACGATGGCGGAGATGGCGGCGGCCGCAGACGTCGCCGCAGCCGCGAGTAAGGCGCATTCGGCCGTGGCTTAAGCCGCCATTTTCCGGCCGATCTCGACAAATGCCTGGCGGATGCTATCCGCCACGGCCTTCATCGGCCCGGTCATCTGCGATGCCGTCAGCAGACGAATGTCGAAGGAGGTGAGTTCCGGCAGCCCCTCATTCGGACCAAGGATCTCCATATCCTCCGTAATATAGGAGCGTGGGAACGGCGCGACCGCAAGATCGGAGACAATGGCGGCGCGCTGCGCCATCGTATGAGCGCTGAGATAGGAGACGCGATAGGCTCTCTTCTGCCGCTCCAGCTGCGCCATGGCTTCAGAACGCCAAATGCAGCCCTCCTCCCAGATCGAAATCGGCAACGGATCGCGGCGATAGGCAGTGCCGCATTTTGCGCCCGCCCAGACGAGGCGTTCGGTGTAGATGACCTCGCCTTCGGTCGGAAATGGCCGCGTCGCGCAGTTGATCAACGCCAGATCCAGCCGCTGCTCCTCGAGGCGTTTCTTTAGCTGAATACTCATGTCGACGGTAACATCGACCATGATGCCCGGATAACTCTCCGAAAAACTCTTCAGAATGGTCGGCAGCAAGCGCTCGCCGATATCATCGGGAGCGCCAAGCCGCACCACGCCGCTGAGTTCGGGCATGATGAAGCGCGATACCGCTTCGTTGGAAAGCGCCAGAATGTTCCGCGCATAGGAAAGCAGCATCTCTCCATGCTGCGTCAGGCTCACCGAGCGCGCATCGCGCAGGAACAGCGTGACGCCGAGCTGCTCTTCCAGCTTCTTGATCTGCATCGACACAGCGGACGGCGTGCGAAAGACCGCATCGGCAGCGGTCGAGAAATTCCCGGTTTCGGCGATGGCGACAAAGGTGCGCAGAACTTCATTATCAAGCAACGGTATAGGCCGGCGAAACGGTACGGTCATATCGGTGACTTTCAATTTTTCTGATCCTTAGCACCATATCATTTCATTTGTCTGATTGTCAACGAAGCACCATATTAGATGTAATGGAAATTAACGCAGACAGCCGCAAAGGAGAAAACACCATGGCTGGCACGGTATTCGGCGACACCTCTCGCCTTCTGACACTCTTCAATGTCCGGAAAATTCAGCGGACGGCACAGCATACGCTGGACGAGATCGCAGCACGCTTTCCCGCCCACTTGATCGACGACGTCAACGCACGCGGGCTGCCGCCGGATCGGACGCTATCCGCTCTCGAACGAAAGTCCGTCAAAGCGCGTTCGTTCAAGAATACTGATGTCAGCTATAAAATCTATTCGTTTGATTGATGAGTATGCTGCATCCATATTACCATTCAACGGTCGGGTGACTGTTTGAGGCTGAAAGGAGCCTGGAAATGACCACGATAACTTATAGACAGGCCAGCGGTTCACGGAACTCGTTTCCGTCTGGCGGCTACACGCCCTTCCTCTCTCGCATCGCTAATCGCTGGCAGCAGTGGCGTTCGCTCCGCGAGCTTGAGTCCCTGTCCGACGACGTTCGCAAGGACATGGGTTGGCCGGCAGCGATTGAAACCAAAAATCCGAAGGCCACGCGATGATCGGACGGAACCGTAGAAACTAAAGGCGACGCTCAACCTCAGCGGGTGTCGCCTTTTGAACATTTGTGCCTCTGAATACGCATGCCGGATTAAACCTGAGAATTACCCGCATATATATTTGGCTATTCAGGCAGATTGCCTGCCTTCCCTCTGCCTCCCTTATCAGCACAGCATTTTTCATAGTATACGCAAATATCCCTTTGCGGCCGCGATTATCCATGCCAATGTCGCTATTAGACCATCGAGCCGACGTATTTGACGCAAGGAATACGTAATGGTCCTGGAGCATGGATTTTCACGATATGAGCAAGACTCCGATTAAGACGCGTTCCCTGGTTTTCTTCCTCGTTCCGCACTTCACCATGCTGCCGTTTTCCGCCGCGGTAGAGACGTTGCGTATCGCCAATCGCATGCTGGGCTATCCCGCTTATACGTGGCGGCTTGCCTCCACCGACGGCCAGAAGGTCTATTCCTCCAGCGGCATCGGCCTCGAGGTCAATTCGGCGCTGGCCGACGAGCGTCGTTATCTCGGCGGCGAGAACCGGCCGAACATGGTACTGGTCTGTTCCGGCATTTACGTCGAGGAGTTCAACAACAAGTCTGTCAATGCCTGGCTGCGTGAGACCTATAATCGCGGCGTCGCCGTCGGCAGCCTCTGTACGGGCGCGCATGTGCTTGCCCAGGCGGGTCTGCTCAATGGCAAGCGCTGTGCGATCCACTGGGAAAATCTTCCCGGTTTCTCCGAGACCTTCCCACAGGCGGAAGTCTATGCCGATCTCTACGAGGTCGACAGCAATCTCTATACCTGTGCCGGCGGCACGGCTTCGCTCGACATGATGCTGAACCTGATCGGCCAGGATTTCGGCGAAAACCTCGTCAACCGCGTTTGCGAACAGCAGCTCACCGATCGCGTCCGCAGCCCGCACGACCGCCAGCGCCTGCCGCTGCGCGCACGCCTCGGCGTGCAGAACGCCAAGGTGCTGTCGATCATCGAGCTGATGGAAAGCAACCTCGCAGAACCCCTGTCGCTGCTGGAAATCGCCGATGACGCGGGCCTGTCGCGCCGTCAGATCGAACGCCTGTTCCGCCAGGAAATGGGCCGTTCGCCGGCTCGCTACTATCTGGAAATACGTCTGGATCGCGCCCGGCACCTGCTCGTGCAGTCTTCCATGCCTGTCGTGGAAGTGGCCGTCGCCTGCGGCTTCGTCTCCGCCTCGCACTTTTCCAAGTGTTACCGCGAGCTCTACAACCGCTCGCCGCAGCAGGAGCGCGCCGAGCGCAAGCTGACCATGTCGACGAACCGCACAGGCATCGTCGTCTGATAGGCCCTGAGCCAAATTAATGGAACAATATAGGCGGCCTACTCGGCCGCCTCTTCCGTCATCCTGAAGTCGGAATAGACTTGATTGCGGCCATTGTGCTTGGCCATATAGAGAAATTGATCGGCGGCGTTGAGATAGTTCTCAAAGGATTCGTAGCCGACAATCTCGGCCACGCCGATAGACACCGTCACCGACAGTTCCTCGTCATCGGCATGGACCTTCAGGTTCGCAAGGCTGAGCCGAACCTCGTCACACAATGCGGTCGCAGCCCGCGAATTCATCTCCGTGAAGAGGATTGCGAACTCTTCGCCGCCGAGCCGTGACAACAGGTTCTCGCTGCCCTCGAAGAGGGAGTGAAGCCGACCGGCGACTGCCTTCAGCACCTGATCGCCAATCTCGTGACCATAGGTGTCGTTCAATTTCTTGAAATGATCGATATCGAGGATAGCGACCGAGCTCGGCCGCTGCCGGCGCAGACACTCATTCACAAGCCTCGGCCCGTGATCATAGAAATAGCGTCGGTTATAGAGCCCGGTCAGATAGTCGCTCGCCGCCGCCGCGCGCAACTTCTTCAGCTGCGTCAGCGTCTCGACATTCAGCGCAATGCGGCATTGCAACTCCTCTGGAACGAAGGGCCGATAGATGAAGTCGCTCGCGCCGGCCTTCAGAAAGGTCGCTGACAACAGCCGGTCGGTCGAAGACGAGATGCCGATGATCCGCATCCAATCCGATCCGTAGCGATGGCGTATGCGGCGGGTCAGTTCATGGCCGTTCATGTCAGGCATGTTGTAGTCGGTGACGACGATTTCGATATCCTCGAACTCCTCAAGCGCAGCCAGCGCCTCGATGCCGGTACCGGCTTCGGTGACCTTGAACTGCTGAGCTTCCAGGAGATCCGTCAGCATCTTGCGTGCCGACGGCACATCATCCACGACCAGCACCCGCGTCGAACGATTGGCAATGGCACGTCGCACCGCCGAGACGAGGTTATCCAGCGCGAACTCACTGTCTTTCAGCACATAATCGACGACATTGCGTTCCATGATGCGATTACGCGTCGCCATGTCGAAGGACGCCGTGAAAACGATCGTCGGGATACGATGCGCGACCGCAACATCAAGTGCCTCCCCATGCGCGGCATCCGGCAGATTGAGATCGATCACCGCCATGGTGAAGCTATGGCTCGCATCCGCCAATGCTTCGTTCAGCATTTTCAGCGAGGAGCAATGCGTGACGGAAAAGCCGAGTTCGGTCTCAAATCGGTGCGACAGCACGGCGGAAAACATGCGTGAATCCTCGACCAGAAGTATCTTCTGGCTGCTGTTGCGATAGCTGCCGCTATCGCTGAGGGATCCCACATGCAGTACCATTTCCCTTCAATTCCCCCCATGCCTTCCGGCATATGAACATTCAGTCAATCGCAGCTCTTCCAAACCGTCTTTCCCATTATCCTGAACAGGATTCGTGAAAAATTGGAACCGCAGATTGCAGGTATTTACTTAAAAAATGACTCATCCTCACATTTTGCAAGGACTGCCCTTTACTGGCGGCACTGTTCTACGCGATTTCGCTGACCTTTCGCGCCGACTGGATCTGCAGCAGCGTGTCGAGGTTTTGATTCACGCGGCAGTAGAACTCTTCGTCGATGAACGGCCGCAGGATGAAATCATTGCCACCGGCCTTGAGGAAACGCGCAGAAAGAAGCCGGTTGGTGGATGACGAGACACCGATGATGCGCAGCTCATGCGAGCCGGTCGTCGCGCGGATACGCCGCGTCAGGTCGAAACCATCCATGTCGGGCATGTTATAGTCGGTGACCATGAGGCCGATATCCGGATTGGCCTTCAAGAGCTCGAGCGCTTGGCACCACTTTCCGCGACACTGACACGGAAGTTGTAACGCTTCAGACGGCTGGAGAGCAAAGCCCGCGCCGTTGGGCTGTCATCGACGATGAGGACGTGATGGCGGTGGTTGGTGAGAAAGCGGCAGATCGATTCCGCCAGCATGTCCACAGCGAATATATTGTCCTTGAGAATGTAATCGACGACATCCTTGGCGATCAGCTCGTCACGCATGCCTTCCAGAAAGGTGCCGGTGAAGGCGATCGTCGGAATGCTGAGATCAACCAGATATGTCAGTGCCTCGCCTTTTTCGGCTCCCGGCAGGTTCATGTTCGAAATTGCCAGCTTGATCGGCTCAGACGACTTGTCGTAGGCGAGCTGCAGCTCCTCGAAATTGCGGCAGGTTTCGACGTCGATATCCAGAAGCTCCTTGAGCTTGGAACGGATCATCGAGGTAAAGAGATTGGAATCTTCCACCAGAAGAATGCGCGAGCCGGCAAGCGACGCGCCGGAATACTGCATTCCAGAAACACCTAGAAATGGCATAATAAAAACCTGTTTTGAAATTACCCCTCTATAGTTTTTCTAGAACAAAGCCTTTGAGTATTTGTTAAATCGACTGGTTTCCCGAAGATGAAGAAAATAGCCGGCTACGGCGCGCTTGTTGGCAAGCACGCCCGGCTGCAGCTTCTTCGGTATCGTCGTCTTATTCGGCTGCGGTTCTTCCGCGGCGGCGACCTGCGCTCTTTATTTCCGGCGCATTGTTTTCGGCCGGGGACGCAATGCTTTCAGCCATGATGTCCTCTGTCTCGGGACCATCGGCCGAGTCCGTCAGCTTGCTGCCCGCGGCATCCATACGCTGGCCGCGCCTGCCGTCGCGAACAATGTGCAGTTCCTGATGCGGATAGGGAATGGATATCCCTTCCTCGCGGAAACGTTTGAGGATCTGGATGCGCAGATTGTTGCGAATCTCCATACCGTCGGAAAGATCGGACAGATAGAAACGCATCTCGAAATCGAGCGATGACGGGCCGAAGCGCAGGAACTCGACATGCGGTTCCGGATTTCTCAGCACCTTCGGCACGCCGCGCACCAGTTCCAGCAGGATCTCCATGACCTTCTGCGGATCGGATTCGAAACTGACGGATACCGGGATCTCCGAGCGCGCCAACCTGTTGCGATGGGTCCAGTTGCCGACCGAGGCGTTGATGAGCTCGGAATTCGGCACGATGATCGATTGCTTGCGGAAGGTCTCGATCTCGGTGGCGCGTACCGAGATGCGCTTGACGATGCCTTCCGATGTGCCCGACACGATCCAGTCGCCGACCTTGAACGGCCTCTCGACCAGAAGGATCAGGCCGGACACGAAGTTCGACACGATATTCTGCAGGCCGAAACCGATACCGACGGAAAGGGCGCTGGCGACGAGCGCCAGGCTGGAGAGGTCTATGCCCGCGGCCGAAATGGAAATGATCGCCGCGACTGCGATGCCGAGATAGCCGATACCGGTCTTTACCGAATTGCGGACACCCAGATCCACCTGGCCGCGCGCCATGACGTTGCTGTCGAGCCAGCGCTGGAACCAGCGCGTCACCAGATAGCCACCGGCGAACAACAGGATGCCGGCGCAAATGCCGAGCAGCGAGATCGATATGTTGCCGATGCGGATCTCTGTGAACAGCCGGTAGGCGATGAGTTCGAGGTCCTGGATGTGGAAGCCCCAGGACAACAGGATTAGGGGAATGCCGGTGAGCAGCGCCACGGCATAAGTCGCAAGCCCGGCAATGAGCCCGCCCTGATCAAGCGCGACGTCACCGAGCTTGAGACGGCTTTCCAGAAAGCGCCCGATGATCGTCTCGGCAAAGACACCCTGCTTCGAGACCGCCTTGCCGAGCTGAAAGCCGAGATACATGGTCGCGATGACGGCACTCGTCACGATCATCTGCGTTGCCATGAAGCGGGCAAGGCCGACATAGCCGATGAACGAGATAAAGATGACCAATGCGCCGAGAATACGAAGGATGAGCGCCATGCCATGCGGCCAGCGGCGACCCGGAGCATCGGGATCGCCATTCTTGGCCAACATCGGTGAACCGAACGAGGCCGCAATCAGGATCAGGCCGATCAGCAGGGCAGCAAGGAAGCTTTTGGCAACCGTGACGACCACAGGCGATCCCATGGACTCGCTGATACGATCGAACACGTAGTCCAGCCCATTGACCACGGCCATGGCCTGCAGGCACCAGGTCAGCGAATGCGCGCCCTTGTTAGACAATTTGACCAGACGCCAATGCGGCCGGAACGGCGCGAATACAGCATTGCTGAGACTGCCGACGAAATAGACGAGACCGATGAAACCGAAAAGTGCCGCCAGGATCGGCGCGATATCCGGCCTGAGCACGTTGAAATTCGAAAGGAAGAAAAAGGACGTGACCAGAAATGCCGCGAGCGACAACGTGCGGATCAAGGTCGACCAGAACGCAACCGAAAGCCGGCTGATGTAGGGCGGGTTCTCGACGGCTTCGTCCTGAACGTAATAGCGATGGAACAACCGATAGCCGCCGGAAAAGATGATCAGGGCAGCGGCGATGGACAGGAAGACGGCGGCAAGCAGCGAGCCGAGCTTGGCTTTCAGCACGAAGCCGATCCAGCTGGTCACCGCATCCCTGAACGATATGCTCTCGTCGACCAGCGCCGATCCGGCATCCTCGAATGTCCCCGAGGAAATTTCCGTGCGCTTCAGCAATGTCTCGGTGAAGAGCTTGCGGCGCTTCTCCGTGAGCTGGATCGAAAGTCGATTGGCTTCCGCAGTCAGATTGTCGGCATCGAGTATCAGGGCGCTGATCTGCGAACGCTCAGCGTTCAGGCGCTCGCGCTCCTGCGTGACGATCGCGGCTTCCGGCGCTGCCCTTCCTTGGGGGCAGCCCCGAGCTGAGTCAGCCGCGCATCGATCTCCGTGTTACGGGGCTTCAGCCGCGTCGAAATTGCTGCAACGGAGCGATTGAGATCGTCTGCCCGACCCGAGAGCGCGACGAGCGTCTCATCGTCGCCACCCGGCTGCTTTGCGCTGTCCTGAAGGGATGCATATTCTTTCTTCGCCTTGTTGAGGTCGGTGACCGCGGCTTCCAGCAATCCATTGGCAAGCGGCTGGGGCTGTTGCTCTGTCTGCTGTGGCGGTTGCGCCGTCTGCTGATCTTGCGCGAAGGCATCCCGGCCCGCCAGCGGAACGGCGGCCATGATGGCGCTCAGTCCCAACAGAAACACGGGCAAGAGAAGGAGGCGGAAATTCAACAGGCGCAAGCAAAGCTCCTCGTCGCACATAAAATCATGAGCAATGGATGACCAGAATCGCCACGCAGAATGAAGACCCGAGTCGTCCTGATTGTGATTGCGAACTTCATAGTCTTTACGCGTACGCCTTGTAAGACAAAGAAAGGCGACACAAAGGCATTTCCCGCCTTATCAGGCTCTATCGCCCCGTCCAAGGCCGTACACCGTCCATTTTCACCTCGCCGACCCCGCAAGCATCGTGCATCGCCTGCGGGAAATAGGCCGCCGAAGTATCTTGGCAATGGCCTCGCTTAGCTCTGGCCCCTTCGCAAGATCAGGATGAAGGCTATGCCGCCGACCAGTCCGGTGACAATGCCGATCGGCATGTCTTCCGGCGCCATGATCAAGCGCGCGACGATATCCGCCCAGATCAGGATCAACGCTCCGAAGACAGCACTCAGCGGCACGACACGAACATTGTCGCCACCAGCAATCAGACGCACGAAATGCGGCACCATAAGCCCGATGAAACCGATAGCGCCGGAAAACGCGACCATTACGCCCGTCAGCAAGGCCGTGGTGACAAACAATAGCAGCCGGAACTGCTTGACCGCTATGCCCAGCGTCGTTGCCGTCTCATCGCCCATGGCGAGCGCATTCAGCTCCCTCGCCTTTGGAATAAGCAACACGAGGCAGAAGAACAATATGCCGGCCGGATAGACGAGGTGCTGCCATTGCGCCAACCCCAATCCGCCGAGCATCCAGAAGACCACAGTGTTAGTCGCCCGCGGATCGCCCAGGAAAATCAGCAGATTGCCGAGCGCGGTAAAGACGAAAGCGACAGCCACCCCTGAAAGGACCAACCTGTCTGCCGATTGGGATCGCGTCAGATGCGTGGTGAGGCCGACTGCCCCAGTCGCGAGCAGCGCGCCCGCGAAAGAAAACAACGGCACCGTCAACAGGCCGAGGATCAGCCCGGTATGCAGCAATGCCAGAATGGCACCGAATGCTGCCCCTGAGGAAACGCCGAGAAGATGCGGGTCCGCCAGCGGATTGCGCGTCAGGGCCTGAAGCACGGCGCCGGTGACGGCAAGCCCCGCCCCGACCAGCGCCGCCAGTATGACGCGCGGAAAGCGCACATCCCAGACGATACTCTCCTGGCCCTTCGACCATCCGACAATAAACATGCCTGCATGCAGTTTATTGCCGACGATCGACCACACGGTCGAAAATGGAATGGGCGCGGCCCCGAGCGAGACCCCGGCGGTGATCGACAGGACAAGGCCGATAGCGAGCAATGGAATGAGAATGGAGAGCTGAGGCGCATATTCAAATCTGTAAAAAGAGATCCGCCCACTGATGGACTGGACGGACCTGCATTGGCGACAATCACATCGCGTTCGGATGAAACGCCTTTGCCAGGGTCGCAATGGCCTCGATATTGCGCGGCCCCGGCGTCGCCTCGACATAGGGCAACACGACGAAGCGGTCGTTCTTGACGGCATCGATATTCTTGAAAGCCGGATTACCCTTGAGGAACGCGATCTTCTGCGCCGCAGTCACCTGACCATAATCGACGATGACGATGGCCTCCGGGTTCTTCTCGATGACCGGCTCCCAGGAAACCTCCGTCCAGCTCTTCTCGACGTCCTCCATGACGTTGATCCCGCCTGCGGCTTCGATCAACGCTGTCGGAATACCGTAGCGACCGGATGTGAACGGCTTTTCCTCGCCGGAGTCATAGACGAAAACGCGGGTCGGCTTGTCGACATGGC
This sequence comes from Rhizobium sp. P44RR-XXIV, assembly GCF_001999485.2. Taxonomy (NCBI): domain Bacteria; kingdom Pseudomonadati; phylum Pseudomonadota; class Alphaproteobacteria; order Hyphomicrobiales; family Rhizobiaceae; genus Rhizobium; species Rhizobium sp. P44RR-XXIV. The sequence continues at coordinate 452,072 of NZ_MPVZ02000028.1, read as the reverse complement.
CGATCTTTGCCTGGATCTCGGCGAGCTGCTTGCGATAGCTCGCCACCAGTGCTTCCGCCCTATCCTCGACACGGAAGATCTTGCCGAGATTGAGCAGATCCACGAACATGTCGTCCATGGTCGGCTTGTTCTTCTGCATGACGAAGATGCAGGATTCCGTCAGCTCGTAGACCTTGATGCCGAAGGGCGCCAGCGTTTCCGGCGTGACCTCGCCACCGACCTTCATGCCATAGTTCCAGCCGGCGAAATAGAAGTCAGCATTGGCGCCGAGCAGCACTTCCTTGCTCGGATATTTCGGCGACAATTCAGGGAGTTCCTTGACGCCGTCGCGCAGCTTCTCGTCCAGGGTCTTCCAGCCGGAAATGCCGGTATAGCCGACCATGCGGTCCTGAAGCTTCAGGGCCAGCATCATTTCCGTCAGGTTGACGTCATTCGAAACCGCCCGCTCCGGGGCCTTGTCGAAGGTGACATCGCGATTGCAGCTGCGCACGGTGACCGGTTCGGCCATTGCTGCGCCCGCGAGAAATGTGCCCACCAGCAAGGCGGCGGCGGATAGGGAAAAACGAGAAAACATCAATGACTCCAATGATCGAATTATCTGAGGGAAAAGGAGAAGCGCCTGCTGTCGCCGCGATCAGCCTGATGCAGGCTGGCACCGACACGGAATGCGGAAGAAATATGTTCCACGGTGAGGACATCGTCAGGCTGGCCATGCCCCGTAAGCCGCCCGCAATCGAGCACGGCGACATGCGTGGCGAAATCGGCGGCCAGATTGATATCGTGAAGCGTGGTGATGATCGTCCGGCCAAGACCTTTCAGCAGCTCGAGTATCTCCAGCTGGTGACGGATATCGAGATGGTTGGTCGGCTCGTCGAGAATGATCAGCTCCGGCTCCTGCGCCAAAGCACGGGCGATCAGCGCCCGCTGCTTCTCGCCGCCGGAAAGCGAAATGAACTGCCGTGACGCCAGGCTATCCAGCTCCAGGCGCGCAAGCGCATTCACTGTTACCTCATGATCGCGCTCGCTCCAGCGCGCCATGCCCTTGCGGTGCGGAATGCGGCCCATCAGCACCACGTCCCGCACGCTGAAGGGAAAATCGCTCGGCGTCTCCTGCGGCACGACGGCGATGCGCTGTGCCGCCTGCCGTGGACCGAGGGACCAGAGGTCGACGCCATCAAGGCGCACGCTGCCGCGATGCGGTTTGAGACCGCGATAGAGGCAACGCAGCAGCGTCGACTTGCCGGCGCCGTTTGGGCCGATGATGGCCAATCGACCACCGGCTTCAATGGACAAAGTGATACCGCTGATGATGGGCATGCCTTTTTGGACACCCCAGGTGACGCCCTCAGCGTCGAGTCTTGCGCTTCCTTCCGGCATGGTCACCTCCTACTGCAGCGATACCGACTGACGCTCGGCCGAGACGATGGCGGCGGGAATGCGCGCCAAAGTCTTGCCCCCAAGCGTCCTCGGACGTTCGCTCTCACGCGTCAGTCCGTCGGGCCGGTCGCGATAGAGCTGCGCGAAGGAGACGAGCGCACCGATGTCCGCACCGTCCTCGATGTCACCGAAGAGGTACGTTGCTTTCGCCGTCGCCTGAAAGGAGACCGTGCAGGGCCGTTCGCAGCCTGCCATGCAGACGCTGCCTTCAAGGCTGAAATCATCGGAGAGCGCGCCAGCCTGGGCCATGGCCGCCTGCAGATGCTTCAAAAGATCGAGACCCGGCCGGCACGGCTTGCCGACATGACGGCAGCTGGTGCACACGGTGATCCGGTGCGTCGTTTCTCTTGCATTGTCCATGGAGTGCCTCCCGGAGATCTCGCCGGAGGCAAAGTCAATATAGGGCCAGCGGACGCAATGGCGTCCCCGCCCAACCACTGAATTTTCATCGGAACACCCCGTCCGTTGCGGTTGATATCGTCGATGGCAGGTCTCCTGGCTCGCGGGTCATAGCTCGTTCGCGCCTTCCCGGCTTGACGCCAGTGGCATGCTGCGAACGCGCTCTCCGCTTACAGTTGCGGGGGCAGCCACGGTTTTGGCCCCTGATGTGTAATCCGCACCGTGTTCCCTTTTCAGCCACCCGCCGGATTGCTCCGGCGGCAGCACCATCTGCGGCATTCATCTCATAGAAAGCGGAAGCGGGCAACGGCGATGTTCGTTTGTCCTGGGCGACAGTAATAGCATTCTTGTTACGTTATTACATAACTTATCACAAGTCGCTTTCTTCCGAAACGTCATCTCTTTTGGAAATGACGGACCTCATCTGGACATTCAAGAAACAGCTACACCGCCTTGCATTGCGGATGAAAACGCTCCGCCATGCTTTCGGCGGCCGCATAGGCCTGCGTCACGATCTCCGGCACCAGGTCGATATCCGGAAGACTGCCGAGCCCGAGCGGGCCGATGGCAAAAAGCCCTTCCGTCGTGCGGCCGTCCACCTCAAGCGCACCCGTCGCCTCGACGGCAAGACCGAGCCCGAGTTCGTCCGGCACGGCAAGACCGGCCTCGATCAGATTCCGCAATAGCGGAACACTGAGATCGGCTGACTGGCAGCGACAGTCGACCACGTCATCGGCATAGAGCTGCTCGGTGTCCTGTCGTCCGGCCGGCCTCAGTACCAACCCGGTCGGCGTGCGGCGGATCAGGTGGCCACGCCTGAGTAAGGTGTTGCCTTCGGCCAGCTCCTGTTGCAGGCGAACATGCAGCGCCTCGGGCAGCCTATTGCGATGGCTGTCGTAGAGCGCGCGAAGATGGCGATTGAACTGCTGCTTCTGGCCTGCGGGCAGCGAGCGCCAGAGCGAGCGCGCATGCTTGCGCAGACCGTTCATGATCGATTGCCAGCTCTGACCGTTAGCTTCCGCACCATCGCAAGCCTTGCGAATGAAACGGACGATCTCGCTCAGCTGATTGGGCATCTCGTCGGCGGGAAAGACCGGATCGGCATTGTTGCGCGTATGGCTCTGCGGCAGGAAACCGCGTCGCGAAACGATGGAGATCTGGCCGGTATAGCCATTGTCGCGCATCTGCAGAAGCCGGTCGACGACGCGCAGGCCGCTGCGAGCAGGATCGTGTGCGGCCGCGACACCAGGCGGCGCGCCCGCACTGTCGTCGGAATGTTCGCCAGGTCGCTGGCCGGTGATTGCTGGTCGGTCATGCCGTAGCCGGTAGCGAGTACGACCATGTCGAACGGCGCATTCGCGGCCCCGTCGCTGTCCACCACGAAACGATTGCCGCGAATACGGCGAACCCCGAAGACCAGCTCGCTGCTGACCTGCACCGTGACATCCCGTCGCGATGAGAAGGCCTCCGAAAATCGCTGATAGACATAATCGCTGAAAATGCTCTTCGGCACGAAGATCTGCAGAAAACCCGGGATCGCTGCCGGAACCGCGCTGCGGAAGGGCGCATTGGCGCTAAGCCATTGATTGAAATCGTCTGGATCGCCCGCCGAGACGGAAAGATCGCGAACACGGCTGTTCAGGATTTCGCTGCTATGGCCGGACGCCAGCGCCTGACCGCCGCTAACGCTGGAATTAGGATCGAACAGCTGCAGATGAAAGGGAAACCGCACCGTCTTCATCAGCGCGATCGCCATCATCATGCCGGAGAAACCACGCCCGACAACGGCAATGCGGGGCATCGCATAGCCCCTGCCCGCCACATCCGCCTTCGCGGAAAATAATCCCTGAACCGTCATATCAACTCCTGGAGCGAGAGGTGGTCGATCATGCCTTTCTTGGGCTTTTTCACTGCACTGCCTGCGAAACCCTGAACTCCGATGTTCAGCACCTGACAGCCACCAAGCTGCGGTTCATGAAACGCACGGAAGCCACAGCGGTTCTCAAAATTCGGCGCATCCCTTTCAATCGGGTTTCTATTCCGCTGCTGAAGGATGCTAACGCGGGTCCAACTCCGGTCCGAAACCAGATGCCCGCAATCGGCTGCCCAAATGACGCCTGTAAAAAAGGGCAACAGGATTATTGCTATAGTCTACTTATTTAGTCGTATATGAAAGCGCGAAAACGCGCCGCTAGCAAGTGCTTTCTTTTCAGCCGGACGATAGCAGCCGCTCAGATGGCCACGCCATGATGCCAAACACCCAGTGGCTATGGATCTCTTGCCGACCACTGCGCAATATCCCGCCGAGTGCTCACAATTTGTTCGTTCGATGCCTATCACGGCCAACGGCGCGGTATGCGTAAGCGCAGAAAATCCGTTGTACACGACACCCATGGAAATTAAGATGGCACCGATTTGCCTTGCCAGAAGCATCGGCCGATGGAGTGACGAATGGGGACTGTTTCGCAGTTGCACGAACGCGTCAGGCCGCCCGCGCATCGCATTCAAAGCGAAGAGGAAGCGCTCGATATCGCGCGGTCCCTGGCCGCAAACTTCGCCCAGCAGGCGAGCGATCGCGACGTCAACCGCGTTCTACCCTATGACGAAATCGAGGCTCTATCCCAATCCGGCCTGCTCGGAATATCCGTGCCCTCGGAACATGGCGGCATCGACATTTCCAATTCGGTGCTGACTGAAGTCGTCGCCATTCTCGCCGAGGCCGACCCTTCCATCGCGCAGATTCCGCAAACGCATTTCCATGTGCTGGAAGCGGTGCGCGTCGGCGGCAGCGAGGAGCAGAAGGCTTCGCTTTTCGCGAGAGCCATCATTGGCGACCGTTTTGGCGGCGTATTCCCGGAAAACGATGCGGGCGCAACGGGTCATGACGATCTGCATCTGACATCGGACGGGCCGGGCTATCGCCTCAATGGCCGGAGCCTGCGTTCCGCCAGCGTGCTGTTTTCCGACTGGATTGCCGTTTTTGTAACGGAAGAAAGTGGCGAGGTCACCGTTGCCATCATTCCGCGGAACACCGAGGGCACCCAGATCATCGATGACTGGGATGGCTTTGGCCAACGCACCTCCGGAAACGGCACGACCATCCTTCATAATGTCTATCTTGGTGCCGATTCCGTTCTGTCACATCGCGAGAAGCCCGGGCATCCCACAGTCACCGAGTCGGTGAGCCAGCTCACCCATGCAGGCATCAATCTCGGCATAGCCCGATCCGCGCTGGCGGCGACCATCGACTTTGTCCGCACGCATCCGCACCCATGGGCAGACGGCGAGTGCAAGCGCGCCGCGGACGATCCGCTCATCATCACCAGGATAGGAGAAATTGCCGTTCGTATTGAAGCGGCGACAGCGATCTTGGAGCGCGCCGGCAGCAAGATCGATGCCGCCCAGATCAATCTCACCGAGGATCATGTGATCGACGCCGTGCTTTGCGTCGCGGCGGCCCAGACGATGACGGCGGAGATCGCCATGGAAACGGCCAACACGCTGTTTGATCTGGCCGGCACATCGGCGGCCCGCATCGGCCTCAATCTCGACCGCCATTGGCGCAACGCCCGAATTCACACGCTGCACGACCCAGCGCGCCGGAAATACAGCGTCGTCGGCAATTATCATCTCAACGGCATAAAGCCATCGAAGAGTTCATCGCCCTGAACGATAGTCGGGGTAGGTCAGCCGATGTTTGAGGCGCGGTAGTCTTTCCGCTCCTCGATCTCGATGCCCGAACCGCCGCCAGCAACGAACTGTTCCAGCGTCATGTTATCGAGAATCTCGGCAATGGCATCGCGGACCTCCGTCATGGAGCGCCGCACCTGACAGCGCTCCGGATCCGAACAGTCGTCGCAGGCTTCATAGGCCGTGCGGCTGGCGCAGCGGATCGGCGCCAATGGGCCGTCCAGCGTGCGAATGACATGACCGATGCGGATGTCCGACGAGGGGCGGGACAGGGAATAGCCACCGCCTGGCCCCTTCTTGGAGCGAAGCACGCCGGCATTGCGCAACTCGAGCAGGATGGTATCGAGGAATTTCTTCGGAATGTTATTGCGCTGGGCAATATCATTGATGAACGCGGTTTCGCCCGGCGCGAGGCGAGCCAGATCCACCAGCGCCTTCAATCCGTATTTTCCTTTTTTCGTAAGCATCGCTATCCGCTTTACTGCAAAGTCAATTGTTGGAAACCCGGCCTGGGTTCAAGTGAGACTCACCCAGCCGATCTTGTCATCATGGATTGCCGAAGTAACCCTGCCATCTCCGACGAACAAGACAATAACTCACAAATTGTATAGTTTATATGAGTAAATTTAGGCAAATGTATCGCCCAAGCAACGATTTTGCGGCTTTTCTTGGATTTAGGCGGCGCTACTGTCCAAATATGCCTTGTGTGGCTTACCCGCGTGTTCGTCAATTGCGCCCGCCAGCTGTTCGGCAACGAGAACTGCATGCTCGATCACCTCTGGCAGCCCCATCAGCTCGCCGAAGGTTCCGCGCGCCAGGGGTCCCGAGATGAACAAGGACGGCACGATCTCGCCATCCGCATCGAGCGCCCGCGATTGCATATCGCAGGCGAGCCCCAAGCCGGCTTGATCCATGGCAAGACAACCGTCTCCCGCCAACTCGCCGATCCAACCCTGCGATTGCAGAATTCCGCGATGACCGGGGCCGGTGGTGACGACAACGGCATCGAATTGCCTCTCGACAGTCCGGTCCGAGCGGCTGAGGCGAAGCCTGCAATCGATAATGCCTTCAGCCGCCTTAACAGAAGCCACCGAGGCGGCCAGTACCTCCAGCCGGCCGGTACCGATCGCCCGCTCGCTGACTGCCTCCACCTGCGGTGCCACGCGAAAACGATGCACATCCCAGAAAGGCCGCAAGTGCCTGACGACGCGGCGTCGCTCTTCGATCGGCAAGGCATTCCACAAATGCCGCCCCTGCCCGCGCACCTGATCGATAACACCATGCCAGCTGCGCCCCTCGCCTTCCGCTTCCCGGATGGCAGCACGCACGCGTCTTAGAAGCGAGACTGCCGTTCGCGAGGGATGACTGGCGAAATCGCCGAACAGCTCCTGCTTTACAGGCGCATGGCCGCGCGAACGCAAGCCCCTGCGGGATATGGCTGTGATGGGGCCTTTGTGGCCCCGCAATTCAAGAGAGGCGATGACATCGGCCGACGTCAATCCGTTGCCGACCACCAGCACGCGATCATCGGCGCGGATGGCCGCAAGCACATCCCGCTTCGTCGGATCCGCGACGAAACGCGGATGATCGGCAAGCGCATCCTGCAGCAATCGCGGCGGCAGGGGCGATGGATGGCTGGTGGCAATGACGAGAATATCCGCGTCCACCTCCTGCCCTGCATCGCCGGTAACCACCCAGCGATGATCCCACCGGCGGATGCGCTCGACACCCTGCTGGACATGGGTCAGACGCCCATCCTCTACGAAAGGGCGTATCATGCTATTGATATAATTGCCGAAAAGAGCGCGGCGCGGAAAGAGCCCGCCATTGGCTGCGACCGCCACTTCGTCACCGGCCAATGCGTCCCGCTCCAAGAGCCAGCGTTGAAAATGCTCAAGGTCATCAGGCAGAATACTCATCTTGGCCGCCGGCACGTTGATGCGATGGGCGGGATCTTGCGTGTCGTAGGCAAGCCCGGTCCCCAGACGCTCCCGCGGCTCGAATATGAACAACTGGCCAGGCTGTAAAGACCGGTGTTGCAGCAGATGGAAGGCGACAGCCGCGCCGGATACTCCACCGCCGACGATGGCGATAACAGGCAGTTCCCGAGCCTCATGGTCAGAGCCAATAGTCAATCGCCAACTCCTTCCAAATTGATCGGCATTATGAGCTCATCGCCCGCCGAACAACAGCAATTTCCATAGCCGCAAGAAATATACTCTATAAATTTTATTGACAATAAGATCCAGGGGCGAACAAGCGCTTGCCTTGCAACCAGACCCCACCGGGCGGCCGCGATAAGGCTTTGCAAACAAGTATTTAATTGTGCCCCGCACAACATTGTTTTTGCACCGCAGGATGTAAAAAACTTGGCATACAACGAACAAAAGAACATACTAATAATTGTTCTGATCCGTTTTCTCTCGGGAGGAGAAACATCATGGAACTGCTTCGTCTACTCACCGCCTTCGATTATACGCTGATGCTGCTTTTGGTGGTTATCTTTGTATTCAGTCTGATGGAAGGTGGGCACAAAAAGCATTGAACTTGTGCCGCTGAAGGCCAGGCCTGCGGGGGATTAACGGCCTCATAAATAGCTGCGTTCAATTGGTTGGCGAGATAGGCAAGCCGGCTGTTGGCACACAGAACATAGAGTGGTGCCATCACAGTAAGGAGTTGATCGCTAAATCGTCCGCTGGCGGCTGGTCCAGCTTCCCCGCATTTCTTCAACCCATCATAGCGCGAACCGTATCCAGGCTTGCGGCATATTGTGGAGGTGCGAGCTCATGATGAGCACCGGTCGCACACCGCCACTCCCCCCGGCCGCCGAAACCCGTGTCACGCCGCGTGTCACGCGACAATTAGCTTGCTCTACTCTACATGGCTCCCAGCCACTCTGAAGGCATGTCTTTTTGGGAGCGAATTGATGAGAACTTCGGTCTTGACTGTTTTGACAGCATGCAGCGGCGCGATTGCGCTCACCCTTATCGTCGTAGGGTTCTTTCACTGACATCGGCACGGATAGACAACGCTGCTCCGTTCCAAATTATTTCTCGTTGAATAACGCGTGCCGACCTGAGGCACGCCTCGCCGTTCATGGCCGTTCATGTATGAGACGACGTGGGGTCGATCATCCCCGAGCACTACCTAGCCGGGCAGGAAGCAGCCGAGCTTGTCCGCTTCCGAGAAGGAAATCTGAAATTCAAAAGCCGCCATTCTCTTAAAATGACGGCTTACAAATCAGCGCTAAGTAGTTGAATTTGGTGGGTGATGTAGGGCTCGAACCTACGACCCGCTGATTAAGAGTCAGCTGCTCTACCAACTGAGCTAATCACCCGTACCGCTTGCTGGCGGCGTGATCGGGCATATAAATAGGATCGCTTTGATTGTCCAGCGGCCAAGCGAATTTTCTTTGATTATTTCTCAAAAAAATTTCACAGAGCGCCGAAAACCCTGCAAAATCAAAGCTCAAGAATTCCTGACGCGATACGCACCGCTTGTCCACCGATCCTGGCATTTGCGATCTGGCCACCATCGACATCAAGGTGAAGGTGAATCATCGAGGGCCGCCCCATCTCTATGCCCTGCTCGATGATCATGGGATGATGCCCGTCGGGCAATCCGTCGAACTGATTGATCGCGCCGGATAGCGCCGCCACCGCCGCACCCGTCGCCGGGTCCTCGACGATGCCCATTCCGACAGGGAACATACGCGCATGAAACTTGGCGGCGTGATTGACCCCACCACGACAATAGACGAAGGCCGAGGCAAGCGCGCCGTCGACAAAGGGAACCGTTTTCTCCCAGAGCTGAAGATCGAATTCCAGCCGTTCGGCGGCCCCGACATCATGCACGGGCACCAGAAGGAAGGGCACGCCGGCGGTCCAGATCGACGGCACGTGATTCTCAAAGCCGATCTCGGTGATTTTCAGGCTGAGCGCATTGGCGATACCTGCCCTGTCGAGCGGCAAGAGGATCTGCTGCGATTTCTTCGGCAGATCGAATTCGGCGAAGCTCGCCCTGTTCTGGCGCAGTCTGATCGCACAGCGCACCGGTCCGACGCGTTCATCCAGCACGGAAACAAGATCGAGATCGCCGCCATGGCTGGCATGGGTCTTCTCTGCAAGCGCGATCGCCGTTCCGACGGTGGGATGGCCCGCGAAAGGCAACTCGCGGCCGGGCGTGAATATTCTAAGATTGGCGGTATGCGCCGGGTTCTGCGGCGGCAGCACGAACACTGTCTCGGAAAGGTTCATTTCCCTGGCGATCGCCTGCATCGCCTCGTCGCTCAAACCATCGGCATCGAAGATGATTGCGAGCGGGTTGCCCGCCAGCTTGCTGTCGGTGAACACATCATAGACACTGTAACTGCGCGCCAATCCGGCCTCCATCCATGCTTCCAGACCTAATTATTCATAACGGCAAGCGACTCCAGCGCAAGCCCAAGCTATTTTCCCGTGCCGAAGAACCAGGCGAGAATGGGCAGCATCGCCACACTATAGTGATGCGCTGTCGAATCGGCCGATCGAATGGCGACAACTCCGTCGACCTCGTCCTCTTCCGAGACCAGCATATGCGCCTCGATCCGCCGCAGCATATCCTCAGCTATCCAGGGAAAGCGGAAAACGCGGAAAACGGTGACCGAACGGTTCACATGCGTGCCATAATAGTCAGGATCGGCGACCGCATCGTTAAGATCGAGGCCGGTTTCCTCCAGGACCTCGCGCCGCATGTTGCCCTCGACATCGCAATGCCCGTCGACGATGTCATGTTCATCCATCGACCCGGCAGCGCAATAGATTTGGCCGGGGTTGGCCGTATGCGGTGCCATGCGGATCGCGATGATCGCGCCGTCCGACGAAACTGCGACGGCAAAGGCAAACAGATGAAAACCGCCCGGCTCTCTCTGCTTGCGCCACCAGAGAAAGGTGGAAAACGGCGTCACATAGGCTTCGCCCTTCACCACACCATCGGCAAGCGAAAGCCGGTGCTGGAAGATCATGCGGCCGTCGAAGAGTGCGGGGTTGGCGGCGATCTCCCTTGCCCAGTTCTCCCGCGCGGCATCCAATTCACTGAGATGAAACGGGTGCTCGCCGGGCAGCACGGCAAGATCGATATGAGAGACGGGAAATACGCTATTTTCCGGCGGCCAGCCGGCCATATCATTCTGCAATTCTGAAATACTCATTTCAAATCCAATGTCATGACAACGGGGCAATGGTCGGAGGCTTTCGGCCTGTCCCAGCCGACGCGCGGATAGCGCTCCACCTCCTGCCCCGGCGGAAATATGGTTCGGAAAGGTTGGCCGGAGCGGACGATATCAGGAGTGCGTGTCGCGTTAGCACGGGCCAGAGCCGGAGACAGCCAGATGTAGTCGAGCTGGCAGAGCCGCTGCTCCTGCGGCCCGCGCGCATGGTAAAGCGTCCAGCGGTCGAGCTCGTCCCGGCGATGCATGATGTTTTCGGCAAAGCCGTCCTGGCTGAAGACATCGAGCGCGCTCTCATTTTCCTCCGCCCGCGGCTCGAAGCGATAGCCCGTGTGGCGCGTGCCGATGACATCGATCCACTCCTGATAGTCGTTCATATCGCCGCAGATGGCGAAATTCTTCGTTGCCGTATGGCCGGCGCCGAAGCGGTCTTCGATGATGCGGCGAACGGCCATCGTCTCGGCGCGACGCACCGGCATGGTCGCCTGGCGGCCATCGACACCCTCGCGCGCCGGTCCCATCGATTTCAGATGCACGACATAGAGCGAGAACGGCACGCCGCCGATATGGAGATGCAGTTCCAGGCAATCGCGCTTAAAGATCTTGTCTTCCGCGTGATGGCCGAGCGCTGCCAGCTCGTCGTTGAAAAGACCGAAATCGCCATAAGTCACCATGGCGTGACTCTTGATGTCATCGAGCACGATCGGCTGCCCGTCACGCGTTTCCTCGCGCATCATTACGGCGACATCGATGCCACGGCTGTCATTGCCCTCGATCAGGAATTTCTGCCGATAGCCGTTGCCGACCATGCGGTAGAGATAGCCGTATTCGAACGCCTGCAGCGCCGCCATGTTGTCCACCTCCTGCAGGCAGATGATGTCGGCATCAGCATCGGCAATAGCGAGCGCCGTCATCTGCCTTGTGTCGTCGGCGGCAGCAACCACACGAGCCGCTTCCAGCTGCTGATAGACATTCTCGTTGCGGACATCGAAGAGCTGCAGCACGCGATCCTGGCGCAGTTGGTTGCGAAAACCGGTGTAATCGAAGCGGGTCAGCAGGTTTTCGACGTTGAAGGTCGCAAGGCGCAGGGACATGAAGCATTCCAATTTACGAAGAAGACTGTGAGCGGGCCTATCCCGCTCGCATTATCCGGCCTTGGCAGTGACCGTCGATTTGAATTTACCCATGAGATAGGGGCCGGAAAGAACAGGCGCATATTTCGGCTCTTCTCCTAACTTGAGGCACGAAGGCAGGCAGGCGATCTCGGCAAACCAGTTCGGCTGATGGAAGAAGGCGAGCGACTGCCGCCGCTGCATGCCGCCTTCTTCCGGTGGCGGATTGACGACGCGATGCACGGTGGAAACCCAGCGATCATTGGTCCAAAGCGCCATCAGGTCGCCAATGTTGATGACGAAGGCGCCCTCCACCGGCGGCACCGGCGTCCAGTTGCCGTCCGGGGCGATGATCTCCAGCCCCTTGGAGCCCGGTTGCGGCAGCAGGATCGTCAGGCTGCCGTAATCGGTATGGGCGCCAGCACGGAGCTGGCCCGGCTGCGGCGGCACATGCTGCTCGGGATAGTTCAGCGCTCTCAACGCACTGATCGGCGCGTCCACATAGGTATCGAAGAAATGCTCGTCGAGACCGAGCGCCGTCGCAAACACGCGCATGATCCGCGCCGCCAGATCCTCCATCGCTCCGTAATAGGCCTTCCATGCCTCTACGAAGCCTTCAGGCCCCTCCGGCCAGATCGTGGTGGCGTAGCAGAAGCCGAGCGCGTCGGGATCGCTCATATCGGCAGGCACGGCGAGCGGACCGCCATTGAAACTCTCCTTGAGATCGGGCGGCGTGTCGACGTTACGGGATTTCGCCAGGGCTTCGGTGCCGGGCCCAAGGTAACCATAGGGATAGCCGGGATAGAGCGTCTTGGCGCGCTGCTTCACCTCGGCAGGCAGATCGAAGAACGCCCGCGTATTTTTCCAGACGTCGCCAATGACTCCGTCAGCAACGCCGTGATTGGCAATCGCCAGAAAGCCGGTCGAGCGGCATATCCGATCCACCTCCGCGCCAAGCCGCGTCTTCTCGGCAGGATTGGCGGCCTCGAAGGCACCGAGGTCGAAAATCGGGAAGCTTTGATCGGACATACGCGACTCCCATTCGTGACGTCGAGCAAATCAAGCATAGGAGGCGGCTGCGAACAACCGTCTATCCCTCGATCGATCAAAGCCGCCAGGCCGAGCGGACGGCGACAGGATAGAGATCGCCCGCCTTCACAGCCTCGCGGCTATAGGCCCTGAGCATCTGTCCGTCCGGCAGCGACAGGCGTATCGCATAACGCTCACCCTCGTAGAGAACGGAATCGACCCGGCAGGAAATGCCCTCGGCGTCGCCGATCACATTCTCCGGTCGCACGAGAATATCCGCGTGCGGCGAGCCTTCCTCCGGCTCGCACCACAGTTTCTTGAACAAGGACCAATCGAGGAGGCGCGGCCGGCCATCGGGAACGGCAAGCGACAGGATGGCACCCTGCCCCACCAGGCCGCCGACCATCCGCCCTTCGGGCCGCGCATAGATCTCGGCCGGCGGCGCCACCTGCAACAGCCGCCCCTCGGACATGACAGCGACATCGGTCGCGAGCGCCATGGCCTCGCTCTGGTCGTGCGTCACGTAGATCATCGTGGCGCCCGAGCGCTGATGGAATTCGCGGAAAGTCTCCTCCATCTCCTTCTTGAGATGGCGTCGAGATTGGCAAGCGGCTCATCGAGCAGCACGACATCAGGCGATGTCACCAGGCAGCGCGCAAGCGCCACCCGCTGGCGCTGGCCACCGGAGAGATCGGCGGGCCGCCGCTCGGCGTAATCAGCCAAACGCACCGTCGCCAAGGCGTCGCGCACCTTTTCGCGATAGCGCTCGCCGGAGATGCCGCGCACCTTCAGCGGATAGCCGACATTGTCTGCGACGTTCATGTGCGGCCAGAGCGCATAGGACTGGAACACCATCGCCATGTTGCGCCGCTCCGGCGGCAGCATGTTCGCGGCATCGGCCAGTAACCGCTCGCCGAGATGGATGGACCCATCCGTCGGCTGTTCGAAGCCGGCTATCATCCTGAGAACCGTCGTCTTGCCGCAACCGGATGGCCCGAGCAGCGCCAGGAAGCCGCCCTCGCGCACGTCGAGCGACAGCGCATTGACGGCGGCGCGACCGCCCGTGCCGAAATCCTTGCAGAGGTGGTTGAGGATCAGCTTCGCCACGGCACCACTCCCTTCGGTAGGCGCTTGGCCACGATTTCGAGCAACAGCATCATGGTAACGACCATCGCAATGACGATAACGGACATGGCGGAGGCAAGATCGGCGCTGCCGCCATCGTCGAGATTGTAGATGACGACGCCGAGTGTCTGCGTGCCGGCCGACCAGAGCAGCGCCGAAACAGTCAGCTCATTGCAGGCGATGAGGAAGACGAGGATCACCGATGCACCAGCCGCCGGCGCGATCAACGGCACGATGATATCGGCAAGCCGGCGGAAGAAACCGGCGCCCGAAAGGCGGGCGGCCTCTTCCAGCGCCGGGTCAAGCTGCAGGAAGGCACTCATGACCGGCTTGAGGCTGACGGCGAAGTAGGCCGAGAAATAAGCCAGCAGAATGATCCAGATCGTGCCGTAAAGCGTGACGTTGAGGATTGGCAGGGGTGCAGCGAACACGAGGATGAAGCAGACGGCGATGATGATGCCGGGAAGCGCATAGGGTATCTCGATCAGGCCGCCGACGATGCGGCTCAACATATCTTTCCGCCGCGTCAGCGCGTAAGCAGCGAGAACCGTCACCAGCAGGAGACCAAGTGCCGTCATGCCGGCCAGGAACAGCGAATTGGAAAAGGCGGTGCGCGTCACCGTCTGCCGAAACAGGATCTCCGTAAATGCGTTCAGCGATGCCGTCTTGAAGGTGAGCGGCACGCCATACGTCGGCACCAGCGCGCCGGCGACCAGCGCCAGGAAGGGTGCGACCAGCATGAAGAACAGGATCAGGCACAGCCCCGGCACGGCGACATAGCGCCATCGACCGAGCGAAAAGGCCGCTGACGCGCCGGAAAGGCCGATGACCCGATAATCCCGCCCTTTTAGCGCTCTCGCCTGCACCGCGAGGCCGGCAACGGCGATGACGGCGATCATGGTCGAGAGCACGGCGATATCCCCGAAGGTCCGCGGGCCGAAATTGGAGAATTTCGTGAAGATCAGGGTCGAGAGCGTATAGATCGAGGCGGGAATGCCGAGGATTGCCGGAATACCGAAATTGCCGATCGAGGAGACGAAGGCAATGGCGGCGCCGGCGATGACACCAGGTAGCGACAGCGGCAGATGATGGTCTCGGAAGACGCGCAGGCCCGAGGCACCCGACAGCCTTGCCGCCTCGACGCCATCGCGTGGCAGCGCCATCAAGCCGGCCCGAAGCGCCAGATAGACCAGCGGCGCATGCTGCACACCGTAAAGAAGCGCGATGCCGCCGATGGAATAGAGCGGCTGCGGCGAGCCGAGCGGCGGCGCGATATGCAGCGCCTTCAGCAGCGGGCTCGACGGGCCGGACATCTGCACCCAGGCAAGTGCGGTCACCTGCGGCGGGATCATCATCGGCAGCATGAAGAGAAAGCCGAGCGGTCCCCTGCCCGGCATGTCCGTCAAGGTCAAAAGAAACGCAAAGAGGCAGCCGAGCGCCACGGAAATGATCGTGCCGAGCACAGCCGTTTCGATCGTATACCAGGTCGAGCGCCAAAGGGCAGGATCGGTAATGAGTTCATAGGTGCCGCCTCGCAGCAGCGCCTCGATACCAACCATCGCCAACCGCGCCAGCGGCAGGACGCTGAGCAGCAGCACGACGGCAACAACAAAAGGAAACAGCCAGGCCGGCTGGCTGTTTCCCTTACGCACATATCCGTACATTTAATATCCGGGCCGGATCACTTCGACTTGAAGTAGGTGGAGAAGGTCTTCAGGTCCTGATCCGTATTCTTGAGAGCATCGGCGGCATTCAACGGCAAAAGCTTGATGCTGTCACGCGCCGGGAAACCTTCCGGCAGTGGCGTGCCGTTTCGGGCCGGGATATAGCCGAGCTTCAGGAAGCCTTCCTGGCCCTTTTCGGACAGGACATAATCGACGAATTTCTTGGCAGCATCGGCATGCTGTGTGCTGGCGAGGATACCGACCGGCTCGGTCACGGCCGAAACGCCTTCGGTCGGGAAGACGAATTCCAGCGGCGCACCCTTGGCCTTTTCGCGGATCGGCATGTAGTCGACGATCATGCCATAGGCCTTCTCGCCGGAAGCGACGGCCTTGAGCACGGCGCCGTTGCCGCCAGAGGCGATAGCACCGTTGTCGGCGAGGTTCTTGTAGTAGTCCCAGCGAGGCTGCTGACACCGGCAAGCGTCTGCGCATGAATGAGAGCAGCGCCCGAAGCAAGCGGGCTCGGCATGGCGACGAGACCCTTGGCTTCCGGCTTGACCAGATCCTGCCAGCTCGCCGGCTTCAGCGAAGCGGCGGTGTTGTAGACGATGCCGGTCGTGATCAGCTTGGTGGAATAGTAATAGCCATCGGCATCATAGAGCGAGGCGTCGTAGTTGGCGGCTTCCGGCGACTTGTAGGCCAAGAGCTTGCCGGCTTCCTTCAGGCGCTCCAGCGTCACCGTGTCGGCGATCAGGAGAACGTCGGCAGCGGGAGCGCCGGCCTGCATTTCCGCCTGCAACTTGGCGATGATCTGTGGCGTGCCATCGCGAACCCAATCGACCTTGATACCGGGATTGGCGGCCATGAAACCATCGACGGTGGCCTGCGCATCGGCATTCGGCTGGCTGGTGTAGAGGACGAGATCGGCGGCGTTGGCAGCACCGGAGAAAAGCGCAACGGCCAGAAGGCCGGTAAAGGCGGAAACAAAGGTCTTCATGAAATGTCCTCGGCTGGGTTGTAGGAGGGTTGTCTAGACGCGCGCCTTAACATGATTGTGACAGTTGAATTTGAAGAAGATATCGTTGGTATGATGATTAGACCTTGACCGTCCGTCCCCAGCGCTATTTCCTGACACCCGAATTTCAAGATGGGATCCAGGAGGAGAAATCAATGGAATATCGCCTGCTTGGCCGCTCCGGCCTCAAAGTTTCCACCATCACCATGGGCACCATGACCTTCGGCGGCGTTGGCTGGGCCAAGACTGTCGGCGATCTCGGCGTCAAGGACGCCAAGAAGCTTGTCGACATGTGCGTCGATGCCGGCGTCAACCTGCTCGACACGGCAGACGTCTACTCTCAGGGCGCCTCCGAAGAAATCCTCGGCGAGATCATCGGCGGCCCGCGCAAGAACGGTGTGCTTATCGCCACCAAGGCCCGCTTCCCGATGGGTCCCGGCGTCAACGATGCCGGCTCCTCCCGCCAGCATCTGATCCAGGCTTGCGAAGCCAGCCTGAAGCGCCTGAAGACCGATGTCATCGACCTTTACCAGCTGCATGAATGGGACGGCCAGACTCCCTTGGAAGAGACGATGGAAGCGCTCGATACGCTGGTTCACCAGGGCAAGGTTCGCTACATCGGTTGCTCGAATTTTTCCGGCTGGCACATCATGAAGGCGCTCGGCGTCAGCGAACGCGACAAGCGCGAACGCTTCGTCAGCCAGCAGATCCACTACACTTTGGAAGCCCGCGACGCGGAAAACGAGCTGGTGCCAATCAGCATCGACCAGGGCCTCGGCATCCTTGTCTGGAGCCCGATTGCCGGCGGCCTGCTGTCAGGCAAGCACCGCCGCAACCAGGCGACGCCGGAAGGCACGCGCCAGTTCGCCGGCTGGACGGAACCGCCGATCCGCGACGAGAACCGTCTCTGGAACATCGTCGACACTTTGGTGGAAATTGCCGATGGCCGCGGCGTCTCGGCAGCCCAAGTGGCGCTTGCCTGGCTGATCGGCCGCAAGGGCGTCACCTCGGTCATCATCGGCGGCCGCACGAAAGCCCAGTTCAAGGATAATCTCGCCAGCGCCGAGCTGAAGCTGACCGACGAGGAACGCAAGCGGCTCGATGATGTCAGCCTGCCGCCGCTGATGTATCCCTATTGGCACCAACGCAACACCGCCAGCGACCGTCTCAGCGAGGCCGACCTTTCTCTGATCGCTCCGCATCTGGCGAAGTAAATCGAAAACGGCGTGGCGGCTCAGGCCGCCAACGCCCCGATCTCTCCAGCAATCAGTTTGCCGAGCCGCGAAATGCCCTCTTCGATCATCTCATCATTGGCACAGGAGAAGCTGACGCGGAATGTATTGGCGCCAGTGCCGTCGGCAAAAAAGGCTTGACCGGGAACGAAGGCAACCTTGCAGTCTCAGGCGATCTTGCCAGCAGCTTGGCGCCATCCATACCCTTCGGCAGGGTGATCCACACGAACATGCCGCCCTGCGGCTTTGTCCAGCTGACCCCGTCCGGCATGTATTTGGCGAGCGCCGCCAGCATACAGTCGCGACGGTGGCTATAGGTCTTGCGGACCTTGGCAACCTGCGCGTCGAAACCGCGTTCGGCAACCTGATGGATGGCGATCTGGTTGATCGTCGAGGAATGCAGGTCGGCCGCCTGCTTCATCAGCACAAGCTTGCGGATAACAGGCGCATTGGCGACGACGAAGCCGACGCGAAGGCCCGGCGCCAAGGTCTTGGAAAAGCTGCCGCAATAGATCGTGCGCGTATCGTTGATATTGCCCTTGCGGGCGATTTCCAGCGCCAGGATCGGCGGGATCGCTTCGCCATCATAGCGCAGAGACTGATAGGCAGCGTCTTCGATGATAGCGATGTCGAGTTCGTCGCCGAGATCGATGAGTTTCTCGCGGGCAGCCAGATCGACCGTTTCACCAGTCGGATTGGCGAAATCGGCTGAGAGATAGGCAAACTTGACCCTGCCGCCGGCCTTCGTGGCAGCGGCGCTGTAGGAGTCCGGCGTCCGGTTGCCGTTCGGCGTCAGCTGGTCATAGGTCGGCTCATAGGCATTGAATGCCTGCAACGCGCCGAGATAGGTCGGCGCCGTCACCAGTGCCGTATCGTTGGGCGACAGGAAGAGCTTGCCGAGATAATCGAGACCCTGCTGCGAGCCGGAGACGATAAAGACGTTCTCAAGTTCGCAGGGAACGCCGAGGGCCGCCATCTGCCCAACGAGCCATTCGCGCAGCGGCTTGTAGCCTTCGCTGACCGAATATTGCAGCGCCGCGTTGACGGTCGGGCCGGAAAAGATATCGGCATAGGCCTGCTTGAACTCCGCATCCGGAAACAATGCAGGGTCGGGAATGCCACCGGCAAACGAGATGATATCCGGCCGCTCCAGCAGCTTCAGCAACTCGCGGATTTCGGAGGCGCGCATACGGCTGGAACGCGTCGCAAAGATATTTTCCCAATTCAACATGGGGCTTCCTCGTAATTTTTGGTCTTTCCAGCACAAGATCACGCAATAAAAGATAAGTCAACAATGCTGACCTAATTTGTTTTCATTGCCTCTGAGAATCGCAATTTTTCCTGATAGGGATGGGCCTCTGAACCCAGTAGCCGAGACATAAAGAAATCATGAGCACCGACCCGACATCATCGTTCTACGCCGACAATGCCAGCATCTATGCGGCACGCGAACGCAACCTCCCGACAAGCCGGCTCGATGCCTTTCTTGCCGCCCTTCCCGCTGGTGCATCCATCCTGGAACTGGGCTGCGGAGCAGGTCAGGATGCGGCCTACATGCTGTCGCGCGGCTTCGATATCACCCCGACGGATGGTTCGGCGGAACTCGCGGGTGAAGCTGAAAAGCTGATCGGCAGACCCGTCAGGATCATGCGGTTCGAGACGCTCGACGCCAGTGCTGCCTTTGACGGCATATGGGCGGAGGCCAGTCTCCTTCACGTACCGCGATCCGATCTCGCAAACATCATCGACCGGATTCTACGTGCCCTGAAGGACGGCGGCATCTTCCACAGCAGTTTCAAGGCCGGCGATGCAGAAGGGCACGACACGCTCGGCCGCTACTACAACTATCCCTCGGCCGAATGGCTGACGGCTCTCCTCAGCGAAGGCGGATGGAAAGACATAGCGATGACCGAAGCAGATGGCGGCGGCTTCGACGGCAAGCCGACGAAATGGCTTTACGTGACAGCCCGAAAATAGAAAAAGGCCGGAGCAATGCCCCGGCCCTCCGTTCCGGCTCTCGCCGAAAAGCTTAGTTGACGGCCTTGTCGACCAGCTTGTTCTTGCCGATCCAGGGCATCATGCCGCGCAGCTTGGCGCCGACTTCCTCGATCTGGTGGCTGTCGTTCAGGCGGCGGATACCCTTGAAGCGGGCAGCGCCCGAACGGTATTCCTGCATCCAGTCCGAGGTGAACTTGCCGGTCTGAATGTCCTTGAGGACGCGCTTCATTTCAGCCTTGGTTTCGGCGGTGATGATGCGCGGACCGGAGACGTATTCGCCCCATTCAGCGGTGTTGGAGATCGAGTAGTTCATGTTGGCGATGCCGCCTTCATAGATCAGGTCGACGATGAGCTTTACTTCATGCAGGCACTCGAAATAGGCCATTTCCGGTGCGTAACCGGCTTCGACCAGCGTTTCGAAACCAGCGCGGATCAGCTCGACGAGACCGCCGCACAGAACGACCTGTTCGCCGAAGAGGTCGGTTTCGCACTCTTCGCGGAAGTTGGTTTCAATGATGCCCGAACGACCGCCGCCAACGCCGCAAGCGTAGGAGAGAGCGAGTTCAAGCGCATTGCCCGAGGCGTTCTGGTGAACGGCAACGAGGCAGGGAACGCCGCCGCCCTTCTGGTATTCGCCGCGAACCGTGTGGCCCGGGCCCTTCGGAGCGATCATGACGACGTCGACCGAAGCCTTCGGCTCGATGAGGCCGAAGTGAACGTTGAGGCCGTGAGCAAAGGCGATAGCAGCGCCGTCGCGGATGTTCGGAGCGATGTCGGCCTTGTAGATGTCGGCCTGCAATTCGTCCGGGGTTGCCATCATCATCAGGTCGGCCCAGGCAGCTGCTTCGGCAACCGTCATGACCTTGAAGCCATCGGCTTCGGCCTTCTTCACGGTCGGCGAGCCGGCCTTGAGCGCGATCGCAACGTTCTGAGCGCCGCTGTCCTTCAGGTTCAGCGCATGAGCGCGGCCCTGGGAACCGTAGCCGATGACGGCGACCTTCTTCGACTTGATGAGGTTGAGATCGGCATCACGATCGTAATAGACGCGCATTGTTTGTCCTTCCCTTTGCTTGTCTGGGTATAAGTTAGATGTCTCAGACGGTCGCCGCTGCTTCCGCCAAAACCTTTTCCGTACCGTAAAGCCTGAGGAAGGCCGTAACAGCCTTCTCAGCCTGACGACTGGAATCCTTCAAACCGGGCTCGCCGAGCAGCATGCGAACATGCAGATCGGAAACGATGAGCCCGTAAAGCGTGTGATATGCCTCATCGGCATCCGCAAAGCGCAGCAGCCCTGCCCGCTTGCCGGCATCGATCAGGCCACTGGCGCGGCGGTCGATCTGCCGGCGGCCGCGCTCCAGCAAAAGCTTGCCGAGCTTCGAGCCATCGCGGTTCGACTGACCGATAGCCAGACGGTTCAGCGCGAGCGAAACGTCGCCGGCCAAAACTTCCAGCAGGTCGCGCGCGAAAATGACGAGATGGTCGTGCAGGCTGGCCGTATTCAGCCGCTCGCCGTTACGCTCGAAGGTGCGAACCTTGCTTGCCTGATAGGCGATCATTGCCGACAGCAGCCCGTCACGGTCGCCGAACCACTTATAGAGGCTTTCCTTAGAACAATTGGCGGCGCGGGCAACGCCCGAGGTCGTCAGCGCCTTTTCGCCGCCGTCAACGAGCAGACGCAACGCCTGCTCCAGAACGGCGTTCTGGCGCGGCGAAAACTCGCTCGACTGTCCTACTTCGCTCAGCACGATGGCCACTCCCAAATGCGTACCGTACGGTACGGTTCGTGGCGCGTTATGCAGCACCCCGAAGCAGGCGTCAAGCGAAATTCGTTGCTGCACTGCGCCAAAAAATCGGAGCGCGCTTGTCATGGCAGGCACACGACGGCTAGAGCTTGCCGGCATAGATATCTCTTCATCAGGACCTGGGTGATGAACGCCGCATTGACGCACCTTTCCACCATACCTCTTGCCTCCGCACCGGTTCATCTCGGCAAGGGCAAACGAGGAATGCTTGCCCGTGTCATAGGCATATGGTTCGCGACGACCGTGCTTGCGCTGCCAACAGCAGAGGCCTCGGCGGCGAAACCTGCTGCCGGTCCGGCTGGGCACTATTGCGGCAAGCTCCTCTCCGCCGGATCGCTGGTGGATGTCGAAACATCATTACAGGTTGACACGCAGAGCCATATCGCCGGCACCTATCGTTTCCAAGACGATGGCAATACGACGATCGGCGCTCTCTCCGAAATCGGAACGGCGCACGGCAGGAAACGAACCCTGCGCTGGTTCGACAAATATGGAATGGGTTCACTGACGATAAGGTTCGATGCCGAATATGATCGTTTCGAAGGCCTGTGGGGGCCGCAAGACGCCGTTCCGAGCTTCACCTGGAACGGCGGCGATTGCCACGCGCCCATCAGTTAAGCCTATTCGGCAGCGACAGCATTGTTGCGCATCGCCTCGACATCCCTGAGCGGCGGCAGGCCGTAGAGGCGGCTATATTCACGGCTGAATTGCGAAGGGCTCTGATAGCCGACACGATGGCCAGCCGAACCCACATCGAGCTGCTCGACGATCATCAGGCGCCGCGCCTCATGCAGCCGGAGCTGCTTCTGATACTGCATTGGCGACATGGCCGTGACGGCCTTGAAATGATGATGCAGGGAGGAAACGCTCATGCCGATGCGCTCGGCCAGTTCGTCGATGCGCAGAGGCTGTTCGAAATTGCCGCGAAGCCAGGCAATGGCGCGCGCCACCCGGTTGCTCTGGCTTTCCGCCATGGCGACCTGCAGCAGCCGCGGACCGTTCGGGCCGGTCAACAGGCGATAAAGGATCTCCTGCTCGATCAGTGGCGCCATGGCCGGAATATCCTCGGGCCGATCGAGCAACCTGAGAAGCCGCAACGACGCATCGAGCAATTCCGGCGAAGCCGTATTGATCGCGAGGCCACGCAAAGGCTCGGCCGTCACCGCCTGGCTTGGAATGTTGACGCGTGACAGAAGTTCCTTCAGGCGCTCGCTGTCCAGCGCCATGCCGAAACAGAGATACGGCGTGTCACTGCCGACATTGGTCACCTGAGTCGATACGGGCAGATCGAGGGCAGTCAAAATATACTCGCCGACACCGTAGTGGTAGGTATCGGTGCCAACAGTCAGGGTCTTCCGCCCCTGAACGACAATCGCGTAGCAGGGCCGATAAGCCCCGTGCTGCCAAACCGTAGCAGCCGATTGCCGATACAGGTTGAGACCATCGATCGGCGTACGATGTTCCCCCTCTCCTGTGGCGAAACGGGCAATGATGGATGCGAGTTCCTGATTTGGATTGAAAGGCAGTGTCATTCGCAACCAACTGTTTTCGAGTAGATATCAAGGCCTATCTAGGTAACGGAAGTCCGCTGTGAAAGAGCGGCCGCGCATTTAGATTCGCAGGATCGTACATAAAGCTTGCAGGATCGCTCTAACGCTGCGGCCCCTTCCCGATGCATAGTCGGCCATCCCAATTCCACTCCCACCTCCTCCGAAAACAAGGAAGTCTCCCATGCCTATCGCAAAGGGTTATGCCGCCACCGACGCGTCCAAGCCGCTCACGCCGTTCACCTTCGAACGCCGCGAGCCGAATGAGGACGACGTCGTCATCGAGATCAAGTTCTCCGGCATCTGCCATTCCGACATTCACCAGGCCCGCAACGAATGGGGCAATGCAAAATATCCGATGGTACCGGGTCATGAGATCGCCGGCATCGTCAGCGCCGTCGGCTCGAAGGTGAGCAAGTTCAAGGTCGGCGACCGCGTCGGCGTCGGCTGCTTCGTCAATTCCTGCACGACCTGCGCCACTCGCGATCTCGACCTGGAACACTACATGCCGGGCGTCGTCCAGACCTACAACGACTTCGAAGCCGATGGCACGACGCCAACCTATGGCGGCTATTCGGATTCGATCGTCGTCAAGGAAGGCTACGTCCTCTCGATCCCCGAAAATATCCCGCTCGACGCTGCTGCACCGCTGCTCTGCGCCGGCATTACGCTTTACTCGCCGCTGCACCACTGGAAGGCGGGTCCCGGCAAGAAGGTCGCAATCGTTGGCATGGGCGGCCTCGGTCACATGGGCGTCAAGATCGCTCATGCGATGGGTGCCGAAGTCACCGTTCTCAGCCAGTCGCTTTCCAAGAAGGAAGACGGTCTGCGTCTCGGCGCTGACCACTATTATGCCACCAGCGACGCCGAGACCTTCACGACGCTCGCCGGTACCTTCGACCTGCTCATCATGACGGTCGGCATTGCACTCGACTGGAATGCCTATCTTGGCCTCTTGAAGGTCGACGGCAGCATGGTCGTGGTCGGTGCGCCTGAGCATCCGGTCCCGGTCCATGCCTTCTCGCTGATCCCCGGCCGTCGCAGCCTCTCGGGCTCGATGATCGGCTCGATCAAGGAAACCCAGGAAATGCTGGATTTCTGCGGCAAGCACGACATTGCCTCGGAGATCGAGGTGATCAATATCGATCAGGTCAACGAAGCCTATGAGCGCGTGCTGAAGAGCGACGTTCGTTACCGCTTCGTTATCGATATCGCATCGCTGGCATAACCGTCACCGCGTTGTAGCTCATAAGGAAAGGGCAGCCATAATGACTGCCCTTTTTCAATCCTCGCGCATGGTTTCCCTTTGCGTGATCAGTCTGGCGCTGTGCTGCCGGCTGATATAGATCCATAGCCAGCTCCAGGCGACGGCGATGCGCCAGCGGGTGCCGATCAGGAAGTAGATGTGGGCGAGACCCCAGACCCACCAGGCAAGCCAGCCCTTTAATTTGATCCAGCCGAAATCGATGATCGCGGCACTCTTGCCGATCGTCGCGAGGCTGCCCTGATGCTTGTAGCGAAACGGCGCCGGCGCGGCTTGCCGGCCAGCTTCGCCCTGATCACCCTGGCGACATAATCTCCCTGCTGCTTGGCGGCCGGAGCGATCCCCGGCACCGGACTGCCATCCTCGCGCAGGACCAATGCCGTATCGCCGATGATAAAAATATCGTCCTTGCCCGGCGCCCGCAGTTCCTTGTCGACAACGGCGCGACCAGCGCGATCGGCGGGTATGTCAAGCCATTTCGCCGCCGGCGATGCCTCCACACCCGCCGCCCAGACGATGGTGCGGCATGGCACGAAGCTATCGCCGATCACGACCCCCTCCGCGCTGCATGAAGTGACCGGCTTGCCGAAATGGAGCTCGACGCCGAGGACCTCCAGCTCCTTGCGCGCATAGTCGGACAGTTCCTCGGCGAAAGCAGCCAGCACCCGCGGCCCGGCCTCAACGAGAATGATCCTGGCCTTGCGTGTGTCTATATTGCGGAATTCCTTCGGCAGCGTCGTCCTTGCCAGTTCCGAGATGATACCGGCAAGCTCCACCCCTGTAGGACCCGCGCCGACGATTACGAAAGTCAGTAGCGCTTCACGGACAGCCGGCTCGGTTTCCAGCTCCGCCTGTTCGAAGGCCAGAAGGACGCGCCGGCGAATGGTCGTGGCATCTTCCAGCGTCTTCAGGCCAGGTGCTACGGGCTCCCATTCGTCATGGCCGAAATACGCGTGTGTCGCGCCCGTCGCCAGCACCAGTGTATCGTAGTCGATCTTCTGGCCATCCTTCAGAAGCACCTGATGCGCCTCGCTGTCGACGCCAACGACCTCGGCCAGCAGGGTCGTGACTTCGGGCCGATCCCTGAAGAAGCTGCGGATCGGCCAGGCGATCTCCGATGTGGCAAGCAGAGTGGTCGCGACCTGATAGAGAAGCGGCTGGAAAAGATGGTGATTGCGCCGGTCGATCAGCGTGATGCGGACAGGTGCGCCCTTCAGATCATTGGCGAGCTGCAACCCGCCAAAGCCGCCTCCGACAACAACAACGTGATGATCCTGCATGGCGACACCTCATATCTACGGTTACCGCAAAACGTAGAGTTGCGGAGGATGGGCGGCAATCATCTTTTATGCATGGCACCCCTGCGGCTGCCACGCTCTCAAATGCCTATGGCGCGTAGCTGACAGGAATGGAAGCACCGCTTTTCAGCTCCTCCATCGAGATCGACGCCGATACGTCGAACAATTCGACCCGGCGCACGAGCTGCTTGTAGATGACGTCATAATGCTCGACGCGGGGCAAGACGATCTTCAGAATATAGTCGTGATTTCCGGTGAGCCGATGCGCCTCGACGATTTCCGGGACGTCACCGATCGCCTTGCGGAAGGCCTCAATCCACTCGTCGGCATGGTGCGCCGTCTTGATCAGCGCGTAGACCGTGGTCGGCACCCCCATCTTCTCACGGTCAAGCACGACGATGCGCCTGGCGATATGGCCGCTCTCCTCCAGCCGCTGGATGCGGCGCGAGCATGCAGAGACCGACAGGGCGACGCGATCGGCAAGCTCGGTCACCGAAATGCCGGCATCGGCCTGCAAAAATTCGAGAATCTTTCGGTCACGTTCGTCCAGCATGTGCAACAATCCCCATCAGAGCGCCGTAATTTTGCACAAAATTCCGGAAATACGCAA
Organism: Rhizobium sp. P44RR-XXIV; assembly: GCF_001999485.2. Classification (NCBI taxonomy): domain Bacteria; kingdom Pseudomonadati; phylum Pseudomonadota; class Alphaproteobacteria; order Hyphomicrobiales; family Rhizobiaceae; genus Rhizobium; species Rhizobium sp. P44RR-XXIV. Next base: position 425,644 of record NZ_MPVZ02000028.1, on the reverse strand, counting down.
ATCGTTGCGGATTGAATTGTCAAAATCACAAAGATTGCAAACACACGGCGCGTGAATCGCAGCACTATTCCTGCATTCACATTCAAGAGCGGAGAACACCATTATGCGCACCATTGGCCTGATCGGCGGCATGAGTTTCGAAAGTTCGGCGGTCTATTATCGCCAGATCAACGAAATGGTTCGCGACCAGCTGGGCGGCCTCTCGTCCGCCGAAGTGCTGATGTATTCCGTCAATTTCGCCGAGATCGTCGCCTTGCAGAAGGCCGGTCGTTGGGATGACGCTGCCGCCCGCCTTGGTGATGTGGCACATCGCCTGCAGGTAGCCGGCGCCGAATGCGTGCTCATCTGCACCAACACCATGCACCTGATCGCGCCGGAAGTTGCCGCCCGCATCTCCGTGCCGCTCATCCACATCATCGACGAAACTGCCGCGGCGTTGAAGGCCGCCGGAAGCGTAAAGCCGCTGCTGCTCGCCACGCGCTACACCATGGAACACGGCTTTTATGCCGAACGCATGGCTGAGAGCGGTGTCTCCGTCATGGTGCCCGGTCCCGAAGACCGGACCGTGACGCACGACATCATCTTCAACGAACTCTGCGCCGGCATCATCAAGGACGAGTCGCGTCGGAAGCTGAATGCCATCATCGAGCGTGCCAAGGCTGATGGCGCCGATAGCGTCATTCTTGGCTGCACCGAGATCTGCCTCATTCTCGATCCGAATGCATTGATCCTCCCCGGCTTCGACACGACGACCATCCATGCCCAGGCAGCCGTCGATTTTGCTCTCGCCGATGAAGGTGTCCGCAGCAGTTGCGCCGCATAGATCAAGACCAAGTTACTTGACTCAGTCCAATAAATAATGGACATCGTCTCTTATACCGAGGAGACGATGTCCATGACCATTGCCGACGAATTCACGACCATTGATGCCGTCCGTAACTTCAATCGCTTCTACACCAACTTTCTCGGCGTCCTGAACAAGGCCTATCTCGACAGCCCCTATACGCTGACGGACGTGCGCGTGCTCTTCGAAGTCGGCTTTCGCGGCGGTGTCGCCGCTTCAGCATTGACCCGCGACCTGCATCTCGATCCCGCCTATCTCAGCCGTATCGTCAAACGCTTCCGCGAGGATGGCCTGATAGAGACGACGCCCGACCCGGAAGATGCGCGCAGCCAGGTCATAAAAGTCACCGACAAGGGACAGGTGCAATTCCAGGAATTTGTCCGCCGCTCCCGCGCCCAGATTGCCGGATATTTCGACCGGCTGGCCATTGGCGAGCCCGAGCGCATCGTCGAAGCGATGCGGACGATCCAGGAGACGCTCGGCGCCGACCGGAGCGCGCCTTCCCCGGCAATCATCCGCTCTCCCCGGCCTGGTGATATCGGCTGGATCGTGCAGAGCCAGGCGCGTTTCTATACCGAGGAGTTCGGCTGGGATCATCGCTTCGAGGCACTTGTCGCCGAAGTCGCCGGCAAATTCCTGTCCAGTTTCAATCCGGACAAGGAACGCTGCTGGATCGCCGAACGCAACGGCCTGAACGTCGGTTCCGCCATGATCGCAGACGGCGGCGATGGCGTCGCAAAACTCCGGCTGCTTTATGTCGACAAGACGGCACGCGGCCTCGGCCTCGGCAAGCTGCTGGTCGACGAATGCATCCGCTTCTCGCGCGACGCCGGCTATACCAAGCTTTCGCTCTGGACCAACGACATTCTAGACGCGGCGCGGGCCATCTACATCAAGGCCGGCTTCAGGCTCGTTGCGGAAGAAAAACACCGCATGTTCGGCCCGGAATTGAACGGCCAAACATGGGAGCTTGATCTGTGAGCGACGGCTGGATGCGGCGATAGACAAGGTAAGGGTTGATCCCTATCCTCGATACATCTTTGATTTGCATCGAGATATCGATCCATGACTACCAGTGCCGGTATCGCTATCCTGCCCATCGCCAGCGGGCACGTCGAGGGCTTTCACAAGGCGCTCGATATCGTCGCGCGCGAGCGCGAATATCTGACGATGCTCGAAGCATTCCCGCTGGAAGAAACACGCACTTTCGTGCTCGGCATGATCGCGAAAGGCAATCCGCAATTCGTTGCTTTGGCAGGCAGCGATGTTGTCGGCTGGTGCGATATCAGCCGCCATACTTTCCCTTCCCATGCTCACGCAGGTCACCTTGGAATGGGCATCATCCCGGCCTATCGCGGTCGGGGCCTGGGCCGCAAGCTGATCGAGACGACGCTGCAAGCCGCACGCAACGCCGGCATGGAGCGCGTGGAACTCAGCGTTCATGCCGACAATATCAGAGCGATAGCGCTTTATGAGAAGGTCGGCTTTGTCCGGGAGGGTCTCGCGCGTAGATCCGTGCGCATAGATGGGCGTTACAAGGACGCGATCCACATGGCCATCATTTTCCAATAACGGCAATAAAACAAACAACTTAACACCGACACCCGATAGCGGCGGCCGGTAATAGTTCTGTTGCAGTGCAAAATTCGCTTGATTTGGAAACGATCATTTCCTAAAAGAGTCGCATGACAACGGACACCATCGATATTGCGCCCAAACTGCGCGGCCGCCCCAGGGAATTCGACATGGACGCAGCGCTTGACGAGGCACTGCGGGTCTTTTCCGAGCGCGGCTATTACGCCGCCTCGATCAGCGAATTGACCGAGGCCATGGGCCTGACCGCAGGCAGCGTCTACAAGGCCTTCGGCGACAAGCGCGGCGTCTTCCTCGCCGCCTTCGATCGCTATCGCCATGTCCGCCAGCACATGCTGGACGACTGCATTGCTGCTGCGCCCAACGGCTATGAAAAGCTGCGCGCGCTGATGACATTCTTCGCCGGATCATCATGGGGCGACATTGGCCGCCGGGGTTGCCTTGCCGTTGGCAGCGCCACCGAGCTTGCCCTTTTTGACGATGACGTCGCCAAGCGCATCGGCGTGGCCTTCGATTTTGACGAACGGCGCATTCTCGATCTGATCCGCCTCGGACAGGAGGATGGTTCCATCCCGAAGCATGTCGACGCCGAGAGCACGGCTTGCGCGATCCTCTCCTTCACCAAAGGCATGCGGGTGGTCGGAAAGACCGGCCGCACACAAGAACACATGTTTGCCGCCTCCGAAGCGGCCATGAAACTACTGAACTGATTTTTCATTGAAATATCCGGGAGCATGCTCCCAAGCCCCCATCGAGGACAAGACATGCCTGCAACTGCTGCCGCCAGACGGGAGAGCATGCCGCTCCCGGAGAAGACTATTTCGCCACTAATGACCTTCATGTTCGCCGCCGCCTGCGGGCTGGTGGCTGCCAATATCTACTATGGTCAACCGCTCGCTGGCCCCATCAGCCAATCGCTTGGCTTCTCCCCAGCCGCGACCGGCCTGATCGTGACCCTGACACAGATCGGCTATGGCCTCGGCCTGCTCCTGATCGTGCCGCTTGGCGACCTGCTCGAGAACCGGAAGCTGGTGCTGATGCTGGTGGCGCTTGCCGCCCTCGCCCTTATCGGCGCCGCCTTCGCCTCGTCCCCGTCGCTGTTCCTGCTGGCATCGCTCTGCATCGGCCTGGCATCCGTCTCCGTCCAAGTCCTGGTGCCCTTCGCGGCCCATATGGCACCTGACGCTAGCCGTGGCGCGGTCGTCGGCAACGTCATGAGCGGCCTGCTCTGCGGCATCATGCTGGCCCGCCCGGCAGCAAGCTTTCTCTCCGAGCTTCTTTCATGGCACGCGGTCTACATCATCTCCGCTGCCATCATGATCGGCCTCGCCATCCTCCTGCGCGTCGTGCTGCCGACACGTGTGCCGCACACCAAGCTGCATTACGGCCAGTTGCTCTCTTCCATGGGCCATCTCGCCCTGAATACGCCGGTGCTGCAGCGGCGCGCACTCTATCAGGCCTGCATGTTCGCCGCCTTCAGTCTGTTCTGGACGACGACGCCCCTGCTGCTGGCGAGCCCGGCCTTCGGCCTGACGCAGAACGGCATCGCGCTCTTTGCATTGGCAGGTGCCGCCGGCGCGGTCGCCTCACCCATCGCGGGCCGGGTTGCCGATCGCGGCTGGACGAAGCTCGCCACCGCCTTCGCCATGGTGCTCGCCATTGTCGCCTTCTTTATCGGCCATGTCTCGGGCGACGGTTCGCTGCTGGCGCTGATTACGCTGACGCTCTCCGGCATCATGCTCGATTTCGGCGTGCAGACCAATCTCGTGCTCGGCCAGCGCGCCATCTTCGCGCTCAGCGCCGAGCATCGCAGCCGCCTGAACGGCCTCTATATGGCAACCTTCTTTGGCGGCGGCGCCATCGGTTCGGCACTCGGTGGCTGGGCCTATGCATCGGGCGGCTGGAACCTCGCCTCCTGGTTCGGCATCGCCTTCCCGGTGATTGCGCTGCTGGCTTTCCTGACCGAGCGCAAGCATTGATCAGGACGGCTGCGGCATAGCCAACTGCTCGCTGGTAGAATTCGCACTGTATTTCGTTAAATTTAGATATATCTAAAATACATATCGACTCTCATAAGAATGCCGATAATATCCCTCCAAGGCGATGGAGGGATATTCTTGCGTGCAATTCTGATTGTCTTACTTGCTGTAATGGCGGGCTGCCAAACCCCCGAAAAAATGGCAGCGCAAAAAGCGCGTATCGATCTCGCTGAAGATAATCAATGCAGGTCATGGGGGGCCAAACCCGGGACATCTGACTACCTGCATTGTCGCGAGAACTTGAATGCACAGGATGACGCTAGGAGGCAGGCAGCTCTTGCGTTTCTCGCAAGTCGTCAAACGGCAACACCACAACCATACTATATTCCTATGCCAGTAACGCCATCCCCCACCTACATAGCGCCTCGTCCAACGTCCTGCACTTCAATGGCGATGGGGAATATAATCAACACCAATTGCAATTGAACACACAAGACCCCTCGGCACTGAACCGAAGTACCATGATCGGGCTAGATAGTTGTTAAGTAGTTTTCGTTGACCACAGCCAGCCGCAGCCAATCGCACTCCCGCAAGCCGGCGCCATTGAACGGATCGACCAGTGTGCCGGAAACGATCGCCGCCAGGATCTGCGGTGCCGGCGGCACCTTCGCTATGGTGGCGACCAGCCGGTCGCGGATCCAGGCCAAGGCAGCCGAATCCGACTGGTAGAATGGCGTGAATGCCAGCGACAGCAGCTGGAACAGCCGCACATGCATTCGCCGCGCTCTCGCATAGGCGGAGAATGCCGCTTCAACAGTCTCGTGGCTCGCAAGCGCATGCGCCAGCGCAGCGACATCAAGCAGTGCCATATTTGCACCCTGCCCGAGCTGCGGGCTTGTAGAATGCGCCGCATCGCCGACAAAAACCGTTCGCCCGCTATAGGGTAGCTTCACAGTTCGATGGGCATAGCGCGCCAGCGTCAGCTGATCCCAATCCGTGATCTGCGCCAGCAATGGCTCACACTCCGGCCAATAGCTACGGACGGTCTGCTTCCAACGGTCGAGCCCGCGCCTGCGCACCTCGTCGGCATCGGCAACCTTCAGGCTCCAGAACAAGGCGGCCTGCTTCGGCATTTCAGGCTTTCGGCTGCCAACCGGCAAAACACCGATCATGACGCTCGCCTTGTCATAACGCTGCGTCAGCGCCGCCTGATCCACCAGACCATCGGGACAATCGAGCGTCGCCCAGAAGGCGCCATAGGTGAGATTTCGCACACGCGGCGCCGCGGGTGAAGCCGCTACCAGTTCGGATCGCGCACCACTGGCATCAATGACAAGATCATAGGGGCCAAGCCGCTCACCGCCTTCGACGCAAACATAGCTGTGATCGCCTTCTTCGATCACGGCGGCAACTTTCTGCCCTGTAAAGATCGGATGTCTTCGGGCGGAGACTTCATCATAGAGCGTATCGAACAGCGCTGCGCGATGGACGCCAAGTCCATAACGGCCGCCCGGCAGCGCGTTGTAGCGCACATCGAGAACGGTGCGGCCACGGGTGGTTTCCGTGCCGAACAAGCGATCGATACGATTGCCTGCCGCGTGGATAGCCGGACCAAGCCCGAGCGTCTCGAGCACGGTCAATCCCGTCGGCTGCAGCATCAGCGCCGAGCCGACCGCCGCAGGGCTGTCGAAACGTTCTATGATATCGGTCGTATGACCGGCGCGCGTGAGAAAGAGAGAGGCGGCGAGACCGGCAGGTCCGGCACCGACGATGGCGATCTTCAAAGGCTTCACGGCAAGGCTCAGTCCGGCGATTGATCGAAACGGACGCGTGCTGCACGCACGGCCTCATGATTGGCCTCCGCCCAGTTCAAGAGCATGGCCAGCGGTTCGTACAGCGAACGGCCGAGATTGGTCATGCTGTATTCGACGCTTGGCGGCTTGGTTGGGAAAACCTCGCGGTCGACATAGCCATCGCGCTGCAGGTCACGCAATGTCTGTGTCAGCATGCGCTGGGAAATATCCGGCACCAGACGGCGCAACTCGCCGAAGCGGTAAGGCCGCTTCGCCAATGTTTCGAGAAGCAGCACCGACCATTTGCCGCCGATCTGCGAGATCAGGTCTCGCACCGGACAATTGGAGAAATCGAGATTGCTAAGGTCGACGTCGCGCAGCGGCGGATCTATGCTGCGCAAATTGACGACGGTGCTGGCGCTCATGCCGGTTCCCTTTTGGTAACTTGGAGCCGAAAAACTGCCTCCTTTACATCCAGAAGTCAATTCCTATTCTAGAGCTAGTCTCTTTTTGAGAGCAACAAGACCCTTGCAATCCGCGGCGGTCAAACAAGGAAAAAGACATGAGCAGCACTCTTCTCGTCACCGGTGCCGCAGGCCAGCTCGGCCAGCGCGTCATTCATCACCTGCTGGAGACATATAAGGTCGCCCCCGGCCGCATCGTCGCTGCCACGCGTAGCCCCGAGAAGCTCGCCGACCTCGCCGCCAAGGGCGTCATCACCCGCAAGGCTGATTTCGACGATGCTGCCAGCCTGAGCGATGCTTTTGCCGGTGTCGACCGGTTGTTGATCATCAGCACCGACGCGCTTGCCGTTCCCGGCCTGCGCCTGAAGCAGCACACGGCTGCCGTCGAAGCTGCGAAGAAGGCCGGCGTGAAGCACATCCTCTACACCTCCATGCCGGCGCCGGAAGGTTCGCTCGTCACCTTCGCACCCGACCATCTCGGCACGGAAAACGCCATCAAGGCCAGCGGCATCGGCTATACGATCCTGCGCGACGCCTGGTATTTCGACAATTATCTCTTGGGACTGCCGCATAGCCTCGAAGTCGGCAAGTGGTACACCGCCACTGCCGGCGGCCGTACCAGCAATATCAGCCGCGAAGATTGCGCACTCGCCATTGCAGCGGCACTCGCTTCCGACACCACCGAAAATGCGACCTACACTCTGACCGGCTCCACATCGTTGACGATCGAAGACGTAGCATCCGTTGTCAGCAAGGTCACCGGTCGTCCGCTCGAAGTCGTGCAGGTCAATGACGAACAGTTCGCCGCCGGCCTCACGGGCGCCGGCCTGCCGAAATTCGTGGTCGACATGCTCGTCTCCGCCGACGCCAACACCCGCGCCGGCAATTTCGACATCCTGACGAATGATTTCAACAAGCTGACCGGCAAGGAACCACAGACGCTGCGCAGCTTCGTCGAAGAACATAAGGCCGCCTTGCTCGGCTGATTGTTCGGCTCGTCAGGCTGGTCTGACATTGCTGCAAGCCTTTGCCTGGCCCTCGCCCCAACCCTCTCCCCGCCATGCGGGGCGGGGGAAGTTTCACGCTTTGTACACAACTTCCAAACGCACCGCATCGACAAACCGGTGAAATTACACACCCCATACCACCGGCCGTTTGCCGGCGATCCTTTGGGGTGTATGCGCAATAAACGGCCATTGGGAAGCCGACGATGACTTATATCGAGGACGACGTGCTCTAGTTCAAACGGGATCTTTGATATCAGAGCCGTACGTGTAAGTGCCGTCCCACTCGATAAACGCTTTAGGCCGGACCCGCTTGAAATGGGATTTCACCGGCAACCCTGTATCATCGGATATCCAAATCTTAAAGTAGTCAACCTGCTGGTACGCTAAGTGGTCGTAATTCCAAATTTCGGTCCGGATTCCATCTATAATTTCGCTGCCGAGATGCTCGCAGTTCTCAAGATCGCTGGTTTTTGAATATTGGCGCGGCTCTATATGCCACGGTTTAGAATCTTCATGCCACCACTGCTTGGTGTCAACAAATAGGCTTGTGAAATTGATTGCCTTAACCTTATTGGTGCCGACCAAGCGAATTCGCGATGTAATATTGAATTTTTCCAACATCGCCCTGACGGGCGCACATACATCATCTGCGGCAAAAGCGGGTTTCATTGTGGCGATGGGGATGCAGATCGCAAGTACCATCATCAGAGCTACAGCGTGCTTTTTCATGAAAGTCTCTCCCAACCTGAGCGCGATTCTGGAAATACCAGAGGTCATGAAAGCTGTCACGTCGGTGACAAGAGTTACGATTGCTCGCAGCTTTGCCGTGCAATCTATCAGTTGCTGCCTTGATTGAGAATGATAACGAATATGCTGCCCGCTTTGCGCCGAAGGCGGACGAAGGTCTCGACGGATCACGCCACGCGGCCATTCGTTCACTCTCGGCTTTCCCGGCCAGATGCACCGCTATCGGGGGTGCGTCTGGCCGGGAAATGCTCAGCTCGTTCGGACTGCCGCCCGATCAGCTCAATCCCTCTTCCTTGAGCGCCCTGATCACGGATGGCATCGCCTTCATGCGATCCAGGCAGTTCTGCAGATTTTCCGGCAGTTCGACGCCGCTTCTCGGCGCGACCATCAGGACCCAGAAAAGATAGCAATCGGCAATCGTCAGCTCATTGCTCACCAGGAATGCCTTGTCGCCCATCTGATCGGCAAGGATGGCGAAGGACTTCTTGAGCTTCTCGCGGGCGCGATCCTTCTCCGGCTCTGGGAAATCCCTGAAAAAAGGGTTGTAGCTTGCATGGATCTCCGAGGACATGAAGGCGAGCGCCTCGAAGGTCCGCCACCTGAGAATGTTATCGTTGGGCAGGAGTTTGCCGCTCTGTTCCGCAATATAGGCCAGGATGACCTGGTTCTCCGTGAGGATCGTCCCGTCGTCCATCTCAAGGGTTGGGATATAACCCTTCGGATTAATCGACAGAAAATCCCGGCCATCTTCGGTCTTTTTCTCGCGGTTGATGCTGAGGAGCTTGTAGGGAAGCCCGGCCTCGATAAGCGCTATGTGATCAGCCAGGCTGCAGGCGGCGGGATAGTAGAAGAGGTTCATGGTGGTCTCCGTGGGTGGCCGTGTCTCGACATTTCTGCATCGAAGACACGGTCTACAATGTTGACCACAGCCATTTATGGGACCAGAAACTAACGGTCAAAAGCATATTTTTAGGAGCAGGTCAGATGGATGTGACCGTCAAACCCGCAGGAGCCGATTGCAAGGGGGTGAGCGAAATCCTCAGCCGCGTCGGCGACAAGTGGACGATCCAGGTGGTTGTCGTACTTCGCGCGGGCTCGCAGCGCTTCAACGGAATCAAGCGGCGTGTGGTGGGTATCTCGCAGCAAATGCTGACGAGGACGCTTAAGACACTGGAACGCGACGGCATGGTCGAGCGCACCGTTCACCACAGCACCCCGCCGCAGGTCGAATACACGCTAACGCCGCTCGGACATTCCCTGTCGGAAACCGCGCGTCATCTCGCCGATTGGGCTGCAGCCCATCGGGGAGAGATCGAAGACAACCGCCTTCATTACGACACACGTCAGCTTTGATGAAGCAGCGATCCGATGCTTACGATCGCCGCTGATTAGACCACCTGCCCGCAAGCCCGGCGGAAACGCCGCACCGTTTCGGCCATGCCATATTCCAGCGCATCGGCGGTCAGTCCATGGCCGATCGATGTTTCAGCAAGCTTCGGAATGCGCTTCACGAGCGCCGGCAGGTTGGCAACCGTCAGGTCGTGACCGGCATTGACGTCAAGGCCGTTGGCAAAGGCGGCATCGGCTGTTTTGCCGAGCGCTTCGAGAATGACGGCGGCCTTCTGCGGATCATCATAGCAACCGCCGTAGGGGCCGGTGTAGAGCTCGATGCGATCGGCGCCGACTTCCCTGGCAATCTTCACCGCGTCAACATCACCGTCGCCATCGGCAAACAGCGACACGCGGCAGCCGATCTTCTTGTATTTGGCGACGACATCGACCAGCAGCTCGCGGTTCTTGCGGAAATCCCAGCCGTGATCCGATGTCGCCTGTGTGGGATCATCGGGCACCAGCGTCACCTGCTCCGGTTCGACAGACGCACAGAGATCGAAGAACTCGTCGGACGGATAACCCTCGATATTGAACTCCGCCTCCGGAAATTCGTCATCGATCAGCGCGCGGATTTCGGGCAGATCGGAAAAGCGGACATGACGCTGGTCGGGCCGCGGATGCACCGTGAGACCGCTCGCGCCCGCCGCAAGCGCGATACGGCCAAGTCCCGTGACGCTCGGCCAGGGAAGATCACGCCGGTTGCGCAGCATAGCGATGGCGTTGAGGTTCACGGAAAGCTTGGCGGGCATGATCGAAATCCCTGATTTTCAGACCGGATGGTAGCGCCGTTTTATGCCATTATGGCCAGCAAAACCAACGAGATTCCGACATCAACCCATGCAAAACTTTGATGGGCGTTCGGCACATCGGTCACCATTCGGTGACAAATAGGCCGCAAGGCCTCAAGGGCGATGTTATCGGACGATCGTCAGCGTCTCGGCGGCGCGGGTGATAGCCGTATAAAGCCAGCGTTCACGCGTATCGCGGAACGCCCAGCTTTCATCGAACAACACGACATTGTTCCACTGCGAGCCCTGCGCCTTGTGTACTGTCAGCGCATAGCCGTAGTCGAACTCGTCGTAGCGCTTGCGCGTCGACCACGGGATCTCGCCCTCGACATCCTCGAAGGCCTGCTTCAGCAGCTTGATCTTCGCCGCACCCCGGTCCATGTCGTCATCTTCCGGCCGGATCAGCAGGTTGATGCCGGGCTTCGTCGTTTCCTTGGAAGAGGTCATCACCTGCCAGAGCGAACCGTTGAGCAGGCCCTTGGCGGGGTCATTGCGCAGGCAGACGAGCTTGTCGCCGGATTGCGGATATTCGGTCGAAAAGCCCTTGAGTTCGCGCAGGCGCTGATTGTAGCGCTTGCGGGTGCGGTTGGTACCGACCAGCACCTGGTCGGCTTCCATCACCAAGGCCTGCGTGACCTCGTTCTTCGAAATCACCTGCGCCGTCCCGTAATCGCCGTGCATGATCTCCTTGCCCTCACGCACATGCATAGCGAGCTGGATGATCGGGTTGTCACGGGCCTGGCGGTGAATATCGGTCAGCAGATAGTCGGGCTCCTGATCGGTGAAGAAGCCACCGCCCGAGATCGGCGGCAACTGGCCGGGGTCGCCAAGCACGAGGATCGGCGTGCCGAAACTCATCAAATCCTTGCCGAGTGCCTCATCGACCATCGAGCATTCGTCGACGATGATCAGCGCGGCCTTCGCAACCGGGCTCTGCCGGTTGATCGTGAACATCGGCGCGATCGACGTCTTGCCCGTTTCCTCGTCCTCGACGGATTCTTCGCCGCGCGGACGGTAGATCAGCGAATGGATTGTCTTGGCGTTGCTGGCTCCGCGCGAACGCAGCACCTGCGCTGCCTTGCCGGTAAAGGCCGCAAACAGGACTTCGCCATCGACATGCTCGGCAAAATGCCGCGCAAGCGTCGTCTTGCCCGTGCCGGCATAGCCGAACAGGCGAAACAGCGGGGAGCGCCCTTCCTTCAGCCATTTGGCAACGGCCTTGAGCGCTTCATCTTGTTGTGGCGCAAATTGCATCGGTCGACTTGGCAGGATTCGGTCTCCGGACGCAAGCCGTAAAAAACATGCCCGCGGCCGGGAATAAAATAAGAACGGAGCGTGTCTCACATCCGGCAGCGCAGAATGCGAGGCCTGGACGGATATGCGTCCATCACCCGAGGAGAGATATCATGAAGACCGTGACATTCCTGGCGGCGCTTGCCGCCGCATCCGCCTTTGCCACAGTCGCCTTCGCCGCTGCGCCGGTGAAGACAGTCGACAGCGCCAAGGGCAAGGTCCTTGCCGGCGAAAACGGCATGACGCTTTACACCTTCAAGAACGACAAGTCGGGTGAATCCAATTGCAACGGCGATTGCGCCAAAGCCTGGCCGCCGTTGATGGCCGATGACAAAGCCAAGGCGGAAGGTGCATATTCCATCATCACCCGCAAGGACGGGATGAAACAGTGGGCAAAGGACGGCATGCCGCTCTATTTCTTCGTTAAGGATGCAAAGTCCGGCGATGTCGCCGGCGATGGCTTTAAGGACGTCTGGAATGCCGCACGGCCCTGACAGGACCGGAAAGGGCGCGGCGACATCCCCGTCCGCGCCCGATAGTTTCGAGGCGGAGGTGTTGACGCTCCTCCCCTCGCTGCGACGTTATTCGCGCAGTCTCACGCGCTCCGATGCCGACGGCGAAGACCTGCTGCAGGACTGTGTGGAAAAGGTGTTGACGCGACGCGACCAGTGGCGCGGGCTGAACCTGCGCGGCTGGGTTCTCACCATCATGACCAATATCTATCGCAACGGATTGCGCCAGCAAGGCAACCGCAGCTTCGTCGATATCGACGACAATAATCATCTGCCTGCGACCGAAACGGATAATGACCCGCTGGAACGCTCGCGGCTGGAGATAGCCCTCAATAGCCTGAGCGAGGAGTATCGCGCAGTGCTGATGCTCGTCGTCGTCGAAGGCTACAGCTATCAGGACGTCGCTGACATGCTGGATATCCCGATCGGCACCGTCATGTCGCGCCTGTCTCGCGCGCGCCAGAAGATGACCAGCCTGATGAGCGCCGACAATGTCATTACGCTTCGGAGGCCAAAATGACCGAACGCAACCCCACCGTGACCGAAGCGGATCTCCAAGCCTTTGCCGACGGCCAGCTGCCGCCGGAAAGACAGGCGCAGATGGAGGCATGGCTTGCCGAAAATCCGAAAGACGCCGCCACCGTCGCCGCATGGCAGACCCAGAGCGATGGCATCAAGGCCCTGTTCGCTCCCTATGGGATCTCCAGGGAGGATGATCCAGATCTGATCGCAAGAAGCAGAAGAGCTCTGCCTGAAGAGAAGGCGGCGCCACATAAATTTCGCCGGCTAATTATGTTTGCTGCCTCGCTGACGCTCTTCCTCGCCGGCGCCGTGGCCGGCCATTTCGGCCCGGATCTGTTTGCGAGACCCGAATTGCAATTGACCGCCATGGAAGCCTGGCCACAACAGGCCCACTCCGCCTTCATCGTCTATGCGAGCGAGGTGCGACATCCAGTCGAAGTCGGCGCGGATCAGGAAGCGCATCTCGCCACATGGCTCGGCAAACGCATGAATGTTGCCGGCCTCAAGGTGCCGAGCCTGCAGGTACTTGGTTTCCAGCTGGTGGGCGGCAGACTGCTACCGATCAACGGCACGCCGGGCGCCATGTTCATGTATGAAAATGCCAGCGGCCAACGGCTGACTGTGCTTGTCGGCCACAATACCGCAAACACGACGACCAGCTTCCGTTTCGCCAGCAACGGTGACGTCGAGACCTTCTACTGGATCGATGGCAGCCTCGGTTACACCGTGACCGGCGAAATCTCCCGCGAGATGCTTCAGCGGGTTGCGGACGAATGCTACAAGCAATTCTCGTCCTAGGCACAACCAAGTCATTCTATTGAAGTCTGAATTGTTTGCTATTCAATCGTAAGGGCCATCTGTCATGCGAATATCGGAGAATATGCTGGCGCTGGTCGACAGGCTTTTCCAAGCTCAAGCAACATGGCCGGAACTTACCAAACAGATAAGGGCTCAATCAGGGGTGGATTTATTTACAGCCCAGAAGATCGCGCTTTCTCATCAAGGTTGGCGGCGATTATGCAACCAGCGCATCAATCGTGATAGCGATTGCCGAAAGCAAGCGATCGGCCACATCAAACATTATGGTCCAAATTCGCTGATCACATTGTCAATAAATGAAACCCTCGCCATTGACGAGCCTCCGGCGGATTAACCGTGAGGGAGGAATGCGACCAGCAGTCCTCATCCTACGAATCGTCGCGGCGTTATGAGCTTCAGAGCGCGATGCCATTCTTGATCGCCCAGGCAGTAAAGTGCGCTTTGGCCGCGGGCCTGCCCTCTATTGCCACTCTCAACCGCCGGGTTGCTTCCTCCTTGTCACCGGCAAGCAAAACTGCGCTTGCCGACAGCACAGACGGACTATCCCGGAGGGCGACAGCGACATGCGACAAGTCGCGATGAGACTCGAGCCACGGCATGCCGAAGGACCTCATCTTTTCCACAAGATCATCGGAGACCAAATTCAGGTTCGAGCCTGCTTCAATTGTCCACCAATGGTCGCGGCCATACGCGAGGGTCCCCAGTCTTTCGCGTACCGTCGAATCCATTTCTCTCGGCTTTCCGCTGATCGGGGTCTGCCCTGCAAGAGAGGCAACCGCCGCGAAATAAATGCCGAGATTGACCGTAAACTTTCCACTTTCACCGAAATTCCCGCTGCTCGCCTGTACGTTGACGATCAACCAGTTTTCACCATCGGCCCGATGCCAATTGCGTCCGGATTTTCTAAATCCGTGTGCCTTCAGCAGATCCGCAAATCCAAGTTTGATAACCTCGTCGATGCTGTGGGCAATGTCACTCATGCAATCTCTCTCAAATATCTTTCGCCGATGAAACGGATCGAGGATTTCAGGGACAAGCCGTATCACCGCATCTTAGCATTCCCTCTTGGCGGCGCCACAATCCATGCGCTCGCACTTTCGTCAGCGCTGCGGATCGTTTTCCAAGACGATCGGCTTGCCGTGCGGCGTAGCCTTCGCCGCGCGCTGCCAGCTTCTTTGCAGATCAGCAATCACATCCGCATCCGCGATACCTTTGGCCACCAGCAGGCCGCAAAGCGCCGCCACCCAGCAGTCGAAATAATCGCTGCCGTCTGCAGCGCGACCCGGTTTGTGCAGCTCGACCGAAAGCCGTTCTGCCCATTCGCTCCACGCAAACACGCCTTTCTCATGCAGATGCACGGTCATGGCGAAGGCTTCGGCAGCCCAAGGCTCCGGAAAAACCGGTTCGCCATCAGCAGATTTCGGTAGCTCCGGTGACTGCGCCAGCGGCGAAGCGACCTCACACGCGCTCAAGATAGCTCTCCCAGGCGTCGATGGAGATCGTCAGCGAGGGATCGGCGCCCTCACCCCAGATTTCCAGACCGTCGAAGACGACTGTATAAACCCATTGCGGATTCTCGCCACGGCCATGGGCATTATCATCCGGAAAGACAAAGGAGCCCTGCACCGCCTCGACAACACCGGTCTTGGCGCGAGCATATCGCGGTAGCCTCGTATGGCCGGTCGGGTTGAAATTCTTCGTGCGCACGCGATCGCTGACGGCAAAAAGTGGCGCCGTATCGACGGGCCGATCGCAAGGACCACCCTTGGCGAGCACGGCATCGACCATATCCGCCTTTAGAACCCGATTCGGCGCTCTTCCCTGCTGGAGGGAATGGCCGGTTCGCAGCTCCTCGGCCGTGGCAAAGCCATGCCGCTCCAGTAGTGTATCGATGCCTCTCGTCCAGATTTCGTAGTAGCTGGCGGCGAGATAGTCTGATGGCGGAATGTTTTCCCGCGCGTGCCGGCTCTCGTCGATGTTCCATGCACCGAAGGCACCGCAAGAGAGCGTGATGCCGAGCGCGCGCTTTTCCCATTCGGCATGGAAATACGGTTCGTTCTGTTCCGGTGCGACCGGACCGAAGCCCATCTGCCCGCCGAGATCGTGCGGCCCGTTCATAGCTCCGCCTCCGGGGATCTCGCGAGCGCCGTTCCGATCATCGCATCGCGGCTGACGAGATCGGCCAAATCAGCCTCGTCCAGATCTTCAGAACCGGCAGGCCGTTGCGGGATGACCAGATAACGTAGCTCCGCCGTCGAATCCCAGACACGGACTTTGGTTTCCTGTGCCAGTACCAGACCAAACTCGGCCAGCACCCCACGTGGATCAATCACGGCGCGCGAACGATAGGCCGGCGCCTTGTACCAGACGGGCGGCAGCCCGAGCACGGACCACGGATAGCAGGAGCAAAGCGTGCAGACGACCAGATTATGGGTATCCGGCGTATTGAACACCGCGCGCATATGCTCGCCCTGTCGGCCAGTGAAACCGAGGCTCGCGATAGCAGCCGTCGCATCGTGCCGCAGCCAGTCGGCAAAGGCGGGGTCGCTCCAGGCTTTTGCCACCACCTGCGCCCCGTTGCGCGGCCCGACCTTCGTCTCGTAGGTTTCGACGATCCGGTCGATCGCAGCCGGATCGATCAACCCCTTTTCCGTCAGCAGCGTCTCCAGCGCCTTCACGCGCGCCTGCATGTCGGAATAGCTGTTGTCGTGGTCATGATGATGGTGGTCATCATCATCGGGATGCTCATGGGACATGGCTGCCTCCTGTCTTTTCCGATCTACTTTAGCATCGGCCAGAGGCTGAGCACCAGCAGCACCGCCATGGTGATGTTGAACCATTTGAGCCGAACGGGAACCGACAGCCAGTCCCGCAGGGCCGAGCCGAAGCCGGCCCAGGTCGAGACGCTTGGAACGTTCACCGCTGCAAAGGCCAGGCCGACCACCAGCACGCTGAAGAGATAGAGTTGTTCATTGGTATAGGTAGCCATGGCGGTGACGGCCATTACCCAAGCCTTGGGATTGACCCATTGAAAGGCGGCGGCGCTGATGAAGCTCATCGGCTGCGCATCGCTCTCACTCTCGCTCAGGCTGCGTGACGTGCCGATCTTCCAGGCGATCCAGACGAGATAGGCCCCGCCGGCGAATTTCAGCACAGTATAGAGCAGCGGTGCGGTGTGCAGAACCGCGCCCAATCCCAATCCAACAGCAATCAAAAGCACAAAGAAGCCGACGCCGATGCCGAGCATATGAGGGATGGTGCGCCGGAAACCGAAATTCACGCCGGATGTAAACAGCATCATATTGTTCGGCCCCGGCGTGATCGAGGTCGTGAATGCAAACAGAAGAAGAGCCAGAAATGTATCCAGCGCCATGAAGCCTCCCCGGACACCGTATGTGACAAAGGGCGGCATCCAAATTCTTTTCAATAGATATTGTCCACGCGCGGATAAACCGACGCATGCCTGAGGCGACATTAATTCGCGCCAAATCCGAAAGCCATAGGGCGATTGTCACGGTGACATCAGTACTGTCGATTGAAAAGCGGCAGAATGAACCTATCCTTCGCTCCTAGAAGCGAGGACATGTCATGCGCGATCCGATTCCCACCGTCACTCTCCCCTCCGGCATTGCCGTTCCCGCGCTTGGCCAGGGGACGTGGAATATGGGCGACAATGCCACCAGTGCCCGGGATGAGATCACCAGCCTGAAAACCGGGCTGGATCTCGGCATGACGCTGATCGACACCGCCGAAATGTATGCTGATGGTGGTTCCGAGGAAATCGTCGGGCAGGCCATAGAAGGTCGGCGCGACGAGGTTTTTCTCGTGAGCAAGGTCTATCCTGCCAATGCAAGCCTCAAAGGCGCGGTGGAAGCCTGCGAGCGCAGCCTGAGGCGCCTGAAGACCGATCGCATCGATCTTTACCTGCTGCATTGGCGCGGCAATCATCCGTTGGAAGAAACGGTGGAAGCCTTCGAAAACCTGAAGGCGGCCGGCAAGATCGAGGCCTGGGGCGTGTCGAATTTCGACGTCGACGATATGGATGAACTGCTCGCGGTGCCAAACGGCGGCAATGTTGCGGCCAATCAGGTGCTCTACAATCTGGCCCGGCGCGGCGTTGAATATGATCTGCTGCCCTGGTGCCAGCAGCGCAGCATTCCGATCATGGCCTATTCCCCCATCGAGCAGGGCCGCCTGCTCGACCATCCGGATTTGATCCACATCGCCAAGACCTATCAGACCACGCCCGCCCAGATCGCGCTGGCCTTCCTGCTGGAACGCGACGGCGTGATGGCCATTCCGAAATCCTCGAACCCGCAGCGCATCGAGGAAAATCGCGGCTGCATTGACCTCGACATTACCGACGAGGATTGGGCCGTCCTCGATGCCGCTTTCCCGCCGCCATCGCGAAAGAAGTCGTTGGACATGCTTTAAGGTCAGGCCGCCGCCCTCTGCTGCGCGACGATCAGTTCAATGGCCTGAAAGACGTCGATCTCTCGCCAGTCGGTCGGATCGCGATAGGTCGGATAAAGCGAAAAGGCGGCCGCGGCAATCTGGTCCACGGTCCGCAGCTTCGTGCGCCGACCTGCCAACGCCGCCTTGGTGTAGACGCCGTAGTGATCCTGCGTTACGCCCCAGCCGGCATAAAATGGCGCGGCATAGCAGCGGACCGGAAGCCCGCGCAGCAGCGCATCGAAACCGAACTGGCTGGAGACTGTCCAGACCTCGTCGACAACTTCGAGGATCGACGCCACGGATACGGCATCGTCGACCAGCACTGCATCGCCCTTTGCGGCATCGACCGTCAGATATCCCTTGCGAAGTCCGGCCATGACATCGGGATGGGTGCGGATCAGGCATTGCGCGCCACTTGCTAGCCCATCCGCCAGCATCTTCTTGAAAGAGGCTTCCGAACCGAGCGCCCTGCCGACCGACACATCCCCGACCACCTGATCGACCAGCAGGATGCGGCGCTTGCCCGTCCGTTCGATCCGGGGCGGTCGATGCGGCAAATGATTGTATTTCGATAGTCTGTTGAAAACGATCTGCTCCCGAACGGCGCTACCGAGAGCACCCGCGTCGCCGGCGCCCTCTATGAGACGCTCAAGGCGTGAAGGTCGGTTTGCATCGACGGGCAAGCCGAGATCATCAATCACGATGGAAAGCGGAATGGCCCCCGCCTTACCGAGGCCGACGGAGCGGAGGAACCCATCCTCCAGATACCAGTGCGGCAGATGACGAAACCGGGCAATCGCCGCCGCCGTCTTGGCCGATATGCGGCCACCCCAGGAAATGATGCCGCCTATGCCGGGTGAGACAAACGAGGCAAGCCTCTGCTTTCCGAAATACTGATTGAGCCAGGGAAAATCATTGCGCACGAAGAAGGCGGCGCCGAGCCGCATGTCCGCCGACGGATGCCAGGGCTTTTCGCCGATATCGGGAAAAATCTCGCCAGCGACGGCCGCCACCTCTGCTACCCCCGTATAAATCAAGCCGTCGATCGGCCCGAGCGTCGCAAAGGCTAGGCGACGCCCGCAAGCCGGTCAATGACAGAGGATCGTTACATCCCCTGCGAGCCGCGATTCATCGCTGCGATGCCGGTACGGCAGACTTCGATCAGGCCGAGCGGCTTGATGATGGCAATGAACTGATCGATCTTCGAGGACTTGCCGGTGATTTCGAGAATGAAGTGCTCGACGGTTGCGTCCACCACCTTGGCGTGGAAGGCATCGGCCAGCCGCAGCGTCTCGGCACGGGTCTCACCGCTTCCGGTCACCTTCAGCAACGCCACTTCGCGCTCGATCGGCCGCTCCTGGCCGAGTTCGCGGGCGCGCACGGTCAGATCGACCACGCGGTGAACGGGAACGATGCGCTCAAGCTGCGCCTTGATCTGCTCCAGCACCTGTGGCGTGCCGCGCGTGACGACGGTGATGCGCGACAGATGCGCCTGATGCTCGGTCTCTGAAACCGTGAGGCTTTCGATGTTGTAGCCCCGGCCGGAGAAAAGGCCGATGACGCGGGCGAGAACGCCGGGCTCGTTATCGACAAGCACCGAAAGCGTATGGCTCTCAGCCGCCGCGGTTTCCGGCGAAATGAAATAGGCGGAGCCGGTGGGTTGAAGGTGTGCGTTCATTATCCTTGTTCCGTTTCCTCGGTTCTTGTTGGCTATGCCGGAAAGATCGGCTGGGGCGCAGCTTTCGCCGCGCCTCGGCTATCGATCAAACCAGCTGACGACCCTTGGCATCGATCGCGTTGGCGACGGCCTCATCGGTCGCTTCGTCTGGCAGCAGCATTTCGTTGTGCGCCTTGCCCGAGGGGATCATCGGGAAGCAGTTGGCGAGATTGGCTACGCGGCAATCGAAGATGACCGGCTTGTCGACGTCGATCATCTCCTGGATCATGGCATCGAGATCACCAGGTTTTTCGCAGCGCAGGCCTACGGCGCCATAGGCTTCGGCCAGCTTGACGAAATCGGGCATCGCTTCCGTATAGGAGTTGGACAGGCGGTTGCCATGCAGCAACTGCTGCCACTGGCGAACCATGCCCATGTACTGGTTGTTCAGGATGAAGATCTTGATCGGCGCATTGTGCTGGATCGCGGCCGACATTTCCTGAATGCACATCTGGATCGAGGCATCGCCGGCAATGTCGATGACCAGGCTTTCCGGATGAGCGATCTGCACGCCGAGCGCCGCCGGCAGGCCATAGCCCATCGTGCCGAGGCCGCCCGAGGTCATCCAGCGGTTCGGCTGCTCGAAGCCGAAGAACTGTGCCGCCCACATCTGGTGCTGGCCGACTTCCGTGGTGATGTAGGTGTCGCGATGCTTTGTCAGCTCGTAAAGACGCTGAATGGCATATTGCGGCATGATGACATCGTCGCTCGGCTTGTAGGCGAAGGAATTGCGCGCACGCCAGCGGGCGATATTTCCCCACCAGTCGCCAAGACGTTCAGCAGCCGGCTTCTGTGGCAGTGCCCGCCACAGGCGAACCATGTCTTCCAGAACATTGCCGACATCGCCGAGGATGCCGATATCGACGTGAACGTTCTTGTTGATCGACGACGGGTCGATGTCGATGTGGATCTTCTTCGAATTCGGCGAGAAGGCATTGAGGCGGCCGGTAATACGGTCGTCGAAGCGCGCGCCGATACAGACCATGACGTCGCAATCATGCATCGCCATGTTGGCCTCGTAGGAGCCGTGCATGCCCAGCATGCCGAGCCAGTTCTTGCCCGATGCCGGGTAAGCACCGAGGCCCATCAGCGTCGAGGTGATCGGGAAGCCAGTCAGCTCGACCAGTTCGCGCAGCAGCTTGGAAGCTTCCGGGCCCGAATTGACGACACCACCGCCGGAATAGATGACCGGCTGACGTGCATTCTTCATCAACTCGATAGCTTGGTTGATCTTGTTGAGATCGCCCTGAACCTTCGGCTGATAGCTCTTCTGTGCATCATGCGCTTCCGGCGGCGTATAAGTGCCGGTGGCGAACTGAACATCCTTCGGAATATCGACGACGACCGGGCCCGGACGGCCTGATTGCGCGATGCGGAAGGCTTCATGAATGACGGCGGCGAGCTGATTGACGTCCTTGACCAGCCAGTTGTGCTTGGTGCACGGCCTGGTGATGCCGACCGTATCGCATTCCTGGAAAGCGTCCGAGCCGATCAGCGACGTCGGAACCTGGCCGGTCAGGCAGACCAGCGGGATCGAGTCCATCAGGGCATCCTGCAGCGGCGTGACGGCATTGGTCGCGCCGGGCCCGGAAGTAACCAGCATGACGCCGACCTTGCCGGTGGAGCGGGCATAGCCTTCGGCCGCGTGGCCGGCGCCCTGCTCGTGGCGAACCAGAATGTGCTGGATGTCATCCTGCTGGAAAATCTCGTCGTAGATCGGAAGCACCGCGCCACCCGGATAACCGAAGATGTGTTCGACGCCATTGTCCTTGAGCGCCTGCAACACGATCTCCGCGCCTGTCATTCGATTGCCGCTCGCCTGATTATCTGTGCCGGTCATACGTTTGTTCCGCTGTCTACTGGAGGTTTGGAAGGATGAAATCTCAATTTCGGGCATAAAAAAAGGCCCCTTGGGGAGCCTGTCATCTAGCGCATGGGTGGCTATCGCCGGATGGTTACACCATCCTGCCCATGCGCCTTCCCACCACGATAAGTACGATAGAGATTTTCATGGGGTGGAGTGATAGACAGAAAATTTCGAAGCGTCAACGTATTAAGCAATAAAAAATCCCGACCTTTCCTACTCCGAATAAAAAGCGCGTGATGCCGAAAGGGTTTTGTTAAGCCGCTCTCCCTATGCTTCGGCATCCAACGCTTGGGGTAGCCGTTTGCTCAACAATGATCTGCAGACATCTGGCAAGGCCGGAGACCTTGATCGCCGCGATAGATTGAAGCCGGGAAACCGCTTCCTCGGTCGCGTCGTCGCGTGCAACGGTTCAAGAGCAACGATCGCCGCCGTCGCCGAAGCCGGAGGCACCGACCTGACCGAGCTCTGGTCGGTCGGCAAGCTGATTTCCATCAGCGTCGGGTCAAACCGCGTCGCCGCCCTCGTCTATTCCATGAATACCAATAGTATCGGCTGGGGCGAAGGGCAGGACAACCTCTTTCGCATCGAGGTCGAGCTTCTGGGCGAAGTTCGCGTCGAACCAGACGGCCGCGAAGAATTCTCCAGCGGCATTTCCGCCTATCCCTATCTCGGCGCGATCGCGCATCGTATCCGCGCCAGCGACCTCATCCGCATTTTCGATGCCGGCAAGGGCAATAGCTGTGTCATCGGCAAGCTGACGCAGGACGAAAGCATCGATGCCGCCATCCATATTCCGTCGATGCTGTCTAAGCATTTCGCCGTCGTCGGCTCGACCGGTGTCGGCAAATCGACGGCCGTCTCGCTGCTTCTGCACAAGGCCATCAGCACCGATCCGAAGCTGCGGGTCCTGATCCTCGACCCTCATAACGAATTCGCCGCCGCCTTCCCGCGGCATGCCGTCGTCATCGATACCGATACCCTCGACCTGCCCTTCTGGCTGATGCGGCTGGAGGAGTTCGGTGAAGTGGTCTTCCGTGGTCGGCCCGCCGTCCCGGAAGAACTCGATGCATTGCGCGATCTTATCCCCGAGGCGAAGCGCGCCTTCCGCGGCGGCAGCGATTCCGCTTTCATGCGCCGCCAGACGGAAAAAGCATCCGTCACCGCCGACACGCCGCTTCCCTACCGCATGGCCGACCTGCTGGCGCTGATCGATGAACGCATCGGCCGGCTGGAGGGCCGTCAGGAGAAGCCGCATCTGCGCTCGTTGAAGATGCGCGTCATCTCCGCGATCAACGATCCGCGCTATAATTTCATGTTCTCCAACAATACGATCACCGATACGATCATGGAGACCATAGCCAAGATCTTCCGCATCCCCGGCGACGGCAAACCGATCTGCACCTTCCAGCTCGCGGGCATCCCGTCCGAAGTCATTAATTCCGTCGCTTCGGTCCTCTGCCGCATGGCTTTTGAATTGGCGCTATGGAGCGACGGCGCGATCCATATGCTCGTCGTCTGCGAGGAAGCGCACCGTTATATCCCGGCCGATCAGAGCCTCGGCTTCTTCCCGACGCGGCAGGCGATCGCCCGCATCGCCAAGGAAGGCCGCAAATACGGCGTCTCGCTTGGGATCATCACCCAGCGTCCGGGCGAACTCGACCAGACGATCCTGTCGCAGTGCTCGACGCTCTTCGCCATGCGCCTTGCCAACGACCACGATCAGGACATCATCCGCTCGGCTATCCCGAATTCCTCAATCTCGACGACCAGCTTCCTGTCTTCGATCGGCAATGGCGAAGCCATCGCCTTCGGCGAGGCCATTGCCGTGCCGATGCGCATGCGTTTTTCCCGTGTCGAGGGGCATATGGTACCGAAAGCCAATGGCAATGCGGCGAAAGCCAGCGAGGAATCGCCTGACACCGTCGACCTGCGCACCATCGTCAGCCGCATGCGCTCGATTTCCAGCCCCGATATCAGCGCCCTGCAGCAAAGCTATAGCGCCGCCGCCGATATCGGAAACGAAGTCAGCGATCTGGCCATCGAGCAGACGTCGGCGCGTGTCGCGGAGATGGACGCACCGTTAAACGAACCATATCGCCCGGATATGCTACCGCGCGCCGCCGGCCTGCAGGCTGAACTGCCGGTACAGACATCGATCGAAAGCAAGCTTGCGGAGCTTCGCCGCGAATTCCGAGGCGATGACACGGCAAGCACGCGCACCTTGCCGGCCCTAGAAGCACCCCCGTCGCTGCGGCGTGAAGCCGGCCTTTCCTTGCGTGACAGCATTCTGAAGAAGCCGCTCAGCAGCCTTTACGACAAGGATTGATGTCAGCTCAGGGGCTGACGCGCTCCCAGCTTTCATCCATCTGGTTGCGAAACCAGGTCATCTGGCGCTTGGCATATTGCCGCGTTGCCGCCGAAGCGGTTTCAAGAACCTCATCGCGCGTCATCTCGCCCCTCAGCATCGCCGCGATCTGCGACACCCCGATCGCCTTCATGACCGGCATCTCTGCCGGCAGATCAAGCGCCAGCAGAGCCCGCACTTCCTCTTCGGCCCCCATTGCCAACATCGCCTCGAAGCGGCCGTTGATGCGCTGATGCAGCACGGCGCGTTCGGGCAGCACCACGATCTTTTGCGCGCGGTCAGGATCGATCACCACAGGCCCGGTCTTGCCTTGATAGGCGGCGATGGATTGGCCGGTCGCCTCGATCACCTCCAGAGCACGGACGATGCGCTGGCCATCCTGAGGATTGAGGCTTTCTGCAACGGGAGCGTCACGAGCGGCAAGCTCGCCATGCAGGATCTCAGCTCCCTCCGCGAGCAGCCGCGCGCGTAGAAGGCTGCGGATCTCCAGGGGAATGGCCGGCATATCCGAGAGCCCGCCCGTCAGCGCCTTGAAATAAAGTCCTGTTCCGCCGACGAAAACGGGCAATTTCCGCTCACCGCGCAAGCGCGCAACCAGTTTGGTGGCCTCGCGTAGCCAGACGCCGGTGGAATAAGCCCGTCCGGCCGGAACGTGACCATAGAGATGATGCGGAATGCCTTCCATATCCTCTTCGGAAGGCCGTGCAGTCAGCAGCCGCAACGTATCATAGACCTGCATACTGTCGGCATTGATGACCACGCCGTCATGCGCACGGGCCAATTCAACCGCAAGCGCGGACTTGCCGCTGGCGGTCGGCCCGGTTATCAGGATCGCGTCGATATCGCTCATAAGGTTTCTGCTCATGGCCTTCGTTGCCACGCTTATTGCCAATCCGTCAAACCCCGTTCTTGTTCCGGCGATTGCCGAACGGGCAGCAGAGGCCGCCAAGGCTTCCGGGCTCTATTGGCTGGCCGACGGCATTGCCTGCGATATCGCGCTACGTGACGATGCCGATCTGCAGGCGGCCGAAGCCAATATCCTCGCCACGATCGGCAACGCGCCGATCGACCTTGTCATTCAGAGTGCCGAGACCCGGCGCAAGAAATTGCTGATTGCCGACATGGATTCCACGATGATCGGCCAGGAATGCATCGATGAGCTAGCAGCCGAAGTCGGCCTGAAGGATAAGGTCGCCGACATTACCGCCCGCGCCATGAACGGCGAGATTGCCTTCGAACCGGCGCTGCGCGAGCGCGTGGCTTTGCTGAAAGGCCTGCCGATCTCCGTCGTCGACGATGTCATCGCCAAGCGTATTACCCTGACGCCGGGCGGCCCCGAACTGATCGCCACCATGAAGGCGAAGGGCTATTACACCGCCCTCGTTTCCGGCGGCTTCACCGTCTTCACCAGCCGCATCGCCGCGACGCTTGGCTTCGACGAGGATCGCGCCAATCTCCTGCTGGAGGAGAATGGCGTGTTGACCGGCTTCGTCGAGGAACCCATCCTCGGCAAGCAGGCCAAGGTCGACGCGCTGAACGATATCGCTGAAAAGCTTGGCATTTCCACCGACGAAGCACTCGCCGTCGGCGACGGCGCCAATGATCTCGGCATGCTGCAACTCGCAGGCTCCGGCGTCGCGCTGCACGCCAAGCCAACGGTTTCGGCACAGGCAAGGATGCGCATCGACCACGGCGACCTGACCGCCCTGCTCTACATTCAGGGCTATCGAAAGAGCGACTTCATCAAACCATAGAACCGGCAGAGCTGCCGAAATCGGGGGCACCGATGATCATCACCGAAACCGAACGTCTCATCATTCGCAATTGGCGCGAGACCGACCGCGACCTTGCCTTCGAGATCAACTCCGACGATGCGGTCATGGAGTTTTTTCCGTTCCGCCGCAACCGCACGGAATCGGATGCCTTCTTCGACCGCGTCCACTCGATGATCGCCGAGACCGGCCTTGGTCTTTATGTTCTCGAACTCAAGGCAACTGGCGAGGCGATCGGCTATTGCGGGTTGATGCGAACCGATCACCTGGAGCCATACGTCGCGGCCGGAACAGTCGAAATCGGCTGGCGGCTGGTGAAACGGCATTGGGGCAAGGGCCTGGTCAGCGAGGCGGCGCGGGCACTTTTTGCCCATGGCTTCGAAAAGCTCGGTCTCGACCAGATCGTCTCTTTTGCCGTGCACAACAATGTCAGGTCGACCGCCGTCATGGAGCGGATTGGCATGCATCGCGTCGTCGGTGGCGATTTCGATCACCCTGTCGTACCGGATACCCACCCCCACCTGAAACACCATGTGCTCTATCGCCTGACGGCAGCAGAGTGGCGCGCCGGGCGATGACATCGGTTGAAACATCGCGGTTGATCTTGCGGCCCTGCCGGGAAGAGGATCGCGATCTCTTCTACGAACTCAGCTCCGATCCCGCCGTCCTCAAATTCTTTCCCTTTCGCCGCAGTCGCGAAGATGCCGATGCGGTCTTCACCATGATCCGGGAGCTCACACCGGAGCCGGGATTCGATCTTTTGGTGATGACCCTGAAGCGAGGCGGTGCGGCAGTCGGGCTTTGCGGCCTGTCGAAGCCGCAACTCCAACCTCATCTGCCCGAAGGCGTGGTGGAGATCGGCTGGCGCATCTCGGCGAGCCATTGGCGCAACGGCTACGCCACCGAAGCCGGCATGGGGCTTCTGCACCATGCCTTCGAGACACTGAAGCTCGAAGAAGTCCTGTCGATCGCCGTGCATGACAATTACCCTGCCCTGGCGGTCATGCGAAAAATCGGCATGGATGCCGACCCAACAGGCGATTTCGACCATCCACAAATTCCGGACACGCATCCGCATTTGAAGCGCCACGTCGTTTATCGCCTGAACGCCACCGCGTGGCGCTCGCTCCGGACCCGGCCAGCCGAAGGCTGAGCGCCTATTCCAACGGGACGGCGATAAAACGCAAGTCACCCTTCGGAGATGCAAT
This sequence comes from Rhizobium sp. P44RR-XXIV, assembly GCF_001999485.2. Lineage (NCBI taxonomy): Bacteria > Pseudomonadati > Pseudomonadota > Alphaproteobacteria > Hyphomicrobiales > Rhizobiaceae > Rhizobium > Rhizobium sp. P44RR-XXIV. The sequence continues at coordinate 398,507 of NZ_MPVZ02000028.1, read as the reverse complement.
CATCATCTGCGCGTTGCGGCGTCCTTCGCGCTTCAGCGACGATACCTTTTCCGAAGCAGCACTCGGCGTCTGCACGAACTCCTGAGCAACTTCCACGACGACATCGCCCGGCTTCAAACCTTTCTCGGCCGCAGCCGAACCCGGCGCCACTTCGGTAATGACGACACCGTCGACACTGTCGGCAATGCCGAAGCTCTTGCGGTTTTCCGCGGTCAGCGTCGCCAGTTTCATGCCGAGTATGGCCGAACTTGCCTGGGCCGGTGGCTGAGCCTGCGGCGACTGCTGCTGGTTGTCGCCCTGATCCTCTCCATCCGTGCCGTCATCATTGCCATCATCGCTCCCATCGGGATTGATGATGCCGTCACGGTTGCCGTTGCCATCGGGCGCAAGCTGCGGTTTCTTGTCCTTGTCGGTGCTTGCCGCTGCCGCCTGATCGCTATCCTCAAGCCGCCCCAGCGTGACCTTGACGGTCTGTTCCTTGCCGTCGCGGAAGATGATCACATCGACAGCCTTGCCAACCGGGCTTTCGGCGACCACGCGCGGCAGGTCGCGCATCTCGTCCACATCCTTGCCGTCGAACTTCAGGATGATGTCACCCGCCTTGATGGTGCCATTGTCGACCGGCCCCCCCTTGATCACGCCAGCCACGAGCGCGCCCTTGGCGCTGCCAAGACCGAGACTGGTGGCGACATCGTCCGTTACCGGCTGAATGCGCACGCCAAGCCAGCCGCGGCGGGTTTCGCCGAAATCTCTCAGCTGGTTGACGACGCCTTCGGCCAGTTCCGAGGGCACGGCAAAGCCGATGCCGATCGAGCCGCCGCTCGGGGAGATAATGGCCGTGTTGATGCCGATCACCTCGCCCTTCATGTTGAAGAGAGGACCGCCGGAATTGCCCTTGTTGATCGCTGCATCAGTCTGGATGAAGTTGTCATAGGGGCCGGCATTGATGTTGCGCCCACGGGCCGAGACGATGCCGATGGTAACGGAGCCGCCGAGACCAAAGGGATTGCCGATCGCCATCACCCAGTCTCCGATCCGCATCTTGGCGGAATCGCCGAACTTGACGGCGGTCAGCGGGTGCTTCGGCTCGACCTTGAGAACCGAAAGATCGGTCTTCGTGTCTGTTCCGATCAGCTTTGCCTTCAGCTTGGTGCCGTCAGGAAAGATCGCTTCGATATCGTCAGCACCCTCGATGACGTGATTGTTAGTGACGATATAGCCTGCAGGATCGATGACGAAGCCGGAGCCGAGCGAGCTGACCTTGCGGTTGCTGTCGTCATTGTTCCGGTTCTTGAAGAAATCGTTGAAGAAATCCTGGAACGGTGAATTGTCCGGCACCTTCGGCGTCGCCGGTCCATCGCCCTCATCCTTCACCTTCTGCGAGGTGGAGATATTGACGACGGCGTTGAGCAGCCCAGCCGCAAGATCAGCCACCGAAGCAGGGCCGGCGTTCATTGCCGGGTTCATCGACATCGTCGGCGTATTTGCGGGCGGCGTCTGGTTGTTGGCAGCAGCCGGGGCCTGAATACCAGCGCCCACACCACTATTCTGTGCCTGAGCGAAAGCCTGTTTCGCGCCGCCCGCAACAGGGCCGGCAATCAACGCGATGCTGGCCAGCAAAGCGAACGAACGTCTGAAGGGCAGGCTAGTGTTCGAAGCCATCAGGCATCCTCGTCGAATTTGGGAAATCTTGTATAAGCATCAGCATAAGGCGGAATGATGAAGCATGAAATCACCTTTTTGCGATATCCCCGAACCTCCGCCCGGCCCTTGGCTTTATGGTAAAGGTGCGGCCTCGTCACATAAAGAAAAGGGCCGCCGTGAGGCAGCCCTTCGATTTCAGCGCATGACCCCTCAGTTCGCAGGGGTCGTCGTCGGATTGGCAAGTGCCGGCGCAGCGGAATCGGGCGCCGTGCCATTCGGACTATCAAAGAACTTGAAGAAGTCCGACTTGTTCGGCGGCAGCACCAGCGTCTTGCCACCGTTGACGAATGCCTTGTTGTAGGCAGCCATCGTGCGGTAGAATTCATAGAAGTTCGGATCGCGCGAGGAAGCATCGGCAAAGATACCGTTGCGCTCTGCTTCACCCTGACCACGCAGGACTTCCGAATCCTTCTGCGCATCCGCAACGATCTCGACGACCTGACGGTCGGCGATAGCACGGCGGCGCTGGCCTTCTTCGTTACCCCGTGCGCGGATCAGTTCCGCTTCCGCCAGACGTTCGGCCTTCATGCGGTCGTATGTCTGCTGCGAGACTTCCTGCGTCAGATCGGTGCGGCGAATACGGACGTCCTCGATGTTGAGGCCGAGCGTTTCGGCATCGCGATGCAGATCGTCACGCACTTCGGTCATCATCGACGCGCGTTCGTTGGACAGCGCCGCTTCGAAGCCGCGCAGACCGTAGACGCGACGCAGCGAGGCATCGAGGCGGGTTCTGAGACGCGATTCCGCCGCGTCGCGATCACCCGACACCGTTTCGCGGAACTTCCGCGCATCGGTGATCTTGTAGACGACGAAAGCATCGACTTCGTAGAACTTACCACCCGAAACCTGGACGCGGATATTGTCCAGATCGAAACGGAGCTCCTGCTGCTGGATGTACTGGACGCGGTCGGCGTCCATGAACGCGAAGGGCAGCTTGAAATAAAGGCCCGGCTCCGTCTTGACCGCGCGGATCTGGCCGAAGCGCAGGACGATGGCCTGCTCCTTGGCGTTGACCACGAACACCGACGAATAGACAAGCAACAATATCACCGCAAGCGCGATAAGAATGGTTGGCAAACGGCTGGACGTCATTATTTGGCCTCCGGCTGAGCTGCAGTGGCAGGCTTGGCCGCCTGCGTCGTGGACTGCTTGCCGACTTCATTCAGCGGCAGGTAGGGAACGACGCCCTGCTTGTCGTCGATGATGACACTGTTGGAATTGCCGATAACGGTCTCCATGGTTTCAAGGAACAGCCGCTTGCGCGTCACTACCGGTGCCTTGATATATTCGTCATAGATCGAGATGAAGCGCTGAGCCTCACCCTGAGCTTCCTTCACGACGCGATCCTTGTAGGCAGCTGCTTCTTCGCGAATCTGGGCCGCGCGACCGCGAGCCTGACCGAGCTGCTGGTTGGCGTACTGATTGGCTTCTTCGACCTGCTGGTCTTCGTTCTGCTCGGCACGCTGCACCTCATCGAAGGCATCTGCCACTTCACGCGGCGGCGACGCATCCTCGATCGGCACGGCGTTGATGGTGATGCCGGCGCCATAGCGATCCATCGTATCCTGAATGATCGCCCTCACCTGAACGGCGATTTCCTGACGGTTGTCACGATAGATGTCCTGAGCAGGACGACGGCCAACAACTTCGCGCATGGCGCTTTCGGAAACCTGCTGCAATGTCTCGTCGGGGCTCTCGAGATTGAAGAGGTATGATTGCGGGTTGGTCACCGCATAAAGAACCGAAAACTGCACGTTAACGATGTTCTGGTCGCCGGTCAGCATCAGACCATTGGTCGAACCGGCTGTCGAACGGCTACCGATATTGCGCTGCTGTTCCGTCACCTTGACGAACTCGACGCGATCCATCGGCCAGAAATGGAAGTGCAGGCCAGGCATCGAAACTTCCGTGTTCGGCTTGCCGAAACGCAGTTCCACGCCGCGCTCATCGGGCTGCACCGTGTAGACGCACTGAATGAGCCAGAAAACACCGATAACCGCGGCAATGATAAGAAAGACGCCGGCGTTGAAGCCACCGGGGATGAACCCCTTCAGCCTGTCCTGGCCGCGGCGAATAATATCCTCAAGATCCGGAGGTCCACCGTTACCGCTTCCTCGCGGCCGGTTCGGTCCCTGCCCCCAAGGTCCCTGGTTATTTCCACCACCGCCGCTGCCGCCGCCGCCCCACGGGCCGCCACCGCCGCCATTCTGATTGCTCCAAGGCATCAAGACCTCTTTGTTTGTTGAACCCCAATATCGCGCCGAACCCACGAAATTCGCAGGCGGCAGCGATTGTTTCCCGTTATAGGTATCGACACACCTGCTTTCAACGCGACTTGAGGAAGTTCGTCGGATTAACTGGAAAATATTTGCTTTTTCGCCGCCGCTTTCATGCTTTTCGCCTAAGATAGGTGACGAACCGCGTCGGATAAGTGTCCTTTTCACCTGCCGGCAAGGCGAGCTCGCTATCAACCCGCCAAAGGGCCGGATCGATGATCGGAAAGGATGTATCGCCATCCACTTCCGCCTCGACATGTGTGATCAGCAATTGGTCAGCCAGACCGATCGCCTGCCGATAGATCTCGCCGCCACCGAGAATGCAGATTTCGTCAATGCCGCCTTCCGCGGCAATGTGGGCGGCTGCATCAACGGCCTCTTCCAGCGAATGCACCACCGTCACGCCTTCGGGCGAAAAGCTTGCATCGCGCGTAATCACGACATTCGGACGGCCAGGCAGCGGCTTCCCGATCGATTGGAAGGTCTTGCGCCCCATGATGACAGGTTTGCCGAGCGTCATCGCCTTGAAGCGCTTGAGGTCGGACGACAGCCGCCAGGGCATATCGCCGTCGCGCCCGATAATATTGTTGCGCGATACGGCAACGACGATGGTTTTGATCGGCTGGGTCATGCGTCTTCCTCAAATACGGTCGCTGCCGTCATATGCGAGTCGGCCTTGCGCTTCCGCCGCATGATAGTCTGGACGATGGATCAAGAGCACCCCTTTCAACGCCCCGTCAGATACCTTTATTGAGCCCGTCGAGCTGCTCGGCCAGCACGCCGCCGCCTTCCCGGTCATCCGCCATCTTGCGGTAAAGACCGGCCATACCTTTGAATATCAGGGAGGCTGGATCGTCTTTGCCGAGGAACTCGGAAATCTCTTCCATCTCCGCAACCCAGCGATAGGCCTTCGGATACATGTCCGGAATGCCCTGCACCAGTTTTGCATCGAGATCCGGCTGGCTGTCCTGAAGTTCGCGTTTCAGCGCCTCGTCCGCACCGGAACGGATCGCCGCAAGCAGCATGGCCGTACCCAGACCCGTCACGCCCTTATTGATGCCGGCATAGCACATCTTCAGGGCCGAGGCGGCACCGATCGCCCCATCGACACGGCGCACCTCGAGGCCTCGTTCAGAAAGCATGGCGCTGCTGTTGGCCTCGTCACCGCTCACATAAAGCTTTGGCCCCTTCTGCCCGCTTTTCGGCGGCCCGCCGATGATGCAGCCATCGAGAACGACGCCGCAATCATTGCCGAAAACGGCCGCGACCTGCGTCATCGTCTGCGGCGAAATCGCGTTGCAGTCCATGAACACCGTTTTCGAGCCGCGCTGGCGTATCGCGGCAGCGACCTGTTCGGCAACGCTGATGGCGGTGGCAGGCGGTACGATGGAGAGGATGAGACCCGCGCCGGCGATAACGTCCAGCCCGATGGGCTCCATACCCGCAGCCTTCGCACGCTCGATGGTCGCCGGTGAGCGGCCCTCAAGGTAAGTCAGCACCTTCGCACCGTTTTCGACCAAACGCCTCGCAATGGCGCTGCCCATCGCGCCTGCTCCGATGACTGCAATATCCACGACTGAACTCCTTCTCCACGCAAGGCGACAACATAGCGCCTCGGGCATGACCGGACGAGCGGAATGGCTAGCGGTAACGATAAGTTTTACTGCGCGTGGAGAACTTTCCGCAGCCTGCTTTGCACCGCATGGCGGATTGGGCTGAAGCTAGACGTTGCGCAGAACAAGAACGGCATAGATGCAGGGCTTGTCGCCTTCGTTCCTGAACACACAATCCGTCGGTGGGCCGAGCTCGAGACAATCGCCTGCCGATATATGATGTCTTGCAGCGCCCTCGATAAAGGTCAGTTCACCCTCCAGCACCCAGATGAGCTGCCGCATGAACGCATAGGCCGATGCCGGCATCGGAACGTCCGCGCCTGCAGGCAATTCGATGCGAACCAGATCCAGCGGCAGGTCCGACTTTGGGGAAACATGTCGCCGCTCATAACCGGTCTGCGGATCGACCCAGACGGGCTGATCCTCCTTCTTCAAGAAACGACCCTGCTGCATTTCCGCACGGGCCATCAAGGCCGACATACTCAGGCTGAAGGCGCCCGACAGCTTACCTAGCAGCGTCGCTGTCGGACTGCTTTCCCCGCGCTCGATCTTATGGATCATGGCGCGCGAAACGGCGGAGCGTTCCGCAAGCTCCGTCAGCGACCAGCCGCGGCTCTCGCGCTCGATGCGAATACGTGCGCCTATCCGCCTGTCTATATCGTCAAGATGGGACATATGTGCTACTATAGTAGACTATTGGAAAGCCCGCAACCAGCTGGGCAAGCTTAATAATATCATGGACAATCGCTGAAATCGGCGTATGAGAGACGTAAGGATCAATCCAACATTCATCCAATTTAGTGGATAGCTTCACGGAGCAGTCGATGCAGATTCGCGATGCCAATGATGCCGATATTGCGGGAATAACCGCGATCTACAATGACGCTGTCGTCAACACGGCCGCGATCTGGAACGACACGCAGGTCGACATCGACAATCGCAGGCTATGGCTGCAGGATCGGCGCAAATTGGGTTATCCGGTGCTTGTTGCCACCAACGACCATGGCGATGTTGTTGGCTATGCCTCGTTTGGCGATTGGCGCGCCTTCGACGGTTATCGCCACACGGTCGAACATTCCGTCTATGTCCGCAACGACCAATATAGAAGCGGTATCGGCAAGGCGCTGATGGTCGAACTGATCGAACGGGCTCGATCGATCGGAAAGCATGCGATGGTCGCCGGCATTGAGGCTGGCAATGCGGCCTCTATCAGGCTTCATGAAAAGCTCGGCTTCCAGCAGGTCGGCCTGCTCCCGCAAGTCGGCACGAAGTTCGGCCGCTGGCTTGACCTCGCTTTCCTGCAATTGCTGCTCGACGAGCGTACTGATCCCGATTCAAAACCCGCAGCCTGAAAGCTGGGGCATCACTCTGCTCACAGAGGCGGGCGCCGGCTAAACCGCGACTTCGGCCGCGATCGCGGCGTGCGGTTCGTAACCGAGAACTTCGAAATCCTCAATACGGTAGTCATCGATGCTGTCAGGCCGGCGCAGCAGGCGCAGTGTCGGAAAGGGCTTGGGATCACGGCTCAACTGCTCACGGATCGCATCCAGATGATTGAGATAGAGGTGGACGTCACCACCCGACCAGACCAGCTCCCCCATATCCATGTCGACCTGCTGCGCGATCATCGCCAGCAAGATCGCCTGCTGCGATATGTTGAAGGGATTGCCGAGGAAAAGGTCGCATGAGCGCTGGAAGACCATCAGGCTGAGGCGCGGACGGCTGCCGTCTGTGTTGGATATATTCGACACATGGAACTGATACACCATGTGGCAGGGATGCAGCGCCATCTCGGCAAGCTCGCCGACATTCCAGGCATGAAAGATCATGCGGCGGCTGCTGGGATTGGTCTTCAGATCCCTGATGACGGATGCCAGCTGATCATGCACGCGGCCCTCGGCATCGCGCCACTGGCGCCATTGTTTGCCATAGACCGGACCGAGATCGCCCCACTGAATCGCAAACCCTTGGTCTTCCAGAATCCGTTTCTCGAAGGCGACCTGGTCGATGTCCTCGCCGGTGGCCTTGCGATATTTCGCGAGCGGCCAATCCGTCCAGATCCGCACATTTTCCCTCAGCAGATTGCGGATATTCGTGTCGCCGGTCAGAAACCAGAGCATTTCCTTGACCGCGAGCTTCCAGTAGACGCGCTTGGTCGTGAAGATCGGGATCTGCCCCTTCGACAGATCGAAGCGCATCATCGCGCCAAGACCGCTCAAGGTGCCGACGCCCGTCCGGTCGATGCGCCTGTCACCATGTTCGAGCAGGTGCGCCATCAGGTCGAGATATTGATACTCCGGGTGGCGAACCATCTTCAGCTCCGAAATCATTCTTGAAGTTTTGCAGTCGGTGCGAAAACCGTCAGCAGCAGTTCATCGGCTTACGATCGGCCGATTCCTTTTTCGCAAGTTTAATGACAAGCCGGCACGAAACCAACCATAGCGCCGCGTAATCCCGGCCAAATGTCGTATCCGGCGTCGCCAACCGCTGTTTTGGCAAAGCATTTGTGACAATTGCCCTTCCCTTCGCCCGCGGAAAACACTATATCACCCTTGCCGGTCTTCGGGCCGGCTATGGCGATAAATGAGCGGTGTAATAAACCTATTGGACCCGGGGGCGGTACCCGGCGCCTCCACCAAAAACCGGCCGGCCAAATCGGCGTCAGACCGGCTTTTGATGGGGGCGAAACAGGATCGACAAGGGTGTAAAGATCGACTTTTTGCTCGGCATTGTACCGCCGTTATCGGGCTAAAATTGTAGTTGCAAACGACAACTATGCGGAAGCTCGTCTCGCTGCTTAATCGCGGTGTGACACTTCAAATAAAGTCCTAAGGGGTCGCACTCTTAGGCGGGGTTCGAAGGCACCTGGCAACAGAAGCCTTCACCTTATCCTCCAGTGCTATATTATAGTAAGACAAGGCGATGACTCGCGCACGGGGCTTTCCCCTTGGCGCCGAGCGTGGCATAAGCCTTTAAAAAAACATGGGCTAACGAAAGACAGGAAAGCATGGCGCAGGATCACATCCGCTACGATATTTTGGCACAGGACGCCCTGCGTGGAGTCATCCGTAAGGTGTTGACTGAAGTCGGCGCTACCGGCCGTCTACCCGGTGATCACCATTTCTTCATCACCTTTCTGACAGGCGCACCTGGCGTGCGCATTTCGCAGCACCTGAAGTCGAAGTATCCGGAGCAGATGACCATCGTCATCCAGCATCAATTCTGGGATCTGAAAATCACCGAAAGCCTGTTCGAGATCGGCCTGTCCTTCTCCGACGTCCCGGAAAAGCTGGTCGTGCCTTTCAATGCGATCCGCGGCTTCTACGACCCCTCGGTCAATTTCGAACTCGAATTCGACGTTCCCTTGGCCGACGACGAGGAGGAAACCACGTCCGGCGAGATCACCGCCTATCCGGTTCCGGCCGAAGGCGCGGAAGAGCCCGCGGCAGCCAAGGATGGCGAGGAAAAGAAGCCGGGATCTGTCGTATCCCTCGACTCGTTCCGCAAGAAACAATAGCCGTATCAGGGGGAGCATCTGCTTCCCCTTTCCACATCGCCAATAGGAAGAGCTCGATGAGCGCGGAAATCGTCAATCTGCGTCAGTTTCGCAAGAAGCAAGCCCGTTCCGAAAAGGAAAAGGAGGCTGAGCAGAACCGCATCAGCTTCGGCCGCACCAAGGCAGAAAAGAACCTGACGAAAGCGCTCAACGACAAGGCCGCAAAGACCCACGAAGCCGGCCGGATGGACACGCCGAAAGCAGACGAATAATTACTGTGCCGGCATAAAAAAACTTCAGAAATCAGTTGCTTACTAAAGCATTTTGAATCATTTTCAGAAACACCCTACCCTTTCCGATTTTTGATCGATCCACCGATGATCCGTAAACATTCCGCGACGCTGCATGGCCATCGCACGAGCTTTTCCCTTGAGGACGCCTTCTGGACAGAACTGAAGGCGATCGCCAATGCGCGCGGCATTTCGCTCGCAGCACTGATCTCCGAAATCGACGACGGGCGTGAGGCCGGCAGCAATCTCTCCTCTGCGTTGCGCCTTTATGTTCTCAAATGGCTGAAAGACCGCCACTAGAACATTTCCGCTTTTTTTCGAATCGCGAAAACGCTCTATCTTTTTCTTTCTTGACGCATTCCGGACGGAAATACGCAGCGCTCCTTTGGCGGCTTGACCGCCACGGCTGCGAACAGGCTCACAAGCGCGGATGACTACTGAGCCACACCAGGCAATTCGTTGAAATTCAGGGGTGCTCCGGTTTTCGGAGTCTGGCCACTGGGTGCAGGCGTCTGCTGGGCTTCGGCCCTGGCCTTTGCCTCTGCGGCGGCCTTAGCCTTCGCCTCCTCGGTGGCGGCTCTCGCTTTGGCCTCGTCCGCTGCCTGCTTGGCCTTGGCCTCATCTTCCGCCTGTTTTTGCGCAGCTGCCTGCCGGGCGAGATCGCGCAGCCGGATCTCTTCTGCACGGCGTTGCTGCTCAATGGCCACATCCCGCTGGCGCTGCGCCTCACGTACGCCGGCGGTATATTTGTAGAGCGCCACCTCGCGCCGGAGCCGCTGCTTCTCCAGCACATTGGCCTGGAGGCGCTCGACCCGACGGCGCTCGCGCTCGAAAGCACGCACCGACAGGAAGCTGGTGACGTCAGTGATATTTATCGTCCGGCCAGGCGATGCCAGCAGACCGGCAAAATCGAGGCGCACAGCCGGTTCTGCGCCGCTCTGCGTCTCACTTCCGGCATTGAAGTCGATGCCGAGCGACCCGCGCATGCGCTCGTCCGGCAGGCTGATTTCGGCATTGCCGGAAAGTTTCGCCAGATCATTGCCGGCGGCAATATTGGTCGCGCGCACGACGCCGGCTGAAATGTTGAACGGTATGCTCGTGGCAGGCAGCACCGCTTCGCCATTGTTGAGCAGCGTCTGCACGATTGGCAGCACCTTGTCGGCCGTAATGTCACCCTGGATCTGGTCGGTCGCAGACAGCAATGGCGGCAGGACGGCAAGATTGAGGCCACGCACATGCGTTTCATCAAGCTTGATCTCGCCCGAACCGCTGGCATTGGCCGCAAGCTCGGCAAGGCTCTTGCCGCTTGCCTCGACATTCATTCCCAGGCCAAAGCGGCCGCTGGCGAGCGGCGCGCCGTCACGCTGCCAGGCAACGGCAGCGAGATCGCCGTCAGCAAGGTTCAGCTTCGTTTGCAGCAGCCCGGTGCCATCGGAGTTGGCAAGCATCAGGCTACCGCTCACCGTGCCGCCGTTCCAGCCGCCGGTCAGATCGTTCAACCGAAGCTCCTCGCCCTTATAGGCGGCATTACCCGTGAAATTCGTTATTGGACCGAATACGCCAGGCCATAGTTGCTTCGCAGACAGCTTGACGCCGATATCAAGCCCGGTGAAGGCCGGCAATCCGAGCTTCTCCCTGGACAGATTGCCAGTCTTGGCATCCGTCATCGGCCCGTAGATCGACTCCGCGAGCCAACCAAGATCCACCTTGTCAAGCGCCAGCGCACCGGTCGCCTTGATATTGGCAGCCTTTCTATCGAAGGTCAGCGCACCCGACACATTATTGTCAGCGAGCAACCCCTTCATATCGGACAGAACGATCTTGTCGGGGCTCAGCGCGGCATTGGCCTGGAATTTGACCGGCAGGCCGGTGCCCATTTGCGGCGTGCCGATACCGTTCATCACGAAATATGGATCGAGATCAGCGCTTTCGAGCGACAGCGCGATATTGCCATTGAGGAAGCTGTCAGGCCGCACATCGACCTTGCCATTCGCGGTGAACGACGTCTTGTCAGTCGCGAAGGTCAGCGCAGCATCGGCCGGATCAGTACCGTTTGCAGACACCTTCAGGGTCATGCGGCCATTGGCATCAGCTTCCACCGGCAATGGATCGAGACCTGCCTGACCGAAAAGGATCGAGGTAATTGAGTTTTCGAGCGTTCCCTCAAGCGTTGTTGTACCCTTGCCGGTGAAGGCCGAGAGATCAGACATCCGGTAATCGAAATTCACACGGCTGCCATTGGAGACACCGGCGAGCGTCACGGTCAAGGCATTGTCCTGATCGCCGCCGAGTGTCACTGCGCCGCGAAGCGCCGTGTTTCCATACCAGGCGGCATTGCGCACCAGCCGGTCCATGACGGGATGATGCGGCAGATGTTGGCGCAGCATTTCGAAGAATGGGCCGGGATCGGCAGCCTTGAAGGTGATTTCGCCCGACCCCTTGTAATCCGAGGGTGAGCCATCGGCACGCCCCGTTGCGGTGATTTCGGCACCGACGACATTGCGCACGGCAAGCTTGTCGATCGTCAGTGCACCGCCCGCGATGGAAAACGATGTGTCGACATTATCGGCCGGCACACCGAAGGCGACGAACTTTCCGGCCTGCAGATGCGCGGTGATGCGATGATCGAACAATGATTCCCCACCGTCCTGGCCGGTGAAGAGGCCCGTCAACGCTCTCAGCGCATCGAGATCGAGCGTATCCCCCATGAGATCGACGGCGAGCTTCGGTGCATCCTTCTCGTTCGGCACTTGCCGATCAAGCCGGCCCTTGAGCATCGCCGGGCCGATGGCGATCTCCAGGTTCTCGAAGCGCTGCTCCTCATGGCGCAGGCTGACATCGGCGGAGAAACCTGCCTGCCGCAGCTGCCGGATCGATGGATCGACAGACCCGACCAACCACGAAGCAAGCCCGGAGGGCTGGTTCGACGCGACGACGAGATTGCCGCTGAAGTTCGGCTCGCCCTGCAGCATCAGGTTGCCGCGTGCCTCGACCTGCGTACGCCCAGGCAGCGTGCCGATCGCATGATCGATCTTCCACCCCGTTCCCGCCGGCTCGAGATCGAGCTGCACGTCGCGCACGGTTGTGTCACCAGCGACGATTGCCGGCAGGCGGAAGGTCGCCTTGCCGGGTACCTGCGGCACCGGAATTTCAGCGGCGATCGCAATCAGGCTGTTCAGGCGCTGACGTGCCGAGACCGCCGGGTTGCGGTTGGTCTTGCCGTTGGTACCCTTGTTGTTGCCGAGACGATTGACGTCGATCTGCTGGCCATCGGCGGTTAGCAGAAACTCGGGCTTCGTCCCCGTATCCAGCGTCGCCTCGCCCGTCACCACATAGGGATCGTCGGCAGCACCGACCTCTAGGCGATACTCGGGCACGCGAATGCGATCGTTGGTCAGCTCGAAGCGACCCTTGATGCGAGGCTGGGCTTGCTGCTCGCCGGAATTGCCGGAGCGCTTGTCGTCGACACCGGCATTGAACGAACCCATGTAGTCCGGCTTGCTGTCGACCAGCTTCAGCTCGCCATCGAGGTCGACATTAAGGGGATGACGATCGGGCATCAGCCGGGTGCGGACGCGCAACACGCCATTGTCATCCGGCTGGCTGCTGGAAACCGTGAAGTTGCCGTGCTCGCCGTCGAGCGCCGCATCGCCCTCGATGCGCCACGGACCGGCCAGCGATTTGGCGGACATTTCGGCATTGAGACCGGTTACATGCCGGGTACGGCCGGATTGCTCGTCGATGAACAGCAGATCGCCGCCTTCCACATGCACGCTTTCGAGCACCACTGACTTTGCGGGAATCTCGGGCTGGCTGCCGCGCATCCAGTCGAGTGTGCCGTCCTTGAGCAGCCGCAGGCGTACCTTCGGCTTCGACACGCGCATGTCGAAGATCAGCGCTTCGCCGGACAGGAAGGGAGCAAGCTCGGCATCCATGGAGAATTCGTCAATCTGCACGAGCGGCGTGCCATCGGTCTCCTGGCCAACGCGGACATCATGCAGAGTTACGGATGGGAAAGGCAGGAGACGCGCGTCGACAGTGCCGTGAACCGTCACCTTCTTGCCGATGATGCGGCTCGCCTGATCCTCGAAATTCTTGCGAAAATCGGTCCAGTCTATGAAGAGCGGAGCGAGCAGTGCCACGAACAGCACCACTACGAGCAATCCACCCAGAAAAACCAGGACCCTACCTAACAATGCGCACCGTCTCCAATCTGCATTCCAAATAAGCGATAAACCGTGACCTATCGGAGCACATACACCACATCACCCCGGATACGCACGTTTCTATTGAACCCCATTTCAAAATCGCACCATTTTTCCAGGGCCTGCCGCATGATCTAGCGCATCCTGGCCGCTTTCCATGACATAAGTTGGGAAAAGCGGCTGCAGCCTAGAGCATGATGCCGAAAAGTGTAAGCGGTTTTCAGACGGCATCAGGCTCTACCTGTTTGATTCTAGGGCGGATTCAGATTTCAGGTCGGTTCGACCCAAAATAGTCCGGCTCTAGCGTCATTCGCACCGGCAGCAAGGCAGGATCGTGGGAACGCTCCCCTTCTCATTGGGGATGGAATATCTTTCCGGGGTTGAAAATCGCATCGGGGTCGAGCGCCTCCTTGACCTGGCGCATCAGATCGACGGCACTGCCGAGTTCCTGCTCGAGAAACGACATCTTGCCCTGTCCGACACCATGCTCGCCGGTGCAGGTGCCGTCCATGGCGAGCGCGCGCGCATTCAGGCGCGCAACGAAATTCTCGACCGTGGCAATCCCTTCGGGCGTCTTGTCGTCGAACAGCACAAGCACATGGAAATTGCCGTCACCGGCATGACCGACGATCGGCGCCAGCAACCCATGTGCCTCGATATCGGCCTGGGTCTCGGCAACGCATTCGGCAAGCCGCGAGATCGGCACGCACACATCCGTCGACAAGGCCGTCAACTCCGGCGCCAGCGCACGGCAGGCCCAATAGGCATCGTGGCGCGCCTTCCAGAGCTTGTTGCGCTCCTCGGCATTGGCAGTCCAAAGGAATTCGCCACCGCCGCATTCGGCGGCAATCTCGGCAAACTGTGCAGATTGCAGCGCAACTGTCTCCTCCGTGCCATGGAACTCGAGGAAAAGCGTCGGCTTCTCGTCGTAGGTAAGGCCCGAATAACGGTTGCAGGCGCGCATCTGCATGGCATCGAGCAACTCGATGCGGGCGACGGGAATTCCCATCTGGATCGTCATAATGACGGCATCGCAGGCCGCCTTCACATCCGGGAATGCGCAGGCGCCGCCAGCGATCTTCTGGGGAATGCCCTGCAGGCGCAGCGTTACAGACGTCAACACGCCGAGCGTGCCTTCCGCGCCGACGAACAGCCGGGTCAGGTCGTAGCCGGCGGATGATTTCTTGGCGCGGCGCGCGGTGCGAATTTCCTCGCCATTGGCGGTGACGACGGTCACTGCCAGCACATTGTCCTTCATCGTGCCGTAGCGCACGGCGTTCGTGCCTGAGGCGCGCGTCGACGCCATGCCACCGATCGAGGCGTTGGCGCCGGGATCGATGGGGAAGAACAGGCCGGTGTCGCGAAGATAGGTGTTGAGATCCTCGCGCGTCACGCCGGGCTCCACCGTGCAGTCGAGATCCTCGGCATTGACTTCAAGCACGCGATTCATCCGGCTGAAATCGATGGAAATTCCACCCTGTGGCGCATTCACCTGCCCCTCCAGAGAAGAGCCAGCGCCAAAGGGAATGATGGGCACCCTGTGCTCGGCGCAAGCCTTGACGACGGCCTGCACATCCTCGCTCGTTTCAGCGAAAACGACACCATCGGGAAGCTGAGCGGGAATATAGGTGGTAGTATGGGCATGTTGCGCGCGAAAGCTTTCGCCGGTCTGGAAGCGCTCGCCGAATGCCTGTTTCAGGACACCGAGAACGACTGATATCCCAGCCTCGTTACGTATCCCCGCCTTCGCATCAGCCAGAACCATAATTCGAATCTCCCATCGCGCGCATCGAAAGGCGTTAACCTTTTGACGGTTCTATGGGACATAGAAAGGGCGGTGTCCAGTCATGAAAATGACCTGCATTCCTGACCTCATATTGCCCGTCGCGCCTTTTGGATCGGACCCGCCTCAAAGCCCTGAAAAAGGTCCGCACAAAGAAACGCCACGGCTCAATATGCGCAAATTTTAGGCAAACGCCACACAAAATATCCGCCGAAGATGGGGCCCCATTACACTGGCACCGGCAGCTAGTGGAGATCAGCGTCTCACAGGCGACTGGCATGCCGCTTGCTTTTTGCCTTCCAGCTTACATAGCCCGATTGGAAGGACATTCGATGAAGCGCAGACAATTGCTCATGGCACTCGGCATCGCGATACTCGCGACGGGATCGCTTTCCGCCCCGCACGCAGCAAGGGCGGACGCCTTGAGCGACATCGCATCGCGCGGCACGTTGCGGCGTCGCCGTTCCGCAGGACTTCCCGCCGTTCGGCAGCGTCGGCACGGACATGGCGCCGATGGGCTATGACATCGATATCGCCAACCTGATTGGCGAAAAGCTTGGCGTGAAGACTGAACTTGTACCGGTCACCAGCGCCAACCGAATTCCCTATCTGCAGACGAACAAGGTCGATCTGGTGATTTCCAGCCTCGGCAAGAATGCCGAGCGCGAGGCCGTCATCGATTTCTCCGACGCCTATGCGCCGTTCTTCAACGGGATCTTCGGCCCGGCTGAGACGGCCGCCACCAAGCCGGAGGATCTTTCCGGCAAGACGATCGGCGTCACCCGCGGCGCGATCGAGGATCTGGCGCTGACGAAGGTCGCGCCGCAGGACGCGACGATCAAGCGCTACGAAGACAATAACGGCACCATCTCGGCCTTTCTCTCTGGCCAGGTACAACTGATCGCCACGGGCAACGTCGTCGCCGCGGCGATCCTTGCCAAGAACCCGCCGAAAAAGCCCGAGATGAAATTCCTCATCACCAATTCGCCCTGCTATATCGGCCTCAACAAGAGCGAGCCGGCCCTGCAGAAGAAGGTCGATGAGATCATCGCCGCCGCCAAGGCCGATGGGACGCTGAACAAGATCTCGCAGAAGTGGCTCGGCGCCGACCTTCCAGCCGGCTTCTGATCAACGCACGACGGACCGCGCTGCCGGCTGGCGGCGCGGCCTGTCCGAGCGAGGCATCTTCCCATGCGCTATCATTTCGACTTCGGCTGGCTCGCCGAATATTACCCGGTCCTGGTCAACGGTGTCCTCGTCACGCTCGAGCTGACTCTGATCGGCGCCGTGCTCGGCATCATCCTAGGCATCGCCTGTGCCTGGGTGCGCGCTCTCGGTCCGCGCTGGCTCAAGCCCCTTGTCGCCACCTATGTCGAGCTGATCCGCAACACGCCATTTCTGATCCAGCTCTTCTTCATCTTCTTTGGCCTGCCCGGCATCGGTGTCCAGATGAACGAGATGACAGCCGCCAATCTCGCCATGGTCATCAATCTCGGCGCCTATAGCTGCGAGATCATCCGCGCCGGCATACAGGCAACGCCGCGCGGCCAGTTTGAGGCCGGCGCCAGCCTGGCGATGACGCCATTCGAGACCTTCCGTCATGTCGTCCTCGTGCCCTCCCTGCAGCGCATCTGGCCGGCGCTGTCATCACAGGTCGTCATCGTCATGCTCGGCTCCTCGGTCGTCTCGCAGATCGCGGCGGAAGATCTGACCTTCGCGGCAAACTTCATCCAGTCGCGCTCCTTTCGCGCCTTCGAAGCCTATTTCGTGTCCACGGCGATCTATCTGGCGCTGGCGATCCTGCTCCGGCAGGCGCTTGCGGCTGTCGGCGCATTGATCTTTCCACGCAGGGCCAGCCGATGATCCAGTTCACCACATGGGATATTCTCCGCGGCCTGCTTTTGGCCACGCGCTGGACAATACTTCTGTCGCTGGTCTCTTTTGCCGGCGGCGCCATCGTCGGCGCGACCCTGCTGTTGCTGCGCATCGGCAAGCGCAAAGCCGGTCGCGTCGCCGTCAAGTATTTCGTCGAACTGTTTCAGGGCACGCCGCTGCTGATGCAGCTCTTCCTTGCCTTCTTCGGCCTCGGCCTTGTCGGCATCGACGTGCCGGCATGGCTGGCCGCCGGTGCTGCCCTGACCCTATGGTCTGCCGCCTTCCTCACCGAAATCTGGCGCGGCTGCGTCGAAGCTGTTGCGAAAGGCCAATGGGAGGCTTCGGCCAGCCTCGGCATGGGCTATCTCCAGCAGATGCGATACGTCATCCTGCCGCAGGCGCTGCGCATCGCCGTGCCGCCGACGGTCGGTTTCTCCGTGCAGGTCGTCAAGGGCACCGCCCTCACCTCGATCATCGGCTTCGTAGAGTTGTCGAAGGCCGGCACCGTCATCACCAATGCGACCTTCCAGCCATTCACCGTCTACGGCTTCGTCGCACTCATCTATTTTGCCCTGTGCTGGCCGCTGTCGAAAAGCAGCCAGATCCTGGAAAGGAAGCTCAATGTCGCTCATCGAGGTCACTGAAGTCCGCAAGAGCTTTGGCACCAACGAGGTTCTGAAAGGCATCAACCTCGATGTCGAACCCGGCGAGGTGATCGCCATCATCGGCAAGAGCGGCTCGGGAAAGTCGACGCTTCTGCGCTGCATCAATGGGCTGGAGACGATCAATGACGGCTCGATCTCGGTCGCAGGCGCGCAACTCCTGCCCGACGACCTGCACTTGAAGGCGCTGCGGCTGAAGGTCGGCATGATCTTCCAGCAATTCAATCTCTTCCCGCACTTGAGTGCGGGCCGCAACGTCATGCTGTCGCAAATGGTCGTCAAAAAGATCGCCAAGGCAGAAGCGGAGGCCATGGCGCGGCGGATGCTCGATCGCGTTGGCCTCGGGCACAAGTTCGACGCCTATCCGGACGAACTCTCCGGCGGCCAGCAACAGCGTGTCGCCATTGCCAGAGCACTCGCCATGCAGCCGATCGCACTTCTCTGCGACGAGATCACCTCGGCGCTCGACCCGGAGCTGGTCGCCGAAGTTCTCGCCGTTGTGCGCGAACTGGCAAGCGAAGGCATGACGCTGCTGATGGTGACGCATGAGATGAAATTCGCCCGCGACGTCTGCTCCCGCGTGGTCTTCATGCATCAGGGGCGAGTTCACGAAATCGGCCCACCGAGCGACGTCTTTGCCAATCCACAGACGCCGGAACTCAAGCAGTTCCTCGGCCACCACTGAAAGCTGGTCAGCCCCGCTGTCCGCCTCCCCGCACCATGTTGCCCCAAGCACCGGGCGCGATGCCGAAGGCCTTCTTGAAATGTCGGGTCAGATGACTTTGGTCGGCAAAGCCGGTCGCAGCGGCAATTTCGGCAATCGGCTCACCCTGGCTGATCATGATCTTTGCCTGCTGCAGCCGCCGCATCAGCAGGAAGCGGTGCGGACTGGTGGCGAAGGCAGCTCGAAAATGCCGGGCGAGCGCGAAACGGTCGAGGCCGGTGATCCGCTCAAGGTCCTCTGAACTCACGCCCCGGGTCGCATGCGCTTCCAGATAGTCGCGCGCCGCTTTCGCCTGCCCCCAGGCGATGCTGCCCAGCGGCCTCAGCGGCAGGCGCGCATGCTGTACAAGGCCATCGGCAAGCTGCGAGACGAAGTCGTCGACGAAGAGTTCATCGAGTTCCCGATCGAGTTCGCCGAGTGCCGCCAACAGCAGGCCAGCAAAGCGATTGTCTTCAATCACAGGCTCGTCGACGAAAGGCAGGCCTATGCGCGCCGCCTCCAGACATTGAAACAGCACGGAAGGCTCCAGATAGAGCATCCGGTAGACGAGGCCGTCATCGGTTGCCGCCCCGCCGTCATGCAGCTCGTCCGGATGCAGAACGATCACCCGCCCCGGCAGGCTGTAGCGCTGCTCGCCACGATAACGGAAGGTCTGAACGCCGCGCATGGTGACCCCCAGCGCATAGGTGTCGTGCCGATGGAGATCGAAGGCGTCGCCGCGAAATTGCGCCTGTATGCGTTCGATGCCCGGATAGGCGGGCGCCGAGAGGATGCGGTTCGCTTCAGGCGTCACGCACAAACGTTCAAGACCCTCGAAGATCTGTCCGGCTACATCCTCGCGCAACGTCCCATTTCCAGACTGCATGAAAGTGACCACCGATGTTCGATACCAAAATCGCGATCGTCCTGCGAAGCGACCTTCAATCCTGGCAAAAACTGAATGTGACCGCATTTCTGACAAGCGGCATTGCCGGACAAAATCCGGAAATCATCGGCGAACCCTATCGCGATCGTGCCGGCAACGTCTACAACGCATTGTCGATCCAGCCGATCATCGTCCTATCGGCCGACGAAGACAGCATCGCCACCATCCATCGCCGCTCGCTGGAACGCGGCGTCACCTCTTCGCTGTTCATTGAAGAAATGTTTGCGACCGGTCACGACGCGGCCAATCGCGCCGTCTTTTCCGAATTCGCCCCCGAAGACGCCAAGGTCGTCGGCATCGCCATCCGGGCCGACAAGAAGATCGTCGACAAGATCACCAAGGGCGCAAGCATGCACGCGTGATAACAGCGCGCAAGAAAAACGGCCGGATCTCGCGATCCGGCGTCTTGATTGAAAGGACTCAGCCGTTCTGCGTGATCGGCGCGATCTGGATCTCGACACGGCGGTTCTGGGCGCGGCCAGCCTCGTTTGCGTTTGATGCGACCGGCTGCGTGGGGCCGAAGCCAATGGCGGACATGCGGCGCTGATCGATACCCTGACTACCGAGGTAGGAGGCAACAGAACCGGCGCGGCGTTCGGACAGATCCTGGTTGTGCTGCAGGCTGCCGGTCGAGTCCGTATGACCGTTGACATCGATCAGGGTGCGGTTGAACTTGCGCAGAACGATGGCGACCGAATTAAGCGTCGCGAAGAATTCCGGCTTGATCGCATCCCGGTCGATATCGAAGGTAATCGCCGACGGCATGTTCAGGATGATGCGGTCGCCAGCGCGGGTAACCGAAACGCCGGTGCCCTGCAGCTGTGCGCGCAGCTCGGATTCCTGCTGGTCCATATAGTTGCCGATGCCGGCACCTGCGAGTGCGCCGACACCGGCGCCGATCAGCGCTGCATTGCGGCGCGAAGACGGCGAATGACCGATGAGAAGGCCGGCCACAGCACCGACGCCCGCACCGAGTGCCGCACCGCCCGCCGTGTTGGACATCTTCTGCTCGCCCGTATAGGGGTCGGTCGTCGTGCATGCGTTCAAAAAGGCCGCCGCTAGGGCAAGCATGGCAATTTTCTTGATCATAGAATCGTCGCTCTCCAGTTCGATGGCCGCAGCAGATATGAAGCATTGCGGCAATATGATGAAGAGAAAACTTCTCCAGACCGTTGTCCCCTGTGCACAGCGCAAACGTGCGGCTTTTCAGAACATCAATCGCCGCCCCGAGATCCCGAGGGTCGACGATCAGAGATTCTGGAAGAGCTGCAGTACGGTATTGTAGCTCGCATTGGCGATCGAGAGTGACTGCAGTCCGAGCTGCTGCTGCGTCTGCAACGCCAGGACCTTGCTGGACTGCTGCTCCATATCGGCGTCCACGAGCTTGCCGACGCCGCTGGTCAGCGAATCGCTGAGCTGCTGGGCGAACGCCGTCTGCAGGCCGATGCGGGATTCGAGAGAACCGAAGGCGGAGCCGATTGTGTTCAACTGCTGCAGCATCCCCGTCACGGTGTTGACCATATCGGTCAGGGCACCCTTCGTCGTATTGGCATCGAGCGAGATTTCGACCTGGCCGCTCGTATTGCCGTTCTTGCTGCCGATCAGCACATAATTCTTGGCAGAACCGGCGGCGGTGGCAAAGGCAGTCGAAGTCAGTACGCCATATCCGCCTGAGCCGCTCGACTGATCGTCGATCAGGTAACGCGCATCGCTTGAGGTGATGGTCCCGCTCGTCGACGTCACGCCTTCGTAGTTCAGCATGCCGATCGAGACGGTTCCATTGCTGCCGCGGATGAGAGAACCGGGAACCTGGTGCGGCTTTGTCGGGTCGGTGCCATCCTGCAGCACGGTCCAGTTGACGCCGTTGAAGGTCGCCGACTCCCCGACATTGCGCAACTGCTGCTTGAGCTGCGTGATCTCATCGTTGAGCTTGGTCCTGTCGACGCTCGTCTCGTAGGCGCTGACCAGCTTCGTCCGGATCTGCGTCACGACGTCGATCGCGCTGCTGACGCCCGTGGACGCGGTATTGACCGTGGACGCCGCAAGGCCAAGTGCATCCTGCACCGATGAGATCGCGCCGATGTCGGTATGCGTCAAAACCGAGATTTTCCAGTAGGTAGCGTTGTCATTGGCCGTCTGCACCCGCAGTCCGGACGACATCTGCCGCTCCGCATTGGTCAATTTTGCCTGGGTGTTCTTCAACACTTCCAGCGCTGTATTCACAGAGGGACTGACCCTGATGAAGGTCGAAAAAATACTCACGGCACACGAACTCCGGACGCAACAATACGCAACAAATACTGGGAGACATCGGAACCTTGCCGCGGGCGCTCATGCACGCGGGCCGAGAGTATCGGCGGACGAGGAGCCAGGCAAAAACAACACCCGAACTCCAGCGGTTACATGCCGCTATGATTAGCAAACACGCTTAATAAACCGCTAATCGGAACGTATGATTTACCATAAATGAGAGCGTGGGACGAAGAGAAAGCAACTCATCCGTGCCGCCTTCATTCCGCAGCCCTCAGATTGGCAAGCTTCGAACGAAGTGCGGCATCCGACATCTCATCATGCAAGCGCTGCTCCTCGTGGGTTTGTGGCTTCGCAAAGCGGGCAATGAGGAGATAGGCGACGGGCGTGATGTAGAGCGTCACCAATGTTGCAAAACCTAGCCCGCCGACGATCACCCAGCCGAGCGCTACGCGCGCCTCCGCACCGGCCCCTTCGGCAAACACCAGCGGCACGCCGCCGAGGATGGTCGCGATCATGGTCATCATGACGGGGCGCAGACGCAGCGCACAGGCCTTCTCGATCGCCTCGCGCACACCCTCGCCCTTGTCGCGGAGCTGGTTGGCGAATTCGACGATCAGGATACCGTTCTTCGCCATGACGCCCACGAGCAGCACCAGCCCGATCTGGCTGTAAATGTTGAGGCTGGAACCGGTAATGACCAGTGCGAAGACCGCGCAGGCAAGGCCCAGCGGTACCGTGGACATGATGATCAGCGACGACAACACGCTTTCAAACTGCGCAGCCAGCACGAGGAAGATGATTACGATGGCAAAGCCGAAGGTCAGCGCCATGCCGCTGGAATTCTCCTCCAGCGTCGCCGCTTCGGCCAGCGGCATCAGCCGCGCGCCGGGCGGCAATAGCGGCGTCGCGATCCGCGTTACCTCTTCCACGGCTTGTCCAAGCGACATGCCGTTCTTGAGGCCGGCGGTGATTGCAACCGAGGCCAGCTGCTGCTCGCGGGTCAACTGCGGCGCAACGGCATTCTCCTTCAACGATGCGATCACCGACATCGGCACGATCTTGCCATCGCCCGTTTTCAGGAAGACGTTTTCAAGATCCGTGGGATCATCGATCGGACGCATCGTCGAGGTGAGCAGCACCGGATAGGATTCGCCGGCAACGAAGACATCGACGACGGAACGCCCTTCCAGCAGCGACTGCAACGCCACCGAAAGGCCCGCTATGTCGACCCCGAGATCGGAGGCGCGCTCGCGGTCGATGGCGACCGAGACCTGGGCCTGCGTCGGCTCGTTGTTGAGCCGTGGCGTGTCGAACTGTCCCGTCGCGTCAAGCGCCTGCACCAGCTTCAGTGCCGATTCCGTCAGCGCCTCGTGATTGTTGCCGATGAGCGCCATCTGCACGCCGCTGCCTGCGCCGCGGATGCGCAGGCTGTTTGCCTGGACGACGTTGCCGCGAAGAGCCGGCACATTGGCCATGGCGCGATTGATGTCGGAAACGATGTCCTGCTGCGTGCGATGGCGTTCGCTCCAGGGCGCGAGCGTCAGCACCATGAAGCCGCTGTTCTTCTGGCTGTTCATGCCGGAGATTGCATAGATGTTGCGGATATCGCCGCTATCCATCAGCGGCTGCAGCCGCTCCTCGACGCGCTGCAGCTGATCCTTCGTATAATCGAGCCCCGCTCCCTGCGGCGTCGTCAGGCGCAGCATGACCATGGCCCGATCTTCCGTGGGCGTCAGTTCGCTTTTGACATTCATGAATGCCAGGACGGCGGCAGCCGAGAACAGCGCACAGAAGACGATGACCACAAGTGGCCCATTGAGACAGGCCCGCAGCGTGCGACGATAGACACTGGCGAAGAGTTCGCCGAAACGGCCAAGCATGCCGTGATCCTCGCGCATCTCCTTGGTCAGCATCCGCGAGGCAAGCATCGGGCAAAGCGTCAATGCGACGATGGACGACAGGCCGACCGAGAAGGCGAGCACGAAACCGAACTCGCGGAACAGGCCACCTACTTGCCCCGGCAGGAACGACAGCGGAATGAAAACCGCGGCAAGCGTCGCAGTCGTCGCGATGACGGCGAAGAACACTTCGCGTGTGCCAAGCACCGCGGCCGCCCGCGGCCCGATCTTCTCGGACCTTCGGCGCACGATATTCTCAAGCACGACGATGGCGTCGTCGACCACAAGGCCGGTGGCCAGCACGATAGCCAGGAGCGTCAGGATGTTGATCGAGAAGCCGACCATGTAGAGTGCGGCAAGCGTGCCCGTCAGCGCCACCGGCATGGTGACGACCGGGATCAGCGTTGCCCGCCAGTCACGCAGGAAGAGGTAGATAACAACAGTGACGATCAGGGCCGACAGGATGAGCGCCAGCACGACCTCGTGGATCGCCCCCTGAATGAACACGGCGTCATCGCTGGTAATCGCGATGCGTGTTCCTTCCGGAAGCGTCTTCGCCAGCTGTGCGACGACGGCTTTTACGCCCTCGGAAATATTCAGCGTATTCGACTGCGCCTGCCGGATGATGCCAAGGCCAACGCCCTGCACGCCGTTGGAGCGCAGAGCGGTCGTCCCGTCGCGCGGACCGAGCGTCACGGTGGCGACATCCGCGAGCCGCACACGGTCTTTAATGATCAGCCGCGCAAATTCCTCCGGCGTCTGTAGCGCAGCGGTGGCACGCACGACGATATCCTGGCGCGCACTCTTCAGCGATCCCGCCGGCACATCGAGGGCCGCAGTCGCAAGCGCCGTCGTCAGATCGCCGATCGTCAGACCTCGCCCGGCCAGCGCTGCCTGATCGACATCGATGCGGAAGACCTTCTCCTGATCGCCGTAAAGCTCGACATCGGCAACGCCTTCCACCGAAGCCAGCCGGTCGGTGATCTCCTTGTCGACGAGCTGGGTCAGGTCATCCATCGTCAGCGTATTGGAGGTGACGGCAAGGCGCATGATCGGCTGCGAATCCGAATCCGCCTTGACGATCTGCGGTGCATCGGCCTGATCCGGCAATTGCTCGGTGATACGGCCGATCGCATCGCGCACGTCGTTGGCTGCGACGGAAAGATCCGTGGCATCGGAAAACTCCAGCGTCACCCTGCTCTGCCCGAAGGAAGAGCTGGAGGAGACCGATTTCAACCCGCTGACGCGTGCAACCGCGCCTTCTATGACCTTGGTCAGCTCCTGGTCGATCGTCTGCGGTGACGCGCCGTCGAACACGGTTCTGACCGTGACGACGGGACGGTCGACGTCAGGCAATTCGCGCACTTCGACGCCGAAATAGGCGGCAAGGCCGGCAACGATCAGCAGCGTATTGAAGACCAACGCCAGGATCGGCCGGCGCACGAAGATTGCCGTGAATGACTGCTTGCCGTGGCTAGCGCCGGCTTCGGTCACATCATCATTGTGGCCGGTCATTGGGTGATGACCTCCGTGGCCTGGGCGAGATCGCGCGCAAAACGCACGTCGCCGCCCTCGGTCACACGCTGCAGCCCCTCGATGACGATGGGATCACCATCGCGAAGATCACCCTTGACCAGGACGGCATCGGGATTGCGTTGCACGATGCTGACCCGCACCTTCGACGACTTGCCGTTGGCAACGCGCCAGACATGGGCGCCCTCCCCATCCCATTGCACGGCAAGCGGATCGACGGACGGATAGGTATCGCCGGCAAAGCGCATGCCGACGTTGAAGGACATGCCGGCGCGGAGTTCATCGGCGGCATTGTCGATGCGCGCGCGAATGCGCAGGGTCCGGCTGGCGCCGTCGACGCGATTGTCCACCGCCTCGACAGCGCCCGTGAAGACGCGCCCCGGCAGCGCAACCGATGTCGCTTCGACGGGCTGATCGACCTTGACCGTGTTGGCGAAGCGTTCCGGCACCCAGTAGTCCACCAGGATCTCGGAGCGATCATCCAGCATGACGATGCTCGTTGCCGTCGTCACGTTATCGCCGACGACAACGGGCACGATGCCGACGATGCCGTCGATCGGCGCAACGACGTCGCGGCGCTTCAGCGCCAGCTCCGCCGATTGCAGCGCGAGTTTCGCCCCCTGCTCGACGATCTCGGCATCGAAGACATCCATGCGCGAGACGCTGGATTTGATATTGCGATAAAGCTGAGATTTCTCGGAGGCGCTCTTCAGCGCCACTTCCGCCTGGCCGCGGGCAATGATCTGCTCGTCATCGTCGAGGCGCGCCAGCACCTGCCCCTGCTTCACGCGGTCGCCGGATTTGATGAGGACTTCACGGATCGTGCCGGCCGCCTGCGGCATGACGACCACGGAACGGATGGCATCGCCGGTGCCGATCGCGCTCAGCCGATCATTGACGATGGCGCCCACCACTGGCTCGGTGACCACCAACGGCACATTCTGCCCGCGCCGCCCTGCGTTATTGGCCGCATCCGCCTGCTTCCCGCCACTGTTGTTCTTGCCGGGCGCAAGGACCACCACAGCAGCCTCGGGAACACCGGCCCCCCGCAACAGGTTGGCTGCGCCCGGCACAAAAGCCACGGCGGCGGCAAGACCTGCCAGCAATAAGAAAAAACACAAGGAAAGTTGCTTCCAGGCGGTCATGTACGTCTCCGGCTCTTCGTGTCAGAGGCGATGAAATCGCGTCGTCAGTTCAATATGGCCTCATTTCGCCAAGCGCACTTACTGAGGCCAAGTTCGGGTCGGCGGTGGTATAACGCACGATTGTGCCCGATTTGCTGCAATATCGTTTTTTTATACATATGCAGCAAGCTTTGCTGCCGATTATGACGAAGTTGTAATCTTTTCGCGGACAACGAGGCGTTTCATTCGTAGCCCAACGTCGCCTTTCGGACACTGAAATGGCGTCTCCCTCGCTGCTTTCTCCCTGTGAATGTGCACTTTTTGTTCTATTTTCGGCCCGTTTCTTTTGCCTTTCAGGGTAGAATCATTACATTGGGCCGCATGACCATCGGACATGACGACATTCCCTTCTTTGACGAGGAGCCGGAGCACCTGGCACCACGCCGCGCTGCGCCGGAGACCGGCAGCATCGGCGGCGGCATGCGGCCCGTGCCATGCGGCACGCGACAGCGGCCGCGGCCGGACTATCTTTCGGGCCTCAACCCGGAGCAGGCCGAAGCGGTCGAAACCCTCGACGGCCCCGTTCTGGTGCTTGCCGGCGCGGGCACCGGCAAGACGCGCGTGCTGACGACCCGTATCGCCCATATCCTGTCCACCAACCGCGCCTTCCCCAGCCAGATCCTTGCCGTCACCTTCACCAACAAGGCGGCGCGCGAGATGAAGGAACGCGTTGCCCTGCTCGTCGGCGGCGCCGTCGAGGGCATGCCATGGCTCGGCACCTTCCACTCGATTGGCGTCAAGCTGCTGCGCCGTCATGCCGAACTGGTGGGCCTCTCCTCCAGCTTCACCATTCTCGATACCGACGACGTTACCCGCCTGATCAAGCAGTTAATCCAGGCAGAGGGCATCGACGACAAGCGCTGGCCGGCCAAGCAATTCGCCGGCATGATCGACACCTGGAAGAACAAAGGCCTCAGCCCGGCCGAGATTCCGGAGGGCGATGCCCGCGCCTTTGCCAATGGCAAGGGCCGCGAACTCTACGCCGCCTACCAGAACCGCCTGAAGACGCTGAATGCTTGTGACTTCGGCGACCTTTTGCTGCATCCGATCAACATGTTCCGGCAGAATCCGGATGTGCTGAAGGATTATCACCAACGCTTCCGCTATATCCTCGTCGACGAGTATCAGGATACCAACACGGCGCAATATATGTGGTTGCGCCTCCTGGCGCAGCGGCCGAAGGGCGAGTTGCAGAACGTCTGCTGCGTCGGTGACGACGACCAGTCGATCTATGGCTGGCGCGGTGCCGAGGTGGACAATATCCTTCGCTTCGAGAAGGATTTTCCTGGCGCCAAGGTGATCAAGCTCGAGCGCAACTATCGCTCGACCGAGCATATTCTCGGAGCTGCGGCCCATCTGATTTCCCATAATGAAGGCCGGCTCGGCAAGACGCTGTTTACCGACCGTTCCGATCCCGAAGATATCAAGGTGCAGGTGCACGCCTCCTGGGATTCCGAGGAAGAAGCCCGCGCCATCGGCGAGGAGATCGAGCAGCTTCAGCGTAACCAGCACAGACTGAACGACATGGCGATCCTGGTGCGCGCCTCCTTCCAGATGCGCGAATTCGAAGATCGCTTCGTCACGCTCGGCCTCAACTACCGAGTCGTCGGTGGCCCCCGCTTCTATGAGCGTCTTGAAATCCGCGACGCCATGGCCTATTTCCGCCTGGTCTGCCAGCCCGCCGACGACCTCGCCTTCGAGCGCATCGTCAACACGCCGAAGCGCGGCCTTGGCGACACCACCATACGCGCACTGCACGATTATGCCCGCGCTCGCAACATCCCGATGCTGGCGGCAGCAGCCGACATCATCGAGACCGACGAGATGAAGCCGAAGCCGCGCAAGGCGCTATTCGACGTCGTGCAGTCCTTCCGCCGCTGGCAGGGCCTGCTCGAAAATACCCCGCATACCGACCTTGCCGAGCAGATCCTCGAAGAGTCCGGCTATACGGACATGTGGAAAAACGACAAATCGGCGGAAGCGCCCGGACGGCTGGAAAACCTGAAGGAACTCATCCGCTCGATGGACAGCTTCGAATCCATGCGCGGGTTCCTGGAGCATGTCGCGCTCGTTATGGATGTCGAGCAGAACGAAAATCTCGATGCCGTCTCGATCATGACGCTGCACTCCGCCAAGGGCCTGGAATTCGAAACCGTTTTCCTGCCCGGCTGGGAGGAAGGCCTTTTCCCGCATCAGCGCTCGCTGGACGAAAGCGGCCGTGCCGGCCTGGAGGAGGAACGCCGCCTCGCCTATGTCGGCCTCACCCGCGCCAAGCGCCGCTGCCACATCTGGTTCGTCTCCAACCGCCGCATCCACGGCCTATGGCAGTCGACCATCCCTTCGCGCTTCCTGGACGAACTGCCGATCACCCATGTCGAAGTCGCCGAAGTCGAGCAATCCTACGGCGGTTACGGCCGTGGCGGCTATGGCCAGTCGCGCTTCGACAAGGCCGAACCCTTCGCCAACTCCTACTCGACCCCAGGCTGGAAACGCGCCCAGGCCAACAAGACTGACGCCACCCGCGACAATTGGGGCTCTCGCTCCGGCCACGCCGTCGAACGCATCGGCTATGGCGAAAGCGGCCCGAAGACCCGCACCATCGACGGCGAGCTGGTGGCCAAATCCACCTCTGCCGAACCTTCGAAGTTCATGGTCGGCGACCGCGTCTTCCACATCAAATTCGGCAACGGCAATGTGTCAGGGATCGAAGGCAACAAGCTGACGATTGAGTTCGATCGGGCGGGGCAGAAAAGAGTGCTGGATGGGTTTGTGGAGAGGGTGTGAATCAAGAAGCAACGTACGACTGGATTACAGCGTGTATTTGCGCTTTGGCCTTAAAGATATCTGCAGTTTGCGTAATATCAAACCGAGATCCAACTTTCTCAGCATCGAAGATCGTGAGAAATTTGGTTTTGGAATTAAAATGTAGTCTGACAATCGGTTTACGATTGTTGTCGTCGAAATTGATGCCACAATAGGATTTTTGATCACGCATGACAATTCGCGAGACATCCGCCAGTTCTGCTCCGATTGCTCTGACAATATTAAATCCGTCAATTTCCTCTTGGGTTGTCTCGATACCGTCGCCTTCGTCATTGATTTGAGTGACCGAATCTACGTCCTTTATCGTCGGAATATTCACATTCTCGTTGAATGCAGCACTTAATTTCTTTTGGATTTTCTGACGAACGAGATCTTCGAACGCCCGTTTAATAATCGGCTTGAATTCAGCAACGACGGTTGCAGTGAGCTTGCCGTCATGTATTTCCTTTGAAATGAGCCGAACGAACTCGTCATCAGGATCGTTGAATTGTGCTTCTATGCAGCTAATCGTCGCCTTCATCCGTTTGAGAATACTGGCCGAGCTTTTAATGTCTTCAATCGAAAATTTTTCTTTGTGAAATTTTTCGAGTTCCTTCAGATCGTTATCGTCGTAGTCGAAAAGATCGAATTTAAAGAACGGATTGCTATCAAGTTTGTTGGGCGCATCAAGATCGGTAAAAAACCAGATTTGTATGCCATTCGTGAGGATCGCAATTGAGCAATCGGTCGTCGAAAAATACCGATAAAGCTGGCTGTATTGGGCCTGCGAAAGATTCGCACTAACAGCCTTCGCTTCCAGAATGAATTCAATCCGGTCATTTATCTTTACAGCATAATCGACCTTCTCTCCCTTTTTCAAACCAACATCAGCTATAAATTCCGGCACAATTTGTGTTGGATCAAAAACATCAAAACCAAGCGTGCGCAGAAATGGCATAACAAGAGCGTTCTTTGTCGCTTCTTCAGTAAGAGCGATATTCTGCGCAGAAATCGCGCGCTTCGATAGTTCCGCAACTTGTTCCTTGAACGACATACTAGCTCCCAAATTCGATCCCCAACAAAACAATATTATATTTGTCGCCGGATGCAATCGATGCGAGCGTATATTTTTGATTGAGTTTACCTACAGGGCCGATACCAAATATAGCGTGTAGTCCATCGCCGTTAAAAACTCGGAACTCACGATATCTTCCCTGTTCCCATGCGCTCCCTCAAAGCGAAAAGCCAAACTCAAGCCGCAGCCCGATCCTTCAGCCACAGCCCAAACTCCTTGACCACCGCCACCACCTTCTCCAAACGGCATCCGTCCTCAGTCAGCGAATACTCGACCTTCACGGGAACAGTCGGATAGACCGTGCGCTTGATGAGACCCGCCTCCTCCAGCGCGCGCAGGTCCAAGGTCAGCATTCTCTGCGAAATGCCCGGCATCAGTCGCCGCAACTCGTTGAAGCGTTGTGGACCATCGACCAGATAGGAGACGATGAGCAGCCGCCAGCGGCCTCCCAGCAAATGCATCGCCTCCTCGACGGAGCAGCCTGTGACGGTCTTTTTCATCGGATATACCTCATGTGCATGCCGGTATAATTTTTGTACCTAGATGTCAAACTTTTCCGTTCTTACTATTCCATACCAATCGGACTACATGGATCGGCGACCACCTTTCCAAGCGAAAACTGGCACCGGAAACACCATGGAGACCCCTGATGAAATTGTACTATCTGCCCGCAAGCTGCTCGCTCTCGCCCCATATTGTCGTCAACGAACTCGGCCTCGACGTGGAGCTGATCAAGGTCGATCACACCAGCCACAAGACCGAGACGGGACTGAATTTCTACGACATCAACCCGCACGGCTATGTCCCCCTTCTCGAACTTGCCGATGGCAATCTCCTGCGGGAGGGGCCGGCCATCGTTCAATATCTGGCGGATCTGAGGCCTGAATCCGGGCTGGCTGCCGCCGCCGGCACGATGGAGCGCTACAAGCTGCAGGAGATGCTGGGCTTCCTGTCGACTGAAATCCACAAAGGCTTCATTCCCCTTCTCTATGCGCGGCTGGCGGGAAACTATGTCGAGACCGCGAGGCCGAAACTCGAGACGCGATATCAATGGATCAACGAGCATCTTGCCGACCGCCCCTTCCTGATGGGTGACAGGTTCACGGTTGCCGATGCCTATCTGTTTGCGCTCACCGGCTGGGGCCAGGCCGCCTGGCTCAAGTCGTACTACAAGGCCGGCATCCACTTCGACGGGCTGCGCAATCTCGAAGCCTGGTATGAGCGCATGAGGCAGCGCGACTCCGTGCGGAAGTCTATAAAGGAAGAAGGATTAGCGTTCGATTGATCTGGGCGAATGCCGCCCTTCGGCTCGGGAGATCGGTGGGCGGTCGCCCTTCTCATAAGTCCGGAGAATGTCCTTGTCTTTCGGTCGCGCGATAGCCGGGCGCGGCCATATCCATCGTAAATCCTGCATCAAAATAGTTTATCGGGCGGCAGACAAAATTCTCTGCTAGACTTCAAAAAGACGTTTGCAACGCGATCCGGCTTTTACTGTAAGCGCATCCCGGTTCCAACAACCCTGCCCTGCAAAATCCGCATCGCTAGCATGCTACCAATATAGGCCTAATCGATTATATCGACCTTAGTGGCTTCGGGATTCCGCACCTCCCGCGATATCTCGGCAAGCCGCTACCAGCCTGTCTTTCGGCCCGTTCGGGCTCACCGCCCGGGTCGAACAGCGAAGCCTGGTAAAACTAGAACCGAGGATAAAAAAGTGGCTGGCTCAGCAACAAGCTCTGCGTCTACCAGCGCGCGTGCATCCGCACGCCAAGGCCAGGGCAACTACCAATTCGCGCTTATCGCACTCACCTCACTCTTTTTTATGTGGGGCTTCATCACCTGCCTGAACGACATTCTGGTGCCGCACCTGAAGAGCGTCTTTCAGCTCAATTATACCCAGTCGATGCTGATCCAGCTCTGCTTCTTCGGTGCGTACTTCATCGTATCACTGCCGGCTGGAGCGCTTGTGAAGCGCATCACCTATAAATGGGGCATTGTCGTCGGCCTTACCATTGCAGCAGTCGGCTGCGCGCTCTTCATCCCGGCCGCCAGCTATCGCGTCTATGCACTCTTCCTAGGAGCCCTCTTCGTGCTTGCCACCGGTATCACGATCCTCCAGGTCGCCGCCAATCCCTATGTCACCGTATTGGGACCACCCGATACCGCCGCAAGCCGTCTGAACCTGACACAGGCTTTCAATTCGCTCGGCACGACGATCGCACCGCTCTTCGGCGCCATGCTGATCCTGTCGGCCGCAACCGTTGCCGCCACCAACGCCACACCGGAACAGCTCGACGCCATCAGACTTGCCGAAGCCAGCGCAGTGAAATTCCCCTACCTGCTGCTTGCCGTCGCCTTCCTGGTGTTGGCCGCCGTCTTCGCGGCCCTGAAACTGCCTGAGGTCGAGGATGAGGAAACCGTCGAGCCGATGCGCGGCGGCGGTTCTGCCTGGCAATATCGCCATCTCGTGCTCGGCGCTGTCGGCATATTTCTCTATGTCGGCGCCGAAGTCAGCGTCGGCAGCTTCCTCGTCAACTTCCTGAGCCAGCCGGATATTGCCCACCTCTCCGAGGCGGATGCCGCTCACTACGTCTCCTATTTTTGGGGCGGCGCCATGATCGGCCGTTTCGTCGGGGCACTAATCATGCGTCATGTAGACGATGGCAAGGCGCTCGCCTTCAATGCCGCCGTGGTCATCATCCTGCTCGCGGTCACCGTGCTGACGACAGGCCACGTTGCCATGTGGTCCGTACTGGCGATCGGCCTCTTCAACTCCATCATGTTCCCGACGATCTTCAGCCTGGCGCTGCATGGTCTCGGCAAATACACGAGCCAGGGCTCGGGTATCCTGTGCCTGGCCATTGTCGGCGGCGCCATCCTGCCGATGATCCAGGGCGGCCTTGCCGATACCATCGGCATCCACCTCGCCTTCCTGATGCCGATCATCTGCTACGTCTACATCGCCTTCTACGGCCTCAAGGGCCACAAGCCCGTCGCGTAAGCCTTTGCAAACCATCGCGCCTCGCTGCCTTGATCGGCGGGGCGCAAAAGGCTTGATCCAAAGCTCGTCACTTGGCATCGTGCAGTGCAACAAGGACGGAAGGACAGGCCTCATGAAAGCACTGCTGCTCATCGACATCCAGAACGGCTTCTGCCCCGGCGGCAATCTTCCGGTCCCGGACGGTGATCAGGTGGTGTCAGTCGCCAACAGGCTCATCGATAGCGGCAAATACGATCTGATCGTTGCATCGCAGGACTGGCATCCCGCCGGTCATGGCAGCTTCGCCTCGGCCCATCACGGCAAGAAGCCTTTCGAGATGGGCATGCTCTCGGGCAAGCCGCAGATGATGTGGCCGGACCATTGCGTCCAGAATACTGAAGACGCCCAATTCCATCCCGCTCTTCATACCGATCGCATCGATTTCATCCAGCAGAAGGGCCAGAACCCGGCCGTCGACAGTTATTCCGCCTTCCGCGACAACGATCAGGCAGCGCTGACCGGACTTGCCGCACATCTGCGCGCTGAAGGCGTCACCGAGCTCGATCTCTGCGGTCTGGCAACGGATTATTGCGTGAAGTTCTCGGCACTCGACGCAGTCGAGATGCTACCCGGCGTCAAAATCCGTTTCATCGAGGATGCAAGCCGTGGCATCGACCCGGTTGGCGTCAAAGCCGCTATCGACGAAATGCGGACGCGTGGTGTCACGATTGTCAGCAGTGCGGACGCGCTCGCCTGAAATCAAGTACGCAGAGCTAAACCTTCCCTAAGGAAAATCATGCAAGCTGTTCCCGATCAATAAGATTTCGGGACCTATCGCGTGCAATCGATCACCATAAACGGGCGTTTCCTCGGCCAGCCACTTTCCGGCGTGCAGCGCTTTGCCCGCGAGCTGACGCTGCGCTCGACCGCAAGATCGCTGCCGGCGCCGTGCCCGCTGCATTGAAGGGCGCAAGCTGGCGGCTGGCCGTGCCCAACAATACGCCCGTAGACCTTGGACTTTCCGCAATAAAGACCGACAGCTTCGGCTCCGGCCCTGGCCATGTCTGGGAGCAGACGGCACTGCTTTCACGCTCGCGCGGCGACAGGCTGATCGGTTTCGGCGGCAGCGGGCCTCTCCTGCATCGCCGCCAGATGGTCGTCATCCATGACGTCACCATCTTCCGCCACCCGCAATCCTTCAAGCGCAGCTACCGCCTTCTGCATGGCGCGCTCGGCACCGTGCTCACCCGCACCGCCAAGATCGGCACCGTCTCCGAGTTCTCGCGCCAGGAGCTCGCCTCCGTCTTCGGCGTTCCTGCTGCTGGCATCGATGTCGTCTATAACGCCGTCGATCATTTTGCCGCCATCGAGCCGGATGAAACCATCATCGAGCGGCTTGGACTGAAGACGAATGGCTTCTTCCTGCTCGTCGGCACGATGAAGCCGAACAAGAATCTCGATTTCGCCATCCACGCTTTCGAGGCGCTCGGCGACATCAGTCAGAAACTCGTGGTGGTTGGCGGCACCGCCCCAAGCGTGTTCAAGTCGGATGGCCCGCAGTCGAACGATCATTTGCTCTTTCCCGGCCGATTGACGGACGCAGAGATCGCCGCGCTGGAACGCCATGCCACAGCCTTCGTCTTTCCAAGCCTCTATGAAGGTTTCGGCATCCCGCCGCTGGAAGCCATGACGCAGGGCTGCCCGGTGCTCGCGGCCGATATCCCCGCCGTTCGCGAAGCCTCCGGCGATGCCGCGCTCTATTTCGATCCCGTCAGGCAGGACGAGCTTGTCGTCGCCATGCGCAGAATTGCAACAGATGAAGCCCTGCGCGACGATCTGCGGCGTCGTGGCCATGAGAATGTCACCCGCTTTTCCTGGGATGGCAGCGCTGACCGTGTACTGGCCATGCTGGAAGCTCTCTAGGAAACTCTAGGGCCGGACTTGCCGCCGGAACATCGTCACGAAGTAGCTGTAGAGGCCGAGCAGGCAGAAAAGCGCGCCGCCAAACACCCCGACCGACACCGATAGCCACAGCGAATAGTGGAAGCCAGCCGTCGCAAGCACCGGCACGGCGAGACCAATGGCTGCGAGCAAGACCGGCTGCCAAACGAAATCGAACGGCAGTGACACCAGCACCTTCACCCCGATCGCCATCGCGATCAGCGCACCGATCATGCCGCCCGCCATCAATTCCGCATCGCCGAAGGAACCGAGATAGCCGCCCGCCAGGGTGCCGGCGTTCAACAGCACACAATCGAGCAGCGCAAGCAGGAAAATTGCCAGCAACCGATGCCTGAGATGGGCGGGCGTC
Source organism: Rhizobium sp. P44RR-XXIV (assembly GCF_001999485.2). NCBI lineage: Bacteria > Pseudomonadati > Pseudomonadota > Alphaproteobacteria > Hyphomicrobiales > Rhizobiaceae > Rhizobium > Rhizobium sp. P44RR-XXIV. The sequence goes on along the minus strand of NZ_MPVZ02000028.1, from coordinate 362,918 downwards.
GGCAGCATATTGGATGTCAGCGCGCGGCATGTGGCAAGCCCGATGACGAAAGGCGCAGCGGCTAGAAACTCGGTGCGGAGCCCTGCGGAAATGACCCACTGCCCCAGAGGCTGCAGCAATGCAAAGATACCGGCCGCCGTCATCAGCGTAAGGCCGGTCAGAAGCGAATAATAATCCCCGAGTTGCTTCCTGAAAGCCGGTGTCGGCCCCTCACGATCATAGGCGGCCACCACATCCGGATACTGAATGGCCTGCAGGGCGGAAACGATCAGCACGAACGGCCGTTGCAGCAGATCGAGCGCCAGCAGCCCGCCGGCTGCTCCACTTGCTCCCAACGTGGCTGTCAGGATGGACTTCAATCCGAGCGGCGCCAGCATACCCATGACCGATGCACTGGCCGCGACGCTGCCATAGACGAAATGCTTGCGAACCAACACCGGCTCGAAGCTTGCGGCTTCGCGCAGGCTGTTGCGGGTCAGAAATGCGGCCCAGAAACCATAGGTGACATAGCCCGCCAACAGGCCAGCGACCGTTGAAGCAAAGGTTGGAGCCACAATTGCACCGGCGAGTGTGCCAACCGCCAGAATGGTGGCGCGCGATCCCTGCAGGCGGGAAAAGACACGAAACTCCTGCCGGAAGCGCAGCATGGTCAGATGCAGGTCGCTGCCACCTTGGAGAATAGCAACCAGACCTCCAAATACGGCAATGTCGCCCGGAACCGAGAAGAAGATCGACGCGGATGCCGCGATCAGGCAGATCGCCGCGCATGCCGCAAACTCGACGCCCAGAGCCTTCCGCTCAAGCGCTTCGCTTCCCGGTGTCGATCCTGGATAGAAGCGGCTGCAGGCGAAGCGGACCCACTCGAAGCAGAAGATCGCGGCAAACTGGCTGATGGTGATGAAGAGTGAATAAGCAGCATAATCTGCAGGCTTAAGCAGATGCGCCACCGCAATCAGCAGCCCGAAGGCCACCGCTGCCTGATAGAAATATGCCGCCAATGCCACGATCTTTGCCATGCAGCCAGCTAACAGCAAAAGATTGAGAAAAGCGCTAATCCCAAAGGGAAGATTCCGGAAGAGGATGACAAGTGCCATTCGTCATTAGGTAGCGGCCTCACTCTTCGAAGATCTCCTCGATCTGCAAGGCAAAAACCCTAGCGACGACGAAGGCAAGCGGCAGGCTGGAATGGTCGCGCTCGTTCTCCACGGCGTTGACAGTCTGCCTGGAGACATCGAGCTTGACTGCAAGCTCGCCCTGGACCAGCAGTGCCGACCTGGGCAGGCCTGCACCGTTATTTCCTCCTCGCCTCTTCGCTCATCCAGGCGATCACGGTCTCGATCGCAGGGGATTTACGATAGCGCGGCCAGACGAGATAGAAGTCGGCAGAGCCGCCGAGCGTACCCTCAACGACCTGCGTCAAACGCCCTTCCTTCATATCCCGTGCGACGAAATCCCGGTTGGCGAGAACGATGCCCTGCCCGGCAATGGCAGCCTCTATCGCATGCGATGTCTGGTTGAAGCTGATCCCCTTGTAGGAAGGCTGCGCCGCCCCTCCGAAATGGGTATCGATGAATTCGGGCCAGGAATTATGGGCGTCGTGAAGGAGCGCATAGCCTGCAAGCTCCTCCGACGTCTTCGGCGGCTCTCGGTCGCGCAGCAGCACGGGGCTGCAAACCGCAATAATTTCCTGTTCGAAAAGCAGTTCGGTCGCCAAGCCCGGCCCAAAAGGCGGACGCCCATAGCGAACCGCAAGATCCACTCCATCCGCCTGAAACCCCGACATGCGCTCGGTGGCGAGGATATGAAGATCGAGATCGGGATGACGGCTCGTAAAATCCGGCAGACGTGGGATCAGCCATTTCGATGCGAATGTCGGCGTGGTGCTGATGGTGAGCCTGACCGGTTGCGGCCGGAGATCACCAGTCGCCTGGGCGATGATTTCAAAGGCGCGCCTGATATCGGCGATATAGCCGCGCCCCTCGCCGGTCAGAACCAGGCTTCGCGGCATCCGTTCGAACAGCTTTACGCCAAGTTCGGCCTCCAGCCCGCGGACCTGCTGCGCCACCGCACCCTGGGTAACTCCGAGTTCCTCGGCAGCCACCCTGAAGCTCAGATGACGCGCCGCCACCTCGAATGCCTTCAAGCCGTTCAGAGAGGGAAGTTTACCGAGTGAGCCGTTCATGCGATAGTTTTTCTACTGACAAATAAGAGTGCAACTGCTTCGCTCTCGTGCGAGGAAAATGATATTTCATCGGCAAGTCTGAAGCAATCAGCCCATCCGGGCAAGACCAAAGAGGAGACGCATATGTCAATAGAAAAAGTCGCGATCATCACCGCGGGCGGCAGCGGCATGGGCGCCGAGAGCGCCAGACGTCTCGCCGCCGACGGGTTCAAGGTGGCTATCCTCTCGTCCTCCGGAAAGGGCGAGGCTCTTGCAGAAGAACTCGGCGGCATCGGCATCACCGGCTCCAACCAGTCCAATGACGACCTCAAGCGCCTGGTCGATGCGACGATGGCAAAGTGGGGACGGATCGATGTGCTCGTCAACAGCGCCGGCCACGGCCCGCGCGCACCGATCCTCGATATCACCGATGAACAATGGCACGCCGGCCTCGACGTCTATCTGATGAACGTCATCCGCTCGGTCCGGCTCGTCGCCCCCATCATGCAGAAGCAGAAGTCCGGCGCGATCGTCAACATCTCCACGGCCTGGACGTTCGAACCCTCCGCAATGTTCCCGACCTCGGCCGTATTCCGCGCAGGCCTTGCTTCTTACACCAAGATATTCGCCGACACCTATGCCGCCGATAATGTGCGGATGAACAACGTGCTGCCCGGCTGGATCGACAGCCTGCCCGCCACCGAAGAGCGCCGCGACAGCGTGCCGATGCAGCGCTACGGCACCAGCGCCGAAATCGCCGCCACCGTCGCCTTCCTCGCCTCCGATGGGGCCGGCTACATCACCGGCCAGAACCTCAAGGTCGACGGCGGATTGACCCGATCGGTATAAGCCCAAAATAAGCCAGCAGTATCATTGTCGCTCTCCCAGGCATTGCTTGGGAGAGCGATATCATTTTGGGCTGCAGAACCTCATATATTTCCCGCTCCGGCAGAATCTGCCACTGCACCGACCTTGCCGAAGCCGTGAGCGGCGGGCGACGCAGGCAAGACACGAAGCGTTCGTTCCCTTGAATTGCCTTTTTGCACTGCACACGTTAGAAGGGCCGCCAAATTATGGGATGGAAATGGGCGGTGTGGGGCGGCGCTGCCTCGGGAGGAGTGCCACGATGGACGTCATCAACACGATAGCGGCACTGCGTGAGAGGCTCGGCGAGCATCGCAAGGCCGGCCAGAGCATCGGCCTGGTGCCGACCATGGGCTATCTGCACGCCGGGCATATGGAACTTGTTTCCCGCGCCAAAGCCGAGAACGACATCGTCGTCACCTCCATTTTCGTCAATCCGCTGCAATTCGGTGCCAATGAAGATCTGGCGAAATACCCGCGCGATCTTGAGCGCGATAGCGCCATGCTGCGAGACGGTGGCGTCGATTTCCTCTTCGCACCTGGCGTCAGCGATATGTATCCCCGCCTGATGGAAACCGTCGTCGACGTGCCGAAGCTTGGAGCAGAACTGGAAGGCGCGGTGCGCCCCGGCCATTTCGCCGGTGTGGCAACGGTCGTCACCAAGCTCTTCAATATCGTCCAGCCGGACAGCGCTTATTTCGGCGAAAAGGACTATCAACAGGTGGCGATCATCCGCCGCATGGCGGAGGATCTGGCGCAACCGGTTCGGGTCGTGCCGGTACCAACAGTCCGTGATGTGGACGGGCTCGCTCTGTCCTCCCGCAACGTGTACCTCTCGAAGGAGGAGCGGGCAGCGGCGGCTATCGTCCCACAGGCACTGGCGGAAGCCGAAAGGCTCTATGATCTCGGCACTGATGATCCCTCTGCATTCGAGGAGGCATTGCGAACTTTCATCGAAAGCGAGCCGCTCGCAACCGCTGAAGTCGCCGCCGTTCGCGATCCCGACACGCTGGAGCAACTGACGAAGCTTCAGGGCCAGCCTGTGCTCATCGCCCTGTTCGTGCGCATCGGCTCCACCCGCCTGCTCGACAACCGCGTGATCGGCCGCAAGCAGGCTGCCGGCGAAAAGGCTGCATGAGATGAGCACAGTAGGACAGACCAAACGCATCACCACAGCCACCATCGAGGCGATGAAGGGCACACGACCGATCGTCAGCCTGACGGCCTATACGACGCCCATCGCCCGGCTGCTTGATCCACACTGCGACCTGCTGCTGGTCGGCGATTCCCTCGGCATGGTGCTCTACGGCATGGAGACCACAGTCGGCGTCACGATGGAAATGATGATTGCCCATGGCCAGGCCGTCATGCGTGGTGTCAAGCATGCCTGCGTCATCGTCGACCTTCCCTTTGGCGCCTATCAGGAATCGAAGGAACAGGCCTTTCGCAATGCCGCGCGCATCCTGAAGGAAACCGGCTGCGACGGCGTGAAGCTCGAGGGTGGCGAGGAGATGGCCGAGACCGTATCCTTCCTCACAGCCCGCGGCGTGCCTGTCTTCGGCCATATCGGTCTCATGCCGCAGCTCGTGAACACCACCGGCGGCTACCGCTCGCTTGGCCGCTCCGAGAAGGAAGCAGACAAGATCCGGCGCGACGCCAGGGCGATTGCCGAGGCCGGTGCTTTCGCGATGGTTGTCGAAGGCACGATCGAACCCCTCGCCCGCGAAATCACCGCTGCAGTCTCCATCCCCACCATCGGCATCGGCGCGTCGGCCGCCTGCGACGGGCAAATCCTCGTCTCCGACGACATGCTTGGCCTGTTCAACGATTTCAAGCCGCGTTTCGTCAAGCATTTTGCCGAATTGGCGCCGGCGATCTCGAAGGCTGTGGAAGCCTATGCTGACGAAGTCAAAGCCCGCAGCTTCCCGGCCCTGGAGCACACGTTTCAACCGAAGAAATGAAGCCGGATCAGCCCTTGGGCGGCTCCTTCTCCAGCAGATAGATCGCCTCGCCGAAATCCTCCATCTTGCTCATCAGAGCCGCGTGCGCGTCGCGCAGACCCTGATTATAGTAATAGGGACCAATCTCGGCGGTGAAGAAATCCAGCAGAAATTCGGTGGGCAATGTGCCGATCGACTGGTCGAGTTCTTCAGAGAAATAGCGCTGAATGCGCGCGACGATCGCTGCCTTTTCTTCCTTGGTGAAGGTGATCTTCTGCATGTTCCGTATCTCCCGATTTGCGAGCAGTCTTGGGGGCTGCTTCAAGGAAATCAATTGATCCATCAAGTAAATTCAATTGCCGCCTCCTGGCGCGCGGCTTACAGCTCCCGCCATTGAACAGCGCTTGGGCGCAGATGCGCAAGCGGCGATCACGGTTGTAAGTCGCGCTCGATCTGTGTGCCGGAACTGCAAACACAGCATCTGGGCCCAGGCACCGGATTTTCCATAAAGGACAGAGCGGACGATGGGTCGCGCGGATTTTATTGACGGGTTGAAGGGCGGCATCCCCGTCGGCCTCGCAACGGCACCTTTCGGCGCCTTGTTCGGTGCCTTGGCGCGCGATCAGGGCATGTCGGTCGGCGAATTGACGCTGATGAGCAGCACGGTCTATGCCGGCGCCAGCCAGATGGTGGGTCTCGATCTCTTTGGTCACAACGTCCAAGCCTGGCTGATCGTGTTGTCGATCCTGGCAGTCAATTTCCGCCACGTACTCTACTCGGCGGCGATCGCCCGCTATATCAGGAGCTTCTCGCTCGTCGAAAAATTCCTCACCTTCTTCTTCCTTGTCGATCCGCAATTTGCCGAAACGATCAAGCGCGACGAAAGCGGCAAGCCCGTAACCTTCGCGTGGTATATCGGCTCCGCGACGATGATCTACATTCCCTGGGTGCTGGCAAGCTTTGCCGGTGGCCTGCTCGGCAGCCTTATCGGCGATCCCAGGTCGATCGGTCTCGATATCCTGCTGCCGATCTATTTCCTCGGCATTGTCATCGGCTTCCGCAAACGTGACAATTTCCTGCCGGTGGTGGTGGCGAGTGCCGCCGCATCGGCCATCGCCCACCGCTACATCGGCTCGCCCTGGCATGTGAGTATCGGCGCCCTGGTAGGCGTCGCCGTCGCCGCGTTCTTGCCGCCGGTGAAGGCGAATCGCAAGCCCGATCTCGCTCGCGAAAACCACGAGGTCTGAGCATGTTCGATTTCAACGCGAATATGGTCCTGCTGATTCTGGCCGCCGCCATCGTGACCTTCCTCACGCGCATCGGCGGCTATATCCTTATCGTCAAGATGACCCGCATTCCGCCGCGCGTCGAAGCCGCGCTGAATGCCGTACCCGCAGCGGTGCTGACGACGCTCGTCGCGCCGGCCTTCTTCATCGGAGGATGGGATACCAAGGTGGGGCTGCTTGCCGCGCTTCTCGTCGGCCTGCGCTACCCCTCGACCTACATGCTGGTCGCGGGATGGATCGTCGTGATGGCGTGGCGACATTCGATCGGCACCTAACCCGTCGTAATGCCATCCCGCTCTCAGGTGAAAGCGGGATGGCATTACCTTTTAGTGGCTGAGTTCCAGCGTCGCATTCTCCAGCCATGCCCGAATGTCCGCATCATGGATGAGGGGCATCAGCGCTTCGCGCGTCTTCACATGATACTCGTTCAGCCAATGCAGCTCTTCGTGCGTCAGCAGTTCCACGAGGACCAGGCTGCGATCGATCGGGCAGAAGGTCAGCGTTTCGAAGCCGAGCATCGGCATATCGCCGCCTTCGATCTCCTCCGGATCGCGAATGTAGATCAGGTTCTCGATGCGGATGCCGAAATGGCCAGGGCGATAATAGCCGGGCTCGTTCGACAGGATCATGCCGGGCAGCAACTCCTGCAAGGCGAGCCGCGCGATGCGCTGCGGCCCCTCATGCACCGAGAGATATGAGCCAACGCCATGGCCGGTGCCATGGGCAAAATCGACGCCCGCCTTCCACAGCGCAATGCGCGCCAGCGGATCGAGATCGCAGCCACGCGTGCCCTTGGGGAAGCGCGCCGTGCTGATGGCGATCATTCCCTTCAGCACAAGCGTGAAGAGACGCTTCTTTTCTTCCGAGACAGCACCAATGCCGACCGTGCGGGTGATATCCGTCGTGCCATTGATGTACTGAGCGCCTGAATCGATCAGGAAAAGCTCACCGGCCTGGATCAGCTGGTCGCTAGCCGTCGTCACGCGGTAATGCATGATCGCCGCATGCTCGCCCGCGCCCGAGATCGTATCGAAGGAAATGTCCTTCAGCGGGTTCTGCATGCTCTGGCCGACGCGGGCGCGGCAGGCTTCCAGACGCTCGGCGGCGGCAATCTCCGTCACCGTGCCCGGCTTGCTGGTTTCGAGCCAGTAAAGGAATTCCACCATGGCGGCGCCATCCTGCAGATGTGCGGCAGCCGATCCGTTGATCTCGGCGGCATTCTTGCAGGCGCGCGGCAGCTTGGCGGGATCATTGCCCTCGACGACTTCGCCGCCCTCATGACGGATGATATCGGTCAGCGCATAGGAAGCGAGATCCGGATCGACCAGGATGCGCCCGCCACTTGCGGCCGCGGCAGCCAGCCGCCTGGCCAGCTCGGACGGCGGCAGCTGCTTGCAGATTTGGGTGAGATAGGCTTCGGCCTCGACCTTGGTCTTGCGCTTGTCGAGAAAGAGTTCGGCCTCGCCTTCGGCATGAATGATGGCGCGCGCCAGCGGATGCGGCGTATGCGGCACATCGCTGCCGCGAATATTGAAGATCCAGGCAACCGAAGACGGATCGGTGATCAATACCGCCTTGAGGTTCTTTTCCTTGAGACTGGCTGCAATCGTCGCGAGCTTGTCCTTCGCCAATATACCGGCCTGGGCGATATCCTGGATAATGACGCCGCCAAGCGGCTCTGCGGGTCGGTCGCTCCAGAGCTTGTCGAGGGGATTATGGGGAAGAAAGACCAGCTTGCCGTCGATCTCGCTCAACGCCTTTTCCAGCCGGCGGACTTCGGCGCCGGTATGCAGCCAAGGATCAATCCCGAGCCGGAATCCCTTCTTGGCATGGCGCGGCAGCCAGATATGCGGTGGCTCGTTCACCAGATCGCCACCGGTGAAGACGCTGCGGTCCACCTGCTCGGCAAGCTGCGTCACATAGCGGCCATCCACGAAAACCACGGCCTGCGTGTGTGTCACAAGTGCAACACCCGCCGATCCAGTGAAGCCTGTGAGCCAGGCGAGCCGCTCTGAACATTTGGGCACATACTCGCCCTGATACTCGTCGGCACGCGGCACCAGGAAGCCGTCAATACCGAGATCGCCAAAGGCATTGCGCAGCCCAGCGACCCGTTCGCGGCCGAATTGCGGGGTGGAAGTGACGTCGAAAGACTGGAACATGGCTTAATCCAAGACTGGTGGGAATCCGTGAAACTGAATAGTGCCAGTATGTTAGAACATGATTGCAGGAAGTGCGACGTGATTTTCGGGGGAGAGCGAAAACTGTCGGTGATGTGGCGATTCAAGCCTGCCGTGCTGCTAGGCTCGCCATAGGCGCCGTTAACGAATCCGCCCATTTCGTGAGCATGATAGATCAAATATGACATCTTCACGGCAGGCAATATGCATATCGCGCATAGCTCCCATGAAGCCTCCCCCCTGCCACGCAAGCGAACGAGTCGCTATATCCGCCACATCAAACGGGGTTCACGAAGAACCCAACCGAAAAGGACTAAAGACAATGCCTATCTCTCGCTCCGCATATGTTAGCCCGGCGCTGGCTGGCGAGCGTCGCACCGTACGCCACTCTGTCGGCTCGCTTCGTCAGCTCGAGGTCGAAACGTCGAAGGCAATCGGCGCAAGCCGTGGTGATCGCCACTAACAGTTATCAGCTATGCGTTCACCAGATCGCGATCCGGTTCTCCTCCTCCCTCCCCGGATAATGATCAGAACGCTAGAGCCCGCTTGAGCACTCCTCCACACGCTCGCGGGCAAGATCGGTCTAGGCCGATCTCAAGGCGGTGCCTCGGCACCGCCTTTTTTGTTTTCCGCAAAGACGGATGACCGGCTCAAGGCCGGTCAAGATGGATGGTCACCCAGCCGTTGCGCCAGATTGTGCGCACATGGCGGAGCTTCGCACCATTATAGGCCGCAAGAACCTTCCAGCGCTGCTCGGCGAGAATGCCCGACAGGACGACAGAGCCACCCGGCGCCAGATGTGCCACAAGCTGCGGCGCCATCTTGATCAGTGGACGCGCAAGAATATTGGCAATGATCAGATCGAACGGTCCGTGACGCGAAAAGGCCGTCGAGTGAAAGCCAGGTGCCGTTTCCAGCGCGATGCCGGAGGCTATGCCGTTGCGGCGGACATTCTCGCGCGCGACACGGACGGCGATAGGGTCGATATCGGTCGCCAGGACTGGAATATTACGCAGCTTACGCACTCCGATCGCCAGCACGCCGCTGCCGGTACCGAGGTCGAGGGCATTGCGGACCTGTCGGCTGGCAAGAACCTTCTCGATGGTTTCCAGGCAACCCGCCGTCGTACCGTGATGCCCTGTGCCGAACGCCTGTCCGGCATCGATCTCGATGGCGATATCGCTCGAACCGACCTTGTCCCGATCGTGAGAACCATGCACCAGGAAGCGTCCGGCGCGAACCGGCTTCAATCCCTCCAGCGACTTCGCAATCCAGTCGACGTCGGGAATGATTTCCTTTTCGATGGCAAGTTCCGGAAAAGCCTGCTCCAGCAAGGCTGCGAAGCGAGGACGAACATCGTCTTCATCTTCCGCATAGAGATAGATCGAGGTTTCCCAGATGTCCCTCTTCTCATCGATCTCGCTGGTCGCGATCGGCAGTTCCTCGTCCTCGAAAACGGGCGTCATCAGATCGAGGACCTGTTCGGCCTTCTTCTCGGTCGTCGTCACATAAAGGCGGATTTCACTCAACTCGTCGCTCTTTCTTGTCTTACTCGGCCCAATCGATCCAAGGCGGCTTTGGGGTATCATAACCAGCCACGCTTCGAAGCAAAACCCGCCTGGCCGGGCCGAAGCGCAGGACCAGCGGTGCAATGAGATTGCGCATCGCGATCGCCAGCGGATTTGTCATGGTAATCAGCCGCGTCAGGCCATAGGTCTGTTTCAACACCTGCTTCACGGCGGGAATTCTCAGCGCCGAATACTCCTGTTCGCGGCCTTCCGCAATGAGCCAGGCAAGCCAGCAGGCATCTTCGATACCGAGATTCATGCCGCGCGCACCGGCCGGCGAATGGATATGCGCGGCATCGCCGGCCAGAAAGACATTGCCTTTGGCCATAGGCTCGACGTGACGAAAATGAATGCGGAACTGTGAAGCCCACAGCCTTTCGGCAATGGTGGCCGGATGAACGATACGGCTTTCGAAATCTTCCAGCGTCGAGATATAGCGAATGACATCCGATGCCACCGGCAGGCGCCCGATCATGCCCGGATCGAAGATCGAAACCTCGCCGAAATGCGTATCGATCTGGCCTGAATAGCGAAAATCAACCAGATAGAAATAGGCCTCCAGCGCCTCGCCCGGAAAACCCGCACCGAGAGCCTTACGAACGACGGAATGGGCGCCGTCAGCACCCACCAGAATATCAGGCCGAACCGTTTCCATAGCGCCGTCAGGCCGCCGAACTGTAACCTCTGGCTTCCGGAAATCGGCGATTTCGCCCGCAACGATCGCCGTCTGCCACTCCGGCACAATGCCATAAGTCGACAGCGCCTCCAGAAGCAAACGCTCCGTCTGCCCCTGAGCCAGACCGCGAATGGCGCTGAACCGGCCCTTCACCTGGCTTGCATCCAGTTCGAAGAGAGTTCTTTCACCGGCGCGGACACGGAAACAGTCGATCGATTGCGCAGCTTCGACGATGCGCTCTGCGACACCGGACGGGGAAAGCAGCGTCAACGTCCGGGCATTGACACCCAGAGCCCGGCTCTCTTCCACCGGCGTCGGGCCAGGACCATCATCAATGATCCGTGGGGTGAAGCCGCGCCGGGCGAGTTCGAGCGCAGCAGTGAGGCCAACAGGCCCTGCTCCGGCAATCAGAATCGATCTGAATGTCGCCTCTCCGCCGATCCTCTCACCCATCTAAGCCCCTACCCCTTCTTGATGAGGTTCTCCAGCTTCTTCACAGCCACATCCGGATCCTCCTCGTAGGCGATGGTTCCGGCAAAGCCGCCCGACGAATCCAGCAAGAAGACCGAAGCGGTGTGATCCATCGTATAGTCGCCGTTGGGCTGCTTGTCGTCGGTCGGCACCTTCTTGGCATAGACACGGTAGCCCTTGACCATGTCCATCACCTTGGCCGGATCGCCCGAAATGCCGGTAATCCGCTTGGAGACGTTAGACACATACTGGTCCATGATCTCAGGCGTGTCGCGCTCCGGATCGACAGTCACGAAATAGGCATTGAGCTTGGTGCCATCGGGGTCGACCTTCTCCAGCCAGCTGTTGAGCTCAAACAGCGTTGTCGGACAGACATCGGGACAATGCGTGTAGCCGAAGAACACCGCCGAAGGCTTGCCGCGAAACGCCTGCTCGTTGATCGACTTGCCACTCTGCGAGACCAGCGTGAAGGGCACGCCATAGGGTCCCTCAGCAGCCACCTGCGGCGCCTTGCTGCCCCCGAAACTCAGCCAGCCCAATACGCCGGCAATGATCAACACCACTACCCAGACACCAATGCGCACACTTCTCATGACTGCCATTCCTCATCCTACCCCGGCGACGGCACCTGAAAGGCGGTACGGTCGGTCTCCCAGCCGGTGTAACGGCTCGAAGTGGAGGACGCAATTCAAGAAGATGTTCCGGGCAGGCCGAAATCGTCGCAGCAGTCGGCTCGATCCCCAGAGAACTTAACTGTTCTACCAATATGATTTCGCAAGTCGCTCAAGGCGAATTCTGCTTCAGTGTTAAAGTAATCCTAACCTGTCCGCGCGAACATCTGCATCAAATGTCGAACACGACTTCGACCGCCGCCGAAACGCGCGGCAGACCGATTTTCAGAAGGGCATGACGCCCGCCGGAGCAGCCAGGCATTACCAGCCTAAGCACCGGACGCTGCCGCTGCCCAAGCCGCTCCAGCCGATCTCTCTTTTCAATCGCTAGCGTCGTTTGCCATCGGCGCCAAACGGGAAGTCCATACTCATGACGAACGCCATCAAGCAATCCGGCGCCTATCTGGAAATCGTCTCCTTCCACCTCGGCGATCAGGAGTTCTGCATCGACATCATGGCCATCCGCGAAATCCGCGGCTGGGCACCCGTAACGCCGATGCCGCACACGCCGCCTTACGTGCTCGGCCTGATCAACCTGCGCGGTGCGGTGATTCCGGTCATCGACATGGCCTGCCGCCTCGGTATGAAGATGACGGAGCCCTCCGAGCGTTCGGCGATCATCGTCACCGATATCGCCGGCAAGCTTGTCGGCCTCTTGGTCGAGCAAGTCTCGGACATGATGACCATCAAGAGCGAAGATCTGCAACCGGCGCCGGAAATCATTCCGGAGGCGCAGCGCGCCTTCTGCCGCGGCATCGTGGCGCTGGAAAAATCGATGGTCTGCTTCCTCAACCTCGACACGATCATTGCGGATCAGCTGGCACAAGCCGCCTGATTTCAATGCATTAGCCCAAAAAGAAAATCGCCCTGGAGCCTCGGCTTCAGGGCGATCGATTTTCTAGCTGACCAGCATTGGCAGGGGTGTAGCCAACGCGCCAGTCATGCAGGCCGTGAACAAGCGGGAGATTCACTCCCCTGTTCGCTTTCGAAATTGCATCAAAAAGGTGCAAACCGAAAGCAACCAGAGGGAATTAGACAACTCAAGAGTAAGACTTTTTTTGGTATTACCCTTCCCTCGGTTGCCGTTGAGGTATCCTGGTAGCGTTATTTCGGCTTGCCGTTTTTCCAGCTAACATTTTGGCCGAACAGGGGTATCGTCGAAATTGCCATCTTCGCCGAACCGTTCGTCAACTGGCGCGAGTGGATGAGGTAGACAAGCGTATCGTTCTTCTTGTCGTAGATGCGCGTCACCACCAGCTTCTTCCAGATGAGCGACAGCCCAGCGCGAAACACTTCCTCGCCGCTCTGCGACAGATTGATATCGCCGATCTCGATCGGCCCGGTCTGGCGGCAATCGATGGAATTGTTGGAGGGATCTTCGAACCAGTTGCCCTTGCGTAAGCGGTCAATGACGCTGCGATCGAAATAGGTGACGTGGCAGGTGACGCCAGACACCCCGGGATCAGGCACGGCATCGACCAGAATATCATTGCCCGTCCAGTCCACGCCAACCTTGCCAACAACCTCGGCGGACGCGGAAACAGGCGCCACGGCCAAAAAAGACGCGGCAATCGCGGCAAAGAACTTCGCTGAATGCATCGATCATCCTCCAATAGAGCCGCCGGGAGCGAAAGCGGCTTGGCTAAGGTAGGATGGCCTACGGGGGATGCAAGATAGGTTTGCTCTTCTCCACACCGCGTGCCTGATGCGCGAAATCGCAGGCATTACCCTTGATTAGGCAACGCCTGCAACGGAGGCACGGCGTGCCCGCCTCATTTCTGGCTCATCGCCACCGCTCCCGTTTCCAGAAGCGACTTGAGATTCGACAGGATTTTTGGCCAACCGCCTGATACGGCGTCGATGAACTTCGAGTTCTCGACCTCGATTGTGTGACGAACGGTCAGCTTCACGGCCTCGCCCGCCGGCTCCAGTTCCATCACGCAGCGCGACCAGCCCTCGTCCTTCAGATCCGGGCGCCATTCGTTGCGCCATTTGAAAGCGAGGCGTTTAGGCGGATCGAATTCCGCGATCTCGCCGGCATCCGCGACCCTGCCATCCGGAAAAAGCATCTTCCATGGCGACCCGACCTTCCACTCTGTCTCATGGACCATGTCGAACCAATATTGCTTGATAAATTCCGGTGTAGTCAGCGCCGACCAGAGCTTTTCCGGAGTGGTGCGGATGAAGGTGACGTAGACGAACTTGCTTTCGGTCATGTCATTTCTCCTTGTTTCAATAATTGCTCGCGGGACGTTTATTGGCCGCCCTCGTCTTCCAACGCCTTCTTCAGCGCCGAAAGCGCACTCAGATGTCGGCGCTCGAACTTGTTGATCCAGCGCTCGGCAATGCCGTTGATCGGCACCGCGTTGATGAAATGCAGCTTCTCCCGGCCCTGTTTCTCGGAGGACACCAGCTTGGCCTCCTCCAGAATGGCGAGATGCTTGGCGACCGCCTGACGCGTCATCGCCAAGTCCTCGCAGAGCGCGTTCAGCGTCTGCCCGTTGCGCTCAAAGAGCCTGTCGAGCAACTGCCGACGGCTGGCATCCGCCAGCGCCTTGAAGACTGCATCATCATCCACAGATACGAAACCATTTGGTTGCCTATTATCGAGTTTATAAGCAACCAAATGGTTGCCTGTCAAGCAATATCCTGGGAAACGACAATCCTGCGCACTCAGCGCGCGGTCGCTTAGTCGACGCAATTTGGGAGAGGCGCGATTGACAATGGTCGCATCGCGTTGGATCATCCAACCATGATCGCAAACCGCACCATGGTAACGCACCTTCACACCATCTCCCCCTTCGCAGGGCGAGTGGACGGCGTGTTGCGTTGAAGTAGCCGCATCCATCTCAACCCTGCCTAGGCGAGCAGGGTTGAAAACGCCTTGCTCTCCTCCCCCACATCAAGGAGAGCACATGTCTTTCAAAGAGCAAGAACCTGCCAAACGACGACCCGCCAAGGTCGGCCCAGTGGCGATTCGCGCAACCCACCCGGCCGATGCCGAGGCAATCGCGGCCATCGCCAATCTCCCCGGTTTCCGCGCCGGCACACTCCGCCTGCCCTTTCAAGGCGTCGAGGAGACGCGGCGCTGGCTGGACAAGCAGGATCTCTACGCAACCCGCCTTGTTGCGGAAGTGGATGGGCAAGTCGTCGGCAGTGCCGACCTGAGGCGGCTTTCCGGCCGACGAGCTCATATCGGCCAGATCGGCATGGGCGTGCACGATGATTTCACCGGCTGCGGTATCGGCTCGGCACTTATGGCCGCGCTCGTCGACGCCGCCGACAACTGGCTGGCGCTCAAACGGCTGGAACTGACCGTCTACGTCGATAATGCCCCGGCAATCGGCCTTTACGAGAAATTCGGTTTCGAAACCGAAGGACGCTTGCGCGCATTTGCGTTCCGCAACGGCGAATATGTCGATGCGTTCACGATGGCGCGGCTGAGATTCTGAGCGATATGAGAGCGGCGGATTACGCTACCGCCGTTCTCCTCACCCGCCGATGAGCTCGAGCCACTCGTCCTCGGTCATGACCTGGACATTGAATTCCTGCGCCTTGTCGAGCTTCGAACCCGCGCCCGGTCCGGCCACGACGATGTCGGTTTTTTTCGAGACCGAGCCGGAAACCTTGGCGCCCAGGCTCTCCGCCTTGGCCTTGGCTTCATCGCGGGTGAACTTTTCGAGCGAACCGGTGAAAACCACCGTCTTGCCCGCGACGGGGCTGCCTGAGGTCACCGGTTGTTCGGCTTCCTGAGGTTGGACCTCCTCCAGCAGCCTTGCAATCACCTCGGTATTGCGGGGCTCCTTGTAGAATTCAACAAGCGTGCGCGCCACCACCTCACCGATGCCCTCGATATTGTTGAGGTCGCTCCAGGCATCGCCCGCCAGCGGGGCCGCCTCCTTCATCGCCGCCTCGAAAGCCCCATAAGTGCCGTAGGAACGTGCGAGCAGCTTGGCCGTCGTCTCGCCCACATGGCGGATGCCCAGCGCGAAGATGAAACGATGGAGCGCAATCTCACGCCGTTCGTTGATCGCCGCGTAAAGCTTGCCGACGCTGACCTTGCCGAAGCCGTCAATATTCTCAAGCTTGGCGAGCGACGACTGCTGACGCTTTTCGAGAGTAAAGATGTCAGGCGCAATCCTGATCTGCAGCGCGGGGTCCTCGCTCTCGAAGAAGAAATCAATCTGCTTCGAACCCAGCCCCTCGATGTCATAGGCATTGCGCGAAACGAAATGCTTGAGATGCTCCGTCGCCTGCGCCCGGCAGATGAAACCGCCGGTGCAGCGGGTCACGGCGTCGATCTTGCCGGTCTTCTCGTTGATATCACGCACCGCATGGCTGCCGCAGACCGGGCACACCTTCGGAAACTCGTAGGATACGCTAGACGGCTCGCGCTTCTCCATGACGACATCGACGATCTGCGGAATAACATCGCCGGCACGCTGCACGATCACCATATCGCCAACGCGGATATCGCGGCCATCGCGGATCGGCTCGCCCTTGTTGCCGATACCCCTGATGTAGTCGGCATTGTGCAGCGTCGCATTGGTAACGACGACACCGCCGACGGTGATCGGCTCCAGCCGCGCCACCGGCGTCAACGCTCCGGTACGCCCGACCTGGATATCGATGCCGACCAGCCGCGTGAATGCCTGCTCCGCCGGGAACTTGTGCGCCGTCGCCCAGCGCGGTGAACGCGAACGGAAACCGAGGCGGCCCTGCAGCTCCAGACTGTCGACCTTATAGACGACACCGTCGATGTCATAATCGAGATCGGGCCGCTGCAGGCCGATCTCCTGATAGTGGCCGAGAATGTCAGCGACCGAATTCAGCCGCTCCATCAGCGGATTGATCGGGAAACCCCATGCCTTGAAAGTCTGCACCATGCCAAATTGCGTATCGGCCGGCATTTCCGACATTTCGCCCCAGGCATAGGCAAAGAACTTCAACTTGCGGCTTGCGGTCACCTTCGCATCGAGCTGGCGGAGCGAGCCCGCCGCGGTGTTACGCGGGTTGACGTAGGTCTGCTTGCCCTCTGCCTCCATCTGGGCGTTAAGCGCCAGAAAGTCGCTCTTGGCCATGTAGACCTCACCGCGCACCTCGAC
Source organism: Rhizobium sp. P44RR-XXIV (assembly GCF_001999485.2). NCBI lineage: Bacteria > Pseudomonadati > Pseudomonadota > Alphaproteobacteria > Hyphomicrobiales > Rhizobiaceae > Rhizobium > Rhizobium sp. P44RR-XXIV. Next base: position 345,996 of record NZ_MPVZ02000028.1, on the reverse strand, counting down.
GACATCAGGCGCGCCCGCTGGCAGGGTCTGGGGGATTTCCTTGATGGTTCTGATATTGGCGGTAACATTCTCGCCGGTCGTGCCATCGCCGCGCGTTGCAGCACTCACCATCCGACCATTCTCATAGCGGATGGACATTGACAGCCCGTCAATCTTCGGCTCGGCGGTAAAGGCAATCGAATTGTCGGGCAAGCGGCCGAGAAAGCGATAGACGCTTGCGACGAAATCCTCGACGTCTTCCTGTGAGAACGTATTGTCGAGCGACAGCATCGGCCGGGCATGGACGACGGGAGCGAAGGTTTCCGATGGTGCGGCGCCCACGCGCCGCGACGGGCTGTCAGCGCGAATCAATTCCGGAAACCGCGCCTCGATGGCATCGTTGCGCCGCTTCAGCGCATCGTAATCGGCATCTGAAATCTCTGGTGCGTCCTTGGCATGATAAAGCGCGTCATTACGCGCGATCTCCGCAGCCAGATAGGCAAGTGCAGCGGCCGCTTCCTCTTCGGTCAGATCTTCGACCGGTTTCTGTTCGGTGCTCATGAATCGACACTCCCCGATTTTGAAGATGTTTTAGAGCACTTCGAGGAAAAGTGCGAAGCGGTTTTCCACTCGGGACGCGCAAATACCAAGAGAAAAACTTTGAAATTCGATCGCAGACGACAATCACAGGAACGGTGGTGTCCAAGGCAACTTTGCACCACAAGCGATCATCGGGATCGCTTTGCCATCACGGCCAGAAAGACCGCTCAGTTGCTCGCAAACTGTTTCAATATGCTGGACCAAAGCTCGACCAACTCGGCATTCCCTATTCCATGCATCTTCGTACGTACGGCGGTGTGGACGAGCACCACATGCGTCGTCGGATCGACAAGTATGCGCTGCCCTTCCAGGCCGTCCATGAAGAATGTTCTGTGCGGACCCGGCATCAGCCAGGTTTGATAGCCGTAACCCCAGGGGTGAGCTTCTTGGGTGACTGCGAGGAATGAACCTTGCGTCGCAGGCTGTGTGGCATCCAGCAGCCACTGACGCGGTATGATCTGTCGGCCGTTCCAGGCGCCGTCATGGGCGAGCAGCATGCCGAAACGAGCATAATCGCGAAGCGTCGCGCTGAAGCAGCAATAGCCGACCTCCTGACCAGTGCTGTCAACCTGCCAATTCGCGCTCGCCTCCGCGCCCATCGGCTGCCAGATCTTGGATTGAAGATACTCCGCCATCGTCATGTGTGTGGCATGGGTCAGCACCAGGCTCAACCCCTCTGTGTCCAGATTGCTGTAGTGCCAAACGGTGTTGGGAGCGGCAACCCGCTTGTTGAACCTCGTAACCGCCGCAATCGGATTGAGCTGTTCCGGGCCGAGCAATGAGTTGCGAAGCTTTTCCGCATCCTGAGGTGTGCCGAAGTTTTCGGTAAAGGCGATGCCGGAAGCCATATGGAGCAGCGCACGAATCGGCGTTACGCCCATTTCCGTGCCCTTCAGCTCCGGTACATAGGTCTCCACGGTATCGTCGATCGAATGAATGGCGCCCTCGGAAATCGCAATTCCAATGAGCATGCCGGTCAAGGTCTTTGCCATGGATTGGGAGAGAAAGCGGTCCTGATCGGTACGGCCATATTGGTAATGTTCGAACAGAATCACATCGTTGTGCGCAATCAGCAGCCCAGTCGTTGGATTGGTGTCGAGATACTTCATCAACGAAGTGGTTTCGGTACCAAATTTGAAGCTGGTCGAAAGCTCGGCCGGTGCTCGCAATAGCGTCGATGGCTGTTCGGCGGCGGCTACCGTGTGCGTCGGCCAAAGTCGGTCCGCGTGCGTGTAATTGCCGACCATGTGGGGCTGGTCTTTGAACGGCAGACCGACGGGATAACCGAGCTTCTCGCCATAATCCGCAGCATCGGGCCCGGTCTGAGAAAACACGGGAACGGCCTTCGGTTGTGGCTGCAAAGACGCAGCACTTGCCTGAATGGAAAGTGCTCCAAAAAAGATGGCGACAATGCTGCCCCAAAGCCTCACGTAAAAACCCTTCTCAACAGAAATGCGACGTCGTCTAGCAAAGCCCGGTAACAGGCATTTGACGAATTATCCCGGCAATCAGCCGTTGCCAGCCAGCAGCCGCTTTGCAGCCGCCCTCGCCTCTTCCGTCACCGAAGCGCCTGCAAGCATGCGGGCGATTTCTTCAGTGCGATCCTTCGGCTCCATGGTCGCAACGCGTGTCGAGATCTTTTCCGAGCCATCCGCGATTGGCCCTTTGGAGATCAGGAGATGGGTCGCATCGCGCGCCGCGACTGCGGTGCATGGGTAACGGATAGCACCTGGACCCGATCGGAGAGCCGCTTCAGCCGCTGGCCGATGGCATCGGCCACCGCACCGCCAACACCGGTATCAATTTCGTCGAACACCAGGGTCGGCGCAGACGAGATCGGCAAGCGCCACTTTCAGCGCGAGCAGGAAACGCGACAGCTCGCCACCGGAAGCGACCTTGGTAATAGGGCCCGGACGCGTGCCCGGGTTGGTCTGAACGTGGAACTCGACCACATCGATACCGTCAGCCGTGCCGGCGTCCGGATCGCTGGTAATTTCCACCATGAAACGCGCCCGCTCAAGCTTCAGTGCCGGCAATTCCGCCATGACCGCGGCGGCAAGCGCCGCGCCAGCGTGATGACGCTTGTCGGATAGGCTGCGCGCAGCGGCATCGTAGTCCGCCTTGGCGACAGCCAGTTCGCTATCCAGGCGCGCCAGCCTTTCCTCGCCGGCATCGACATCGGCAAGATCGGAGATCATTCTCACGGCCAATGCCGGAAGCTCGCTGACCGGCACGGAATATTTGCGCGAGGCTCCCCGTAGCCCGAACAGACGTTCCTCGACCCGCTCCAGCTCCCGCGGATCATATTCGGTCTTGCGGAGTGCGGCCTCGACTTCCATCTGCGCATTGGAAAGCTGATCCAGCGCCGCATCAAGCAACGCTACGGTGTCTTCAAGCAGGCCCGGAGCCTCGTGGCTCTTGCGCTCCAGCCTTCGCACCAGCGAGGCGATATGCGGCACGGGAGACGCGTTGCCGTTCAGAAACTCGGAGGCTTCGGCAATATCGCCGGCAATGCGCTCGGCCTTCATCATCCGCGCGCGGCGTTCTGCCAGATCATCCTCTTCGCCATCCTGCGGTGAGAGCTTCTCGAGCTCCTCGACGGAAGCGCGCAGATAATCCGCCTCGCGCGCCGCCTTCTCCACCTGCTCACGCTGCTTCTTCAGCGTCCGCTCGGTATCGCGCCAAACCTTGTGAAGCCTGCCAACAACTTGGGTCTCTTCGGCGAGGCCCGCGAAGGCATCCAGCAGCATGCGATGCGCGTCGGTATCGACCAGCGCGCGGTCGTCATGCTGCCCATGAATTTCGACGAGGAGCTGGCCTACCTGGCGCATGAGCTGCACGCTCAGTGCCTGATCATTGACGAAGGCCTTGGTGCGGCCGTCGGCCGACTGGACGCGGCGAAAGATCAGGTCGCCATCGTCATCGATGCCATTGTCGCGCAGGAGCTTGCGGGCCGCATGCTGCGTGCCAACATCGAAGACCGCAGTCACCTGGCCGCGATCCTCTCCATGGCGCACGAGATCTCCATCGCCGCGCCCGCCAAGGGCCAGCGACAGACTATCAAGCAGAATGGATTTGCCTGCACCCGTTTCGCCGGTCAAAACCGAGAGACCGGACTCGAAGGCAAGATCCAGCCGCTCGATCAGAACGATATCGCGGATCGAAAGCTGGATCAGCATCTTCGCTCAATCTCACGTCCCAAGAAGAAGTTTCTTGCCCGCTCTGGAAATCCACGAACCGGAGTTCTCGCTCGGCTCCACGCCACCCTTCTTCAGCAGCTTGTAGGAATCGGCATACCAGCGGCTGTCCGGATAGTTGTGGCCGAGAACGGCAGCTGCCGTCTGCGCTTCCGGAACGATGCCCATCGCATAATAGGCTTCCACCAGGCGTGCCAGAGCTTCCTCGATCTGGTTCGTCGTGGGATATTGCTCCACGACGATGCGGAAGCGCGAAATGGCTGCAAGATAGTCCTTGCGCTCAAGATAGTAGCGTCCGACCTGCATTTCCTTGCCTGCGAGCTGATCCTTGGCAAAGCGGATCTTTTCCTGCGCGTCGCTGACATATTGCGACTTCGGATAGTTGTTGACGAGCTTGGTCATCGCCTCGATCGTCTGCGCCGCAGCACGCTGATCCTGCGTGACGTCGACGATCTGCTTGGCATAGGACGAACCGACCAGATACTGGACGTAATCGGCATCCTCGGAGCCCGGATACTGCTTCAGATAGCTGTTGCCCGTCTGCACGGCATCGTCATAGCGACCTGTGCGGTATTTCACGAAGGTGCTCATCACCATCGCCTTGCGCGCCCATTCCGAGAAGGGCTGCTGCTGGTTGATGGCGTCGAACTTCTTGCCCGCCTCCGTCATGTTGCCAGCCTTGATGTTGGCAAGGCCCTGATTGTAGAGCAATTCCGGCGGATCGGTCTCGACACCGAGCTTGGTGATGTCGATATCCTTTTTGGTGTTACAACCCGTCACCACCGCACCGGTACCAGCGAGGAGAAGCGATACGAGCAGAGCCCGTGCTGTGACATTCATGCTTTCAGACCTTGCAAAACCCATCGGATCACTGTCCCACTAGCCGTCGTTGCGGAGACGGCATTCTCTCGCTGGCGTTTCTAGCCGCAAAAACACCATCAGGGCAACGCATTGATGATGCATTAACGCATTTTTGTGGCAAAGACCGCATATCGGCAGGCTTAATCACTGTTTTGACAATGAATTCTTTCGTTGGACGGCCTGACTTCGATGTTGCACGCCGACGAAAAATAAACCTTGCGAATCTCTCGCCAAAAAAAAGCCGCTCCTCATCGGAGCGGCTAATTTTTTATCTCTGTTCCAAAAGATCACGCCGACCAGGGCGCAAATTCCGGCGCATTGACCGAAACGAAATCGCGGCTGTGAGCACGCTGGCGCGGCGCCGCAGTTTCGACGACATCATAGGCGCTCGCATCGCTGAGCAATGCCTTCAGTGCGTTCGCATTCATGCGGTGGCCACCGCGATAGGAACGGTAGTGGCCAATGAACTGTGCGCCGGCCAATGCCAGGTCGCCAACGGCATCCAGCGCCTTGTGACGAACGAATTCGTCCTTCGGGTAACGCAGGCCTTCGACGTTGATGACGGTGTTGTCGTCAGAGATGACGACGGAATTTTCCAGTGACGAACCCAGAGCGTGACCCGAAGCCCACAGAGGCTCGACATCGCGCATGAAGCCGAAGGTACGAGCACGCGACAATTCGGTCTTGAAGGTCTCGGCGGTCAGATCGCCTTCCCACTTCTGCCGACCGATGAGCGGGCATGCAAAATCGATCTCGATTTCGAATCGCGTGCCGTCATACGGACGAAATTCGCACCAGGAACCGCCAGCCTCGATACGAACCGGCTTGATGACCTTGATATAGCGGCGCTTGACGCCGAGCGACACGATACCGGCCTGCTCGATGGCTTCGATGAACGGATAGGAGCTGCCGTCCATGATCGGCATTTCAGCGCCGGTGACTTCGATAACGACGTTATCGAGGCCAATCGCGTAGATTGCCGCCATGACATGCTCAACCGTCGCAACCGAGCGCAGCGGCGAGAAGCCGAGGACAGTGCAGAGGTCCGTGTTGCCGACCTGCGAGGAAACCGCGCGCAGCTCCGTTACGTCACCATTGTCATGCTGACGCTGAAAAACGACACCGGTACCAGCTTCTGCGGGATATAAGGTGATCGACACATTGGCGCCGGAATGAACGCCTATACCTGAGAGTGTCACAGGATTTGCAATGGTGGTCTGAAAACCCAGCAATCCGATTGCCATATAAATTCTGCCTTCGTCTATCTGATCCAGGCTGGGGCGGTCATTCTTCGGACACTTACCCATATTGCCGGTTCAGTCTGTTAATCCTGCCGCGGGCGCCACATACATTCATCGACGAATGTGATTCCGCAGGCTTGCTTGTTCTCTACATACTCGCCGAGGCATCTCATTCCAAATCACTGTTTCTTTCGCTTTGTTACGAAAGCAGCTGATTGAATTTGCTGGATAATTTCAGATACGGCATCAAGTCTAAAATAAGGAAATCCGGAGCTTTTCAGCCCCGGATTTCGTCAGGATGGTTAGCAACCTATTAAAAGGCTGTCCAATGTCGGATCAGTTCGACTGGCGGCGCAGGAAGGCCGGAATTTCGAGCTGATCGTCTTCATGGCTTGCCATGCGTGCCGACGGAACCTGCCGGCCCTGGTCGTCGAGCTGGCCGCGACGCGGAGCGTAGAGGCTAGCTTCCGGCGAAGGCGCGCGGCGCTGCTGCGGAGCAGCAGTGTTGGTGGAAGCCATCATATCGTCGAACGCCGGGTCTTCTTCACGGCGGCCAAGCGAGTTGGTGATGCGCTTCAGCAGGCCCATCGGACCGCGCTCTTCGGCAGCCTGAGCGGCAACCGGCTGGGCACGATGTTCCATTTCAGCCTTAACCACCGGCGGGAAGTCCTCCACCTTCGGCATGCGGACCTGCTCAGGAGCCTGACGGATGATCGGCTGCTGATGCATGACCGGAGCCGGCTGCGGCTGAACTGGAGCCTGACGGACAGGCTGGGCTTCAGGCGCGGCTGCGAAGATGCGGCTCTGCGGACGGAAGTTGTCTTCCTGTGCTGCGGGCTGCTGCATGACCGGCTGCTGCTGGACATGAGCCTGGCGGGCCATCTGGATTTCCAGTTCGCGTTCGAGATCGGCTTCCGCCGCACGAATTCGTCTGCGCGACAGGATCCACGGTACGGGGAGCTGGAGCAGCGGCCGGTGCGGTGTAGGCCTGCGCGACATGGGCAGGCTGAGCTGCGGCCGCTGCCGGAGCGGCGGCCGCGGAAGGACGGATAGCCGGCTTTGCCACCGGGCGGAACTCCATGCCCCGGTCGGCTGCTTCGTTCATTGCGCGGTCGATACCGGTTGCAACGACGGAGACGCGGATGATGCCTTCAAGCGATTCGTCGAAGGTTGCGCCGAGGATGATGTTGGCGTCCGGGTCGACTTCTTCGCGAATACGGGTCGCGGCTTCATCGACTTCGAACAGGGTGAGGTCACGACCACCGGTGATCGAGATCAGCAGGCCCTGTGCGCCCTTCATCGAGGTTTCGTCGAGCAGCGGGTTGGCGATAGCGGCCTCAGCAGCCTGCATCGCACGGCCCTGGCCGGAAGCTTCGCCGGTACCCATCATCGCGCGGCCCATTTCGCGCATGACCGAACGAACGTCGGCGAAATCGAGGTTGATGAGACCTTCCTTCACCATCAGGTCGGTGATGCAGGCAACACCCGAATAAAGAACCTGGTCGGCCATCGAGAACGCGTCGGCGAAAGTCGTCTTGTCGTTGGCGATGCGGAACAGGTTCTGGTTCGGGATGACGATCAGTGTGTCGACCGACTTCTGCAGTTCCTGGATGCCCATCTCGGCGAGACGCATGCGGCGGCCGCCTTCGAAGTGAAAAGGCTTGGTGACCACGCCGACGGTCAGGATGCCCTTGTTGCGGGCTGCCTGTGCGACAACCGGAGCAGCACCCGTACCCGTGCCGCCGCCCATACCGGCGGTGACGAAGCACATATGCGTGCCGTTCAGATGATCGATGATCTCATCGATGCACTCTTCGGCAGCTGCACGGCCGACTTCCGGCTGCGAACCGGCGCCGAGACCTTCCGTGACGTTGACGCCGAGCTGGATGATCCGCTCCGCCTTCGTCATGGTCAGCGCCTGGGCATCAGTGTTGGCGACGACGAAATCGACGCCCTGCAAGCCTGCCGTGATCATGTTGTTGACGGCATTGCCGCCACCGCCACCAACACCGAACACGGTGATACGCGGCTTAAGCTCGGTGATATCTGGCTTATGCAGCTTGATAGTCATTGTACCCGTTCCTTCTCTTTATGGCCGCATCGCCACGCCGGCCAATTCACTCGATTTCACTTGCCTGACGCTTGCCCCGGGAAACATTCCCGGGATCAGGCACTCAAAAACTCTCTTTCAGCCATTGGCCGACGCGGCCGATGCGGCTGTTGTTCCCTCCAAGCGACGAGAGCAGTCCGCTGCTCGGCGCATGTGTCTCCATGTCTGCGACCTGAGGATAGATCATCAGGCCCACCGCCGTCGAAAAGGCCGGCCCCTTGGCCGCCGTCGGCAAGCCGGATACGCCCATGGGGCGACCGATGCGGACATTGCGGGCAAGAACACGACGCGCCACATCGGGCAGACCGGTCAACTGACTGGCACCGCCGGTCAGAACGACACGCTTGCCGACGATCGGGCTGAAGCCCGAGCGCTGAATGCGATCGCGAATCAGTTCGAGGGTCTCTTCGATACGGGCCTTGACGATGCGCGACACCAGAGCCTTCGGCACCTGTGTCGGCTGGTCACGCTCGTCTTCGCCGATCGGCGGGATGGAAATCAGTTCACGTTCATCCGAGGAGTTTGCCAGCGCCGAAGCGTGTACCACCTTCAGCCGCTCGGCATCCTCGATACGGGTCGAAAGACCACGCGCAAGGTCGGTGGTGACATGATGGCCGCCAAGGCTGACCGCGTCGGTATGTACCAGCTTACCCTCGGCAAAGACCGAAATCGTCGTCGTGCCACCACCCATGTCGATCGCAGCGCAGCCAAGCTCGACTTCGTCGTCGACGAGCGCGGCAAGGCCGCTGGCATAAGGTGTTGCCACCATGCCTTCCACCGAAAGGTGTGCACGATTGATGCAGAGTTCGAGGTTGCGCAAAGCTGCGCGCTCAGCCGTCACCACATGCATATCGACACCGAGCGCATCGCCGAACATTGCCAGCGGGTCGCGAATGCCGCGTTCGCCATCAAGCGAATAGCCCGTGGCCAGCGAATGCAACACGGCGCGCTCCTGGCGGATCGACTGCTGGCAGGCCGCAGCCAGAACCTTCTTGAGATCGTTGCTTTCGACTTCCTGGCCGCCCAGATCGATGGTCGCGGTATAGATATCGCTACCGAGCCGGCCGGCGGAAACATTGACGATCAGACTGTCGACGGTAAGGCCCGCCATGCGCTCGGCAGCATCGACCGAAAGCCGGACGACACTTTCCAATGCGTCGAGATCGGCGATGACGCCGGTCTTGATACCGCGGGAACGTTGATGGCCGATGCCGATGATCTCGATATTATGCGTGCGGTTCGGGAGAACCTGGCTCTCCTCGCGCGGCGTCAGCCGACCGATCATGCAGACGACCTTCGTCGAGCCGATGTCGAGGACCGACACGATATGCGATCGCTTCGAAGACAACGGCTTCAAGCGCGGCAGGCCGAAATGGGACGAACCGAATAAGCTCATGTATCCTGCCCTGCTTTCTTCAAAGCCTTGTTTCTCGCATCGACGGCGGCCTGGCGGCGAAGCGTTGCGTCCGGGGTCAATTCTATTGCGGTACGATCGTCGAGACGAAGATCGACGGCAGCGATATCGCGCTGCAGAAGGTTCTGATCCTTGTCGAGATCGATGAGCCGCGCGAGCGCGCCGTCGATATTATCTTCCGGCAATTTGATGATCACGCCACTATCGAGATACAGATCCCAGCGGCGTCCGGCGACGCGCACAAAGGCCTTCACATGGTTGCGAATGTCGGGCCACTTGGCAAAGACATCATCGACAGAAGCGGCGGCGGTTTCAGCATCGCGACCGACAAAGAGCGGCAGTTTTGCAAACTTGTTATCCCGCAGCGGCGCGATGACGCTGCCATCCTTCTGGATCAGGGAAAGCTCGGAACCATGCTGCCAGATGGCATAGGCCTTACGCTCCGTCAGCTTCACTTCGACAGTCTTCGGGTAGACCTTGCGAACCTGGACGGTCTGCACCCATGGCAGGTTCGCGATCTTCAGGCGTGCCGCATCGGCATCAAGCGCAACAAGCGATGTCGTGCCGTCGAGGCCGAGCAGCTGCAGGATCTCGATTTCCGACGTCTCGTCGTTACCGGAAACCTTGACATCTTCGATGGCGAAACCGGCCGCAGACGTCGTCGCTTCCGCAACGGCCTGACCATGCCCACCGACCGACATGCCGTAGAGGCCCGTAGCAGCAAACAGCAGCAGGGCGGAAACCGTACCTGTGTGATTGGGAATATTGACGCGCCCGGAGCCAAGGCTGACCAGGAAGCGCACGGCGCGACGAAGCGGGCGCGGCAGAACGAACGCATCCTCGACATCATCGATGGCGAGAGGGACGCGATGACGGGACCGCCTCATATTTTTGACCGTCAGCGCAAACAAGACGCGTCCTCCACCATCCACCGGAGAAATTCACCAAAAGAGTAGCCGGCATGAGCGGCCATTTCAGGCACCAGCGAGGTAGGGGTCATGCCGGGCTGGGTGTTAACCTCAAGCCAGACAAGTTCACCTTCTTCGGAAAAGCGATCATCGAAACGGAAGTCAGATCGACTGACGCCGCGGCAGCCGATAGCTTCATGCGCCCTTAACGATAATGTTTGTATCTTTTGGTAAAGATTCGGTGAAATTTCCGCCGGGAGGACATGTTTTGATCCACCTTTGGCGTACTTGGCATCATAATCATAGAAGCTGTGGCCGAGCGGCACGATCTCAGTGACCCCGAGAACCTTGCCACCCATAACGCCGCAAGTCAGCTCACGGCCATGAATATAGCGTTCGACGAGCACTTCATCGCCATAACGCCATTCCGAAGAGGTAACGATCTGCGGCGGATGCGTCTGATCTTCCTTGACGATCACGACACCGAAGCTCGATCCTTCGCGCACCGGCTTGACGACATAGGGCGGCTTCATCGGATGTTCGCCGACAATATCGAAACGATCCATGACAACTGAGCCGGCAACCGGAATGCCGGCAGCAGCAGCGACCGTCTTTGCCCGCGACTTATCCATCGCAAGAGCCGAAGCGAGCACGCCGGAATGAGTGTAAGGGATCTGCAGATATTCGAGGATGCCCTGAATGGTACCGTCCTCGCCGAAGGGGCCATGAAGAGCATTGAAGACAACTTCGGGCTTCAGTTCCGCCAAGCGGCTGGCGACGTCATGATCGACATCGACACGGGTGACCTCAAAGCCTTCGGCTTCAAGGGCGTCAGCGCATGCTTTCCCTGAGGAAAGGCTGACAGGCCTTTCCGAGGAAAATCCGCCCAAAAGGACAGCCACATGCTTGCCACCCATCAATACCCCCGGTCTCACGATCTCTGTTTTGCGGTTACTCAGCCTCGCCTAACAGCGATTCTAGCTCCGCTTTCAATAGGCCGATTAGAACGACATTAAGGTTAATGAAGCGTTTACTTTCGTTAACTTTCCGCCGCTCGGCCGACGATCGAATTATTCGAATCAAACCGACTTAAAGAATTCTGCCATTGGAATCAGAGCGTTGCTACTTTTGAAATATCTACATTTAGATTTTTTAAACAAAGAGGCCCGCACCGGACGTCCGATGCGGGCCTGAAAGCATTAAGACGACGCTGATCTCACTCGCTGTCGTCGACCAGTTTCCAGACAAGCCCGCCCAGCGCACCGCCGACGATTGGCGCAACCCAGAACAGCCAAAGCTGCTGCAGCGCCCAGCCACCGACGAACAGGGCCTGCCCTGTCGAACGGGCCGGATTGACAGAGGTGTTGGTGATCGGGATCGAGATCAGGTGGATCAAAGTCAACGTCAGGCCGATGGCGATTGGCGCGAAGCCGGCCGGCACCTTGCTGCTCGTCGAGCCGAGAATCACGACCAGGAAGAACAAGGTCAACACGATCTCGGCCACCAGTGCCGACACGAGCGAATAGCCGCCGGGCGAATGTTCGCCGTAGCCATTTGCGGCAAAGCCACCGAGCTGGAAGTCCGCCTTGCCGCTGGCGATCAGATAGAGCACGGCTGCCGCCACGATGGCACCGACAACCTGTGCCACGATATAAGGAATCAGTTGGCTACCGGGAAAGCGGCCAGCCACAGTCAATCCAACCGACACGGCTGGATTGAAATGCCCTCCCGATATCCCACCGACCGCATAGGCCATGGTCAAGACAGTTAAACCGAACGCGAAAGCAACACCTAGAAAACCGATACCGAGGCTCGGAAATGCGGCGGCGAATATTGCGCTGCCGCAACCGCCGAATACGAGCCAGAACGTCCCAAGAAACTCAGCGATAAGCTTTTTCTGCATGAAACCCTTCTCCTCTGCCCTCAACCGAGGCGAAAATCAGCAGTCCATGAAAAATGGTCCGGAAAAGACCCGCCGGAGACATCCCCACGCCCTGGCAAACGCTCGCCCAATTGCTCGCGAATCAACAATTACGGCTAAATAATAGCATGCAACCGTTGATTTCTTGCGCAGTTGGCGTTTGCGCTGATCAAAAATTACGCTAAGCACAGATTTTAGCCCCTAAGAAACCTTAACGTCATCTAAATTGGTGGGATTATGACTGACGCGATATCGCCTCTATCGCCGACCCCCTCGTCATCGAACAACGCCGCCGCGAATTCTCCGGCGCGTGTTCTGATCGCGAGCCTCATCGGCACAACGATCGAATTCTTCGATTTCTATGTTTATGCAACGGCGGCGGTCATCGTCTTCCCGAAGCTGTTCTTCCCGGCAAGCGATCCGACCTCGGCGACGCTGCAATCCTTCGCGACCTTCTCGATCGCTTTCTTTGCGCGCCCGATCGGAGCGATGATCTTCGGCCATTTCGGTGACCGCATCGGCCGTAAGGCGACGCTTGTCGCCGCCCTGCTCACCATGGGTCTGTCGACCGTCGTGATCGGCCTGCTTCCCACCTACGAATCGATCGGCGTTCTCGCCCCGATATTGCTGGCGCTTTGCCGTCTCGGCCAGGGTCTCGGCCTCGGCGGCGAATGGGGTGGCGCGGTGCTGCTTGCCACGGAGAATGCTCCGGAAGGCAAGCGCAGCTGGTATGCCATGTTCCCGCAGCTCGGCGCACCGATCGGCTTCATCCTCTCGGCAGGCCTTTTCCTGATCCTGCGCGAAAGCATGGCCGATACGGACTTCCTGAGCTTCGGCTGGCGTATCCCGTTCCTGATCAGCATCGTGCTGGTTGCAGTCGGCCTCTATGTCCGTCTGAAGATCACAGAAACCCCGGAATTCCAGCGTGCGATCGAAAAGGAAGAACGCGTTTCCGTTCCGATCGCCGTCATTTTCGGCTCGCACCTCCGCAGCCTTATTCTCGGCACCATCATCGCAGTCGCAACCTTCGTGTTGTTCTACCTGATGACGGCCTTCACGCTGAGCTGGGGCACCCGACCGGTGGGCACCGGCGCACTCCCGGCAGGCCTCGGCTATTCACAGGGTCAGTTCCTCGTCGTCCAGCTCGTCGGCGTTGTCTTCTTCGGCCTGATGATCCCGGTTTCCGGCCTGTTGTCCGACCGTTATTCGCGCCGGCTGGTCCTGATCCTCACGACCATCGGCATCCTCATTTTCGGCCTGTTCTATTCGTCGCTGCTCACCGCCGGCCTTGCGGGCGCGTTTGCCTGCTCGATCATCGGCCTGGCCTTGATGGGCTTCACCTACGGTCCGATCGGCGCTGCCCTGGCCGCGCCCTTCCCGACCACCGTGCGCTATACCGGTGCATCGATGACCTTCAATCTCGGCGGCATCGTCGGCGCGTCCCTGGCGCCTTACATCGCCACATGGCTCGCAACGACCTACGGCCTCGTCTATGTCGGCTACTATCTGGCAGCGGCCGCCCTGCTCTCGCTGATCGGCATCCTGCTGTCGGGCAACGACGAGATTTGAGGAATGTGAAATAACCAATTGAAAAGGCCGGGTTTTGACCCGGCCTTTTTCTTGAATCAATTTGTGAGCTGCGGACGGATCGAAGCGTCTTATTCCGTCGTCACGCCCTGGAAAGGCCGAACCTCGCGGCCGGGCATGAAGTGGCCGAGACGCTTGATTTCCCATTCCAACTTGACACCGGAATGTTCAAAAACCTCGCGGCGAACCTGCTCGCCGAGATATTCGAGATCGTAGCCTGTCGCTTGCTCCATGTTGATCATGAAATTGCAGTGCAATGACGACATCTGTGCACCGCCAATGACGAGACCGCGGCAACCTGCTTCATCGATCAACTTCCACGCCGAAAGACCTTCAGGATTCTTGAAGGTCGATCCGCCGGTCTTTTCGCGAATAGGCTGCACCGTCTCGCGATGCGCGCGTACCGCGTCCATCTCGGCACGGATCTTGGCCTTGTCCTCGGGATAGCCCTCGAACAGAACATGGGTAAAGATCAGATCTTCCGACGCATCGGAATGCCGATAGCTATAGCCCATCTCGGCATTGCTAAGCACGTGCTTCTCGCCCTTGCGGTCGACGGCATGCACCTCGATGAGACGCTCGCGCGTTTCGCCGCCATTGGCGCCGGCATTCATCCGTGCGGCGCCGCCGATTGTCCCCGGAATACCGTAATAGAAATGGAAGCCGCCGATGCTGTTATCCATGGCCATGGCGGCAACGTGCTTGTCCGGGCATATGGCGCCGGCCAAAATACGATTTTCGCCGGCAAGCTCGACGGAGCCGAAGCCCTTGGCGGAAAGTCGAAGCACGACCCCCGGAATACCTCCGTCGCGCACCAACAGATTCGACCCTACGCCAACAACCGTCAGCGGCACTTCTTCCGGAAGGATCTTCAGGAACGCGATCAGATCGTCCGTGTCGTGCGGCTGGAACATCAGCTCCGCCAATCCACCGGCGCGAAACCATGTGACGCGATCCATTGGCGCGTCCGGCGTCAGTCGACCCCTGATATCCTTTACACCGTCGCCGAGCGACGCCAGAAGCTTTTCCCCGTTTACCTGTTTCATGCGGACTTACCCGAGAGGCCTTCCAATTCCTTTGGCAATGACGCTGCCCAATATGTGATACTGCCAGCCCCCAACAAAACCACAAAATCACCCGGTTGCGCAATCTCTGCAACCATGGCGGCAAGATCTTCCTGAGATGATAGATAGCGCGCATCGCGATGGCCGTTGGCCTTGATTCGCGAAACGAGTGCCTGCGAATCAACGCCCTCGATTGGATCCTCACCGGCGGCATAGACGGGCGCCAGGAAAATGCTGTCGGCATCGTTGAAGCAGGCGGCGAATTCCTCGAACAGGCTCGACAGGCGCGTAAATCGATGTGGCTGATGCACCGCGATGACGCGGCCCTTGCAAGCCTCGCGCGCTGCCTTCAGCACCGCCTTGATCTCGACAGGGTGATGTCCGTAATCGTCGAAGATCTTTATACCGTTCCATTCACCGGTAAGCGTGAACCGACGCTTGACTCCGCCGAAGGAGGCCAATCCCTTGGCAATCGCCTCGCTGGAAATGCCGAGCCGATTGGCGACGGCAACTGCCGCTGTCGCATTGGAGATATTGTGGCGCCCAGGCATCGGCATGACGAGATCCTTGATGTGGATCACCTTGCCTGTACGGCGCCTGCGGATCTCGACGTCGAAGAGCGACCGCGTGCCATCGATGCGCACGTTCGAGAAACGCACATCCGCCTGCGGATTTTCACCATAGGTGATGACCTTTCGGTCCTCGATGCGTCCGACCAGCGACTGCACTTCCGGATGGTCGATGCAGAGAACGCCGAAGCCATAGAACGGCACGTTCTCGACGAACTGCCGGAAGGCAGCCCGCACGGCATCGAAATTGCCGTAATGGTCGAGATGTTCCGGATCGATATTGGTGACGACGGCGACATCGGCAGGCAACTTCAGGAAGGTGCCGTCCGATTCGTCGGCCTCGACCACCATCCATTCACCGGCACCCATACGCGCATTTGTGCCATAGGCGTTGATGATGCCGCCATTGATCACTGTGGGATCAAGACCGCCGGCTTCGAGAAGCGTGGCCACAAGCGATGTCGTCGTGGTCTTGCCATGCGTACCGCCAATGGCGATTGCGCTTCTGAAGCGCATGAGTTCGGCCAGCATTTCCGCACGCCGCACCACCGGCAGCAACTTTTCGCGCGCGGCGATGAGTTCCGGATTGTTCTTCTTGATAGCGGTGGAAACGACCACGACTTCGGCGTCGCCGAGATTTTCAGCCTTGTGACCGATATGGACCGGAATGCCCTTGTCGCGCAACCGCTGCACGTTTGCGCTTTCCGATTGATCGGATCCCTGAACACGATGACCGAGGTTATGCAAAACCTCGGCAATGCCGCTCATCCCGATACCGCCGATACCGATAAAATGCACAAGGCCGATTGCCTTCGGCAGCTTCATACGCCTGCCCCCTTGAATTGCTGAATTGAACGTCCGCCGGCAATAGCCTCAACCATGTCGGCGAGCAAGTTTGCCGCATCCGGCTTGCCGGCTTGCTTGGCGGCAGCGGCCATCTTGGCGAGTTTTTCCGGCATCGTCATCGAACCGCGAAGGATCGTCGAAAGCTTCTCCGGCGTCAGCTCCGATTGAACGATGACCTTGACACCACCGGTTGCGGCCAGCGCTGCTGCATTGGCTGCCTGATCGTGATCGAGCGCATGCGGATAAGGCACCAGGATCGCCGGGCGGCCGATGACGGCGAGCTCGGATACGGTCGAAGCACCAGAGCGGCAGAGAACCAGATGCGCAGCGCCGATACGCTCGGCCATATCATTGAAGAACGGCGCGACATCGGCGCCCATCTCCAACCTTCTGGTGCAGCTATTGACCGTCTCCATATCCTCGGGGCGCACCTGCTGCGTGATCCGCAGGCGCTTGCGCAGCGGCTCCTCCAACAGGCTGATGGCCGTCGGAACAGCCTTGGAGAAATATTGGGCACCCTGGCTGCCGCCGAAAACCACCAGATTGAACGGATCGTCCGGCCCCGAAGGCACATAAGGCTGTTTGGCTGCCTCGATGACGGCCGGGCGCACGGGGTTGCCGGTCGTGACAGTCTTCTCCGCAAAAGGTCCGTTGTCTGTCAGAAAGCCGCCGGCAATCGCCCGCACCCGCGTCGCCAGCATCTTGTTGGCGCGGCCCATGACGGCATTCTGCTCATGGAGCATGGACGGCACGCCCATGCGCGTGGCGGCCAGCAAAGGTGGAACAGTCGGATAGCCGCCAAAGCCGACAACGCAAACCGGCTTGATCCTCTGGATCAATTTGCGCGCGGCGCGCATGCCGGTCCACAGCGTCCACAGGGCACGCGCGACCTTCAGGGGATTCTTCGAGCCGATCGTTGCAGACGGCACGACATGGATCTCGTCGGCCGGAAACTTGCCGGCGTAGCGCTCAGCACGGCTGTCGGTGACGAGGTGCACGGAATAGCCGCGCTCCTTCAGCTTATAAGCCAGCGCTTCGGCCGGGAATACATGGCCGCCGGTTCCGCCGGCGGCAAGCAGGACAATGCCTTTACTCATAATTTTCGCTCCCGCGAACACCCCATTACTCGGGGCATCTCCCTAATATAGGAAGTCGCCACCACCGCGTCATCTGCGCGGACCAAACCCTCGTCATAGACCGCCACTCCAGGAAAAGCGACCGGAGATTGCACAGACGACGCGAGGTTTTGGGGATGGAATACAGGCAAATTCAAGACCGTTTACTCCGCGGGCAGTCCATGCGTCACGCGAAACAGGCTGCGATCCTGCGCGCGCTTTTCCGGACGATGGCGCGTCAGGGCCAGAATAAAGCCCGCAGTGACGCAGATCGCTGTCATGGACGAACCGCCATAAGAGATCAACGGCAAGGTCATGCCCTTGGCCGGCAGCAGCTGCAGGTTCACGCCGATATTGATGATCGACTGAATACCGATCTGCAGGACCAGGCCGGCGACGGCAAACCGGTTGAAGTCGTTCTTTTCCTTGTAGGCATGGGATAGGCCGCGAAGGACGAGGACGGCGAAAATGCTGACGAGCACCATGCAGAAGATGACGCCGAATTCCTCGGCCGCCACCGAGAAGATGAAGTCGGTATGGGCGTCCGGGATGATGCGCTTGACGATACCCTCGCCCGGACCGACGCCAAACCAGTTGCCGTGAATGATCGCTTCCTTGGCGGTGTCGACCTGGAACGTATCGCCCTCACCCGTCATGAATTTATTGACGCGCTGCGCCACGTGATCGAAGACATAATAGGCCGCGACAAAGCCACCTGCGCCAAGGCCGCCAAGGACGATGATCCATAGCCAGGGCATGCCGGCCATGAAAAACATGCCGCCCCATACTGCCGTCGTCAGGATCGTCTGACCAAGGTCCGGCTGGGCCACGAGCAGTGCGACGACGATGCCGAAGAGAATGATGGCGAAGAGATTGCCGGGGATCTCTGGCTGGCGCGCATGCTCGGCAAAAAGCCAGGCACAGACGACGACGAAGGCCGGCTTCATGAATTCCGACGGCTGGATCGACAGCGCCGCGATATTGACCCAGCGCCGCGAGCCCTTGACCTCGATGCCGAAGAACAGGGCAAAGAGCATCATCGCCAGTGAAACGACCAGCAGGATGACCGCCGTGCGCCTCACCTGCCGGGGCGTCATGAAGGAAATGCCGATCATCGCCGAAATCGCCGGGATCAGGAACAAGGCGTGGCGCTTGACGAAGTGGAAAGGTTCGAGCCCGATGCGCTCGGCAACCGCGGGCGAGGCCGCGAAGGAGAGCATGAAGCCGATACCGATCAGCAGGATGAAAAGTGCCAGGAAAACACGGTCGATGGTCCAGAACCATTCGGCCAAGGCCCCACGTTCAACGCGGCTTACCATATCATTTGCCTCCAGTTGCTGAACCGATCAGCATGGTGACGCCCTCAATCGCAGCCACATGGCTGACGAACGCGTCACCCCTGACCTCGAAATTCTTATACTGATCGAAGCTTGCGCAGGCCGGTGACAGCATTACCGCTGCGGATGGATGTTCGTCCTTGTCCGCATCGTTAGCTGCGTGCGCGACGGCACGCTCCAGCGTGTCTGAAATCTCGTAAGGCACTTGCTCGCCAAGCGTCGCCGCAAAGGCAGGCGCTGCCTCGCCGATCAGATAGGCTTTGGCGATGCGTGGGAAGAGCGGTGCGAGCGTCGTGATCCCACCTTCCTTTGGCAGGCCGCCTGCGATCCAGTAGATATTCTCGTAGCTCGAAAGCGCCGGTGCGGCTGCATCGGCATTGGTTGCCTTGGAGTCGTTGACGAAGACGACCCGACCGCGCTTGCCGACGGGCTGCATGCGATGCTTGAGACCGGGGAACGATTTCAAACCCGCGCGGATATCGTCGGGAGAAACGCCGACTGCCAGGCATGCGGCAATTGCCGCCGCGGCATTTTGAGCATTATGGCTGCCCCGCAACGTCTGGATTCCGTCGAGATCTGCGATCTCGGTCATTGCTCCGACCGATGCCTGCATGATGCGGCTGCCTTCGGCATAGAGACCATCCGCCAGCGCATGCCGACGGGAAATTCGGGTGACTTTGCTGCCCGCACGCTCAATGCGATCGGCAATCAGCGAAGAATGGCTGTCATCGATACCGACAATGGCGACACCGCTACCGGCAACCAACCTCTCTTTGATATCGGCATAATGCTGCATCGTGCCGTGCCGATCGAGATGATCGGGCGTCAGGTTCAGCAGGATACCGGCGGAAGGATTGAGCGTCGGCGCCAGATCGATCTGGTAGGAAGAGCATTCGACGACATAGAAGCGACCAGCCTTTGGCGGGTCGAGCGTCAGAATGGCCGTGCCGATATTGCCGCCAAGCTGCGTGTCGCGGCCGCTCGATTGCAGGATATGGGCAATCAGCGCCGTCGTCGTCGATTTGCCGTTGGTGCCGGTGATCGCGATGAACGGGCAGTCCGGCGCATGCGCGCGACGCTCCCTCACGAACAGCTCGACATCGCCTATGACTCGACGCCGGCAGCACGGGCAAGATCCACCGTCCAGTGCGGCTTCGGATGCGTCAGCGGCACGCCGGGCGACAAGACGAAAACCGATAGTCCGCTCCAGTCGATGGTTCTGAGATCGGCGACCGCTATTCCTTCCGCAGCCGCCTTGGCCACGCTGTCCGGATTGTCATCCCAGGCCGTGACCTCGGCGCCGCCCGCGACCAGCGCACGCGCCGTCGCAAAGCCGGAGCCGCCGAGGCCGAAAAGGGCGACCTTTTTTCCTTTTAGCGTGGTGATCGGGATCATCGACGCCTCACCGCAGCTTCAGGGTGGAGAGGCCGACCATGGCCAAGATGACCGCAACGATCCAGAACCGCACGACAACTTGACTCTCCGTCCAACCCTTCTTTTCGAAATGATGGTGGATCGGCGCCATCAGGAAGACGCGGCGTCTGGTCAGCTTGAAAAAGCCGACCTGGATGATGACTGAAAGCGCCTCAAGCACGAACAGACCGCCAATGATCGCCATAACGATCTCGTGCTTGGTGGCGACGGCAACCGAGCCGATCAGGCCGCCCAGCGCCAGCGAGCCGGTGTCACCCATGAAGATAGCAGCCGGCGGCGCATTGAACCAGAGAAAGCCGAGACCCGCACCGATAACTGCGCCGAGAACCACCGCCAACTCGCCCGTACCCGGCACGAAATTGATCGCCAGATAATCGGCGAAGACAAAGTTGCCGGCAAGATAAGCAATGACGCCGAAGGAAGCGGCCGCGATCATGACAGGCACGATCGCAAGCCCATCAAGACCATCCGTCAGGTTGACAGCATTACCGGCCGCGACGATGACGAAAGCGCCGAAGAACACGAAGAACATGCCGAGATTAAGCAGCAGGCTCTTGAAGAAGGGGAAGGCGATCGATGAGCCGAAGGTCGAGCCGGCAGGTCCGGAGGACAGCGCCGTGGTCATCATGAAATACACAGCGATAGCCGCGATGACGAATTCGATGCCGAGACGCGCGCGGCCGGAAAATCCCTTGTCGCTCTGCTTCGTCACCTTGAGATAGTCGTCGTAGAAACCGATTGCACCGAAGCCGAGGGTCACCAGCAAGGTGGCGACGACATAGACATTGGCAAGGTCGGCCCACAACAGCGACGAGACGACGATCCCCGCAAGGATCATCAGACCGCCCATGGTCGGTGTGCCGGCTTTCTTGAAGTGAGTCTGCGGACCGTCCGCGCGGATCGGCTGTCCCTTGCCCTGACGTACGCGTAGGGAGGAGATGATTCGCGGCCCGAAGAGGAAAACGATGAACGCAGACGTGAAGAGAGCGCCGCCGGTACGGAACGTGATGTATCTGAACAGATTGAGAAATCTGAAATGAGTACTGAAAAAATGAATATGGTCCGACAGTTCGGCTAGCCAGATCAGCATGCGAGCCCTTTCTAAAGCCCCTGATGGGTGTGAGTGCCCGTGTCGGAAAATGCGGGAAACTTGTCAAGCAAGCCCGCAACGATCTTTCCAAACCCCATTCCCAGCGACGATTTCACCATCAACACGTCGCCAGGGGCGACAGTATTGAGCGCAAATACCGAGAGTTCCTCCGTCGTCTCCCGATATTCGACATGAACACTTTCCGGCAGCTCATCCCTTAAAGCCGCCATCTCCGGACCCGCCAACCAGACATGCTCGATCCCGGCCGCCAGAAGCGGTCCGGCAAGGTTTGCATGTACACGCTGGGCATAATCCCCCATTTCCAACATATCGCCGAGAACAGCGATCCGCCTGCCCGTGCGACCACCGAAACCCGCATTCGGCGATGTCGTCGCCAGCAGCGCGATAGCCGCGCGCATGGATGCAGGATTGGCATTGTAGCTTTCGTCGATCAGCGTGAAGTAGCCGTTGCCGATCGCGCGCTTATGGCGCTGTCCCCTGCCCTTTTCCGGCTGCAGGTCTGCAAGCGCATCGATAGCCTTGTCGAGATCGGCCTCCACGAGCATGATAGCGCCGAGGACGGCAAGCGCGTTTTCGGCAATGTGACGGCCCGGTGCGCCGATTGCCACTTCCATGGTCTCGCCACCGATGGTCAGCCACAGCGTCGAATTTTCTTCCGAAGCGTTGAATTCAGCGAGACGAACATCGGCCTTGGCGTGCTGGCCGAAGCTGTGAATATGCTCGATACCGGCCGCAACCGCTGCCCGCTCCAGCATCTCGAACTGATCATTGTCGTGGTTGAGAATGGCATGACCGCCCGGCACGACGCCGTCAAAAATCTCCGCCTTGGCGGCTGCGATCTCCGTGATGCTGTTGAAATTGCCGAGATGCGCCGGTGCGATCGTGGTGATGATCGCCACATGCGGCTGCACCATCTTGACCAGAGGCCTGATTTCCTCGGGATGGTTCATGCCGATTTCGAAAACACCGAAGTCAGTATCCTCCGGCATGCGCGCAAGCGTCAGCGGAACACCCCAGTGATTGTTGAACGAGGCAACGGAGGCATGAACTTTACCCGAGGGTTCAAGCGTACGCCGCAGCATCTCCTTCGTCGTCGTCTTGCCGACGGAGCCGGTGACGGCAATGATCTTGGCCTGCGTCCGCTGACGGGCCGCGACGCCCAGCCGCGCCAGAGCCGCCAAGACATCCTCGACGACGACCTTCGGTACGGCCAGGCTGCCCATGGCCGGCAAACGCGCTTCGCTGATCACGATGAAGGCCGCGCCATTCGCCATGGCGATATTGGCATAGTCATGGCCGTCGACACGATCGCCCTTGATGGCAAAGAAAGCCTCGCCCGGCTTGATGGAACGACTGTCTATGGAAATGCCCGTAATGCCCTGAGGCAGCGTTCCTATGAAGCGGCCCGAGATTGCGGTGATCAGATCCTCAGTAGTCCATAGCCAGTTCAAGACTTCAATTCCTCCAATGCTTTGCGCAGTTCGGCGTGGTCCGAGAAAGGCAGCGTCACGCTGCCGATCGTCTGACCTTCCTCATGCCCCTTGCCGGCAACAATCAACGTATCGCCGGATTTTAGCATGCCGACCGCCTTGCGGATCGCCTCGGCACGATCGCCGATCTCCGTGGCGCAGGCAGCCGCAGCCATGATCTCCGCACGGATCGCAGCCGGATCTTCCGAACGCGGATTGTCATCGGTAACCACGACGACATCGGCGAGACGGCAGGCAATTTCGCCCATGATCGGGCGCTTGCCACGATCTCGGTCGCCACCGCAGCCAAAAACAACGATCACCCTGCCCGTCGTGAACGGCCGCACCGAATTCAGAACGTTTTCCAGTGCGTCCGGCTTGTGAGCATAGTCGACATAGGCCAAAGCGCCGTCGTGCGTATGGCCGACGAGCTCCAGACGCCCGGATGCACCGACAAGTTTCTCGAGCGCCGCCATCGCAACCGATGCAGCGACACCCGTTGAAATGGCAAGACCAGCCGCAACAAGCGCATTAGCGACCTGGAAGTCACCGGCCAGCGGAATATGGATCTCGAAAATCTCATCGCCGAAATGCACTTCGGCAATCTGCTTGTGGCGGAAATGCTCGACGCGCTTCAGTGTCAGAAAATCACCCTTGCGCCCGACCGTGCGCACATCCTGCCCGGCGTCGCGAGCGGCGGCAATCGCTTGGGCCGACCAGGCATCATCGGCAAAAATCACTGCGGGCGAGCCCTTCGGCAACAAATCCCTGAACAGCCGCATCTTCGCGGCCATGTAGTCCTCGACCGTTGGATGGTAGTCCATGTGGTCGCGACCGAGATTGGTGAAGGAAGCTGCGGCAAGCCTGACGCCGTCGAGGCGGAATTGATCGAGGCCGTGGCTGGATGCCTCCATGGCCGCGTGGGTCACGCCTTCATCGGCAAGTTCGGCAAGCAGTTCGTGCAGCGATGCCGGATCCGGCGTCGTCAGCGAACCATATTCATTGCGGATTGGTGAAACGACACCTGTCGTGCCGATCATTGCCGCCGGGTGACCGGCAAAAGCCCAGATCTGCCGCGTGAACGACGCGACGGAGGTCTTGCCGGCTGTGCCGGTTACCGCGACCATGGTTTCCGGCTGTCGCCCATAGAAGTGTGAGGCAGCTATCGCCAGAAAGCGGCGCGGCTCAGAAACCGATAGCAACGGCGCACCATTTACGGCGGCTCCGGCACCGGCGACGATAACGGAAGCTCCGCGTGAGATCGCATCGGCGATGAAGCTCGCGCCGTTTGCCTTCGTACCGGCGACGGCGACAAAGGCCATGCCCGGCGAGACGTTACGGCTGTCGGCGGAAATGCCGTTTATTTCGAGATCGCCAAGCGCTCCGCCAACCTGTGTGTTGATTTCCGGAAATCCATCTCCGGCGATATCCCGCAGTTTCATCGACTATACTTTTCGCTTTTGATCGACCCACCCTCTCGCGAATCGACCCGTGTATTCTTCCACGCTTAATAAGACGCCAGCAAGGCCGAGTCATCTTTTCCAAAACTGGGCTGCACCCCGAGAATCGGCGCCGAGCGGGCGACGATATCACGGGCGATCGGCAAGGCTGTGTATGCTGAAATCGTCCCGCCGCCGCGCTCGCCGCTCTTCGGCTCGTCAATAAAGGTCATGACGATGTATTGGGGATTGTCGATCGGAAACACCGCCATGAAGGTATTGAAGTTCAGCGTATTGGAATATCGGCCGTTGACCACCTTATCGGCCGTGCCAGTCTTGCTGCCGACATTGTAGCCGGGAACGCGGGCGTTACGACCCGAGCCCCTGGTGCCGTTGAATTCGAGCAGGTAGCGGATGTCATCGCTGGTGCTCTTCTTGACGACCATTCTGGCGATTGCGTCAGCCTGGTCGCGCGTGCGCGGCAGGAAGGTCGGCTCGATCAGCTTACCGCCATTGACGAGTGCCGCTCCCGCGACCGCTGTCTGCAGAGGTGTCGTGGAGACACCGTGACCGAAGGAGATCGTGATAGAATTGATCTTCTTCCAGACCCGTGGCTGCGACGGCATTTTCACCTCGGGCAATTCGGTCTGCATTTTCGAGAGCAGGCCGATGCGGGTGAGGAATTCCTTGTGACCATCGATACCGACGATATCGGCGATCTTGGCCGTGCCGATGTTCGAGGAGTACTGGAAAATTTCAGGAACGGTCAAAACGCGACGCTGGCCGTGGAAATCCTTGATGGTAAATCCGCCGATGCGGATCGGATTGGTGGCGTCAAAGGCATCGCGCAACGTCACCTTGCCGTCGTCGAGCGCCATGGCCATGGTGAAGGTCTTGAAGGTCGACCCCATTTCGAACGTGCCGTTCGTCATGCGGTTGAGCCAGCCTTCCGTGGCGCCTTCGTTGGGGTAGTTCGGATCGAAGTCGGGCGCCGAAGCCATGCCGAGAACCTCGCCCGTGTGGACGTCGAGTATCGCCGCGCCTGCACCCTTTGCCTGGAAATTCTTGACGGCGTTGACGACGGCATCGCGGACGATGCCCTGCACACGCAGATCGATCGAAAGCTTCACCGGCTGGAGGGGCTGGCTGTTGGTCATACCGGCGGCAGCAAGGTCGGCAAGTCCCTGATCGTCGATATATTTCTCCATGCCGGAAACACCGCGATTGTCGATGTTTACGTAGCCGAGAATATGGGGGGCGGTAGAGCCGCCCGGATAGAAGCGACGCTTCTCGGGGCGGAAGCCGATGCCGGGAATACCGAGCGCCAGAATCTGGCTCTGCTGCTTCGGCGTGAGCTGCCGGCGGAGCCAGGCAAAATGCGAGGTCTTGGCGGAAAGTTTCTTGTAGGTGGATTTCGCATCGAGATCCGGCAGAACCGTACGCAACTCCTCGACGGCTTCATCGGCGTCGATGATCTTGTTCGGCTCGGCAAACAGCGAGACGGTACGGATGTCGGTCGCCAACAGCGCGCCATTGCGGTCGACAATGTCAGGGCGCGAGGCCATCAGACGATCCGGCGGCAGGATGCTGGATGTGGTCTCCGGTGGCGTCATGGCGAACTGGGCGAGCCGGCCACCGATCACGCAATAGATGGCGATAAAGCTGCCCACCAACAGAACGACGCGGCTTCTGGCCTGATTGGATTTACGCTTGCGAGCCCCTTCGAACGTCGAACGGGAAGAGCGATCGTTCGGCCGATTGTTGCCGTCGGTGGAGAAGTGCGCCTTGCTCTTCAAGATCATGATGCGGGAGAGAAAAGACATTATTCCTCCACCGATCCGGTTGCGATATTGTCGACATCTGGCTTCTTGCGCTTGGCCAAAGCAGGCGACTTGGGTCGTGGCGCAGGGGCGGCTGCCACATCGGCGATAGCCTTCCTGATCTCCGCATCGGTCGTGTCACCGTTTTTCGATGCCACAACGGTATTGCCCTTGGAGCCGGTTGGCTTGCCGGTCTTGGCGCCATCCTTCGCATCCGCCACGATCGGCGGCGGCACCTGCGAGCGCAGCATCGGTAGCTCGCTTGGCTGAACGATCGCCGTCGAGAGGGTCGGCTGCAATTGAAGCTCGTTGCTGTAATTGTTGACGAGACGCTCGAGACGGTTCGGCTGCGAGACGAGCGCCCAGTCCGCCTTGAGGAGTTCGATCGTGTCCTTCTCAAGCTTGATATCGGCCTCGAGGCGATGAACCTCTTCCAGCTTCAGCTCGGCTCGGTGCTTGATCGTATAGGTCACGCTGGCCATCGCCGTCATGACGCCAATCAGCACGATGTCAAAAGTCTTCAGCATTTCACCCCCCGAGCTTTCCGAGACTGGCGAGATTGGGCAGATCGAAGATAGAAAGATCTGCAATCTCCGCCGGCGCCAACGTGCGAACCCCCGCCCGCAATTTGGCTGAGCGTGCGCGCGGATTGACCTCCGCCTCGGCATCGCTCGCAGAAATCATCGACTTGCCGACCGGCTCGAAAGTCGCCGGCCGCTCAGTTACAACAGGCATATGACGCGATCCGACGGCCCGGCCGGAGCGATCCGCAAAGAACTTCTTGACGATCCGGTCTTCCAGCGAATGAAAGGTCACAACGACGAGGCGGCCACCCGGCTTGAGCGCACGCTCGGCTGCAAACAGCGCCTGCGCCAACTCGCCAAGCTCATCATTGACGAAGATGCGCAGGGCCTGGAAAACCCGTGTGGCGGGATGGATCTTGTCCTTGGCCTTGCGCGGCGTCACGACCTCGATCAGACCGGCCAGATCGCGGGTGGTAACGAAAGGAGCCTCGGCGCGGCGCTTCTCGATCGCATGGGCGATGCGCGGCGCCTGTTTTTCCTCTCCCAGAAACACGAAGATGCGAATGAGATCGGCAAGCTTGGCGCGGTTGACGACATCGGCTGCCGAGACGCCGTTCGCTGACATGCGCATGTCGAGCGGCCCATTCTTGTTGAAGGAAAAACCGCGCTCCGCTTCATCGATCTGCATGGAGGAGACGCCGATATCGAGCACGACACCATCAAGCCCACCTTCCGGAGCATGATCTGCAAGCTGCGAAAACTGCGACTGAATGAGCTTAAGCCGGCCTGCATGGGCAGCGACAAGCGCCTGCCCCGCCGCAATCGCCGTCGGATCGCGATCAAGCGCGATCACATCGGCACCACCAGCCAGAATGGCCGAGGTATAACCGCCGGCCCCGAAGGTTCCGTCAAGAATGACCTTGCCTGGCACTGGGGCCAGCGCCTCAATCACTTCGGAAAGAAGAACCGGAATGTGGCGAACCGGTCCGCCATCGGCATCAGTAGAACCTCCGCCTGAATTCGCCGCCATTCCGTTTCCCCGCTCTATTCCGAGCGCCTGCCCGCCAGCCTGCGCTCCTCTCGTGCCTGCGCCTGCAAGGCCAGGAAAGCCTCCGGTCGCCATAATTGAAAATGATCCGCCCGTCCGACGAATGTCACATCGCCTGATATGCCGGTGAAGTCGCGGATGAAATCCGTAATCATCAACCGACCTTCCGCATCGAGCTTCACAAAGACCCCGCCCCCATGAATGAGGAGCGACATCTGGTTCGCCGCCGGCGAAAAAGGATCGTCCGCAGCAATCTGCCGCTCGAAACGATCGAGCAGATCGAGGCCGCCGACGCTGATCGCCGGGAACACAAAATCCTGGAAACAATAAAGCTCCTGGATATTGCGTTCGGCCAGCACGGAACGAAACGCCGCAGGCACGGAAACCCGCCCCTTGGCATCGATCCGGTTGGTCGCATTCGACAGGAAGCGGTTCATGACGCGAAACACCCGTCCCCCATGTTCCGCGAGCAATCATTCGCCCGCAGACACAGCCAAAATCGGACACAGCTTCGCAAGCCGAAAGAGCGAACACCCCTTCGACACCCCCGGAACGGGAGCAATCATGGCTTTGCGATGATTGGGCTCTGATTTGCCCGTATGCAGTGTTCTTTTGGGATACCATGGGACCATATGGGCGTCAATGGGATGAAGCCGCATCAGGCGCGGCCACAGCTTGAATATTCATAAGCCGTTAAGTTTAACGAAAGGTTAGGAATGCCTTCAGCCGACGTCCCGAAACGGATTGTTTTCACAGGCGAAAACTCTCACCGGCAATCGTTGGAAACCCCGGAAATCCAGGGCGTCCAAGCGCCCTCGGAAATATTTTCGGAGAGCAGAAAACGCCTTGTTGAAAGAGCGTGTTGATTTGCCAGTTGGCCTGTAAGCCGGGTTCTGTATGGCTCCGGCCGAAACCGGAACGTGGCAGCCATTCATCTGGGACGGCGCTTGCGCGACGCCTCTTGCAACCCACCCGGATGACCGGCCCGGAAACGGGCTGGAGCGCTTGCGCGCCCCGCGTCATCCCTATTCGGTTTTGCTCCCGGTGGGGTTTTCCGTGCCGTCGCTGTTTCCAGAGACGCGGTGGGCTCTTACCCCACCCTTTCACCCTTACCCGATCCTGAGACCGGGCGGTTTGCTTTCTGTGGCACTTTCCCTGAGGTTGCCCTCGCCGGACGTTATCCGGCACCGTGTTTCCGTGGAGCCCGGACTTTCCTCACCTCATCGTCTTTCGACATTGATGAAGCGCGGCTGCCCGGCCAACTGGCACTGGCTCATTAACCGAGACGGCTGGCAATTGCCACCGAAATATGTGGCGCCGCAGCGCTCGACATCAATTACGGAAATGCGCAGAGAAATCCGTGCTGTAGCCTTCGTCCTTGATTCGACCTTCAAGCAACAGCTCCGCTCCCAGCCGTCCGATCTCGTCCGAGCTCTTCGCGGCCGTGCCGCAACCGCCCGTCAAGACCGCAATACGCGGCGACGACGTGTAGCCGATCATCGGGTAGCCTGATGGAGAGTAGGAAACCGCGCAGGAATTGGTGAAGGCGGGCGGGCGGACAACGCTTGGAACGAGATCGTGGAATATCCGCACCAGATGCTCGCGTGCCTTGTCGCGACCGGCTGTGCGGAACCAGCTGCGCAATTCAGCTTCGGTTTCGAACTGCAGGTCATCCGGATCGCCGCCGATCTTGATGTAGTATTTGCCATCCGGGTAGAGGATCGGCGGCAGCATGTAGATGCTGTCGACGTCATCAGGCCTTACCGATATCAGCGACGGCATGCCGGAAAGTGCCTCTGCCTCTCCCTCGCTCACCTCGAAAAAGGTGACCGTGCGGCCATAAACCTTCATCTCAACAGGTCGCGGCAAGAGATTCTCGGCAATGGAGAATCCGCCGGCAGCCAGCAGCAACTTCTCCGCGCTGAATGTCGAGCCCTCTGCGGTGGTAACAACCGCCAGGCCATTCTCGTCGCGGATCGACTGGGCCGTCTGCTTGATGACCCGTGCTCCCGCCTTTTCCGCCAGCAGGGATTGCGCCTTCACCAGCCGCCGTGGGCTGATATGGCCGGCGCCGTGAGGCTCATAGACCCCTTCGCTTGCGGGTGCGAACGAGAAAAACGGAAACTTGGCCTGGAGCCCGGCATCGTCGAAAATCTCGGACTGAACGCCCAGCCGCCCTGCAGCGTCAACGACGTCACCGACATAATCATTGTCGCCGCCCCGCTTCGGTCCTGCCACCAGGCAACCGACGGGAGCATAGAACT
The DNA here is from genome assembly GCF_001999485.2 of Rhizobium sp. P44RR-XXIV. Taxonomy (NCBI): domain Bacteria; kingdom Pseudomonadati; phylum Pseudomonadota; class Alphaproteobacteria; order Hyphomicrobiales; family Rhizobiaceae; genus Rhizobium; species Rhizobium sp. P44RR-XXIV. The sequence goes on along the minus strand of NZ_MPVZ02000028.1, from coordinate 316,138 downwards.
GGATGCCGCTATCCCGTTCGATTTCCGCATAACGGCTGATCGAACGGTTCGCGAGGCGAGCCCAATCGGTATCGGGATCAATGGTGCGGGTAATGCGGCCTTCGTCATAGTGGCTGCCGAAGACGCCCTGATGGCTGGCGCGATCCTCGGGCTCGTCCGGCCCGATAACCGCAATGCCATCCGTTTGCCTCGCGAGATGACGGGCAGCAGCAGCTCCCATCATGCCCCGGCCGACGACGATGAATCTGAAATCCGCTGCCATGCTATGTCCCTCGCAAATCACTGCGGGTTCGATAACATGGAAAACAAGGCCACCCTACGCGCAATGCGGATAGGATCGCATGTCAATCCAGAAGCGCCAAGACCTTGCCGCAATAGCGCTTCGAGATCGGGTTCATCCGCGTCGCGCCATGGCCGGCATTGTATTTGAGGATGGTATTGCAGGTAGCACCGCCACCGAGATTCTGCGCCATGGCGAGATATTTCATGCCGAACTTGATGTTCGTCTCGGGATCGTAGAGCCCCTTGGTGCGCCCCGAATAGCCCATCAGCCGGGCAGTCGCCGGCTTGATCTGCATCAGGCCGATTTCTCCAGCGCTCCCGCGCGTCTTTGCATTGAAATTGCTTTCAATCTGGATGACCGCGGTCGCCAATTCAACCGCCACGCCATTCTGCTTGGCATATTTGGCAATCAGTGCGGAGTAGCCATTCTGCCGGACGAAGGAATTTTCTACCTGCCGTAATTCGGCGGGAACATTCGGGACCGGAAAGCCGGTGGTGCGGCTGACGGTCTTGAGCGGAACCGTTCGCTGCTTCGCATCACGCTGGCCTGCGAAGGCAGAATCATTCCCTACGAGCAGCACGCCAACGCATGCTGCAGCCGCAACAATCAAATTTTTCATGTAGTCTTTTGTCTCCAGGCGCGGGACCGCGGACAGCTTCAAGCCGTCACGTCCGGCTGGAGGCAAAAAGAGCCGCCGGAGTGCACAGTCCCCATTAGTCGTTACGACCACGCGACACACAAAACCAAACTGCGCGGCCGCCGTTTAGCGAGCGTGGTTAGACCAGTGCAATGCGGAGATAATAGGGAAATGATGTGGCGCAGCAGGGGGTTACGCGGTTTTCGACTTATAGCCGGCTATGGATATTGCCGCCCTCGGCCACTTTCTTATGAGAAACGAGGCAATGCCGACAGAAGGCGGTGAAGCGTATCGATCGTCGAAAAATCGGCGATACCGTCGACGCGTTCAGGACGGAAATGGCGCTGGAAAGCCTCCACTTCTCCCTTCAGCTTTTCCGAGAATTCGCCTGTGATTTCAGTTCCGTACCCATAGAGCGACAGCATGGACTGCAGGGCCTCGATAGGCTGCCCTACATCCCCCTTCTGGAAAAACCGTCCGCCCGTGATCGGCGTCGGTTCCACCCAGTGCCCGACACCTGCCGCAGCCAGCCGAGCCCAAGGAAATTTCTCGCCCGGATCGACCTTGCGTACAGGGGCGACATCGGAGTGTCCAAGCACCCGTTCAGGCGCGATTGCCCAGCGTTGGCCGCAATCGCGACACAGTTCGATGACCGCTTCGATCTGCGCATCAGGGAATTCAGGCAGCCCGCCGGGATGGCCGGCATTGGCGATTTCAATGCCGATCGACAGCGAGTTTATATCAGCCTCGCCGTGCCATGCGCTCTTGCCTGCATGCCAGGCGCGGCGCTCTTCCGGCACGAGCTGCATGACCCGCCCGTCCTCGAAGATGAAATAATGGCTCGATACCTGGCTCTCGCTCCGACAGAGCCAATCCAGAGCACCTTCCGCAGTTCCCATGCCGGTGTAATGCAGAAGGATGATCTCGGGTTTGCGCCCATCCTGCCGCTCGCCATGGTTCGGCGACGGCTGTACCTTGGCGCCCGCAAAGTCGGCCGGGAATGCACTCATGCCGCGCGGCGTTCTTTCTCGATCTCGGCGTAAGCCGCATTCAGGGCCGCCATGCGCTCATTGGCTATGGCCTGGAACTCTTCCGGCACGCCGCGCGAATAGAGGCGGTCTGGATGGTTCTCATAGACGAGACCATGATACCGGCGACGGATCGTCGGAAAATCGTCCTGACGCGATACGCCCAGCACCCTGTAGGGGTCACGGCCACCGGCAATCACGTGGCGAGCCATGATCTGGTCGAACCGCTCTTCGCTCATATGGAATATCTGGGCGACATGCTGCAGGAAGGCCATCTCACTTTCGTGGATCAGCCCGTCGGCCTTGGCGATATGGAACAGACCGTCGAGCACGTCTTCCAGTACCGGGCAATCCTTGGTGCAGGTCTCGCAAAGGGTCGAGAGCCGCTCCGCATAGGCCTCGTAGCCAGCCACATCCTGCCGAGCAAGATTGTAAAGCCGGGCAACGTTTTTGGCCTGATCCGGCGGGAACTCGAAGATCTCGCGAAACGCATTGACCTCCTTTTCCGTCACCACGCCGTCTGCCTTCGCCATCTTGGCAGAAAGCGCGATGATTGCGACGGAAAATGCCACTTTGCGGCGCGTTTCAGGATCACCCTCGAACACGGTGCGAATAGCTTCGACCACCGCCGACAGGGCATTGCCGGCAGTGCTACCGATAGCATTCAGCAATTTTTCCCAAAACGACATATATAGTCCAAACGGCTCCGTAAACAGTAGAATACCTTGATCAAATAATGGTTGCCATTGCAAGCTGTCCATTCGTCGCAAGGCCGAAAACACTTTTCACAATTTGGTAACGATAGCGTATTCTGCGCCTGCGTTCCTCGACCCGATGCGAGCGCATGCAACCGCGCTTGAGGGGCGAAACAAACCGCGGATTTCGTAAATTCTTTACTTTACAGCCATGCACACCTGTCGCATCCATTCCCACGGCAACCATCGAAATGAAGCAGCTTGACTGCAAGGAGGATCTCCATGGCCAAACAAAAAGTCGCAATGCTCACCGCCGGTGGATTGGCGCCCTGCCTGTCCTCAGCCGTTGGAGGGCTGATCCAGCGCTATACCGACGTGGCGCCGGATCTCGACATGATAGCCTATCGTTCTGGCTACCAGGGAGTTCTGCTGGCCGACAGCATCGCGGTGACACCGGCCATGCGCGAGCGCGCCCACCTTCTGCATCGCTATGGCGGTTCGCCGATCGGCAACAGCCGCGTAAAACTCACCAATGCCGCCGACTGCGTCAAGCGTGGCCTGGTCAAGGAAGGTGAAAACCCGCTGCGCGTCGCAGCCGAACGCCTCGCATCCGATGGCGTCACCATTCTTCATACGATCGGCGGTGACGACACCAATACGACTGCGGCCGATCTCGCCGCCTATCTCGGCGCCAACGGCTACGATCTGACCGTGGTTGGCCTGCCGAAAACGGTCGACAACGACGTCGTGCCGATCCGCCAGTCTCTCGGCGCCTGGACGGCAGCCGAAGTCGGCGCGCATTTCTTTGACAATGTCAGCAACGAACAGACCGCAGCGCCTCGCACCTTGGTCATCCATGAAGTGATGGGACGCCACTGTGGCTGGCTGACGGCAGCCACTGCCCGCGCCTATATCCAGAAGACCAGCGCCAACGAGTATGTCGATGGCTTCATGATGAATGCCCAGATGAAGAGCATCGACGGCCTCTATCTGCCCGAACTGGACTTCGACATCGAAGGAGAAGGCGAGCGCCTGCGGACCATCATGGAAAAGACCGGCCAGGTAACGCTGTTCGTATCGGAAGGCGCGGCGCTTGACGCCATTGTCGCCGAACGCGAAGCCGCTGGCGAAACCATCAAGCGTGATGCCTTCGGCCACGTGAAGATCGACACCATCAATGTCGGTGGCTGGTTCCAGAAGCAATTTGCCTCGATCATCGGTGCCGAGCGTTCGATGGTGCAGAAGTCGGGCTACTTTGCCCGCTCGGCTCCCGCCAACGGCGACGATCTCCGCCTGATCCAGGGCATGGTCGATCTCGCAGTCGAAAGCGCGCTCAACAAGGTATCCGGCGTTACCGGCCATGACGAGAGCCAGGGCGGCAAGCTGCGCGTCATCGAATTCCCCCGCATCAAGGGCGGCAAGGCATTCGATATCTCACAAAAGTGGTTCGCCGATGTGATGGGCCATATCGGACAAAAATACGCGCAAGCCTGATGGATTGCTAATCTACCGGATTGACGGATCGTAAATCCGATGTCTTTGCTGGCGGCGAAATAGGAATAGGGGAGGATTCCATGTCCATCGAAACCTGGCTCGCTTTCGCCGCCGCATCCTGCATTATGCTGGCCATTCCGGGTCCAACCATTCTCCTTGTCATCTCTTATGCCCTTGGCCATGGCCGAAAGACGGCGCTGGCGACCGTTACCGGCGTGACGCTCGGCGACTTCACGGCGATGACTGCTTCCCTTGCCGGTCTTGGCGCTGTCCTCGCTGCCTCGGCATCGTTGTTCACGATTCTCAAGCTCATCGGCGCGGCCTATCTCGTCTTCCTCGGAATCAAGCTTTGGCGAGCCCCGATCGTGACCGGGCCGATGGGCGATAACGACAATCTCCCTGAGGAAAAACCGTTAAAGATTATGTTGCACGCCTACGTTGTGACAGCCCTAAATCCAAAGAGTATCGTCTTCTTCGTCGCTTTCGTGCCGCAGTTCCTCGACATGTCGAAGCCATTTCTTGAGCAAACGCTTATTTTGGAGGCAACCTTCCTTACTCTGGCGGCATTGAATTCGCTGGTTTACGTCTTTGTCGCCGACATGGCGCGCGGGTTTATCCGCAAGGCAAGCGTGCAACGCGCTGTGAACAGAACGGGCGGAACCCTGTTGATTGCGGCCGGCGCGGTGACCGCCGGATACCGCCGAATGGCTGCTTGAGGCCGGCCAGGGTTGCGGCGCGATCACGGATAGGTTAATGGGGATTCATAATTTTATCGATCCTGTGACCGAATTGTGTGTCCTGTGACCGAATTGCATCGCAGATAGGTTTGGTTTTTTCGAAAGTGACAGAATGGTAGCGATCGGATTTCCCAGCCTGAAGCGCAGCGTTGCCGTATCGGCAATGATGTGCGGCGCTCTTGCCGGGTGTGCAAGCACTCAGCAGCAGACGTCTCAGGCAGATCTCCCGTCGGCACACACCAACGTGCCGCATCCGAATACGAGCCTGACCGCTAGTGGCGCAACTGCGCCTGCCGGCGGTGTAGCAATGGCCGCAGTTAACCCTGGTTTCATCGGGCCGCACCAGCCACAGCAGATAGCAATGGTAAAGTCCGGCCGAGTTACGGCCGGTACAGTAAACCAGCAGCAGATCGACGCCGCGCAGTCCCGTTTCGGCCAGCCCACGGTAGCAGCGGCAAACGCTCCCAACGATGGAGCCGTTGCCATCGCCGCAGCGACAGGCGCTCCTGCAGCCAATACGACTGCAGCCGCCGCTTATGCCGCGTCCGATGCGTCGCTTGTTCCTTCAGTCGTTGCGATCCCGATGCCCAATCCGGCGCGTCCCGGCGATGCCGCGCTCATGCCGGTATCCGGTTCAGTTGTACAGGCAGAGCCCATCATTCCGATGACATCGGATGTCAGCGCCATTCAGGTCGCGGTGCCAACGCCCCGCCCCGATTCCGTAGCTCAGGCCGAGGTAGCCTTCGCAACGCCGGCACAGATCGGTCTCCTGCGCTATGCAGATAACCGCCCGCACTACGATTTCAATTTCGACAGCACCGGGCCCACGGTCGTTCCGGCTGTCATGACCACCCAGAATTATGACTCTGACGTGCCGGCTGCCGAAAAGAGCTACGTCTCGCGGCTCATTCAGAAATACGCGAAGATTTACGAGATCCCGGAATCACTGATCCATCGCGTCGTTCACCGCGAGAGCCGCTACAATCCGAAAGCCTATAACAGGGCCGGCTATTTCGGCCTGATGCAGATCAAATACAACACCGCTAAGTCAATGGGCTACGAGGGACCGGCATCCGGCCTGCTCGATGCCGAGACGAACATCAAATACGCCGCCAAATATCTGCGCGGTGCCTGGATGACGGCCGACAGCAAGGCTGAAAACAAGGAAGCCAATGCCGTCCAGCTCTACGCCCGCGGCTATTACTACGACGCCAAGCGTAAGGGCCTGAGCGACGTCGCCAACGGCAACTATTGAATTTTCCAGAAGAGCTACGAAGCCGGCCCTAGTTCGAGGCCGGCTTTATTACATCCATGATCCGCTTCACTAGGATTTGCGGACGATAATCGGCCCAGGTCGGTGTCAGTCCCATGCGCACTACGACCAGATTGGCTGAGGGAACGATGGTGACAGTCTGGCCGTCGTGACCGGTCATCCAGAACGTATCCGCCGGCAGGCCGAACTGCGCATTTGAGCCGCCTGGACCTGCAAGCCAGGCCTGAACCTGCGAATACACGCCTTCGGAAGCCGTTGTCGGCGTGCGCATTGCACCAACGAAGCCTTCAGGTAGAAGACGACTTCCCTTCCAGACACCATCCTGGAGCAGGAACTGGCCGAAGCGCGCCCAGTCTCGAGCATTGGCATAGAGATAGGAGCTGCCGACGAAGGTTCCGCGCTCGTCGGCTTCGAATACCGCGCTATGCATACCGAGCGGCCCAAAGAGCGCCTCGCGCGGATAGGCTATCGCCGTACTCAAATTTGGAAGGCGGTTCATCCAGATCCGTGAAAGCAGCGTAGCAGTGCCGCTAGAATAGCTGAAACGCTCTCCGGGGGCCGCAACCTGGCGCGCATTGGCGACGATACTTGTCGTATCCGGATCGAGGTAGAGCATCCGGGTCACATCGGAAACACTGCCATAGGACTCGTTGAAAGCAAGACCGCTCTCCATGGCAAGGAGATCGCTGAGCTTGATGTCCTTGCGCGCATCGTCGCTCCATTGCGCAAGGAGATTTTGGTCATCGAAAGACATGCGGCCAGTCAGCATGAGGCGGCCGATGATGGCGGCATTGACCGTTTTGGTCATCGACCAGCCAATCAGGGGCGTTGTCTTGCTGAAGCCGTCGCCATAGGCCTCGGCAACGATATGCCCATCCTTGACGACGACGATCGCACGCATGGCCGGACCGGCTAGATCCGGATTGGTCACTATGTTGCCGAGCTTGGTGCCCTGCTCGTCCTGGCCGAGATTGACCGTGTCTCCATCCGGCCAAAGCGCATCGCTCTTCGGCGCCTTGATCTTGTTGAGGAAGACGGCGCTGCGTGCTGCCTGCAGATCACCGTCGGGCACAGCGGTGCAGCCGAGCGCTCCGCGATAGAGCGCATAATTGGGCGCAAACATCCCGAGGAAACGCGCTCTGACCACCCCCTCGTCACGATCGACAGAAACCCGGATGAGTTTCAATGCCGGATTTCCGGGAGCCTGCACATCATCGGCCAGCACATGATCCGGGTCCCGCTTGGCGACAAAGGTGTTCGAGCAGACAATCTTGGCGGCATAGCCATCACCGACCCTGAGCAGCTCCGGCGGATAGACGGACAGCCAGACGGCTCCGCCTGCGACAATGATCAGCAGCAAAACAACAAGTGCCCCGATCACTCTCGAAATCAAACGCATATTACATACCCTCCTAAAGGTACGCGGAGACAATCAGGAAACGCTGCAAGATGAAAGACCTATCGTCACCGAGGCTTCTCAAATAGGTGCGACAGCCCGTTTGCGCCAGATATACCAACAAGTCACGTCATCAGACTGTAGCATTGCCGCGTTACACGCCCTGAACCTTAAAAATCGGTAGCAAGACTCAGATGACGGAATTCGCCCCGGATGCCGGTCTCCAGAAGAACCGGAAACTCAAGGACGCTCTCCTACAGCACAAGGCGCTGTCGAAAGCAGGCTTCTCGGAGCGTCTTTTCGGGATGCTGTTTTCGGGCCTCGTCTATCCTCAGATCTGGGAAGATCCGGATGTCGACATGCAGGCGATGGAGCTTCAGTCGCATCATCGCATCGTGACGATCGGTTCGGGCGGCTGCAACATGCTCGCCTACCTCTCGCAGAGCCCCGCCTCGATCGATGTCGTTGACCTCAACCGTCACCATATCGCCTTGAACAAGCTGAAGCTCGCGGCCTTCCGGCTGCTGCCCGGCCACACCGATCTGGTGCGCTTCTTCGCGACGCCGGGTGTTCCCGCCAACAGCCACGCCTTTGATCAGTTCATCGCACCGCGGCTTGATGCTGCGACGGCATCCTACTGGGATGGCCGCGATCTTTACGGCCGCCGCCGCGTCACGGTCTTCAACCGCAACATCTACAAGACCGGCCTCCTCGGCCGTTTCATTGGCGCAGCCCATGTGCTGGCGCGCCTGCATGGCGTGCGCCTGGCCAAGATGACGGAAGCCCGCACGCTGCGCGAACAACGCCAGTTCTTCGAAAACGAGATCGCTCCGATCTTCGATCGGCCGGCGGTGCGCTGGTTGCTCGGCCGCAAGAGCTCGCTCTTCGGTCTCGGCATCCCGCCGCAGCAATATGACGAGCTAGCAAGCCTTGCCGGCGACGATTCCATCTCAGCTGTGCTGAAGCATCGCCTGGAAAAGCTCGCCTGTCATTTCCCGATGCGCGACAATTACTTCGCCTGGCAGGCCTTCGCACGCCGTTATGCAGGTCAGCATCAGGGGCCCCTGCCCACCTATCTGAAGCCGGAGCATTATGCTGCGATCCGCGCCAATGCCGACCGCGTCGACGTGCATCATGCCAACTTCACCGAGCTGCTCGCTTCCAAGCCCGCCGCCTCGCGCGACCGTTACATCCTGCTCGATGCCCAAGATTGGATGACCGACGAACAGCTCAACAGCCTCTGGGCGGAAATCACCCGCACGGCCCGCGAAGGCGCCCGCGTTATCTTCCGCACCGCCGCTGAAAAGAGCATCATCGAGGGCCGCCTGTCTCCGGCCATCCGTGACCAGTGGGTCTATTTCGAAGAACGCTCGCAGGAGCTTAACGCACTCGATCGTTCGGCCATCTACGGTGGCTTCCACATCTATGGGAAAAAAGCGTGAGCCAGGCGGACACCGGTATCGAAACCAGTTCCAACAATCATGCCAGGTTGATGGACGGCATGTACCGTTATCAGCGCCACATCTATGACCTGACCCGTAAATACTACCTGTTCGGGCGCGATCGCACCATCGCTCACCTGAACGTGCCCGACAGCGGCTCTCTGCTGGAAGTCGGTTGCGGCACGGGCCGCAATATGCTGCTGGCCTATCGCCGCTTTCCTTCCGCGAAACTCTATGGTCTGGACATCTCGCAGGAGATGTTGATCTCGGCACGCAGCAATTTTCGCGGCCTGAAGCAGATGCCTGATTTTCGCGTTGCCGACGCCACGGCCTTTTCGCCCGCCGACTTCGATGCTGCCGGCTTTGATCGCGTGATGGTTTCCTACGCGCTGTCGATGATCCCGGACTGGAAGAGCGCAATCGATGCATCACTCGATGCCGTCGCGCCGGGTGGTGAACTCCACATCGTCGATTTCGGCCAGCAGGAAGGCTTGCCGGACTGGTTCCAGACCCTCCTCAAAGGCTGGCTGAGGAAGTTTCACGTCACTCCCCGCGCCGATCTCCTCACCGTTCTGGAAGAAAAAGCTAAAGCACGCGGCATGTCGCTCAAGACCGAAAAAATCGGCCGGGGCTACGCCTGGCGAGCCGTTGTCACCAAGTACGCCGCTTGAACACCGGGCGATTTCAGCGCAAAATCCATCCACACCATGTCGCAAGCATAAGAATTTGCTTGAAGATAACGCATTTTTTACGTTGATATGGTGAATAAAGTGGCAAGATCGGCTGCAAACAGCATGGTCCGCCGCTCTTCTGGATTCTCGGGGACCATGTTGCGGAAGCCAAATCTTGGGGCAGCCAGGTCACTCGCGTCATAACGGGATAAACATGCGCCGACTTTTGTTGTGCCTACTGCCGCTCGCCTTTTTCTTGAATGGCTGCACGACGGGCTATGACGCCCTATCGACGACATCCATTGCCAAGACCAGGTTCAGCGATACCAAGCCGCAGGATTTCGGCCGCGACCATCCTGGGCGCCATCCCATCCACGGTATCGATATTTCCAAATATCAGGGCGATATCGATTGGCAAGCCGTCAAGTCCTCCGGCGTCGCCTTTGCCTTCATCAAGGCGACGGAAGGCAAGGATCGGATCGATCCGCGCTTTACCGAATATTGGCGCCAAGCTGCTGCTGCGGGACTTCTTCATACCGCCTATCATTTCTACTATTTCTGCTCTACCGCTGACGATCAGGCAGACTGGTTCATCCGCAACGTACCGAAGGACGCGACAATGCTTCCGCCGGTCATCGATGTCGAATGGAATCCCAGCTCCCCGACCTGCCGTACCAGACCGGCCCCCGAAACGGTGCGGACGGAAATGAAGCGCTTTATGGACCGCCTCGAAGCCTATTACGGCAAGCGCCCGATCATCTACACTTCGGTTGACTTCCATCGCGAAAATCTCGCCGGTTATTTCAAGGATTACCACTTCTGGGTCCGCTCGGTCGCAAAGCATCCGAGGGAGATTTACGCGGACCGTGAGTGGGCCTTCTGGCAGTATACATCCACCGGTGTCATCCCCGGCATCAAGGGGCCAATGGATATCAATGTGTTTGCCGGTTCCGAACAGAACTGGCACAACTGGGTGGCAGCAGTACAGAAGCAAGGAAATTCTTCAGACTGAGACCAGTTCTCTCTTGCTTATGTCACAATCTTCTGTGAAAGCGACCCTATTCTATGACCAAAGAGGATCGCTCATGGACCGTCACACCATTCGACGCAGCGCGCTCGCGTTGATCTTCGCCTCAGCTGTCGCCGGCACGGCGATTGCTCAGAGTGCCGCTCCGGCCACCGTGCCGCCCGCAAGCAGCGACGCTACTCCCAAAGCGGCCTGCGGCGGCGATCTTGCGGCCTTTCTGGCTGGAGTGAAAACCGAGGCGATTGCCGATGGCGCAGACGCCGCGTCCGCGGATAAAGCGCTGGCCGGCGCGCAGATCGACCAGAAGGTCCTCGCCATGGACCGTGGCGGCCAGAGCGTATTCCGCCAGACCTTCCTCGAGTTCTCGCAGCGCACCGTCAGCCAGGGCCGCCTCGATATCGGCCGCCAGAAGATGAAGCAGTATGCCGACGTCTTTGCCAAGGCTGAACAGGACTATGGCGTTCCTCCCGGCGTCATTACGACCTACTGGGCCATGGAGACGGACTTCGGCGTTGTTCAGGGCAATTTCAACACCCGTAACGCCCTGGTTACCCTCGCTCATGATTGCCGCCGGCCGGAATTCTTCCGTCCGCGCCTGATCGCATTTATCAAAATGGTTCAGCATGGCGACGCCGATCCGGCAACAACGGCTGGTGCGTGGGCTGGAGAAATCGGCCAAACGCAGATGCTGCCGCCCTCGATCATTGAATACGGCACTGACGGCGACGGCGACGGTCATGTCAACCTAAAGACCAGCGCGCCCGACGTTATCCTGACCACGGCGAAATTTCTTCAAAGTCTCGGTTTCATCCGCGATCAACCCTGGTTGCAGGAAGTCTCGGTTCCCGACAACCTGCCCTGGGAAAAATCCGGCATTGGCGGCACGCTGACGGCTGGCGATTGGTTCAAGCTCGGTGTCAAGCCGCGCGACGGCAATACGAAATTTGCCTCGCTGCCGGCTGCACTCATCATGCCGCAGGGCCGTAAAGGCCCCACCTTCCTGACCTATCCGAACTACAACGCCTTCCTTGGATGGAACCAGTCGTTCATCTACACGACATCGGCCGCCTATTTCGCCACCCGTTTTGCCGGCGCTCCCCCCTACAACAAGGGTACGCCTGAGCCAGGTCTGAACGACGTCGACATGAAGGCGCTTCAAACCAAGCTCGTGGCGCGTGGCTACGATGTCGGCAAGATCGACGGCATTCTCGGCTCCGGCACCCGCATCGCCATCCAGAAGGAACAGTTCCGCCTCGGCATGCCCGCAGACGGCTGGGCGACCTCGGCACTGCTCAACGCTCTCTGAGCCTACCTGTATCTTGATCGAAAAGGCGGCCACGAGCCGCCTTTTTTGTTTGTCATCTCATCACTCGTCTTCGGCGAACGGCTCCGGGCATGGGGAGGCTGATTGCCCATCGAGGCGCGGCCTTACAGCGAAAATTTGTGATCTGCGGCCGAAATCGGATGATGTGTTAACACTTATTCACAACCGAACCGAGCAGGAGACGGTGCCATTTTTGCGCTAAAAATCAAGCATTTGCGACGGCACAGTGATTCAAAATGCAAACGGCATATCGCGCCGCAGCATCGAATTTACTTTTCAAGCGACACATTTTCGACATAAAATTTACCGGCTGACTAAGGAGGAAGACATGGGATTGACGCGATCCATCAACGTCCTGGTGGTCGGTGCGGCCTTCGTTTTCGTCGTAACGATGCTCTTCATCTGACGACGGGGCGAAACCCACAGGCTACCCAACTCCGAAAGCTAACAAAACATCTATTCCATTAGAAAAGCGCATGCCCGAGACGGACATGCGCTTTTTCATGCATTCGTTTCGATCGCTATTTCAGGCCGCAGCGCCGGCGCGCGCATCCACCCTGCGCTGAAGCCCCAGGCGCTCCAGGACGGCGGAGACGAGCGGTGAGCGGTTCATCGTATAGAGATGAAATTCGTGAATGCCCCGGCGCATCAGATCCTGGATCTGCTCTGCGGCCACATCGGCGGCAACGCTGGCGCGCTCATCGGTATTTTCGTCGAGACCCTCAAAACGCTGATCGAGCGCCACCGGAATGCTGGTGCCGCAAGCGCCAGCGAAGCGCTTCAGCTGCGTCAGGTTCTGGATCGGCATGATGCCGGGAACCACCGGAATCGCGATGCCGGCAGCACGAACACGATCATGATAGCGCTCGAAGGCGTCATTATCGAAGAAGAACTGTGTCAGGGCACGATCGGCACCGTTGTCGGCCTTGCGCTTCAGCATATCGATGTCGGCTGCGGTGTCGCGGCTCTCGGGATGCTTTTCCGGATAGGCGGAGACGGAGATATCGAAATCGCCGCGCTCGCGCAACGCCGCCACCAGATCGGCTGCGTTAGCATAGCCGCCCGGATGCGGTTGATAGGCGGAGCCGACACCACCGGGCGGATCGCCGCGCAAGGCAACAAAACGGCGAACGCCGGTAGCGAGAAACTCGTCGATGACCCGATGCGTGTCCTCACGGGTCGCGCCGACGCAGGTCAGATGCGACGCAGTCGTGAACGGCGTCTCGTGGATCATCTTGCGCACGGCCGAAAGGGTCGGCGCCTTGGTAGACCCGCCTGCCCCGTAGGTCACCGAAACGAATTCGGGCTCCCAATCGCTAAGGTCCGCAACCGTATTCCACAGTTGCTGCTCGGCCTCTTCCGACTTCGGCGGAAAGAACTCGAAGGAAATGCGGATGCCGCTCTGGCTGTTTTCGGATTTCGAAGACATGTCAAACTCTCCCGGCAAGAATGGGGGACGACTGGTGGCCCTGGTCGGAGGCGATCAACAGCCGCGGGTCGCGCGCCAGCCAGATCGTGACGGTCAGCATCTGGCCGCTCTCCCTCCCCGAATGAAGATCCTGCACCTGCTCGACATCGAGCCCCGCCAATTTCAGCCAATCGGATATGGTCTGATGCGAGAAGCCGAGACGCAGATGCGCATGTTCGTCACGCAGATATTCAAGCCCGTGCGGCGCAAGATCGATAATGACAAGCCGGCCGCCGGGCCGCAGCATTCGCGCCGCCTCCGCAACAGCGATCTCGGGCTGATCAAGGAAGTGCAGCACCTGATGAATGGTGATCAGATCGAAATCCTGCTGCTCGAGCGGCAGGTTGAAAATGTCGCCGTGGCGTACAGAAGCAGCCGTGATGTTGGAGCGATCGAGATTGGCACGCGCCACGGCAAGCATATCGCGGCTGGCGTCGATACCGACGGCGCGCCGATAATGACCTGCCAAAAGCTGCAGCATGCGCCCGGTGCCTGTGCCGAGGTCGAGAAACGAGTCGATCGGCTGTGGGCCAATCAGATCGATCAGCACCTTGTCGACATCTTCGTCGGCGGCATGCAGGCGGCGCAGCTCGTCCCACTCGGCGGCATTGCGGCTGAAATAGGCCTGCGCACGCTCGGCACGGACGCGCTTGACGGCAGAAAGGCGCTCTCCGTCACGCAGCAGAACCGCATCCTTTTCCGCGGTGTGACGCAGAAGTGTGCGCGCCAGCGTGACGGCCTTGCCTTCCTGCTTCAAGCGGAAATAGGCCCAGGCGCCTTCCTGATAACGATCGATCAGGCCGGCCTCGCCGAGCAGCTTCAGATGCCTGGAGATGCGGGGCTGCGACTGGCCGAGAATTTCGGTAAGATCGGTGACAGTGAGGTCGCTGGCGACGAGCAGCGCCATCAGACGCAGCCGCGTCGGCTCGCCGACCGCCTTCAGTACGTCCACAACATCGTCCAAGCCGAGCTTCACCAGATCCGTCATTCGACACCCAATCAAGATATAAAGATATCTTTATGTGATTTGGGCGCATTCTGCAAGAGCCAATCGGCAACCGAGCTCGTTCGACGTCGGAAATCTGTTAATTTCTGCCGAGAACGGAACATCGGATTTCACCGCCAGATAAACAAAAACCCCGGACAAGCCGGGGTTTTCGAAGAGCGGAAACAAGAGCTTATCGCGTCAGTCTCTTGTAGGTGACGCGGCTCGGATTGATGCTGTCGACGCCGAGGCGGCGCATCTTGTCCTGTTCGTAATCCTCGAAGTTACCTTCGAACCATTCGACATGGCTGTCGCCTTCGAAAGCGAGGATATGCGTCGCCAGACGGTCGAGGAACATGCGATCGTGGCTGATGATAACAGCGCAGCCGGCGAAGTTTTCGAGAGCGATCTCGAGTGCGCCCAGCGTTTCCGTATCAAGGTCGTTGGTCGGTTCGTCGAGGAGCAGCACATTGCCGCCGGCCTTCAGCATCTTGGCAAGATGCACGCGGTTGCGCTGGCCGCCCGAGAGGTTGCCGACCTTCTGTTGCTGATCGCCGCCCTTGAAGTTGAAGGTTGCGCAATAGGCGCGCGAATTCATTTCATACTTGCCGAGCTTGATGACTTCGGCACCGCCGGAGATTTCCTCCCAGACGGTCTTGTTGCCATCCAGTGCATCGCGGCTCTGGTCGACATAACCGAGGTGAACGGTGTCGCCGATGCGGATAGAACCGCTATCCGGCTTTTCCTGGCCGGTGATCATGCGGAAGAGCGTCGTCTTGCCGGCGCCGTTCGCACCGATCACGCCGACGATGCCGCCGGGCGGCAGCTTCAGCGACAGGTCTTCGATCAACACGCGGTCGCCATAACCCTTGGTGATGCCTTCCATTTCGATGACCACCTGGCCGAGACGCTCGCCGACCGGAATGATGATCTGCGCATCGCCGGGACGCTGGTTCTCGGCGGCATCGACCAACTCGTCATAGGCGCGGATACGAGCCTTGGACTTCGACTGGCGGGCCTTCGGGCTGGACGCGATCCATTCCTGTTCGCGCGCGATCGCCTTCTGACGACCGGCTTCTTCGCGGCCTTCCTGCTGCATGCGCTTTGCCTTGGCCAGCAGGTACGAGGAGTAGTTGCCCTCGTAAGGAATGCCGCGACCGCGGTCGAGTTCGAGGATCCAGCCGGTGACGTTATCCAGGAAGTAGCGATCGTGGGTGATCATCAGCACGGCGCCCGGATAGGCACGCAGGTGCTTTTCCAGCCAGGCGATGGTTTCGGCGTCGAGGTGGTTGGTCGGTTCGTCAAGCAGCAGCACGTCGGGCTGCGACAGCAGCAGCTTGCACAAGGCAAGACGGCGACGCTCGCCGCCCGAAAGCTTGGTGACGTCAGCATCGCCGGGCGGGCAACGCAGCGCATCCATCGCCATTTCAACCTGGCTTTCGAGATCCCAGAGGTTCTGGCTGTCGATGATATCCTGGAGCTTGGCGCCCTCTTCCGCCGTCTCGTCAGAATAGTTCATCATCAGTTCGTTATAGCGATTGAGAACGTCGGTCTTGGCCGCGACGCCTTCCATGACGTTTTCGAGCGCCGTCTTCGTAGGATCGAGGTGCGGCTCCTGTGCCAGATATCCGATGGTAGCGCCTTCGGCCAACCAGGCTTCGCCGGTATATTCCTTGTCGAGACCGGCCATGATGCGCAGTACAGTCGACTTACCCGCACCGTTCGGGCCGAGAATACCGATCTTGGCGTCGGGGTAGAAGGAGAGATGAATATTCTCCAGGATTTTCTTGGCGCCATAGGCCTTATTCAGACCGGCCATATGATAAATGAACTGACGTGCCATAGCTTGGGTTACTCCACGGGCGGATAACATTGCGAATTGTGCCGCTATGTAGGCGAAACCCCGCCCTCGGGCAACGGCGAAACCTTATCCGAGGGCATTTATCCGCGTCACAAAGGCCGGAATAAGTCAGAAACCGGCTGCATCCACCACGCCGCGATCGCAGCCGAACGCCGTACTGCCGGCACCCTGGATCAGTTTTGCGAGCCGAGGCTCGTTGCCCTGTTGCTGATCGAGAGCGTCTTCGGAGAGACCGATCGTCAGTTCCGAGATCATCCTGACATTGCCGACGCGACGGCAGCTCATCTTGATGCGCGCATTGGCACCCTCGCCGAAGCTCTGGTCGAAAGCGGCCTTGATGCTTTCCGCATCCAGTTCCTTGCCGATATTCTGAGCGAAAAGTTCACGCACGGCGGATGCGTTGAGCTCGTTGATCAGGCCCGCGGCGGTCGAGAAGTAATCGTCGGCACTAAGCTTCGTGCAGGTGCCGTGCTTGATCCACTCGTGACGCTCGAGGCCCGATTGCGTACCCGGCATCACCTTGTCGAGCTTCGCCTTAACGTCTTGCGACAGCTGCACCGCCGGCAGATCCTTCCAATCGCTGCTGCGATCCGCCTGCTTCAGATCATCCGAAACGTCGCAATATTCCTGCCGCATCGGCCAGAGGCCATGTAGCGAGAAATTCGTGGCATCGTGATTGCTCGACGACTGGTTCCGACATTCCGCCTTCTTCTGGTTCGTCGCACAAAATGCCGGCTCCCAGCTTGCCGCCAGGATGAAGCGTGTCCGCCCCCGGCTGTGCTCCTGCGCCACTGCGCTCGCGACTGTCCCGACCGAAAGGAGCACAACCGCAAATATCCGAAGCAAATGCTTCATTCCACGCCTCCAACTAGAACATTATAGGAACAAATAAGCAGTTTGCTTTTGCGCATGCAACCCTGAATCACGGGGCTCGAAAGATTTATTTCTGTGGGCTTCGATGACTGTCCATTGCAATCACCAGGATGATAACCTCTCGTCCGATTGGGGAGGAACCATGCATGTTCGCCGAAACGCAACGCCTGCAAAGTCCGACGGGCGCGACGATTGCCTATCATCATTCGCCGGCGAAGGGCGAGGCGCGCGGAATCCTTCTCATATCCCATGGCCTTGCCGAACATTCGCGCCGCTATGAAGCTTTCGCCGATGCCATGGCCACCCAGGGCTTCCATGTCTATGCCCACGATCACCGCGGCCATGGCGAAACGGTTGCCGTCGATGCGCCTATCGGCCGTTTCGCCCGGCGAAATGGCGTCGATCAGGTCATGGCAGATGTACTTGCCATGAGAGAGCTCGCCGCAACCACTTATCCGGGCCGGCCGATCATCCTGTTCGGTCATTCCATGGGTGGATTGATCAGCCTCAATACAGCTGTCACCTATCCGGATAAATTCGATGCCGTCACTGTCTGGAATTCGAATTTCCATCCGGGCCTCGCCGGCCGCGCCGCCCAGCTCATCTTGAAGACCGAACGCATGTTCAAGGGGTCGGACGTTCCAAGCGGGCCACTGCCAAAACTGACCTTCGGCGCCTGGGGCAAATTCATCCCGAACCGCCGCACCGAGTTCGATTGGCTGTCGCGCATCCCCGAACAGGTGGACAAGTACATCGCCGATCCACTCTGCGGCTTCGATGCATCCGTTTCGCTCTGGCTTGATATATTCGAACTCAGCTTTCGCGCCCCGCAAAAGGCCTATCTCGACCAGCTGCGGCACGACATGCCGATCCATCTCATCGGCGGCGGCAAGGACCCGGCGACAGACAACGGAAAAGCAATTTCCTGGCTGTCAAATCATTTGAAAAACGCCGGCTTCTCTCATATTACAACCAAGATCCACCCGGACATGCGGCACGAGACGCTGAACGAAATCGGTGCCGACCAAGCCATTGCCGACTTTGCTAACTGGTGCAAAGAGGTCGCGGCAAGGAACTGATTCTCAAAGGAACTCTCCAATGAATGCCAACAGCGGCTCCTCGCTTCGATTGCCGCAATCGGAGCTGACGTTCGGCCTGTTGATGATGTTCCTCTCCGTCGTCCTCTCGCCGATCATGGACATCTTCTCCAAACTCGCGGCAACCACCATTCCGCCGGCCGAAGTCACCGCCGCACGCTTCATCTTTCAGTCGCTCTTTGCCCTGCCGATGATGGCCGTGCGCGGACAGTGGGGCGTATGGTCATGGCGCCAAAGCGGCGTGCACGCGCTCCGCGCTGCGCTTTTGACGCTGTCCATGGTCTCGTTCGTGACTGCGCTGCAGGTCATGGAAGTGGCCGATGCCATCGCCATCTTTTTCGTCGAGCCGATGATGCTGACCATTTTGAGCAGCATCTTCCTCAAGGAAACCATCGGCTGGCGCCGTTACACAGCCTGTGCCGTCGGCTTCCTTGGCGCCATGCTCATCATCCAGCCAAGCTTTCAGGAGGTGGGCTTCGTTGCCCTTTTGCCCGTCGTCACCGCGCTCTGCGTTGCAGTTTACGTGATGATCACGCGCGTCGTGTCCCACCGCGAAGACGCGTGGCCCATGCAGTTCCAAACAGGCATATTGGGCACCGGCCTCAGCCTGATCCTGCTTGGCATCGGGAAGGCGACGAGATCCGCAATCCTTCATCCGGTTATTCCGGATCTGACGGCGATGCTCTATTTGCTCGGCGTTGGCGTCACGGCAGCGGCCTCGGGCATTCTTACGGTCTATGCCTATCGCGCTGTCCAGGCTTCGAAGCTCGCGCCCCTGCAATATTTCGAAATCATCTCGGCGACGATCTTCGGCTGGGTGGTGTTCCATAACTTTCCGGATGCGATCAAATGGCTCGGCATCCTCATCATTATGGGTTCCGGGCTCTATATCCTCTGGCGCGAGCAGCGCTTTGCTTCCAAGCCCGTATCCGATACATCTGAAACAGCATTCACGCCCTAAGCGAGAGAGCGGATCGACATGACGGACCAGAAAACCAAGAAACCTCCGCTTTCCGGTATTCGTGTCATCGAGCTTGCCCGCGTCCTTGCAGGCCCCTGGGCGGGCCAGATGCTGGCCGATCTCGGCGCTGACGTCATTAAGGTGGAAAATCCGGACGGAGGCGACGACACCCGCCAATGGGGCCCTCCCTTCGTTGAGGGCAAGGATGGCGAAAACCTATCCGCCGCCTATTATCATTCTGCCAATCGCGGCAAGCGCTCCATCACAGCCGATCTTAGGACTGAGGAAGGACAGGAGCTGGTACGCCGGCTAGTCAAGACAGCCGACGTCGTCATCGAAAACTTCAAGCTCGGCGGCCTGATCAAATACGGCCTCGACTATGAAAGCCTGAAAAAGATCAATCCGAGGATCGTCTACTGCTCGATCACCGGCTTCGGACAGACCGGCCCCTATGCCGGCCTGGCAGGCTATGACTATATCGTCCAGGGCATGTCCGGTTTCATGTCGATCACCGGCGAGCCGGAGGGGCAGCCAGTCAAGGCAGGCGTTGCGATTGCCGACATCTTCACCGGCATCTATGCCGTCTCGGCGATCGAGGCGGCACTGATACACGCACTAAAGACGGGCGAAGGCCAGCTCGTCGACATGGCCCTGCTTGACGTGCAATCGGCCGTTCTTGCCAATCAGAACATGAACTATCTGATCTCGGGAAAGCCACCTGTCCGCCTAGGCAATGCCCATCCCAACATCTCGCCCTACGAAGTCGTTCCCACCGCCGATGGCTACCTCATTCTGGCTGTGGGCAATGACGGGCAGTTCCGCCGCCTCTGCGCAATCCTTGGCCTCGATAGCCAGGCCGACGACGAGCGCTACGCAACTAACAAGGCTCGCGTCGCCCATCGCAACGACGTTCGCGCATTCATATCGGCAAGGACGCTGACCTGGAACAAATCGGATCTGCTGAAGATCTGTGAGGATAATGCCGTTCCGGCCGGCGCGATCAATACGATCGAGGATATGTTCGCCGATCCGCAGATCAAAGCGCGCGGCCTGCGCATCGATCTCGAGGATGCGGCCGGCACCATGATCCCAAGCGTGCGTACGCCGATCGTGCTTTCCGAGACGCCGTTGGCCTATTCACGGCCAAGCCCGCGTCTTGGCGAACATCAGGAGGAGGTTCTGGCCGAATTGGCCGAACTGGAGGGGAAGGCGAAGATATGAAACGAACGGGCGGTCAACTCATCGTCGAAGCTTTGAAGGCCAATGACGTCAAGCGCATTTCCTGCGTACCCGGCGAGAGCTTTCTTGCCGTGCTCGATGCTTTGCATGACAGCGACATCAAGGTCCTCGTCTGCCGTCAGGAGGGTGGTGCGGCGATGATGGCGGATGCCTGGGGGCGCCTGACGGGAGAGCCGGGCATCTGCATGGTCACCCGCGGCCCCGGAGCCACCAATGCCTCCGCTGGCCTCCATATTGCTCGTCAGGATTCAATCCCGATGATCCTCTTCATCGGCCAGGTGCAGCGCGATGCCCGAGAACGCGAGGCGTTTCAGGAAGTGGAGTTCCGCCGCGCCCTTACCGAATATGCGAAATGGGTCGGAGAGATCGACGATGCCGCCCGTATTCCGGAATTCGTCACCCGCGCCTTCGCTGTGGCGACATCGGGCCGACCCGGCCCGGTCGTGCTGACCTTGCCCGAGGACATGCTGCGCGATGAAGTCGAAGCGCCAGACGCAAGGCAGTATGTGCCTGTCGCCGCGCATCCCGGCCGCAGCCAGCTCGCCGACTTCAATCAACGCCTCCTTAGGGCTGAACGCCCGATGGTCATTCTCGGCGGCACGCGCTGGGATGAGGATTCCGTTGCCGGAATCCGGCAGTTTTCCGAGCGTTTCAAACTGCCGGTCGGCTGCTCCTTCCGCCGCCAGATGCTGTTCGATCATCTGCATCCGAACTATGCCGGCGACGTCGGGATCGGCATCAATCCGGCGCTCGCCAAGGAAATCAAGGAGGCGGATCTGCTCATCCTTCTGGGCGGTCGTCTCTCCGAAATGCCCTCCTCTGGCTATACGCTGGTCGATATCCCCTACCCGCGCCAGCAACTCGTCCATGTCTATCCCGATCCGTCCGAGCTCGGTCGGGTCTACCGTCCGGACCTGGCGATCTGCGCCAGCCCTGACGATTTCGTCGCAGCTCTCGCCGATCTGGATGCACCGAGCGAACCACGCTGGGCCGAGCGCACCGAACGCATGCACGCCGCCTATCTCGCCTGGTCAAAGACGCCGGAGAAAAGCCCCGGAGCGGTTCACATGGGCCGCATCATGGATTGGATCGAGGCCAACACGCCTGATGATGCGATCTTCACCAACGGCGCCGGCAATTACGCGACCTGGCTGCATCGCTTTCACCGTTTCCGCCGCTTCAACACGCAGGCGGCCCCCGCCTCCGGGTCGATGGGCTATGGCTTACCGGCAGCGGTTGCCGCCAAACAGCTGTTTCCGCAGCGTGAGGTGATCTGCTTTGCCGGCGATGGCTGTTTCATGATGCACGGTCAGGAGTTTGCGACCGCCGTCCAATATGATCTGCCGCTGATCGCGCTCGTTATCAACAACGGCATGTACGGCACCATCCGCATGCATCAGGAGCGGGAATATCCCGGTCGTGTCAGCGCGACGGCGCTCAGAAACCCTGACTTTGCCGCCCTCGCCCGCGCCTATGGCGGCCACGGCGAAACCGTGAAGGCGACGGAAGAATTCGGCCCGGCATTCGAGCGGGCCCGCGCCAGCGGCAAGCCGGCAATCATCGAGATCGCGCTCGATCCCGAAGCGATCACGCCCTCGCGCACCCTGACGGAAATCGCCCAAACGAAAGGCGGGTGAGCGCGAGCCCACCGGCCTTCCAAAACATGCTGCCTCGACTTAGAGCGCGGCCGTCACGATGAATTCGACCTTGTACTTCGGCGCGGCAAGCTTGGCTTCGCTGGTCGCACGAGCCGGTGTATTAGCCGGATCGACCCAGGCTTCCCAGGCAGCGTTCATTTCTGCGAAATAGGAAATGTCCGAGAGGTAGATGAGCGTCTGCAGGATCTTCGACTTGCTGGAGCCGGCTGCTGCGAGCAGACGATCAACTTCAGCCAGTGCCGACTTGCACTGATCGGTGACGCTTTCGCCTTCGCCAACCTGGCCGGCGAGATAGGCGGTGTTGCCGTGAATGACAGCGCCGCTCATGCGGGCGCCAACGTCGATACGCTTGATGCTCATGGTTTTCTCCTGATGTTGTTCTGAGGCAAATGAGCGAAAAGCACGGCTTGTGGCCGGCCCTTCTATCTCAAGATTGGAAATACGCCCGATCAGCCGCGGATATGATGCGTCTTCTGATAGATCGCCGTCGAGCGCGCGCCGGAGCGGCAATAGCCAAGCATCGGCCGCGGGAATTCGTCCAGCGCATCGACCATGCCCTGCACGGCCTCTTCGGTGACGCCCATGGGGCCGACGGGCACGTGGGTGATCTCGAGACCGAGTTCCTTGGCACGGGCCTCGATGGCGCCAAACGGCGTCTGATCCGGGCTCTCACCATCCGGGCGATGGCAGACGAGAGACTTGAAACCCAGGGCCTTGATCTGGTCGAGATCCTCTAAGGTGATCTGGCCGGACACCGAGTATTCATCGTCGATCGGGCGGATATCCATGCTTCATGTCCTCTCTAAAACCGAGGGCCTTGATCTACGCCGCGACAGGGCGAGCGTCAACCGCTGGACACCCTCAAACGAAGGCAAAGTTGAGCATGAAATTGCGGGCTTCGCCGGGCTGGAGAATATTGAATTCGCCCGCTTCCTCCAGCTCCGCGCGCGAGACCCAGCGATGCGAAACGGGCTCGATGCCCAGAACATCCGCCGGTGCGCGTTGATTGCGCCAGACCTGCAGGAACGGCAGCGTGTCGGTGCCGAACCGCACCCTCAATGTCTTGCCGCCAGTGGCTGCGATCGGACCGAGGCGGACCTCCGCCCAGTCCTCGCCCTTCTCCAGAGCCGGCACACAGAAAATGCCACCCAGCTCATCGCCGAAGGTCCAGGGAAAGCCGCCATTCTCCAGCATTTGGCCCGACAGTCGGGTGCCGTCGTCAAACCATTTGCCGCCGACATTCATGTGATACATCAGGAAGACCGGCATCGCCTCTGAACTCGTATTGACGACGCGATCGGCAAGAGAGACCTCACCGGTGGCACCATCGATCCGCCAGAGGCGCTCCAGCCTCGCCGTTCGTCCCTCTGCGGTAATAACGTCGATGTCCGCTCGGCACTCGGCATTGCCGTTCTCGAACTTGGTCCAGAGAATTTTGGCGGGATGAGACGCTAGGGAACCATGCAGCGGATAGCGTTTGCCCTCATAAGCTCCCGACATCGGTTCGGGATGGCGGATGTGATCCGGCCCGCAGGTGAAGAGGAAACCTTCTACGGAATGGCTGATCCGCGGATCGCCGTCGTCGGGAACGGCGCGTCCGGGCGCCAGATTGTTGCCCTCGACGATGCAGGCGCCGATATCCAGCACGGAGCCTTCGTCCAGCGTCAATTTCGGCCCTTTGGCCGCGGAAAAATCGATCATTACCCAAAATCCTCCCTGGTCGGCGCTACCCTCTGGCGTTGTTCCATAATGGCGAGCGGCGCAAATAAACGGTGATTTGGCTTACCGAATGTTAACTTGAAGCCTTGATCACGGAATTTTTTATATTTTATTCAGCATGATAATCTAAATTTCCATACTGGCGTCAAATTTGCCATGTGTGAGTCAGCCGAACTACCATCCAAGGATTCGACAGACGTGAACCGGTTCGTGAAATTGAGTTTTACCCTGGCAATGGCTGCCACCGTGTCCGCGCTCGCGCTCAGTGACGCGCAGGCACAATACTATCGCAGCGGAAGCCGCGATACGGTTCTCGTCACGCCCGATGGCCGTATTATCGATCAATACCCCTCTGGGGGTGGATATGCCATGGCCCGCGACGGTCGCGGCCGGCGCGTTCTCATCGACAGCTACGGCAATGTGGTCGCCACGGAGATGCGGGCAAGCACCTATTATCCGCGCGCACCGGGCCGCGATGCCAATGGCGATAACGGATATGGCAGCGGCAACCGCTATGGCGATACGCAGCTGTCCAACAATGGCGGCGGTTATCAGGACTATCGTCAGTATCGCAACGATGGCTATGGCAATGGCGACGGATACGCCGACAACGGCTATGACCAACAGGACCGCAATGTCGTGACTGGCGGCATTCCGCGCGATGGCGATATCCAACGTCAGCCGCTCGACAACCAGCCACTTCCGGGCGCCAAAGGCCAGCAGGCGAATCCGGGCGGCAATGATTACGCGTCGATAGATCCGCAGCAGGAAACACCTGACATCGTCCGCAAGCCGCCAGCCGAACCGGTGATAAACCTCAAGGGCAAATCGAAGATGGAGATCACCGCGCTGGAGGTCTTCCTGTCTCGCCAGGGCATTTCGCCCGGCGCAATCGATGGCCGCATGGGCGCGAACGTCACCAAGGCTGTTTATGCTTATCAGCAGATGACCGGGCAGACGCTCGATCCGAAAAACACCGACGCGATCCTCGAACAGTTGCGGATGTCCGGCGGAATGCCGATCATCAACTACACGATCACGGCCGCCGATGCGGCCGGCCCCTATGTCGCATCGATCCCCGAGGATTATGCGGCAAAATCGCAGATGCCATCGCTTGGCTATACGTCGACGACGGAAATGCTGGCCGAACGCTTCCACATGGATGAAGGCTATCTGAAGGAACTCAATCCCGGTGTCGACTTCACCGTACCGGGTAATACGATCAAGGTCGTCAACACCGGCCCTGCCAGAACCGGTACGGTCGCGAAGATTCTCGCAGACAAGGGCCGCAAGCAGGTTTTCGCCTATGATGCCAATGGCACGCTGATCGCGGCCTATCCGGCAAGTATCGGCTCGACCGACACGCCCTCGCCCTCCGGCACGGTAACGGTCGAACGTGTCGCCTTCAATCCCGGCTATACATACAACCCGAAGATCAACTTCCAGCAGGGCGCCAACGACAAGGTCCTCAACATTCCGCCTGGCCCGAACGGCCCGGTCGGCACCGTCTGGATGGCCCTGTCGAAGCCGACCTACGGTATCCACGGCACGCCAGAACCCTCGAAGATCGGTAAGTCGCAGAGCCACGGCTGCGTTCGTCTCACCAATTGGGACGCGACCGAACTCGCCAAGATGGTCAAGCCAGGCGTCGTCGTCGAATTCGTTGACTGATTGCAGATGACATTTACGAAAAAAGCCGCTGGATGAGCCCATCCGGCGGCTTTTTTATTTCGCTAACTGATGCGCCGCAATTCAAGCGCAGCACATCAATGGCTTTTTCAGAAGCAATCGCGGAACAATGCCTTGGTGTTTTCCAGCGTCAACGGCACCGGATTGCCACCGGCGCTTGGATCTTCGATCGCCATCGCCGAGAGCTCATCGATCCGGTCGGGCGCAATACCCATGGCCGAGAGGCTTTCGGGAACGCCGAGTTCGGCGCGCAATTGCAGCACGTAATCATAAAAGCCGTCGAACCCGCTCGAAATGCCGAGATAGGCTGCAGCACGGGCAATCTTCTCCTCGATGGCCTTGCGGTTGAAGCGCAGGACGGCTGGCATGACGACGGCATTGGTCATGCCGTGATGGGTGTTGTAGACAGCGCCGATCGGGTGCGACAGTGCGTGAATAGCGCCAAGACCCTTCTGGAAGGCGACAGCACCCATGGCGGCAGCGCTCATCATATTGGCGCGGGCTTCAAGATCGGTTCCTTCGCGATAGGCGCGTGGCAGGAATTCCTTGACCAAACGCATGCCTTCCAGCGCGATACCGGCCGACATCGGATGATAGAAAGGCGAGGAATAGGCTTCCAGGCAATGGGCAAACGCATCCATGCCGGTACCGGCCGTGATGACCTTCGGCATGCCCACGGTCAGTTCCGTATCGGCGATGACGACGCCCGGAAGGAACTTCGGATGGAAGATAATCTTCTTCACATGCGTGGCGGAATTGGTGATGACGCTGGCGCGACCGACTTCAGAGCCGGTGCCCGCGGTGGTCGGCACGGCAACGATCGGGGCAATGCCCTCGACGCTGGCGCGGGTCCACCAGTCGCCGATATCTTCGAAATCCCATACCGGCCGGGTCTGGCCGACCATGAAGGCGACGCACTTGCCGAGATCGAGACCGGAGCCGCCGCCAAAAGCGACAACGCCATCATGGCCGCCATCCTTGAAAGCCTTGACGCCGGCTTCGAGGTTTTTCTCATTCGGGTTCGGATCGACGTCGGCGAAAATGGCGCGGCCGAGGCCGGCATCTTCCAGAATGTCGAGCGCGGTCTTGGTGATCGCCATCGAGGCAAGCCCCCGGTCCGTGACCAGGAGCGGCTTCTTCATGCCCAGGCTCTTGCAGGCGTCCGCCAGTTCCTTGATCCGGCCGCGGCCGAGCTTGAAGGCGTTCGGATAGCTCCAATTGGCTGAGATATTGCTCATGCTGTTACTTTCTTCAGGTGATAGGATTTCGGACGGGTCAGATTGTGGAAGCCGATGATCGACAGCGAGCCGCCGCGACCGGTTTCCTTGACACCGGTCCAGCAAAGCGCCGGATCAAGATAGTCGGCACGGTTCATGAAGACGGTGCCGGTTTCGATCTCGCGGCCGATGCGCGAGGCGCGTTCGACATCCTTGGTCCAGAGCGAGGCCGTCAGGCCATAGGGGCTGTCATTCATCAGCTCCAGTGCCTCGGCATCGCTCTTCACCTTCATGATGCCGACGGCCGGACCAAAGGTCTCCTCGCGCATGAAGGCCATCGAATGATCGACATTGACGAGGATCTGCGGTGCGAGATAGGCGCCGCCGTCGTCGGCCGGGAACAGCTTGGGATCGACCAGCGCCTTGGCGCCCTTCGCAACCGCATCGGCGATCTGCTCGCGCACGACCTTGGCGAAGCGCTTATGCGCCATCGGTCCGAGCGACGTTTCCGGATCGAGCGGATTACCGAGCTTGTAGTTCGAAACCCAGGCAACGGACTTCTCGACGAAGCTGTCGTACAGCGACTCGTGCACATAGATGCGCTCGATACCGCAGCAGCACTGGCCGGAATTGAAGGTCGCGCCATCCATCAGTGTGTCGACGGCGGCGTCAAGATCGGCGTCTTCCATCACATAGCCCGGATCCTTGCCGCCGAGTTCAAGCCCGAGGCTGGTGAAGGTGCCGGCGGCAGCGCGCTCGATGGAGCGGCCGCCTTCGACGGAGCCGGTGAAATTGACGAAATTGAAGCTGCCGGCAGCAATCAGTGCCGAGGTCGTTTCGTGATCGAGGAAAACGTTCTGGAAGACGTCAGCGGGAACGCCTGCCTCGACGAACGCCTGTACCAGCCGCTCGCCGACCAACAGCGTCTGGCTCGCATGCTTGAGGATCACGGTATTGCCGGCCATCAGCGCCGGCGCGATCGTGTTGATCGCCGTCATATAGGGGTAGTTCCAGGGAGCAATGACAAAGACGACGCCATGTGCTTCACGCTCGATGCGCCGCGCGAAATTCGCGCTGTCTTCGACAACCAGCGGCGCAAGCGCATCGGCGGCGATAGAGGCAACATAGTTAGAGCGCTCGTTGAAGCCGCGATATTCGCCGCCATACTTGATCGGCCGGCCCATCTGCCAGGTAAGCTCCGGCACGACGACATCGGCCATCTCATTGAGACGGGCGGTGCCCTTCAGCACGAGCTGGACACGATCTTCGAGCGGGCGGCGAGCCCAATCCTTTTGCGCCTTGCGGGCGCGGGCCACCACTTCTTTGGCCGCATCCAGCGACAAGGCCGGACGTTCAGCATAAACCTCTCCGTTCACCGGGGAGACGCATGTGATCATGGTCATGATCGAATTCCTGTTTTCATCGCCAACAATTTGATTATCCGATGCTTCACAGCCCGTCGCCTGCACCATTGCTTAGAGGCAAAAGACAGACGTGCGGAGCATCCTCATGCCCCTACCCGACCATAGAATGAAAATCGGGCAGAAGGCAGATCGCAAGCAGCCTTACGCCCTTTCGAATCCGCGCGCCACTTCCCAATCGGTGATGCGACGATCGTACTCTTCCTGCTCCCATTCGGCAGCGCGGGTGTAGTGATCGATGACATCGTCGCCGAAAGCAGCACGCAGCATCTTCGAATTGGCAAGGGCCTCGGTCGCACCGCGCAGCGTGCGCGGTATCTCGCGAACTTCGCGCGCGCCATAGGCATCCCCGACAAACGGCGCTTCCAGTTCGAGCTTGTTTTCGATGCCATTAAGACCGGCAGCGATCAAAGCGGCGAACGCCAGATAAGGGTTAAGGTCGGAGCCGCCGACGCGGCATTCGATGCGGATGCCCTTGGTCTCGGCGCCGCACAGGCGATAACCGGCCGTGCGATTATCCGTGCTCCAGATCGCCTTGGTGGGCGCAAAAGTGCCGGCAACGAAGCGCTTGTAGGAATTGATGTAGGGCGCCAGGAAATAGGTGATTTCGCTGGCATGGTTCAAAAGACCGGCGACATAGTGCTTCATCAGCGGCGTCATGCCGTGTTCCTGCTCCTTGTCGAAGAACAGCGGCGTCTTGCCATCGGCGCTCCAGAGCGACTGATGGATATGCGACGAGCTGCCGGCGGCGCTGTAGTTCCACTTTGCCAGGAAGGTGATGGCCTTGCCCTTCGACCAGGCAATTTCCTTGCAGCCATTCTTGATGATCGTATGGCGGTCGGCCATGGTCAGGGCGTCGGCATAGCGCACGTTGATTTCCTCCTGGCCGGCCGAGGCCTCGCCCTTGGAGTTCTCGACCGGGATTTCGGCGCCCTGCAGCCCCTTGCGGATCGCCCGCATCACATCCTCTTCCTTGGTGGTCTGGAAGATGTGATAGTCCTCGTTGTAGCCGCTGACGAGATTGAGGTTGCGGTAGCCGGATTCGCGAGCACTGTCATAGCTCTGGTCGAACAGGAAGAATTCAAGCTCCGAGGCCATGTAGGCCTTCATGCCCATCGCCTCAAGGCGCTTGATCTGCTTTTTCAGGATCGCGCGCGGCGAATGCGCCACTTCTTCATGCGTGTGATGATCAAGCACGTCGCACAGCACCAACGCCGTGCCTTCCAACCATGGAATTCGACGAAGCGTCGCAAGATCGGGCTTCATCGTATAGTCGCCATAGCCCTTTTCCCAGCTGGTCGACTTGTAGCCGGAGACGGTTTCCATCTCGATGTCGGTCGCCTGCAGATAGTTGCAGCTATGCGTTTCCTTCCAGGCGCTTTCGACGAAGAATTCCGCCTGGAAGCGCTTCCCCATCAAGCGGCCCTGCATATCCACCTGGCATGCCAGAACCGTGTCGATGCGCCCTTCGGCCACATCCTTCTTGAGGTCGTCGAACGTATAGCTAGTGGTCATGATTAATCCGCCTGAAAGATAGAAGAGTGATCGGCCGGAGCGCTGCGGGACATATTACCTAAGCCGCTCGTCAAGTTGGATGGGGCCGCGACAGCGGCCCCCGCCGGATCGATGATATCTGAGGATCACGTCTCGCCGACGGCCCGTTCGGCGGCAGCAATATCGGCCTGACGCTTGGCAATCATGTCGCCAATCGGCGGCCCCTGGAAACGACGCTTTTCAAAGGCGAACCAAACGATCGCGGTCAGCACCAGGAAGCCAATCGTAATGTAAAGCGCCCATTCATTCGGTGGCTGCACACCAATGATGAAGATGATCGCCATGGCAAGGATCACGAGAACCGAGACCACCTTGTAGAGGCCGATACCCATGTTCCATGGCCCCATTTTCGGCCATTTCGCAGTTCCGATCGCCTTGATGCCGAGTACGATCGGCACGGTGAAGGAGAGGAAAAGGAAGATGACCGTGCACGACACGACGATGGTATAGGCCGAGGAGCCGGCGATCGTGACGAGCGACGCACCCCAGACGAACAGCACGGCAAGAACCGCAGCCGTCCAGATAGCGACGGAAGGCGTCCTGAACTTCGGGCTGACGCTGGCAAGCGCCTTCGAAAACGGCAGGCCGCCATCGCGCGAGAAGGCATAGATCATGCGCGAAGCCGATGTCACGGTCGCAAGACCGCACAGGAGCTGCGAGATGAAGATCGCCACGTAGAGTATATTGGCGACGACAGGATTGGTGATGCTGTTGATCGTCCAGAAGAAGACGTTCCAGCCCTGCTTCGAGGCTTCGTTCATGTCCGGTATCGCCAGCAGGAAGGCGAGCAACATGATATAGCCGAAGAAAGAGGACCACCAGACCGAGGAAACCATGCCGCGCGGCACCGAGCTGGATGCCTTGACGGTTTCTTCGGAGGTATGCGCCGAGGCATCGTAACCGGTGATCGTGTAGATCGGCAGCAACAGGCCAAGGGCGAAGACGTACCAGATATTCTCCATCTTCGGCCAGACCGATGAATCACCTTCCGGCGTGCCGGAGTAGTTGGTGAACGTCCAGATGCGGCTGATATCCCAGCTCTTGACGCCGATGAGGCAAACGATGGTCAACGCGATCGCGGCAGCGAAGATCAGGTAGCCGGACATATCCGTCAGCTTTGCCGTCAGCTTGATGCCGAAGTGGTTGATCAGGGCTTGCAGCCCGGTGATGACGGCAACGAAGATGATCTGGTTGGCAAAACCCGCCGATGTATTCGTGTCGACGGCAATGCCGAACCAGCTGGCGATGGAGCCGCTGAAGAAGCCCCATGTCCCGACGTTGATCGCACCGAGAACAGTGATCAGGCCGAGCAGATTGAGCCACGCCGTCAGCCAGCCGGTGAAGCGGTTACCGAGGATCGAACCCCAGTGATAAAGGCCGCCGGCAGTCGGATAGGCCGACGAAATCTGCGCCATGGAGAGAGCGAAAACGCCGGAAATCAGGCAGCCGAGCGGCCAGCCGATGCCGATGGCGGCACCGCCGGCGCCCGATGTCGCCTGCGCGAGCGAATTGATACCACCCGATAGAATGCAGATGATGGAGAAGGAAATGGCGAAATTCGAAAACGAACTCATGCGCCGTTCCAGCTCCTGGGCGTAGCCCATGGAGTGCAGGATATGCACATCCTGCTTCTTGTCTAAGTCTGTATATTCCGGCATGTCACTCCCCTAAAGCCCTGTCGTCCGCGGGATTGCGGAGAACCATGTGCACTGAGCGGCCCGCCTTTCGGCACGCCGCCTTGATCGCAGTTGAACTGCTCCCCGGGGTCTTTTTCTTTTTATGCTCAGGCTTCCAGACTGCTCTGGAGAAGCCCAGTCAGATAATCGGCCACGACCCCTTGGCCGACGTCGTACTGGATGAGGTCGTTGCGGACCTCTATCATTACGTTATGCAAACCATTGGCGATCCCATGCAGCTTCAGCGTATGGGTGACACCATCTTCAGGCCCGTAAGGTTGGTTACGTTCAGTCTGATAAAGCGGCGCTTCAGCCGCTGCGTCCAGCATGCGATCGGCCAGCCAATGGTCCTCGTCATGCAGAATGCCAAGCTCCACAGCACGCGGCTTGCCGTTATAGATCGGCGTGAAGCTGTGGATTGTCACGATCACGGTTTTTTGTCCGCGCGCCGCCCTTTCTTTCAGCAGTGACCGGATACGGTCATGAAACGGGATATAAAGGCCCTCCGTACGCGCCTGCCGACCCGCCTCGTCCAGGCGCTGATTGCCCGGAATTATATAGATCTCGCTCGTCTCCGGCATGGCGCCGGCGCTTTCCGGCGGGCGATTGCAGTCATAGATCAGCCGTGAGAAGCGCTGATAGACCAGGGTCGCATCGAGACCTGACGAAATCTTCTTTGCAACCGCGAGTGCGCCCGGATCCCAGGCGATATGGCTGGAAAGCGCCTCGGCGGAGAGCCCCAGGTCTCCGAACCGCTCGGGCAAGGCGCGGGAAGCATGTTCGCAAATGATAAAAATCGCACTGCTTCCGTGCGGCCTTTCGACCGCAACACAATCACCGTCCGCCTTCGTCAAAATGCCTTGCTGTGCAAGCATCCGGGACGCCCCATCGCCGATTAATAAAATGTTTATAAGAAAAGAATTCTTCAGGTTTTGGTCGGTGTCAACCCGAAACTGAAATTATTTCTTCATTTGTGACATTGACTCGAAATGTGACAGCGTTGTTATATCCTCGCAGGAGACTGGCATAAGACCGTCCCGGGGAGCAAAAATCGAGTGAACAATGCGTCGAAGACAGTTTCTGACGTGATCAACGCGCGCTTTGACACGCTGACGCGTGCCGAAAAGCAGCTGGCTAAGAGTCTGCTCGACAACTACCCTGTTTCGGGTTTGGGCAGCATCACGACAGTCGCGGAGAATGCCCGCGTATCCACGCCGACCGTGGCGCGCATGGTTCAGAAACTCGGATACAAGGGCTACCCGGACTTCCAATCCCATCTTCATCAGGAGGTCGAGGCGACGATCTCCAACCCACTGACAAAGCATGATCGCTGGGCATCGAATGCGCCAGGCACCCATATTCTCAATCGCTTCGCCGATGCCATTACGAATAATCTCCGCCAGACGCTTTCCGATATCGACGCCGCGACGTTCGACGGCGTTGCAGCCCTGCTGTCCGAACGCAAACGCGGGCTCTATTTCGTCGGCGGTCGCATCACCGGCGCGCTTGCCGAGTATTTCTTCACCCACATGCAGGTCATCCGCCCCAATACGACGCTACTCTCCTCCAATTCCAGCACCTGGCCGCAATATGTGTTGAATATGAATCCGGGCGATCTGCTCGTGATCTTCGATATCAGGCGTTACGAGCAGGAAATGGTCAATCTGGCCGACGCCGCCCGCCGTCGCGGCGCGGAGATCATCGTCTTCACCGATCAATGGGTAACGCCGGCGGCCAAGCACGCCAAGCACACTTTCCGCGTGCAAATCGAGGCGCCGTCGGCCTGGGATTCATCGGTCGTCACGCTCTTCATCGTCGAAGCCCTGA
Source organism: Rhizobium sp. P44RR-XXIV (assembly GCF_001999485.2). Taxonomy (NCBI): domain Bacteria; kingdom Pseudomonadati; phylum Pseudomonadota; class Alphaproteobacteria; order Hyphomicrobiales; family Rhizobiaceae; genus Rhizobium; species Rhizobium sp. P44RR-XXIV. The sequence continues at coordinate 282,886 of NZ_MPVZ02000028.1, read as the reverse complement.
TCGAAGCCGTGCAAAGTCTGACCTGGGACGAGACGAGCGAGCGCATGAAAACGCTCGAAGGTCTTTTCGAGCAAACGCAGCTGTTCCGCAAACTGAACTAGAGGGAACGAAGCCACGAAAATACATGGGGGTGACGCGGTGAGAAATGCAGCAGCTGTCACACTTGGCGATTAGAAGCAAAATCATGCGTGTTTACTGTAAACGCAATGCTTTGAAGCCGTCACACAACCTTCATGCAACGTCATTAACAGCAACGCCAGCACTGAAAACCCTAAAGGAGGAAATGCAGTGATCTCTAAAATTCATCGTCTTCTGGCAGTCTCCACTGCGATGCTCGTCGCTTCGACGGCTATTGCGGCCGCAGAACCGAGCGCCGATCTTATCGCTGCCGCCAAGAAGGAAGGCACGCTGACCACGATCGCCCTGCCCCACAACTGGTGCGGTTATGGCGACCTGATCGCTGCGTTCAAGGCGAAGTACGGCATCGAAGTCAACGAACTGAACCCAGACGCCGGTTCGGGCGATGAAGTTGAAGCCATCCGCGCCAACAAGGGCAACACCGGCCCCCAGGCTCCTGACGTCATCGACGTCGGTCTCTCCTTCGGCCCGACCGCCAAGAAGGAAGGCCTGCTGCAGCCTTACAAGGTTTCGACCTGGGACTCCATTCCGGACAGCGCCAAGGATGCCGAAGGCTACTGGTATGGCGATTATTACGGCGTTCTCTCCTTCGTCTCCAACAAGGACGTCGTAAAGAACCCGCCGAAGGATTGGGCTGACCTGCAGAAGCCGGAATACGCCAACACCGTTTCGCTCGCTGGCGATCCGCGCACCTCGAACCAGGCTGTCCAGGCTGTTTACGCCGCTGGTCTCGCTGCTGGCGAGAAGGATGCCACCAAGGTCGGCGCTGCTGGTCTCGACTACTTCGCCAAGCTCAACAAGGCTGGCAATTTCGTTCCGGTTATCGGCAAGTCTGCATCGCTCGCTCAGGGCGCAACGCCGATCGTCGTCGCCTGGGACTACAACGGCCTTTCCTGGCGTGACAGCCTGAATGGCAACCCGCCGGTAGACGTCACTGTTCCGGCTTCGGGCGTTATCGCAGGCGTCTACGTCCAGGCGATCTCGGCCTACGCTCCGCATCCGAATGCTGCCAAGCTCTGGATGGAATTCCTGTACTCCGACGAAGGTCAGATTGGTTGGCTGAAGGGCTATTGCCACCCGATCCGCTTCAACGACCTGGCGAAGAACAAGAAGGTTCCGCAGGAACTTCTCGACAAGCTGCCGCCGGCTGCTGCCTACGAAAAGGCTGTCTTCCCGACGCTCGATGAGCAGGATGCCGGCAAGGCCGCCATCACCACCAAGTGGGATTCTGTCGTCGGTTCGAACGTACAGTAATCAAACCTGACACGACCTCCCCGCTTAGGCGGGGAGGTTTTCCGTTTTTTTGACGCCGCGGATTGGGCCAATCATGAGCATCGTCACGACATCAACGATCAGTTCTCCTCCCCTGATCAGCAAGCGCGTGGTTGTTGACTGGCTGGGCATTGCGCCCTTCCTGATCTTCGCGCTGCTGTTTCTGATTTTCCCGACAGTCTACCTCGTCGCCGGCGCTTTTCTGACGCCCGACGGAAGCTTTACGTTCAAGAATATCGGCGATCTGTTCACGCCGACGATCATGAGCGCCTACTGGATCAGTATCAAGATTTCGGTCGTGTCAGCCCTCGGCGGTGCGATCATAGGCTTCTATCTCGCTTGGGCGCTGGTGCTTGGCGGCCTCCCCACATGGCTCCGCCATGCTTTCCTGACCTTCTCGGGCGTCGCGTCTAATTTCGCCGGCGTGCCGCTGGCATTCTCGTTCATCGCAACGTTAGGCCGTCAGGGTCTTGTTACCGTGTTGCTCGCTCATTTCGGTTTCAATCTTTATTCGACCGGCTTCAATCTTCTGAGCTTCATCGGCCTTACCATCACCTACATGTACTTCCAGATCCCGCTGATGGTGCTGATCATCACGCCGGCACTCGATGGCATGAAGAAGGAATGGCGCGAAGCTGCCTCCATTCTCGGGGCGACCAACAAGCAATATTGGTTCATGGTCGCGCTGCCGATCCTGTGGCCCAGCCTGCTTGGCACAACGCTGCTGCTATTCGCCAATTCCTTTGGCGCCATCGCGACGGCAATCGCGCTCACCGGCAGCTCATTGAATATCGTTCCGATCGTGCTCTACGCGCAAATCCGCGGCGACGTGCTGCACAACGCCAATCTCGGCTATGCGCTGGCACTGGGCATGATCGTCATCACCGGTATTTCGAACGTCATCTATATCTTGATGCGCATGCGCGCTGAACGGTGGCAAAAATGAAGCTGCAAAAATTCTTTGCCTGGATCGCGGTCGCCATCGGGCTCATCTACTTCATCGTGCCGCTTATCGGTACCCTGGAATTTTCGCTGCGCATGCGGCGCAACGCCTACAGCTTCGACGCCTATGCCTCGGTCTTTTCGGACTTCGGCTTTTTGGTCGCCTTCGGCTTCTCCATGCTGATGGCGCTTCTGACCATCATCTTCGGCATGCTGCTTGTCGTGCCGACGGCCTATTGGGTGCGGCTGCGACTGCCTCAGCTCCGCCCGATCGTAGAATTCATCACGCTGATGCCGCTGGTCATTCCCGCCATCGTCATCGTCTTCGGCTATCTCCGCCTCTACAATTCGTCGTCGATCCTGCCGCTGACCGGCTATAACGCCACGACGAACATTCTGCTTGTCTGTTCCTACATTGTATTATCCCTGCCCTATATGTATCGTTCAGTGGATACGGCGATGCGCACCATCGATATCGGCACGCTGACAGAGGCAGCCGAAAGCCTTGGTGCAAAATGGACAACGATCATGTTCAAATGCATCTTTCCAAATGTCATGAGCGGTGTGCTTTCCGGGGCTTTCATCACCCTCGCGATCGTCATGGGCGAATTCACCATGGCATCACTGCTCAATCGTCCAGCGTTTGGGCCCTACATGCAGCTCGTCGGCGCGAACAAGGCCTATGAGCCGTCGGCCTTGGCGATCATCGCGCTTGCTGTGACCTGGCTTAGCATGGCCCTCCTCCAGCTGGTCTCCCGTTTCTCAAAATCCGCTCCGATTAAGGCGTAAGGTTCCCCACTATGGCTTTTCTCGAACTGACCCACATCAAGAAGTCCTTCGGCGACATTCACGTCGTCCATGATTTCAATATGCAAATCGAGAAGGGGGAATTCATCTCCTTCCTCGGGCCTTCGGGCTGCGGCAAGACGACCGTGCTGCGCATGATAGCCGGCTTCGAAACGCCGACGGCCGGCTCGCTCACGATCAACGGCAAGGATCAGCGGGCGCTGAAGCCCAACCAGCGCAATATCGGCATGGTGTTCCAGGCCTATGCGCTGTTTCCGAACATGACGGTACATGACAACGTCGCCTTCGGTCTCAAGGTTGCCGGCATGGCCAAGCCCGAGATCGACAAGCGCGTCAAGGAAATGCTTGCTCTCATCAAGCTCGATCATCTGGCCGGGCGCTTTCCGTATCAGATGTCCGGCGGCCAACAGCAGCGCGTGGCACTTGCCCGCGCCATCGCCGTCAAGCCGCAGGTTCTCCTGCTCGACGAACCGCTGTCCGCACTGGACGCGAAGATCCGTGTATCGTTGCGCGAAGAAATCCGCGCCATTCAACAACAGCTCGGCATCACCACCGTCTTCGTGACACACGATCAGGAAGAAGCGCTTTCGATCTCCGACCGTATCGTCGTCATGAATGCCGGCCGCGCCGATCAGATCGGCACGCCCTTCGAAATCTACAATACCCCGGCCACCCGTTTCGTCGCGTCATTCGTCGGCACGCTGAACCTGATCGAAGGCAAGGTCGTCGATCCCGATAGCAACCGCATCTTGATCGGCGATCAGGGCGTGACCCTGAAACAGTCGGTCACGGCCTACAAGCCGGGCGACACCGTATCCCTCGCCTTGCGTCCGGAAGCCGGCTCGCTGGCCGAATCGGCAAAGGGCGATACCGCGCTGACGGGTGAAGTTTCCTCGGCCCACTTCCTGGGCTCGGTCATCCGCACCCGCATGAACGTCGCGGGGAATACGATTTCCTTCGATATGTTCAACAGCCCCGGCATGCTGCCCCCAAGCGTCGGCGAAAAGGTCACGCTGCGCTTCGCTTCATCCGATCTGCTGGTCATTCAGGACTGAGAATATGCCCTGTACGGCAGGGCAATTTTGGAAAACTATTCGCCAACGCCGGGCCAAAAGCCCGGCGTTTTTCTTTGATTTCCCTGCTGAAATGGATTTATAGTTCACTCGTTCTCAGGGCGGGGTGGAATTCCCCACCGGCGGTATGGGGGTCTTCCCCGAGCCCGCGAGCGCCTCCCGGTTTCGGAAGGGTCAGCAGATCCGGTGAGAGGCCGGAGCCGACGGTATAGTCCGGATGGAAGAGGGCAAGCAGGTCGCATCCTTCTCGACGAGAGGAGTGTTGCGTGCCTGCGTGTTCGCCCAAGGGATATTTGATACCAACCCTTGAAAGGCACAATTCATGACCATTTCTATCTCCACTCAGCCGAGCCGCATTGCGATCATTCGGGCTCGCTGGCACGCCGATATCGTTGATCGCTCCGTGGATTCCTTCGTTGCCGAATGGCAGACGACGGAAGGAGCATCGCCTATCGACATCTTCGATGTACCGGGCGCACTGGAAATTCCGCTGCATGCACAGACGCTCGCCCGCAACGGCCGTTATTCCGCGATTATCGCCACCGCTTTCGTTGTCGACGGCGGCATCTATCGCCACGAATTCGTTGCCAACACGGTTCTCGATGCCATGATGCGCGTACAGCTCGACACCGGCGTGCCGGTCCTCTCCGCCGTTCTGACGCCGCATCACTTCCAGGAATCGGAAGCCCACATCCAGTTCTTCAAGGAGCACTTCATCCTCAAGGGTCGCGAAGTGGCAAGCGCCTGCCGGCATTTGCTCAATGAGCGCGCCAAGCTGCTGCCATCGGTCACGGTCTGAGCTAGCATGATGGAGGCGCGGCAATGAGCCCGCCTCCATTTCTCAAGGGACAAATTCAGTGACCGTTCTGCGCATCATCCCCAACCTGCCCGCCGCCGATCCCGCCAGCGCGCGCCTTTTCTACAACGAATTGCTCGGCCTCGACATCGTCATGGATCACGGCTGGATCCTGACCTTCGCATCCGAATCGGCAACGGTTCCGCAGATCAGCGTTGCGAGCGAAGGCGGCTCGGGCACGATCGTCCCCGATCTCTCGATCGAGGTTGACGATGTCGACGCGCTTTATCAGCGTGCCACGAAAATGGGCTTCGGCATCCTCTATGACCTTACGGACGAGCCGTGGGGCGTTCGACGCTTCTATGTCCGCGACCCCTTCGGCAAGATCGTCAACATCCTCTCACATCGCTAGGCAGGTTATCGCAGTTCGGCATTGAATATCACGCGATCTGCAGACCACATCGACTCCGAAAACGCGATGGGGACACCATCCATATCAACATCCACCTTGCGGGTGATGAGCAACGGCACCGATTTCGGTTGTCTCAGCAGCCGCGCTTCCTCGGCCGTCGGCATCCGCGCCTCGATCTCGGTCGACAATCGCTCATAATCGGTAATGCCATAGCTCGCGAGCGCCGCCGTGATCGTCGGATGCAGCAATCGCGCCTTGTCGAAATCCGGAAAGCGCTCCGCGGGATAATAGGTGTCACCGAGTTCCACAGGAACACCATCGGCAGTCATGACGCCGCGCCGATGGATGACGAGCGCACCGACCACCAGCTTCAGGTATGGCGCAACACGTTCTGTCGCTGGCAGGATTTCATGGGCCAGTAACTCGCCACCAGGCTCGAAGCCCTGCTCGATGAGGTTCTTATGGAAACGGGTGCGCTTCGAGAGCGTATAATCGAGCACGCCCTTATGAACGAAGGTTCCCCGCCCCTGCTCGGCGCGAACCAACCCACGCTGCTCCAGATGCCCAAGGGCCTGGCGGACGGTGAACCGGCTGACGCCGAAGCGCTCCATCAGCTCGGGTTCGGTCGGCAATCTCGCTCCCGGAGCCAGAGTCCCGGCGGCAATATCAGCCGCCAGGATTTCGCCGATCTGATGCCAGAGGGCGCTGCCGCCCTTTCGGTCAATCGTTTCCATCTCAGACGCGCTTTTCGAGGCGGAACAGCAGCTTGTATTCGGCCGGATAGCTCAGCGCATCGAGAATGCTCGGATAGTATTTCCGGTCTTTCGTCGCGCGGACGAAGCCGTCATAGCCGAAACGCCTCATGGAAACATCGAAGCCGGCAGCGGCAAAGGCTTCGATGTAATCCTGCGGCGAGCGATCCTGTACCGGCGCATTGCTGTTGCCACCGATCAGCTCGCGCCATTTCGGCCAGAGCGGCATTTCGTTGTGGCATCCAGTGACCGCATAATAGACGCCACCATTGCGCATCACCTGAAACATCTGCTCGGCATGCTGCCGAAGCTCCGGCAGCAGATAGACGACCTCGTAGCTGAAGGCCACATCGAAGCTATCGATAAAGGGAGAAAGGTCGGTCGTGACATGAAACTGCAGCGGCATATTGCCGACGGCAGCAACGGCGGCTGCGACAGATTCCGAGGCAATATCAATGCCGACACCACGGCGGAACGGTCGCATGGCGTGCAGCAGTCTTAAAAAGCCGCCACGATTGCAGCCGAAATCGAGGACGGATTTCGACGAGAAATCCCGCTCCGGCACCGTCTCGATGAAATGCCGCCAGTAAGGACTATGCGATTCCGCCATCGAGATATCGCCCTGCGGCTCTGTATGCCAAGTTGCATAGATGGATGCTGCGTTTGTCATGATCTGCTCGCCGTTGGAGTGGACTGACCCCGTGATAGCGCAGTCTCATGACAATCACATGAATTCGTCCGGACGACCGGACTATTTATCACCCTTCCACATCGACCAGCCGGTCACTGGGCGCAATCCACCATCCATTGGACGCCGAAGCGATCTGTCAGCTTGCCGTAATAGCTGCCCCACGGCTGGACAGCGAGCGGCGTCGTCACTCGACCGCCCTCGGCCAATCCGGCAAAAATCCTGTCGGTGCTCTCACGCGTATCCATGACAAGCATATGGGCGGACCCGCGCATCGGTTCGGCATCGTGATTGTCGGACGCGAAAAACAACACGCCAGGCCCTTCGAAGCGCGCATGCATCACCATACCTCGCATCGAATCGTCAGCGAGCGGCATCCCATCGGCACCGTGTCGGATCAGGAGCGTGATCCGGCCAAGGCCACAGGAGGTATAAAAGGCAAGCGCCTCCTCACAATGCGTGGTGAAGAACAAATAATTGGCGAGTTGCATGTCTTGCTTCCCTCTTGCAGTCGGACCGCAGCGAGTTCGCACGCGTCGGCCCGACACTTTAGAAAACTCTGCCATTCAGGCAGTAATCACCCGATGTTACCTAGGCAGCGGCAGCATCTTGAATGGCGCCAACCAGATCGGCATTGCTGTAGCTATGCCCTGCAATGCCCCAAGCCCCCTCCGGCGCATAGACTATGTTGGACCAGATGTGCTCGCGCTTGATCCGTCCTTCGGCAACTCGCTCGACGACTTCGGTTGCCTTCTCGATAAAGGCGCGTTTGGCCTCGGCCGTTGCCAACGCGATCTCGGGCAGCTTGAGTTCGATGAAGGCCGCCGCAACCGGCCTTCCCGCGGCCAGAACATGCTCGGCTGGAAGCACATTGATCGTGCCGATGACATTGGCCGTCATGAAGGCATTGCCGGTCAAGCCGGCGACATCGAGGACCGCATCCGTCAATCCGGCAAAAGCTCGCGCCTGTGCTTCGGACGAAAGCAGGCCTTCGGGTACGGTAAGGGTAATGGGCATGGGGTATCTCCTTGTTGGACCTGTGATGGCATTTGATATATACCGATCACTCTTTAACGATACACACCGATCACTCTCTATGCAAGCTATAAAGAGTAATCACTCTCAATGGAGACAGCAATGCGCTATAGCGCCGAACATAAGGAAGAAACCCGGACGCGGGTCGTCGCGGCCGCAGGGCAGGTATTTCGAAAGGAAGGCTATGGCGGCGCGGGTATCGATGCGCTGACAAAAGCTGCCGGCGTTACCAATGGCGCCTTCTATGGACACTTCAAGTCCAAGAGCGAGGCGTTTCGCACCGCCCTCGTGGAGGGATTGGAAGAGCTGCGCCAAGCAATCTTGGCACTCAGGCAAAACCAGCCGAAAGACTGGCTAAAGGCGCTCGCCAGCTTCTATCTCGGCTACAAGCGGACCTGCGATCTCGGTGACAGCTGCACGCTGCCCAGCCTTTCACCCGATGTGATGCGCGCCGACGAGGAAACGCGCCGCGTCTATACAGTGGAGCTCAGAAAACTCATTGCAGACGTCGCCGCCGGTCTGCCGGAAAGCAGGAGTTCAACCGAAATAGCGGCCGAGGATCGCGCCATCGTTCTCCTGGCAACGCTGAGCGGTGGCCTGACGCTTGCTCGCGCCGTCTCCGACCCGGTCCTTTCGGTCCACATTGCCGAGGTCATCGAGCGAGCCGCTTTGACGGCAGGCAATCCCTCACGCTCGCATGAAGAATAACGATATAGTTCACACGACCGCGGGCGGTTGAGACGAAGCCCATGGCTTCGTCTCAACGGGACCAGTTTATGCCCGGATCGCCTTGTTGTCCGGATCGAAGCGATGCATGTGGCTGGTATCCGGCGTCGCATAAACCATTTCGTCCGGCTCGTATTGATGCTCGCCGAAGAGACGCACGGTCAGAAGACCGGTGACATCGGATTCGAGATAGATGATCGTGTCGGCGCCGAGGTGTTCGACGTGAATGACCTTGGCCGACCAGGTACCCTGCTCGCGCGACAATGTAATATGTTCGGGACGGATACCAACGGTCTTGGCCCCGCTATCCTCGAGCTTCTCCGCCGCAACGAAATTCATCTGTGGCGAACCGATGAAACCGGCAACGAAGACATTGGCTGGCCTGTTGTAAAGCTCCATTGGCGAGCCGATCTGCTCGATCGCGCCGGCATTGAGCACGACGATCTTGTCGGCAAGCGTCATCGCCTCGACCTGATCATGGGTGACATAGATCATCGTCGCCTTGAGGCTACGGTGCAGCCGCGCGATTTCCAGACGCGTCTGCACGCGCAAGGCCGCATCGAGGTTCGACAGCGGTTCGTCAAAGAGAAAGAGCTCCGGTTCGCGCACGATGGCGCGGCCGATGGCGACGCGCTGGCGCTGGCCGCCGGAAAGCTCGGCCGGGCGACGCGCCAGATAAGGCTCGAGCGACAGCATGCCGGATGCCTTGCCGACGCGGCTTTCGATCTCGTCTTTCGCAGTGCCGGCCTGCTTCAGGCCCAGGCCCATATTGTCCTTCACGGTCAGGTGCGGATAGAGCGCGTAGGACTGAAAGACCATGGAGATACCACGCTTTGCCGGCGGGGTTACGGTCACGTCCTCGCCGTTGATCAGCACAGTCCCCGACGTCACGTCTTCAAGACCGGCAATGCTGCGCAAGAGGGTCGACTTGCCGCAACCCGAAGGGCCGACGAAGATGACGAACTCGCCATCCTGCACTTCGAGGTCGATACCCTTCAGCACATCATGCTTGCCATAGGCCTTGCGGATGGATTTCAGTTGAAGCGATCCCACAGTCTCTTATCCTTACAAATAAACGGGCTTGCCGGTGCGCACGCTCTCGTCTGCCGCAAGGCAGATACGCAGCGATTGAACGGCATCGGCCATATGGCGATTGAGGTCGATATCCTCGCGGATGGCCTTGAGCATAAAGGCCTGCTCGAAATCGCAGAGCTCCTGATGGCCAGGTTCGCCATCCATATGCAGATCGCGATCCGGCCGGATGAATTGGCCGCCTGGTCCCGTCTCGGCATTGTGCAGCCGAATGACGGATGTCTTCGTGTGCATGTCGATATCATCGGACTTGGCATTCTGATCCATGACGATCGAGACCGAGCCGTTCGGCGACATCACGTCCTTCACGAAGAAGGCCGTCTCTGAAATCATCGGTCCCCAGGCAGCCTCGTACCAACCGACGGAACCGTCCTCGAAAATCACCTGCAGATGGCCGTAATTATACATGTCCGGCTTGATCTCCTGCGACAGCCGCAGGCCCATGCCACGCACCTCGACAGGCTTGGCGTCGGTGATCTGGCACATGACGTCGACATAATGCACGCCGCAATCGACGATCGGCGACGTGTTTTGCATCAGCGCCTTGTGCGTCTCCCAGGTCGGGCCGCTCGATTGCTGATTGAGGTTCATGCGGAAGACAAAGGGGCCGCCAAGGTTACGGGCCTCGGCAATCAGCCGCATCCATGATGGGTGGTGGCGCAGGATATAGCCGATCGTCAGCTTCTTGCCGGCCTTCTTGGCAGCCGCGACGACCCGCTCGGCATCTTCGACCGTCGTGGCCAACGGCTTCTCGACAAAGACGTGGCAGCCCGCTTCGAAGGCCATGACGGCGAAATCGGCATGGCTGTCGGAATAGGTGTTGATGGAGCAGAGGTCCGGCTTCAGCTCCTTCAACGCCGTCTCGAAATCCGTATGGATCGTATATCCCCGCAATTCCTCAGGCAGCTCCCGCCTGGAGCGGTTGACGAGACCGACAATCTCGAAGCCGGGATTGTTGTGATAGGCGAGCGCATGGCTGCGGCCCATATTGCCAAGGCCGGCGACGAGAACGCGGATCGGCTTTTCGGATACGCTCACTTGACTGCTCCAGACGTAATGCCACGAATAAGTTGGCGCGAAAATATAACGTAGAGGACGAGGATCGGCAGGATGGCGAGCGTCAGAGCCGCCAGCACGGCGTTCCAGTTCGTGACGAACTGTCCGATGAAGATCTGGGATCCAAGCGTCACGGTCTTTGTCGCTTCGCTCGGTGCCAGGATCAGCGGGAACCAGAGGTCATTCCAGATCGGGATCATGGTGAAGACCGCGACCGTCGCCATTGCCGGGCGAACCAGTGGCAGGACCAGACGGAAGAAGATGGAATATTCGCTAAGACCGTCGATACGACCGGCATTCTTCAAGTCGTCGGAAACGGTTCGCATGAATTCCGAGAGGATGAAGATCGCCAGGGGCAGGCCCTGTGCCGTGTAGACGAGGATCAGCGCCGTCAGCGTATTGACGAGGCCGGCGGCAACCATTCCCTGCAGGATGGCAACCGTACCAAGGCGGATCGGGATCATGATGCCGATCGCCAGATAAAGACCCATCACCGTATTGCCGCGGAAGCGATATTCCGACAGCGCAAAAGCTGCCATCGCGCCGAACAGTAGCGTGAGGATGATCGATACGATCGTCACCACGAAGCTGTTCTGGAAATAGGTCAGGAAATCCCCCTGCTTCAGAACCGTGTCATAACCGATCATGCTGAATGAGGATGGCGTCGGCAGGCTCAAGGGTGCACGGAAGATCGACGCACGATCCTTGAAGGAGTTGATGACTGTCAGGAACACCGGAAATAGCGCAACAAGCGTGTAGGCGATCAACGCCAGATGCACGAAGCCGGTGCGGACAAGGGAAGTGCGCGCCTTGGACATGGTCGCCTCTCCTCAGAACTGGTAGCGACGGATGCGCCGCTGGACGATGAAAAGATAGAATGAAACGCCGGCCAGGATGATCAGGAACATCACCGTCGCGATGGTGGCGCCCATCGAGCGATCCCCGAGCTGCAGCTGGAAGCCGAAGAAGACGCGATAGAGAAGCGTGCCGAGAATATCGGTGGAGCCATCAGGCCCCGCCAACGCCCCCTGCACGGTATAGACCAGATCGAATGCGTTGAAATTGCCGACGAAGGTCAGGATCGAAATGATACCGATCGCCGGCAGCACCAGCGGCAGCTTGATCTTCCAGAACTGGCTCCAGCCGGTAATGCCGTCGCATTCGGCAGCTTCGATGACCTCCTCTGGAATATTGAGCAGGGCGGCGTAGATCAGCATCATCGGGATGCCGACATATTGCCAGACCGAGATCAGCGCGACGGTAATAAGCGCCGTACTTGGCCGGCCGAGCCAAGGCGCAAAGAACGACTTCAGGCCGATCATGCTCAGCAGCTCGGGTGCAACGCCCCACAGCGGAGATAGGATCAGCTTCCAGATGAAGCCGACGACGACAAAGGAAAGTAGCGTTGGCAGGAAAATGGCGGTGCGGTAGAAGGCGACAAACCGCAACCTCGGCAGAGACAGCAGCGCAGCCAGCGCGACACCGATCGGATTCTGCACGCACATATGGATGGCGAAGAAGATCAGGTTGTTGCGTAGCGCATTCCAGAAATCATGCGACCAGCGTTCGTCGCCGAACAATACCCTGAAGTTGTTCAGGCCGACGAAGGCGGGTTGATTGTCAACAACGTTGTAGAGCGACAGCCGCAGCGTCTCGATCAGAGGCAGGATCATGACCGCCGTATAGACGACGACAGCCGGGAAAAGGAAAACGAGGATATGCCAGCGCGTGGAACGCCTGATCGGCTTGACCTCGGCAATATAGGACGTGTCAGCGTCGCTCATGGCTTTCTGCCTGTTCTTGTTGGCTGCATGATGAGACGGCAGCTCTAAGGTTCAAATCCACCCGTTGCCCCGGTCTGCGGCCGGATCGAAACGACGTCGGGTGTGTCGCAATGCAATGGCGATATGATCGCCAATCCGATTATCCATCACAAGAAAAAAGGGCGAGGAGCCCGATGGCCCCTCGCCCGTATTACACAATGATCACTTGGCCGGCTTGTACCAGCTGTCGAGACCCTTCTGCAGCTTTACGCCAGCCTGCTCCGGCGTATCCGTGCCGTTGATCACGTTGGCGGATTCGGTCCAGGTTTCGTTTTCCAGGTTCGGCGTGCCGCGCGACAGGATCTGATACGTGGAGCGAACGGTCGACTTGTGATCGCCACGCCAGGACACGAACTCCTGTGCGAGCGCATCGCTCATCTTCACCGGATGCGAATTCAGGCTGAAGAAGCCCGGCAGCGAATTGGCATAGATGGTGGCGAATTCGTCGGAAGCGACCCAGCTCAGGAACTTCTTGGCTTCTTCCTGATGTGCGCTCTTCGCATTCAGGCCGACGCCGATATCCGGATGATCCGAGATGTAGCCGGTATCGCCAGCCTTTGCGACCGGCGGCGGGAAGGCACCCATCTTGAACTGCGCCTGGGTGTTGAACAGAGCGATTTCCCAGGAACCGGCCGGGTAGATGGCGGCCTTGCCGAGCGTGAAGAGGTTCTGGCTGTCAGCATAACCCTGCGCTTCGAAACCATCGCCGAGATAAGGCTTCCACTTGGCGAGTTCCTTGTAAGGATCGACCCAGGCGGCATCCGTCAGCTTTTCCTTGCCGGAAATAAGAGCCTCGCGGCCCTCCTCACCCTTCCAGTAGTTCGGGCCGATGTTCTGATAGCCCATGGTTGCGGCTTCCCACAGATCCTTGGTGCCCATGGCCATCGGAATGTAGGTTCCGTCAGCCTTGATCTTGTCAAGAACGGCAAAGAAGTCATCGCGCGTCGCCGGGACCTTCAGGCCAAGCTTGTCAAAGGCATCCTTGTTGTAGATGAAGCCGTGGATGACCGAAGCCATCGGCACGCAGAAGGTGGACTTGCCGTCGTCCGTGGACCATGCAGCCTTGGCGACTGCCGAGAAATTCTCGATGCCCGGCAGGCTGGTGAGGTCGGCAAGATGCTTCTTGTTGAAGAGGTCGAGCGAGGCGTCGAACGGGCGGCAAGTGATGATGTCGCCTGCGGAACCGGCATCGAGCTTGGCATTCAGCGATGCGTTATATTCGGTCGGAGCCGTCGGCGAGAAAACGATCTTGATGCCCGGATTCTTGGCTTCGAAAGCCGGGATGATCTTGTCCTGCCAGATCTGCAGGTCATCGTTACGCCAGCTCTCCACGGTCAGCGTTACATCAGCTGCGTGCGCAAAGCCGACTGACGTCAGCAGGCTGGATGCAAGCAGCAAGCCTTTCAGAACGTTGGTTTTCATTTCCCTCTCCTGTTTTCCGCGCCTGTATGCCAAGGCGCTGTTCTCGATCCGAAAATCCGCTGGCCTGTCCAATAAATGGCCAGCGCTCCATAGGGATCGCCAGTTCTGCCGATCCCTCATGCACAAGGCTTCAGAGGCATTTGCCCGATTGGCCCGATCAATTGCTTCCCGCCCTCAAAGAGCGGAAACGCTGCAAGAACTACGCGGGAAATTCATGACGAACGCCGAAACGAGGATCCTCCTGATCCAAATGGCTTCGGACAACGACGAGGTGCACGTCTTTTTTACCACCTACCGGCTGTTGTTATTCTGCCGGTTCCGCCGATGTCTGTTCGCATTGTTCCCTTGAAGCGAATTAAGTCCAAAAAAATACCAATTGTCCAGCCGATTTTAACACTCAACCATAAAAAGAGCAGGCAAAAAAATTTTATCCATAAATTTCAAAGCGATATCAGCGCGCAAAAATGAGCGTATTGCCTATTGGTAAATGGTATTTTTTTGGTATTGTATAAAAAAGCGGGAATGGACGGCATCCGGAGGCATGATGGGGCAGTTTGCAATAGGCATCGACGGAGGCGGAACGAACTGCCGCGCAGCCGTAATTGATGGAGCGGGGCAAATTCTCGGCACCGGCAAAGCCGGCGCTGCCAACATTCTATCCGACCTGGAAAACTCCCTGATCAATATCGTGGCATCTGCCCGCCAGGCACTGGCAAGCGCGGGGCTGGATCCGGAACTGGCTCAAGAATTACCCGCATTGATCGGCACGGCCGGCGCCAATGTCGGCAACTATGGAAAACGGGTGGAGAGCGCTCTTCCTTTCGCGAGTTCGCGCGTGGTCACTGATGCGACTATCGCGCTTCAAGGCGCACTTGGGGATGCTGACGGAATCATCGGCGCCTTTGGCACCGGCTCGGTCTACAACGCTCGTCACAAAGATAGAATCTGGGGGATTGGTGGCTGGGGCTTCGTCGTCGGGGATCAGGCAAGCGGTGCCCGCCTCGGCCGCGATCTGCTCGAACGCGCACTTCTGGCACATGATCGAGTGATTGCGGGATCACCGCTGACAGATGCGGTCATGGCCGAATATGGCGGTGACCCCGAGCAGATCGTCGAATTTGCCCACGCATCGAAGCCAAAAGACTTTGCTCGCTATGCGCCGATGGTGTTCGAACATGCCGGCGCGAATGACGCAGTCGCCGTCGAGATCGTCAGGACGGCAGCCAAAGCGATAACTGAAAGCCTGGATGCGCTGCTTTGGCCCGAATGCCCTTCGATCTGCCTTCTCGGCGGCATGGCCCAGGCCTATCGTCCCTGGCTCGACGCACGCCACAAGACGCTTCTCGCCGAACCCAGGGGTGATGTGCTACGCGGAGCGGTGGAACTGGCGGCAAAACTGCTGCGGGATGGGGAGGAAAATAGAGGATGACCGAGGATCTGAGCGCCATCTTCTCGCCGGAACGCCTGTCGGGCGGCGGCACGGGACCGCTCTATGTCAAACTGCGACGGACACTTGAGGACGCCGTAAAGGTCGGAAGGTTGAAGCACGGCGACGCTCTGCCGCCCGAGCGCGATATCGCCGAATTCGCCGCCGTCAGCCGCGTCACCGTGCGCAAGGCAATTGATGATCTCGTCGCCGAGGGAATTCTGGTGCGCCGCCACGGATCCGGCACCTTCGTCACAAAGCCGGTCTCGAAAGTCGAACAGCGGCTATCACAGCTCACCTCATTCACCGAAGATATGGCCCGACGCGGGATGACCGCGCGTTCGGAATGGCTGCACAAGGGCATCCATACACCCTCACCCGACGAGATGATGATCCTGGGCCTTGCCGCCGACACCAAGGTGTCGCGGCTGAGTCGCCTGCGCATTGCCGACGACCAACCGTTGGCTATCGAACATGCCAGCGTCTCGGGTGAGTTTTTGCCGGATCCGTCGATCGTGACGACATCGCTTTATGCGGAACTGGAAAAGCGGCAAGTCCGCCCGGTGCGGGCGGTACAGCGCATATCGGCAACCAACATGAAGGAATCGGATGCGGGTCTGCTTGGCGTTCCCGTCGGAGCCGCCGGTCTTTCGATCGAGCGCATTTCCTATCTCGGCTCGGGCCGGGCCGTGGAATTCACCAGATCGCTCTATCGGGGGGACGCCTACGACTTCGTCGCGGAACTGACGATCGGCGCGACGTAACATCATCCAGCAAAGCGGGAAACTTACATTCATTATCAGATGGATATCGCCGCAGAATGAATCAAACTGCGACGATATCGGCATAAGGAATCCGCCTCTCAGCGAAACGCTCCAAAGCCTTGAATCGACTCGCTATTACGCCGCGTCGTCGACCACCGCCTCGACCTTGGCCGGCACATAGTTTAGCACCGGACCCAGCCAACGCTCCACTTCCTCGACCGGCATGCTCTTGCGGCTCGCATAGTCTTCGACCTGATCGCGCTCGACCTTGGCCACGCCGAAATAGTAGGAGTCGGGATGGGCAATGTAGATGCCCGAGACGGACGATCCGGGCCACATCGCATAGCTCTCCGTAAGCCTGACGCCAGCAGCCTCTTCGGCATCCAGCAGCCGGAAAAGCGTTTCCTTTTCCGTGTGATCGGGCTGGGCCGGATAGCCAGGCGCCGGACGGATACCGGCATAGGCTTCGGAAACAAGCTCTTCGGTGGAAAAGTTTTCCTCCGTGGCATAGCCCCAGAATTCACGCCGCACCCGCTCGTGCATCCGCTCGGCGAAGGCTTCTGCAAAGCGATCGGCAAGCGCCTTCACCAGGATAGACGAATAGTCGTCATTGGCGCGTTCGAAGCGTTCGGCAATGGCCACTTCCTCGATACCAGCCGTGACCACGAAGCCGCCGACATAATCGCCTACACCGCTCGAGATCGGTGCAACGAAGTCCGACAGAGCGACATTGGGGCGGCCATCCCGCTTCGACAGTTGCTGGCGCAGCGTATAGAAAGTCGCAAGCTCCTGCGAGCGGCCCTCATCCGTAAACAGCCTGATATCGTCGCCAACGGCACCGGCCGGCCAGAAGCCGATAACGGCGCGGGGACGGAACCAGTTTTCTGCGGTGATCTTTTCAAGCATTGCCTGAGCATCGCTATACAGCTGCCGAGCCGCCTCACCCTGTTTCTCGTCTTCAAGGATTGCCGGGAAGCGCCCCTTCAATTCCCAGGTCTGGAAGAACGGCGTCCAGTCGATATATTTGGCAAGCTCCGCCAGATCGTAATTCTCGAATATCTTCGTGCCAAAGAACTGCGGCTTGACCGGCTCGTAGCCCTTCCAGTCGACCTTATGGGCATTTTCGCGTGCTCGTGCGATCGGCAGGCGCACCTTCTCCGCCTCACTGCGAGCGTGAGCCGCCGCGACCTTGGCATATTCTGCCCTGATGGTATCGACATAGCCCTGCCTCGCCTCGGGCGAGAGCAACGCCGAGACGACGCCGACAGCACGGCTGGCGTCGGTCACATAGACCGTCTGCCCCTTCTCGTAACGCGGATGGATCTTCACGGCCGTATGCACGCGACTGGTCGTCGCCCCGCCGATCAGCAATGGAATATCAAAGCCCTGCCGCTCCATTTCCGAAGCGACATGCACCATTTCATCCAGCGAAGGCGTGATCAGGCCGGAGAGACCGATAATATCCACCTTCTCGGCAATTGCCGTTTCGAGAATCTTCGTCGCCGGCACCATTACGCCGAGATCGATGATCTCGTAGTTGTTGCAGGCAAGCACGACGCCGACGATGTTCTTGCCGATATCGTGCACATCGCCCTTGACGGTCGCCATCAGCACCTTGCCTGCAGCTTGACGTCCGCTGCTGTCGCCATTAGCGAGCTTTTCCGCCTCCATGTGGGGCAGCAGTACCGCGACGGCCTGCTTCATGACGCGTGCGGACTTGACGACCTGCGGCAGAAACATCTTACCCGAGCCGAACAGATCGCCAACGACATTCATGCCGGCCATCAGCGGTCCTTCGATAACATGCAGGGGTCGTTCGACCGTTAGACGCGCCTCTTCGGTATCCGCCTCGATGTATTCGGTGATGCCGTTGACGAGCGCATGCTCCAGCCGCTTGGCGACCGGCCATTCGCGCCAGGAAAGATCCTGCGTTTTGGCTTCCTTGCTGCCGGTACCGCGGAAGCGTTCGGCAATATCGAGCAACCGCTCGGTGCCATCCGGCCGGCGGTTCAAGACCACGTCCTCACAGGCCTCCCGCAGTTCGGGATCGATATTGTCATAAACGGCGAGCTGACCAGCATTGACGATGCCCATGTCCATACCCGCCTGAATGGCGTGGTAGAGGAATACGGCATGCATCGCTTCGCGAACCGGCTCATTGCCTCGGAACGAGAAGGACAGGTTCGAGACACCACCGGAGATATGAACCAAAGGCATGGTCTTGCGGATTGTCCGCGTCGCCTCGATGAAGTCGACGCCGTAATTGTTGTGTTCCTCGATGCCGGTCGCGACAGCGAAGATATTCGGATCGAAGATGATATCTTCGGGCTGCAGCCCCGCCGTTTCCGTCAACAGCTTGTAGGCACGCGAGCAGATCTCGACCTTGCGCTCATAGCTGTCTGCTTGGCCCTGCTCATCGAAGGCCATCACCACGACGGCGGCGCCGTACATGCGCATCAGGCGAGCTTGCTTGAGAAAATTCTCCTCGCCTTCCTTGAGCGAGATCGAATTGACGATCGGCTTACCCTGCACGCATTTCAGGCCTGCCTCAATGATCGAGAATTTCGAGCTGTCGATCATGACGGGAACGCGGGCTATGTCGGGTTCAGCAGCGATCAAGTTCAAAAACTCGACCATCGCCCTTTCGGAATCGATCAGACCTTCATCCATGTTGATGTCGATGACTTGCGCACCGTTCTCGACCTGGTCGCGAGCAACAGCGAGCGCAGCCGTATAATCGGCATTGGTGATCAGCTTGCGGAATTTAGCCGAGCCGGTGACGTTGGTGCGCTCACCGACGTTGACGAAAGGGATATCCTTGGTCAGCTCGAACGGTTCGAGACCCGAAAGCGACATGAAGGGACGGTGTTCGGCAAGCTGGCGCGGCGGATATTTCGATACCGCCTCGGCGATCGCGGCAATGTGCTCTGGCGTCGAGCCGCAGCAGCCACCGACGATATTGACGAGACCTTCGCGGGCGAACTCCTCGACTTGCGCAGCCATCATCTCGGGCGTTTCGTCATACTGACCGAATTCGTTCGGCAGACCGGCATTCGGATAGGCACAAATAAATGTGTCAGCAGTGGCCGAAAGTTCCTGCAGGTGCGGCCGCATCGCATTGGCGCCGAGGGCGCAATTGAGGCCGACGGTAAAGGGGCTGGCATGGCGCACGGAATTCCAGAACGCCGACGGCGTCTGTCCTGACAATGTCCGACCGGAAAGATCCGTGATCGTGCCGGAAATCATGACAGGCAAATGGATGCCCTTGGCCTCGAAGCGCTCCTCGCAGGCGAAGATAGCCGCCTTGGCGTTGAGCGTATCGAAAATCGTCTCGATCAGGATGATGTCGGCGCCGCCATCGATCAGGCCATCGATCTGCTCGCCATAGGCCAACCGCAGATCGTCAAAGCTGACGGCGCGGTAACCGGGATTGTTGACGTCAGGGGAGATCGAAGCTGTGCGGTTGGTCGGACCAATGGCGCCGGCAACGAAGCGGCGCTTGCCGTCTTCTCGCTCGGCACGAATCGCGGCGCGACGCACGATCTCGGCGCCTTCTTTATTCAGATCGTAAACCGCACCTTCCATCGCGTAGTCGGCCTGCGCGATGCTGGTCGACGAGAAGGTGTTGGTTTCCAGAATATCGGCGCCAGCCTTGGCATAACGGTAATGGATTTCTTCGATCGCATCCGGCTGGGTCAGGATAAGAAGGTCGTTGTTACCCTTCTGATGACAGGCGCAGCCGATAAAGCGGTGACCGCGAAACTGATCCTCATCGAAGCCGAGACCCTGGATCTGCGTACCCATGGCGCCATCCAGCACGAGAATCCGCTCGCTCGCCGCTTTTCGCAGAGCTGCGAATATTTCGTTGCCATCACGCTTCGCCGTCTCGGGACCAAAAAGATTGTCTAACATAAGCGAATTCCTCTGGCCTGATTGCGACTCCGCAACCAGATCACATAAAGATATCTTTATGTCAACATATCTATGCTCTTGTTAGACGGAGCGCAAGCACGCCGCTTCTATAGTTTGTAACCTTTTCGGAAAATGCAAACGGGACGAATGGCCAGTTGCCCATGGACAACGCAGGGACAGCGACACAGTTTCATCCATTACGCCATGACAGCGCTTTCGACCGGCGCTATACGGCTTTTGGAAAAGAATCCCAGGAGGACGGCATGAACATACAGGTTGAACCGGCAACGCTTGGAAACTGGAATACGCGCGCCTATCACCGGCGCTGGCTGCTGGATCAGGCGAGCGCCCTTTTTGATTTCTTCCAGTATCGCGCCGTCAATCCCAAGGGCGGTTTTTTCGATATGAACGATGCCGGAAAGCCGCTCGATGCAACCAATCCGGTGCGCGGAATCCATTCGACAGCTCGTATGGTGCATTGCTTCTCCATCGGATCGCTGCTCGGCCGCCCTGGCGCCAATGAGATTGTCGACCACGGAATGAACTATCTGTGGAACCACCATCGCGATACGACGCATGGCGGCTACGTCTGGTCGCTCAACAATGATGGTCCGGTCGATTCCAGCAAGCAGGGCTATGGTCACGCATTCGTGCTGCTTGCCGCCTCCTCCGCCAAGACGATCGGCCACCCTCTGGCTGACGGCATGCTTGCCGACGTGACTGAAATTCTGAATACGAAGTTCTGGGAGGAAAAACACGGCGCAATTGCCGAGGAATTCAACCAGGATTGGTCGCCGATCGATGGAGGTACCTATCGCGGCCAGAATTCCAACATGCACCTGACGGAAGCTCTGATGGCCGCTTTCGAGGCGACAGGAGATAAGTCCTATCTCGAAAAGGCTGAAAGCATCGCCGATCTGGTCATCCGCCGCTCGGCGGGTTCGGTCGGCTGGCGCGTCGCAGAGCACTTCAATACCAACTGGGTGCTCGACAAGAATTATCGCGGCAATGAGATGTTCCGCCCATCCGGTACGACGCCGGGCCATTGGCTGGAGTGGGCTCGCCTCATCCTGCAGCTTTGGTCACTGGGCGGAAAACGCCATGACTGGATGCCAGAGGCCGCAAAGGGCCTCTTCTCGCAATCCATGGCTCTGGGCTGGGACAATGAAAAAGGCGGCTTTTTCTACACTCTCGATTGGGACGATGTTGCCGCCAAGCGCAACAAGCTCTGGTGGCCGGCCTGCGAGGGTGCGGGTGCCGCTCACTATCTCAATGAGCACGTTCCCAGCGATTTCCACGAAGAAAGCTATCGCAAGATTTGGAGTGTGATCGGCCAGGCCTTCATCGATCGCACCAATGGCGGATGGCATGAAGAACTGACGGAAGATCTCGTTCCGGCTCACACGCTATTCCCCGGGAAGGGTGACATCTACCACGCGCTTCAGGCCTGCTTGATTCCCCTGTTCCCGGCAACCGGCAGCTTGACCAAGGTCATCGCAGAGGCGGGAGGCGACATCTGAGACTACAGGCGGCGCCTCGCCTCAAGCTTGGAGCCGCCTGCGACCTGTCTTACGAGAGGCTAAGGTTGTGAAGTTCGTGGCCGAGCGTCAGCGCCAGCGCCTCGACAACAAGATTGTGGTCTTCACGCTGAGGGAGGCCAGAAACCGTCACGGCGCCGATGCAGCCGGTGCCGTTGACGAAAATGGGGAAACTGCCACCGGATGCGGCGTAATCGGAGCTGGAAAGTCCGTTCTGCTCAATGGTCTTCCCCTGCTGCTCAAGCCGCAAGGTGCTGGCATAGCTGCTGCGGAAATAGCGCAGCACCATATTGCGCTTGCGGCGTATCCAATTGGAATTGTCGGGCGTAGATCCGGGCAAGGCGATGTAAAAAACCGGCATGGAGTGTAGCGTGATGTCGATGGCGACACCCAGATTACGCTCACTGGCAAGATCACGCAGCAATTTGCCGAGTACCCAGGCGGTGGAGAGGTCGAAGGCGTCGAAGCGCAGCGTCTCCTCTTGCAGCGCGATGCGAGTGAGGTCCTGGTCGATCGTCATGGAAAACCTTTCCTAAAATTGGATCGGCCTATCAAACGCGGAGAGAGTGATTTGTCCACCTATCTCTTTGGTATTTCGAAACCAAGCTGCCACTTCTGGCCGATCGATAGATCGTAATCTTCCGGCTCAAGCGCTTCGAAACCTCCACCCGGGTAAAAGGTCAATTCACCGACGCGAACCCACTCCGCCGACGCATAGAGATCGACGCGAACGAAATCGATATCATGGGCCACAGCTTCAGCAATGCGGATCATCTCGTCGAGCTGCGGTGGGCGGGCGACATCGCCGGGATAGAGGCCAAGATAGTCCCGATCATAGAACGGAAGCTTTTGCCAATCGGGCGTATAATTGCAGGAATAGCCCCGACCATTCTCGCGTATGTCGATCTCGATATGGGAAACCTTGCCGTTGAATGTGAATAGCCGATAGTCCCAGGGCACACGACCATCAACGAGCAGCATGCTTTCAATCAAAATCCGAGGTTGGATTTCACTGTAAGCCCACTCCCTATTGTAGGAAGCGTGGTCGATTGCCAGCCAATTGGCTGAAGGATTGTGTTCAAGGAGCTGATCGACATCGGCCTCTCCGTAAAGAAACCGCCCCACCCCGCTCGCATGCGTAGGCTTCACAACCGCCGGCAAAGAAATAGTAGACCAATCGACTGTGGCCAGATCCGTGCCCACCCAAAGCGTCGGGATGACATACTGGCTCCCTAATCTTTCGGCGATCAGCACTTTGGCCTCAGCCTTATCGACGAAACGCGGAAAGAGCGGATTGCGGTCGTAAAGCTTCCTGGCTTGGATCTTCTCGGTAAGGGTCTGGGGCGATGTCAGATTGGGGAATCTGCCTCGGATCGCACGGTATTTCAGCGCGCAGTAGGGTCTATCCGGCAGCGGCGACATGACTCGCCATAGAAGATTGCGCGCCCGCTCGCGCAATCCCTTCTGCAGATATCCGGGAATGAGAAATCCATCCCTGTCACCGCTTCTATCTGTCATGGCAGCCATCTTGAATCTCAACTAGAGCGCAAGTGAAAATTATCAGCCGCCCTTTAACACAAGGTTATGTGGCAGGCTTCAAGATGGGTCCCATGAGTGCATCTGCATCGAATCTTCTGAGAAGTTCGCTGATCAGCCTGGCAGCGACGTCGATCTCGTTGTTGGCCGGTTTCGCAAGCAGCGTCATCGCCGCCCGCCTGCTCGGCCCAGCAGGTTCGGGCAAAGTCGCCTATGCGATATGGATCGCGACCTCTGCCGCAGCATTGGCGGATATGGGGTTGCCGCAGATCTTGCTGCGCAATACAGGCGGCCTTTCGGGTAACGGCGAGCTATGGAAGGCACTGGTACGCACGGCACTGCGCAGCTTCATGATTTCGGTTGGGATGATAACGGCAGCCATATTGGCCTTTGCCGCTATTACCTACGTTCAACGCGATGCGCGGCATGCCTGGTTCTGGATCGTCACAGGGTCTTTGTTCCTAAGCTATGCATTTCACGTCTTTTCCACGGCAATCGCACGTGGGAGAAACCAGTTCGGACAGACCGCTCGTACGACTGTTCTCGGCGGCGCCTTGCAGATACCACTGGTTTTCGTCGGAGCCTGGTTGCTTGGCCCCACCGGCGCCCTGATCGGATATATCGCCCGCTATCTGCCTCAGGCGTTGAAATTGCGGGGCTATGTCGATCGCAACATCAAGCCTTTACATCAGGCTTTGACCCCGGAAATGCGGCATTATGGCCGCTATATATGGTTGAGCGATCTTATCGAAATTCTGGTTCTCTCGCGTATCGAGTTCCTGTTTCTCGGCGTCTTTCTATCCCCGACCAGCATCGGATACTTCGCGGCGGCCCTCGGCCTTGCTGGCTTGATCGAACAGGTCATGCTCCAGATTTCACCCGCGCTGATCGTCAACTTCACAGAAGCCCATGCAAAAAACGATCGCCACATGCTTAATGCTGCATATGGACGCGTTATTCGCATCGTCGCCTTGATCATGCTGCCCATCAGCTTTGGCGGCGCCGCCATCACGCCCGATCTCCTGCCTCTCATATTTGGCGACGCCTTCGGGCCTGCAGTACCCGCTGCAGCCACCCTGCTCGCCTTTGTCTGGCTTGCGGGCCTGTCTGTTATTGCCTGGGGCGTAATCGGTGCGGCAGGCCGGAGCGGCCTTTTGCTGCGGGTGCAGATCATCAGCGGTATATTGACGATATTGTTGCTGGCGGTTCTTGTCCCGCGGGTGGGCCTGGAGGGCGCCGCTCTTGCGCGCGCGACGATTGTGACGCTGACCTTCACCCTACTCGGCTGGACCGCCTGGAAATATGTCCAGGTCGCGGTTCCCATGACGGCGTTGGCGAAGACGATGCTTGCTGCATTTCTTTGCGCAGCGGCTGCGAGCGTCGGCATCTACTATCTCGATGGGATAGCAGCGATCGCCACCGCCGTTCCCGCCGGAGCAATCGCCTATATGTTAGCAATCCGCTTCCTGCGCTTGGTAAGCCCTGACGACGTACAGATCCTGATGGATACAGTTGGTGGAAAATTGAATGGTGTGTTGCGCCTTTTCGCCACCAGATTGTTCAATTTCCTGGCACCAGGCTGAGCCAGTCACGGCGCATCAAAAGCCACCGCCAACGTCTGTCGAGCGACTTCATCCCAAGTCATTATTCCATCTCGAAACGTCGGCGAACGCTGCATCGTCAGCGCCGCATCGATCTTCTCCCGCCAAGCATCCTCGCCATCGAGACGATAAGAAATGCCGTTGGCCCGGGCAAAAGGTACGAGATCAGGCAGCAGAATTGGGAGGCCGCAATAACTATACTGCGCCAGCTTCAAACTCGATTCCGCGAGATAAACTTCATCAGCCTTCAGACGATAAGCGGCGATGCCGAAATCGGCATGCTGTAGATAGGGTATGATGCTTTCAAAGTCTCTCTCGCCATAGATAATGACATTTGGTGGCGCCCAACCGCTCCACGTCGCACCGAATACATGGAAATTCACATCCGCGGCCGCGGCAGCCATTGCCGCAATCGAGGCCTGATCAAAAAGCATATTCCCGATGGAAACGGCATTGCGGCTGCCGGGCTGATATGGGGAGGGTTGCTCTCGATCAAACAGAGCGGCATCAACGCCTTGTGGAATGACTTTCACGTGCCCCCCTGGCGGAAGCAAAGCTCCCAGCCGTTCCGAAGGAACGCAAACAGCATCGAAGCGCCCAATCTCAGTCGTCTGAATATTCTGGAGCGCCGGCGCGGCGCCGATGCTCTTCAGCAAGTCACGACAAAAATATAGAGTGCGCGCCTTCGAATTGAGTCTCTTGATGTGACGAAAGAATGCGAGTGCGGAGCCGCTTTCAATCAACACCAGATCCGCTTTGACTATAGCGCGGCGGGCAAAGCTCGGGAGGTAGCCGCCATACAGCCAGAACAATGCCGCATTTGCCGCATTCAGGAAACGATTGTTCGAGCTGAACGCATGCAAGGGCGGAAGATAGGCACCCGCGTTCAAATTGGCGCTGATTGGCTGAAAGCGGTTCCCCTGGTCTTGCGACAGGGCACGAAAGCGCGGGCGATCCTTGAGCAGAGTGAGCCAGCTGTGACCTATCGTCAAAAAATGGACGTTATGCCCCTGCTCTGCCCAGCGGGATGCGATGAAGTGGATTGATGCCTTGCGATAGCCGCGCAGAAATACATGCGACGTCAGAATAACGATATTTCGTCTTGGCTCGGCCCTATTGCCGACCAGCTCTGCGTTTCCATTTGCCAAAGGTAGTCCCCAACAGCGACCCTTAGCCGGTTTTTCATGACCGACATCGAAACATCGATAGGGCTGCGGCGGCGAACAATCATGTCCGGGGCGCTGGTAGCCGCAGCCAAAGCCCATTCCGCAGGGATATGAACCTCAAAGCGTCTAACAGGCGGTTAAAGCTGAGCTATCAGGTATGATAGCTCGTTGAATAAATATTTTGAGATGACGTAAAAGCGACCAGGATTAAGACGAATGCATAAAGAGGCAATATGACAGCCGCGCTTGCCTGCGAGAAGCGAACAGGTCATTGATAACGCTCTGCGAATAGCCCGCCAAAGGAATATCCCAGCATGAAGGCAAAATACGCGCTGCCCGCCATCCTGGCTTGCACATGCGCCGCGACACCAGCTTTGGCCGATGACCCAGCCCAATTGGTGCTGCGCGATAGCTTCGATGGCAAGGACTTCGCACCCTCTGGCCATCTTTATTATCGTGAGAATTCCGAGCAGAAGGCTGGAACGGTCGAATTCCAGTCAGAAGTGAAACGCTCGGGCACCGGAGCACTGAAACTCAGCGTCAAACCACTTTGCGCATCAGGCCAAGCGAACTGCAGCGAGAGAGCGGAAATATGGGAACGGACCAAGTATCGCGTGCCCTACAATCAAGGGGTTTGGTACGGCTTTGCCGTGAAATTTGCCGACCCAATCCCTTCGGGAGACCATCGTTATCTTATTGCCCAATGGAAGCGGGAAATCGGGCCGAAAGCCAAAGGTGATTTCAGCCCGTTCCTGGCGTTACGGCTTAACAACGGCAAGCTCTTTGCCACCGTCGAAACCAATTATGTTGCTCCGGCCGCCAACAAGGACAAAAATAATAGCAAGGCCTGCAACGACAGCGAGACGCCCGTCTGGTTTCGTCCCGAAACCAATCAGATGCGCGCGCTGGTCGCCACCGACAACAATTGGAGCGCGGGTGACGGCGAAGAATTTACGGGCTGCACGAGTGCCATTACTGTAATAGACCGAGGAAATAAACTACCAGAACCCAGCTCAGGCTGGATTGACTTCGCCATCTACAGTAAACCGGGCCCGATGGCTCTGGCCATATCGAGATATTCGCAAATAATAAATGGATTGTAACGGTATCCGGCCACATTGGACATAACGACCATGGGCTCGGCAAGAATCAATACTTCAAATTTGGACCCTATCGCGCCGCCGACACAACGGTCTGGACTTTATATTATGATGATTTTCGCCGATCACCCCGCTGTGCGGATGTATTGGGAGACTCCAACCTTTGCCCAATGAAATAATCGGCATACGACGGCAGGTTGTTTGCCAATAGCGATGGTAAAAGGGCGCCGCGGAAAACTGCAGTTTTTTATGAAATCGGCTGAACCTTTTCGCTTCTTGTTGGTTATCTCTTTTCGTGAAGGAGGCCACCCAAAATGCTTACTACCCATCGCGACTGCAAGCATCACGTAAAGAGAAACGCGATTCCATCTCTCGGCGAAATAGAGGGTCGTGTCGCTGTCCTTGAAATCGTTGCGCAATCCGCCTTGACCCATGTCTTCGATGAAGGCGAGGTCGATATCGACGCAGTGCTGTTGGTGCAAATCCGCAAAGCTATGCATCGCAAATGTACGGAGTTGAAGCTGGACGGCGAAGATACCGCATCAGCACTTTCCTACGCGGAGGAGCTGATCGAAGCTGCTGTGAAGGCTTCGCATCCAACCCATCAATGATGCCTTCTGGGCCAAGATTTGTATTGTCTCTCATGGTTGCGCTAGCACTTACGCTGGGCGTTCTTCTGTTTGTGGCTCCGCATGATTCAAGAGAAAAATTTACGCCTCCACCCCCAGCCACTACGCATCGCGGCTAGCAGCAATGTGCCATAAAGAAACCATGTCGCATTAAGAGACACGGGATCTGTATCATCTCAGGCTGGCGTTAACGTCCAGCGATGAAGGCGATTGCAAATTTCAAGAATAAAAGCAGTGTTCGCCATACCTGCCCCGGCTCGAGCCAAGCCCCAACCAAGAATGGTGTAGCGAATGTCTATGATGGTCACCGCCCCTTTTTATCCTGACGACATCGATGTTCTCGCAAGCGCCCTTTTCGCTTGGTGTGCCGAACGCAGCATCAGATTGCAGAGCCAAGAGGGCCTGTCCGCAGCCAATGTGGCCATAAATCTTTACAATGCGGGCTACCAAACACAGGATCAGCTTCTTGGCGCCCTGCATAGTTATGAATTTCACTAGCGTTTAGCCAGGGAAATCCCGTTATTGTCCGTGGAAGATTGCGATGGAGCGCTAAAGGCTCGTCAAGCGGTGCCTGCGGTCGGCCTGGTCTTCTCCTTGCTCTCAAGAACGCTCGCTATGCATGCCCGCTCTTCGAGAATCCCGGACCACTCATCTTCATGATACCGTGAATCATAGATGAGCGTGAAAGGACCGCGATAACCCGCGGCCTCAGACAGCTCGACGCAGCGCACATAGTCGTCCACATCAAGACCGGAAGCGGAATAACGTCCTTTCGCATGGCAGAGCTCAGCTCGTGCCATGATCATTGCCAGGTCTTCATACTTGCCGTCACGCTCCCAATTTCCAAAATCACCGTTGAGCCCGACTTTGCCGTCCAGCGCATCGAGAACACGATTGACTTCCGCAGGCCGAGGAAGCAGATCGAACCAATTTTCTATAACCAGACGGACACCTGCCGCCGAGGTAGGTTCGGCGAGCTTGCGCAGATAAGTTTCGGCCCGGGTCAGGGCCATATCGGTCGGCTGAGCTTTCCCGGCAATGACACGCATGTTCTGGGCTCCAAGAGCCGCAGCTGTATCGATCCAGCCCGCCATCCATTCAGCATCGCGCTGCGCGGTATCCGGATCGCTAAGGTCCCCATCTTCGACCAGCAGCGTTTGGATTTTCACGCCAGCCTCTTGTGCGGCTCTGCGAAATTCGCCGATATAGTCGGGAGAGCGGCTCGGCAAATGGAAAGAGCAAATCTCTAGCCGAAACACGCCATGTTCAGCGCATTGCCGCGGCAGATCCATCAATTCGAGGCTTCCCTCCCCGTAAGTCGGCTGACGGTTCGGCTGCGCGTTGTTTGCCGGCGTATAGGGATAAGTGCTGCCTAGCGCCCGATGCAACGACCAGCTCGAAACAGCAAAACGATCGGCGAACTTAACCACCAGGGTCATCTCGGCTTTTCCTCCCTATACCGCATGCCTGTATATGGACGGAAAAGCCCAATCGAATGCAACCAATAAAAAAGCGAAATCTCAAGATCGAAGATTTGCCTTCATGATCTGCCCGACTTCGCACGAAAATCCGCCAAGAGTGGATGAGGTATCAGGACATTCCTCGGCCACCTTTTACCCATCGAGAAATGGCATCAAAAACCAGATCGGCAATCCACATGGCGCACACGCCCACCACAAAAGCTGTAGCGTTCATGGCGGCGACATCTTCCTGAGGCAAAGGCCAATTAATGGCTCGCAGATAAAAAAGTGCCGGCTCTGTCAGATAAGTCGCTGCCAGAGCCCCACAGATCGGCGAGGCGACAATTTCGCGTGTCGTGTAGTGACGTCTGGAAAGGCCCCGCAGGATGCCGCCTGAAAGGCCGGCGATGACGACCCCGGCTTTGATGCCCAATGCATCCAGAAATTCGTGAATCGTCATTGCTTCTCTCGGTCAAATTTTTGTGGACTGAAAATTGGATGCTTGTTCGGTCGAAACATCCAGCAGCAATCGGCCCTATTTGCCAACGGGCGGCTGAGGCTTGATCAATCCGGCAACGCCGTCCCGCATAATATTGACAGCAATCTTCAACGCACTCAGGCCCGCGACCGCAGCGGCGGTGTAACCGGGACCGATGAAAGATTGCGAACATTCCAATATGCCGTCAGTCAGCTGAGTGCAGCCGGTTGCCAATAGAATGGCGACCAACAACGCCGACAAGGTGATCAGAACATTTAGAACATTGTGTAACATATTCGTGTTGAACATCTTTTTTCCTTTTTGGAAGGGTCGCAAAGCGCCCGCAGTCAGCCGGCGTTGACAGGTATGCTGCCGGCTCAAAGCGGTGGCGACGATTTACGCCGGCCTATGTCGATTGAAGGGGTAATGAGGGGGAGATCGCGTGAAGACACTCGGGATTCAGACGCCAGTGGTGGTTTGATACCTCGAGAGAGTCTGCTCAATCACACCGCAAGAAATCACCGAGCCGCCTCAACGACCGCGGCAAATTTTTTGGCGTAACCGGCAATGTCTGCTGCACGATCCGTGCCATTGATAATTTTTCGCGCGCCGATCCAGTCGGTCACCGTAGCGCTAAAATAGTCGGCAAGCTTTTTGCCCGTAAAACGGCCATTGATCATGCCGTCGAAAAGGATTTCGATGGCCTTGACCGGATCAATTGCCATATCCGGATTGTCAACAATGCCGTATTTCGCGTAATTGTCCCGTCCGGTTATCTGCACCAAACCGCGACCACGGTAACGCCATCCGTCACCACTGGCCTCGTCTCGATTGCCCATCCGATTTGCATAGGCGCGATTTGCTATTCTTGGCGGCTGACGAGCACAAACAGCAGCCTGCGCAGCAGTGAAGTATTTGGGGAATGTCGCCTGCAGTCCAGCCACCGAGTAGTTCAGATTTTCCGAGACAGCGCACATCGTACCGCCAGTCTCGTGATAAACGGTCGCCAGCATGTAGGCCAACCAACGGCTATCGAACGGCTGCACCTTCCACGCACAGAGAATTGCCTCAATGCCCCTGACTTGAGTCGCCGAAAGCCTCCCTTCGAACAACGATAAACGCACAGCCGCAAAGAACTTCGCGTGCTCCATATAATTTTCCTTTGAAGAGATATCTCGCCCGTACACAGCACTCCTTGACCAAGCCAGGATACTTTATGTCAGAGTCTCAGCTTCTGGAGGCAGCCACTGCAATGCGAATGCAGCTCATGCTGGTCGCATCAAGCGTATGAATGTTTGCCGATATCGGTCGTTGCCGATTCTTGGAGAGCAGAAGTATTCCGTTGTTGAAACACTAAGCTGCGCCCGAGACGGGAAAGTTGTGCGTGAGCCGAAATCTCGGATTGTCTATTCAAGGGCTCGTTGGAAAAACCACTAGGCCATAGCCCTAGAGGGCCAGGCATAGGCATCGATTTCCGCGATCGTGGTGATCGTGCCGGCAATGATCTGCTTGTTGACTTCGCCCTCGGCCGCAAAGCTCGCCTGCACATGTGCACCGACCATATTGGCGATCGCCGTCATCTGCGCAGCTGTCAGCTCGACAAAACCCGCTGCCGTCTTGAACTTCACGAGCACGTCCGAGTTTGCCTGCACATAGTTATAGGCTCCAGTTATCAACGACTGGCTGGCCCGATCGGTCATAACCCGCATGCCGTCGATGACGATGCCGCCTGTCTCGATGGCGTAACGCTTGGTCGCTGCATAGGCATAGAGATCGACGGGAACCGGCTCTGGAGACCAACTGGCGACGACGGCCAAAAGGCTGCCGGGTGTCTCGGGCCAATCCTCGGCCGGGTTAACCAGGGCGGCTTCCTTGTTGCTTAGCTGATCAAGAATGGCCTCCCTGTCGGCCGCATCCAGCCCTGAGGTGATCTTGGCGGCAAGGGCCAGCCAGAAATCAGGCACATTGTAGATCTGCTGTCGGCCGAGCCAGAAGGCAACGCAGGCCATCCAGCGATCAGCCTTGTTCTCCGATCGGCCGGCGAGCAGCGCCTCGACCATCGGTTCATACATGCTGTCAATGCGGTACATGGCAGTCCTTTCTGCGTTAGGTTTGAGCAAAGATGCGAACGGCCCGCCAATCGATCTCAGCGGCGGCACGGATTTCGGGAGCAGTTTTGGCGGCGGCCAGGGCGGCGTTTGCCGATCGGCGAAGGGCTTCAATCATCTGCGATCCGGCCGCCCAATGTTGGTCGCGTGTTAGAATCTCGACAGCTTTTTCGAAACGGCTAACGCCATGTTCGGCGGCCTCGACAGTGATCTGCGAAGTCTCGCCTTCGGGTACATTCGCACCCTGCTGCCGATCGGCAACGATCAACTGCGCCTCGCGAAGCTTCATCGCATAGACGGCCTCCTGGCCGGGGATGACGGTGATGAACATCACGCGGGCCATCCTGACCTGTCGATCGATGTTGGTCTGCGCCTGGACACGCTCCAGAGTGAGATCAGCGGCGATGCTAAACAGCATGGATAGTCACCTCGAAATCATAAAAGGCGGCGGGCGCCAGGAAGCGAAACTGGTGGTCACCGAAAACGTCAGTCGCAAACTCAAAGAGATGGTCCTCAATCACGACGATGTCTCCGTCGTGATTGACTGATGTGCCGGCCGGCACGGCAAAGCTCGCCTTGTCCGCGCCATCGGCCCGAATGGTGTATTCGGTGACATCAAGCGCGACGCCCTTGGCGGTTATGATGCCGTCAAGGACATAGCAATGGGCGTCGATATCGAGCCGGTATTGCTCGGCAGGAACTTCCATCGTTCTGCAGCCAGGATAGACGGCGGCGAAAGTTTCTAGGTGCTGGCGCTGAATAGCCCCGGATTGTCTTATCTGCCCGTCTGTTCGAACGGTGATGAACTTGACAATCTGCCCCCGATCGGAAGGTTTGTCGTCTACCATGATTACCTCTTGTACGATGAAGCCGCGATATTGCTTTCGGCCCATCCGATCGTGTTGCCAGGATTGTTGATCTGCATCGTGTAGACGTGCCAGCCAGCACCGGGAGCGTCATAGAAACCGGAAATGCCGACCCATCCAGCCGTGTAAGTTTCACTCGACGTGCCGCCGTTGCCACCACCACTCACAACCGTTCGCACGACAGGCAAGTAGTAGACCTGGGAGAAAATGGCCAAACCGTTTCGGAAAATGTTAAGGCCCACAGCCTGCGAGTTCTGTGCGCCGCCACTCTTGTTGATCTGGGCAATAGCCATGCAATCAACGACGACGCGGCCATCACCCGCAACGGTGACACCACACGAGACGAGGTTGAACGGGTTGCCGTTACTACTAACATTCTGGACACCGGCGACGCGGCCAACACCTGTATCGGTGCATGCGCCAGCCTGGATGTTGGAGGTGCCGACCTGCAATGTGCCGATGACGGCCGAGCTAATATTTACTGAGCCGAGGTTAGCGGTGATAGCGTCTAAGCTATTGACTGCTATCTTATTTGCAGTGACTGAACCGTCCACAATCAGCTCGGCCGAGACGGCTCGGCGCATGACGGGCTTCGACCAGAAACAGGCATTGCCGGTGCCGGCCGTCTTGTCGACTTGCAGCAGCATGGCAAGCTTCGTGAAGCCGCTCGGGACCGAGTATCTTCCCTGCAGTCGCGTCCATCCGTTCTTAACGTTCGTCCCGGCCACGACGTTAAAACCCCAAGCGCCCGAAGGCGTCTGCACGGCGGCATAAATGCTAGCCGGGTTGGGATCGATATTGTAGACCCACACGTCGAAGGCGTAGATCTCGCTCGATGTCACAACGACAAAATTTGATCTGGCGCAATCCCGGCCGAGGGATTGCAGAACATATCCAGCTGCGTCTCCCGAGGCGGTGTCGAGATAGAAAGACTGCGTATTTTGCGTTGCCCAGCCGTCGAGCGTGCCGGTCTGCCAGCCGTTATCGGCCATGTTGGAGAAATCGGTTAGGACCAGTTGCTTCGCTGTGATGGCATTCGCCGCGATCTGGCCCGCACCGATCGTGTTGGCGGCCAACTTGTCTCCGGTGATCGTGCCGCCCGCGATCGTCGTGGCCGTAACCGCGCCGGCCGCGATCGTGCCAGCGATGACCGCATTCACAGCGATCTTGCCCGCCGTCACAGCGTTCGCGGCAATCTTATCGGCCGTCACGGCGTTAGCGACAATATTGCCACCAGCGATCATCGTGACGCCGCCATCGCTCCATGGGCTAGGCTCGGTTTGATTGGGATTTGCTTCGCCAAAGTACATGCGGGTCAGCCACAGAAGACTATCGTTCTGACCAGCAACAGTCCCCTTCATTCGGAAAAAGACGATCGCCCTGGCCGCGTTCGCGGGCATCTGGTATTTGCCCCAGAAGCGCTGGTAGTTCGCGAGGCTTTTCTGCGGATCAATATTCTGGGCCGCAGGGAAAACTCCCCAACTGGGATAGGCGAGAAGACCGCCGTTGGCGTCGTACACCCCGAGGTAGGGTTGCACTCCGTTGCAGCGATGGCCGAGATAGTAAACGGACAGCTCGTACCAGCCATTTGGCCTGACAGCGAACTGCTGACCAGTCCCATCGGCTTTGTAAGAGGTCACGCCATATTCGAAGCCCTGATCACCATTGTTCTGTCGAATTTCGATAGCGCCGGGAACGGGAGCATATGTGTCCGCGCGCAGAGAGAGCGTGAACCTGGAGGCAGAATTCGACCATTCAGGACCCCATCCCGTGAGGCCGGCAGACAGATCTGAGTTAGAAAGATAGTTGCCGCCATTACCGATCGCTAGAGCTTGTGTCGAAACAGATCCCGCTGCCAGCTTATCAGCCGTAATTGCGCCCGTTGCGATTTGCGCCGCCGACACAGCGCCGGCCGAGATCGTGCCGACCGTGATGGCATTGGCAGCGATCTTATCGGCGGTGACTGCGCCATCAACAATGAGGTTGCCGCCGCTTTTACGCTGGCAGGAAACGAACCCGATCTGGTAACTACCGGCACCCGTAAGCGTGCTGGTAGGAACGAGGTCGACCCATGCCCACACAACCCCGGCGGGGACGGTGATGCTGGTGTTATACTCTGTATAAGTGGTTGGTGTTGTCGTCGGGACGGTAACCCCGATGGCGGTCAGAAATGTGATCTTATCTGATCCCATGAAGCGCATGCGGCAGGAGACGGAATCCGAAGGCGCACCCGTCCGCTTCGCAAATGTCTGCAAAAAATATTGCTCCCCCGGAATAACCGGGAAGATGTTGGCGTTCCTGTTGAAGGTGAATATCGCTGGCGCTGCGATGTTCAGGTAATTGCTACCCGCATATGCGTTGCTGGCGTCGGTTATGACGCTTAGACCGACGGTGAGCCCCCAAGAGGTCGCACCAAATGCGAAATTCGGGTTCTCCACGCGATTGGTCATGTCGGCAATTACAAGCTTGTCAGCCGTAATGGCATTTGCGGCGATGTTGACCGCAGATATCGCGTTAGCGGCCACTTTCGAAGCCGAGATCGCCCCATCAACAATTAGTTCCGCACCGGAGGCACGGCGCATCACAGGCTTTGACCACGCAACACTCTTTTCTATCGGAACATTCGAGCCGGATGCCCGGGTGTTATACAGGAGCAGAGCGCACTTGGTGACGCCGGCAGGAACGATCGCCTGTCCACTGATCTTTGCCCAGGCATTTGTGGTCGCGGTCGTGGCAACATAAGTGTTAGCAATATTGACGTTGTTTACATCAAAACCAGCGAGCCAGATCGAAACCTGACTGGATAGGTCATTGTTCTGCGCCCAAGCTTCGAGATAATAAACATCTCCCGGCGAACATGCGACCAACGATGAAAGCGCTTGCCAGCCACCGTTGCCGGACCGCATGTAGTAGCCAGATGCAGCCCCTTCGCCGTTAGAATTGGCATAGGCAAGTTGCCCATACACCTGCCAGCCAGACAAATTGCCCTGCTGCCAGCCATTATCGGCGATGTTCGAGAAGTCGGTGAGAACGAGCTGTTTGGCACTGATCGAGTTCGCCGCGATCTGATTCGCACCTATCGCGCCGGCCGCGATCTGGCCAGCGGTAATGCTGTTGGCAGCGATCTTATCGGTGGTAATGGCGCCCGCCGCGATCGTATTGGCGGTGATCGCGCCGGCGGCGAGCTTGGGCGTCGAAATCACACCATCAGAGATCTGCGTTCCGACAATTTGGCCGGCGATGTCACCAGCCGCCGTCGCCGCCGTCCAGACGGTGCCGGTATAACGATAGAGCTTGTCATCCGTGGTCAGATAGACGGTGCGCCCTTCGATATTGCCCGAGGTCGGTAAGCTTGCAACGATCTCAACCGGCCGTATGCCGGATGCGAATTTGGTGGCATCGACAGCATTGGCGGCGAGTTTGGTGGCACTCACCGAACCATCGGCAATTTTACTGACATCAACCGCCAGAGCCGCAAGCTTATTGCCCGTGATAGCATTGTCGGCGATCTGGGAGCCGGTGAGCGTCCCGTTGACGTCTACGGCCGCAACGGCAGCTGTCCATGCACCATTGTGATAGCGATAGAGCTTGCCATCCGTCGTCAGAAAAACCTGCCGCCCTTCGAGATTATCTGTCGTCGGCAGAGTGGCCACCACCTCCACGGCCTTGATACTGCTGGCAAGGTTGGTCGCGTCCACCGCCCCCTGACCAAGCTTGGCGGCGGTCACGGCGCCGTCGGCCAGTTTCGCAGAAATGACGGCGCCACTTGCCAGTACATCAGCCGTGACGGCGGCCACCTGAAGCTTCGCCGTCGAAACGGCCTGATTGGCGAGCTTCAAGTTGTCGACAGCTTCGTCCATGATCTTGGCTGCAGACACGGCCGCGTCCGCGATTTTGGATTGGACGATCGCGCCGTCGAGGACGTCGGCCGCTTGAATGAGCACATTCGGCGTCTTGACGGTCAGCCACGCCGACCAATCGGTTGCCCGGTTCGACTGCGGGATATAACGGCCCCGTGCCTCGTACTCTACGTTTGGCAGCGTCCATTGGCCGGAAAGCTGCCAGGAATAGGGCAAGGCATAGGGATTGCTGTCGCTGTCGAAAACCACATCGCCACTGGCCTTGACACGAACCTGCACCCACACGCCCCTGACGTCATCAAGATCCGGCGCGCAGCTGATCCTGATTGCAGGGCGCCGATCGATACCGCCGGCGTCCTTGATGGTCGAAGGCTCTACAGTCCAGCCGATCATCGGCTGTGAGGGCGGTGTGATGGGGCCAAGCCAGCCAATGGCGGTCGGCAATTGCAAACCGGGATGCCAGTCATAGTCAGCCGGATCAACTTCCTTCAAGGTAACGACGATCAGGAAACTGGGCTGCGGCTCGACTTTGACGACAAGAAATTTCTTCTCATCATAACCGTTGCGAGCCGATGACCACGAAACGACATCGTTTGGTTCCAGCGGATAGGCGTCAGGCGGCAGCGATATCTGATGGACGCGAAAACGCCGGTAGTCCTGGATCATCGCCAGGCCGACACGCTGCACCTGATTGGCAAAGGGTACGGCAAGAAGCTGAATTTCGGCCGGCAGGCGCCGATTGCCATCCTGCCCTTCGAGATCGGCATTGTATCGACCGGGCGCATCCTTTGTCGCCCACTTTTCCGCCGGCTCGGGATAGGTCGCTTCGATAGCGTTGTAAGTCGCCGACAGGGACGGGAATGGCTGGAAATCCTGCTCTTCCGTAACGACGATATCATCATCCGTGAAGGAGTAGACCGCGCCGCCCGGCGAGCCCACGAGCATCTTGAAGATGCCGCCGACTTCGGCCATGCGGCCGTTGCAGCCTTTCAGCAGTTCGGAAACGGCATCGAGCGGCTCCTGGTCACACTGGACATCGTAGCCGGCGCGAAAAGCCGCTCGCTACCGCCGCCGTCGAGCGGAACGGACGCGTCGCAGGCATTGGCTGCGGCCATCCAGTTTGCCGCGGGCAGGCAGAAAGCGCCGATATTCTGGCCGCCATAGACCCATTCCGGCCCATAATAGACGCCGCGAGCGAGGTTATAGACCATAATGGCCGGATTGGC
The DNA here is from genome assembly GCF_001999485.2 of Rhizobium sp. P44RR-XXIV. Classification (NCBI taxonomy): domain Bacteria; kingdom Pseudomonadati; phylum Pseudomonadota; class Alphaproteobacteria; order Hyphomicrobiales; family Rhizobiaceae; genus Rhizobium; species Rhizobium sp. P44RR-XXIV. The sequence goes on along the minus strand of NZ_MPVZ02000028.1, from coordinate 245,182 downwards.
GCTCGGCTCCCATGTCGAGGGATCAGCCCATCGATGCCCGCCATTGCCGCCGACCGACGAATCCTTGCGGACGTCGTAAAGTGGCAGCGGATGCGGCTCGAAAAGGCCGGCGGGAACACCCTTGAAGAGATCGCTGTTGTAGCGCGAGGTCAGGATAACGATCTGGCAGCCACGCCCGATCATGGTCGGCCGCCACGGACGCTCGCCATGGGCGCCGAACTTCGCCATCAGGAAAGGATCGGGCGCCGTTTGCGTGCCATCGAGAAACTTGATCCAGAGATAGTCCTTGTTCTTGACGCGATATTGCAGCACCGGGAAGCCGCGCCCGTCGGGATGTGGCTGATCCCAGAGGACGCCGACCTTCTGGTCGTCGATCCAGACGCTGGTCAGGCCGCGCTCGCCGGCACGGTTGGGAAGACTACCGACCTCGATGACATCGGTGAAATAGGCATTCGGCGTCTTGCCGTCGTCTCCCCAGGTACCGGCATACTTGCGCTTGCCGGCGGTCGCGTAGCTGCCGATGATGAAGGACATCGCATGATCGTCCCCCATGCTGATCTCGAGCTTGGTGCCGACCGGCTGCGGCTGATCCTTCTTCGCCAGCGCCTTTTCGATCAGCGATAAGCCGATATTGAGGGCTACGGTCAGAAACAGTTTGCCGATGGCGCCGATTGGTAAAAGTTGCGCGATCACGCCAATGGCGGCGACCAGAGGGCCGGCATGCGCCGCATCCGCCATCAGCCAGAAGCCGAGGACGTTCAGAAGCAGGATGAGATATTTCATGGATCGGACGACCTCGATTGGCGCGCGGGAAAGGGTCGTCGCAGCCAAAGCCGCGCCGACATGTCACCGGTCATAGATAAAATGGATGGCGTATCGCCGGCCTAGCCGACCTTGAAGGCGCGCTTGGCGTCGAGCAGATCGACGGTGCCAAGCCCGCTCTCGCGCAGCACGAAGATGCGCTCGCCGTTGACCACGCCGAGGGCATAGCCGAAGGGGCCTTCATGCGGGACGGCGGCGATGTCGCCGATATGGGCTTCGCTCGGATGGATCTCCGGCAACATGCTGCCGACGAGATCGGCGAGGTTGTCGAAGCCCGCCGCCTTCATGGTCTTCAGCGCGCCGGCGGCGGTCGAATACTCCCCGCGAAACTGGGCGGCGCAGTCGACGCCGGTGATTGCCAGCACGAGATTGCCGGCAAGGCCCGGGCCGCAATCATGGCTACCCCAGGCGAAGGGCGTGCGCTTCAGCCGATCGATCTCGGCGACGAAACGGGCGCGCCAGTTCTTGACCCTGACAAGATCGCTGTTCATTTCTGCCCCCAGGGGATCTGCCAATTGGCGACGGTGCTGGAATAAAGGCCGAATTCATCGCCGCTACGGCGCTTCTGGCCTTCATAGGAGGATTTGGCCGGGTTGGTGCGCTCCAGCATGGCGATCGCGGCGGAGATGGCGGAGATTTCGATATCGCCATCCTGCCCCACGGCCGGCGTCTTCACCGGCGCGCCATCTGCAATGCCGAGAAAGGCGATTTCCGGCGCCGCACTTGGCAGGCGCGTGCCAGTATCGAATGTCATGTCGTGAATTTCGATCGGCGCCAGCCGCAGATCGTAGCCGCGCACGAGCTGCTGCACGGCGGGCGCGATCTGGCCGATGGTGATGGTTACGGTCTGGATCGTCAGATCGGCGGTGCGCGGGATCGGGCTCACCTGCAGATTGAGGCCACCATAATAGGTCCGCGCCTCCGGCAGACCGGTGATGCCCGAGGTGACGGTGATGTTGATGTCGTCGTCGCCGGTCCACAGGCCGATCGAGGCGGGCGCGCCGCTGGCGAGATCCTTGCCGGTGATCCAGACGAAACGACGGGGCACGAGCCCCTTGTCGCGCGCGCCGGTCAGCGCCGCGAAGAAGGCAGAGGTGATGTTCTTCATCGTCTATTTCTTCTGGATGATCTTGAAGGTGGCGCCCGAGGTGATCGGACCGTTGGCTGTGCCGGGATTGTGGCTGCCCGGCATGACCAGGCATTTGCAGGCCGGCAGCAGCAGGGTTACGCCGAGACCGGCAGCAAAGCCCGCCGGCAGATGCGGGAAGACGCCGAAGACGGGCGTGATCCCCTGCCCGCTGGCACCAACCGTTTCCGAGACTTCGAGAAAGGCATAGCGGCCGCCATAGCCGACCTGCATTTTGTCGCCGACCGTCAGCCGATAGCCCGCCGGCAGGCCCTTGAGGCTGAGCGAGGCATTGTCGTCGCCGAGCGCCGCGATGCTGACGGCAGCGCTCCCGAGCTTCGTCCCGTCGGGGTCGGCCTGCGGATATTTCGACAGCGGATCATAAAGAAAAAGCGCCTCCTGGGCGCCGTGTAGCTTGCGGATGCGGGCGGCGATCTGTTTCGCCTCCGCATTGTACATGTCGGCCAGCGTCACCGTGCCGGTCCAGAGCGGTGGCGCCAGCTCCGCCTGCCAGACCCGGCCATCGCCGGAGCCGGAAAGCTCGTCATTGCGCTGAATGTCCCAGACGATGCTGGAGATCTTCAGAAGATCGGCAAAGGCCGGCAGGCTATAGGGATAGGAAACGGCCATCAGCGCCTCCGGGGATTGCGGTTGATCTGCGCGACGCGATCGGGAAGCTGCTGATTGAAATCATTCAGCCCCTGCCGCGTCGAACTCTGCGCTTCCGATTGCGCGACATTCTTCACATAGGCCTTGAGATTGCGTCCTCATCGACGGAAACGCCGACCGTGACATGCACGCCGGAAGCGGAACCGGAGGCATCGTTCTGGTTATCGGCCCGGAGGCGACGGATGGGAACGGAAGCATCCGGCTGCGCCCGCAGCAATTGCGGCCCGCCCTCGCCGACCACGCCGCCATCGGCATAGCCACGCCGCCCAAGCCGCATCGCCTCGACAACGCCGACACCGCCCGCCCGGGCAATATCCTTCTGGCTCCAGACGACCTCGCCGGCATGAACGATGCCGGCCGGCTCATAGGTGGTGCCAGGACCAGTATAGCCGCCCTCTGCCCATCCAGCGGATAGAGCGCTGAAGGGATCGAAACCGGAGGTGGGCACGGTTGCATTCGAGCCGATGTTGAAACCACCGCCGCCGCCAAATCCAAAAAGGTTTGAGAAGAAGCCGCCAATACCGCCGCCACTCGCCGCACCGTTAACCTTGAACAGACTATCCAGAACATCATTGAGAAGCTTATCTGCAATCTTGTTCAGCGCATTCACAGCAGCCGTGCTGAAAGACTTCCAGAAGGATTCGCCATTCTTCAAGCCGCTTTTGAGATCTGAGATGAAGCCCTTCGTGAGATCCTTGGCAAAGTCCATCGCCTCTCGGGCGCTCTTTGTTGCCGCCTCGACGGACGCCATCTCTGCCGCCAGACCACCGAGCTCCGTCTTCTGCTCAGGCGTGAGCGCGATGTTCTTCTCCTGAGCCTTGTTCAACAACTCGGTTTCATAGCGCATTTTTGCTGCGGCCTGTTCCGTCATGCCAAGCGCTGCTTGTTCCTGTTTGAGCGAGGTAATGCGCTTGTTGGCGTCGGCGACAATATCGCCAAAAGTAGCGGACTTGGCTGCTTCGGCTCTGTAACTCGCTCCGCCACCGCTCGTATTGTTGCCGTTGGCAAAATTACTCGAAACGACCGGCATTCCATACTGCTCTCTTTGCCTCTTCAAATTAGCGGCAAGATCATCGTCGTAACCAAAACGAACCCTCCAGTTATTTGCTTGCAACATCTCCTCGTTGCTAAGAGTCTTTGGCGGGGGCGGAGGCGGATTGCGGCTAGATTTCAGAACGACAGCATTCTGCATCTCTTGTAGTTTAGCCTTCGTGGTGAGTGCTGCCAAACCAAGGCGACCAATTTCAGACAAAAGCGGTGAAAGATCCGGATGAGCTTGGCTCAGCTCAAGAATTGCTTTCTTCAATTCGTCAGCCGAGGTCTGGCCGGCTTGCATGTTTCGGCGCAAATCATCGAGGGCTTGCTGCGTACTCTGCAGCTTGCTTGTTCCAAAAGGGTTGACCTCGTTGATCTTATCTTGCATCTTCGAGAACGATCTTGCGACTAAATCGGTCTTGCCGCTAACTCCGCCCAAGCTTTGCTCAGCATTCACAGCGTCGATAATCAGTGCTCGTAATCGCACTGAAGCATCCCTCGTTAGCTGACCGGATTGCGCAAGCTGCGCAATCTTCTCATTAAATTCGACAAATCTAGGTGATTGGGCTTTGATGGAGTCACCAAGCTCTTCTATGGCCTTTCTGGCAGGATCAAATGCCCCTGCCTGCATAGTGCCGTCGAAGCTCATTGGTCTCGTCATATAGTCAATGTAGGCCTCGTAACTAAGATTATCGTATGCTTTTTTGGATTCGGCCATAATCCTCTTTTGAGCGGCATCTTTATCATCCGCCATTTCCTCATTCGAGAGGGCTAAACTTTTTTCGGCATATTTCTTTTGTTTATCAATAGCCTGTTGGTATGCAGGGCCGAGTGACGAGATATGATCGGCGTGCTGTTTAAGAATATCGTTTACGCTTTTTATATCGCGTCCCGTATTCATGAAATACTGTATGCCCACCGCCGCAGCAGTGGTTAAAACCTGGGCTACAAGGCTTACGGGATTGAGCATTGATAAAAATGCTTTGCCCAATCCACTAACGATACCAGTAAGCCCCCCCGCTCCACTGAGCATTTCGCCCAATTTTCCGCCTTGTTGAAGGCCGATCATAAATGGGGAGTCGCCACTTGCCATTCGGGTGCCCATTTCAATGAGGACATCCTTCAATTCTTTCGCCTTTATGCCCACCGCCGCGATTGAATTCTGGTTGCTCTGGCTTTGAGCATTCATTCCAGTAAGCGAACCCGCAACCTTGTCGACAGCGCCAGCTGTAGAAGAACAACTGTTCCTCCATTCTATCATGCTAGCCGTCGCCTTACCGATGGCTCCTGCGCTTGCAGCCGCCTTGCCACTTAGCGTACCAATCGCGCGAGCCGATGCCCCTACTGCCGACTCCACCTTGTCGGCCGCAACGGCAACACGATTCATCCCTGTGGCGACCTGATCGGCGCCAACAGTCGTAAATTTTATACCCAAAGTAGCAATATCCGTCACTGGCGTACCTTTTCAAAACATGCGAAATACAACCCAAACTTTGATCGGGGGATTTCGTGGACAGATTGTGGAGATTGGCCGGCGTGGCTCTTTTGCTATCGTTGTTGACTAGTTGTGATCTTTTCGACGCCAAAATCGTCACAGCGTGTGAAAGCGTCCTCAAGGGTAGGCTTCGGTCACCGTCGGAATACAAACGGATCGAAATCACACGGTCCGAAGAAGTCATTGGCCGCGCAGAGTACAAACACCTCTTCGGCAGCAAAGGTTCTCCTGCGCTCCAGGCAGTCACGATGGACGATTTTGACAGCGGTGCGGCAAAGCCTATGCGGTATATTCTTCAGATAAGTTACGACGCACCAAACGCCTACGGTACACCAATTCGTGGCGTCTCCAGGTGCGAATACGCAAGTGCATTTGGGGGCGATTCGACGGTTAATGAGTTCGTCGTGAGTATCGATGGCGATACCGAGATGGAATGGCGGAACAAGCAGCGTTAATATGAGAATAAATCGAAAGTTGCAGCATGGGTCACTGGCATACCTTTTGAGTAGATGGCAAAAATCAACCGTTGGGGGTACTCGGGGGATTCCATGAAGCTAATTTCAAATGTTGTGGCCATGTCGTTTTTGCTGCCACTTTTAAGCGGTTGCGATTTTTTCGATTCCAAGCTTGTCACCGCCTGCGAAGCAATTCTCAAAGAACGCCTGATCTCGCCGTCGGAATACAGACGCATCAAGGTTTCTGAACTCGAGGGGTTAGACCTCGATAGAACGCAGCTAGAAGGTTATCTTCTGGCACGGCAGCGTGCATCCAGGTCTTCAGGCCACCCAACCCCCGTGGACGACGCTTCGATTAAGGACGATCTAAGGTCATATGATGATGGCCAATTGAAACCAATTTTGTACAATGCTTCAATAGTTTATGAAGCATTCAACGCATATAAAATTCCCGTGAGATACATCGCCAATTGCGCGTATTTGGGCACGAATGGAGATTCGTCCAACGTCTGGGAATACCGCGTTACGGTTGATGAAAAAACTAGCACGGAATGGCTTTTCAGCAAGGCGAAGAGATATTGAGCGCGCAATGAACTACGGTGACAATGCACTCAATAGATTCCAGATCTAACCAACACAACCAATGGCCCGTCTCGCTCGTGTCGTCATCCCTGATGTCCCACCTCGGAAACGCTAGAAATAGCAACCACAAGACTTAGCGTAGCAACGTCCGTCATAGGCTTTCCTTTTGTTTGAATTGTACGCTATCGTCTTATGGTTGATTCAACCGGGGGTATTTTATGCGCGTGTTTTTATTTATAGCGGCATTCATGGTCGCGAGTAGTGTCTATGCGGAGGACGCTGACGAAACGGCAGCTAAGGAACTGATTACGCAAGCGATGGACTATTTGAATATTGCCTATGCTTGCCAAGACGCAATTGGCGTCTCCTATTTTGACCTTGCGCGAGAGAGAACAGTACAAGCGTTTGTTTTCCTAGGCGCGATAGGTAGCCCTGACGCCATTCGCAATTCGCAAGTTAGTGCGGCGAAGATTGTCGATGAATCGATAGAAATCATTCGTCGGAAATCTACGAAATTTTCAACAGCAGCGGCAGGAAAATGTCTCGAGGAATTGCAAGCAGCTCAAACGCGGATGGATATGTCGCTCTTAAAATTCAAAATAACCGCTCATCGGTAGCGGAGGTTTGCGACCGGTTCGGTAATCAATATCGCAACATCTATTACTGGCATCCCTTTCAAAACCATGCGAAATACAACCCTGCGCTTTGAATGGGGGATTTCGTGATTAGATTGTGGAGATTGGTCAGCGTGGCTTTTTTGCTGCCAGCCATTGGCGGCTGTAGCTCTTCTGAATCGAAATTGGTGACCGTGTGCGAAGAGGTTTTGAAACTGAGACTTTTAGCGCCAGCAGGATACAAGCGGGTCGAAATCAAAGAATCCAACGAGCCTCTCAACCGCGCCGACTACAAACGCTATTTGGCGGGAGACGAATATGGGCCGCTCATCCAGGGAGCCAGGATGAAAGATTTTGACCAAGGCCGGGTAAAACCTCTGATGTTTGAGGTTCTTATAACTTACGATGCTCCTAACGCTTATGGCACACCAATTCGCAGCACCTCCAGATGTCAATATCCAACTGACAATGAAGACACCTCCAGAGCGGACCGTCTCTACGTAATGGTTGACGGCAAAACGAACGCAGAGTGGTTAGAGACGCAGCGTTAATAAGAGCGGCAGCGACAATGAAGCCTCAACTACTTCTGACTGCATTCTTCGCGTGCACAATCATCACCCAAGCCTTGGCTGACGACGAGCACAAGCGTCTCCAGCTGACCGGTAAAGTCATCGATGGTGTGAACGTGAGTTTCATGATTGCTTATCAATGCCGAGATGTGCTTGGCACGACATATTACAACGCAATTCGGACGTATGCCGAGAAGGCTTTTCAGCAAATCGGCTTGTCACCGGAAATGGCGGCACAACGAGTCAACAGACTTGAAAAGTTTATCGAGAGCGAAAACAAACCCGGCCGGAAGGAGGGTATCGAGGGATGCGTGTGGAATATTTCAACCGTAAACCACGACCTGCAGACCGCACAAAAGAACTATATCGATTTTACGCACCCTAAAAATCCATAGGCTAAGGCTGAGCACATTGGTTTACCTACTTCAAAGCAAGAATAAATCGAAATAGGAGGTTTCATGAAGCTGCCCTGTGTCATCGCTACATTGCTGGCTGCGTTGTTTTTTACAAGCGCAAATGCGACGGGCGATGATAAACAGAATACGAACGCTTCATCACGCAGAATCATCGACCAATCTTTACACAAACTGACCATAGCTTACGCATGCCGTGACGTATTCGGAGCCGACCTTTACCCATTGGTCCGCGAGGAGGAGAAATCCAAATTGAAAGCGATCGGTGCTCCCTCTAAGGCTATTGCCGATATGCTAAACAATTTAGAGAAGATTCTTCAATCAACCGATGCAATCGGGAGGATTGACTCTGACGAATGCTTTACAGGACGATAAAGGGATCGAAACTGGTAGTTTTCGGGTGTTTTCCAGTGGTATTTTGTACATACGGTTAAGTGCGCGAGATAGCTACCCCGCCTCCCGCGCCCTGATCGCCTCTGTCTCCTCCTCCACCGCTTGGCAATAGCGCCCGTCCATCGCCTTCAGCACGGCGATGTCCTCGCGGCGCAGGAGGTTACCGGTCAGTTGCAGCCAGGCCAGCATTTCCTGATGGGAGAGCGGCGCCGGGCCGGAAAAGCCGGGAGCCTGCGCCGAACGCAGGTCCCAAAACCAGTCCCAGAGCGCATGGCCGGCCTCCGGCACCTCGGCCTCCGGGCTGATAAGCTCAAAGGCCTCGTTGCGCTCGCGCCGGGTCTCGCCGTTTGTATCGCGCACGCAATCATAGCGCGCAACGATCCCTACGGCTTCTGAAAGCCCTTCGGCAAGCTCTTCATAAAATTTGCGCGGTCCTCCGAGGCGCCGGCCACCTGATCGTAGATCCAGCCGGCGTCCTCGACGACTTCGCGGGCCTTCTCGAAGGAGAGCACCGGCTGCTCGCCCTTCCACTGCTGCTCGCCCCAGCTCCAGGAAGCGATGGCGGCGGCGGCCTTGTCGAGATATTCGGCCTCGACCTTGCTGGTGGTCAGCTTCTTCTTGCGGCTGGCGAGAAAGCGGTCGCTATGCTGGCGAACGATCTTTTTCACCTCGTTGCTCTCGGCCGAGCGGATCATGAAGGAGATGCCGAGCGGCTCCTCGGTGGCCGGATGCAGGAGCTGCAGCTCGAAGAGATCTTCGGAATTGACGAGACTGGAGATATCCAAGGAAACACCTTATCGGTTGGGACATATTCGAGTGGCCGCGCGCCGCAGGAGGGCGACGCGCGCAAGGTTCCGAAAGATCGCGCTTACGGCGTGGTGACGGGGTCGATGCGGATCGGCAGCTGGTTGAGGCCGATCTTGAACTTCTCCAGATCGAAATCGTCGGAGCCGCCGCCGGGATAGAGCGGGCCGGAAACGACACCGCGCGAATAGAAGACCGTGTTGGTCTTGCCCTGCGGCGCGTCATTGCGCTCGACCTTGATCGCCATGTTATTGATGTTCAGCGGATCGCCGAAGGCGCGCAGAATGTCCTGGCCGGGATCGTCGGCGATGGAGGCGACTTCGAGCTCCGGGTCGCCGGCGTTGGAAACGCCCTTCTGCTTCTGCTGCACCGGCTCATCCAGCGTATTGTAGTTGTTGATGGTGGATTCCGAGCCGAAATCGCCCACCTTGCCGACCTTGCCCACCTGCACCCAGGTCAGCGCGGCATAGGCCGTGGCCGTCAGGTCGGTATTCTGGGGCGTCTCGCATACGTAGACTTTCGAGCCCTTCTTCGTGCTTTTGTTCGCCATGGATCATGTCTCCGGTTCAAAGGCGGTGTAGGGAATGGTGACCGGTATCTGCACGCGGTCATCCTCTTGGATCGGGCCTGCGGCCCACGGCTCGCCACTGATCGTGATCTTCACGCCAGAGGCAAACAGCGTCTTGTTGTTGAAGTGGTCGATGACCAGGCCGGCGGCATCGAGTGGCTTGATCAGCCCGCCGCCGGCCTTCCAATAGACGGAAACCTGCAGAAGCCCGAGCTTCTGCTGCGGATCGTCGCCAAGCGTCACCTGCCGGGGGCGGTTGGGCAGGAAGCTGACGGCCAGATAGTTATCCGGCTTAGCTTGCCCCACCGGCGGAAAGGCAATGCCCGGCAGCGCCACCGGCAATGGCGGCTGAAATTGGAGCGCTGCCAGATGATCCAGCAGTGCCGCCAGAATGATAGCGTCCGTCGCCGTCGCCATGTGTCACCCATGTCTATGATGTTGAAATTTCGAGGGATCAGTCCGTCGTGTCGCGCGCGGCGCTCGCGACGATGTCGGGCCATGCCTGTGCCGCAAGCCGCACCATGCCCTGCCCCGCCTGCCCATCCTTGCCATATTCGACTTCGGCAGCATGCGGCGCGGTGAAACCCATATGGATCATGCCGCCCAACGGCACGCCTAGACCGGCCAGATTGACCGGCTGGCCTTCATTGGATTCCTCCGCATCCCCGCTTTGCCGTGGCGGGGCTGAGACCCGGAAGGAATTAACAAGTTCGCCGGAGGCTACAGGCGTTGCCTCGACGATCGCCTCGGCCAGCCGTTGCGTGGAGAGGCTCACCACCTCTTCCATGCGGCGCTTGGTCCGCTCGGCCCACGCGGCGATATCAGTAGAGAAATTCGAGGAAGCCATGTCGATTGCCCCTTGATAGGGTTATGCATCATCGGCGGCGTCGCCAGGTGAAGAGCCACGCCGCTCGAAATTCAAAAGGGTAAGATGGCCATAACGGGCACGAGCCGCAGATTTGGCGGTTCGGGATTCGGCTTTCATCCCACCGCTCTTTTCAATCCCCGGCAACGGTGAAACCCGGTTGAGCAGCAGGATGACGCGCGCCAGCAGCCAAAGCGTCAGGATCGTCTTGAAACGCAGGAGCGCCGTCATCGCCGCACCTGCAGTTGCCAAAACACGACAGTCCCACCCGGCGATAGCGGCTGGATATCAATGATCGCATGCTCGACGCCGCCGATTAGCACCCTGTCCGCCAGCGTCGGAGTAACCGAAAGCCCCTCGGTCGAGAGATAAACCATGCGATCGCCGCGCTGGATCAGCGTGTCGGCGACATGCGCCTGGGATTGGTCGAGATCGACGAGCGAACACGGAAAGTCCTCGCACGTCTGCACGGGATCGTAATCCGGCCCGGCACTCGTAATGCGCCGCAGAACGGCTTTCTGGCCGAATTTGGCGATCAGCCGCTCGGCGGTCGCCCGCCCCTTGCTGTAATCGAAAGTGTCCATCACACCACCAGAATGCCCGGCAGCACCGGGCGCAGGAGAGGATAAAGCAGCCCGTCGAGCATGGTCAGAACCGGCTTTGCGGAGGCGATCATGTCGTCGCTCGTGCCGGCAACGGCATATTCCGTCTCCAGCGGTCCCACCTTCTCGCGCTTCACCGTTCGAGCCGCAACGATGACGGGCGTCAGGCTGCCCGGCTCGGAAAGCTCAAGCGCTGCGGCCTCATAAGCCGCATAGGTCACGGCCAGCGGCAATGTGCTCTCGGTGATCGGCTCGCCGTTGACCGTCATGGCTTCACTGCGAGGCCAGGAGAGTGGTTGATCATAGCCGCCGGCCCGTCTTCCGGTGAATCTCGGCTCGTAGAGAGCATCGATCGCCTGAGATCCGCGCACCAGCGCCGCCAGGCGATCACCATCACTGGCCGCGGCCCAGGCCGCCTTGCCGCGATCGGCACAATAGGCATCGGCGGCAGCAAGCGTGCCGTAAAGGGATGCGGACATGAAGGCTCCGATGTCGATCGTTGGGGAAAATACCCTCTCCCCGCATGAAGCGGAGAGAGGGAGTTCAGCATCAGGCAGCAGTGATCTCGTCGCCATAGGCCATGGCCGCCGGCAGGCGCATTTCGGTGCCGCCGGTGCGGGCGATGATGCCGGTCTCGAAGCTCATGATCGACTTCTGCGCGGCTGCAGCACGCCGGCGCGGCATCGGCAGATGGAAGCGCAGCACCTCCGGGTCACGGCGGTAGACAACCATGCGGCCGCCGCCATCCTGCGAGGCCGTCGCCAACTCGCGCAGCGGCTGGATATCGAGCGGCTGCCCTGTCTCGGCGGTGTAGACGTTGCCGCGCCGCAGGAATTCCAGCACCGTGATGTAACCGTCACCATCGGCAAGGCGTTTGGTGGCGATCAGGCGGAAGGCTTCCGGCGGCAGACGCAGGCTGTCGACCCACTCGACCTCGCCGGTCCTCTTGCGCACGCCGCCGATAAGATCGTTGACGTCGCGCAGGATCTGATCGGCCGTCTTGGCAGACCAGTTGGTCGAGCCGCCTGTGCCATCGGCAGCGACATCGACGCGCGACACCTTCGGATCGTTGACGAAACCGGTCCAGCCCTTTTCCGTCGAGCCGGTCATGGCGACGGAATTGAGCAGGCGCTCGATCTTATCGGCGGCGAAAATGGCATTGGAGGCGTTGAGATCGAGATTATAGAGTGCGGCCTGATTGACTTCCTCGAGGTTCCATTCCCAGCCGGAGCCGATCATCGCAAAATCATGGCTGGCGCTGTCGCGCGTCGACTGGTTGAACGGCATGTCCGTACCGGCGGCCGAGAGGAACTTCGCCTCGCCGGCGCTGTCGACGGTGAAGAAGGTCGTGCCGGCAGCCCATTCATTGCCCTCGGTGACGACAGGCACATGCAGGCCGTAATTGAAGGTCGGATAGCGCCGCTGGTAGATGCGCGTCTCGATATTGCGGCCCTGCGCGATCACGAAGGAATAGGCCGCCTGGGCATCGGCGAAATGCTGTCGAACGAATTGGTTCATGGATTAGGCGCTCCTGTGCTTGAGCGAGATCTCGACGATGTCGCCGTTGCTGCCGCTCGTGTCGAAGAAACAATCGGGAATAGGGCCGACGATGCCGGTGCCGGCAGCGTTGACGTAAGCGTCGGTCGTCGGATTGTAGTAGACGGCATCACCGTCCAAGACCGCGCCGCCCGCTCGCACATACATCTGACCGGCGGTCAGGAATGCGCCGGTGACGAATTGGGCATAGCCGCCGGCCGGAGCCACATCGGGCAGCACGTTCGGCGTCAGCACTGCGATACCGATGAACTTGCCGCCCGCGGCAAAGGGCGCAACGCCATGATCGGCAAGGCCGCGCTGGACGGGCTGGCCGAACTTGATACCAGCAGCGTTCTCCACGGTGCGGCTGATCTTGTTGGCGTGTTCCTCCGAAGCGATCTGCCCGTGCAGGCCCTTCCGAGAAGCGTTTCCATAGGTGGTCTGATAAGTCGCCATTGAAGCGTCTCCTTTTCGTTGACCTGGTTAGGTGGGATTGGCGGCCAGATGCGCGGACTGGAGGTCGCGGACCATGGCGGCATAGGCGTTAAAGGCTGGGGACGCCGACGTTTGCGCGGAGGTGATCCCGTCCTTGACCGCATCGGCAAAGCGATCGGGCTTATCGCGCAGACCCTCGGCCAACATGTCGAAACGCGCGTCGATATAGGCGTCCGATCGGCCCTGTACGGCGCCCTCGCCTGCCTTGGCGATAACGACAGCCTTGCGGATCGCCGCATCGGTGAGGCCTGTCGTCTTGATATTGCCAGCGATCGTCCTGGCGAGGCCGATCAAGTCGGCACGCGCCTCGGCCTTCCGATCGATTTCGGCATCGCTGGGCTTGACGGATTTGAGCGCATCAAGCTCCGCGTCGCGTACGGCCACGGCCTTCTGGTGCGCGGCCTCCATATCGGAAAGCCGTTGCTGCAGCGTCGTGATGATCTCCGCGACCTGATCGCTGACCTCGATATCGATGCCGTCAATCATGATTGTCTTCGTGGGCATCATTCCTTCCTTGCTTTGCTTGTCATCGGAATGGGAGCGTGGGGCTGCGAGAGGAGAGCAGCCCCACGGTGCCGCTGCGTCGCCGATGCGGACTTTCGAGCCCGCTCGGCCACGGCGCACAATGGCGATATGATTGATGCGAATATTTCGCTGAATGGCGTCATAGGCTTCGCCTGCAGGCGTGATGCCCGCGGTGAAATCGACATCGCAGATGTAGCCGGCGGAAAGCTCCTGCTTGCCACTTTCGATGTCCTGAATGGCCGCTTCATCGCTGACCATCAGCGGCACGCGGAGGAAAATCCCTTCCCCGGCGATCTCGTCACCGGTCTGGCCGACCGAATACTTCTTCCAGTTCTCCGACGTGACCATTTCCGGCGGATGGTCGTTTGTCACCGGCCGGTGAGCGGCACTTTTGAGCGTATCGTTGGAAAAGACTTCGGCTCCGGGCCGATAGATCCGCACGGTGCGCATCTCGGGCCTGCCTATCTCGGCGCCGCTGTAGCTTTGAATGCCCGTGCGGGCGATCCGGGCGTCGGCGACAAGATAGCCGTCCCCGGTCCGTCGCGTTCCCGCGACGGTTACGGTGTCAGTGAAGTTCATATTGGGATTTCTCCTGGTCGGAGCCGACTGAGGTTTAGAGTAAGGAGTTGCTGCCTATGATGCAGCTGGATTTGCCGCTGGCTGCTCGAACACGGCATTGGGTCCATCGGTCGGAGCGGAAGCCGGTTTGGGCTGATTGGGCTTTTCCGATTGATCAGGCGTCTTGATCGCCGCCTCTAATCCGGGTAGCGATCCGTCCTCGACGAAAGCATTCACCAACGCTTCAGAGAGCGCTTCTCGCGCGATGATCTCCTCACCGGCGGCAGATCCGAACAAGGCGCGTGCGGCATCCGCCTTCGTCTTGAATATGTCGGCGCGCTCCTTCTCGCTCATCTGCTCCAGGGGCGCCCATGTGGAGAAGACGGCAGGGTCGCGAGCGCCAGTGGCTGAACGAATAAGGCACTCGTCCAGCCGCACCAGCGCGGGCGTATAGTCCAGCTCCTGGATCGCCTGGATGCGGTCGTGGTAATTCTTCATGTCGGCCGTGCCGGTCGCATTCAGCCCGACCGGCGACTGGCCGAGCAAGCGCGTCACAGGGATATCGGCCGCACCGGCGACGATCTGCATGAAAGCCATCAGAATATCGGTGAGGCCCGCGAGCGACGCGCTCTTGCTGTCATAGTCTTCTTCGGCATCGAGGATGAGCGTGCCGTTGATGCCTTTGATGGTGTTGGCGAGCGCATACCGGCGCAGAACGGCGTCTTCATAGGCCTGATTGCCGATATTGGCGGAAAACTGCGGTACCTTGATAATGTCGATCTTCGCCTCGAAGACGAGGCTGGCGATATTAGCTGCCGTGCTGTCCGCATTCTTGATCGCATCGAATGTCGCCGCCAGCACACTTTCCCCCCAGGCATGACTGTCCATCCCGCCGAATTCTTCGTTCGGCATCATGGCCCCCTTGAAGGCGACCAGCCTCGACGGATGGATAATCACCTGCATCCCGTTGGCGCCGGTGAGCGTGTAGAATTTCGGTTTGCCGTACCACTCGGAAGCCGGATCGCCGTCCACATCGCCGGCGGCAAGCTGACGACGCGTGAGCACGGTCAGATGCTTGAGGCCGCCTCTGCCAAACGCCTTGACATCAAGCGGCAATGCTGGATCGGAGTCATCGACACCGATGAACAGCGCAGCGCCACCGAAGAGACGCGCCTTCGTGGACGCCTCCAGCACCTTGCCGCGCAGATTGAGGCGGCGCTCTTCCGCCTCGATCAAACCGATCTGATCGCCTGCAGCCTGCCAGTTTCGCCATTTTCGGCAGCTATCCAGCGCCGGTATATCGACGATCTTACGCGGCAGCCACGCGCCACGATAGGCGGCGACAATCTGCTCGTCTGTCAGGATCGGTTGCGCATAGAAGACCGAAGCCGCCTTGTCCCTCTCCGTTCCCATGCGGGATGCAAGGCTCACCAATCCGTCGCGAACCATCGAGAATACCTGCCCCATGGATTGTCCTTTGATATCGATGTGATGAAGAGACCCGCGTTTGCGGGCCTAGAAATTCTTGAAGCTGAAGGAAGAATTCAGCGCGAGTTCGTTCAGAGCATCGGCAAAAGCATCCACCTGGTCGTCGAATTGCGCGTTCGGAAAGGCGCAGAGCTCATCCAGAAATGATTCGTTCCAGTCGCCACGCAGTAGCTTGACGTTTCCAGCTTCCGCCTGTGCCGATGCCGGCTTGGCTCGCGTAGCCTTGTCACCGGTCGCGGACAAAACCCTGATCGGGAAGCCGGCCAGCAACTTGATCTTGGTTTCCGCATCAGCCTTGCCCGCCGCACCCGGATCTTGCGGCATACGGATCGTCACCGTCGGCCCATCCTGTGATGCCATGTTCTTCAGATTGCGCTCGACCTCTGCCGGCGACCAGCGGCCACGAGCGATCGTCTCGACGTAGAAGACGCCATCAACCCATGCCATGCGCAGACCAACGGTCCAGTCCGGTTGACGGCCGGGCCGCTCCTTGGAGGCCGCAAAATCCCAGGCCCGGCAACGTCTGGCGCCGGCAGGAACTGCATCAACAATTTCGAAATCGCCGCGCTGAAACAGGCCACCCGAGCGCGGCGAAGGCCGCTGCTGAAACTGACCGGCAACCGCATAGGAGCCGAGCGGTATCTTGTCCCGCTCCACCACATCTCGCGGAAAACGCTGCGGAAAGAGCAACTCGCCCTCTTCCACTCTCGGATCGATGAACCCGATCGACGTTCGACAGCGCCGCTCCGGCTCGAACTCCATCGGTAGCATCAAATGCTCGTAACCGAGCCCCAGCGCCAGAATGGTGCCAGACACATCAGTCTCGTGCAATCGCTGCATGACCACGACGATGGCCGAACGCTGCGGGTCGTTGAGCCGCGTCGGCACCGACTCCCGAAATGTGCGAACCGTCGACAGGCGCTCCGCCTCGGATTCCGCGCCATCGACCGAATGAGGATCGTCGATGATGACGCGATCACCGCGACCACCCGTCAACCTCGAGAAGGGTACACCCTGGCGAGAGCCCGTGCTTGTATTGGCAAAGGCCATCTCGCCGGTTCTCGTCAGCTTGACCCGATCACCCCAAAGCGCCTGATACCACTCTGAAGCAACGAGATCGCGCATGCGTCTGTTGTCACGCTTGGCGTAGTGTTCCGAATAGGACGCGCCGAGATAGCGCATCTGCGGCCTGTGTTTCGGCCCCCATTCCCATGCCGGCCAGAAGACACCGCAGAGAAGCGACTTCATCGTGCCGGGCGGCACATTGATCAGCAATCGTGTGATCTCGCCCGAGGTGACCGCTTCGAGATGGCGGCAGATCGCATCGATGTGCCAGCCATGGACATAATCGGCCGAGGGTTCGACGACATGCCAGGCCTCTCGGACGAAGCCCGCCAGCGATTGGCAATTGGCACGAATTCGGTCGGCATCCGCAGCAATCTGCCTGGCATGCTGTGCCCGTTCACGTTCACTTGTCCGCCTCGCCTTCTCCTCCTGGATCGCCGCCATCATCGCCGCCGGATCCGGCAAGCGGACCGAAGAGGGATTCGAGTGTTGCAAGCTGCTCATCCGTGGCATTGGTTAAGTCAATGGTGAAACCCCGGCCTCCCTTGGTCCCGGTTACCGAACGCTCGCTCGGCTTTTGATGCACATAGGACGCCGCAATTTTCGCCATCTCATCGCGCCGCTTTTGATCCGCCTCATCGTCGCGCATCACCTTCAACATATAGTCTAGCGGTGTATCGCCGGTCGGAACGGCCTTGCGTCGACGCGCACGCGGTTTGCGCTGCACGACTGGCTTGTCGGCATTGGACATGCTTGAAATTTCCGATGGAACCTTGAAAGGAAACAAGCGGTCTAAAACATCGCTTGCGGTCAACAGTGCGTCGCTGCAACTGTTCTCATCATGCCAAAATGAATACCCCAATTCGGCCCTGTTGGCGACACCCTTGAACGACGATACTGCTGCAAGGATTTAAAAATCTTGATGAGAGTGACCATTAATTATTTGATATAACTTGAAAATATCGCACTCTGCGGTCCGACGATTTGATCGATATTCTCTCCGAAGACAGGTCTCTGGAGACAGGCAAGAGGATACATTGAGCCCCGACTTGGAAAGCCCCACAGACCGCGACTGGGTACGGCAGTTCATCATCGCCAACCTCCCTATTTTGCCCGTTCCCGGCATTCCGGAGATTCGGCTGCATAAAGCAGCCCCCAATAGCGGTTTGCGACGCCTGGCGGAGCGAGATCCGCAATTCGGTTCACCCTATTGGGCGCATTATTGGGGTGGAGGATTGGTACTGGCCCGCTATCTTCTCGACCGGCCGGAGACAGTGATCGGTCGCCGCGTGCTCGATCTTGGTGCCGGATCAGGAATTGTGGGCATAGCCGCCGCAAAGGCAGGAGCTGCGCAGGTACTTGCGGCGGATGTCGATCCCTATGCCATTGCAGCTATCGAGCTCAATGCAGCGCTGAACGATGTGACCATCGAAACAGTCATCGCCGATTTGGCTAACGGCAAGCCTCCGGCTATCGATATCGTCTGCGTTGGTGATCTCTTCTATGATGTGGCGCTTGCAGGGCGGATCATCACATTTCTGGATCGCTGCCTGGCACAAGGCATTACGATCTTGATCGGCGACCCATGGCGCGCGCATCTGCCGACATCGCGGCTTCGGCTGCTGGCGGAATATTCAGTGCCAGACTTTGGCGATGGTACCGCAAGCGCACGGCCAAGCGGCGTCTTTGCATTTGAAAGCAGTATGTCACCGCAAGGTGAAGACGGTCAGGATCGCTCATAGCGGCACATAGGGAGTCGGACCGAATAGCCGCCGCGATCTAGGCCTTCATCTTGGCGCGCCGGCGGTTTCCACGCTCCAGCCGCTTTGCAAGTTCGGCAAGTTCGGGACTTGCCGCATCGAACACCGGCCGGGCATCATCCGGCAACCAGTGTGTTTCATGTTTGGTCACCGGCGGCTTCCTTCGCTCCGAACCACCAGGAGAATGCGGCATCATCGGCGATATGCGTGCCCAGTCCGGCTCCTGCAATAGCGGCGAAGTCGCAAGAAGTACGCCCGCGACATTGCGGAATTCGCTTTGAATATGCCGCTCCGCCGTACGTCGCACACGACCCGTTCGAGTACAGAAATCCCGGAAAGATCCCGCGATATAAGGTGCAGCAAGGCAAACGGACCAGCGCGAAAGCAGGATGCGGCGTTCCTCATCCCTGACGCGGGTCCGCAGCCATTCTTGTAAAACCTCTTCCGCGCGGCTGATGGCGGCAGCACTCGGGCGATAGCGGACACGAACCTCGGAATGGTCCAAAGCTTCCGGCAGAACCTCCGGCCAGAGCGTCCGCATTCTGTCCGGGCGAACACCACGGACATCGAGGTGAACCATCGTGTCAGCCGCCTCGATGAAGCGGGCGCGAACGAGCAGGCTCAGATCGGCAATCTCCGCCTCACGGTGGGAAAGATCGTCAAACTGCGAGGCGGGTCGGTGCATCAAGTCGTCTCTCCAATTCCCAATAGATCAAGGTCCGCAGCGTCGCCCGCACCGGCCAAGGTCGCCTCGCGACCGCCTCCGAACGCAACGAAGCAAGTGCAATGTCGTCGAAGGCGCCGAGCTGATCGCCGGCTCGCTGGAGCGCCCAATCCTGGCGTTGCGCGAGAACGTCGGAGACCGCTCCGATCGTATCCGACCACAGCTCGTCGCGATTGTTGCCGGTCTGACGGATGCAGCGCAAAACGAAAACCAGATGGCCATCGCCATAGCGCCCGCGGATTTCCTGCATCGTGCCGCGCGCATGGCTCTGGGCCGGAGCACGGCGGCGATGGACGGGAACGAGCTTTATGCCGAGGCCGTCCAGAAGAAGATCAAGCTTGCCTTTGGTCATGGATCTCTCAACTCCTTCAGTAAAAGCATGCACTTGCTTCACATGAGCATCGATCATGCGCCGGTACCGGCCGGGACGGCGGCACCGGCAGATCTGGGCTTAAAGAAAGCTTCCGCCTTGGAAATCGCCTCCACTCTGGCGCCATCACGCAGCATGGGCGTGTTGAGATAGGCGACCATCGCCTCGCCAGCGGCAGCCTTGGCCGCGTCTGGCGTCGCAAAGACGATCGGTTCGCCGCGGCTATCCCTGAGGATCTCGTTGGTCGCACGGTGAACCTTGCGGATCCAGCCGAGATGACCGCTGGCAACAGCCTCAGTTCCGATTTGAAATTCATTCATAGCAACCTCCTCTGGCCGGCAAGACCAGATCTGTTTGTTCAGTCTCTGATGGGTTTAATGAAAGTGCGCGACGTGTCGTCAGCGCCGTTTCGTCGAGCATGTCGGCTCGCCGGCACGGATGGCGTGGTCCTCAGCTACACGGAAATGAGCCTGATCTCCCTCGGGAGCACCGCCCTCCTCCTCAGCGTATGGGAACGCCGGTCTCCGGACGATCGACCTCACGGCAGCCAGCATGCTGGCAAAAAAGAGTGCCGCACCGACGCATGCCAGGAATCCCTGGAACATCTCGCTCATGGCAGCCTCTCGAAACTAGACGCCTCTGCCGTAGGCTGAGTATCTGCCATCTCAGTCGGTTCCACGGCCGCGTTGCAGTATTCACAATGAAGCTCGATGACTTCCGCGATAGACAAGCTGCGATGGCAGGTCGGGCAGCCCCAGAAGCTATCGAAATAATCTGTCGACTTTCTATTTCTCCTGCTCGCGATCATGCCGTCACCTCCCAAATTCACCTTTTAGCCGCGCCAAAGAGACCTAGCCCCCAGCCTGCAGCAAAATGAGCCACCGGCATCTTGATAAACACTAATTATGTTGATAAAGATACACATGTCAACATGATTTATGTTGTTAATTTTGCAAGGGTCGGAAAATGCAAAAATCCATGGGCGAACGACTGAGGGCGGCACGCGAAGCCGCAAATTATTCATCGGCAACGAAGGCGGCAGAAGCGCTCGGGGTGAGCCTCTCCACCTATCGCGCCCACGAAAACGGCCAGAACGACTTCAGCGCCGAGATTGCCAGTCGCTACGCCAAGAAGTTCGGCACGACTGCGGGCTACCTCTTGACGGGCGAAGGATCGCACAAGCTGGCCCGCGCGGTGCCGAATATGGTGACCTCTTTCGATCCGGACGAGCAGGATAACGACGGATTTGCCGAAGACGGTGAAGAGCTCAGCTACAGCCGCGAACATTGGCAGCCGCAGATCGCCGGGGCAACGCCGGAGGTCGATGTCAAGCTTGGCGCCGGCAGCGGCGTTGTCGGCGAAGTCATCAATCTGCCCGTTGGTTCCGGGAACGTAGCAGGGCATAAAATCGTCGCGGAATGGCTCATTCCCACCGGATATCTACGCAACGAGGCGAAGGCCTCGCCGAACCATACCATCATCATGGAGGTGATCGGCGACTCTATGCAGCCCACCTACATGCCTGGCGATCGCGTTATCGTTGATCTCTCGCAAAACCAGATGACGACCGACACTGTCTATGCCATCAGCGATGGCTACTCCGAACCACAGATCAAGCGCCTGCAGCGTGTGCCTTTCACGCAGCCTGGGCAGGTGAAGATCATCTCGGACAATCCGGCGTTGGAAACATTCACGGTCGAGTTGGAACGGCTGACGATCATCGGCCGCATTTGCGGGCACATTGCCCGCAAGTAAGAAGACCGGCCTTCGCTCAAGTTGAAGCATCGCGCCAATTTTAATTGGCACCTGAAATATCATCTCACATGGACGCATAACATCTTTGGTGTCTTCTTCGACTTTAATAAACATAAAATATGTTGACATCAATCGTGTTTTCTGACAGTTTCCCAATAGAGCCGATTGGCACTGGAAGGAATGAGCCCGAGCAAGCCTAACAGCCTTGCACGAAGTCAGCGAAACCGGACAGGCAACGGCGATCGATAGTGAAAGGAGAATACAGGCGATGCCCCTGAGAACCGACACCGCTCCGATGGAACCGGCGAACACGTCAAAAGCAGGCAAACGCAACACCAGGCTTAATCTATCGTCCCCGTCGGCTACACAGGCGGGAAGATAATCATGCACAATGCCGCCTTCTCCTGCGAATATTCATTCGACGAGCTGCAAATTCGCCTCTGTGACCGCTGGGAAACCGGGTTGCTGCTGTATGGACACGCCGAGTTGACATCTGCGGGAGCCGACTACGAGGACGAGTTCTACGTTTCGGCAATTCGTCTGGATGGTGGAGCACGACTGGCCAGACCAAACACGCCAAACATTGCAAGTAATTTCGAGGCCGAACTGTTTCGGCGCATAGCGGCGGTCATAGAGGACGAGAAGACGCCTCCAGGTCGTCATGCCGCCGAACTCTTCGCCGGGGAATTGGAGCAATTCCGGGAAGCCGATTGCGATCAGGCATACAAAGTCAGGCAAGAGCAGGGAGTGGCCGTCTTTGCATAATATCCTCCCCCCTTAAACGGGCCTACACTGAGCTTGGAAGCAAGATGAAACGGAGACCGCAAGCGCGATGAAAATTGCACAGGAGGAGCTAGAGGAAATTCGCCGGCTGGAGGAAATGTTGCATCGTCCGGAAATCCGGCAATCACCGAAGGCAGTTGCAGAGCTTCTTGCGGAAGGCTTTGTCGAATTCGGCAGTTCAGGCACGATCTATGACGACAGAGATGAACTCATCGCCGGTCTGGCAGCAGAAAGGGTCGAACCAGCCTCGCAGCCGGTAATTGCGTGTGACTATGCCTTCCGATCGATTTCACCGGATGCCGTTCTCGTGACGTATCGGAGCATTGCAGCGGCAATGGGTGATAGTCCTTCGCGGCATGCCCTGCGCAGCTCGATCTGGCAGCGCATCGATGGCCGATGGCAAATGATATTTCATCAAGGCACGCTCACCACGCCCCGCCCCTAATTCAGGCTAGTTCAAATACTGAAGCGGCTTCGCTGGGGCACCGAGATCGGTGTTGGTAAAACATGAAGGCCTACCGCGAGGCGGATGCGGGGCCGCCGCCCTTGCCGCCAATAGCCGTTTCGGTCAATCCGAGGCCATCGGCCATCCTGATGAGATCGGCAACGGAATCGGCTCGCATCTTTCGCATGGCCTGACCGCGATGGACCTTTACGGTGATCTCACTCAGGCCGATTTCCCCGGCAATCTGCTTGTTCAATAACCCTCTCGCAACAAGCGCCATGACCTCACGCTCCCGCGGTGTCAACGATGCGAAACGCTCGTGAAGATCGGCCGAGGCGACTTCCTTTTTCAGTCGAGCCCGATCAACATCGAGGGCTTGCCGGATTGCGTCGAGAAGATCCTGTTCCCGAAACGGCTTCAGAAGGAATTCCACCGCACCGGCCTTCATGGCGCGCACCGACATTGGCACATCGCCGTGACCGGTTAGAAAGATAATCGGTATCGAATAACCTATCCTTGTGAGCTCGTCCTGAAAATCGAGACCACTCGCATCCGGCATCCTGACGTCGAGAACGATACAGGCCGGCCCTTCCGATCGGGGGTGCGAAAGGAAATCGCGAGGTGAGGCGAAGCATCGCGTGTCGTAGCCGACAGAGCGCAAAAGGCTGTCCAGCCCGTCACGCACGGATGGGTCGTCGTCGATCACATAGACAGTCGGTTGTTGCTCCTGCATATGCCCTACCCCTTTGTCTTCCCACCCAGCGGCAGGGTGAAGCCGAATACAGTCCCATACGGAAAATTGGGCGCGGCATAGACGGCGCCGCCATGCGCTTCGATGATCGATCGGCTGATGGCAAGCCCCATTCCCATACCGTTCGGTTTCGTCGTGTAGAAAGCCTCGAATATTCTATCAAGCTTCGCCGACGGAACGCCGACGCCCGTGTCGCGCACGCTGACTGTGATCTTGCTTTCAGCGGCAGCAACGCTGACCAGCAATTCGCGCTCTTCCAGCACGACATCTGTGAGAGCTTCAATCGCGTTCATGATGAAATTGAGCATCACCTGTTGCAACTGTACGCGATCACCAGTCACGGGAGGCAAGTCGCTCGCCAGCTCGGTGCGAAGAAGTATCTGCCCCTTGCGGATTTCACTACGAACGAGTTCAAGCACGTCGGTAATGGCATCCGTCAGATCAAACATATCGCGTGAAGGAGACGATTGCGCAACGAGCCTACGAACGCGGCCGATAACATCACCTGCCCTGTCGGCATCCATGACGATCCGCTCGATGGCACGCCGCGCCTCATTCTGATCTGCAGGTGTTGCCGAAAGCCATCGAAGAGCGGCGTTGCCGTTTGCGGCTATCGCCGTGATGGGTTGGCTGACCTCATGCGCGATCGATGTACCAAGTTCGCCAACGATCGTAAGGCGCGACATACGCGCAAGCTCGGACTGCGCCTGCCTCGCCCTTGCGTCAAGCCTCTCGATTCTGATCGCCAGGTAGGTGGTCGCGCCGATGGCAATCAGACTCAATATACTATTGATCAACCCCGCCTGCGAGGCGCCATGCCGCGTGAGGAAATAGCTCAATATCGTCAGGACGGCGCAGACAACGCCGACGACGGCGATCGCACCGGTTCGTCCGGAATGTACCGACAGCAGGATGACCGAAACATAGAGGACGGCGAACGCGATCTCCAAATCCGTGATCGTGTCGCCAATGAAGATAAGGCCGGCAAGAACGGCGATACCAAGCCAGAATAGAGGCATCTCGAAAAGATACTTCAGAAACTCGCGCCTCATCCCTTTCGTCCCCGTGTCAGCGTTCTCGACGCCTTGCATATCCGAGTGGCAACCTGCCTGATCCAAAGCCCAAAAACAACGGCGACTGTCGCTACCATAATCCTTGTATAGCACTGATTTCGCTTGATGATGGCTTCCGCTGGCCAACACCCGGCTATTGGCGGCATAACGAGGTTGAGCGAGCCGATCGTCTGCATGATTGCCGGATGCTCGTGACGCCTCCAGATGACGTCGGCCCACCCGCAAACGTGCAAACCACGGCCAAGTTGCAATCGATTAGTCAAGCGCGATGGTCATGATTGTCGTTTCCGGCATAGCGAGTGAAGAGACGGCGGCGCTGGCGGCGACGAAGAATGGCAAGGCTTGTCCTGTTCAGACGTGCCGCCCAACGAAGCAGCACGCGCGTCTGATTTGCAGGCAAGATGCCGCGGAGAAAGAGCCGTGTCGCCCATCGTGTGAGGCAATGCGCACCCCATAGAAGCGCCAGCATCGCCGCCAATCCGACATAGTCTCTCAGGCGAGTCAGGCTCGCGCTTAGCCTGTTTCTCTTGCGGGATTGTAGGCGCTTTCCATTGCAGGGCTTGTTTCGGCTGTTCCTGCTGAGGGTTTCCAGAAAACGGCCAAGTTCTTCGTTGTCTCTGGGCATGACGATCCGTCCCGCAGCCATCCAGGCTGCGCGACGGAATCCCGTGCGCTAGGCCCTGACTTGGCTGCTTGTCAAATTCAAAAGTGTAATTGGGTCGGTCGCCGCCTTATCCGGCGGCAACCTTGATCCGTCTGATCCGGCTGCCTGTTTCAACTTGGGTTCTCCAGCGTGAACAGATCCGCATTTTCGTCATAGGCGAAATATTCCGCGTAACGGGCCCAGTTGGTGACGGCCTTGATGGTCGTGTCGGCATAGTCTTCGGACATGTAATCCTCGAGCTCATCACGAAAACGCCGCGCAGGAGCACGATGCGTCGGCCGTTCGTCGAGGACGCGGCGGATATGGGCAGCAAGTGGCACATAGGTTGCCAGATGCTGCTCGAAGAGCCGCTTGCGCTCATCGACATCGCTGTCGGAGAAACGCAGCCCAGGAGCCGTCAACTTGATGTCGCCGCCTTCCAGATCGGCGAAACGCAGAAGCTGGAGTGTTTCTGCCACCGGAAAGAGGTCATCGATGCCGAGATGCAGATGCGTCGCCAGCGGCGGCAAATCTGCCTGCCCGCGATAGGGCTCGGCTGCCACCGTTTCGATCAGACCGGACATCAGGTTGGTCGATACGCGTGGCAGCGCCATGGCGATACCCGTACCCGGGAACAGCCCTTCACGCGTCGGAGCGCCGGTTCTTGCCGTCATCCGGGCATAGATATCCTCGACCAGCATGCGAAACGCCGGATCGAGGCGGTTGCGCGGCTGCGGCAGATCCACCTTGATTTCCGCAATGACGCGACCGG
Source organism: Rhizobium sp. P44RR-XXIV (assembly GCF_001999485.2). Classification (NCBI taxonomy): domain Bacteria; kingdom Pseudomonadati; phylum Pseudomonadota; class Alphaproteobacteria; order Hyphomicrobiales; family Rhizobiaceae; genus Rhizobium; species Rhizobium sp. P44RR-XXIV. The sequence goes on along the minus strand of NZ_MPVZ02000028.1, from coordinate 219,427 downwards.
GGTTCGATCCGAAGATCAGGATGCGGTCGCACATCAACACGGCTTCCTCGATGTTGTGCGTCACCATCAGCACCGAATCGATCGGCATGCGGCCTTCGCACCACAGATCGAGAAGGTCGGTACGAAGCGTTTCCGCGGTCAATACGTCGAGCGCGGAGAAAGGCTCATCCATCAACAGGACTTTGGGCCGAACCACGAGCGCACGGGCAAGACCGACGCGTTGGCGCATGCCGCCCGACAGCTCCTTGGGATAGGCGCTTTCGAACCCATCAAGGCCGATCAGGTCGATGGCGGCCAGCGCACGCTTGCGGCGCTCCGTCGAAGCGACGCCCTGAGCCTCGAGCCCGAGCTCGACGTTCTGCAGCACCGTCAACCAGGGAAACAGGGCGAAGCTCTGGAAGACTACGGCAACATCGGAGTTGGGGCCGACCACCGGCCGTCCGTCAAAGGTGATCTCACCCTTGCTTGGACGGATGAGGCCGGCAATGGCGCGCAGCAGCGTCGATTTGCCGGAGCCGGAACGGCCGAGCAGCCCGACGATTTCATTCGGATAGAGCTGAAGATCGACATTCTCAAGCACGACGAGCGAACCGGAGGTTCCCTTGTCATATGTCTGGCAAACCTGCTTTGCCAGAACTAGCGGCGAACCTTTTACAATGTCGAGCTTCTTGGAGATGACAGCGTTTTCCATGTTCATTTCTCCGATGTGTGATTAATCGAGGCGCAAACGGCGTTCAGCGAAGACGTAGAGCGGCCGCCAGAGCGTTCTGTTGAAAAGGGTGACGAAAACGGACATGACGACGATGCCGAGGATGACCCGCGGAAAATCGCCCGCTTCGGTCGCCTTCGCGATGTAGGAGCCAAGCCCGAAGGCTTCGAGCTTCGTGTTTCCCCAGCTTGCCAGTTCCGCAACGATGCTCGCATTCCAGGAGCCGCCGGAAGCCGTCAGCGCCCCTGTGACGTAATAGGGGAATATCCCAGGCAGTATCGCCCGCCGCCACCAGGTCCATGAACGCAGCCTGTAGACGGAGGATGCCTCCCGCAGATCGGTTGGGAATGCGCTTGCCCCGGCAATCACGTTGAAGAGGATGTACCACTGCGTGCCCAGCACCATCAGCGGTGACAGCCAGATATCAGGGTTGGCGCCCGTCGCGACGATTGCAATCACCGCCACGGGGAAGAGCACGTTCGCCGGAAATGCTGCCAGAAACTGAGCGATCGGTTGGACGCGCTCCGCAACCGCCGGGCGCAGACCGATCCAGACGCCGAGCGGGACCCAGATCACGCTTGCGACTGCGATCAGAACGACCACGCGGAGGAGAGTAACGAAGCCACCGGCAAACGCGATCGAAACATCCCCCCATGACAGCGTCTGACTGAGATAAGAGACGATATCCCAGATGCTCCAGGCGCCGATGGCGGCAATCAGAGCGAACCAGGCATAGTCGATGACCCGGCTAACAACACGCCGCTCGTCCCGCCCCTTCGCAACCGCTCTCGATGCAGGCAGCAGCCGCAGAAGGAACAACCTGCCCCACACGGCGGCAAATGGTGCCGTCACATTTTTCAGAAGACGCGTGCGGCGGATCAGCGAATAGACCCACGAACGCGGCTTTTGCTGGCCGGCCGTCTGCTCGAAGCGAAATTTGTCTGCCCAGGCGACGATTGGCCGGAAGAGCAGCTGGTCATAGAGAAGGATGACGATGCCCATGACCAGGACCGCCCAGCCGACGGCGACAAAATCCTGCTTGTCGATGGCAAGCGCCAGCCACGAGCCAAGTCCGGGAAGCTGCACGGTGGTATTGCCAACCGTGATTGCCTCCGAGGCGACCACGAAGAACCAGCCGCCGGACATGGACATCATCGTATTCCACACCAGACCAGGTGCTGCAAACGGGGCCTCCAGACGCCAAAAGCGCTGCCAGGAGGATAAACCGAAGCTGCGGCTGACTTCATCGAGATCGCGCGGCACGGTCCGCAACGATTGATAGAAGGAGAAGGCCATATTCCAGGCCTGGCTGGTGAAGATCGCAAAGATCGAAGCACATTCCGCACCGAGCTGGCTTCCAGGAAACAGCCCCATGAAGAACGTCACGGTGAATGTCAGAAAGCCCAGTACCGGCACCGATTGCAAGATGTCGAGAGCCGGAATGATGATCTTCTCGGCACGCCGGCTCTTTGCAGCAAGCGTTGCAACCACAAAGGTGAAGATGAGCGACGCAACGATTGCAGCCATCATCCGCAAGGTCGTGCGCAGCGCATATTCAGGCAGATAGGCGGGATCGAGCGAGAGCGGAGTCGTCGAGAGGCCCTCCAGCGGCGCCCGCATCTCGCCCACTCCATGAAGCGTAAGATAGCCTGCGGCAGCGATGAAGGCGAAGGCGGCAAGATCGTAGCCGTTTGGCAGGATGCGTGCACCGGCCAACGCGGCAACGGCGCTGCGCTCGCGTCGATCATTGGCAAGGAAAACCATGTATAACCCCTTAAAAACAGGATGTTATCAATAGAGCGCGCCCGCATGACGCAGCAGTTGCAGCGTCAAGGGCGAGCCTGTGTGAAAGAAAGGGCTAGGCCGCTCGCCGACTGTCGTCCTCATCGGAGACAGCAACATTTCCGGTCGTCCAGAAGCACTCCAATTTCCCCGTATGCGGATTGGTGTGCCAAACGGCCATCAGGCGCGGGCGTTGAAAAAGCACGATCCGGCCGAGCGACGACGAAGCCGTCGTAGCTCGCAGCATGTGCGGAGCGGAAAACTTGGTTGCGAACGTGCGTTCGCGGAAAAGAACAATATTGTTCATGGCTCACTCCTCGGTCCGCTTACGAGCAGATCCGGAGGTCGAGCCGGACAGGCTAGGCCCGACCGTCGCTCGCCCGGCGAATGCCGATAGCGGTCCAGGTTGTTGCGATGACCATCCGGATACGGCGCGAAGCCGCAACCGGACAGCGACTAGGGTAGCTGTCCATTTGCTTCTTTTATCTGTTGTTGCATCTGCCCTTGCATCATGTTGCGCAGGCAGGGTCGTCTTGTCATAACCGCTGGGTAGGGTCAATCAAGCGATGGTGCCGTGCGATTATACCAAGGTATAGGCCCTCGGATTTCGTGCTTGCCAAACTCTGGAGAAAGCGAAAAATCGCTATTTCGGAGGGGGTTAAGAGCCTTCTTCGGTCTAAGCCTTAGCCTTACGGGAGGAAGAAACCATCCTGTCCCAGAAGCTCGTTGCTTCGAAAATCCAGTCGGGCCTGACCGCGAGACGCCGATCCGGTGCCGAGACGACGACATCGATAAGACGCTCTGCATCCAGCAGCTTTTGATTGACGAGATTCTGCCGCAGCGCCGTCAGCACCAAAGTCGCGCGATCCGGGTCCTGAATGCTGGACTGTACCAGAACCTTATACGTCCGATCCTTGAAGAAGGTCGCTCTCGCGGCCTCCAGAAGCCGATCATGCTCGGCATCGGTAATGCATCCGCGATGCAGGCATTGCGCGATCGTTGCGCGGACATTGACGAGCGGCTCGCTCAATGAAAGGAAGCCCAGCTCTGCCGGCCCATGAGACTGGGCGACATCGGCATCGTCCAGCAAAGCTCCACTGGCGTAGTCGTCGTAGATCTTGCCGATGCCGATCATGCCGAAAGCTGCACATTCGGCCGCCCTCAAGGCGCCCATGCTTGCGCCACCAAAGACCTGAACTCCCTGGGCAAGAGCGAACAGGATCTCCTTGTGCCAGATCGCCGGTACATGCTCATAAATCCCGTCAATCAAGCCGATAACATTCGCGCCATCCTCAACCGCCCTGAAGAAATCACCTTGCCTGGCGGGCGGCCGCAGCTCGTAACCTTCGCTGGGTAACTGATTCGTCCCGTGTAGAGTCGGGCCTGCGAAAATGACTTTCATATCGAGTTAGGAATACCCATTGCGGTACGTTAGTCGAGCTTTCCTTCCGGATTTCATCGGAATTTCACCGTCGACATCGAAATTTCACACAACAACGTCTTTGAAACTACAGATCGGCTAATAGTCGAGTTGCAATTAATCACGCCTTGCAGCAAAAATATAGCATGAGTTTCACTCGCCGTATCGGTGTCTATCTACCCGATAATCACCAGATTTCTCAAAGGCGGCGGCCGTTACATATGTAAAACAATATAGATGGCGCGATGCAATTTTCACTCAGAACATTTGGAGAGATCGCTCTTCTCGATAGCGCCGGACGCGAGGTAGCATTTCCGGAAAAAGCACTCCTGATACTTACTTATCTACTTACAGGCGAAAGAGGATATACAAGCAGAACAAGCATAGCGCGATTTCTGTGGGGCGAGGATGATATCGCCAACTCGCTGACGAACCTGCGCAAGCTCATTTCTCGTATCAAGAAGCGGCAGGCGGAACTCAATGCAGACTTCATGACCTTTGACGATACGGATATCCATCTCGTCCGGAACTCACTGACCAGCGATCTTATCTCCCCATATGCCGATGCCTCGAAGGACCAATCGCAGCATCTTCCGCTTCTAGCAAAGGCTGTGCAAGCGACGTTCCTGGAAAACGCGAACTGTCAGAGCCGGGCCTTCGTCGATTGGCGAGAGGGTGAAAAAAAGCGGCATCTCGCTGCGCTAAAGCAAGCACTTGAGGCAGCCACACAACGTCCGGCGACAGCCGACGAAATCGCTATCATCAAGGAGGCGGCGCTCCTTCTTTTCGAAGCGGAACCCGCGGACGAGAACACCCATCGCATATTGCTGAAAGTATTTGATGCAGAAGGTGGGATCGAGCAGCTGAAACGCCTGTTCGAGCGGCGCAAGGACCTTGTTTCGTCCTGGCCGGCTAGATCGCCGGCATCTCCGCGGTCATCCATTCCGGCCCCGGCATTCGACGAGGCCATCTCGGAACATGACCTTCCAACGCAACCCATCCTGCGCATACCGCGGCTTGCCTTGCTGCCTCCAGGCAATGACAGCGCCGATACGGCTGCGCTGATGGTGGCGTCGTCGCTGATCGAGGACATAACCCTCGGCTTTTGCGCATTGAACAGTCTGCGGGTCATCGCCCCCTACTCGGCCATGCAGATAAGCCGCCAGACCGAAAATCAACTCGCGCTCTTCCAGCAATACGATATCAACTATGTTCTCGACACTCGGCTGAGCGGGCTTGGCAACGATCTCTCGCTGTTCTCGCAGCTCATCTATATGTCGAACAGCGAGGTTGTTTGGGCGGAGCGCTTCAATTTCGGCAAGCTGGATCTGGCCCGCAACAAGCGCGATATCTCGCGGCACATCGTTCTTGAGGTTGCAGGGCAAGTGGAGCGTCACGAAACGACGCGGATCTATTTTGAACAGAACCCCGCCGCCTATCATCAATATCTTGTCGGGCAACAATATCTCCATCGCCTGACGCTGCCGAACATGCGTCGCGCCCGCAAGGAGATGAAGACGGTCTTGCGGGAAAGCGCCGATTTCGCACCGGCGATGAGTTCCATCGCCCGCACCTATTCCAAGGAATGGTTGCTGACGGCTCGCGGCGATATCGAACTGCTGAAATCCGCCGAAGCCTACGCCACCCAGGCGATCGAGATTCGTGACGACCTGGCGGACGGCTATCGCGAACTTGGCGTCGCCAAAGTCCTGCAGGGAGCCATCGATGAAAGCGTGGAAGCGCTGGAACTCGCGGAAGCCTTGAGTCCACACTATGCGGACGTGATCGCCGACCACGCCGATACGTTGACCCATTGTTCGCGCCCGCAGCTGGCGCTTGAGAAAATCACCCACGCCATCGAGTTGAACCCTTTAAGTCCGGATTCGTATCTCTGGACAGCCGCCGGAGCCAGCTATGCACTCGGGCAATTCAGCGAGACGGTGGAATATATCGGGAAAATGGCCGACAGCAGCCTGGCCGACAGGCTATCGGCCGCCAGTTGGGCCATGCTCGGCAATAGCGAGAAAGCGCGCTTCTTTGTGCGCAGAACCCGAGAAACCAATCCTGACTTCGATGTTGATCGATGGCTCGCAATCGTGCCGGTGAAGGAACAATGGCACAAGGACATGTACAGAGAGGGCCTAAAGAAGGCAGGATTTTAACCAGCAAATCATAGTCAAAAGGAACACCACATGGCACGCGTTGTTATTCTAGGAATTGCCGGAGAGACCGGCCTTTGGGTTGTCGATCTGGATGCCGGGACCGCAGCTCCCCTGACGAACCCACCGGACTCGACACTACAGCCGATCGTCAATCTCCGGGCGGCCGGCGCCACGGTGACCAGAGGGGTCAATGTCGCCGTTTCCGTAGCATCCGCGGAATCGGCATATTCCGGTCATTTTGACGGCTGATCTCCAAAAAGACTGGCGGGAGGTGCCGAACCAATCGGCATCTCCCCCGCAGTCTGTTCAGAGCTGTAACGCCGTGCAATGTCCCCTCGACGATAGTCTTTCAGGTGCCCTGCGAGATCTTTAGGCTAATCAGGTCGGAAGTACCCTCAAGCCGCCGGCTGCTTAAGATATTAGACAGCCGAACGAGGTGGTTTACATAGCTGCAAAAACCCATACGCCGCGAGATCATGGCGAGGCATTAAAGATCGCATCTCGAATGTGGTACGGCTATTTTATGTAAGATTTCCCACCCAGCGCCTAGTTTTACAAACCTTTCGATCCAATAAATGTTGCGGACGACTGCGAGCGCATTCACCGCATGATTGTGCTAGGTAAAATGCAACCTGAAATCGCCCATCAGCAAGGCCAATATTAGTGATTATTGTACGCACAGAGAGACCGGAAGACATCGAGACCATTCGAGCCATAACCACCGCCGCTTTCGCAAGTGCCGAACACAGCTCCGGCACGGAAGCAATGATCGTCGATGCCTTGCGAGCTGCCCATGCGCTGACGCTCTCACTGGTCGCCGTGGAACAAGACGAGATCGTTGGCCATGTGGCGCTCTCACCCGTCAGTATCGAATCAGGAGCAACGAAATGGTTCGGTCTCGGGCCGGTATCGGTGCGACCTGATCGACAAGGGACCGGCATCGGCAAGGCCTTGATCGAGGCCGGGGTCGCCAAGCTCGAAGACGACGGTGCCCACGGCTGCGTCGTCCTCGGCGATCCCCGATACTACGCCCGCTTCGGCTTCGTTAGCGACCCCGCTCTCCGATACGCCGACGTGCCATCGGAGTATTTCCAGCACATTACATTCAAGGGACCAACACCGATTGGTCAAGTTGCTTATCACGAGGCATTTAGCCAGGGTTAGATCAAGAGCCAGAAAGCTAAATCTAGCTTTGACCTCATCGATGACGGCTGGTGCTTCGTACAATCTAACTATTGCGAATTGAAAATTACGGATGCTAAGTTGTATCCGCTACCTTGGGGGCAAGGATAGCGTTTAGCATGCCGGGGGTATAATGCTATTTCGACTTTACGGGTCGATCCGTGAGCTGTTCGGGGGAACTGTTCGCGGTACATCGGCCAACGATCTCTCGCCGACGCTCGTGACGCCAAGCTGGGTCAAACCTCGCCAGAACAGAAGTCGTCGCCTGCGCCAGCACATCAACGAAACAACGAAGGTTCTTGAAATCGGACCGCTCGCGCGGCCAATTGCGCCGAAACGAAAAGGGTATAACGCCTACACCGTGGACAATATGGATCGGGAGGGCCTTCTCCGTCAGTATGCTCATGCTGGCTATGATCCGAGCAGTATTGAGGAAGTCGACTTCGTATGGAGCTCAGGTGATCTAGCGGACGTGGTGCCAGAAGAGCATCATGCGACATTCGAGGTCATTGTTCTCAGCCATGTCCTAGAGCACATGCCGAACCCTCTCGCATTTTTCAGTAGCTGTGCACGACTGCTGAAGCCGGGTGGTTACGTGACCCTGGCACTTCCCGACAAGCGGCATTGCTTCGATCTCTTTCGGCCCGTCACGACGACCGCGCAGTGGCTTGCGGCTTTCCGAGCCAAAACAACGGCACACAACGAGATATCATTGTTCGACTACGCAACCCTTGCGGTTGCACGACGAGCGGAGATTGCCTGGGACAGGTCAAAACATAAGACGCAGGACCTCACGTTCCTGAACATGAACATTGAAAGCGCCTATGCACGCTACTTCTCCGGCGGTGATCGCAACCGCAACAGCTACGAAGATTGCCACGCGTCCGTTTTCACTCCGGCGAGCTTCGCCCTCGTTGCACAGGAATGCCATGCAATCGGGGTTAGTCGGTTTGCACTGGATTACGTGTCAATCACAAGGGAACACGAATTTATCGCGCATCTCCGGCTCGAAGATCGAAAGCCCATCAGCCACCACGATCGGATCCAGCTTCTGGCACTTTCAGCGAAAGAGCAAAGCGTCGGCTACCGCGGCGTGAAAATTGCAAGCCGACCGATCTGGAGTAAGATTCGCGCCGCTCTCAGTGGTTAGCATCGGGATTCCTTATCGCTGTCTCGAGCCACGACTGCGAACCTCGCAGAAATGGCTTCGGAAGCTAAAGTTTCCGCAAAACCGGAACCGACGGCAACAGAAAGTAAAAAAATGGTGGGCCCGGAGGGACTCGAACCCCCAACCAAGCGGTTATGAGCCGCCGGCTCTAACCATTGAGCTACAGGCCCGGCACGAGAAAGGATCCCCGCGCGCGACTCCGGAGCAATGGTTCTCCGAAAGCCGAGATGGCTCTAGCCCAATTTCTCTTTTCCGACAAGGGACTGCCGTAATACCTTCACAATCAATCCGCAAAAGCGAATCCTGAGGGACCATCAACCAAGGAACGAACTATGCCACTGACCAAAACCAGAGATTTTGTCCTTGCCGCTCTTGTCAGCGCCACTTTTTTCGTGCCTGCAGCCGCAGCCTTTGCCGAGGACGCCAAGCCGCGTGAGGCCGTCATCACGGTCACCGGTGAGGGACATGCCGCCATCGCGCCGGATATGGCCGTGGTGACGCTTGCGGTCGTCCAGCAGGCAAAGACGGCGCAGGATGCGCTTGATCAGAACAACAAGGCCATGGGCGCCGTTCTGGCAACGCTGAAGGACAGCGGCATCGCCGAGCGCGACCTGCAGACCTCGGGCTTCTCCATTCAGCCGCAATATACCTATCCGAATGACAAGGATGGCCATACCCAGCCGCCGGTTCTCAACGGCTATCAGGTCTCGAACGGCCTGACGGTTCGCGTGCGCGACCTCTCGAAGCTCGGCGGCTTGCTCGATCAAGCCATCAAGCTCGGCGTCAATCAGGGCGGCGATATCCAGTTCACCAACGACAAGCCGGATGCCGTGCTCGAAGACGCCCGCAAGAAAGCAGTCGCCGATGCCGCCGCCAAGGCGAAAACCTTGACGGATGCCGCCGGCGTCAAGCTCGGCCGCGTTATCGCTATTCACGAAGGCGGCATTGCCGCTCCGCCGCAGCCCTACATGCGTGCCATGTCTGCCGCAGCGCCGATGGACAAGGCCGTTCCCGTCGCAACTGGCGAGAATGAATACAACGCCTCGGTCAGCATCACCTACGCGATCCAGCCGTAACCAAAAGCAAAACCGCCCTTCGCTCAGATTCATCCGAATCGAGCAAAGGGCGGTTCCGCGGCCCCCGCCAAAAGGCGAAAAGATCAAACAAGCAATAACGGGCGCGACGGGCGCCCGTTGTTTTTATCAGCGGCCGAGCAAAGGGCAACCGCGCACATTTGCAAACATCATCGTATCCGGGCCGCGACGGCCGAAGCCATCGACGATCACGCGGCGCGGCGTCACATCCACAACGGCGAGCGCGACGCAAGCCATAGCTGCGGGCGACATCCAGGGCCTCACGCGGGTCGCAGCCGCGGCGACGGTCGAAGCGCGGCGGCGGGTTGTCGTAATCCGGCGGCGGCGGCCGATGGCGGCCGGGACCGACATAGATATCCACGCCCTGTGCGGAAGCAAAATCCGCCGTTCCCGACAACGCAGTAACTGCGATGGCAGCGGCGACCCCCAACTTTGCCAGCAATTGTCTCATTGTGTCCTCCATGGAGCAAAAAAGCCTTTTCCTCGCTCCTACACTATTTGTCGAGCGAGTGCTGAGAGATAACAGCCAAACGCTGAAAAGCGCAGAATCGACCGTACCTCTACTCGTCAGGTACAATGAACGCTAAAATGACACCAGATGCGCCATGATAGCACAATGTAAAAAAATAAAGCCGACTCCAGAGTGGAGGCGGCTTCGGAACTATCGAATATATGTGGAAAACGTCGCCGCTTTCGTAGTCAGCATCAACGGCGGATCAGCGGGCAACCCCGCGCATTGGCGAAAACGACGCGATCCGGACCGCGGCGGCCAAAACCTTCGACAACGACGCGGCGCGGCGTGATGTTGTCGATGCGGGCGCGGCGCAGGCCCATGTCACGCGCCTTCTGAACAGCCAGAACCGGCGAGCACGAACGGCCACGATAGTGATCATAGCGCGCCTGCTGGATGCCGGGGTGAAAATCATTGGCAGATGCGGTGGCGGCCGTTGCGGAGATACCGCCGAGCGCGATCAGAGCGGCAATACCGACCTTGGTGAAAAGATTGGTCATGGGTGTTTCTCCTTCAAATCCTTGCTGCGGATTGTTGCAATCCCGGGATCCGGCTCGACGCCTTTGGGATTGAGTGCAGGTTACGTCGGCCAAGCTGAACCGAACGCGAACTCGCCATTCAGATTGTATTCATGAGGGTTAACAATCGGTTGACGCGAGGATTTCAGAAATCAGGCCGAGAGATGCAGGACAATTTCACGCCGGTGAGGCCGGTCGCGATGCTCGAAAAGATAAATGCCCTGCCATGTGCCGAGCGTCAGGCGGCCGTTCATGACTGGAATGCCGATCGAGACTTGCGTCAGGGCCGCCTTGATGTGCGCCGGCATGTCGTCCGGCCCCTCCATCGTATGCACGACCCAGCGCATTGACGGGTCCGAAGAGGGCGGCACCAGCCGCCGGAAGAAGGTATTGAGGTCCGTCTTCACATCCGGATCGGCATTTTCCTGAATGAGCAGCGAGCAGGACGTGTGCCGCACGAAGACGGTCAAAAGTCCCTCGCCGCCGCCGGCCATTGCGCCACGAACGAAATCTGCGGCCTGATCAGTGAACTCGTAAAGTCCCTGACCACGGGTAGAGAGTGTGATGACGGTTTGCGGCATGGCTTCTTCCGACAATAGTAATGGTGATCGGCATCACGTCTGCCGCAACACTCGCAATGTCAAGTCCAGCAGCCGATAGACTATGTCTCGAGAAAGATGTCGAAGCCGCCATAGATCAAGCGTTTGCCATCGAAGGGCATGTTCTGCATATCATCCTTCAAGCGTGGATCGGCCATGACCTTTTTCAGCACCTCGTCACGGCTCCGCCGCGATTCATAAGTGATCCAGGAAAAGACCACCACTTCATCCTCGGTTGCCAGCACTGCGCGAGGAAAGGATGTCAGTTCTCCATAGGGCACATCGTCGCCGATGGCTTCCACGTAGCTGAGAGCACCATGTTCCCTCCAAACCTCCCCGGCCCTGCGCGCCTGCGCCTTGTATGCCTCGATCTTGTCTTTCGGCACGGCAAGGATAAAACCATCCACATAGGACATTTGAGCCTCCTCTGTTCTACGCTCACGTCAGAATGACGATCGAACACATCACTATCCGACATGGGGCGCTCACTTTTTTCGACGATTGCCCAACAGACGGATCCGCCCGATTGATTCAAATGCAGATAGAATACAAGGACGATCCAAATCCTGGAAATAAAGCCCTTGGCGCTCTCTGGGCGAGCGCATGGAATGATCCCTCCATGCGCGATTTCTCGCCTATCCTTGCAAGCAGCCTCGCCCATGTCGGCGCATTTGCAGGCCCGAGGCTAATCGGTTTTGTCAATGTCGCCTGGGATGGCGGCATCCACGCCTTCATTCTCGATACCTGTGTCGACCCGGAATTCCGAGGCTGGGGCGTCGCGACCGGCCTGGTCGAGCGGGCAACGATTCTTGCCCGCCAGCGTGGCGCGGAGTGGCTGCATGTCGATTTCGAACCGCATCTCACCGGCTTCTATCGAAAGCTCGGTTTCACCCCCATCAAAGCAGGCCTGATAAGATTGCGTGATTGAGACCCGAGTGCTTTGACCAACGCCTCACCCGGGCGAACGAGCTTGCGACAACAGCCAATTGCGAAATAATGCTGCCGACGGGTTCTCCAGCGCATTTGGCGGATAGAGCAGGTTGTAGCTGACGGGCGCCGGTTGGACCTCGACAAAACAACGCACCAATTTTCCCTCGGCAATATCCCGTGCAACCAACGAACTGCGCACAAGCGCGAAGCCGCGCCCTTCCCGGCACGCCTCAAGCATCTCGGCAAAGGATTCGAACTGCTCGCTGTTCTCCACAGCCCGGATGATATCGAAATGCGCGCCTGCCTCGCCGATCCCGCCGGTGATCTGCTCATGCCAACGCTGCCAATCCAGTATCGTGTGACTCATGCCGGCATAGCGCAGCAGCGGGGCCGCCCTTATGGCGTTGCGCGGGGGTAAACGTTTGGAAAGCTCTGGCGAGCTGACGACGAACTCCTCGTCCGCCAGCAATACCTCCTCAACAAGGCCTGCATCGGCATGGCCAAGCCAGATCGCCAGATCGATCCCACCGGGCCGGAAATCCGGACGCTGGTAGCCGACGGCCATCTTCAATTCGATCGCCGGATGTCGCTGACAGAAATCCGGCAGCCGCGATGCCAGCCATTGGCTCGAAAACTCCGGCGAGACGGAAACGGCAACGCTACGAACAGAAATACTCGCCCGCGCCTGATAGAGCGCCGTCTCCAGCTCGGAAATCGTCGCCGCAATTGCCGGATGCAGCCGCGCACCGAGCGGCGTCGGCCTTGCACCGTTTCGGCCACGATCGAACAGGCGCCCGCCGATCCATCCTTCCAGCTGCGCGAGCTGATGGCTGATGGCGGTCTGGGTCTGCCCGATCCGCTCCGCGGCGCGGCCAAAACCGCCGGTTTCGACAATGGCACAAAATGTCTGCAACACCGGCAGGGGTGGAAGCGGCCTCTTACCCATGAAAATCCTGCATGCTCGATTGCGGGAAGCTTCATTATACATCGCAAATTTTCGGGCGTATCCATTCATCTCAGGAAATCATAAGGCTCCGATAGATGAAAAATCTTCATGGAAATGATTGGGCGCGATGGATTGCCCGGTGGCTGGATCAAGCAATCCGCGAACATAACAGCGAAAGGCCGCCCCAGCTGAAATCGAAAGGCAGGCCCAATAGGCTCGATGCTGCGAACGACCATTTACTGAGGGATATCGGGCTCGGCGACAGCCAGGCAAGCTGCAGGGATTGTCGCTTGGGCTAGCCCTTGAGCGTCTTGACCCTGGTGAGATCCGGGAAGAGCCGCATCCACAGCAGCACCACAACTATGGTGCCGACACCGCCGACAATGCCGGTCAACACCGGTCCGAGAGCGCTGGCCAGCATGCCGGACTCGAATTCGCCGAGCTGATTGGACGTGCCGATGAAGAGTGAGTTCACGGCGTTGACGCGGCCACGCATCGCATCCGGCGTCAAAAGCTGCACGAGCGAACTGCGCACCACGACGCTGACCGTATCCGAAGCACCGACAACAAACAGTGCGGCGACGGAAAGGATGATGTTGCTCGACAGCGCGAACACGACGGTGGCAATGCCGAAAATCAGCACGGCAAACAGCATCTTCTTGCCAACATCAGTCTGCAAGGGCCGCCGGGCCAGCCAGATAGACATCACCAAGGCGCCGATCGCCGGAGAGGCGCGCAACAGGCCAAGACCCCAGGGGCCGGCATGCAGAATGTCGCGGGCGAATATCGGCAGGAGCGCGGTTGCACCGCCCAGCAGGACAGCAAACAGATCGAGCGAGATCGTCCCCAGCATTACGGGCCTGCTCTTGATGAAGGAAACGCCGGCAAAGACGGAGCTCAGCGTGACCGGCTCCCGCGACGATGGTTGCTCCCGCTCGACACGGATCGAAATGACGTTGCTGCTCGCGATGACATACAGCATTGCCGAGACAGCGAACGGCGCCACCGGATTGAGGCCATAGAGCAGGCCGCCAAGCGACGGGCCGATGATGAAGGCCGTCTGCATCATCGACGTCGAGGTCGCGATGGCGACCTGGAGCAGCGAGGACGGGACGATATTCGGCAGGAGCGCCGCCATTGTGGGTCGCTCGAAAGCGGTGGCCGCACCCATGACGGCGACGGCGGCCAGAATGCCGGCGGGACCTATCCAGTGCTGCCAGACGGCAACGGCCAGCACCAGTGCCGTCAGAGCCTCGACCAGTTGGCACGCAAGGCCGATGCGCCTCCGGTCGAACCGGTCGGCGACATGGCCAACGACAAAGGTCAGGATGACCATGGGCAGGAACTGGCAGAGGCCGACCAGGCCGAGATAGAAGGCGCTATGAGTCTGATCATAGATCATCCAGCCCATGGCGACGGTCACCGACTGAAAGCCTATCGAGGAGAAAACGCGCGACGCCACAAATGAACGGTAGCCGGGGTGACCGAGCACGCCCGGCCGGTCTAGGTTCTGCAGGGTATCCATGGGCCTTCTTCGTCTTCCGGCGCCGGTGCGCGGAGACATGCACTCTTAATCGTCAAAATCTCTGTAGCCCCTGCTCTGCCTGAACGCGCCGCTTGTCAACCTCGTTTCGGTTCCAGTTGGACATTCGTCTCTGCCGGGAGATCAAATAGCGGTGATGAGCGGCTTAGCAATCCTCGCCTGGCCTCCAGCGACCAGACAGCGGCAAGCTCGGCGGCAATCGTATCGATCAGCCGCGGCACATCGCTGGCGGCGGAATCGTGCAGCGCTTCCGCCACGATGAGCACGGATCGCGTATCCTCCCGCACGGCCGAAAGGCCACTTTGCCGGTTGGTCCAACGCCGGGCGTGGGCCTGTCCCGCGCTATCGGCAAAGACCACCTCGCGAGGCTCCGGATGCTCGACCTCTCCCGAAAATGTCAGATAAGATTCGCGACCGTCCGCATGTCGCACCTCGATATCAGCAGATATTTTCGAGAGATCGAACACAGCGACAGGAATGGCGAAGGCGATGGACACAGCATTGCAGAGATCGACGAGCGGATGCAGCCGCGGCAGCGAACCCTCCTGGCGGAAACGACGCAACAGAGCCTCGGAGGCACAGCGATATTGAGTGGGCTTCAATCCCATTTTCGAGAAGCAGCGCCGCCAGGCCTGAATCTCAGGCATCTCACTTTCGGGACCTTGCGCCAGCCGCTCCGTCGCAATCGCATAATATCCATTGAGACGATGGGTAACGATGGCATCCGCGGTGATCCCGTCGGCAAACAACACGCCCGGAACCAGTTCGGGGAACTCGTTCCACATCTCGTTCGAATGGCGAAAATACATGGCCTCTCCTTCTGCATGTCCGGCTTTGCATTTCAGAAGACCCTGTCATCATCGCAAGGTCTTGAATGAAATTGCAGAAGCCTCAGCAGGCGGCGGCATACGCGCCGGGCGATATGCCGAAATTGCGCACGAACAGGCGCGTCATGTGGCTTTGATCTGCAAAGCCACCGGCAAAGGCGGCTTCAGCCAGCGGCGTGCCTGTTGCGATCAGCCGCCGCACTTCCTGGATGCGGCGCTGCATCAGATAAGCGTGCGGAGTAAGCCCCGTCGCTTTGCTGAATGCGCGCAGGAACTGGAATTGGCTCAGCCCACAGGCATCCGATAACTCGCCAAGCGTTAGGGGTGCAGCAGGATCATCGTCGATCATGTCGCGCGCCCCATCGATGGGCGCGGGGACAGCGATATCGCGCGCCGTCCGTTCGCCTTCACTCATCACGGCGGCGACTAGCGATAACAACAGCCCATCCCGCAGCAACCCATCCGCGGGCTCAGCCCGATCGACCACAAGCGGAAACAACGCGCTGAAGCATGCGGCTATCTGGCCATTGCGGATGACAGGGGCCGGAAATTCGATCTCACCGATCTGCCCTTCCCCGATATCCTCAAGCAAATCGCCGATCAATCGTGGATCGAAATAGAGCATCGACCATGCCCGGCTTTCGCCGATGGGCACGCCGTCATGCACCTCGTTCGGACTGACGCTGATGACGTCTCCAGCCTCCGCCCGCACCATCCCCCGCCCGCTGAGCGACATCTGGGCGCCAGCCTCGATAAGACCGATGCCGAATTGACCATGGGTATGCTTGGGAAAGCTATGCCCCGTTTCCGCCTTCACAGCCTCGATGCCCCCGCCCTGAGAACGGAATATCCTGAATTGGCTGGATCTCATGCGTATCGCTTCCCCACGGAAACAGGATCACTCGCTCGAGGATGACGAAGCCTAACCCGGCACCGCTAGGCTGGCAATCTCAGCCATCTTCCTTCCAGCCCAGCCGCTATCTTTCCGCTATGGCGGCGTCCTCGTCCTGGGTTGTTGCCAATGCCGCCTGCGTGTTGCCGGCAACGGCGGCCGGCAGCGGGGTACCGCGCCTGCGCTCCCTCGCCAGCGTCAATAGCCCGGAGAAGATGATGAGGGCGATGCCGAAGGCCATGGGCATATCGATGCTGTCGTTGAACAGCAGATAGCCGAAAATAATCGCCCAGATCATCTGGCTGTACTGCGGCGGCGCAACCAGATTGGCCGGCGCCATGCGTGCAGCATTCATCAGCAGCACGTTGCCGATCGCACCTAACAGACCATAGCTTGCGAGGAAGACCCATTGCGTCGCCGTCGGCGCCATGACCTCCGGAAGCATCAGAAAGCCGCTGACAATCAAAGTGCCGAACAGGCCGGCACCATAAAGCGAGATGCGCTTTTCCTTCGAGCCGAGCGCACGATTAATGACGATCGAAATCGCCGCCGCAAGACCGCCCACCGCAGCGCAGAGATGGCCGATCGAGAGCTCGCGAAAGCCCGGCCGCAAGACGATCAGCACGCCGATGAAGCCGAGAATGACCGCTGTCCAGCGCTGCCAGCGCACATCCTCTTTCAGGAAGATCACCGAGAGGATCGTCACGAAAGACGGCAGCAGGAAGAGAAGCGCGAAGGCTTCCGCCATTGGCAGCTTGGTAAATGCGATGACCGAGCAGATGGCGCCGGTCGCGCCGCAGATGAAGCGCAACAACCACAGCGGCCGGTTAGACGTCCTCGCCATATCAAGCCAGCCGTCCTCCCGCTTTTTCAGAAAGGGCACGGCGGCAAAGCCAAACAGCGCGCCGATGAAGGCGACCTGATAGGACGGAACCACGCCGTGCAGGATCTTGATCGAAGCATCGCTGAAGGCAAAGACGGCATAAGACGCGAATGCCACAAGGACACCGCGCAAGGCGGAGCGGCCAGCGGCCGCGGAACTGGGATCGGCTGTAATCGAGGACATCGGAATCGTACAATGTGACGGGAGGAGAATTGAATCAGGTAGATACAGGCAATTGTATGATGAAACGAGCCGAATTTCGATTGAGCTGACAATAAACTATTGTTTCAGGAGGATGCCGGACGTGGCTATTCAGTGTCAATTTCCAAGGAACCGCGATCTGTCCATCTGGCTTGGGGAAACATGTCCTCTGAGGGTATAGGAAAAAGCGACAACTTTCAGTGCGTCGCTATCTACTTGGCAGGTGAATGCCACCCTCTGCCAGCCGCTGGGTGTATCAACCGCAACCCCATCACCAAACAGACTGATATCAGAAAGCATAGCGGACGATAGCGCAGAGTTATTAAAGCCAACTGCACCGAGATCGTGACCAAATTGAAGCTTCTCCTCAGAGTTGCAGAGATAGCGTACCCGATCACGTTTTGGCATCTTCTTCCAAGCATCGTAGTCGCTCTTCGACAGGCGCGCCATCTCGGCACCGGAATAGAGCTTCTTGGCTTCAATGGCCCTCTTCGGCACAAGTGACTTAGGCTGCTGAGGCTCAGTCACCAATGCTGTGCCACTGGTCTGGCCGCCCTGACTGCTCGAAGCAGACTGGCTTTGCGAAGCCTGCTCCGTGGGAGAAGGCCTGACTGTGGGAACGGCAATCTGGGGCTCGGCTTTCGCCTCATCCTTGGCTTCGTTGGCGGTAGGCTGCTGTTGCGGATCAGATGGTGACGCCTGCGCGGCGGCTTGCGCCTGCGGATCATTCTGATCGGTCGATTGCGCCTGCGGCTGCTGCACCTGCTGATCAGAGGGCTCGTTGGTCGCCAGCACATCGGGAGCCGAAGAGGCCGCTTTGGCGGTTGAATCGCCTTCCGGCGGCTTGGCCGCATTTGCTTCCTGGCTCTGGGCATCGGCTTGCTGTTGAGCTTGCTCAGCTTGAGCCTGGGCCTGGGCTTGTGCAGCCGCCTCCGCGGCAGCCTGTGCTTCCGCCTGTTGCGCGGCGGCATCATTCGGTGGCGTCTGCGGCGTGTCGCTCGGCTGCGTTGAGGCTTCTGCCTCCTGCGTGGTGGTCGCGTCCTTCTCCTCGCCCTTCATATCCGGAAGTGGCGTCTCCGTCGCAGAGGGCTTCTGGTCCGCTTTCTCTACTGGCTTGTCAGCGCCGCCGTCGTCAGATTTGGGTGCCGGCTTTTCCGCCTGCTCTTCAGGCTTGTCGGCCTTGGCCTCATCGGATTTGGGTGATGGCTTGTCCGTCGGCTCCTTGCCCTGAGGGTCGGATTGCTTTGGTGGTTGTTCGTCTGCCTTTTTTCCCTCGGGCTGCTGCGGCTGCTCTTGAGCTTCAGCGGTCTGTTGCGCTGGCTTCTCATCGGCCTTCTGAACGGGCTTCGGAGGCTGATCGGGCTTCTCATTCTCCTTCGTCGCGATCTCCTGCTTTTCCTCCGGCTGCGGCACCAGCTCGACGTTGACGCTCTGCTCGGGCTTTGCCTGTGGCGGCGCGGGCAACAGCGGCAGCAGAAAGATAGCCACAAACAGGACATGCAGGAGGATCGACAGGACAAAGCCCGGCCTCGTCTCCTTATCCCGTTTTTCCGCAACCTTTTCCATCGTTCAGCGGATGGCTCGCGAAGAGAAAACAATCAAGAGGGAACTGCGCATCGATTCATTCGATCCTTGCCGGCAAACAGATCAGAAGACTTTCAAGCCCGCTGACATATGGTATCCGACAGCACGCCAAGAAAGAGGCAGCCATCAAAATCGAACTTGTCAGGCCTCCGGGCGATCCGCAATGCTTCAAAAACAAACCTGCGTGATCGCACGGGCGCCAAACGCACCCGTCCACCGTTAAAAAAACTCGTCCAACAGCCGATAGTAGGCCATCTTTTCAGGATGCAGCTCGAAGTGCCCATAGGCATTGAGGAAATCGGCAGCCAGCGCCGCGCCGAAATTGTATTGGATGCTGCCGCAGGCCAGTGCCAGGTCCTGATAGCGATCGGCAATGCCGAGGCGGCCGCAATCGATATAACCACTGAAGCCCGCGCCATCCGCCATGAAATTCGGAAGGCAGGCATCGCCATGGGTGACGACGAGGTCTTCCGTCGCAGGCCTCTTATCCTCGAGTTCTCCGAAAAGATCATGCCCCGAATGTCCCAACCGGGTCTCATCGAAATCATCCTCATCGACGCAGCCGGCAACCAGGCGCGCCTTTGCATCGCCAATTCTGTTCGCCAATCGATGATCGAAAGGGCAGGCAGCAATGTCGATCGCGTGCAATCGCCGCAACGCATCCGCCAGAAGACGGACACGTTCGGCTGGCGATATCAGCTCCGCGCTGACGAGATCGCTGCCGGGAAGCGCGCTCATCAAAAGCCATTCGCGCTCCTCGTCCTTCGCATGGGCAATGATCTCCGGACAGGCAAGGCCCTGAGAGCGCAACCATCGCAGCCGCGCGACCTCGCCGACCAGCTCGCCCAAGGGGTCCACAGGCTCGGTCTTGAGATAAACAGGCGCACGCCCATCGGCCTCAAGCCGGAAAACATGCGCTGAAGAACGCCCGAGCGCATCCTGCCGCCATTCATAACCGGCCAGCAGATCACGCAGCGGGACGGGTATGGATGTTTCCATGAATTGCCGCTTACCTGCCATGCTCAGACCTTTGATGCCGATGTCCTCAATGAAAAGCCCGGCTCGCTTTCGCGAACCGGGCTCCGTTTCGTATACTGCCAATACCGGCTTGCGCCAGGGCCTTAGCTGTCGAGGAAGCTTCTGAGCTTGCGGCTGCGGCTCGGATGCTTGAGCTTGCGCAGAGCCTTGGCCTCGATCTGACGGATACGTTCGCGCGTAACCGAGAACTGCTGGCCGACTTCTTCGAGCGTATGGTCGGTGTTCATGCCAATGCCGAAGCGCATGCGCAGCACGCGCTCTTCACGCGGCGTCAGCGACGCCAGAACGCGGGTCGTGGTCTCGCGCAGGTTCGCCTGGATGGCGGCATCGATCGGCAGAAGCGCGTTCTTGTCCTCGATGAAATCGCCGAGGTGCGAATCTTCTTCGTCACCCACAGGCGTTTCGAGCGAGATAGGCTCCTTGGCGATCTTCAGTACCTTGCGCACCTTTTCGAGCGGCATGGCAAGCTTTTCGGCCAGTTCTTCCGGCGTCGGCTCGCGGCCGATCTCGTGCAGCATCTGGCGCGACGTGCGAACGATCTTGTTGATCGTTTCGATCATGTGCACCGGAATACGGATCGTGCGGGCCTGGTCAGCGATCGAACGGGTGATTGCCTGACGAATCCACCAGGTGGCGTAGGTCGAGAACTTGTAACCACGCCGATATTCGAACTTATCGACCGCCTTCATCAGGCCGATATTGCCTTCCTGAATGAGGTCGAGGAACTGCAGGCCACGGTTGGTGTACTTCTTGGCGATGGAGATGACGAGGCGCAGGTTGGCTTCGACCATTTCCTTCTTGGCGATGCGAGCTTCGCGCTCGCCCTTCTGCACCATCTGAACGATGCGGCGGAATTCCGAGATGGAAATGCCGGTTTCGGTCGCAAGGTTCTGAATTTCCTGGCGAATGTCACGGATCGTGGTGTTTTCGCTCTTGGCGAATTCCTTCCAGCCGCGCGCGGCCAGATTGCCGATCGACTTCATCCAGTTCGGGTCGAGCTCGGCACCCTGATACTGCTCCAGGAAGCTGTCGCGCTTGACGCCATAGGATTCCGCAAGACGCAGCAGGCGACCCTCGTTCTGCACGAGACGCTTGTTGATGTCATAGAGCTGCTCGACGAGAGCGTCGATGCGGTTCTGGTTCAGCGACAGTGACTTGACCGACTTGACCAGTTCATCCTTCAGCTCCTTGTAGCGGCGCTCCTGCGCCGACGACAGCGTGCCGGAAGCGGACAGGCGCTGTTCGACCTGCTGATCCTGCAGCTTGCGCAGCTTCTTGTAGGTCTCGGCGATGGTATCGAGCGTCAGCATAACCTGCGGACGAAGCTCGGCTTCCATGGCTGCCAGGGAAAGGCTGGACTCGTCTTCGTCCTCTTCCTCTTCCTCCATCGGCAGGCCTTCGCCGCCGACATTGGTGATATCGTCGTCGCCACTTGGCGAACGGCCACGGCGGGCCTTTTCCTTTTCTTCGGCAGCCTTGCGGTCAGCCTCGATCTTCTCGGGGCTCTGGAACTGCGGAGCAGCCTTGGCCTCGGGACCGGAATAGGTGGTTTCGAGATCGATGATCTCGCGCAACAGCGTCGTGCCCTCGTTGAGTTCGTCACGCCAGATGATCAGCGCCTGGAACGTCAACGGGCTCTCACAGAGGCCGCCGATCATGGTTTCGCGGCCGGCCTCGATGCGCTTTGCGATGGCGATTTCGCCTTCGCGCGACAGCAGCTCTACCGAACCCATTTCGCGCAGATACATGCGCACCGGGTCATCAGTACGGTCGGTCGGCTCTTTCTTCTTGGCGGTCGCAAGCGCAGACCCGGTAGAAGGAGCAAGCTCGCCGCCTTCGCCTTCCTCGTCGCCGCTCGCGTCGTCATCGTCGTTGGAAGGCGTGCCCGCCTCTTCGACGTCTTCATCCTCGATGACGTTGATGCCCATGTCCGAAAGCATGGCCATCGTGTCTTCGATCTGTTCCGATGTCACCTCTTCCGAGGGCAGGACGGCATTGAGCTCGTCCATCGTAACGTAGCCGCGCTTCTTCGCGGCCTTGATCATTTTCTTGACCGCGTCATCGGAAAGATCGAGAAGCGGGCCGTCGGAGGTGCCGTCGCGTTCGACTTCAGCTTCTTCGTTCTCTTTGACCTTGGTTGCCATCTCTATATCGTCGCTTTCCCTGACGCTGCAAACTTTACACGCGGTAGAACATTTCAATCAGGCCGGCACGCCCTGCGCCAGCCTCGACTCACCGACAAACACCTAACGGAATGACCTTTAATGCCCGATTAACCACGATCACCTCTACCGGATTGCAAAGCTGGATTGCGTTTGGATTTCCGGCCATGGTATTAGGTGATCCGCTTGATCCAGTTTACCGTTCTTCCCGAAGTTAAACGGTGATTCCTAGATTTTTTGTTCTCGTCAAGCTTTTCCGGTAAAAAAGCACGTTAAATGCGCGAAAAAGCCTTATCCACAGGCTCGATGCGCCATAATCCATTATTTCCCGTATTTAGGAAGTCCCCGCGCGATGACAAGAGCATCCTAAAGAAAGCTGCACATTTCCGACATCGCGTACCATTATCGATGCCGGAAATCGACAGCCAGGATCAATTCCAGTCCATGACGACCTTGCCGGAATTGCCTGAGCGCATGGCCTCGAAGCCCTCGCGAAAATCATCGATGCCGATGCGGTGCGTAATGACGGGTGATACATCGAGACCGCCCTGGACGAAGGCAATCATCTTGTACCAGGTCTCGAACATCTCGCGGCCATAGATGCCTTTCAGGTTCAGCATCTTGAAGATGACCTTGTTCCAGTCGATCTCGAAGCCCGCCGGCGCGATGCCAAGAATGGCGATCTTGCCGCCATTGTTCATCTTGTCGATCATGTCGCGGAAAGCCGGTGCCGCGCCCGACATTTCCAGCCCGACGTCGAAGCCCTCTGTCATGCCGACGGATTTCATCACATCGGCAAGGTTTTCCTTCGAAGCGTCGACGACGTGATCGATGCCGACCTTGCGGGCAAGCGCCAGCCGGGTGGGATTGATATCGGTGATGACGACCTTGCGCGCGCCCGAGCGCTTGGCGACCATGGCCCCCATGATGCCGATCGGCCCTGCGCCCGTGACAAGCACATCCTCGCCGACGAGATCGAAGGAGAGCGCGGTGTGAACCGCATTGCCGAACGGATCGAAGATCGCGGCGATCTCATCGGAAATGTCGTCGGGGATCGGAACGACGTTGGATTCGGGAATGCAGACGAATTCGCCGAACGAGCCGGGACGGTTGACGCCAACGCCGAGTGTGTTGCGGCAAAGGTGCCCCCTGCCCGCCCGGCAGTTACGACATTTGCCGCAGACGATGTGCCCCTCGCCGGAGACGCGTTCGCCGACATGGTACTTCGTGACAGCCGAACCGATTTCGGCGATCTCGCCGCAGAACTCATGGCCGACGACCATCGGCACGGGAATGGTCTTTTGTGCCCATTGGTCCCAGTTCCAAATATGGACATCGGTGCCGCAGATCGCCGACTTCCTGACCCGAATCAGCACATCGTTCGGCCCGACCTCGGGAACCGGAACATGCTCCATCCACAGCCCGACTTCCGCCTTCGATTTTACCAGCGCTTTCATCATGTTCGACATGATCGGTTCTCCCCAACCAATTCAAATGATTCCGAGTTCTTTCCCAGCTTCCGCAAAGGCCGCAATCGCCCGCTCGACATCAGCTTTCGAATGAGCGGCCGACATCTGCGTACGGATGCGCGCCTGTCCCTTGGGCACGACCGGGAAGGAAAAGCCGATGACGTAGACGCCCTTCTTCAGCATCAGCGCCGCCATGTCCTGCGCCAGCTTGGCGTCGCCGAGCATCACCGGGATGATCGGATGATCGGCACCGGCAAGCGTGAAGCCGAGCTTGGTCATTTCGCTGCGGAAGAGTTCGGCATTGTTGCGAAGCCGTGCCCGCAAGGCGTCGCCATTGTCGATCAGATCGAAGACCTTCAGCGAGGCAGCCGCGATGACCGGCGCCAGCGTGTTGGAAAAGAGATAGGGGCGCGAGCGCTGCCGCAGCCAATCGACGATCTCGCCTTTGGCCGATGTATAACCGCCCGAAGCGCCGCCGAGCGCCTTGCCGAGCGTGCCGGTGATGATATCGATCCGGCCCTCGACGCCACAATGCTCCGGCGAGCCGCGGCCGTGCGCACCGACGAAGCCAACGGCGTGACTGTCGTCGACCATGACCATAGCACCGTATTTCTCGGCCAGATCGCAAACACCGCCAAGATTGGCGATAATGCCGTCCATCGAGAACACGCCGTCAGTGGCGATCAGCTTGAAACGGCTGCCCTCGGCCTTCTTCAACTCCTCTTCCAGCGCCGCCATGTCGTTGTTGGCATAGCGGAAGCGCTTGGCCTTGGAGAGCCGCACGCCATCGATGATCGAGGCGTGATTAAGGGCGTCCGAGATGATGGCATCTTCCTCTGACAGCAGCGTCTCGAACAAGCCACCATTGGCATCGAAGCAGGAAGAATAGAGGATGGTATCCTCCATGCCGAGAAACGCCGAAATCCGGGCCTCGAGCTGCTTGTGCTCTTCCTGCGTGCCGCAGATGAAGCGAACCGAAGCCATGCCGTAGCCATAGCGATCGAGCGCTTTCTTCCCGGCCTCGGCAAGCTCCTCGTTATCGGCGAGGCCGAGATAGTTGTTGGCGCAGAAATTGAGCACGCGGGCGCCACCGACGACGGCGATTTCACCGGCTTGCTTGGACGTGATGACGCGCTCGGCCTTGTAGAGACCGGCTTCTTTCAAGCCGACAAGTTCCTTGCGCAGATGGGATAGAAATTCTGAGGTCATTGTCGCATTCCGATGCTGGTCGCAGTGCCTAATTGATGAAGAAGTAACACAGGATTCGGCCGCTTGCTGCATCCAGCAGCGGCAAAAATGCGCAACGCGGTGACGTCGGCGCGATAGGAGGCAGGTTCGATATTATCTGTCAAACCAGCCTCGATCCACGCAAGTTCCTGTCCGGTCCCCTTTAATTGCCATTGCGGAAATTACTTGACTGAGTCCATTATCTTGCGGCAGCTTGTCTTCACCGCAGGACAAAGGGATAGCCATGAGCATATTTCACAGATTTTCCCTCACAGGGCGTGTTGCGCTGGTGACCGGCGGCGGCCGCGGCCTTGGATTTGAGATGGCCCAGGCACTTGCCGATGTAGGCGCTCACGTCATCATCAACGGGCGGACCGAAGCGACGTTGAATGCGGCGGTCGAAACCATCCGGGCAAGAGGCGGTTCCGCCGAGGCTGCCGCCTTCGACATCGCCGATCGTGAGGCGCAGCGCGCCGTGATGGCCGATATAGAAAGCAATCACGGCCGGCTCGACATATTGATCAACAATGTCGGCGCCCGCGACAGACGCCAGCTGGCGGATTTCGACGACGAAGCGATCCTTGCCTTGCTCAACACGGATCTTGCCGCGTCGATCATGCTCTCACGCGATGCGGCCCGCTTGATGAAGCGGCACAATCACGGACGCCTGATCTCCGTCACCTCGATCAGCGGTCAGGTCGTCATGCCCGGTGACTGCGTTTATCCCGCAGCCAAACAGGGACTGACGGGGCTGATGCGCGGGATGGCGGTCGAGTTTGGCCCGCACGGCATCACCAGCAATGCCATCGCTCCCGGCTGGTTTGCGACGGAAACCAATGCCGCGATGGCCGCAAATGAAGAGCTGATCCCTTTCGTGCGGCAACGCATCCCAGTCCAGCGCTGGGGACGACCCGACGAAATCGCCGGTGCTGCGCTCTTCCTTGCCAGCGACGCCGCGTCTTTCGTCAACGGCCATGTTCTGACAGTCGACGGCGGCATGACCGTACGCATGTAGCCGCGTCTCTACACACGACCGGCAGATATCAACGACGATCGAAATCCGAAATCACGCCAAGGAACGCATCTCCGTAGCGCTCCAGCTTCGATTGGCCAACACCGGAAATACCCAGGAGTGCCTTGGAATTCTTAGGTCGCTCGGTCGCGAACGCGATCAGGGTCGTATCCGGGAAAACGACATAGGGCGGCACACCCAATTCCTTGGCGATCCTTGTCCGTTCGGCGCGCAGCGCATCGAAAAGCGCTTGTGCCTCGCCGGCAAGACCATGCGCCGGCTTTTCCGCGCGCCCCGCCTTTTTGCCACGGCGCCCTGTCTCGGGCCGATCCTTGCGAAAGAAGACCTGCCGCTCGCGCTTGAAAACTGCCCTCGCCTCCTCCTCCAGCTTCATGGCACCGAAGGCAGTGTGGTCAACGCTGATGAGGCCGCTTGCCAGCAATTGCCGGAAGATAGATTGCCAGGTGCGGGACGGTATATCCTTTCCGGCACCGAATACGGGCATGTCGACATGGCCGAAACGCTCAGTCTTCTCGTTGACCGTGCCCAACAGCACATCGATGACATGGCCGGTGCCGAAACGCTCGCCGGTGCGATAGACTGCCGCCAGCGCCTTGATCGCCGCTTCCGTGCCGTCCCAGGTCTCGACGGGTTTCTGGCAGGTATCGCAATTGCCGCAACCGCCGCCATGCGCTTCGCCGAAATGGGCCAGGATGGCCTGTCGGCGGCAACCGGCCGTTTCGCAGATGGCAAGCAGCGCATTGAGCTTTCCCCGCTCCACCCGCTTGATTTCATCGGCTGCATTGCCCTCGTCGATCATGCGCCGCCGCTGGATGACGTCGGCCATGCCGTAGGCCATCCATACCTCAGAGGGCAAGCCATCACGCCCGGCACGACCGGTCTCCTGATAATAGGCCTCGACCGAACCCGGCAGATCGAGATGCGCGACATAGCGCACGTTCGGCTTGTCGATGCCCATGCCGAAGGCGACCGTCGCAACAAGGCAAAGATCTTCTTCCTTGAGGAATGCATCCTGGTTGGCATCGCGCACCGCTCGATCCATGCCGGCATGATAGGCAAGTGCCCGGACGCCCTGCCCGTTCAACCACTCCGCGGTGTCCTCGACCTTGGCCCGCGACAGGCAATAGACGATGCCGCTATCGCCACGGTGCCCGTCGAGAAAGCGCAACAGCTGCTGGCGCGGCTGATCGCGCTCGACAATCTCATAGGCAATATTCGGCCGATCGAAGCTGGTGGTGAAAACCTCGGCATCATCAAGAGCAAGCCGCTCGATGATATCGTCGCGGGTATGAGGATCGGCCGTCGCCGTCAGCGCGATGCGCGGCACGCCAGGAAAGAGCTCGGCAAGCTTGCCGAGATCGCGATATTCCGGCCTGAAATCATGCCCCCATTGAGACACGCAATGCGCCTCGTCGATCGCAAAGAGTGCGATCTTCGCCTTGGAGATCATCTGCTGGAAGCCATCCGTCAGGATACGCTCGGGCGTGACGTAAAGCATATCCAGCGTGCCGCTGGAAACCGCGCGATAGACATCGCTGGCCTCCTCGCGCGACAGGGACGAGTTCAAGGCGGCCGCCCGGATGCCGAGCTGCTTCATCGCCTCCACCTGATCGCGCATCAAGGCGATCAGCGGTGAAACGACAATGCCGACACCGTCTCGGCACAACGCCGGAATCTGGAAACACAGCGACTTGCCGGCGCCGGTTGGGAACAGCACGACGGCGTCGCCGCCGGAGACCACATGCTCAACCACCTGCTGTTGCTTGCCGCGAAATGCCGAATAGCCATAGACACGCTTCAGCACGTCTAGCGGCGCGGATGCACCACCTCTGCTGCCGAACAAGGCGTCATCGGCGGAAAATCGCGGTTCCAGTCTATCCGGCTGCGGCATCTATTCCCTATTTCCCTGCTACGCCCTTGATACGGCCGGACAACACGCCAAAGCCATCGATGATGGCCTCCTGGTTTTCCAGCCGCACCGCTTCAAGCTGTACTTCCTGCAAGGCGCGCATCAGCTGCTCGATCGCTTCGCCATCGCCATCTTCCGTCGCCTCGGCGATCGCGCCTTCCAGCTCGATCTTGTGCCATCGCAGTGCCTTGGAACGCTTGTGAAGTGCGAGCGCCTGGCGATAGCCCTCGCGGGCATCCTCCATCGCGGCTTCCTCGGTTGCCGTCCAAAGCCGGGCATTGCGAACCTGCTGGTCGAGATTCTTCAGCAATGCGCCGAAATCCTGCTCTTCCAATTGCTCGACCAACCGATCGCGGACAAGCTGCGATCCGATCGTGGTCGCGGCAATCCCGAGAACCGCCGACCATAGGCGCTGCAATTCCCGGCTCTCGTAGTCGATCGCAGCGATCTCGTCATATTCATCCTGCAGCAGCAGCGGATGATTGACGATGGTCAGCGCCAGGACGCTTTCCCGAAGGCTCGGAATGTCCTGATGTCCCTTAATCATCGCCGACCGCGTCAACCGATCGGATGCTGTCGTGCTGACAGCAGCCCGATCACGGCCCTGCTGTCCACCACGTCCGCCGAAGGAGCGGCCGTTGCCGTCGCGGGAAAAGCCGCGCCCCTGCTGATTGCCGCCGCGCTGGAACTGCGGTTGAAACAGCCCGTTCAGCCGCTCGCGCATGCTCTGCTGATAGTGGCGGCGAACATCCTCGTCGACGATGACGGACACGATGCGCCGCAACCGGGCCTCGAGTTCCGCCCGTGCTTCCGGCGTTTCGAAGGTGCCGCTGCCCGCTTCCCTTGCCCAGATCATGTCTGCCAGCGGCTTTGCCTGCGCGAGAACCTTGTCGAAAGGCGCGCGACCGTCATGGCGGACGAGATCGTCCGGATCCTTGCCATCGGGTAACAGCGCGAAACGGACGGTGCGGCCCGGCTTGATATGCGGCAGCGCCAGATCGGCGCCACGATTGGCGGCGCGAATACCGGCGCCATCACCGTCGAAACAAAGCACCGGTTCCGCCGTCATCTT
This sequence comes from Rhizobium sp. P44RR-XXIV, assembly GCF_001999485.2. Taxonomy (NCBI): domain Bacteria; kingdom Pseudomonadati; phylum Pseudomonadota; class Alphaproteobacteria; order Hyphomicrobiales; family Rhizobiaceae; genus Rhizobium; species Rhizobium sp. P44RR-XXIV. The sequence goes on along the minus strand of NZ_MPVZ02000028.1, from coordinate 190,566 downwards.
CCAGAGAAGATCGAGCTGATTCTCGGTCAGCGCCGTGCCGAGCGGCGCGACGGCATTCTCGACGCCTGCCTGGTGCAGAGCGATGACGTCCATATACCCTTCGACGGCAATAATGGTGCCGGCACCATCGGCGCCCTGGGAGGCGCGGCGCGCGCGGGTGAAATTGTAGAGTACGTTACCCTTGTGGAAGAGCTCGGTCTCATTGGAATTGAGATATTTCGCCGGCGCATCCGGCGACATGGCGCGGCCACCGAAGGCAATCACCTTCTCGCGTGATGACAGGATCGGAAACATGATGCGGTCGCGAAAGCGATCGTAGGAGACAGGTACGTTCTCGTGCACGACGAGGCCGCAGGCTTCCATCTGCTCCTTCAATACGCCCTTGCCGGCCAGAAACTCCTTCAGCGCATTACGGCTATCCGGGGAATAGCCAAGACGGAAGGTCTCGATGGTGCGTCCACTCAAGCCTCGGTCGCGCAAATAGGCGCGGGCGCGGGCGCCATTGGCGGTCTGCAGCTGGTCCTGGAAGAATTGAGTGGCCATCTCCATGACATCTAGCAGCGATGTGCGCTCCTTCTCGCGCTTCGCCTCCATGGGATCGGCAACCGGCATGGGAACGCCGGCCATGTCGGCGATCTGCTGCACTGCCTCGGGAAAGCTTAAGCCCTCGAGCTCGGTCAGAAAACGGAAATGATCACCCGTCACGCCGCAGCCAAAGCAGTGATAGCGGCCCTTGCGGTCTTCGCAGTGGAAACTTGGCGACTTCTCGCCATGGAAAGGGCAGCAGGCCCAAAAATCGCCACGCGGCACATTGGTCTTGCGCCGATCCCAGCTCACGCGACGACCGATCACGTCTGAAATCAGAACGCGGTCGCGAATCTCGTCGAGAAACGTATTGGAAAATCGCATGGCTACCTCTGGCTTGCCCCATATAAACAGGAATGGCGCGCATTGCCACGACGACCCGACGGACACACACGGTATTCACAGCCCATTACGGACGATTGCATTTCCATCCCGCCGATCACAACTTCGTGAAGCGATCACCAAAATCGAGCCGAGCAGACCGGCGAGATAAGTCAATTTCAGCCTGATCCAAACCCGCTTTTGCATCGGAATCGAGCGGAAGGACTAACGGATCTAGCTGCCTACGCTCAACTGTTTTCACGGCAAAAGAGGCGGAAAAGCAAAGGCTTGCACATCTTGAGGTGGGTGGAAAGGAAGGTCGGATGCGGGAATGACAATCAATGGCTGCAACGTCCACGGCTTGCGCCCAAACTGCTTGGTGGCGCATTTGCGGCATGGTTCGTAAGCCAAACATTATTTTTTTGTAATTTGATTGTTGATGTGCACCGCAATAGCGTTCTTCTCACGGGGCGAGACAAGCCGGCGAAGAAACGACTTCGCGACGCGACATGCCGAGACGCCCCGACGAACCGGAAGCCATAAGGAACAGGGCTTTCAGTTTAGGAGATAAAATGCGTGTTCTGATCGTACCCTTAGCCGCCGCGGCGATTTTCGCCACAGCTACTTATAGCTCGGCCACGACAGCTAATGGCAGTAGCGAAAAGAACGTGCTTTATGCCGGCGCGGAGTACCAGCTGCCGGTCGATATGAAAATCCCTGCCCTCACGGCAGGCGTTAAAGTTCAGATGTACGGACTGCCGTCGCAAGCGTTGGCTTTGCCCCAGCAAGTCAGGATCATTCGATAGGTTCACCAGATACTCAGGTGGGGCACCATCCCTACCCCCGGCGCCGCCCCACCTGAGTGCCTTTGCAATAGACGTTTGATTTTTGGGCCCCACCCTGCGTCATCAAACGGCTGCAAAGTGCAAGAAGGCAGGAGCTCCCCCAGCTCCTGCCTTCTCTAATTTTAGGCCCCCAAAACGATGAGCGCCACCTGCGAGGCATCGCTATACCGCGTACGCAAGTATTTTGACGTACGTGATGCAATGTATATTTCCTAAGATCACAAGATATGCCATCCTGATGAACATCATCTTCTTCAGACAATTCGGAAGTTTGTCCAGTTCATCGGAGACGGCGACATGTCTTTATCCGCGAAGGAACTTGCCCAAGACCCTAATTTTTTCGCTGAAATTCTGGATTATACACGAGAGATTATATCAACTTATAATGAAAACCAGAAAATCTGCTCTGTCTTTGCTTCGCAGCAACGCTGGTTGATGGCGCTTGCGGGTTTTGCCTTATACTATGGCGGCGTTGACGGAGAGCCGCCCGGTCTCCATGCGAATCGTTTTGCCACCTATGTGGTCGAGCACGAGATCGCCAGCCACAACACCGCCCTCAGCTTCATGCAGGAAATGCTGGCCGAGGGCTTTCTACGTTACCTGCCAAACACACCCGACCGCCGTACGCGACCAATGGAACCGACGGAAGAAGCCATCAGGCAACTGGGCAAATGGCTTGCCATTCATCTCGCAGTGCTGGACCGGCTGGATGGCGGCAGGCGCAGCGTCCTATTTGCCAAGCGCCCCGAGCTTATAGCCGCCTTGCAGCCCGCGATCTCGGTCGGCATCATCGACAGCGATGATGTTCGCCGCCCAGGGGATACGTTCGATCTCTTCACATGGGTCAATTCCGGCGGCGTGATCATGGACTATCTGATCTCGCGTGTCGGGCTGGTCGATTCGGTAACGCACAGGGCAATTGTCGGGCGAATTGCCTTCACAGACATTTGTCGCCGCTTTCATATTTCCAGAACCCATGCGAAGCGGCTGATGAACAGGGCTGTGAAAATGCAAAGTGTCGGGTGGACGGGCTCTTCGGGGAGAAGCCAGCTCTGGCTCTCCTGCAGCTTCATTCAGGAATACCGGAACTTTCAAGCCGAAAAATTCGCCATCATAGACGGGGTCTGGAAAAACGCCTTCGGCACGCAGCAAATCCGCATGCCGAAGACGAAACAGCTTTTTACTTCAGCAATTCCTTGAGGATCGACGAAGCCTTGGTGAAATCCATCTGACCGGCATAACGCTCACGCAGGGCGGCGACGCACTTGCCCATATCCTTCAGGCCCTGCGCACCGAGCTCCGCCACGATCGCGACGCAGATCTCGCGCACTTTGTCTTCCGACAACTGCGCGGGCATGAAGCCCTGAATGACCGTGATTTCCTCACGCTCCTTCGCGGCCAGCTCCGGACGCCCGCCGTCGACATAGATCTTCTCGGACTCTTCCCGCTGCTTGATCATCTTGGCGAGCAGCTGAAGAATCTCGTCGTCGCTTGCCTGTTCCTTTGCCAGGCCGCGATTGGCGATGTCCTTGTCCTTGATGGCGGCAAGGATAAGACGCACGGTCGAAAGCCTTGCCGTATCCCTTGCCTTCATCGCATCCTTCTGGGCGTTGGAAAGGGTCTCGCGGATCATATCTGTACTCCTTGAAGCAGGCGGACGACGATCGCCCGGTCTCTTATTTCATGCTGCCCGTCTCATAGACCATCAGCAGCAACCAATGCAAATGCGACAAACCGGCTGAAATGGAATGAATTCCATGCCAGGAAACGAAAAGCGCGCATTGACCGGCTGGCCTTGTTTGGCTATGTCCAACACCTGCACATTAGATCCATATGAAGATCTCAAGCCGCGACACGTGTCGCCGGCCGTACCTTGCTACAAACATGGCGGAAGCCGACGGCCTCTTCAAGGTCGCGCACGACGCCGGAAACGGGATGATTATGACCGCCACAGCCCCATGGACCACCGAAAAGCCGACCGCTCTTCTCGTTCTCGCCGACGGCACCGTGATCGAAGGCAAGGGTATCGGCGCGACCGGCAAGGTCCAGGCCGAAGTCTGCTTCAACACGGCGCTGACCGGCTACGAGGAAATCCTGACCGATCCCTCCTATCTCGGCCAGATCGTCACCTTCACCTTCCCTCACATCGGCAATGTCGGCACCAATGAGGAAGATATCGAAGACCTGACGCCTGCCGCCCGGCACGGCGCGGTCGGCGTCATCTTCAAGGCTGACATCACCGATCCGTCGAACTATCGCGCCGCCAAGCATCTCGACCAGTGGCTGAAGGCCCGCGGTATCATCGGCCTCAGCGGCATCGACACCCGCGCGCTCACGGCCTGGATCCGTGAAAACGGCATGCCGAACGGCGTGATCGCCCATGATCCGAACGGCGTCTTCGATATCGAGCAGCTGAAGGCGGATGCCAAGGCCTGGAGTGGCCTCGAAGGCCTTGACCTCGCCAAGGTCGCCTCCTCCGGCCAGTCCTCGCAATGGTCGCAGACACCGTGGATCTGGAACAAAGGCTATGGCGAACTCGGCGCCGCCGAAGCCAAATACCACGTTGTCTGCCTCGACTACGGCGTCAAGCGTAACATCCTGCGTCTCTTTGCCGGTCTCGATTGCAAGGTCACCGTCTTGCCGGCGACGGCTTCGACCGACGAAGTCCTCGGCCTCAAGCCCGATGGCATCTTCCTGTCAAACGGTCCTGGCGACCCGGCCGCGACCGGCGAATATGCAGTACCGGTCATCAAGGACCTGCTGAAATCGGACATTCCGCTCTTCGGCATCTGCCTCGGCCACCAGATGCTCGGCCTCGCACTCGGCGCCAAGACGGCGAAGATGCACCAGGGCCATCACGGCGCCAACCATCCGGTCAAGGATCACACGACAGGCAAGGTCGAGATCGTCTCGATGAACCATGGCTTTGCAGTAGACTCGAATTCGTTGCCGCAAGGCGTTGAGGAGACTCACGTTTCGCTCTTTGATGGCAGCAATTGCGGCCTGCGCGTTTCCGGCAAGCCGGTCTTCTCGGTGCAGCATCACCCGGAAGCGTCTCCCGGCCCGCAGGACAGCCACTACCTCTTCCGTCGCTTCATCAATCTGGTGCGCGAAAAGAAGGGCGAGCCGGCTTTGGCGGAACGCGCCTAAATCTTCCCAACCCAGCAATATTCAAAAGCCCCGGATTGGCAGCCAATCCGGGGTTTTCTTTTGTTTAGGCCAGCACAGGAAACCTTAGCCGGTCCGTTATCCGATCAAGCCTGCAGGCGGCGCTGCTTGACCACTTCAAGCTCGCTCATCATGATCTCTTCCAGGAACTCGAAGTCCGACTGCCCGAAGGCAACGAGACCGAATCTCAGCCTGTAACCCCAGTTCTTGTCCTGGGTGAAATCAAGCCAGCCCAGCAGGGGGCGAAGCGGCTGTTCGGGTGCATCCAGCCAGTCGACATCGCGGCGATAGGCTTTTCCGCAACCCATCTCCGCCCGGTAAGGCTGACCTTCGCGGACAAAGCCGATGGCGGTAAAGCTTTGAAAGCCGTCTCTCTCGCCCATCTTCACAGATGGAGAGTAATAGACAATGCCGTCGCCTGGCTTGATGCGCTTTAATGGTGCTTCCCTGCCGTGGTTCACCTGCATGAAACCATACTCGCGCCCGAGGCGCACGTGCTCCGCACTAGCCACCGCCAGCCAATAGGACCTCTGCGCCGGCTGAGGCTGCCGGGACGATGTATTGGCGTGCGGAAACAGGCGCACCATGGTGCCCTGGTTGATGGAGTCTTCCCGCGAGAAAAGCGCGGTATCGTTACGATCGCTTGCTTCGTATGTCATGGTCGTCTCCCGTGATTGGTATGACGCCATATATAGCCGATCATGCTGACAATATTTGTCAGTAGTCTCATCGCGCAGCGCTCGATATCGCCGATTTCACGCAGATTCTTTTTGCGAGCGCACCAGAATGTAGAAGCGCGTGCAGAGCATCACCGCTGCCGAGGCAAGGCCGAGCAGGAACCCGAACCATATGCCAATCCCGCCGAAGCCGAGCGGAAAGGCAAACAACCACGCAAGGAAAAAGCCGATCGGCCAATAGGCGATCAGTGCCATGATCATCGGCACGCGCGCATCCTTCAGACCGCGCAGCAGCCCGCTGGCGATCGCCTGCAGACCATCGACCAACTGGAAGAGGCCAGCCACCATGATCAACGGCGCCGCATAGGCAAGCACCTTCGGCGCATCCGCTGACGTGACATCGATATACCAGCTTCCCAACCATGTCGGCACGGTGGCGAAGAGGATGCTGCCGAATACCGAGATCACGCTCGAAACGACAAGCACCACGATCGCCGCACGCTTGAGGCCAAAAAGATCGCCCTGCCCGTGCGCGACGCCCACCCGTACCGTCGCCGCCTGGCTGAGGCCGAGCGGGATCATGAAGGCCATCGACGCCCATTGAAGCGCGATGCCATGGGCTGCCAACTCGATCGTGCCGATCTGCCCCATCAACAACGATGCCGCCGTGAACAGGCTGACCTCCGCGAGAACCGTGATGCTGATCGGAAAGCCCAACCGAATGACATCCCACAGAGCGTGCCAATCCGGGCGCCAGAGATGGACGAAAATCTCGTAGCGGCGCGTTTCCTCATGGCTCTGCACATAGAAGATGATGAAAATCAATCCAGCCGTCTGCACGGCAACAGAGACGATGGCCGCACCGTGCAGCCCCATAGCCGGCAGGCCGAAATGGCCGAGCACGAGGATGTAGGCAAGCACGGCATTCATGACCAGCATGGCAATCGTGACTTTGAGGATGATGGCGGCATGACCGATGGCACTGACCAACGCGCGGATAACGTTGTAGAGCAACCCGGGCAGCACAGCAAAGTGGCCAATGGCGATATAGCCGCTGGCCAACCGCGCGACCTCGGGCTTTTGCCCCGCCGCCAGAAGGATCTGCTCGGAATAGAGGAAGGCCGGCTGCGCCAACAGCCAGTAGGCCGTCACAACCCACAGACCCATGCGCAAGGCGCGGCGCACAGACGCGACATCACCCTTGCCATAGGCTTGCGCCACCAGCGGCACCACGGCGATCGAGAAGCCGGCGCCGAAAATCAGAATCGTGAACAGGAACTGCGCAGAAAGCACCATCGCAGCCAGTTGCTCGGCACCAAGCCGGCCGACGATCATCACGTCGGTGGTATTGATGCCAAGCTGCGCCAACTGCGCGCCGATCAACGGTATGCCGAGCGCAAGGGTTGCACGGATATGTGCAGACCACGAATTATTGTTACCATGCGCGTGTGGGCGCGCAGCTACCGGCATATCCATGATGAAAACTCGATTTCCAGAATCGCGCGGACCGCCCTACCCAAGGGTGCGCGAGCCTGCCGCATTAGCGCAACTTAGCTCAAAAAGCCAGCCGGCAAGCCCATAGTGCTAAAGAATTCATCAGGACATCAAAATATCTGATGAATTTTTAGGCCGCCTCGCCCGCTTCCGATTGTACGACTACCTTCGGCTCGGTCTTGCGAACCTTCGTCAGCAGAACGAGAAGCGCAGTCGCCACCAGAATTGCGCCCATGATGAAGGGGGCGCCGGCAAAAACAACCGGTGCCGTGGGCGCGGTGTAATATTGAAACAGATATGGAAAGAGCAAGGGGCCGACGATCGCGGTGATACTCGTCAAGCTACCGAGCGCGCCCTGAAGCTCGCCCTGCGCCGAAGGGGGCACCTTGCTGGCAGCGATGGAACGTAGCGGCGCATCTGCGACGTTTTCGATGACGGTCAGGACGACGACGGCATAGACCATCCACCCTTGCCAGGCGAAAGCATATCCCATCAACCCGAGACAGGAAAACGCCAAGCCGAGCAAAGCGGTCTTCCATTCGCCAAGCACAGGCACCAGACGGGGCAGAACCAGCCCCATAACGATGGCCGCTCCGATACCGTACACGCTAAGCGAAAAGCCGATCTGTCCCTCACTCCAATTATAGCGATAGGAAGTGACGAAGGACCACACAGCCGGGTAGACGCCATGCGCCAGCCAGTTGAGGAACATGACGACGCAAACCCAGCCGATACCCTGGTAGCGTCTTATCTGCGTGAGTGCACCGAACGGATTGGCCCGCCAGATCTCGAAGGGGCGACGATGCTTTGCATCCAGGGTTTCCGGCAGCAGGAAATAGGCGCCGACAAAATTCAGGAATGCCAATGCGGCTGCGCCGTAGAAGGGAACGCGAGGGCCGAATTCACCGAGAAAGCCGCCGATCACGGGACCAAGGACGAAGCCGACGCCGAAGGCCATGCCGATCAGTCCGAAATTCTTGGCGCGGTTCTCATCATTGCTGATATCGGCAATATAGGCGGAACAGGTCGAGAAGCTTGCGCCGCTGATGCCGGCAAGAATGCGGCCCACGAACAGCATCCAGTAGGTACCGGCGATCGCGCAGATGAAATTGTCGATCGCGAAAGTCAGTACCGAAGCGAGCAGCAGCGGGCGGCGGCCGAAGCGGTCGCTCAGATTACCGATCAGCGGCGAAAACAGGAACTGCATCCCCGCATAGGCCAGCAACAGCCAGCCGCCTTCCGTGGCCGCCGTGCTGACCGACGCGCCCGTCAGCTCTTCCAGATATTTCGGCATGACCGGCATGATGATCGCAATGCCGATAACATCGAGGAAGAGAATGAGGAAGACGAGGAATAGGCCACGCCGTGCGAATTTCTGATCGATCATGGAGTTGCCTTTGAGGCTCCATCTCCATGAAAGAGACAGAACGTGAACGAAAAACAGGAATGTTCCCATACATAAAGATTTTGGCAGAAACAATCCGTGAACGCTTCAATCTTATTGATTTATTGACCGCTTTTTTTGATCCTCGACCCAAAAGCGACTATCTGCCGCGATTACGCCGCTGCTCGCGATTGAGGAAATCCACGAAGGCTCGAAGCGGCGTCGGCATGTGCCGGCGGCTGGCATAATAGAGAAACGGACCCGAGAAATCCGTGTCCCATTCCTCCAGGATCGGCACCAGCTCGCCGCTGGCGATCTGTGGCGCCAGGAACTCCCGAAAGGTTCTGATGATGCCGAGGCCGGCCACCGCCGCGCTGCGTTCGATCTCGATAGAATTCGAAGCGATGACCATCGTCGGGGCGATGAATAAGGTCTCTCCATTGCGCTCGAACTCCCAGGGCAAGATGGAGCCGCCAAGGAAGCGATGGCGGATGCAGCGATGCTCAAGTATGTCCCGCGGATGCTCCGGGACGCCATGCGCCGCAAGATAGTCCGGCGCAGCGGCCGTCACGTAGCATTGCCGCCGTGGCCCGATCGGCACGGCGATCATGTCCTTTTCCAGCCTTTCGTCATAGCGAATGCCGGCATCATAGCCGGCTGCCACGACATCGATAAAACTGTCTTCCGCAACGATCTCGACGGAAACCGCCGGATATTCCTGCAGGAAGCGATTGATGATGTCGGGCATGACGACCATGGCGGCAACCGTGGGTACATTCAGCCGCAAGGTGCCGCCCACGCTGTCGCGAAAGCTGTTGATGTCGTCGAGCGCCAAGGTGATCTCGCTCATTGCGGGCGTCAGGCGCTCCATCAGTCGCTCGCCCGCTTCAGTGGGCGTGACGCTGCGCGTCGTGCGGTTGAGCAGACGCACGCCGAGCCGCTCCTCCAGCCGCCGAACCGCCTCGCTCAAGGATGACGCGGATACGCGACGCTTGCGCGCCGCCTCGCGAAAGCTGCGTTCGCGGGCAACGGCGGTGAAGGCGACAAGGTCGGCCAAGGGCAAGTCATCCATTGTGCAAAATTCCAAACGACCTGTTTCGATTTACTCGGATTATCGCACAAAGAGCAAGGGAGTAAACAATCCCATCAGATCCCGTGGAAGCTGAGCTATGCTTCCCATCAAAGGAGAACCGCAATGCATAAGCACCCATTGGGAAAGACAGGTCCGCAGGTGTCCGCTCTCGGCCTCGGCTGCATGGGCATGTCCGGCATGTACGGACCATCCGATCGCGCCGAAAGCATCGCCACAATCCATGCCGCGCTCGATGCCGGCATCAACCTGCTGGACACCGGCGACTTCTATGGCATGGGCCACAACGAAATGCTGATCGGCGAGGCCATCAGCGGGTTGAAGCGCGATGACTTCCTGCTGAGCGTCAAGTTCGGCGCCCTGCGTGATCCCTCTGGCGCCTGGCTCGGCTATGATGCGCGGCCAGCCGCGATCAGGAACTTCGTCGCCTATTCGCTGCAACGCCTCGGCGTCGACCATATCGACATCTACCGCCCTGCCCGTCTCGACCCGAACGTGCCCATCGAGGACCAGATCGGCGCCATATCGGACCTCATCAAGGCCGGCTACATCAGGCACATCGGCCTGTCCGAGGTCGGAGCCGACACCATCCGCCGCGCCGCAGCCGTGCATCCGATCGTCGATCTGCAGATCGAGTATTCGCTGATCTCGCGCGGCATCGAAAACAACATCCTGCCGGCTTGCCGTGAACTTGGCATCGGCATCACGGCCTATGGCGTGCTATCGCGCGGCCTGATCAGCGGCCATTGGCAGAAAGACAACGTCCAGAAAGGCGATTTCCGCACCATCAGCCCACGTTTCCAGGCCGGCAATGTGGAGAAGAACCTGGAGCTGGTGGAAGCATTGCGAGGGATCGCCGATGCCAAAGGGGTCAGCGTGGCACAGATCGCCATCGCCTGGGTCGCAGCCCAGGGCAAGGACATCGTGCCCGTCGTCGGCGCTCGCCGGCGCGATCGCCTGACGGAAGCTTTGGGCGCACTCTCGGTCGAGCTGTCGCAGGCCGATATGGCGGCGATCGACCAGGCCGTACCCAAGGATGCCGCCGCCGGCGGCCGCTACCCGGAAGCACAGCTGACACATCTGGATAGCGAGAAGTAAGGAATAAGAGTTGCACCCGCTCCCATGATCGGGAGCGGGTGTCAAAAATCAGACCGGATTGTTCAACGTATCGCAATCGGTGAGCTTGCCGGAATCGAAGCCCTGCTTGAACCACTTCATGCGCTGTGCCGAGGTGCCGTGGTTGAAGCTGTCAGGAACGACATAGCCCTGGCTGCGCTTCTGCAGCGTATCGTCGCCGATCTGCTGGGCAGCGTTTAGAGCCTCCTCCAGATCGCCGGCCTGCAGGATGCCCTTCTGCTGGGTGAACTTGCCCCAGATGCCGGCAAAGCAATCCGCCTGCAGCTCGATACGCACCGACATCTTGTTGGCATCCACTTCGCTCATGTTCCGGCGGGCCTGATTGAACTTCGGCAGGATACCGAGCTGATCCTGAACGTGATGGCCGACTTCATGCGCGATGACATAGGCCTGCGCGAAATCACCGGATGCGCCGAACTGATCCTTCATCTGCTGGAAGAAGGCCATGTCGAGATAGATCTTCTGATCGCTTGGGCAATAGAAAGGCCCGGTCGCGGCCGAGGCCTGCCCGCACGCCGAAGGAAAGCTGCCCGAGAACAGCACGAGCTTCGGATCTGTATAGGTCTGGCCCATCGACTTGAAGATACCGGTCCAGGTATCCTCCGTATCGGCAAGAACAGTCGCAACAAACTGCTTCATCTCGTCATTGGCGGGCTGGCCGTTGCTCCCGGCAGATGTGCTCTGCTGATATCCCGAGCCGCCGCCGAGGATGCCGCTCTGCTGCAGCAAGCCCATGACGTCGACGCCCATGGCTCTCAGCACCAGGAAGATCACCACCAGAACGATGATGGTGCGAAGGCTCAAACCTCCACCGCCCAACCCGCCGCCGGGAAAGCGAAAGCCGCCGCCACCGCCGCCACTCATGGGCGATGAACCGCGCTCGTCCTCGATATTGTCGGATTGCCGACGCCCTTTCCAATCCATAATGCACCTCCCGGCGATGCCTCAAATCAAAGTCCCTTAAGGCACTTATATATCCAGGAAGACCGACAAGGCCAGTTGGCTATCGACAGAACCTCAGGTTAAACTTCGACGGCGCCATAATTCCTTGGACACAAGCCATAGAAGAATAGCCGCAATGGCTGCGACGACGACAAGCGGTGCAATTTCGTCGCCGCCGAAAGCCACCCTGTTCATGATGCGCCCCGGAAGGAACGTGAATATTCCAGCGCCGACGATCCCGCCGAAATAGAGGCCTCTGACGATGCGCTTGTGCGCTGCAATATTGTGCCTACGCGCATTGACGATCGCCCGCCAACAGCCGAACAGAACGAATATCGAGAGCAGATGGATGGGGCTGAAGCCATAAAAAAGGTTGATCTGATGAATGAAGAAGCTTGAGAACGCCGTAATCACCATCAGGCATAACCATATTTTGCCGAGCAACCGATGTCTCGGCGTCCCCTTCGGCCTCAGAAGAAGATAGGCGCCGAGCAAGGCAGCCGGGACGACTGCCGCAACGTGAATCTGGATTGCAAATGGGGCATCAAAAAGCGGCTCGAGAGTCATGGCGGCATCCGGTTGAGTTTGCCGAGCCTTTCCGCGATATTATCCTCCTCTCAATCGAATTTGCGCGAAAGAACGGAAAAACTTCGTGGATCACACCTTTCTGCAATCCACGCTTCGCGAATTGCAGGTCTTCCAGCGTTCACCGAGATTCTGGGCGACCTTCGTCGCAATCGTCCTGATCTTCGCCATATCAGGCCCATACGGCACCTTTGCGCGGCTCATGCCGGCGCCCGGCTCGGCTATTGGCTGGCTCTGCATGCCATGGCCTGGTCGATAGCCATCCTCTTCTCCGTTGCGGCCGAAATCCTCTTGCGTAAGCGGATGACGAGCATGTTCGCCCGGATGATGACCGGCTCCATCATCGCCGCACTCCCGATCGGCTTCGGCATCGGGCTCGTCGATCTGGCATTCTTCGGCACGATGCCCACCCTGACAAGCAGCCTGTGGCAGGCACTGAGTTCGATCCCGCTTTGCTTCCTCTTTTGCCTTTTGACCTATCTGACGATGCACCAACAAATCGCGATAGCAGCTGAAGGGCCGACTGGTGGGCAGCCAACAACTCCTGTTGCGAAGATAGCTGAGATTAAAGACGCGCCCTCGCAGGCACCGATCCTCTCACGCCTGAAACCGGAAAATCGGGGAGCGCTCATACGCCTTTCTGTTCGCGACCACTATACCGAGGTCGTCACGAGCCGCGGGCGCGAACTGATCCTGCTGCGCTTCGGCGATGCGCTGATGGAAATCGGCGATACCGAAGGCCTGCGCCTGCATCGATCCCATTGGATCGCCGCCGATCATGTCGCCGGTTTGAAACGCGACAACGGCAAGCTTTTCGTCCTTACGCACGACGGCTCGGAGATGCCCGTGAGCCGTCCCTATGCGGATGCGGTCCGGCATCGTTTCGGCCAGCAATAGTCGAGCTACCGGCGCACGGGGATAAAAGCGGCTCGCCTCCTTTCGGATAGGTCGCGTCACCAAAACTTATGAAACCGCGAAAGACATTCTTTACGGTCGCAACCATTGGTCTAAAAAAATCCGACAAAACGCACGCATACGTTCTTTAAATCAGGCCGATTTACACCTAACTGTTTTGTCGAGCCCATATTCCTTACGTTGAAATCTTTGCTCATGTGAACAGCCGCACCCGTGTGTCTTGCGGCCGATAGACGTGTGCGGGCAACGTGCGAAATATCCGGCTGCGAAGGCGCAAGGCGCAGGGGGTTTTATGAAGCGATCGATGAGTGTGTCGCTGCTGCTCATGGGAACAGCGGCATTGTCGGGCTGCGGCCAGAAAGAAGATAAGGTTCAGATATATAAGGATGTCGATGCCTGCGTTGCGGGCGAACTCTTTTCTGCCGACGAATGCCGATCCCAGTTTGCCGCTGCCGAGACGGAGCGCGAGCGTAACGCGCCCGCCTACGAGACCGTGGCGAATTGTGAAAAGGATTATGGCGCCGACAAGTGCCAACCGACAACCCCCACCCATCAGGCCGGCACGGGCCACTTCATTCCGTTGCTAGCCGGCTATCTCGTCGGCAGCGCCACCAGAACGCTCGACACGCAAGCGCTTTACCAGCCCCGTGGGAGCAGCGACTTTCGGACGGCGAGGGGTCGCAGTCTTGCAAACGGCATGCTGCTGGGAAAGACAAACTATGCCGCAAAGAAGAAGGACGACGATACACAAACGTCATCTTCAGGTGGCAGCGGTGGCGGCGCTCATGGTTCCTGGGGGTCGTCTTCGGAGCGCTCGTCGCGCTCGACCAGTTCGGTAGAGCGTGGCGGCTGGGGTTTTCGCGGCTTCCATCTCTCGGGTTAACGGGTAGGCAGATGAAACGGGTTGTTATGAACGAGCGGCCGGGTTGGAAGGCCGATGCCGAGAGCTGCGGCTTCACCATCCACTCCATGTATGGTCAACGCTATTGGGACGAGCGGCACGCCTACGTCTTCAGCCTCGAAGAGGTGGAAACGAAACTCGAAGATCCCACCGCTGCCCTGCTGGAAATGTGCTATGCTGCAGTCGAAAGGATCTCCCTGGATGGCGAATTGATGCGCCGCATGGCCATTCCGCGGGTCTATCACGATGCCGTACTGCGCTCCTGGCGCAATCGCGAACATGATCTCTACGGCCGATTCGACCTCTCCTATGATGGCAACGGTCCGGCAAAGCTGCTCGAATTCAATGCCGACACGCCGACCAGCCTGTTCGAAAGTGCAGTCTTTCAATGGCGCTGGCTGGAAGACATGAAGCAACGAGGCGAACTTCCGCCCTCGGCGGATCAGTTCAACTCCGTGCATGAGCGTCTGGTGGATGCCATACGCATCCTTGCCGGACCCTCGCGGCGCATCCACTTCGCCGGCATGCTGGAATCCGAGGAAGACCTCGTGACCTTGAACTACCTCGTGGATTGCGCCGTGCAAGCCGGCTGCAAGACGAAGCTGATCGCCATGCCGGATGTCGGCGTCGACGACAAACACTGGCTGATCGATCTTCAAGACCAGCGTATCGACTGCATATTCAAGCTCTACCCACTGGAAGACATGGTACGCGAACCTTTCGGTCGCCATCTGCCGCTGACACCGACGCGGGTAGTCGAGCCGCTCTGGAAACTGACGCTATCCAATAAGGGGCTGTTGCCAGTGCTCTGGGACATGTTCCCAGGCCACGAAAATCTGTTGCCCGCCTATTTCGAGGACGACCCGCGCGTGAGCGATCTCGGAGATCGCTATGTCCGCAAACCGTTGCTATCCCGCGAAGGCGCGAATGTGACGCTCGTCAACCACGAAGCCGGTGCCGGCACGTATCATGTTGAAGGCCCCTACGGCGAAGAAGGCTATATAAGGCAGGCATTGCATCTGCTCCCCCGTTTCGGTGAGGATTGGACGGTGATCGGCTCCTGGATCGTCGCCGGCCAGCCCGCGGGTATTGGCATTCGCGAGGACGATACGCCCGTCACTCGCGATACCTCGCGCTTCGTGCCCCATTATATAGAAGGCTGATGATCCACTGCCCAAAAAGCGGGCGTCACCCCTCACGAATTCATCGAGTCATGAAGCGTGCAAGCCGAATTCCTGTCGATTCCGCGATTTATGGGGTTCCGTTTACAAATACATTTGCCTATAAGCCGCTTCTAGCCTGAAAAGATTTGTCTATGCGCGCCCGGCCGTGATCTCCCACCCTGGCCGGTTTTTCGCGCAACAAAAAAACGGATGTGAGCCCATGCCGAAGCGCCAAGATATCAAATCGATCCTCATCATCGGCGCAGGACCGATTGTTATCGGCCAGGCCTGCGAATTCGATTATTCCGGCACACAGGCCTGCAAGGCGCTGAAGGAGGAAGGCTACCGAGTCATCCTCGTCAACTCCAACCCGGCAACGATCATGACCGATCCGGGCCTCGCGGATGCGACCTATGTCGAACCGATCACGCCGGAAGTCGTCGCCAAGATCATCGCCAAGGAACGTCCGGACGCGCTGCTGCCGACCATGGGCGGCCAGACGGCACTCAACACCGCACTGTCGCTGAAGCGCATGGGCGTGCTCGACCGCTACAATGTTGAGATGATCGGCGCCAAGCCCGCCGCCATCGACATGGCCGAAGACCGCGCCCTCTTCCGCGAGGCCATGGCCCGCATCGGCCTTGAGACGCCGCGCTCGATGCTGGCAAACGCCACCGACATCAAGGATGCCGACCGCAAGACGCATGAGGCCGAGCGCAGCAAGCTGAAGGCGCAGCTTTCCGGCGCCGAGCTCGACAAGGCGCTCGATGCGCTGGAAAACCAGTGGAACCTCGGCGAGAGCGACCGCAAGCAGCGCTACATGAGCCATGCCATGGCGATCGCCGCCCAAGCAATTGACCATGTCGGCCTGCCCGCCATCATCCGCCCCTCCTTCACGCTCGGCGGCACCGGCGGCGGCATTGCCTATAACCGCTCGGAATTCTTCGAAATCGTCAGCGGCGGTCTCGATGCCTCGCCGACCACCGAAGTGCTGGTCGAGGAATCAGTGCTCGGCTGGAAGGAATTCGAGATGGAAGTCGTCCGCGACACGGCGGACAATTGCATCATCATCTGCTCGATCGAAAATATCGATCCGATGGGCGTCCATACCGGCGACTCGATCACCGTTGCCCCGGCCCTGACGCTGACGGACAAAGAATACCAGATCATGCGTAACGCCTCGATCGCGGTCCTGCGCGAGATCGGCGTCGAAACCGGCGGCTCGAACGTGCAGTTCGCGGTCAATCCGCAGGACGGCCGCCTTGTCGTCATCGAAATGAACCCGCGCGTCTCGCGTTCTTCCGCCCTGGCATCGAAGGCCACCGGCTTCCCGATCGCCAAGATCGCTGCCAAGCTTGCTGTCGGCTACACGCTGGACGAACTGGAAAACGACATCACCGGCGGTGCGACGCCCGCTTCGTTCGAACCGTCGATCGACTATGTCGTCACCAAGATCCCACGTTTCGCCTTCGAAAAGTTCCCGGGCGCCTCCCCTGTCCTGACCACGGCCATGAAGTCGGTCGGCGAAGTCATGGCCATCGGCCGCACCTTTGCCGAATCGCTGCAGAAGGCACTGCGCGGTCTTGAAACCGGCCTGACGGGTCTCGACGAGATCGAGATCCCCGGCACCGAGGAAGGCGAAGGCAACCGCAACGCCATCCGCGCCGCCATCGGCACCCCGACTCCGGACCGCCTGCGCATGGTCGCCCAGGCGCTGCGCCTCGGCCTGACACCGGAAGAAGTGCACGAAGGCTGCAAGATCGACCCCTGGTTCATCGCGCAATTCAAGAACATCATCGATATGGAAGCCCGCATTCGCGAGCATGGCCTGCCGCAGGATGAGACCAATCTGCGCATGCTGAAGTCCATGGGTTTCTCCGATGCGCGCCTGGCGACCTTGACCGGCAAGCGCCCGAAGGAAGTGGCGGAGCTGCGCAACAGCCTCAACGTTCGCCCCGTCTTCAAGCGCATCGACACCTGCGCCGCCGAATTCGCCTCGCCGACCGCCTACATGTATTCGACCTACGAAACGCCTTTCGTCGGCGCTGCCCGCTCGGAAGCTGAGGTTTCGGATCGCAAGAAGGTCGTCATCCTCGGCGGCGGCCCGAACCGTATCGGCCAGGGCATTGAGTTCGATTATTGCTGCTGCCATGCCGCCTTCGCGCTGAAGGATGCCGGCTACGAAGCGATCATGATCAACTGCAACCCGGAAACGGTCTCGACCGACTACGACACCTCGGACCGCCTCTACTTCGAGCCGCTGACGGCCGAAGACGTGATCGAAATCCTGCGCGCCGAGCAGGAAAAGGGCGAAGTCGTCGGCGTCATCGTCCAGTTCGGCGGGCAGACACCGCTGAAGCTTGCCGAAGCGCTCGAAAAGAACGGCATTCCGATCCTTGGCACCGCGCCCGATGCCATCGACCTTGCCGAAGACCGCGACCGCTTCCAGAAGCTCCTGATGAAGCTCGACCTCAACCAGCCGAATAACGGCATCGCCTATTCGGTTGAGCAGGCGCGCCTCGTCGCCTCGGAAATCGGCTTCCCGCTGGTTGTGCGCCCGTCTTACGTTCTCGGCGGACGCGCCATGCAGATCATCCACTCGGAAGGCATGCTACAGACCTACCTGCTCGACACGGTGCCGGAACTGGTGCCGGAAGACATCAAGCAGCGCTATCCGAACGACAAGACCGGCCAGATCAACACCCTGCTCGGCAAGAACCCGCTTCTGTTCGACAGCTACCTCGCCAACGCCATCGAAGTTGATGTCGACTGCCTGTCCGACGGCACCGACGTTTACGTCGCCGGCATCATGGAGCATATCGAAGAGGCCGGCATTCACTCCGGCGATAGTGCCTGCTCGCTGCCGCCGCGCACGCTCTCGCCTGCAATGATCGACGAACTGGAGCGCCAGGCGAAGGCCATGGCCAAGGCACTGAACGTCGGTGGCCTGATGAACGTCCAGTTCGCCATCAAGGATGGCACCGTCTACGTGCTCGAAGTCAACCCGCGCGCCTCGCGTACCGTGCCTTTCGTCGCAAAGACTATCGGCGCGCCGATCGCCAAGATCGCCGCCCGCGTCATGGCCGGCGAGAAGCTCGATGCGACCTTTGCCGCCTACGGCGAAAAGCCCGATCCCCGCAAGCTCAAGCACATCGCGGTCAAGGAAGCGGTCTTCCCCTTCGCCCGCTTCCCCGGCGTCGACATTCTGCTTGGACCGGAAATGCGCTCGACCGGCGAAGTCATTGGTCTGGATACCGATTTTGCGCTGGCCTTCGCCAAGTCGCAGCTCGGTGCCGGCGTCGAACTGCCGCGTGACGGAACGGTCTTCGTTTCGGTCCGCGACGACGACAAGCCGCGCGTCCTGCCGGCCATCCGCATGCTGACGGAACAGGGCTTCAAGGTACTGGCCACCGGCGGAACCCAGCGCTTCCTCGCCGAGAATGGCATCGACGCGACAAAGATCAACAAGGTGCTTGAGGGACGTCCGCATATCGAGGACGCCATCCGCAACCGCCAGGTCCAGCTCGTCATCAACACGACCGACAGCAACAAGGCGATCTCGGATTCGAAATCATTGCGCCGGGCAACGCTGATGCAGAAGGTGCCGTACTACACGACCATGGCCGGCGCTGAAGCGGCTGCCATGGCCATCAAGGCGCTGAAGGCCGGCAGCCTCGAAGTCCGGCCGCTGCAGAGCTATTTCTAAGCGCTAATTTAGGCCGCGACGAATGTCGGCATAATAGTCGGCTCATATTCGTCGCGGCTTCATTCGGTTGGCGTAGCGGTTGTGAATGACAGCTTGCTGAAAACCGCCAGCGATCGGCTTTCAGTCAGCGCGAGCCTTGGGCAGCGTTCCTTAAAGCATCGAATTTTCTGGAAATCGGCGGACGCAATCTGCTATAGATGACAAAATAATGGCTCGACTGGTTCCGAAGTACCGCTTCGGAACCTGTTTTCTTTTGTGTGTGCGGAAGAGCTGCGCAGAGACTAAGGACAAGGAAAATGGTTGAAAAGGTACCGATGACGCAGAACGGGTTCGTCAAGCTGCAGGAAGAACTGCGCTGGCGTCAGCAGGAAGAGCGCCCGAGAATCATCGAGGCAATTGCGGAAGCGCGCGCCCACGGCGACCTGTCCGAAAATGCCGAGTACCATGCTGCCAAGGAAGCACAGAGCCACAATGAAGGCCGCATCGGCGAGCTTGAAGACCTGACGGCGCGCGCTGAAGTCATCGACCTCACCAAGATGTCGGGCTCGAAGATCAAGTTCGGCGCCAAGGTGAAGCTCATCGACGAGGATTCCGAGGAAGAGAAGATCTATCAGATCGTTGGCGACCAGGAAGCCGATGTGAAGGCAGGCCGCATTTCCATCTCTTCGCCGATCGCGCGTGCCCTGATCGGCAAGGAAGTCGGCGACTCGATCGAGGTCAACGCGCCCGGCGGCGCCAAGGGCTACGAAATCCTCTCCATTACCTGGGGCTGATCGCCCGTGCGCGATCGTAATTCAGCGCAGACGAGCGATCTCCGCGAGATCGAGATCATAGCAACGAATTTCAAACGCCGGCTCTCCGGCGTTACCTCAACGATCGTGCAGTTGATCCCGAAGCAGATCGAGCTTGGCTATCATATTGCCACGCTCGTCCCGGCCTGCCGGAAGACCTTCCCAAGCTGGGCTGGCTCAGGCTTCCCGGTCTTTGGACGAGGCCACGTCGGCATCGCGTGCGCGTCTGGCATGCTCGCCGTAACAACGAGATGCTGATCGGCCTCCTTCTTCGCTCCGTGCTGCGCATGCGTCTGAAGCTTGTGTTCACGTCGGCCGCCCAGCGCCGTCACACCGGCTATACGCGCTGGCTCATCCGCCGCATGGATGCGGTCATCGCCACCAGCACGCGCTCGGGCAGCTTTCTGCAGGTGCCGCATACTGTGATCCAGCACGGCGTCGATCTCAATCGCTTTCATCCTCCGGAAACTCGCGACGACCGCATGGCCGCCACGGGCCTGCCCGGCAACTATCTGATCGGCTGCTTCGGCCGCGTGCGGCATCAGAAGGGCACCGATCTCTTCGTCAAGGCGATGATCGAGCTCCTGCCGCACTATCCCGATTGGACCGCCGTTGTCTGCGGCCGCGTGACGGCGGAACATCGCGGTTTCGGCGATGGACTGGTGAAGCTGGTCGCCGATGCCGGTCTTGCCGACCGCATCCGCTTTCTCGGCGAGGTCGACGATATCAAGCCCTGGTACCGCCGCGCGACCCTTTATGTCGCCCCTTCCCGCAACGAAGGTTTCGGCTTGACCCCGCTCGAAGCCATGGCATCCCGCACCGCCGTCGTCGCCTCCGACGCCGGCGCCTATGCGGAAATGATCATTCCGGGCGAGACCGGCACCGTCGTGCCCGCCGGCGATGGCGATGCTTTGACCAAGGCTATCGCCTTCTATCTCGCTGATCCGGAGGAAACGCTCCGCCAGGGCGAGAATGCGGTGCGCCATGTACGCAGCGAATTCGCGCTGGAGAAAGAAGCGATGGCTATCGGTGACATCTATCGCCAGATGCTCGCCACCAACGGCTGAGCGGAGACGTCAGCGGCCGAGATCGATGGCATAGCGTTTGATGAAATCGATCATCGAACGATCCTCCGTCACATCTTCCTCAATGCTTTTGACGACGGACAGAACTTTGTCCCGATACTTGCTCGCGCTGCTGTCGTAGACCCATCCACGCTCGAGCTTCTCCATCAGCTCCTGTCGGGATTTCGTATAGTAGTGATTGAGTTGCAGGAACTGGTTCGAGTAGAACTCCGGCGCCTTTCGCCCGCGCCGTGTAAAGCGCTTGCCGGCATCATTGGCCGTCAGGTCCCCGAAAACGCGTGTCTGGAACTGGTGAACGCTGACCTCGGTCACTTCACATGGGTCGACGATGCACTTGAAATTGCTGACGTTTTCCTTTGAAGTCATCGGATCGGTGCCACGCAGAGTATAGTTCAGCGTCAACGGCCCATCAGGCGGCGTGTGGTGGCCGCTGGTGGCGAACATGTGCCAAGGCAGCGAAACATTCGGAAAATCGCCGACCGCCTTCAATGCCTCCTCTATCGTCCGCCCCTGTTTCGGCAGCAGGAATTCATCGACGTCGATGAAGGCCATCCAGCGATAGTCGCCGCCAAAATTGAGGATCGCATGCGCGAAGATGATGACCTGTCCGTTTAGCAGCGTCGCGGTCGCGGCATCGCGCATTCGCCCGGCCCAGGGGATGATCGTCAGCGTTTCCGCATTCAGAAGGCCACGGAGGATTGTGCAGGTGTCGTCGGTCGAGCCGTTGTCATAGATATAGAAGTGACGAATGCCGACGTTTTGGTGGAAACGCACCCATTCCTCGATGTAGCGAGCCTCGTTCTTGACGCAGGCGGCAATGGCTATGCCGTGGCGCCCTGCCCCCGCCTCAGGCGGCTCAATAGTCAGCTTCTTGGCATCGGAGCCTTTGAGTTTCAGCCAGCGCATGAGCCTCAATCCTGCAATTTAAACCTGTCATCGTAACCGAAATCATATTTCAGCAGCGCCGAAACAGGCGAATAATTGACGAAGGAAACGCCGCGTTCAGCGGCGATTTGCCGAGCGAAGACGAGATGCTCGACAATACGACCCTCGGCCCGCGCAATGCCGGAAAATGCCATGTCTTCATGGGTCTCGTAAAAGCGTGGTTCGCGATCGTTGGAAATATCGATACCGACAAAGCCGATCGTCTGTCGCGCGCAATAGAGAGCAAATTGCAGCGCCGATACCGCCACAGACCCACCGAGGAAAACGCCGCGATCCGGCGAGAGCGAGAAACCTGCCGAACCCTCTGCATCCAGGCGCACATATTGCAGCTTCTTGAGATCATCCAGTGAGCGGCGGCGTGCGCCATAGGGCTTGCGGATGTCGTCGATCAGAATGATCGTCTTGTCCGCCAGCCATCCCTTGTCGATCTCGCAAAGCGCGCGCAACACGGCAACGGAAAACAGACAGAGTGAACCCGGCATGATCTTCTTGCGCATCATCTCGATGTGCCGCCAGACGAAGCGTTCGTCCTCGACCGCAATCGCCAATGGCTCGCTGATCTGTTCACCGATCAGCCCTATGGCGCCGTTCAAAAGAATGGCGCTGTTGGCTTCCATGCCACTAATGTCGCTGTCACGAATCGATGGGCCTGAGCCGACGATATAAATTGTCTCACCGGCTCGCTCACGCAACCGATCCATCCCGGCAAGATTGGCAACTTTGATGCCGCGATAAACCACTTCGCTGATATTCTGGCTGCGAACAATGCTGAGCCCTGGAAACCAGTCCTGCACATGCGCCCGCGAACCGCCTAGCAACAGACGCACCCCGGGCTTGATCAGCGCTCTATGCCAGGGCCGATCCGCCATCCGTCTACAGCTCCACCAGACCGAGCTTCTTGACCTGGCGGATGGTCAGCATCGTGCGCACCGTATCGACATGTTCGTTCGCCGTCAGAACCTCGATAACGAAATCCTGGAATCGGGTGAGATTCTCGGCCACGCAATGCAGCAGGAAGTCACTGTCGCCGGACACCATCCATGCCTGCCGGACGAGCGGCCAGGCCGCCGTTGCGCTGGCGAAAGCCTTGAGATTGGCTTCCGACTGATGCTTGAGGCCGACCATGCAAAAAGCCACGAGATCGAAACCCAACTTCGGACTGTTCAGCATGGCGTGATAGCCTTCGATAACACCAGCCTCTTCCAGCTTGCGTACCCGGCGCAAGCAAGGCGGCGCGGAAATGCCAACGCGATCGGCCAATTCGACATTGGTCATACGTCCGTCTCGCTGCAGTTCCCGCAGAATCTTGATATCGATGGCATCGAGTTCAGCGCGAAGCACTTTTATTGCCTTTCTTTAATTCCCCCTCGCCAGCTTCTATATAAGGCAGGAAAATTCGCAAGAAAGTTTCTCTTGGGTAACCGATTCTTACACAAAGCAGATTTGCCCTGTTAGTAATGCAAGGCTGCCCTTGAATAAATGCATAAGGCAATCATAAATGAAGCGGCGGATCGTGAAATCGCCTGCTTTACGCGTTTAAGCCGCGGTTTTCCCGATCGCTGAATTGAAAGGACTGACTATGCCTGCCCGCCACACGAAGGTGCTCATCATCGGCTCCGGCCCAGCCGGCTATACGGCCGCTGTTTATGCGGCCCGCGCAATGCTGAAGCCGGTTCTGATTGCCGGCCTGGAGCAAGGCGGCCAGCTGATGATCACGACGGATGTCGAAAACTATCCGGGCTTTGCCGATCCGATCCAGGGCCCTTGGCTCATGGAGCAGATGCTGCAGCAGGCCCAGCATGTCGGCGCCGAGATCGTCAACGACCTCGTGACCGAAGTCGACACCAGCAAGCGCCCCTTCGTCGCCCACACCGACAGCGGGGACGTCTGGACCGCCGACGCCCTCATCATTGCGACCGGTGCCAAGGCGAAATGGCTCGGCATCGAGAGCGAGCAGCATTTCCAGGGCTTCGGCGTTTCCGCCTGCGCCACTTGCGACGGCTTTTTCTATCGCAACAAGGATGTGATCGTGGTTGGCGGCGGCAACAGCGCCGTCGAGGAAGCGCTCTATCTTTCCAACATCACCAAGTCTGTGACCGTCGTCCACCGCCGCGATTTCTTCCGCGCCGAAAAGATCCTGCAGGAACGCCTGTTTGCCAAGGCAAATGTCAAAGTTCTTTGGAACACCGAAGTCGCCGAGATCACCGGCACGCCGGCCAAGCCGCCAATGCCGCCGTCTGTCACTGGCGCGCGCCTGCGCGACACGCGCACCGGCGCCATCACCGAAATGGTGATTGACGGCGTCTTCGTCGCCATCGGCCATGCGCCGGCGACCGAACTCTTCAAGGGCAAGCTGAAACTCAAGGACAATGGTTACCTCTGGACCGCGCCGGATTCGACCGCGACCAATGTCGAGGGCATCTATGCCGCCGGCGACGTGACCGACGATACGTTCCGACAGGCGATCACGGCAGCGGGGATGGGCTGCATGGCGGCGCTTGAGGCGGAACGCTACCTGACCGGGCACATGCCCGTCGCCGTGGCTGCGGAGTGAAGCAGCCGATGAGGGGAAACGGCATGCCATTGGATTGGGACAAGCTGCGTATTTTTCACGCGGCTGCCGAAGCGGGTTCGTTCACGCATGCGGCTGATAAATTGCATCTCTCCCAATCCGCCATCAGTCGTCAGGTCAGCGCGCTGGAGCAGGATGTGGGCATCAAGCTCTTCCATCGCCATGCGCGCGGCTTGATCCTGACCGAACAGGGCGAATTGCTCTATCGCACCGCACACGACGTTCTGCTGAAGCTCGAAACGGTCAAGATGCAACTGACCGAAACGACCGACAAGCCGAGCGGCAAGCTGCGCGTGACGACGACGGTCGGCCTCGGCCAGGGTTGGCTGACCGACAAGATTCAGGAGTTCCTACAGCTTTATCCCGATATGCAGATCCAGCTCATCCTCGACAACGAGGAGCTGGATGTGAACATGCGCCATGCGGATTGCGCCATCCGCCTGCGCCAGCCGCAGCAGTCGGATCTGATCCAGCGCAAGCTCTTCACCGTGCACATGCATGTCTATGCAGCCCCCTCCTACATCAACCGTTACGGCGAGCCGCAATCGGTAGAGGATCTGGACGAGCATCGCATCATCAGCTTCGGCGAACCGGCACCGAATTACCTGCTTGATGTGAACTGGCTGGAGATCGCCGGTCGCTCCTCCGACAACAAGCGCATGCCGCATTTGCAGATCAACAGCCAGACGTCGATCAAACGCGCCTGCCTGCTCGGCATCGGCATCGCTGTGCTGCCCGACTATATCGTCGGTCGGGACCCAGGCCTCATCCAGCTCGCCATCAATGCGGACGTACCATCCTTCGATACCTATTTCTGCTATCCTGACGAGATGAAAAACGCGGCTAAGCTTAAGGTTTTCCGCGATTTTGTCGTCGCCAAGGCCCGCAACTGGAATTTCTAGCCTAAGGTAAGCCACTGATAACGAACTCTTTTTATGTCTAATATATCAGCCACGCGTATTACGCATATCTGATATGCACAAATGAGAGTTGAAGCCTGCCCATTTAACTACCATATCGCACATAGCTGATGCACACGGTGGCTTTTCCTCCCAGTTCCACCGCATTGGCTGTTCCCCTCTGGAGGTTTTTGACCTTCATACCTATAGGGCCCTGGTTTACTCCGGCGGCCCTTTTTTTTGCCCTTTTGGCGCTGAGCCCGCAAACGCATAACTGCCATGCACAAAAAAGCATTGCGCACTGCACAAATTAGCATCATAACGCACACAGCTGATGCACATGGTGGCTTTTCCTCCCAGTTCCACCGCATTGGCTGTTCCCCTCTGGAGGTTTTGACCTTCACACCTATAAGGGCCCTGGTTTATACCGGTGGCCCTCTTTTTTTGCCCATTTTCTAAGCAGCCATTCTTGTTGCACTGCAGGAAATAATATCCTGCGCCGGCCTTGATATATCGAAAACCATCGATACATATATCGTCATTATTCGATATTCACGCGGTAAACACCATGGACAAGAGCGAGATACTGAAGGCTTTGGCCCACCCGGCCAGGCTCGAAATCCTCAACCACCTCAAGGATCCGCAGACCCACTTCCCGACACAGGAGCACCCGCTGGAACTCGGCGTTTGCGCCAGCCAGTTCGAGCGCTGTGGCCTGTCGCAATCCACCGTGTCGGCGCATCTCAGCACATTGCACCGCGCCGATCTGGTGACGACACGGCGTCTGGGCCAGTGGATTTTCTACAAGCGCAACGAAGAGACCATCGCGGCCTTCCTCGAAGCCATGCAAAAGGAACTCTGAACATGCCTCTTGCTCTCCTCATTCTGGCGCTCAGCTCTTTCGCCATCGGCACGACCGAGTTCGTCATCATGGGCCTGCTTCCGGAAGTGGCCTCGGATCTCTCAGTCACCATTCCTCAAGCCGGCTGGCTGGTGACCGGCTATGCATTGGCTGTGGCCATCGGCGCGCCGATCATGGCGGTATCCACCGCCCACCTGCGTCGGCGCTCGGCACTCATCATGCTGATGGGCTTCTTCATCCTCGGCAACCTCCTCTGCGCCATCGCCCCAGGCTACTGGGTGCTGATGTTCGCCCGGATCGTCACCGCCCTTTGCCATGGCGCCTTCTTCGGCATCGGCTCGGTGGTTGCGGCAAGCCTGGTCGCGGAAGATCGCAAGGCTCGCGCCGTCGCCCTGATGTTCACGGGCCTGACGCTCGCCAATGTCCTCGGCGTTCCCCTCGGCACGGCGTTCGGCCAGACATTCGGCTGGCGCGCACCGTTCTGGATTGTCTCCCTCCTCGGCGTCGCTTCGATCGTCGGCCTCATCATCGTCCTGCCGAAGGGTGAGGAAGTGCGGGAAGGCAATCTCGGCCGCGAAATCTCCGCGCTGCGCGGCACCGGTCTCTGGCTGTCGCTCTTGACGACCGTGTTCTTCTCCGCCGCCATGTTTGCGCTCTTCACCTATATTGCCCCGATGCTGCGCGACGTCACCGGCGTCTCGCCGAGAACCGTCACCTGGACGCTGCTGTCGATCGGCGTCGGCCTGACGATCGGCAACCTGATCGGCGGCAAGCTTGCGGATTGGCGCCTCGGCACCACGCTTGCCGGTGTCTTCATCGCAATCGCGGTAACATCGGCAATCTTCAGCGTCACCATGCACTCGTTCATCGGCGCCGAGATCACGCTGTTCTTATGGGCAGCAGCGGCCTTTGCAGCCGTCCCGGCTCTCCAGATCAGCGTCGTCACCTTTGGAAAGGATGCTCCAAACCTGGTCTCAACCATCAATATCGGCGCCTTCAATACCGGCAACGCACTCGGTGCCTGGATCGGCGGCGTTGTGATCGATCAAGGCTTTTCGCTCTCGCAAGTACCGCTTGCCGGTTCCGCCATGGCGATCCTCGGCCTCATCACCGTGCTGCTGACTTTCGCAGCCACACGCCCCAAGGGCGAGGCACTCGCCTCCTCCTGACCCCTCTTCTTCTCCCGCCCCCATGATTAAGAAAGGATAACCCATGACAAAATTGTTCGAACCGACGAAGCTTGGCGATATCTCCCTGGCCAACCGCATCGTCATGGCGCCTCTGACGCGCAATCGTTCCCCGAATGCCGTGCCGAACGAACTCAACGTCAAGTACTATGCTCAGCGCGCATCCGCCGGCCTGATCATCACCGAAGCGACGGCCATCACCCATCAGGGTCAGGGCTATGCCAATGTCCCGGGCCTCTACACCAAGGAAGCCCTCGACGGCTGGAAGAAAGTGACCGACGCAGTGCACGCCAATGGCGGCAAGATCGTCGTGCAGATGTGGCATGTCGGCCGCATCTCCCACACCACGCTGCAGCCGAACGACGGCAAGCCGGTCTCCTCCACCTCCAGGCGCGCTGAAACCTCGAAGACCTACCTGGTCAACAGCGATGGCACCGGTGGCTTTGCCGATGTCTCCGAGCCTCGCGCGCTGGAAGCTTCGGAAATCCCCGGCATCCTCAAGGATTATCGCAAGGCCGCCCGGGCTGCGATCGATGCCGGCTTCGATGGTGTCGAAGTCCACGCTGCCAATGGCTACCTGATAGACCAGTTCCTGCGTGGCGATATCAACGACCGTACCGACCAATATGGCGGCTCGATCGAGAATCGCGCCCGCTTCCTTTTCGAGGTGCTTGATGTGGTCACGAAGGAAATCGGCGTCGGCCGCACGGCGATCCGCATTTCCCCGGTAACGCCATCCAACGATGCCAGCGATCCGGCTCCGCAGCCGCTGTTCACCTATGTGGTCGAGGGCCTGGCGAAGTACGGCCTCGCCTATATCCATGTCGTCGAAGGCCAGACCGGCGGCAAGCGCGACTTCCTGCCTTTCGATTACGATGCTCTGCATGCAGCCTATAAGGCCGCAGGTGGCAAGGCCGGCTGGATGGTCAACAATGCCTATACGCGCGAAATGGCGATCGAGGCTGTCGACAGCGGCAAGGCCGATGTCGTCGCCTTCGGCAAGCCGTTCATCTCCAATCCGGACCTGGTCCATCGCCTGAAGGAAAATGCTCCGCTGGCGGCATGGGACCAGGCAACGCTTTATGGCGGCGGCGCCAAGGGCTATGCCGATTATCCGGCGCTGGACGAGGCAGCCTGAGTTCCGATCCATCGCTTCAGGCAGCGCCTTCGCGCATAGCCGAACCTGCCGAACGATACCGGACGCAACACAATACCCTCGCGACGATGCCTCGCGAGGGTTTTTCTATTTTAGCGCTTGAAAACAGGTGGGGCACAACCGAATTAAGCAGGCATACCGCCTCGAAGTCCTAGCACCCACACATAGCAAAGCCGATATATGTTTGATCCTTATATCCATCGTTGGTCGCTGATACCGGACGGCGATCCCATCGTCACCCATTCGAGCCATCTTCTTCCCGTCATCTGGCGGAATAAGCCCGTCATGCTGAAAGTCGCGCAAAATGTCGACGAGAAGTTCGGCAACCGTGTGCTGCGCTGGTGGGACGGCGATGGCGCAGCCTTCGTTTACGAACATGACGACGATGCAGCCCTTATGGAGCGGGCGACCGGGGCAGGCTCCCTGCTTACCATGGCGATGCAGGGAGAAGACGACGAGGCAAGCCGGATCATGTGTCGTACGGCTGCGCGGCTGCATGCACGCAAGGCCAAGCCGCTGCCGTCGGATCTGGTCCCACTGGATCTCTGGTTTAGGGAGCTTGAACCAGCGGCGCGCATCCATGGCGGCATGCTCGCCGCCTGCGCTGAGGTGGCCGCGCGCCTTCTGGCGGATCAACGCGACCAGACCATATTGCACGGCGACATTCACCACGAGAACATTCTCGATGTCGGCCCCCGCGGCTGGCTCGCCATCGATCCCAAGCGGGTCTATGGCGAGCGCGGGTTCGATTTCGCCAATATCTTCTGCAATCCCGAGCTGCCCACCGTCGCCAAGCCGGGCCGCCTGCAACGGCAATTGCCGATCATCTGTGCCGAGGCCGGCCTCGAGCCGAAGCGCCTTCTACAATGGATCATTGCCTATGCGGGGCTTTCGGCAACGTGGTTCCTGAGCGATGGCGACACGAGGAATGCGGATTCGGATTTCACCGTCGCCGGCATCGCCTTCGCCGAGCTCAATGCCTGACGGCCGGCTCATGCCGCCGGCAGGCAGCCGATTGCTGCAAGCGTCGATCTGACGGCCTCGTCGATAGGCGTATGCGGCTCCTCGCCGAGAACAGCGACCAGCTTGTCGTTTCGCATCTGCAGCGGCACCTTCCAGAGATAGCTCATTTCGCGCAGCTCCCGCATGAACGGAACGAAGGGGGCAGCCAGCGGCACGATGATCCAGGGAAACGCCTTGACCTTCACGGCATGCCCGAGCACGCGCCGAACTGCATCGATCATCTGCCTGCCATCGCCATCCCAGTGACCGCGCATGTGATAGACGGCGAAAGCAGGCAGCTCGTCGCCCTTTTCGATCAGCCGGATCATCGTTTCGGCGACGTCAGGCAGGTAGGCCCATTGATGCCCAAGACCGGCCTTGCCGGGATAGGTGATGGAGTTGACCGGCTTGCCCGGCGTGACCATGGCCTGCGAGAACCAGCTGTTGGCACGCGACCCGCCGAAGAAATCGCCGGCGCGAACAATGATGACCGGCGTGTCGCCCTGCTCTGCCGCCGCCCTCAGGCGCCGTTCCATCTGCACGCGGATGGCGCCCTTGCGGGTCTTCGGACGCTGCGCACTGTCCTCACTTACATTCGGAAAGGTATCGGGGCCGAAATTATAGACCGTACCCGGCAGCACGATCCGCGCGCCGACACTCTTTGCCGCCGCAATGGTATTATCGAGCATCGGCAGCACCAGTTGACCCCAGTTGCGATAGCCCGGAGGGTTGACGGCATGCACGATGACTTCGGCTCCAGCCGCGGCCTTCAAGACATCCCCGACCAGCATGGCGTCGCCCTGAATCCAGTCGAAATCCGGACGGCGGCGAGCCGCCTGCGCGACATCGCGGGTCAGCGCCCGGATGCGCCAGCCGCGGGCGGCAAGTCCCTCGGCAACGGCACCGCCGATGCCACCGGTCGCTCCGAGTATCAAAGCGGTCTTCGCATTTTCTATGTGATTGCTCATGGTCGTCTCCATCGGTTTCGATGAGCTGACTATGCCTTCCACCTGGCATAAACAAAATTGCCAAAAAATCTGCATATGATATACATAAATGTATGGCTGAGTCTGAACCGAGCTGGGATTTCTACCGCACCTTTCTTGCCGTGCTGCAGCAAGGCTCGCTGTCGGCCGCCGCCCGTGATCTGGGCCTCACCCAGCCTACGATCGGCCGCCATATCGACGCGCTGGAAGCTGCCGTCGGCGCCGAGCTTTTCACGCGTTCGCAACAGGGCCTCCTGCCAACGGATACGGCTCTCGTCCTGAAACCTTATGCCGAGACACTGGCAAGCACGACGTCCGCATTGCTGCGAGCTGCGTCAGGCTCCCGCGACAAGGTAACCGGAACAGTACGCATCAGCGCCAGCGAAGTCATCGGGACCGAGGTGCTGCCGTCGATCCTTGCCGAACTGCAAGCCCGTTATCCCGAGCTGATCATAGAACTTTCCGCATCCGACGCGGTGGAGGATCTACTGCAGCGCGAGGCGGATATCGCGGTTCGCATGGTCGAGCCGGCGCAGGAAGCTCTGCTCTCCCGTCATATCGGCATCATCCCTCTGGGTTTCTTCGCCCACCGCAAATACCTTGAAAGATATGGCACGCCCGAGAGCATCGATGACCTGCAGCGGCACAAGCTGATCGGGTTCGACCGCCAGACGGCCTATATCAGGATGATGCGCAAGCGCTATCCAATCTTCGACGGCATAACCCTCGCCTTTCGATCCGACCATACCATTGCACAGCACAATGCGCTTCGCGCAGGCCTCGGCATCAGCTTTCTCCATATACCCCTGGCAAGACGCGACCCTGACCTCGTGCGCCTTCTGCCCGAGATCGAACTTCCGCTCGACACCTGGGTCGTCATGCACGAAAACCTGAAAACGTCGCCACGCTGCCGCGTGACCTTCGATGCATTGGTCTCTGGCCTGCTGGATTACGTCAAGGGTGGTACGGATGGGAGACGATCGTGACAAAGGGAACGGCCGTCGAACTGGTGCCTTACGATCCGGGCTGGCCGGCGGCCTTTCAACGCATTCGCGGCAAGCTCGAACGATTACTAGCACCCCATGTGGTGACAATCGAGCACATCGGCAGCACATCCATCCCCGGCCTGGCGGCAAAGCCGCTTGTCGATATCGACATCATTCTTCGTCATTCCGATAATGTAACGCCGGCGACGCAACGGCTTCTGGATCAAAATTACGAACCGCGCGGCAATCGTTACGATGATGATGTCTGGGCATTTATGCTGCGAGGCGGCACGCCGCCGGAACGCATCTATCTCTGCCCGCCCGACAATCAGACGCATCAACGAAGAATGATCTTTCGCGATCATCTCAGATCGCATCCTGACGACATGGCCGCCTATTCCACGCTGAAACAGGGGCTAGCCGAACACTACCGGCACGATGGCGATCGCTATACCGCCGAGAAGCGGCACTTCGTCGATGCAATCATAGAGAAGGCATTGCGCGCATCGCAAGGCTAAGCGCCGGGAGCCGTGTCAATGGGCGGGAAATGCATTTGGCCATCGATGACTTCCGTTTCCGGCCGGTCGCCGCCATCGGCATATTCCTCATGCCATTTGCCGCTTTCGTCCTGCCAGCTGATTTCCGCAGAGTCACCCCCGACCTGCTGCTCGGCCGCAACAATCCTGGCGGCCTCCACCGCCTCCGAATGTGACGGAAACGCTTCCGAATAGACATCCCGGAACCGATACGCCCATCCGCCGTCATGCGGCACGATTTCGTAAACGACCTTGATCATCCAGATCCTCCTGCTCATCTGCCAAGGCTTTGGGGCCGGACATGGCCGGCGGGCCGCATGCATCTCAGACAGATTTCGAGGATGCCGCGACATTTTAGTTGGGCAGACCTATCCCGTTAGTATTTCATTAAACGGCTTCGACTGCAAATTTCACCCCAACATGCGCGCTTGATGTGAAAAATCATTGATTTAGATTGCAACCGGGAATCGGCGCAAAGGTTGGGAACGTGATCACATCAAACTGGTTTAGACAGGAAAAAGCACTCTTGGTGGCGCTGGCGGTCGCCGTCATTGCCTATGCCGTCGAGCACACCGTGCTGGAAATGGGGCAGACCGCGTCCATGATCGCGGCGGCGGCATTGATCGCAACGATTGTGCTGGCATCCATGCGCGTTGCCCACCACGCCGAAAACCTCGCGGCAAAAGTCGGCGACCCCTATGGCACGATGATCCTGACATTGGCAGCCGTTGCCGTCGAAGTCATCATCCTTGCCATCATGATGAGCGGAGAGAGTTCGCCGACACTGGTCCGCGACACCATCTACTCGGCCGTCATGCTCGACATTAACGGCATCCTCGGCCTTGCCGCCCTTCTCGGCGGACTGAAGCATGGCGAACAGCCCTATAATGACGATTCCAGCCGGACCTATGGCGTGATGATCCTGACGGCCATGGGCATTTCGATGATCGTGCCGGAATTCATCCCTGAAGCGAAATGGCATTTCTATTCCGCCTTCACCATCGTTGCGATGATCGCGCTCTACGCGCTGTTCCTGCGCATGCAGGTCGGCAAGCACAGCTATTTCTTCAGCTACAGCTATCCGCGCACCGAGAAGAAGCTCTCGGCGCCCGAAGAGCATCACGAGGACGAATCCACCACCACGTCGATCGTCACGATCCTGATCGGCGTGGTGCTGATCGGTGCGCTTGCAGAATTCATGTCAGGGTTCATGGATATCGGCCTCAAGGGCACCGGCGCACCACCGGCCATCGCCGCCATCGTCGTCGCAGCAATATCGGCAGCGCCGGAAATTCTGACGGCATTGCGTGCGGCCCTTAGAAACCGCATGCAGGCGACGGTCAACATCGCCCTGGGCGCCTCGCTCTCGACGGTCATCCTGACAGTGCCCGTCATGGAGGCGATCGCCCTCTATACGGGCCAGCCCTTCATCATGGCGATGTCACCGGTGCAGACCGTCATGGTCATGATCACCCTCATCGTCGCCGCTATCAACCTCAACGATGGCGAGACCAACGCCATCGAAGGCATGACCCATTTCATCCTCTTCGCCACCTTCATCATGCTGACGACGCTCGGACTTTGACCCTGATTTCAAAGGCTTGAGACGGCAGACGGATTCAAATCGCGAGGTACTTGATTCAGTTGATGAGCCGTTAGCGAAACCGGACAACAAAAAAGCCCGCCATCTCTGGCGGGCTTTTCATTTAACTAGTCTTAGAACTGCTTACTTGCAGGCGCCGCAGAAACGCTGGATACGGCGGCAAGCTTCTTCGAGCAGCTCTTCCGAGGTCGCGTAGGAGATGCGGAAGTTCGGGCCGAGGCCGAAGGCAGAACCGTGCACGACGGCGACGCCTTCCGATTCCAGCAGCTCGGACACGAAGTCTTCGTCCGTCTCGATGACCTTGCCGGTCGGAGCCGTCTTGCCGATCAGGCCGGCGCAGGACGGATAGACGTAGAAAGCGCCTTCCGGAACCGGGCACGAAAGGCCCTTCGCCTGGTTCAGCATGGACACGACAAGATCGCGACGGCCTTCGAAGATCTTCTTGTTGCGCGGAATGAAGTCCTGCGGACCGTTCAGCGCTTCGACGGCAGCCCATTGTGCGATGGAGGTCGCACCCGAAGTCTGCTGACCCTGGATCATGTCCATGGCCTTGATGAGCTGCAGCGGGCCGGCAGCGTAACCGATACGCCAACCGGTCATCGCATAGGCCTTCGAGACGCCGTTCATCGTCAGCGTGCGGTCATAGAGGCTAGACTCGACTTCGACCGGCGTGGCGAACTTGAACTCGCCATAGGTCAGGTGCTCGTACATGTCGTCGGTCAAGATCCAGACATGCGGATGCTTGACCAGCACGTCCGTCAGCGCCTTCAGCTCGTCATGCGAATAGGCAGCGCCCGACGGGTTGGACGGCGAGTTGAACATGAACCACTTGGTCTTCGGCGTGATCGCCTTTTCGAGGTCGGCCGGCTGAAGCTTGAAATTGTTGGCCTGCGTCGTCGCGACGAAAACCGGGGTGCCGCCGCAAAGCGCCACCATTTCCGGATAGGATACCCAGTAAGGCGTCGGGATCACGACTTCGTCGCCGGGGTTCAGCGTCGCCATGAAGGCGTTGAACAGGATCTGCTTGCCGCCCGTGCCGACGATGGTCTGCTCGGGGGCATAATCCAGATTGTTCTCGCGCTTGAACTTGGCGGCGATGGCCTTGCGCAGTTCCGGGATGCCGGCAACCGGCGTATACTTCGTCTCGCCGCGATTGATCGCGTCGATGGCCGCCGTCTTGATATTATCCGGCGTATCGAAATCAGGCTCGCCTGCGCCGAGGCCGATCACGTCGCGTCCTTTTGCTTTCAACTCGCGCGCTTTCTGGGAAACGGCGATGGTGGCAGAAGGCTTTACACGGGAAAGAGCGTCGGCAAGAAAGGCCATGATGATCGGTCCTATTCGGTTGAAATGGGCAGAAAGCCTGTGGACCAGATTTCTGCGCTAAGCTCTATGTCGAATATGGGCCGAGGTTTCAAGCACAAAGGCGTCACAGTGGCTTTATTTCATGGCTTTCCGGCGTTGTCTTTCGCACCATCTTCAGCCGACCTTGAGGTGCCGGCGGAGGGCCGCGCATGACCTCCGCATCGTCATGCGCCATCCCGCCGATCCCTCGACGTTGAATCAATTTGCGAAGCAGCTGATTCAGTTTCTGAAGAGCCTTGAAATTTCCGATAAAAATCAAACAGTTTCCCATATCCGGAACTTCACGCGAGCCTGTCGACACAGATCGGGTCGACGCATCGGCGCCTTGCCCTCAGTCTGGATCGACCGGAGAAACATGGAGACGCCACGTTTACGAACACAATGGCGTTATCGACCACACGCCTCTCCTTGAACGCCGGGTCGGCCGCCCCACGTTGCGAAAGCGGCTATATTGGGGGAGTTGAGAACATGCGCTTTGGTCCAGGAGGATTTGCGATTGCCTTGGTGGCATCAGCTCTGTGGTCGACAGGCGCGGCATCTGCCGAAACCTCTCAGACCATCAAGACGCAGAAAGTAGCGGTCAAAGTCGAAACGATCGCCACCGGGCTCGAACATCCTTGGGCGGTCGCAGTGCTGCCGGATGGCACCTATCTTGTGACCGAACGGCCCGGCCGAATGCGCCTGATCCGCGATGGCAAGGTGTCAGCCCCGATTGCCGGAGTGCCGGAGGTCTATGCCCGCGGACAAGGCGGCCTGCTGGACGTCGAGCTCGACCCGAAATTCAGCAGCAACCGAACTCTGTATTTCACCGCTTCGATAGCAGCCGACGGCGGTAGCGGCACGGCCGTATTCCGCGCCAAACTTTCACAGGACGAGAAGCAACTGACCGAGGTGAAGCGCATTTTCCTGATGAACAAGCTGTCGCGCGGCAATATCCAGTATGGTGCGCGCATTGCCATTGCCGGGGATGGCAGCCTTTTCGTCGGCCTCGGCGATCGCGGCGAGCAGGATCGCGCACAGGATTTCCATGACGATGCAAGCTCCATCATCCATATCGAGGCGGATGGCAGCATTCCCGCCGACAATCCCTTCAAGGATGGCAAGAGCGCTTTGCCGGAAATCTGGTCGAAGGGTCATCGCAATCCGCAGGGCATCACCTTCGATACGGCGACAGGCAAGCTCTATACGGCCGAGCATGGCGCGAAGGGCGGCGACGAGATCAACACGCCCGAAGCCGGCAAGAACTATGGCTGGCCGGTCATCTCCTACGGGGTCAACTACAACGGCACGAAGATCGGCATCGGCACGGCGAAGAAGGGCATGGAACAGCCCCTCTTCTACTGGGATCCGTCGATCGCACCCGGCGCCATTGTCGTCTATCGCGGCAAGATGTTTCCGGAATGGAATGGCGACCTGCTGGTCACGGCGCTGAAATTCCAGCTGCTGTCTCGCCTCGAGCGCGACGCCGGCGGCAAGATCACCGAGCGGGAACGCATGTTCGACGATCAATTCGGTCGCATGCGCGACATTGTTATCGCGCCCGACGGTGCGCTTTTGATTACGACGGACGAGAATGATGGCGCGCTTTTGAGAGTTTCAAGAGCGACGAACTAGGCGCATGTGGCTCACCATCGCCGGTACCTTTCGGCCTTGCTCCGGGCAAATGCAACTGCTAACGGTCATGAAGATCATTCCCCCTCCCGTAGGATGCAAATGTCTCGCATACAGGCGAATTTATTGTTGTTGCTGGCTGCCGCAATCTGGGGCGGAGGCTTCGTCGCGCAATCGACAGCAATGAAGTCGATCGGACCGTTCTGGTTCATCGGTCTGCGATTCGCCGTCGCGACCATCGTCGTCCTCCCCTTCGTGTGGATGGAAAACAGGAAGACGGCGCAGCCGCTGACGCCTCGCAACTGGCTCTCCTTCGTGCTGATCGGCGTCGCGTTGTTCGGCGGCGCCGCAACGCAGCAGCTCGGGCTCCTGACCACGACCGTCACGAACTCCAGCTTCATCACCGGCCTTTACGTCGTCTTCGTACCCTTGATCGCCGTCGTCTTCCTGCGCCGGTCTCCCCATTGGATCATCTGGCCGGCGGCTCTGATGGCGCTCGGCGGCATCTATCTCCTGTCCGGCGGATCTCTGTCGCATCTGACGATCGGCGATTTCCTCACCGTGATTTGTGCGCTGTTCTGGGCCGCGCAGATCACGCTTGCCGGCTCTGCCGTCAACGAAACCGGTCGGCCCCTCGGTATTTCCGCCACGCAATTCGCAGTCACCGCCGTCCTCGCTTTGGCAGTAGCCGCCGCCATAGAGCCGATCAGCATGGCCGCCATCCGCGCAGCACTCGGCGAAATCCTTTATGTCGGCATCTTTTCATCCGGCCTTGCCTTCGCGCTGCAGATTATCGGCCAGCGTTACACGACCGCCCCGCAGGCGGCGATCTTCCTCTCCTCGGAAGCTCTGTTCGGAGCCTCACTTGGCGCTTTGCTGCTCGGCGAGACCATGGGGCCGCTCGGCTATGCCGGCTGCGCCTTGATGTTCACCGCCATGCTCGCGGTGGAACTGGTGCCTGAAATCGTTCGCCGCCGTAGCGCAACGGCATGAAAGCGGCCTGAAATGCACGCTATGGCTGTTTGCGGCTACCCTCTTTGAAATTTTCTCGGACAATCTAAAACGGGCGCTGATCGCGGCCGATTTGGGAAAATTTCGCCAAAATTATATCGCCAACGATGCAAAACCCTTAGAAACTTGTTTCAACGTGGGAAAATTTGCGAATCGCCATAACATCATCGCGTTACAGGACTGTGCTCCTCTCGATACGTTAAAAAACTTTTGCTTGCCAATTCCCAATAAACACAGCACTCTCAACGATGTTCGGGCATTTTTAGAGCATGGGAAGTCCTAATAGAATTGCGCGCCGGAAACGCTAATATTCCGGTCAGCTTGGTCAAGACGCGGGGTGGCAAACATCGCATCGAGGTCAAGCCGAGGTATAGGGGACCTTTTCCTTCAAATTGCGAGAACTGCCTGCAAGCGCCCGCAAGGGCAATACAGTAGTGCTGCCCGTGTGGATGGCGGGCAGAGAGAAAAGGGACCTTAGGCATGGCCGAGACTGGCACTGTAAAGTTTTTCAACACCGATAAGGGCTTTGGCTTCATTAAGCCGGACAAAGGTGGAGCAGACATCTTTGTACATATTTCTGCGGTTCAGGCATCCGGCCTGGCAGGACTGTCTGAAAACCAGAAAGTAAGCTTCGACACGGAACCGGATCGCCGCGGTAAGGGACCGAAGGCCGTCAATCTCCAGATTGCGGGCTGATACGTCTTACGGCTATCATTCGAGTTGAGGCCCGGCAGCGATGCCGGGTTTTTATCATTCAGTCTGCATTCAGTTTATCGCATTTAGTCTGCCTGACGTGAAACAACGGGGATAATAGTTGTCCCGTTTTCGTTGAAGGATAGACCAATGACCATACTCGGCAAATCGCTCGTCATGTCCGCCATGGCTGCAGCATTGACGCTGACGTCCATGAGTGCCGCTTCAGCGGACGAATATTGGCGTCACCGCAACCGGGATGGTTGGGCGCTCGGCGCCGCCGGTCTCGCCACCGGTCTGATCGTCGGCTCGGCGATCGCCAGCCAGCCACGTTATGTGGAGCCGGCACCGGTCTATGTCGAACCTGATTATGACGCCCCTCCTCCGCCCTATTATTATCGCCCGGCGCCGCGCCGCGTCTATGTCGAGCGGGATGTCAGCTACTACGCTCCACCGCCGGTTTCCGGCCTCCGTCCGTGGTCCTCTGCATGGATGCGCTATTGCTACGACCGCTATAGAAGCTTTGACGGCCAAAGCGGCACCTATGTCGGCTTTGACGGCATGCGCCACTTCTGCACGGCAGATTGATCCAGACACATCGGACCAGATCGAGAGAGCGCCGCCCCTGAGCGGCGCTTTCTGATTCAAAGCCCGCGGAGGAAAGGATTGGTGCGACGCTCCTCGCCAATGCGGCTGCCCGGACCATGACCGCAGATGAAGCCGACTTCGTCGCCAAGCGGGAAGACCTTGTCGCGGATTGAATCCAACAGCTGCTGATGGTTGCCGCCGGGCAAATCCGTGCGGCCGATCGAGCCGCTGAAAAGCACGTCGCCGAGATGTGCGAAGCCCTGCTTGCGATTGACGTATATGACGTGGCCGGGCGCATGACCCGGGCAGTGAAACACCTCGAATTCATGTTCGCCGAAGGAAACCTTGTCGCCGTCCTTCAGAAAGCGATCTGGCACCACATTGCGCACGCCATCGATGTTGAACATCTTGCCCTTGGCTTCGATGTCTTCCAGCAGGAACCGGTCATCCTCATGCGGGCCGATCACCTCGATATCGAGCGCTTCGCGCACCTCGTCTGCACCGCCGGCATGATCGATATGGCCATGAGTCAACCAGATGGCCTTCAAGGTCAGACCATTTTCACGCACCGTCTGCAGGATGACGTCGACATCGCCACCGGGATCGACCACCACCCCCTCCTTGGTATCCGGGTCGAACAGGATGGTGCAATTCTGTTCGAAAGGGGTCACCGGAATGATGCCGGCCTGGAGCATGCCCATGAAGCGCCTCGTCTCTTGGATCGTCGTGCTGCCGGTATAGCCGCAAACTCCGGGCAAAACAGCCCCTGGCGCCCTCAAAGTGCCGCGCTCGCGCGAGCTCCACCTTACGGATTCCGGAAATAGGTAAATAATTCTTACGGTTACCTGACCGTCCTCTCAGCAAGCGTCAGGATCGAACCGTGCGGATCGGAACACTGAAGCGTCCGAAGCGTTGAGATACGTCTTTTAAGGCAGAAGGAGAGAACCAATGTCCTTGAAGAGAAATCTGCTGCTGACAGGCCTTGTCCTTGTCGGCAGCGCCGGTCTGGCGCAGGCGGAAATGGCTGCAACCACCGCCAGCGACATCGAAGTCCGTTCAGGCCCCGGTGCCGAGTTTCCAACCGTCGGCGTCGCAACACGTGGCTCCGAAGCGACGCTGGATGGCTGTGTCGAAGGCAGCCGCTGGTGCCGCGTAGATGTTAACGGCATGCGCGGCTGGGTCTATGCCCAGTATCTCAACGTCGAGCAAAACGGCGCCTCTGTCGTCGTTCAGGACCATCGTGACGATCTCGGCATTCCCACGGTTACCTACGAGCAGACTGACCCGGTCAAGACAGGCAGCGTGCAAGCCGCACAGCCAGGACCGAATGACGAACTGCTCGGCCCCGCTGATGAGAGTGGCGACAAGGTCGTTGCCATTACGCCGCCCGGCAATATCCGGGGCTACATCGACGACAATCCCGTCGACACAGTCCAGTTGGACGGCGACGTAGTGGTCGGTTCCACGCTGCCGCAAAGCGTCGAGGTGCACCGCATTCCGGATTATCAATACAGCTATGTCGAGGTGAACCGCCAACCGGTCCTGGTTGATCCAGGCACGCGACGGATCGTTTACGTCTATCGCTGATTCGGCTCGGAACTCGAGCAAGATGGCAAAATTCGCGTGCGGCTAGCCGGCCGCATGCCTAAGGAGCGGATTTCCCCCGCTTTTATTGCGAATTTCTCCCGTTTGAGTTGCCCTTCTATTTCCACCGTCTGGTGCATGATGTAATCCTAATATCAGTGAGGATTATCGCCGCTCCCTGGCACCGATCCAGGACGCGACGAGAGGGCATCCGGAAGCGTCTTCCGGAACTATGGGAGAAGGGCAATCATGGAAAGTCTAGGGCCTATCATCACACAGCTGATAGCCGGTGCGATCGGCGGCAACGCCGCGAGCGCCGTTTTGAAGCAGGACGGCATCAATCTCATCGCCAGAACGATTGCGGGCGCCATTGGCGGCCTTGGCGGCGGGGTCATCCTCAATCTGATCGGCAGTGAAGCCCTCACGGGCCTCGTGGCACAAGGCATATCATCACTGATCGCCGGCGGCGTGCTCTCGGCAATCGTTGGCGCGGTTCTCGGCCGCAAGTCGTAAAATCATACGCAGCAAAAGCCGAGCGACATGCACGCTCGGCTTTTGCGTATCCATATGCAGGTCCTGTTTGAAAAGCTGCGACTTCGATGCTCCCGCAGGCGCTCCTTGCATGAGGCAAGAGGAAGTCCTCCTTGGCTGACGACCGACTGCTTGTCCGGCTTATGATCCCGCATCGATGCAATGCAATTTGCGGGAGATACTGGTTTTTCCGTCACCTGGCCGGCAGGAGCCATGTATAACAGCGGGGCGACTTTACATTATGTCGACCGTTGCTGTTCTCCTTGCGCACCATCCGCGAGGCGCCAGGGAATTCAGCGATGTTGAAGTTTTTGCAAGGCCGCATCTAATTTCCCGCGAACGGCAACCCCGTTCCAGGTATGCGGCATTGTGCGGAAGCAACCGATGGCATAAAAATGTCAATAAAGCTGACATATTTTTGCATAAGTTTCCCAGACAGTCCAAGATAAAAAGGAAATGCTACGGTGGCACGACAGATGAGCCAAAACGCGACAAAGGCGGAGTTGCTGGCAACGCCGATGCAGAACGCGGGAATCATCGATTTCGAGATCATCGAGCTGCTTTTCTTCGCCTACCGTGACTTCGTATCGGATCCGGATCAGATCCTGGTCAAGAGCGGCTTTGGCCGGGCCCATCACCGTGTCGTCCATTTCGTTAACCGCGAACCCGGTATGACCGTTGCGGACCTTCTGGAAACACTGCAGATCACCAAACAGAGTTTGGCGCGGGTTCTAAAACAATTGATCGATTCAGGTTATATTCGGCAGGTCGCCGGTCCCGAGGACCGGCGTCAACGCAAGCTTTATCCCACGCAAGCGGGCCGCGATCTGGCGCTGGCGCTAGCCGAGCCGCAATCGCGCCGTATTGAACGGGCATTCGAAGGCGCATCGGAAGCAACGCGCGAAAGCGTGAAACGTTTCCTGAGGGGAATGCAAACCGAGAAGTGACGACGGTTCCAGCCGCATAAGGCTGGCGCGGAATGGATCATTTCCATCAACGGGCAGGATTGAGACGGATCGAATGACGACGAAGACAGCTATTTCGGACGATGCGGCACATCTTTTGGTTGTGGATGACGACACGCGTATCCGCGCCCTTCTCAATCGCTACCTTATGGAGAAAGGGTTTCGCGTAACGGCGGCGGCGGACGGCGCCGAAGCGCGCCGCAAGCTTGAAGGGCTCGATTTCGATCTCATCATCATGGATGTGATGATGCCCGGCGAATCCGGCATCGAGCTGACGGCAAGCCTGCGGGCCATCAAGAATATCCCGGTCATCATGCTGACGGCGCTTGCGGAAGCCGATTCCCGCATTGCCGGCCTTGAGGCCGGCGCCGACGACTATCTCCCGAAGCCTTTCGATCCGCGCGAGCTGGTGCTGCGCGTCAACAATATCCTTCGCCGCAACACCCCGGCCGATTCCCCGAAAATCGAGCTTGTCATGTTCGGCCCCTATACATTCTCGCTGACCCGCAAGGAGCTGAAAAAGTCGGCGGAACTCATCCGCCTGACCGATCGGGAGCAGGAAATCATGCTGCTCTTTGCCAAGCGCGCCGGTGAGACCATCCCGCGCCATGAGCTGATCGGCGGCGACACCGAGGTCGGCGAGCGCACCATCGATGTGCAGATAAATCGGCTGCGCCGCAAGATTGAAGACGACCCGGCAAACCCTATCTGGTTACAGACGGTACGTGGCATTGGCTACCGTCTGAGCATAGACTGAGTTCGGTTCCAAGGGTCCGCGGCAATGGTGGCATTCGATTCGATCAGACGTGAACAGGATCACACGCCGTCGAATGGGCTGCGGTGGCTTTCGCGCTGGATGCGTCGATATGTGTTGCCGACTGGCCTCTATGCCCGCTCGCTGCTCATCTTCATCCTGCCGATGATTATCCTCCAGGCCGTCGTTACCGTCGTGTTCATGGAACGTCACTGGCAAATGGTGACGCAGCGGCTGTCGATGGCAACCACACGCGATATCGCCGCGATCATCGCCATCATCCAGACCTATCCGCAGGACGCGGACTTCTCCGCCATTACCCAGATCGCGCGCCAGAAGCTCGACCTCAGCATCTCGATAGAGCCGGGCGGCGAATTGCCGCCTCCGCGCGAGAAGCCATTCTTCTCGATCCTTGACGGCATTCTGAGCGACGAGATCCGTGATCAGATCAACCTGCCCTTCTGGATCGACACGGTTGGAAACTCCAGCCTGGTCGAGATCCGGGTCAAGCTGCCCGACAAGGTGCTACGCGTCTTTGCCAAGCGCAGCCAGACCTATGCGTCCAATACGCATATCTTCATTCTCTGGATGGTCGGCACGTCGCTGGTGCTGATCGGTATCGCCGTATTGTTCCTGCGCGGCCAGATCAGGCCGATCCTGGCGCTGGCCCGCGCCGCCGAGAGCTTCGGCAAGGGGCAGCGTCTGGAGAACTACTCTCCGCGCGGCGCCGACGAGGTTCGGCGCGCCGGCCTCGCTTTCATCCTGATGCGCGAGCGCATCGAGCGACAACTCGAGCAGCGCACGGCGATGCTGTCAGGCGTCAGCCACGACCTGCGAACGGTGCTCACCCGCTTCAAGCTCCAGCTCGCTCTTGCCAGCGACAATCCCGATCTTGCCGGCCTCAACGAGGATGTCGAGGATATGCAGAGCATGCTCGAAGGCTATATGGCCTTTGCACGCGGCGAAGCGGAGGAGGATGTCGGCCAGTTCAGGCTCAGCGACATCCTGGAGAGGATTCGGCAGGACTTCACATTGCACGGCAAATCCATGGACTTCACCATCGACGGTGACGACGAGATTTCCGTCCGTGCGAATGCCTTTACCCGACTTGTCACCAATCTTGCCACGAATGCCCGCCGCTACGCAAAAAGCCTGCGTATCGAGGCTAAGCATAGTGCCAAGTGGCTGACGATTATCTTCGACGACGATGGCCCGGGCATCCCCCCCGAGGCGCGAGAGGATGTCTTCAAGCCGTTCTTCCGGCTGGATTCTGCGCGCAATCTCGACA
The DNA here is from genome assembly GCF_001999485.2 of Rhizobium sp. P44RR-XXIV. Taxonomy (NCBI): domain Bacteria; kingdom Pseudomonadati; phylum Pseudomonadota; class Alphaproteobacteria; order Hyphomicrobiales; family Rhizobiaceae; genus Rhizobium; species Rhizobium sp. P44RR-XXIV. Next base: position 146,653 of record NZ_MPVZ02000028.1, on the reverse strand, counting down.
AATCCGGCACCGGCCTCGGCTTGGCCATTGCCCGCGATATCGCCCGCAGCCATGGCGGCAACGTCACGCTTTCCGACAGCCCGCTGGGCGGCCTGCGCGCCACCATCCGCATTCCTGCCTGAAGGAGAAAGCACTATGTCGATCGACATCGATGGCATGCATTGGCTGAACGCGCCGCCGGCATGGGAAATGAACCAGGGTCGGTTATTCGTACGCTCAGGCAACAAGACCGATTTCTGGCAGGAAACCTATTACGGCTTCCATCGCGACGACGGTCATTTTCTCGGAAAGCCGCGCCGGGGTGACTTTACCGCCGAGGTGAGCTTCATCGGGCATTACCGTGAACTCTACGATCAGGCAGGCCTGATGATCCGCCACGATGCCAGGCACTGGATGAAATGCGGGATCGAATATACTGATGGCGCAAGGCATTTCAGCGTCGTCGTCACCAATGGCAATTCCGACTGGTCGGCCTTTCGGCTGGAGCATGAATTCGACGCCATGTCCGCGCGGGTGACACGCAACGGCGACGCACTCTTCATCCAGTATCGCACCGACAGGATGGACGAATGGCGCATGGCAAGGCTCGCCTGGTTCGACCCAACGCTGGAGGAGCTGTCGATCGGCCCTGCCTTTTGCTCGCCACAGCGGGAAGGCTTCGAAGCGGAATTTCTCCACTTCAGCCTGACTGATCCGCTATCAAGGGATATTCATTGAGCCATTCATTCCCGTGGAGGAATGCGTCTCACATCATCTTCTTGCCGTTCGGCACCGGATGCGTCACGGCGGCAAGAACGATCGCGCCTGCCTCATCCTCGAATCCGAGCGTCAGAACTTCTGAACGCACGGGCCCAATCTGGCGCGGCGGGAAATTGACCACGGCAAGCACCTGCCGGCCGACAAGGGTTTCCGGCGTATAATGTACGGTAATCTGCGCGGAGGAACGCTTGATGCCGATCTCCGGCCCGAAATCGATCCGCAGCTTGTATGCGGGCTTGCGGGCTTCCGGAAAGGTCTCCGCCTCGATGATCGTCCCAACGCGAATATCCACGCGTTCGAAATCGCCATAGGTGATCTCTTCCGTCATGCTTCCGCCTTCCCCGTAGAATTCAGCCGGCCAACTCTTGCGCCCGCTTGCGAGCCGCTTCCAGCGCCGCATCGAACAAGGGCTGCATGCCGTCTTCGGCCATCAAAACGCCCAGCGCCGCAGCGGTCGTGCCGCCGGGAGACGTGACGTTCTGGCGCAGACGCGCTGCGTCGTCGGGGGACTGATGGAGCAATTCACCAGCCCCCGCGACAGTCTCCCGTGCGAGCCGCATGGCGAGGTCCGCCTGCAGGCCGAGCTTCCGGCCAGCCTCCGCCATGCATTCGACGAGATAGAAAACATAGGCGGGACCGCTGCCCGAGACAGCGGTTACCGAATCGATATCGGCCTCTCCCGGCACCCACTCGACCGGGCCGGATACTTTAAGGAGATTCTGGACAAGTTGCCTCTGAAATTCGGCAACCCTGTCATTCGCAAAAGCGCCGGTAACGCCGCGCCCGACCATGGCAGGCGTATTGGGCATGGCTCGCACCATGGCTGCTTCACCGAGATGCGCTTCGAGCGCGGCGAGCGTCTTGCCTGCCGCAATCGATACGACCACGGTATTATCACCTACCGTAGCTTTCAATGGCGGCAGCACGGCATCCATCAGCTGAGGCTTGACGGCAATGAAGAGCACACCCGCCGTCACGCCGGCAGGAACGCCCGTGACATGGCTGGCGCCCGCATCCGCAATCATCTTCCGCATCGGTTCGGACGGATTGGGATCGACGACGATGACCGACGATCCCGGCACCCCGTTCTTCAGCCATCCTGTCAGCAGCGCACCGCCCATATTGCCGGCGCCGATCAGCAAGATCGGCCCGGAGGATGCGAAAGCACTGGCGGACTGTTGGCCTGTCATGTCACGCTTCGCCTACCGTTTCGAACAGCACCGCTTCCATGGCGCGATTGGCATCGAGGCCGGACCACACCACGAACTGGAAAGCCTGATAGTATGCCTCACAGGTGTCAAGCGCATTGGAAAGCAGCACTTCCACCTGTCGGTTTGTCGGCTCGGCACCGCCGGACAGCAGCAGCGACTGGCGGAAAATAACGATATTTTCCTGCCGCCAGAGATCGAAGTGACCCATCAGCACTTGCCCGTTGATGCAGGACAGCAGCTTGATCACCTCGTTGACGCGGGGCTCCGAGACCTTCACGTCGAAGGCACAGGCGATATGCAACGCCTCGAATTCTTCCATCCACGAGAAAGACACGTGGTAATCGGTCCACCGCCCTTCGACCGTCATGGCAAGCTCGTCTTCGCCTGATCGTTCAAACGACCAGTCGTTGTTGGCCGCCACGAACTCGATCATGTCCACCGGATTCGATTGTCGTTCGACTTCCATTTCCATAAGGCTCATGCAGCACCTTCTTGACCGGAACGAATGCAGTTTTCCCGTGGTTCAACACTGAAATAACGCAACCCGCTTTACCCCGGAAACATCCTCGGGATGATGTTGAACGGCTGCCAGACTAACGCGTCCACCCTGCCCGGAGCTTACCAAGTCCGTTTCGAATCATCATTTAAAATCAGTGTATAGCGGCATGCCCGGCCTGCCAGCCCCTGAACGGCGATTTTGGAAACGGCGCTGTGGACAGCGGTTGTCGCACCTATTCAGAAGGGAGTCATAACCGACTCTGGCAATTGGCTTTTTTGCCTATGTCCACAGGTGGAAAAACAAATGAAATTTTTCGCATAAAAAAAGCGCGGCAAACGGGTGCCGCGCCGATCCGCAGTGGAAGATTGCAGCTTATTTGCCCTTGGAGGCGAGCTTGGCTTCGAGCGCTTCGATTCTCGCAAGGAGCGCCTCGTTTTCGTCGCGCGCCTTGATCGCCATTTCGCGAACGGCCTCGAATTCCTCGCGCTTGACGATATCCATGCTGTTCAGCCAGCGCTCGGCATGGGCGTTGAAAGCGGTCTCAACCTCGCGGCGCACGCCCTGGGCAGCACCGGCAGCGTCGGTCATCAGCTTGGCGAATTCATCCAGGATACGGTTCGGTCCAGTGCTCATAGCAATCTCCTTGCGGCCGTCAGCCCCTAAAACCAGCAGGCATCGATACGGGGCCAGATAGTGTTGAGGTAGGATTTCCAAGGGGCCGATGCAAGCAAATTGAGATAGGACGGGGACAACCGGACCCACGATAACGGGCATATCAATAATCGACTTGACCGTTTCGACAGCGAGCGCCATGTTCCGCGCACATTTGGACTTAAAATATTCCTGTCCCGAAAAGGCGCAGTGCTTTTGGGAATCACGCTGCAACGGGCCTGACGATCTTGCTGACATCCGCCAATCTCGCCGCCATCCTGCCATTTCCGGATATCGATCCGATTGCCGTTTCACTAGGGCCGCTCTCGATCCACTGGTACGGGCTTGCCTACGTGGCGGGCATCCTGCTTGGCTGGTTCTATGCGCGTCGATTGGTCGACAACGGCAAGCTTTGGCTGAACGACAGCGCTCCGATGACCCGCCAGCATCTGGATGACTTCATCCTCTGGGTGGCGTTCGGCATCGTCCTCGGCGGTCGTATCGGCTACATCCTGTTCTATGATCTCGATCCGGTCCTTGCCAATCCGATCCGCGCTATCGAGGTCTGGAACGGCGGCATGTCCTTCCACGGCGGATTGATCGGCACGACCATCGCCATGTTCCTGTTCGCAAAGCGCAACAATATCCCCGCATGGAGCCTGTTCGATATCGTCGCCGCAGTCGCGCCGATCGGGCTCTTCTTCGGTCGCATCGCCAATTTCATCAACGGCGAGCTTTGGGGCCGGGTCTCGGATGTGCCCTGGGCGATGGTATTCTGCAGCCCGCATGTGATCGCGGCCCATAATGGCGTCTGCCCCGCAGGCCCCGATCCGCGCCATCCAAGCCAGCTTTACGAGGCCGGTATCGAAGGCATCATCCTCTTCCTCGTTCTCTTCATCGTCACGCGTTGGGCCTTCGCGCTTAAGAAGCCCGGCACGGTCAGTGGCATTTTTGTGATTGGCTATGCCTTCTCGCGTATTTTTGTCGAATTCTTCCGTCAACCTGACGAGCAGCTCGGCTATCTCCTCGGCACGAACTGGCTAACGATGGGAATGGTGCTGTCGCTGCCTATGGTCGCTATCGGCCTTTGGGCCGTGATCCGCGCCCGTCGTCAGGCAGTAACCGGACAGACGGCTTGAGACGAAGATTGATATCGCATGATGCTTCGAAAGCCCCCAAGCTTCCCAAGGCCGTGCACTAGCGAAAGCAACGAATGACGACGGCGCTCGGTGAAAAAATCAAAGCCATCATCCGCACCAACGGGCCACTGAGCATTACGGACTATTTTTCGCTATGTCTCGCCGATCCCGTGCATGGCTATTACAAAACGCGTGAGCCCTTCGGCCAGTCCGGCGACTTCGTCACCGCTCCCGAAATCAGCCAGCTCTTCGGCGAGATGATCGGCGTCTTCATGGTGCATGCATGGCAGCGCCACGGAGCGCCATCCGATGTGCGTCTGGTCGAGATCGGCCCAGGTCGCGGCACGATGATGTCGGATATGCTGCGCGTCATCGGCAAGCTGGCACCGCCACTCTATGATGCCATGAGCGTGCATCTGGTGGAAACCAGCATGCGGCTGCAGGAATTCCAGCGGGAAACCCTCGCGGCACATGGCGCGAAGGTTTCCTGGCATACGGATTTCGGCGAAGTGCCGGATGGTTTTACCCTGCTCGCCGCCAACGAACTCTTCGACGCCATCCCGATCCGCCAATTCGTGCGCACCGCCAATGGCTTTCGCGAGCGCGCGGTCGGGCTCGACATTGATGACGAACTAACCTTCACCGCCGGCGTCGCAACTCTCGATCCTGCTCTTCTGCCCGAAGGCGGCCCGCCGCCGATCGGCACCATTTTCGAAATCGCACCTGCCCGCCAGGCTGTCATGACGACGATCTGCGATAGGCTGAAAGCCCAAGGCGGTACGGCGCTCGCCATCGACTACGGTCATATGACGACGGGCTTTGGAGACACGCTGCAGGCGGTACGCATGCATGAATATGATCCGCCACTGGAGCATCCGGGCGAAGCGGACCTCACCAGCCATGTGGATTTCCAACATCTGGCGCAAACGGCGCTGGCATCCGGCACGCATATCAACGGATGTTGTCATCAGGGAGATTTCCTGGTCGGGTTAGGCTTGCTGGAACGAGCGGCAGCGCTCGGCCGTGATCAGGATGCGGCGACACAGGAGAATATCCGCGCCGCTGTGGAACGACTTGCGGGTGCGGGCGAAGGCAAGATGGGAGAGCTCTTCAAGGTGCTGGCCGTCTCAAACCCGGCGATCGACCTCCTGCCCTTTCGTCCTGTCGCCTGACTGACTCTCCATGCCGCGGATTGACAGCCCGCGCCGGGCTGGGCCAACATCGCCGCCAAATCGAACTGCTTCGCCGCGGCTGCGTTATCCATCGCACGACAGGCTAAACCAGACATCAAGGGACGCTCCAGTTGCCGAAACCCATTGCAAGCACGCTGCTGAGCGCCGCAGAAGCTACCGGCATTCGCCACGGTTATTTCACCCGTGCCGGCGGCGTCTCCGAAGGCCTTTATAGAGGCTTGAACGTCGGTCTCGGCTCGCATGACAATCGCGAGCATGTGCAGGAAAACCGCCGCCGCGTCGCCGATTGGTTCGGCTTGCCGTTGCAACGGCTCGCCACCGTCCATCAGGTCCACTCCCCCGATGTCGTCACAGTCGATGAGCACTATAACGGCAATCGCCCCGAGGCCGATGCGATGGTGACGGCCACGCCAGGGATTGCGCTCGGCGTTCTTGCCGCCGATTGCGGCCCCATCCTTTTCGCCGATCCGGAAAACCGGGTCATCGGCGCCGCCCATGCCGGCTGGAAGGGCGCACTGACCGGCGTACTAGAAAACACCATTGATGCGATGGTGGCGCTCGGCGCCAGGCGCGAGGCGATCGTTGCCTGCCTCGGCCCCTCCATCAGTCAGGCAAGCTATGAAGTCGGACCGGAATTCGTCGACCGCTTTCTGGCTCACGACCCCGACTACGCCCGATATTTTGCACCTTCGGAACGGGCTGGCCACGCAATGTTCAATCTGCCGGCACTTACCGTCGACCGGTTGCGCAAGGCTGGCGTCGCGGCAGAGAGCCTTGACCTCTGCACCTATCCGGACCCCGACCGCTTCTTCTCCTATCGCCGCACAACGCATGCGAAGGAGCCGGACTACGGCCGGCAGATCTCAGCCATCGCCATCGGGGAGGCAAGCTAATATGGCCCTGCATTTCGAACGCAGCGAATTCGACGCGCGCCTGGCTCGGCTGCTTGCCAGGATGCAGGAAGAGAAGCTCGATGCCATGCTGCTGTTCGCGCAGGAGAGCATGTACTGGCTGACCGGCTACGATACCTTCGGCTACTGCTTTTTCCAAACGCTGGTGGTCAAGGCCGATGGATCGATGACGCTTCTGACGCGCTCCGCCGACCTGCGTCAGGCTCAACTCACTTCGGTCATCACCGACATTCATATCTGGGTCGATCGCCTCAATGCCGATCCGACGCTGGACCTCAAGGAATTGCTTGCCGATCTGGATCTTCTCGGCACACGCATCGGCGTCGAATACGATACGCATGGCATGACGGGCCGTATCGCCCGCCTGCTCGACCATCAGCTCGCCAGTTTCGGCCAGATCGTCGACGCCTCTTATCTTGTCAGCCGCTTGCGCCTGACCAAGAGCACGGCGGAGATTGCCCATATCGAGCGCGCGGCCGCTCTTGCTGACGATGCGCTCGACGCCGCTCTGTCCCTGATCAAGCCGGGCGTGGATGAGGCGGATATTCTGGCCGCCATGCAGGGCGCTATCTTCTCCGGCGGTGGCGACTACCCCGCCAACGAATTCATCATTGGTTCCGGCGCGGAGGCTTTGCTCTGCCGCTACAAGTCCGGCCGGCGCAAGTTCGATGCTGACGATCAGCTGACGCTCGAATGGGCCGGCGTTGGTGCCCATTATCATGCCGCGATGATGCGAACGGTCGTCATCGGCACCCCCAGCCATCGCCACCGCGAACTCTACAGCGCCTGCCTCGAAACGCTGCAGGCGATCGAAACAATCCTGAAGCCCGGACATACGTTCGGCGATGTTTTCGATATGCATGCGAAAATCATGGATGAGCGCGGCCTTGCCCGCCACCGCCTCAACGCCTGCGGCTATTCGCTCGGCGCACGCTTTTCCCCCTCATGGATGGAGCACGAAATGTTCCACATGGGCAATCCGCAGGAGATCGAGGAGAACATGTCGCTCTTCGTCCATATGATCATCATGGACTCCGACAGCGGCACCGCCATGACCCTCGGGCAAACCTATCTGACGACGTCGCAGGGCCCCAAAGCGCTCTCCCGCCACCCGCTCGAATTTCTTAACCGTTAGTGGCGTAAAATAGCGATCCTGAACGGAGAGACCGTCAAGAGAAGGGATCGCGCAAATGGGACTGGTCAGGACAACTTTGATTGTCGCCGGCTTTTGCCTCGCGCTCTCCGCCTGCAACACGACGGACGCCTTGACGCCACCCGAGGCGATCGGCGATGTCAGCTCCAGCCCGGTCACTCAACGGGATGTCGAGCGGATGGCCACCGCGCCGCAACGCCGGCAGACTTATCCGGGAACACAGGACAGCTACGGCTATCAGCAGCAGACCTCCCAGCAGGCATATCAGTCGCAAAGCTATGGCGGCGGCGGGTCGCTGGACGATCAGGCATCTGCGCTGAAGTCGAACGGCACCAATCCCTATGCTTCGCGCCCGCTTGACGACGCCGCACCGCTTCCATCGCCCCGGCCGATCCACAGACATCGCAATCCGACGAGCAGCGCGAGGCTGACCGCCGGCTCTCGGACGATCCGCAACCACAACAGCAGCAAGCCGCCGCTGATCAGCAGCAGCAACCCGACCAACAGCAGGCATCGCTGCCGCCGGCCGCAGCGGCAACTGGTGGCAACAGCATCCGCTTTCTGCCGATCATCGGCGCCCCCGTCCAAGCCGTTACACCGCTATCGCGTCAACTTGGCGCCGATGCCCGCTCGCTTGGCCTGACAATCAAGAGTTCCAGCGATGCCAGCGCCAGTTATATCCTCAAGGGTTACCTCTCGGCCTTCGAGGACGGACCGCAGATCTCGGTGACCTATGTCTGGGATGTGCTTGATAATGCCGGCAATCGCGTGCACCGGATCCAGGGAGCAGAAAGCGCACCACTGAAGCGCGGCGATCCCTGGACGGCCGTTCCGCCCGCCGTCATGCAGAAAATCGCCACCAAAACCATGTCGGAATTCAATTCCTGGCGCAATTCCAGCGGTGGATAGCCACAAGCTTTTCACAAATATGAAAGGTATCGCACCCTTCCCCCCTTGCATTCGAGAGCAAGGCGGTTAAAAGCGCGGCTATCAGGTTGGTAACAGGCGGGCCAAGATGAAGGTTTTCGCAGGGAATTCGAACAGGCATCTTGCCGAAGCGATCTGCAATTATCTCAACGTTCCCTTAGGCAAGGCCAGTGTCAGGCGTTTTGCGGACCAGGAAATCTTCGTTGAAATCCAGGAGAACGTCCGCGGCGAAGATGTGTTCTTGGTGCAGCCGACATCGTTTCCGACCAACGATCATCTGATGGAACTGCTGATCATGATCGATGCGATGCGCCGCTCCTCGGCGCGCCGCATCACGGCGGTCATCCCCTATTTCGGTTATGCCCGCCAGGATCGCCGCGCTTCCGGGCGCACGCCGATCTCGGCCAAGCTGGTGGCCAATCTCATCACCGAGGCTGGCGCCGACCGCGTTCTCACGCTTGACCTGCATGCGGGCCAGATCCAGGGCTTCTTCGATATCCCCACGGACAATCTCTACGCACTGCCGATCCTGACCCGTGACATCAAGGCCAATTACGATATCAGCAACGTCATGGTCGTTTCGCCCGACGTAGGCGGTGTCGTACGCGCCCGCGCTCTTGCCAAACGCCTCGACTGTCTGTTGGCGATCGTGGACAAGCGCCGCGACCGCCCGGGCGAATCCGAAGTGATGAACATCATTGGTGACGTCGAAGGAAAAGACTGCCTGCTGATCGACGACATCGTGGATTCCGGCGGCACCCTCTGCAACGCGGCCGACGCCCTGCTCGCAAAGGGCGCGGCAAGCGTCACCGCCTATATCACCCACGGCGTACTCTCCGGCGGCGCCGTGACGCGTGTTGCAAATTCAAAGCTGAAGGAACTGGTGATCACCGATTCCATTCAGCCGACGACGGCGGTGCAATCGGCCCCCAATATCCGCGTCATCAGCACGGCCAGCCTCATCGGCGAAGCCATCAACCGCACCAGCCAGGAAGCTTCGGTTTCGAGCCTCTTCGACTGAGATCGCTCACCTCTCGTCAGACGACCCTTGCCCTGGACGGATGCGTCTGTCTCCAGGCCAGCAGGCCAATGCCGATGAGACCGGAGATCACGACAGCAGCCCCTGCCCCCATGATCGAAGGACCGATGCCGAACCAGGCAAACAGGGTCGGCGACATCAGGTAAGCCAGGAAAAGCCCTGTAAAGATCGCGCACATCATCAGACGATAAACCTGCCCGAGACGATGCGGTTCGCTGCGTGTCTGCATCAGATGCAGCATGGCGAGATTCTCGAAAGGTCCGTTGATCGCAGCAAAGCACGCGACGGCCATCAGCCAAATCCGGTCGTGCATCAGCGGCAGCAGGAAAACCCCAGAACCGAAAATGAGCTTGGCGGCGATAATCCAGACAACGGGCCGGCGCGGTTTGATGTTGCTGAGAATAAGATTGGTCGCAACATTGCCAACGCCGTAGGCGGTCATCATCAGGCTGTAATCCGTCAGGGGATCGGCGCTGGTTTCGCGCAGATGCAGGATCATCCCGAGCAGGATTCCCATTGCCCAGGCGATGTTTCCCATCAGGTTGGTGAACAAGCCATAGAGGATGGCCGCGTGGCCCCGCGCCACCCGCCATCCACCGAGAACGCCGTCCACAACGGCAGCCATTCCGGAGAAATCACGCCGCCGCGGCGCAGCGGGAAGCCTTGCCACCGCCAGCCAGACGGCAAGCGCCGACAGCAGGAAGGTGGCCGCCGTCACCGCAAAGAATTGCGATTTCGGCAGGAAGCCGTTGACGATTGCAATCAGGCTCGGGCCGAGGATGCGTGCCATGCGTCGCGTCGCGTCGAACAGGCCGTTGGTTGCGTGACGAACGTCCGGGTCCACGGCAATCGTCGGCAGCGTCGCCTGCAATGATGGATCGAATGTCGATGTCAGCAACGCGATGCATGCCGCAAGCACCATCAGCAGCGGCAAGCTCATCAAATGCAGAAGACCGGCAAGCGACAGCATCAGCAACAGAATGGCGCGCAGCAGATCGGCCATGATCATCGTCGTGCTGTGACGCCACCGATCCGTGACGATGCCGGCAAAGAGACTGCCGAACAAGAGCGTACCGGACTGCAGTGCCGACACATATCCGGCATCCCTGCCGATAAAGTCTGCCGCGATCCAGACGACTGCGACCATGTAGAATTCGGAACCCGTGGCCGCCAGTACCTGACCGGCCCAAAGGAGAGAGATCGAGCGCTGGCTCAACGGCCTCAGGACAAACATGATCGCATTCTGATTTCTGATTGATTTATTTCATGACCTGACCGTTGACCGTCACGCCGCCGGCATCGGAGATCTCGATGTCCCAGCGCGAACGCCCATCCGCATCCGTCTTGGCGAAGCCCTTGGCCATCATCAGGCCGAAGGAGAGCTGGGAAAGATCGGGCTTCGTCTTTGCTGACTCCTGCACGGCGGCAATCGTCTTGTCGAGATCGCGGACAAGTACCGTCATCTTCATGGAGACGCGGTCCTTCTCGTTCAGCCAGCCACGCATGCTGCCGGTAGCCTCAACATCATAAAGACCTGAGACGGCGCTGATCTTCGGAAAGTTGATCGACACAGTGCCATCCGGGAACATGGCCTGCTGCAATTTCTCGTCCAGGGCCGCATCGCTTTCCGGCTTGTTGAAGTCGGTCTGCTGCAGGATCTCCATCAGGGCGGAAAAGTTCAGGTTCGGCACCTGTATCTGGAAATCCGCGGCATCCGGAATGAAAGCAATATAGTCTTCAGGTACGAGACCGGTAGCCAGGGTGAGCTTTTCGGCATTCAAGCCGAAATCGGCGCTCATCGCATTGGCCGGCCCGGCGATCTTGAAGAAGTAACCCAGCTTCTGAAGGCCGCCATCGCCAAATGGCGACGTCACGGAAATGTCCTTTGCGGAAATAGACTCCTCGAAGGAGCCGGCAATCGGCATGGCATTCATCAGCAACGCCTTGAGCGCCAGGCTGTCCGGATCGGAAAGGGTCTTCTGGTCCTTGTGCTCGGAAACGAAGTGCAGCAAGGAATTCACTGCCTTCAACGGCAGCTTGGTCGCACCGGCATTGAAGTCGATCGCCGCGACCTTGATTTCGCCGAGCGTCGTGTCGTCGGACGAGATCTTGTCGTAGAGCGACTGCAGGCTACCGCTCATCTTGACGTCGAGCCTGCCCGGTTCACCGCTATCGGCGGATGAAAGAGTGTAACCGACGCTATCGACCGTGGCGTCGTTTTTCTGAACGCCGCTATTCTCGTCGCTGGTCTTCGTGGCGAAAGTAATACCGTTGCCCTTCATATCCATCGAACGAAGGTAATGAAGCGCCGGGTCGAAGACACCCTGGAAATTCGATGAAGCCAGGGCATAGCGAAATTCCATGTCAGCGGCGCTGCCAGGCTTCGAACGCGCCGTGATATCGAAGGCATTGTTACCTTCGATATTCCAGAGGCCGCTATCCTGCGGCGTTGCCAGCATGGTCAGCGGCTTGAGGCCGCTGATATCGAAACCGCTGACATTCAGCTTGTCGAACAATGCCCGCAGATCATAAGTGACCTCGTAATGCGAACTGACCGGCTTTACCGAAATTCCACCGCTCTTGGCGATATCGTCAGGCAGAAAATAGGTCAGATTGCCAAACAGATCCTTCGCACCCTGTTCACTGACATCCGCCGCCTGCGTGGCGCCGGCCACGCCCGCAGCAAGAACAGCTGCCACGGCAACCGCTTTGAAACGCATAATTCACCCCCAAATACCCTGGAAAAAGAATGTGAAAATTCGAAAGGGCCGATTCGCCTCTCGAATGAAACTCTATCAATGCAGCGGGACATCCCGCGCACTTATGCCGTATCAGGGCTTCTTCATCACCTGCCCGTTAACAGTCACCGTCCGATCCTCATCCATCGTTACGTCCCAGCGCAGGCGGCCATCCGGGTCGGTCTTGGCAAACCCCTTGGCCGCGAGCAGGCTGAAAGAGACGCTGTTAAGACGCGATTCCGTTTTTGCAGCAGCTTGCATGGCCGCGACGGTCTTGTCGAAATCGCGCGCAAGAATCGTTGCCTGCAGCGAATAGGTGGAGTGCGCTTTGGTCGAGCCCTTCAATGTACCGGAAACCTCTAGGTCGTAGACGCCCGAAGTAGCGCTGATCTTCGGAAATTCAAGCGTCCCGTATCCACTTGGAAACATCGTGCGCTTGACCAGTTCCCCGGAGAGTGGTGCCGCCCGCGTCGCCACCGCATCGAGGGCCGTATCGATAAGACCGGAGAAATTGATATTGGGCACGCCGAGTTGCACATCAAGCGTTTCAGGCAAGAAGGGCGCGTATGCTGCCGGAATAAGGTCCGCATCCGGAGTGAAATGTTCGGCGCGCAGCTCGAGATTGACATTGGAGGACTTGGTCAGGCCATCCATCTTGAAGCTATAGTCGACTTGCTTGACGCCGACCTTGCCCTTGTCCGTCGCCACAACGGCATTGCTCAAAGTCACCGTCTTGCTGAGGGAGCCGAAGGCCGGCAAAGCCCGATGCACGAGCTGCTCGAATTTTTCGCTGCCGCTTTCCGAAAGTTGCTTGGCCTTGACGTGCTGGACGAAGAAACGAAAGAGTTCGCGCAGCTCCTTTGCCGGCAGGCTCGTCGCCGTCACCCGCGTACTGACACTATCGGCGCTGAAGCTCACGGGCGAGCCATGTGGCCGCAAGGTAAGCTGCTCGTTCAAACGCTGCAGCGTGCCCTGCACCTGCAGATCGACCTTACCCGCTTCGCTACTGTCGGTAACCGTATGGGCGAAAGAGATGCCGTCGATGGTGGCGTCGATCTTGCGGCCACTCTTGGCACCGCTGCCGACGCTGGAAAACTTCACGCTGCCGCTCTTTATGCCCATCGAGCGCATCATCTCGATCGTCGGATCGAAAATGCCATCGAAGGAGCTGGAAGCGATCGAATAGGCAATATCCGATGACGGCGAATGTACAGCAATATCAAGGCTGTTGTTCCCCGTCAGGTGCCAGCGGCCTTGATCGACAGGCTGAGCAAACAGGGAAAGCGGCTTGAACCCGGTGACCGAGAACCCACTGGAGTTGACCTTGTCGAAGAACTTCGCAAGGTCGTAGGTGATCTCATACTGGTCACCCGCGGGCTTGACCGTAACGAAATCGCTGCGCGCAAGATCGCGCGAAAGCGAATGCGTCAGGATATCCCGGAGATCGTTGGCGCCCTGCTCGTTGATGTCGGCAGCCTGTGACGCGCCGGCGAGACCCATGGAAAAAACCGCAGCGGCGATAGACCTTGAGCGCATGCCCGACCTCTCTTTCTGACCCTGATCGATTGAATTCGACTGTTGAAGAGGCCGAGGGTATATGTCAAGGCGTTGATGGAAATGGCCAGCGGCCACGAAGGCAAGCGTGGCAATGTCATCACAAACCCTCCCATTCCGGAGGTGCTTGCGCCTGCGGCCACTTTGTATTATACGCCACGCGTCCGCGCAGACACCCTTGGAGGCAATGCGGATGAGGCAGGGCACGCCCTTCCTCCAGTTCAACCGATACGGCATATGACCGACCGGCTGAGCTCTCCAGATAACACCTCGAAAGGAATAGCTATGAGCCACGAAAGCTACGAGCTAAAGGCCGAGGCGCGCGAACGGGTTGGTAAGGGGTCCGCCCGTGAACTTCGCCGCAATGGTTTGATTCCCGCTGTCATCTATGGTGACAAGCAGGCCCCCATTTCTATCGCTCTCAACACCAATGAGGTGACGAAGCGCATTCATGCCGGCGGCTTCCTGACGACGATCGCAACGATCGATGTTGGTGGCAAGAAGATCAAGGTTCTGCCGAAGGACTACCAGCTCGATCCGGTCCGTGACTTCACGGTTCACGTCGATTTCCTGCGCGTTTCCGGCAACACCGAAGTCACCGTCGAAATCCCGGTTCACTTCGAAAACCATGAGAAGTCACCGGGCCTCAAGGCTGGCGGCGTGCTGAACATCGTTCGCCACGAAGTCGAAGTCCATTGCCCGGCCGATGCCATCCCGGAATTCTTCACCGTTGACCTCAGCGGCCTGAAGAGCGGCGACAGCATCCACATCTCCGCCGTCAAGCTGCCGAAGAACGTCACGCCGGTTATCGCCGACCGCGACTTCACGATCGCAACGATCGTTGCCCCGGCAGCCGGTCTTGCAGAAGAAGAAGGCGGCGAAGAAGCCTCTGCCTAATCGGCATCTTCATCGCAGTCATCAGAACCCGCCCTCCCCATGGGATGGCGGGTTTTTTCATGCCCAGCATCGCAATATTAGAGAAAGTAAAAGTAATAATTTCTTGAATCTATACTTTCACTAATTTCCATTAACCCCAGAGTTTCAGCAACATTTAACAGATTCATGAAAATCTACGCGAAAGAGTTGTAGGGATCGGTGCCCCAGTATCCGCTGGCCTATAACTGGGGAGCTAACGGAACGATGAACCATTCGGTCGAAAACAGGTTTTTCGCGATCGTCTGCGGTGCGCTGCTGGTCTTCGTAGCGCCGCTCTTCATCCTATTCCTTTTCCTGTCATCGGAGCGCGCCGAAAAGGAAATCAAGGACCATATAACCGTTCTGCTCGTCGCCAATGCCCAGGCTCTGGCAAAGCCGCTGTGGGACCTGGACGAAGACAGCGTCACCCAGATCAGCGCAACGACGGTCGCCGAGGGCGCAATCGTCCGGGTCAACGTCCGCGATCTCTCCGGCCAGCTCGATGTCACGCAGTCGACCATACCGAAGTCCTACAAGGGCAATCTGGAGTCCGTCTCCCGCTCCATCATCTATAATGGCGTTGATGGTGCCAAGAAACTCGGCACCATCACCGTCTACTACCCGCAGCTCGGTCTGTTTGACGGCCTGAAGAATGAAGAGATCGTCTTCATCTCCATCTTCATCTTCGCCGTACTGACGGTCTTCGGAGCGGCGCTGATCGGCAACCGCATTTTCGTCATCCAGCCATTGATGCGGCTCACGCATGCCGTCGAGGCGACGCGCCGGCTCGGCTCGCGCCATCATGTCGACTGGCAATCGAACGACGAAATGGGCCGGCTCGCCAGCAGCTTCAACGACATGCAAAGCAAGCTGCAACGTGAGGAGACCGAGCTGAAGCTTGCCCATCGCAGGGCTACCGACACCTATAATCTCACGCCCGCCATGCTTTTCTCCCTCGATAAGGACGATTGCATCGCCGCTGTCAGCGACTATTGGCTCGCCGCCACGGGTTATGATCGAAAAGAAGTGCTTGGGCGCGAGTTTGCCAGCCTCGTCCTGCCGGAATCGCGTACGCAATATTCCGAGCGCAAGCGCAGCAATCCCGACACTGCTGCCCGGCTTGCTGTCACCGTGAAATTCCTTTGCCGGAACGAGCAGGTCATGGATGTCCTGATCCTCGAGACCACCGCGATCCAGGACGGCCTCTCGCTTTCGGTCATGACCGATGTCACCGAGCTTAAGCAGTCCGAGGACCGGAACCTGCGTCAGGCGATCACCGATCATCTGACTGGCCTGCTGAACCGCCAGGGCTTCGAGACCGCGCTGGACGCCAAGATTAACGAGGCCGATCTGCGCGGGCGCGAGCTTGCCTGCCTTTTCATCGACCTCGACCGCTTCAAGTGGATCAACGACAATATGGGCCATGCCGCCGGCGATGCGGCGCTGCGTGAACTCGTATCGCGCCTGCAGAAGCGCATGAGGCCGGGCGATATTGCCGCTCGCCTGGGCGGCGACGAATTTGCGATCCTGCTGCTGGCTGAAGATGCGGAAGCAAGAGCGTTGGACATGTCTGCCCGCATTGCCGAGGTTTTCGAGGCGCCCTTCTATGGCGATGCCCGCCTTAGCGCCAGCGTCGGTATCGCCATCTACCCGCGCCACGCCGCCAATGCAGCCGAACTGCTGCTGAAATCCGATATCGCCATGTACGCCAAGAAGCGCGACGGCAAGAACGGCGCGCAGATCTTCGACAACGGCATGCTCGACGACTCCCGCCGCCGTGCGGAGCTGGAAAGCCATATCGAAAGCGGTCTCAGCGAAGACTGGTTCGAAGCCCATCTGCAGCCGGTCGTGAATATCGACGATCGCTCGATCGCCGGCTTCGAAGCCCTGATGCGGCTCCACCATCCGCAAAAGGGGATCCTGCCACCGGCCCGCATCATCGAGGTCGCGGAGGAAACCGGCTCCATCATCCGCATCGGCAACCGCATCATGGAAAAGGCTGTCGCGCACTTTGCGCGCCTGTCACAGCTCGATGGCATGCAGGATACCTACCTCGCCATCAACTTCTCGCCCCTTCAATTCGAGCCCGAGCTGCCGGTACGCATGGCCGCCCTGCTTTCACGCTACGATATCTCCCCGCGCCGCATCGTCGTCGAGATCACCGAAGCCGTGCTCATGGATGACAATCCGGAGACGCGCATGGTCATCAACGAGATCTGCCGCTATGGCTGCCGCATCGCCTTGGATGACTTTGGTACGGGATATTCGTCACTAAGCTACATCAACCGCTTCCCGGTGGACATCATCAAGATCGATCAGTCCTTCGTGCGGGCAATCAACGACACGGCGTCGGATGTCAGCGCCAAGAGCCGCATGCTGGTCGAAAGCATCACGACGCTTTCGCACAAGATGAGTTGCACGGTCATTGCCGAGGGTGTCGAAACCGAAGAGGAATGCGCGACCCTGCGCACCATGGGCATCGACTATGGCCAAGGCTATCTCTTCTATCGCCCGCAGCATCCGGATATCCTGATGACCACGCTGTCCTGCCTGGAATTGAATGGCCAATCCCGTATAGCGCAGGCGTCATAGCAATGGAGAGCCGGGTGGGGAAGCTGTTGCTCATCATCGCTGCAAACCTGTTTTCACTCTCTCTTATTGCTTCGGCCCACGCGGAAACCGTCCATTTCACCACGGAAGACTACCCGCCTTTCAACTATCGTGACGGCAAGACCCCCGTCGGCGCGACTGTCGAGCAGGTGCAGAAGGTGATGGCGGATATCGGCGTGGACTATACGATCGATGTCATGCCTTGGGCCCGAGCCTACAGCCAGGCATTGACAGAGCCGCTGACCTGCGTTTTCGCCACGGCGCATAGCGAAGAGCGTGACAAGCTCTTCACCTGGGTGCAGCCATTATTTATCGATCGCAATGTGCTGATCAAGCATAATGGCTCGAAAGTCACTGCCGCCACGATCGACGAGGCAAGGAAATATCTCGTCGGCACGTGGCGTGAGGATTACACCGAGACAATCCTGCGTAGAAATAATTTTCCGCGCATCGATGTCGGCAGCGACTTCAAGGCGACATTGAAGAAGCTGATGAGCGACCGCATCGATCTGATGCCGATCTCGGAATTCTACTTCGACAAGCTGAAGAAGGAAGGTCATGCCGTGCAGAAGGTGACCATCCTCTCTCAGCAGGCCATGGGAATTGCCTGCCAGAAGGATTTCCCCAACGACTTACAAAACAAGATGCAAACCGCGCTCGATGCCTTGATCGCCGACGGCACGCAAAAGCGGATTTTCCTGAAGTACGGCCTGCGCCTCGGCGACTGATCACATCCCGCCTTGACTTTGCCGTCAATTCGCTGTCGTGAAGGGCATCGGCATTTTCCAGGGGGGTGAAGCGCATGCTTCTCATCGCGGGTCTCGGCAATCCCGGCGCCAAATATCAAGGCAACCGCCACAATATCGGCTTCATGGCCGTGGATGCGATCCATCGCCGCCATAGCTTTTCGCCATGGACGAAGAAGTTTAAGGCGGAGATTTCCGAGGGCGAACTCGGCGGCCAGAAAGTGCTGCTCATAAAGCCGCAGACCTTTATGAACCTCTCGGGCGAATCCGTCGGCGAAGCCATGCGCTTCTACAAGCTCGAACCATCCGACCTCGTGGTCATCTACGACGAGCTCGACCTGCCGGCCGCCAAGGCGCGGCTGAAGACCGGCGGCGGCCATGGCGGCCACAACGGCATCAAGTCGATCGACGCCCATTCCGGCCGCGAATATCGGCGTCTGCGCCTCGGCATCGGTCATCCCGGCGCCAAGGAACTCGTGCACAATCACGTCCTCGGCGATTTCGCCAAGGTGGACAGGGACTGGCTCGACCCCTTGTTCGATACGCTTGCCGACAATGCCGACATGCTGGTGCGCGGCGAGGACTCGCAGCTGATGAACAAGATCGCGCTCGCCTTGGGCGGCAAGGCGGAGGAAGAGGCTCCGAAGCCTGAGAAGAAAGCGACCGCCAAATCGCATATCCATCAGGCACGGAACCATAACCAGCCGAGAATACCCGAAACAGGTCCGATGGCGGAGATGCTGAAAAGGATGTTCGGCAAGAAGGATAATTGACATGTCGCAAGCAGCCGTAGAAAGCGCCGCCGATATCGTCATCCGGCCGATAGAGATTGCCGATCTGCCGACGCTTCTTGCACTTTACCAGCATCTCAATGCTGAAGACCCAATGCTGGACCTGCCATTCGCGGAGCGCCGCTTCGCTGAAATCCTGGCCCATTCCGGCATGACGATCTTCGCGGCCTTTGCCGGCGATAAGGCCGTGTCCTCCGTGACACTGGTGGTCATTCCGAACCTGACGCGCGGCGGCGCTTCCTATGCCTTGCTCGAGAATGTCGTCACGCATTCGGATTATCGCAAGCGCGGCCTTGCCGGGATGGTGATCCAGAAGGCCGTCACAACAGCCTGGGGCAAAAACTGCTACAAGGCCATGCTGCTGACCGGCTCGAAAGACCCGGCAACACTGCGCTTCTACGCCAATTGCGGCTTCGTGCAGGACAAGACCGGCTTCCAGATCCGTCGCCCCGCCATCGCCTGACCGGCTGCAGGCCCCTACTCTTCCGGCTCCGTGGTGAACATCAACGGGAAATCGGCGCTTTTTGCCAGGTCGATCGCCTCCTGGGCCTTTGTCTCGGCGATATCCCGCGCGCAAACCATCACAACCGAGGTGCCGAGCCTGTGCGCCGTCATCATGACGCGATAGCCGTTCTCCTCGCTCATGCGGAAGACAGCCTTCAGCACCATGATGACGAATTCACGTGGAGTGTAATCGTCATTGACGAGAATGATTTTGTAAAGCTTCGGTCTGTCGACCTTCGGCTTCGTCTTGGTCTTTGGTTTCAGGACAATATCATTGTCACTCATCGGCATCACCGTTGACGACAGAGAAAAAGGCTTTGGAGTAATAGCGCTATTATAGTGCAGCGCACTACGCCATTCAAGGAGGGTGAGCTCCGGCAACAGTTGGCAGATCGGGGGATTGCAAGCAACCGCTAGTCAGGATCTCAAAACAGATCTTGCAATCCATTCTGCTTCGCTTATACAGCCGGCATAACTTTTTCAGGACTGGGAGCACAAATGATGCACGTCATTTCATCGCGCCCCTTAGGGGCAAAAGCTTAAGTCAGCGTCGATGCGCTGCCGTGAGCTCCTTTGATCGGCCTTGAGGCCGAAAATATTTATCCTGTCCTGGGATCATATTCATGGGCAATTCCATAGGGGCCTCCGGTCCCGTCACTATGCGCTGCAGCCGCCCTGCCGCGATAGCACACTATTTTACGGCAAAATCCTGGATCGAAGGATTGGCGCTGGAGCAGCTTGCGGAGCTCACAAGGCTTCCAGGCATGCTGTCCGTCGCCGGTTTCCCTGACCTTCATCCGGGAAAATACGGCCCGGTCGGCATGGCCGCCTTGTCGTCGCGCCTCTATCCGCAATTGATCGGCAACGATATCGGCTGCGGCATGGCGTTCTTCGAGCTCGACATGCCGCAACGCAAATTCAGGATCGACAAGGCTGCCACCGCCTTGCGCGAACTTGAGAATATTGGCTTCGATGCACCCGACATCGCAAAATTCGCACCGCTGGCCGATCTTGAGGCCGATGTCGAATCGCTTGGTACGATCGGCGGCGGCAACCACTTCTGCGAGATCCAGTCCGTGGAAGAGCTGCTTCAACCTGATGCGGCCGAACTTCTGGATAGGCAGAAGCTCTATCTGCTTGTCCACACAGGTTCGCGCAACCTGGGAGCCAGCGTATTCGACCGGACGATCGACGAGAATGGCGCAATGACGGATGGCCTGGATCCGGCATCCGAGGCCGGCATGACATGGCTGACCCGCCATGATCTCTGCGTCGAGTGGGCAGTGCTCAATCGACAGATGATTGCGCAACGAGTGGCCGAGGTACTTCGCACGGACGTGCGCTTGATCGCGGATGTCCCGCACAATCTCGTGCGTCGGCATACCGATGGATATGTCCACTACAAGGGGGCAGCTGCTGTTCAGAGTGGCGGCGTTGCGCCCATTGCCGGCTCCCGAGCCAGCCTGAGCTACATTGTCCAGGTTCTCTCCGCCGCCGCAAAATCGCATTGGGCCATTTCGCACGGAGCCGGGCGCAAATACGACCGCCGCAACATGCATGGCCGCATTGGCGTTACCCGCTCGGAACGGGAGGCGTTGTTGCGAAACCAATGGGGCGGCATCGCCATTTGCGACGACCGCAAACTTGCCGTCGAAGAGGCGGCCAGTGCCTACAAGAATGCAGGGCAAGTCCTTGAAGATCTTGCAGGCCATGGCCTTGTGCGACCACTCGCCTCGATGAAGCCGCTCATTACCTACAAGAAGACGAGCGTCGATCACGACGAGCTCAAGCGGGACCGCGTGCGTGATCGCAGGATGAGTGGGAGGCGCAAGAATGGCTGATATCCATCTCCTTGCTACCTCGGGCAACGGCCCGGCTGAATGCCGTGTCGCACTCAAATCGCTGCTCTCCATTCTCGAAAGGGAGGCGCAGGCCAGAGACTGCGAAATCGAGATAGCAGCCTCGCAGCAACCGGACCGGCATGGCCCGGTTTCAGCAATCGTCACGCTGCGTGGCAGGGATGCCAAGACCCTGGCGGCGGATTATTGCGGCTCGATCCGCTTCATCTTCAAGAGCAAACTGAGGCCTGGGCACAAGCGGCAGAACTGGTTCATCGGCGTCAAGCGCATCGAACTGGCCGATACAGCGAATGCAACAACGACCATCAACATGAACCACATTCGCTTCGAAACGCTGCGCGCCGGAGGTCCCGGCGGGCAGCATCAAAACACGACAGACAGCGCGGTCAGGGCAGTCCATGTCCCGACCGGCATCACCGTCATGTGCCGCGATGAACGCTCTCAACACCGCAACAAGGCGCTCGCCATCCGGCGGCTGCAGGCCATCTTGCTGCTGCTGGCCGAGCGGGAAAGCCAGAATGCGAAAACCGCGCTCTTCCTGGCCAATAAGGAACTTGAACGCGGCAACGAAGTGAAGGTGTTCCGACTTTGATAATTGAGCCGCCCGAAATCTCTCGGGCGGCTTCTGCACCACCAAAGTGGCCTTTCTGCTGCGAAAACCGGCCCGCTTTCCGCTCAAGACTTGACCCGCACCGGCCGTTCCCTCATACGCACTGCAAAGATTTTCAAGATATGGACAAGGTGCCATGGGTTTCAAATGCGGTATCGTCGGACTCCCGAATGTCGGCAAGTCTACTCTGTTCAACGCGCTGACCAAGACGGCGGCGGCGCAGGCGGCGAATTATCCGTTCTGCACGATCGAGCCGAACACGGGTGAAGTCGCGGTTCCGGATCCGCGCATGCGCAAGCTTGCCGACATCGCCAAGTCGAAGGAACTGATCCCGACGCGCATCTCCTTCGTCGATATCGCCGGCCTCGTGCGCGGCGCTTCAAAGGGTGAAGGTCTGGGCAACCAGTTCCTCGCCAATATCCGCGAAGTCGACGCCATCGTGCACGTGCTGCGTTGCTTCGAAGACAGCGACATCACCCATGTCGAAGGCCGTATCAATCCGGTCGCCGACGCCGAGACGATCGAGACCGAGCTGATGCTCTCTGATCTTGAGAGCCTGGAACGCCGCACCGAGCAGATGCGCAAGCGCGCCACCAGCAAGGACAAGGAATCCATGGCGATGCTGCCGATCATGGAAGCCTCGCTCAGCCTGCTGAACGAAGGCAAGCCGGTGCGCGCGCTGCTGTCGAAGCTCGATGCCGAAGAACTCCGCATCCTCAAGAGCCTCAACCTTCTGACTTCGCATCCGGTTCTCTATGTCTGCAACGTCGCCGAGGCCGATGCCGTGACCGGCAACGAGCACACGGCTGCCGTTGCCGCCATGGCCAAGGAGCAGAATTCGGAAGTTGTCATCATCTCCGCCGCCATCGAGGCGGAAGTGGCACAGCTGCCCGAAGACGAATCCATCGAATTCCTCTCGGCGCTCGGTCTCGATGAAGCCGGCCTCGACCGGTTGATCCGCGCCGGCTACAAGCTGCTGCACCTCATCACCTACTTCACCGTCGGGCCGAAGGAAACGCGCGCCTGGACGATCGAGCGCGGCACCAAGGCTCCGCAGGCAGCGGGCGTCATCCATTCGGATTTCGAGCGCGGCTTCATTCGCGCCAATACCATCGCCTATGAAGACTACATCGCCTTCAATGGCGAAGTCGGCGCCAAGGAAGCAGGCAAGGCGCGCGACGAAGGCAAGGAATATGTCGTCCAGGACGGCGACGTCATCCACTTCCGTTTCAACACGTAATCCTCAAAAGCATCTGCTCATGGTGCGCGTTTACCCGCGCACCGTGAAACCTGCCACGACGATCATGCACAGCGCGAACGCCCAGCCCTGTATCCGTTGCTCCTTTTCAGAGCGGAGGCCGCCGAGAACGGTTGCGCCGAGATAGATCCACAAAAAATGGCAGATGATGGAGACAACCAGAAATGCCAGGGTCAATTGGGTGACCTGCCCGACAAGATGGCCACTGTCGAGGAATTGCGTGAACATCGCCAATACCATCGAATGAATTTTCGGATTGAGCAGAACTGACACGAAGCCATCGGCAAGACCCAATCGTCCGTGGCCCTTTTCACCGTATCTGGATGGCTTTGTCGTCGATCTGATGAAGGTCCACGCCAGATAGAGCAGATAGACGATACCGGCCCACTTCAATGCCGCACCAAACAGCGGATAGGCATGCGCCAGTTGTCCAAGCCCGAAGCCATAGATCAGACACAGGGCCACATTGCCCGCCTCAAATCCGAGCCAGAACGGCCCTGAGCCCTTCACGCCGAAGCGCGCGCCCATGCTTGTCAGGATCGTATTGCCCGGACCGGGGCTGATCACCAGCGGCACGGTGTAGCCTAGAAAAAGCAACCAAATTTCCAAACTGATCATCACGTCCTCGGTTCCGAAACGGGCGGAAACAGCGCCTTGCGGATGCCAGAAACACGACTTTCATCACGAAGAAAAATGATCTATTTTCATGGCCTCGATAAACAGGGGTAATCGAGCATGCGCCGCTTGCCACCACTCGGGGCTGTCCGCGCTTTTGAAGCCGGTGCGAGGCATCTGAACTTCACCCGCGCCGCCGACGAGCTTTGTGTCACGCAGGCGGCCATCAGCCATCAGGTTCACCTGCTCGAAGACTGGCTTGGCGTAAAACTCTTTGAGCGCGCCGGGCATTCTCTCCGCCTGACGGACAAGGGCAGCACCTTCCTGATGGAGGTGAGCGAGATATTGGACCGACTGGCGGCGGCCTCATCCACCGTCGGCAGTCGCCAGAACGGCCCTCTGCGCCTGACGGTTCTTCCGTCCTTTGCCTCTTCCTGGCTGGTGCCGCGTCTGAAAACATTTCGGGAGCGCCATGCCGATATCGATCTGCGGCTGAGCAGTTCGCCCGAAAGCTGGGACTTTTCGAGCGATGGCTTCGACATTGCCATTCGCTCCGGGCTGGGGCGGTGGCGCGGCCTCAAGACATATCTCATTGCCCATGAGGCATTGAGTCCCGTCTGCACGCCTTCCCTGGCGGCCACGCTGGACCTGAAGACGCCCGACCAGTTGCTTCGAGCCAGCCTGCTGCATGATACGCCTCGTGACGCTTGGTCGCGCTGGCTCAATCAGGCCGGCGTTTCTCATCGCGAACCCTTGCCCGGCATGATTTTCAACGACCATGCACAGATGCTGCAAGCCGCAATGGACGGCCAGGGCGTGGCACTCGGCAGGCTGTTTCTCGCGGGAACGGCGCTGCGGGACGGACGCCTTGTCCAGCCATTTGACATGACCTTGCCGAATGATTTCAGCTACTGGTTTGTCTGCCCCGGAGCCGTCGCCGACCGGCCGGATGTCATCGCCTTCAGAACATGGCTGTTGTCAGAGGCACAGGCCTCCGGCCGCGACTGACCGTCAACGAAGGATCGGTAATTTTCCCTGTATCGACAACGGCAACCGCCGCACGACAATGCGGCGCAGATCCGCCCAGCCGATACCGATGACAAGCACCACCAGACCGACAATCATCAACACCAGGAAACCGATCTTGTCGAGACCGGCCTCGTTGTGCCTGAGAATGGCGCCGGTCGCGAGGCCGAGCGATACGAGGCCGGCGGTGACGAAGGCGCGGCGATCGATGATAAGGCCGATGAGCATCATCACCAGGACAACCGCCAACACCGTAAACGCCTGCAGATAGCCGCCGAAGAAGACATTCGTGAGATTAGTGAACACGACGCCGCTATTGGCAAGCTGCAAGCGCAGAACCAGCAGGATCGTTGAATAGAGCAAAGCCGGCGCGGTCACGAGATGCAGCCAGAATGCCACGTCGGAACGGCGCGTCCGCCGCTGCGGATCGCTCAGATCGAAGCGCATCGCCAGGGCAAAGCTGCCAAGCGCCGCCGCAAACAATATGACAAGCGTCAGGAGCGGATAGTCGGTCAGCACGTCCGAGGAGCCGAGCACCGAGCCAACGGCGTAGAAGACTGCCGCGAGCAGCAAACCGAACAGTGAGAAGAGCAGCAATGCCAGCGACAGCGGCACGCGGTAACGCCAATAGAACAAGGCCAGCATGATCGGGAATGGCGCGACCAGCACGATCGCACCATGGGTGAAATCGGCGAACAGCGACGGCATTGTGCCGATATAGCCTATCATCGTCTGAATAAGCCAGTTTACAAGTGCAATGGTCAGGACCACAGCCGGCAGTGCCAGCCGTTGGCGCCGCACCAGGATTTCCGCCAGTATACCGATCGCCAGCAGCGATACGGAGTGGTTCGCCACTCCCCACAGGCCGACAAGCAGGACGACGATGCCGATAGTGATGAGCACATCATGGAAGCCTCGGACAAAGCGTGGCGCTTCCGTTTCTTCCAATGGATTGGGCGCATCCGTCGAACGCAGCTCCGAAAGAGCGCCCGTCACCGCCAGCGCCCCGATATTCCTGTCGCTCAGGTAAGGCAGCAGCCGTGCGGCCTGATCGGAGGAAATAATCCCCTCGCCGGCAGCCTCGTCCAATGCGATTTTAAGATCGCTCATTCATATCCCCATGTCATCTCGCCACCACCAAGCCTCAACATATCGCCCGCACACAATCAAGAGCAGCCGGGGACCAATCGCCGTTCGGCAACAGTCCTCGTCTCCCTAAGCCATGAAAATACTTGCGCCATTGCCACCGGCTATGCCATTGCCGACGAAAGCGATGCGGAGGATGGCGGCAGACATGACGAAACTGGCCTATGAAGACTTCCAGCAAGGGCAGGAATTTCCGCTCGGCCCCAAACATGTGACAGCGGCTGAAATTATCGAATTTGCTGGGGAATTCGACCCGCAGCCGATGCATCTGGATGAGGCAGCGGGCCGCGCCAGCATCCTTGGCGGTCTTGCCGCCTCCGGCTGGCATACCTCGGCAATGTTCATGCGCATGATGTGCGATTCCTATCTCCTTAAAGCCGATGCACAGGGTGCGCCCGGCATCGATTTCATGGAGTGGAAGAAGCCGGTTCTGGCGGATGATACGCTATCCGGCCGGTCCATCGTGCTGGAAGCGCGGCCCATGCGCTCACGCCCCGGCATCGGCATCGTCAAGTTCCGCCACGAGATCGAAAATCAGAATGGCGAGCTCGTGTGCCTCGGGGAAAACTCGACGATGATCCGCATGCGTGCAGGCACGGAGGTATCGGCATGAAGATGAGCGAGCTCTATAAAATCGGCGAGCGCGTCGAGATCGGCAGCCATACGTTCACCCCCGAAAGCATCGTCCGGTTTGCATCGCGCTTCGATCCGCAGATCTTCCATATGGATGCCGAAGCAGCCAAGGAAACCCTGTTCGGTGGCCTTTGCGCTTCCGGTTGGCATAGCTGTTCAATGTGGATGCGCAGCTTCGTCGATTACTGGAAATCCGAGATGGCCCGGCTGATCGCGGAGGGTAAGACGCCACCCACTCTCGGACCCTCGCCGGGTTTCAAGACGCTGCAATGGCTGCGCCCGGTCTTTGCAGGCGACACCATCACCTATGGCATCACGATCCTCGGCAGCCGCCCGTTGGCCTCACGGCCCGGCTGGGCGCTCTATACGCTTGCGTGTGACGGAGTGAACCAGCACGGCGCACCAGCCCTGCGCTTCGAAAGCACCGTGTTGGCCTTTGAATAGAACCTTGCGGGGCGCGATCACGCTGCCCCACAAGCCATTCGAACATCCCGGTCAGTGACCGGAGAATTCCACCAGCGTGTGAACCGGCACGTCCAGTTCCTCAAGCTTCTTGCGCCCGCCGAGGTCAGGCAGATCGATGACGAAGCAGGCGGCAACGACTTCGGCGCCGATCTGGCGCAGTAGCTTCGTTGCGCCGACGGCCGTTCCGCCCGTGGCGATCAGATCGTCGACCAGAATAACCCTTTCGCCGGGATTGACCGCATCGCGATGCATCTCCATTTCGTCGACGCCGTATTCGAGGCTGTAGGCGATCCGGACGATATCGTGCGGCAGCTTGCCCTTCTTGCGGATCGGTACGAAGCCGGCCGACAACTGATGCGCAACCGCTCCCCCGAGAATGAAGCCGCGCGCTTCCATGCCGGCGACCTTGTCGACCTTCGAGCCGGCATAGGGCTGCACCAGCGCATCGACAGCGCGGCGGAACGCCCTGGCATCGCCGAGCATGGTCGTGATGTCGCGAAAGATAATGCCGGGCTTGGGATAGTCCGGAATGGAGCGAATGCTGGCAGCGAGCTCCGAAGCAATAGTGTTCATGAAATATGTACTCTCAGGCTGTGATAGGGCCGGCGGCACCCTATCAAGAGCCGGGCGCTATACCAACAAAAAAGGCGGCCTCGACCGGCCGCCTCTTCGTTCAATCATCGCAATACTTAGTGAGCGCCAGCCTTGGCATAGACGGAACGCTTGGTGAGATAGATCAGGATCGAGAAGATCAGCAGGAATATGATCACCATGAAGCCGAGATGCTTGCGATCCTCAAGATGCGGCTCGGAAGTCCACATCAGGAAAGCAGACACGTCGCGCGCATACTGGTCCACCGTCTGCGGCGAGCCATCGTCATAGGTCACCTGCCCGTCGGAAAGCGGCTTCGGCATCGCAAACGTCGCGGCCGCATCGAAATACGGATTGTAGTGCGAGTTCTGCGGCACCTTGAAACCGGCCGGTGCATCTTCGTAGCCGGTCAGCAGCGAGTAGATATAGTCCGGGCCGCCTTCCTGGTATTGGGTGAAGATGTCGAAGATGAACTGCGGGAAGCCGCGTTCGATTTCACGCGCCTTGGCCAGCAGCGACATGTCAGGCGGCACCGCCCCGTTGTTGGAAGCAGCAGCGGCCTCGTCGTTCGGGAACGGCGAATTGAAATGATCCGATGGAAGCGCCTTGCGGGTGAACATCTCACCCTGAGGGTTCGGCCCGTCCTGCACTTCGTAGTTGGCAGCGAAGGCCTTCACCTGCGCCTCGGAATAGCCGAGGTCGCCCAGTGTGCGGTAAGCCACCAGCTTCATCGAATGGCAGGCGGAACAGACTTCGGTATAGACCTTGAGGCCACGCTGAAGCTGGGCTTTGTCATAATAGCCGAACGGGCCGGAGAAGCTCCAGTGCTGTTCGCGCGGCTCCTTCAGCGGATAATGCGGCGTTTCGCTCTCCGCCGCAGGCTTCGTTTCTGCGGCCACTGCAACGGCGGTAGCAGCACCGCCGATGAGTGTGAGCGACAGAAGGCCGACAATAAGTTTTTTCATCGTTTTCTTCCTCTATCGCCGGTTATGCTTGCGCCGGAGCGGCAACTTTGCCGTTCTGCTTTTCAAGAACCGCTTCCGTAATCGAGTTTGGAACCCGCCTCGGTGTCTCGACGAGGCCGAGAACCGGCATGGCGACGAGGAAGAACAGGAAGTAGAACAGCGTCGCGAACTGCGCTGCCGTGGTGTAGATGCCTTCCGCCGGCTGCGAGCCGAGCCAGCCGAGCAAGATGGCGTCGGCGATGAACAGCCAGAAGAACAGCTTGTACCAGGGACGATAGACGGCCGAACGGATCTTCGACGTATCGAGCCATGGCAGGAAGAACAGCACGATGATCGCACCGAACATCGTCAGAACGCCGCCGAGCTTGGAGTCGATCGGTCCGATGTTGAAGGTGATCGAGCGCAGCATCGCGTAGAACGGCAGGAAGTACCATTCCGGAACGATGTGGGCCGGCGTCTTCAGCGGATTGGCCGGGATGTAGTTGTCGGCGTGGCCGAGGAAGTTCGGCAGGTAGAAGACGAAATAGGCGAACACCAGCAGGAACACGGAAACGCCAAGCGCATCCTTCAGCGTCGCATAGGGCGTGAAGGCCACGGTATCGGTCTTCAGCTTGACTTCGACGCCGGTCGGGTTCGTCTGGCCGGTCACATGCAGCGCCCAGATGTGCAGGATAACAACGCCTGCGATCATGAACGGCAGCAGATAGTGCAGCGAGAAGAAGCGGTTGAGCGTCGGATCGTCGACGGCAAAGCCGCCGAGCAGGAACGTCTGGATCCAGTCACCCACCCATGGGAAGGCCGAGAAGAAGCCGGTGATGACGGTCGCGCCCCAGAAGGACATCTGACCCCAGGGCAGAACGTAGCCCATGAAGGCCGTCGCCATCATCAGCAGATAGATGATAACGCCGAGGATCCAGAGGATTTCGCGCGGCGCCTTATACGAGCCGTAGTAGAGGCCGCGGGCGATGTGCAGATAGACGGCGACGAAGAAGAACGACGCTCCGTTGGCATGCATGTAGCGCAGCAGCCAGCCGTGATTGACGTCACGCACGATCTTTTCGACCGAGTTGAAGGCGACCGTCGTATCCGCCGCATAATGCATGGCAAGCACGACGCCGGTCAGGATCTGCAGAACCAGCATGACGGCCAGCATGGCGCCGAACGTATAGGCATAGTTCAGGTTGCGCGGGACAGGATAGGCGATGAAACTATCGTAGACCATACGCGGCAGTGGAAGCCGCGCGTCTACCCATTTTTCGAGCCCTGTGGATGGCTCGTAAGACGAATGACCACTCATGATTCAGCTCCCCCTCAACCGACCTTGATCTTCTTTTCAGACGTGAACGCATATTGCGGTATGAAGAGGTTTTGCGGCGCAGGCCCATGGCGGATGCGACCGGCGGTATCATAGACGGAACCATGACAGGGACAGAACCACCCGCCGTATTCCCCTGCCTGACCGAGCGGGATGCAACCGAGATGGGTGCACACACCGATCATCACGAGCCAGTTTTCCTTGCCGTCGCCAGCTGAGCGGGCGACATCGGTCGCCTGCGCATCGGCAGGAAGGTTGGCATTGCGGGCGATGGGATCTTTCAGTTCGGAAATCTGGGTGCCCTTGGCATCGTCGATTTCCTTTTGCGTCCGGTTGCGGATGAAGACGGGCTTGCCGCGCCATTTCACCGTCAGGGACATGCCAGGCTCCAGGCTCGACACGTCGACTTCAATGGAAGCAAGAGCGAGTGTCGATGCGTCCGGCCGCATCTGATCGATAAACGGCCAAGCGACGGCAACCGCGCCGACCGCACCGGCCATCCCGGTCGTCAAATAAAGGAAATCGCGACGAGTTGGCTCGCCGGTGGATTCACTTGTCGTACTATGCTCGCTCAACGCTGCACATCCTCTTCCCGCAAACCACGGCAAAACCGCGGTACCCCTCACCAACAGCGAATCGTGGCGACCATAATTCCGCCATAGATTCCTCCGTAACCCGCTGCGTTCTAAGCTTCATCGCAAATTATGTCCAGTCTTGGCAAGGGGAGAGGGCACAATGTCGCGGCAAAACTGCGCTATTGCGTCGCAAGGGCCGAGCCTCAGATCTTCCTTGCCCGCGCCAAGACGTTAAGATCATGAAAAAGCAAGCAATTCGCATGACAGTTTTTTATGTTGCAGAGCGAAATAAACAATGATTTTCATGCCGCATCGCAGCACATATAAATAGAATTCACCAGCAGGCTTGGACAACCCTCGCCTTTCCGCCTCCGAAAGCCGCATGCACTTCATGCACGATTTATCAGCCGACGCGATAATCGCGCAGCGCCGCCATAGCACTGCAAATTGAGACTCGAGACGCTTGATGAAACATACGGCCCACTGCGTATTCTCGGTCCTTTCCACTCTTGCGGTCGGCATTCTGGCGGCTCGTTATGCCGTCCATTTGTGGATACTGGCCTTCTTTGAAAGCCTGCAGACCCATTTCAGCCTGGTGGCGATCGCCCTTGCCCTGATCGCGCTCATCTTCAAGCGGCACTGGTACGCGGCGCTCATCCTCGCAGCGGGCATAGCGCTCTGCGTCCATTCCGTCGTGATGCTGCGGGAATTCGCCGCCCCGGCGATCGCGGAGACGCCCTCGGCGCAAGCCAAACGCTACAAGCTTCTCTCGTTCAACATTGAGAACGATAATTTCGAGAATGGCGCACGCATTGCCGACTTCATCCTCGCCTCGCAGGCTGATGTCGTTGAAGTTTTCGAGGCGGAGCCGATCCTGTCACAGATGGACCGCATCACGCAGCTTTATCCTTATCGCATCGGCTGCGGCGCGATGACGCCGGACTGCGATTCCCTGCTGCTATCGAAGAGACCGTTCCGCACACAGGAAATCCGCAGCATCGGCGGCCTCTGGAACAATCGCTTCATCCTGTCGAATATTGACATGGATGGGCAGCCGGTCAATTTCGTCACCACCCATTTGAGCAAGCCCTATTTCGACGACTTCCATGAAAACGAACTTGATCTCCTCGCTCGGCGCGTCAATGGCATGAGCGACCCGCTGATTCTGGCCGGGGATTTCAATGCTTCCGTTATTGCGCCCGACATGCGTGAGTTTTTGGCCGCGACCGGCCTGCGCCATGTGTTTCCCGAACCGGCGACCTGGCCGATCGAAGCCGGCGCCCTTGGTATCGCCATCGATCATGTCTTTGCCCGCGCACCGCTGCGGCTGATATCCGTCAAGCAGATTCCGGATGCCATAGGCTCTAACCATTTCGGCCTGATGACGGAGTTCGACATTCCGCGATAAGACGTTGATATCGAAGGACCTTCATCGTCAGTATATCGATTCTGGTTAGTCGGCCTCCGCCGCGATGAAGCCGCCGGACTGACGCGCCCACAACTCGGAATAGAGGCCGCCACGGGTAATCAGCTCGTCATGGGTCCCCATCTCGATGATCTCGCCCCTGTCGATGACAACAAGCCGGTCGAGCTTGGCAATGGTCGAGAGCCGATGCGCGATCGCCAGAACGGTCTTGCCCTTCATTAGCGTATCGAGATTGGCCTGCAGGACCGCCTCGGCCTCCGAGTCCAATGCCGATGTCGCCTCGTCGAGTACAAGAATCGGCGCGTCTTTCAGCATGACTCGGGCGATGGCGATGCGCTGACGTTGGCCGCCCGAAAGCTTGACGCCGCGCTCGCCGACATGGGCGGCATAGGCAGCCCGCCCCTTCTGATCCTCCAGGGTGGTGATGAACTTGTCCGCCTCGGCCTGCCGCGCCGCTTCCACCATCTGCTCGTCGCTGGCATCCGGCCGACCGAAGAGGATGTTGTCGCGAATGGATCGATTGAGAAGTGCCGTATCCTGCGTCACCATGCCGATAGCACCGCGCAGCGACTCCTGCCGCACATCGGCAATATTCTGGCGGTCGATCAGGATGCGGCCGCCTTCAAGGTCGTAGAAGCGTAGCAACAGATTGACGAGCGTCGTCTTGCCCGCCCCTGAACGGCCGACGATACCGACCTTCTCTCCCGCACGCACGGTGAGAGAGAAATTATCGATGATGCCGCCGCCGCGCCCATAATGAAAAGTCACATTCTCGAAGCGGATTTCCGGGCCTGTTGTTGCCAGATCCTTGGCATCGGCCCGATCGACCAGCCCAATGGGCTCGGAAATCATCTCGGCCGAATTCTGGATCGTGCCGAGATTGCGCATGATGGCGTTGAACTGCGACATCATGCGGCCGAAGAGCATGTTGAGCCGCAGCACCATGCTGAGCGTGAAGGCAACGCCACCGGTCGAGATCTCGCCCGACAGCCAGAGGTGCACGGCGAGCGCCCCGATGGTGGTGATCATCACGCCTGACAGCAGCGCCAGCGACGAACGCACGCCGGTCAGCAGCCGCGTAAAGGGCATAACGGCGGCCTGGAAGCGGTCGAAGCCTCTGCGGATATAATCGTCGTTCTGCTCTTCCCGTCCGAAGAGCTTCAGCGTCTGGATATTGGCATAGGCGTCGACCATGCGGCCGTTCAGCATCGAGGATGCCTCGGCGGCATTGCGCGCATGCTGCCGGATGCGCGGCACGAAATGGCGGGCCAATAGCGAAAAGACGCCGATCCAGATCGTGATCACCAGTGCCAGCCGCCAGTCGAGGCCGCCGACCAAGGCAATCGTCGAAGCGGCATAGATGATAATGAACCAGACCACTTGCAGCAACGACACGACAAGATCACCCGTCGCCTGCCCTGCCGACCAGACCTTGGTGACGACACGGCCGGAAAAATCGTTCTGGAAGAATTCGACCGATTGCCGGGCCACATGCCGATACGCCTGCCAGCGCACAAGATTGAGGAAGCCGGGAACGACCACCTGTTCCTCGACGAGCGCACCGAGGCTGACGATCACAAAGCGCACCACGAGCACGACGAAGACCATGCCGAGAAGCGCCGCGCCGTGGCCGGCGAGCAGCCCACTCCAGCCTTCGCCCGGCTTCACCTTGTCGAGAATGTCGACCAGATGGCCGACGAACCAGAAGAGCGCCGCCTCCAGCATCGCCACCGCCCCGCCAAGCGCCGCCATAGCCAGGAACGGCCCCTTGGCCTGTCCAACATAATACCAGATGAAGGCTCCAAGCGACCGCGGCGGCCTGAGATCGCCGCTGCGGTAGTAGGGATCAATCCAGGTCTCGAACAGGCGATACACGGAACGGATAAGCATAACAGCGATATAGGGAATTTCCGGAGGTTCGGAAAGTAAAGGCAGCCCGTGGCGAAGGTTACATTTTCGTTAGAATGCCGCGTCCGTGCGTTATGATTGAACGGCGAGCAGCGCGCAATTTCGTTCAAGACCGGAGTGCACGGCACCTCGATATTGCTTCAAGCCATCATCGAGAGAGATTCATGCCCCCAATTCCCTCACACATCGACCTGATACATCCACGGCATCCGTCATCAGTGCGCGCCTTTCCCTTAACAAACCGGGCAATCGCATGAGCTGGGAGTTTCTGATAACCACCCTCATCATCGTTGCCTCTCCAGGCACCGGAGCAATCTATACGCTCGCAGCCGGATTATCGGGCGGTGCGAGGGCAAGTGTGGTCGCCGCCTTCGGCTGCACGCTCGGCATCATCCCGCATCTGCTGGCCGCAATAAGCGGCCTTGCCGCGCTGCTGCACACCAGCGCCATGGCGTTCCAAAGCCTCAAATGGCTCGGGGTCGCCTATCTGCTTTACATGGCCTGGTCGATGTTTCGGGAGCGGGGCATTCTGCGCATTGACGGCGTACCGACCGACAAGAGCACACGGCAGGTGGTTGCCTCGGCAATCCTGATCAATCTGCTTAATCCAAAATTGTCGATCTTTTTCTTCGCCTTCCTGCCGCAATTCGTGACGCCGGGTCAGCCAAACGCGATCGCGCTGATGTTGAAGCTAAGCATGATCTTCATGGCACTCACCTTCATCATTTTCGCAGGATATGGTGTGTTCGCAGCCTATCTGCGCCGCCATATCGTCTCAAATCCGACTGTTCAGTCATGGATGCGCCGAAGCTTCGCGACCGCCTTCGGAGCGCTCGCGATACAGCTTGCTCTTGCAAGCCGTTAGCGCGCATCGTCTCCCGGATTTCTCTGTTGCGTTTTGGATCTTGGGAAAATGGTCTTTAGAGAAAAACAGCAACCGGGCGCCACAGCGCCCCGGTTGCCTGATCAATTACTCTGCTGCCGCCTCAGCCTCTTCATGGTCGGCGAGGAAACCGCCGGACTGGCGGCTCCAGAGCTCGGCGTAGATGCCGCGGTTCTCGACCAGCTCCTGATGCGTGCCAGTTTCGATGATCCGGCCCTTGTCGAGAATGATAAGGCGGTCCATCTCGGTCAGCGTCGACAGGCGATGCGCGATGGCGATCACCGTCTTGCCGTGCATCAGCGCGAAGAGGTTTTCCTGGATAGCCGCTTCCACTTCGGAATCGAGCGCCGAGGTAGCCTCGTCGAGCACCAGGATCGGCGCGTCCTTCAGGAAGACGCGGGCGATCGCGATGCGCTGCCGCTGCCCGCCGGAGAGCTTGACGCCACGCTCGCCGACCTGGGCATCGAGCCCGGCACGGCCCTGCAAGTCGACCAGACCTTCGATAAATTCCCAGGCATTGGCGCGCTTGGCCGCCTGGATCACCTCTTCGTCGGTCGCGTCCGGACGGCCATAGGCGATGTTGTCGCGGATCGAGCGGTGCAGCAGCGAGGTATCCTGCGTCACCACGCCGATCAGCGAACGCAGGCTGTCCTGCGTCGTCTCGGCAATATCGTGACCGTCGATGGTGATGCGTCCACTCTCCAGATTGTAGAACCGCAGCAGCAGGTTCATCAGCGTCGTCTTGCCGGCGCCTGAGCGACCGACGAGACCCACTTTTTCACCGGCACGGATATCCAGGCTCAGATCCTCGATGACACCCTTCGCCTTGCCGTAGTGGAAGCGAATGTGGTCGAAGCGGATGGCGCCCTGCTTGGCCGTGATCGGTGCGGCCGCCGGCTGGTCGACGATGTCATGCGGCTTGGTCATCATTTCCATACCGTCATAGACGGTGCCGATGTTTTCGAAGAGCGCCGAGACTTCCCACATCACCCATTGCGACATGCCGTTGATGCGCATGGCAAGGCCGATGGCGATGGCGATCGAACCGACTGCGATCGAGCCGTTGAGCCAGAACCAGATCGACAGTGCCGAAACGATGAACAGCGCCGCGCAATTGTTGGTGTAAACAGCAGCGTTGAACAGCGTGATCTTGCGCATCTGCTTGTGCACGGTGTCGAGGAATTCCTCCATGCCGGCCCGGGCGTAGCTCTCCTCGCGGCCCGCATGCGAAAACAGCTTCACCGTCGCAATGTTGGTGTAGCTGTCGACGACACGTCCCGTCATCGTCGAACGCGCATCGGCCTGCTGCGCGGCGATCTTGCGCAGTTTCGGCACGAAGTAGGAGACGATGCCGATGTAGATGCCGAGCCAGATCACGATCGGAATCACCAGTCGCCAGTCCGCCATTGCAATGACGAAGATCATCGACAGGAAGTACGTGACCACATAGACGAAAACGTCGAGGAGCTTCATGACGGTTTCGCGCACGGCAAGCGAGGTCTGCATCACCTTGGTGGCGACACGGCCCGCGAACTCATTGGCAAAAAAGGTCATGCTGTGACGCAGCAGGAAGCGATGCATCTGCCAGCGTGCGATCATCGGATAGTTGCCGATCAGTACCTGGTGCATGATGAAGCTGTCGAGCGCCGCCGCAAGCGGCAGGCCGACAAGCACCATCGCTCCCATCCAGAACAGCTTGGTCCATTCCGTTTGCAGGAAGGTCGCCCTATCGGCCTTCGTCAGCCAATCGACGATATCGCCGAGGAACTGGAACAGCGCCACCTCGCCGATCGCGATCGACATGGTGAGGACGCTCATGGCAATCAGCCAGGGCGCGGCCGGCTTGGTGTAGTGCCAGCAGAAGGCAACAAGACCGCGCGGCGGAGCGTCCGGTATCTCGCTCGGAAATGGATTTAGTCGGCGTTCAAACCAGCCAAACATTGCAATGCTCCAGAGACTCGACCTTTTGACCACCTGCTGCGCCTAAAGGTCGCAGACTGATATGGTGGCCGGGCGATGAAAGAACGAGGCCATGCTGGCCGCGAAATGGATCAAAAGGGGGTTTTTTACTGCGAAAGTGCGCCCGGGAGCGCCTTGATCAGAGCCGTGGGTCTACGGCACGGAGGCGCATCATCACAAACGAGATATCCATCTGAGCCTCCTCTTTCGCAAGTTGTAGAGCGCCCGTCTTCTAGCGCTTATTCTCGGCTTTGAAAAGCGAAATATGCCTTAAAAATGGGCTGAAATCTTCAATTCTGCTGATGGAAGGCATCACAAAAGTCGAAACCTCATCGAAAATCGAAGACAAATCCTGGCGATTTCGCTAGTTGCAACCAATGACCATGCTTCGTATCGCCCTCTATCAGCCCGACATTCCCGGCAACACCGGCACGATCCTGCGCCTGGCCGCCTGCCTCGGCCTCGGTGTCGATATCATCGAGCCGGCAGGCTTCGACATATCGGACCGCAACCTGAAGCGCGCCGGCATGGATTACCTTGCAGCCGTCAGCCTTACCAGACACGTCAACTGGGAGCGCTTCGAGGCATGGCGCCTGGAAAGCGGGCGGCGGCTGGTGCTGGCCTCCACCAAGGCGGCGGATCGCTATACCGATTTCGCCTTCCGCGGCGACGATATTCTTCTCTTCGGCCGTGAGAGCGCCGGTGTGCCGGAGCATGTCCACGACAAGGCCGACGGCCGCATTCTGATCCCGATGGTCGAGGGCCAACGCTCCATCAACGTCGCCATGTCGACCGCCATGATCTCAGGCGAAGCCCTGCGGCAGACGCAATGGTCGCCGATGTCGGTACCGAGCCCGAATGTCGCACCCCGATAGGCGTTGGCACGCCTAATAAAGTGTGAGAAGCTTCTCCCTGGAATGCTCTAACTCAGGCAGCCTTGGCGAGGTGACCCATGTTCCAGACGGCATTCACACTCTCTCTCACGCAGTTCGCGCGCAGCTTGAGCCTCCCCGAGCGGCTACAGCACTCGCCCGGCCGCAATCTCGCGCTCGAAGGTCTCCGCCAGCGGAATCTCGCGCTCGACGCAATGTTCTACGACATCAAGGTGATCACGCCGGAAGAAGCCTTCTACATCAGCGACTCTCTGGCCGCCGAAGGCGCCATCATGATCGTCCCGCCAAGCGGCGGGGCTGCGATAAGCCTTTGCGAGACCGTAGATGAATTCGTGTTGCGCGGTGGCGCCAGGATGCAGGCCCTTGCCGTCGCTGGCATCGGTGGTTCAGCATTGGGCGCCGCGGCCTTTGCCCGCAATGTCGCCGACGCAATCCAGGCGCCTGTCGCCGTTGTCGTCTCCGGCTACGGCATCGCGGATATCATCACCGAGACGTTTGGCGGCCTGTTCTTTTTCTCCCATCTGAAGGGACTACGTCCGTTCCTGGAAACATTGGACGATCTTGCCGGCCGCCCCAAGGTCGGGGCACAAGGCGGAGAATCAGCTGCCCGCACCAGCCTCGATACCCGAACGGTGCAGGCTCTGCTTGGCGATCCCCGCCTCTCCTTCCACCTGCTGGCCGGCCATTCCAAGGGCAATCTCGTGCTCTCCGCCGCGCTGCACGAGCTGTGCAAACAGGATGAGCCACGGATTGAGGAACTGGCCCGAAACATGAAGATCATCACGATAGGCGCGCGCATCGCCATGCCGCCAGCCTTCACCGATGTCGTCGATGTCATGGGTGAATGGGACTGGTTCGGCGAGATGAACTCACGAGCCTTTATCCACGCAGATAGACGCGTTCCGCATGCATGGCATCACACAAACACGGATTTGAACGGGCATTTACCCGTGACATCGGCGCTCAGGGACATCCTGGCAGCCGCTCCGAGAGCGGCGCATATCCCGGCAGAGGAACGCGACCTCGAATCCCCGGAGAAGACATCATCGACCGCGATGGAAATGGGGGGGCCTCTGCCTGCGGCAAACCCGGAACCGAGATCCGCAACGATTGAAGAGGTCAAGAAGGCCTTCGCCACCGGCACGTTGCCCAACCCACCGCAGATTGAACCCGGCTCACCGGATGAATTGCAGCCGCCCAAGCCACATTGAATTGGGCCATGCGCAATTACTGACCAAATATGTCGCAAGCGACGGTGGACTAAGGTTTCGGCAAGCGTATAATGCTTAGCCGGCGATCAAAATTGCCATTTCTCATCCAACACGATTACATGCTGAAACTCATGCCTTTTCAGTAGGTTATTATCGCTTTCGGATTCATTGACGACATGCCGGCATGAGAAAGAATTAGAAAAAAATGGAATCAACCATTGTCATGATCAACCTGTTCGGCGCCGTCGGCCTTCTGCTGTTCGGCCTTGCACAGGTAAAGGATGGCGTGTCCCGCGCCTTCGGCGCCCGTCTCAGAACCGGCCTTGCCAAGGGCACCCGCAGCGGCGCGCGATCCTTCGCTTCCGGCTTCGTGGCGACCATTGCTTTACAGAGCTCAACGGCAACGGCTCTGATGATCGCCTCCTTCGTCGAACGCGATCTCGTGCTGCCGAGCATGGCGCAGATCGTGCTGCTCGGCGCCAATGTCGGCACGGCAGTCACGGCATGGATCGTCGCAACCGGTATCGAATGGCTATCCCCGCTCATCATTCTCGTCGGCATCGTGTTCTACCGCCGATCGTCGACCACCCAGCAGGGTGCCGGCGCGGCGCTGATCGGCATCGGGCTCATGCTGCTGTCGCTGCAGCTGCTGAGCATGGCGACCGCGCCGATGCGGCAATCGGCGGCGCTCGGCGCCTTCATCGGCCTGCTTGACGGCGCATTGCCCGTCGCGCTGATCTTTTCGGCGGTGCTGGCCTTCGTGTCCTCCTCAAGCCTTGCCGTGTCGTCCTGATCCTGTCGCTGGCATCCACGGGCATCCTCTCTCCGGCCTTGACCGTCGTGCTCGTGCTCGGCGCCAACCTCGGCGGTGCGGTTCCGCCCGTCATGGCGCACTCTCAGGCCCGGCGACTGCGCGGCGCGTCACGCTAGGCAATCTGATCGTCCGCGCCATCGGCTGCCTCATCGTTCTGCCGCTCGCGGGCTATATCGGTGACTGGATGCAGAGCCTGCATTTCTCGCCGGCCAAGCTGCCCGTGGATGTCCACCTGCTCTTCAACATCGCCCTTGCCATCTGCGCATGGCCCTTCTCAAGCCTGCTCTCCAGAACCATGCTGCGGGTTGTGCATGACGATCCGAAAGCCGATGATGGCCCCAAATTTCTTGATCAGCAGGCGCTGAATACGCCTATCGTGCACTTGCAAGCGCCACACGCGAGGTATTGGCCGTCGGTGATCTCATCGAACGCATGCTCATCCGCACCGAAAACGCCTTCAACGACAATGACCTGTCGCCCTTGAAGGAAATTCCTATTCTGGAAAAGCGCGTCGACCGGATCCAGCAGGAGGTGAAGATCTATTTGTCGAAGCTCGGGCGCGATGGGCTTGATCCCGAGAACGGGCGCCGCTCCATCGTCATCATCGATTATGCCATCAACCTCGAACACATCGGCGATATCGTGGAAAAGGGTCTGGCCGAACAGGTGGCGAAGAAGATCGGCAAGGGCCTCACCTTCTCAGACGACGGCTATCGTGAACTGCGAAGCCTCTTCAGCTTGACGATCGACAATCTGCGCATCGCACAGACCATCCTCGTGACGCGCGATTCCAATCTCGCCAAGCAATTGATGGAAGTGAAGGTGGACGTGCGTCGGCTCGAAAAGCAATCGTCCGAGCGTCATCTTGAGAGATTGCGTGATGGCCGCATCGACAGCCTGCAGACCAGCTCGTTGCATCTCGACATGCTGCGCGACCTGAAGCGCATCAACGCGCACATCGTCTCGGTGGCCCATCCGATTTTGGACGAGAGCGGATTGCTGATCGAAAGCCGGTTGCGGAGCACGCAGTAACAACGACGGCAGGCTGGTCGCCTGCCGCTGCAAGCTTCTGTTCCGTCCGGTTCAATCCGCCGACGGCAAACGCCTCATGGTGAACTCGATACGATCGCCGTCGATCTGACGCCAGCTTTCGACCTCGGTCCAATAGGCTGCCTTCGGGAATTCATCGAACCACTCGCGCGCCTTGGCGCGCGCATCGGGCCGACTGAGACAAAAAGTCTCGCGAACGAACTCGCTCTTTCCGCCGGCGGGATGTTCCTGCCGATAGCGGAATATTCTGCTTCTCAGCCCATCAAGGGGCGGCGGTCCGGGTATCTTCATGATAAAACCTCGCCAATGTGAGGGAACATAATACCGCATCGAGAAATTTGCGAGTCGATTCTCCTCGCATGCCGCCGCACTGGTTGCGCCGCAGTGTTGCTGCTATTCAAAATCACGATACATACGGTGCGAATCGCGGGCCGCCGGCTGCTCGCACTGTCGGAGAGCATGCATGGAACGACCCAACCTTCCCAAAGGACTACCCGAGGATATTGAAGCAAAGAAAGAGGCGGCGCGAAGCTGGTTCGAGAGCCTGCGCGACGCGATCTGCGCCGAGTTCGAGCAGTTGGAAAACGAGCTTGCCGGCCCCCTTTCCGACCAGGAGCCGGGACGCTTCGTCGCCAAGGACTGGCAGCGGGAAAAAGGCCAGGGCGGTGGCGGGCGCATGTCGATGATGGAAGGCCGCGTCTTCGAGAAAGTCGGCGTCCATACCTCGACCGTCTACGGCGAATTTTCTCCCGATTTTCGTAGCCAGATACCAGGCGCCGAGGAAGATCCCCGCTTCTGGGCGTCTGGCTTGTCTCTGATCGCACACCCCGTCAATCCAAACGTGCCCGCCGTGCACATGAATACGCGTATGGTCGTCACCACGAGCCATTGGTTCGGCGGCGGCGCCGACCTGACCCCCGTTCTCGATCGTCGCCGCACCCAGGAAGACCCGGACAGCACCCTTTTCCATCGCGCCATGCAGATCGTCTGCGACCGGCACGCTGTCGCCGATTATCAGCGCTACAAAAGTTGGTGCGACGAATATTTCTTCCTGAAGCACAGGAACGAAGCACGTGGCATCGGCGGCATCTTCTTCGACTGGCTGCATTCGGAAGAGGAAGCCGGCGGCTGGAATGCCGATTTCGCCTTCACACGCGACGTCGGCCGGGCCTTTTCGATGGTCTATCCGCGCATCGTCCGCTCGAATTTCAACGAGACTTGGACCGAAGAGGATCGCGACGAGCAATTAATCCGCCGCGGACGCTATGTGGAGTTCAATTTGCTCTACGATCGCGGTACAATATTCGGACTGAAGACAGGCGGCAACGTCGAGTCGATACTGTCGTCTATGCCCCCAGTGGTGCGTTGGCCCTGAAAGCAGTAGCGCAAGGGCGTGAAGCTGTTTTACGACGGCGACACGCGGCGAAGAAGACCTAAAGTGCAGAGAGCGAACCTTGGAGGTCGCGATGTACTTTAGGCGTTCAAAATAAAATGATCAGATAGGCCCTGAAATCGACGGGAGAAGACCCTAGGTTACGTAATGCTCGTTTCAATCGGAGGAGGTTGCAATGGCAGTACTGAATCAAGCCACGGAAGTTTCGAAGGAAGAGAAGCTTTCGCGGACAGTCGACAGTCCGGAATTCGTCATCCGGCTGGCAGAGGATATGCGGGTCCGCAGTGGATCCGATCTGCCGCTCTCCTGCTTTATCGAGCAGGTGAGAATGCAGCTTGCAGGTAAGTCGCCAAGCGATGTCGCCCGCTTGGCGGCCGATCGTCCCGCAAAACAGGCGCCCATGACCAGATATCAGTCATCGGACTGCTTCAAATCCTGGGCGATGCCGGATTGAAATCCGCAAGAGCGCGTCCGGCAGGTACAGAGCCTTGCCGGACGGGGAAACCTTTTCCTACCCGTCGCGTTTTAACCTTCATGTCCTTCGGCATGAAGGATTGTCACGGCGTTTAAATTGAATATGAGGAGGAAGATATGCGACTGTTCGAATGTGGTACGCTTGTACCCGGCTGCACATGGCATACCCGCGCCAAGGACGATGCCGAAGTGGTTCGTCGCGCCGTCGAACACCTGCGTGATGCGCATGGCGAAACAATCGTCCGGGAAAACATGGTCGACAACATCAAGTCTCGCATTCGCGATGAGGCGCATGCAGCCTGACCGGGTTGCTGCCGTCAGGCGTTCGCCAGATCCTTCAACCGGGCGAGAAGCTTCGCCCGGTCAGCAGCGAAATTACCCTCCACCCATTCCTGCTCGAGCGTGCCCAGAAGCTCCCCGATACGAGGCCCCGCGCTGACGCCGGCGGCAAGCGCATCCGTTCCACCAAGCGGAAAGGCGGGCTTTTTCCATTTTTCGGTTCGCTGCAGCAATTTGCCGATCCGCGCGCTACGCGCCATTTCCTCGAAATCGCCCTCCGCCTTGCCGCGCGCGACCGCCAAAGCCAGTCTCAGCCGCGCCGCGACGCCTACGGGATCATGGCGATAAAGCAGGCGATCGAAGCCAGCTTCCGACATATCGTCCTTGACCACAGGCGCCGTCGCCCAGGCCTGCAGATAGGCAGCCTCCGCTTTCGAAAGCCGCAACCGCTCCGCCAGCTTGGCAAGTCTTGCAGCATCCGGCGGCACGATGGCGGCAAGCCGCAACAGGGGATCGGCCGACCAGCCGAGAGCCTGTTCGGCGGCCACCAGAGCCGGAACGGCATCAATGCCCCATTTTTCCGTTTCCGGCAGAACCTCGGTCAATATCCCGACCTGGCGCATCCAGAGCAGAGCCCGGCCGGGATCATTGGCCGAAAGCAGCTTCTTCATCTCGGACCAGACACGCTCGGCCGACAGCGTCGCGATCTTCGATCGCGCGCCGGCGCAGGCGCGCAGCCCATCCGCATCCGGCCGGCCGCTGCCGTAATGCGCAAAGAAACGGAAGAAGCGCAATATGCGCAGATAGTCCTCCGCGATCCGGGTCGCAGCGTCGCCGATAAAGCGGATATTCCGACGCTCCAGATCGGCAAGCCCGCCAACAAGATCGACCACTTTGCCATCAGCCGACGCATAAAGCGCATTGATCGTCAGGTCACGGCGTTCCGCATCCGCCTGCCAGTCCTCGCTGAAGGCAACACGGGCGCGTCGTCCATCCGTCTCCACATCCCGACGCAAGGTGGTGATTTCGAACGGCTTTCCGTCAATGACCAGAGTAACGGTTCCATGCGCGATACCTGTTGGCACCGCCTTGATATCCGCTGCATTTGCTCTCTCAACGACAGCCTCCGGCAGCAACGTCGTTGCAATATCGATATCGGCGA
This sequence comes from Rhizobium sp. P44RR-XXIV, assembly GCF_001999485.2. NCBI lineage: Bacteria > Pseudomonadati > Pseudomonadota > Alphaproteobacteria > Hyphomicrobiales > Rhizobiaceae > Rhizobium > Rhizobium sp. P44RR-XXIV. Next base: position 102,803 of record NZ_MPVZ02000028.1, on the reverse strand, counting down.
CCGGCAGGCCCATAAGGCTGTTACGCACGGCACCACCGACGACGCGGGCCTCGCCGCCATCGGCATTGAGCAAGGATAGAACCCGCCCGAGCGCCTCATCCCGGAACCATGTCTCGCCGGCAACGGACGTCATGTGTAAAGCCTTTCATAAAGCGTGCGGACGATGCCCGCGGTAATGCCCCAGATCATCCGCTGCCCATAGGGCATGCGATAGAAGTGGCGCTCGGTGCCCTGCCAGAGCATGGTGTCGGTCGCATGATGTCCCGGGTCCATCAGAAAGGACAGCGGCACCTCGAAGGCATCCTCCACCTCGGTCGGATTAAGGGCCAAGTCGAAGCCGGGCTTTACGACGGCCAGGATTGGCGTGATGCGAAAGCCGGTGGCCGCCAGATAATGCGGGAGCCGCGCAACGGGCTCTATGAAAATATCCGCAAGCCCGATTTCCTCGCCCGCCTCGCGCACGGCAGCCATTTCCGGTGAAGCGTCCTCGGGATCGATAGCACCACCAGGAAAAGCGATCTGGCCTGAATGCTTGCGCAAGGTCGATGTCCTGAGCGTGAAAATCACCTTGGCATCGTCGCCGCTGTCGACGACCGGCACGAGCACGGCGGCATCTTTCAGCTTCAGACCTTCGACTTGCGATATTGTCTCGGGATTGAGAATGTGATCGCCATGATCTCGCCAGGCAAATTCGACGGGACCACCGCTTTGATGCAGGGCACGACGGCGAAATTCATCCGCAGAATAGAGGGGGAATTCGCTCATCGCGTCAGGGCATCCAGCTCGGCAACCGGCATGACGGGAAAGATGGAGCTGCCGGAGCGTATGCAGAAGATTTCCCGCCCGGCAATCTCCACGGACTCGCCGAGTTCGACGAGATCATACATCACCGCACGCGTCACCAGAGCTTCCAGGCGCCCGCGAACATGCAGATAGGGCTTCAACTCATCGTTTTCGCCACGGATGACGAAACGGATCGGATGCTCCCTGCCCGCCTCGACGACATCGCCGACATTGGTGCGAAACGTCAGCACACGCCGGCCGTCGCGCTCCGTCACACTCATCTCGACGGCAACGAAGGGTGCATCGACGACGCGGATCCCGACCTTTTCCACAGGCGTGACGAGATAGGTTTTCTCATCTGCATCCTTGCGCAGGACGGTGGAAAACAGCCGCACCAGCGGCGCGCGGCCGATCGGCGTGCCCAGATAGTACCAGGTGCCGTCGGCGCGAATTTCCATGTCGATATCGCCGCAAAACGGCGGATCCCAACGATCGACGGGCGGCAGGCCCTTCTTTCGACCGCCGCTATCGCCCGCAGCACGGGAAATCAGCGCTGCAAGGCTCGCTGCATCACCTGTCGTCCTGATGTCTTCGGTTGCCATTCTTCCGTCCCGGTTTGCCGTTAGTCACGAATACGACAGTTTCTCACGAGATAGTCATTCGAAACGTGCTTGTCAGCCATGTTCGTGGCGATAAGTTGTATTGATTATGAGGCAAATGTGTAAGGTCTGCGAATCGCGCGCACCGTTTTTCTGCCATTGGAGACGCAAATGGGCATGATCAAATCGACCGATACGAGCCTCGACGAGCAGGCCATCATCGCATCCGCCGAAAAGGCGTTGAGCGATATCGCCCTCATCCGCGAAGAGGTCTCGAAGGTCATTTTCGGTCAGGAAAGCGTCGTGGAAAACACGTTGCTTGCCGTGCTCGCCGGCGGCCACGCCCTGCTTGTGGGCGTGCCCGGCCTCGCCAAGACCAAGCTCGTGACCACGCTCGGCTCGGTCCTCGGCCTTGCTTCCAGCCGCGTGCAGTTCACGCCCGACCTGATGCCGTCGGACATTCTCGGTTCCGAAGTGATGGATCAGGATGAAAGCGGCCGTCGTTCGTTCCGTTTCGTCAAGGGACCGGTGTTCGCGCAGTTGCTGATGGCCGACGAAATCAACCGCGCCTCGCCGCGCACGCAGTCGGCACTGCTGCAGTCCATGCAGGAATATCACGTGACGATTGCCGGCCAGCGCTATGACCTTCCCGCGCCCTTCCACGTTCTCGCCACGCAGAACCCGCTGGAGCAGGAAGGCACCTACCCCTTGCCGGAAGCGCAGCTCGACCGCTTCCTGCTGCAGGTCGATGTCGATTATCCCGAGCTGGCCGACGAGCGCCGTATTCTTCTTGAAACTACCGGTCTCAGTGAAGCAACGCCGCAGGCCGTCATCACAGCCGAACGCCTGCTGGAAATCCAGCAACTGATCCGCCAGATGCCGGTCAGCGACGGGGTGGTCGACGCGATCCTGTCTTTGGTCCGCTCCGCCCGTCCCGGTCAGGGCAATGCCTCGACCGACAAGCACGTTGCCTGGGGCCCGGGTCCGCGCGCCGGCCAGGCGATGATGCTCTGCGCCCGTGCCCGTGCGCTCTACGAAGGCCGGCTCGCGCCATCGATCGACGACGTGCATGCGCTCGCCGAACCCGTGCTTGAGCACCGCATGGCGCTCACCTTTGCCGCCCGCGCCGAAGGCATGTCCGTGCGCGATGTCATTGCAGGGCTGGTAAAGCAGTCGAGACCATAAGCCTGAGGTCGAGGAGAATTTAAACGCGTGGCATCCATCGGACAGATCGTCAGACCGACTTCAGGCAATGATGCGCTCTCCCGTGCCCGCAGTCGCGCCGCCCTCGTGCCGGATTGCCTCGTGGAAGCCAAGCGCATCGCCAACACTGTCATTGCCGGATGGCACGGCCGGCGCAAGCGCGGCATCGGCGAGAACTTCTGGCAGTTCCGTCCCTATAGCGAGGGCGAAAGCCTCTCGCGCATCGATTGGCGCCGCTCGGCCCGCGACGATCACACCTATATCCGCGATCACGAGTGGGAAGCCGCCCACACGATCTGGCTCTGGGCCGACCTCTCGCCCTCGATGATGTATAAATCGACCTACGGCCACGTTTCCAAGGAGGGCCGCGCGCTGGTGCTGATGCTGGCGCTTGCGGAAATCCTGTCCCGGTCCGGCGAGCGCATCGGTTGCCCCGGCATCATGGAGCCGGTCTCGACCCGCAATGCCGCCGAACGGCTGGCGGCCGCCCTGATGCATACGCCGCTCGAAGGCGGATTGCCGCAGACGGCGATGATCCGCGGCTGGAGCGATATCGTGCTCATCGGCGATTTTCTGGATGACGCCGACAGCGTGATGAGCCGCATCGGACCTCTGGCGCGACGCGGGTTGCGCGGTCATGTCGTCGAAGTTGCCGATCCCGCCGAGGAAATCTTTCCCTATAGCGGTCGTACCGAGTTCAGCGATCCGGAAACCGGCTCGAAGCTGATCGCCGGCCGCGCGGAAAATCTGCGAGATGATTATCAGCGCGCCTATCTCGCCCGTCGCGAAAACCTTGGTCAATCGCTACGTCATCTCGGCTGGACCTTCGTCAACCATCGCACCGACCGGCTGGCATCGGAAGCGCTGGTGGCCGTCCACATGTACCTCTCCGGCATGCCTTCCAGGGTCGCGCCAGGAGGACAACCATGACCGGTCTTTCCTTCGCGTTCGCCTCGCCGGCGATCCTCGCAGCCCTGGTCCTGCTTCCGGTGATCTGGTGGCTCCTGCGCCTGACGCCGCCGCAGCCCCGCGCGGAAGTCTTCCCGCCGCTGCGTATTCTGGCAACGATCCTCAAGCGCGAGGAAACGCCGGCCCGCAGCCCATGGTGGCTGACGCTGCTGCGCATGCTGCTCGCCGCACTCGTCATCCTCGCCATCGCCAATCCGATGTTCAATCCGCGCACCAACACCCTGTCGAGCGGCGGTCCGCTGGTGTTGATGATCGACAATAGCTGGGCTAGCGCCTCGGATTGGGAGCGCCGCGTCCGAACAGCCGATGCGCTCATCGACGATGCCGACGCCAAGGGCATTCCGGTCTCGATCGCCTTCACAGCCGAACAAGGCAATGACGCGACGCCGGGTGCCGCGACCGCAGCCCGCGACAAGCTGCATGCGATGAACCCGCGACCGCTGGTGCCCGACCGCCAGCGCGCCGCCGACGCCGTGAAGGCCGCGCTCAACGGCAGCAAGCCGGGTACGGTCGCCTTCATTTCCGACGGCATCGAGAGCAAGGACAAGGACGACATCGTCAATCGGCTTTCCGCCCTTCAGCCGAGCGAACTGCGCCTGATTGAAGGTGACGGCAGCGATGTTCTCGCAATCACCGGCGCAGCCAATAACGCCAGTGACATGACCGTTACGGCAACACGGCTGAACGGCACCAGCCCGCTGCGCCTCGGACTGACGGCGCAGGACAATCAGGGCCGGCCCATCGCCGCCGGTTCGCTCGATTTCGCGGGCGGCCAAACGGTTGCCAGCGGCTCGATCGCCGCTCCATTCGAGATGCGCAATGATTTCGCCCGCATCAGCGTCGACCGCAATGCCAGCGCCGGCTCCGTGCACCTTCTCGACGACGGCTTCCGCCGTCGCCGCGTGGCGCTTCTTTCCGGACAGGCAGCCGACGAATTCCAGCCGATCCTGTCGCCGCTCTATTATATCCAGCGCGCCCTTCAGCCTTACGCGGACCTCATCCAGCCCAACAGTGCCGATCTGGCAAAATCGATCCCTGAATTGCTCGCAGGCAATCCGTCGGTCATGATCATGGCCGATGTCGGCCGCCTGCCGCAGGAAAGCTACGCGCCGTTGCAGCGCTGGATTCAAAATGGCGGCACGCTCGTTCGCTTCGCCGGTCCTCGCCTCGCCGCAGCGCCGACCGATGACCCGCTAGTGCCCGTGACCCTGCGGCAGGGCGAGCGCACGTTCGGTGGCGCGCTCTCCTGGGCCGAGCCGCAGCCATTGGCTGACTTCCCCGCCTTCGGCCCCTTCGCGGGCATGCAGAAGCCGACCAATGTGCTGGTCAAGCGGCAGGTTCTGGCCGAGCCGACGCCTGATCTTGCCGAACGCACCTGGGCAAGCCTTGCCGACGGAACGCCGCTGGTCACCGAAAAGCAGATGCAGGCTGGTCGCATCGTTCTTTTCCATGTCAGCGCCGAACCGCAATGGTCGGACCTGCCGATCTCGGGCGATTTCGTTGAAATGCTGCGCCGGCTCGTGCAGCTGTCGCGCTCCGGCGGCGTCGCATCGACGGAAGGCGCAGCCAAGACGGCCGAGGCAATGCCACCTTACCGGCTTCTCACCGCCAAAGGCGTGCTGACAAGCGAGATCGGCAGTGCCCGTCCGCTGGAGCCAGGCATCAAGGGCACGGCCGTTGCCAGTTTCGACAATCCACCGGGCCTCTACGGCTCCGAAGAGGGCTTTTCCGCGTTGAACATCCTGCCCGCCGGCGCCACGCTCAAGCCACTCGATGCCTCGGCGACGGGCACGGTGACAAGGGATGGCCTTATCGGCGGCGAGGCATGGTCGGCCAAACCGATCCTCTTCATCCTCGCCTTCCTCGTCCTGCTTGCCGACAGCCTGATCGTCCTCTTCATGAACGGCGCCTTTCCCCGTCTTGGCAGAGCGACGAAAACCGTGGCCGGCGGCGCGGCAATGCTGCTGCTGGCGATCTCGGTCGCCGCCTTCCTGCATCCTGCGACCGCTCTCGCCAATGATTCCAAGCCCGGCGACGACACCATATATTCGCGGCTGGACAAGACGCATCTTGCCTATGTCGTGACGGGTGAATCCGAGGTGGATCATCTGTCCGAGCGCGGTCTTGCCGGCCTCTCCGATTACCTGACATATCGAACGACCCTGGAGCCCGGCCCACCGGTGGGACTGGATCCGGCAAAGGATGAACTCGCCTTTTATCCGCTGATCTACTGGCCGATATCGGCGACAGCACCGATGCCGTCCAATGACGCAATCAACCGCATCGATGCCTATATGCGCAACGGCGGCACCGTGCTCTTCGACACCCGCGATGCCATCGATACGATGGGCGATACGTCGTCGCCGAGCCCGAACGGCCAGCGGCTGCAACAGATTCTCGCCAATCTCGACATCCCGCCTCTCGAGCCCGTGCCGTCAGGGCACGTGCTGACCAAGTCCTTCTATCTGCTGTCGAGCTTTCCCGGCCGCTATGCCGACAGCCCATTGTGGGTCGAGGCACGCCAGGACACGCACCGGGACGGCAATGCCGTGGCATCCTCCGATGGCGTGACGCCGATCATGATCACGGGCAATGACTTCGCCGGCGCCTGGGCGGTGGACGACAACGGCACGCCTTTGCTGCCGACCGTGCCTCCGGACGAAGCTCAGCGTGAATATGCCTACCGCACCGGCGTCAACATCATGATGTACATGCTGACCGGAAACTATAAGGCCGATCAGGTACACATCCCGGATATCCTGCAACGGTTGGGGCAATAAGATGAATATCGGTTTTGCCCCATTCCTGCCCTGGCCAATACTGGCTGCTCTTGTGGTGCTGACCCTTGCCATCGCTGCGCTTGCGATCTACCGGCGCCTGCGCGGCGGCTGGATCCGCGCGCTGGCCGGCGCCGCGCTGCTGCTCGCACTTGCCAATCCCGTGCTGATGCAGGAAGACCGCGATCAGCTCACCACCATCGTTCCCGTCGTCGTCGACCGCAGCCTGAGCCAGGACACGCCGGAACGCACCAAGATGACAGACGATGCCCTGGCGATGCTCAAGGACCGGCTGGCGCAATTCCCGCGCATCGAGCCTCGCATCGTCGAGGCGCGCGACCCGGCGGAATCGGACTCGCCCTCGACACGGCTTTTCGCCGCCCTCTCCTCGGCGATCGCGGACGTGCCACCTGCCCGGATCGGTGCCGCGATCTTCCTGACCGATGGCCAGATCCACGACATTCCCGGCGTGAACCAGCAGCTCGGCTTCGACGCGCCCATCCATGGGCTGATCACCGGCAAGCCGGACGAGTTTGATCGTCGCATCGAGATCGTGCGTGCCCCTCGCTTCGGTCTCGTCAACGAGGAGCAGCAGCTGGTCTTTCATGTCGTCGACGACGGCAAGAGCCACGGCGGCCTCGCGGACGTGACCGTGAAGATGAATGGCGACGAGATTGCCACGCTGCAGGCGACGCCGGGCCAGGATACGCCCTTCAGCTTCAAGGTGCCGCGTGCTGGCAACAATGTTCTCGAATTCTCCGTGGCCGAAGTGCCGGGCGAAGTGACACCCGTCAACAATCAGACAGTCCAGCTGATCGAAGGCATTCGTCAGAACATGCGTGTCCTGCTCGTCTCGGGCGAGCCGCATGCTGGCGAGCGCGCCTGGCGCAACCTGTTGAAATCCGACGCCTCCGTCGATCTCGTGCACTTCACCATTCTTCGCCCACCGGACAAGCAGGACGGCACGCCGATCAACGAACTGTCGCTGATCGCCTTCCCGACGCGCGAACTCTTCGTCGACAAGATCAGCTCTTTCGATCTGATCATCTTCGACCGTTACCAGGACCGTCAGAACGTCCTGCCGACGATCTATTATGATTACATGGCGCAATACGTCGAAAACGGCGGTGCATTGCTCGTGGCCGCTGGCCCCGAACATTCCGGCGGCAATTCGATTGCTCTGACGCCACTCGCCTCGGTTCTGCCGGCCGAGCCGACCGGACAGATGATCGAGAAGCCGTTCTATCCGCGCCTCTCGGATCAGGGTCGCAAGCATCCCGTCACGCGCGGGCTCGATGGCTCCGACACGGAGCCGCCGCATTGGGGCCGCTGGTTCCGCAGCGTCGATGTCGAAAAGCCGCAGGGTCAGACCGTGATGGTTGGCGCCGACAACAGTCCGTTGCTGGTGTTGAACCGCGTCGGCCAGGGCCGCGTCGCCATGCTGCTTTCCGATGAAGGCTGGCTCTGGGCGCGTGGTTTCGAAGGCGGCGGCCCGCATGTGTCGCTCTATCGACGCATTGCCCACTGGCTGCTGAAGGAGCCGGCGCTGGAAGAAGAGGCACTGACGGCAAATGCCGCCGGCCGCACGGTGCAGGTGACGCGTCAGACCGTAGGTGACGATCCTGGCCCTGCCACGATCAAATCGCCCTCCGGCAAGACCCAGACTTTGCCGCTGAAGCAGACACAGCCGGGACTTTACCAAGCCGAGAAACATATGGACGAGATCGGGCTCTACCAGGTCGCCAACGGCAACCTGTCGACGCTTGTCCATATCGGTGCCATTGATGCTCCGGAGTTCAAGGCGATGATCTCGACCACCGAGACGCTGAAGCCGCTAGCCCAGAAGACCAAGGGTCTCGTCACCCGTGTCGCCGGCGCCAATGGCGGCGTCACGGTCCCACAGGTCTTGCCGGTTCGGGGCGCGGTTCGCGTCGCCGACGGCCAGCGCCTGACCATCCGCATGACCGATGAAACCGTGCTGAAGGGGATCAATACGCTACCCCTGTTCGCGGGCTTTGCCGGTCTGGCCGCCCTGCTCTTTGCCTTCTCCGCCACCTGGTGGCGCGAAGGACGGTGATATGATGACAAAAATCGATGTAACCGATAGCCCTTCCGAAAGCGATCTGGCTACGATCACCAGCGGCCTGGTCGCCTTCAATGCCGCCGATATCGGCCCATCCGAACGCCGGCCGCTGGGGGTGCTGATCCGCGACGAGAGCGGCGAGACTATTGGCGGAATCTCCGGCTATACCGGCTGGGGATGGTTGTTCACGCAATTGCTGTTCGTGCCGGAAACCCTGCGTGGCCAGGGCATGGCGAGCAAACTGCTCGATGCGGCGGAAACGGAAGCGATAGCCCGCGGCTGTTTCGCAGCCTGGATCGATACGTTCAATCCGCAGGCGCTACGCGCCTATCAGCGGCAAGGCTATGAGATCTTCGGCGAGTTGCCGGATTTCCCGGTTGGCCGCAGCCGCCTCTTCCTCCAGAAAAAACTATCGCCCCGTTAATCGAATGGGGCGACGTTTTCTGCATCCGGTGTAAAGGCCTAGACGGCAATCGCCGTCAGCGGCATGACTTCATCAAAATCCTCGTCTTCGACCTCGACGATCGAAGCGGAATCATCCCGCCAAATGATAGAGCCATGCAGCCGCTCATGCGTGTCGGCGGCAATCGGCACGACGAGAACCCGGTTGGGATCGACAGGCCCCGGGAAGGCCAAGGCGTTGTAGGCGACCTTTTCGAAGCCGAGCGGGCCATAATAGGGTGGGTCGCCGACAAGAATGACGCATTCCGACCCCTTGCGTTTCGCCGCTTCGACGGCGATCCGCACGAGCTCGCGGCCGATGCCCTTGTTCTTGTGTGAGGGCCTGACGGCAAGCGGCCCGAGCAAATGTCCCTTGACCGAGCCGGCCAGGACCGGTGTCATGCGCACCGAGGCGATCGTCTCGCCATCGTCAGCGCAGATGAAGGACAGCGTGCGATCATGCGGCCCCTGCTCGCGAATCCGCGCAGCAGCACGGGTAAACCGGCCAGGACCGAATGCTTCTTCATTGATGAGTTCGATAACGGCGTCGTGCGACGCATCCTCAGTGAGGTAGACCAGATCGTGCTTGTACATGAGCCAAAGAAACCAGATAGACAGACGGAATTGTTCTCGAAGGCGCTCGTGGAGCGTTCGGGATCATCGGCGTCGTCGCAGGCTTCTGATGGCTTTCATGAGAGCTGTTCCTCAAAGTTTGACAAGCCCGATAGCAGGAAATATTCGGCACGTCCAACGTAAAATGTGTGCTGCCGTTTGTTGATGCAAGATCGTGTCCGCATGATGACATCCCTCGATGAAATCTCGCGCCCATGCCTGCCGATCATGCCCGATACGCAGTGTTCATCGTTTATCGCCTCGAAATTCGGCCGGCATGCCGTATGTTCAAAACAGGTTTTAAGCAGCATTTCGGGAAGGACAAATCAATGGGCATGTTGGTTGACGGCATCTGGCACGATGTCTGGTACAACACCAAGGAGACGAAGGGCCATTTCCAGCGCGCTGCGTCGCAGTTCCGCAACTGGATCACCCCTGACGGTGCAGCCGGCCCAACCGGAGCCGGCGGCTTCAAGGCCGAGGCCGGACGTTACCATCTCTACGTTTCGCTCGCCTGCCCCTGGGCGCATCGCACCCTCATATTCCGCAAGCTGAAGAAGCTCGAAGATCTCATTTCCGTCTCGATCGTCAACCCGCTGATGTTGGAAAATGGTTGGGAATTCAAAGGGAAAGACGGTGGGACGACCGACCCGCTCTTTGGTGCCAAGGCGCTCTGGGAAATCTACATCAAGGCCGATCCACACTATTCCGGCCGGGTCACTGTTCCTGTTCTCTGGGACAAGCAGACCGGCACGATCGTCAACAACGAGTCAGCTGAAATCATCCGCATGTTCAACAGCGCCTTTGACGGATTGACCGGATCCAAGGACGATTTTTATCCCGAGAATCTGCGCGCAGATATCGATACCTTGAACACGCTGGTCTACGACACGGTCAACAACGGCGTCTACAAGGCCGGCTTTGCAACGACGCAGGACGCCTATGAAGAGAATGCCCGCCGCATCTTCGAAACGCTCGACACCCTCGAAAAGCGACTATCGACAAAACGCTATCTGTTCGGAGAGCATCTGACTGAGGCCGACTGGCGGTTGTTCACCACGCTCGTCCGTTTCGATGCCGTCTATGTCGGCCATTTCAAATGCAACATCCGCCGCATCGCCGATTACCGAAATCTCTCCGCATATCTGCGGGATCTTTACCAGGTTGCCGGCGTGGCGGAGACCGTGAACATCGAGCACATCAAGAATCACTATTACCGGAGCCACAGGACGATCAACCCGACGGGCATCGTTCCCATCGGCCCAGAACTTGATCTCGATCGTCCGCATGGTCGCGAGCAATTGTCGAAAGCTGCTTGATCCCGAAACGAAGCAGCCTTGCTGCTGTCCCCGACGGCGGCAGGGCTACCAATAATTCGAAGGGAGTTCGGACCCGCTCAACTCTTCCAACCGGCGGTAGGTCGACTTCGTGGTACCCGGCGGCAGGGCGTCGAGCGCAAAGAAGCCACTCTCGACGATTTCGAGATCAGGCTTGCGCGGCGCAGTCTGCGTTACCTCGACGCGATAGAAGACGACATGGTCACGTTTGCTCGTGCGATTGTTGAAATAGACGTGAAAGAGCTGCGGCCTCCCCGATATCACCAGATTGCCCTCCTCCCGCAACTCCTTCTCGAGCGCCTGCTCCATCGTTTCATGACGTTCGACACCGCCGCCCGGCATGTGCCACCCCGGAATATAGGAATGCCGCACCAGGAAAATGCGCCCATCGGCATCGAAACAGGCAGCCCGCACGCCAAGCGTCATGCTGCGGGTGAGCACGAAATACACATGCAGTGCACGACCGAACAACCAAGCCCGCAGACCACGCCCTTCGCCCTTCGGAGCCTCGTCACTCATCCCTGAGCTCCGGAGTGCTGATCCTTGAGGCAAGGCATGTATTTGTTTTGACAATCGAATGGGCTATGTCTGATCCCATGTTCAAGCTCGCGCATATTTCCGATGTTCACCTGGGTCCCCTGCCACGCCTTTCGATCAGAGAGCTCGCCTCCAAACGCATCACAGGATTTGTGAACTGGCACAGGAACCGGCGCAAGCACCTTTTTGGCGATACGCTCGATCTGCTTCTTGACGATATCAAGTCGAAACAGGCCGATCATCTCGCGGTGACTGGCGATCTCGTCAACCTTGCAAGCGGCATCGAGATCCAGACCGCCGCCGCTTGGCTGAAGACAGTTGGCGACCCTCAGCACACCTCCGTCGTGCCCGGCAATCACGATGCCTATGTGCCTGGGTCTTATGAGAAGGCCATGCGCGCTTGGTATCCCTATGTCAAAGGCGATCGCGCGCCTGTCGAATGGCCGCAGGATCAGCATGTCTTCCCCTATCTGCGCATTCGCGACCAGGTCGCGCTGATCGGCTGCTCGACCGCCGTGGCAACGCCGCCGTTTGCTGCCAGCGGCTTTTACTCTGCCCGTCAGGCGCGCGAGACGGTGAACATGCTCCGCGCCGCCGGCGATGCCGGCCTTTTTCGCGTCGTCATGATCCACCATCCCCCCATTCGCGGCGCGACCAGCTTCTATAAGCGGATGATCGGTATTCGCCGCTTTGCCGCTGCCATCTCCACGGGCGGCGCCGAGCTTGTTCTTCATGGCCACACGCACCTCAATACTCTTCACTGGCTCCGCAGCCAGACAGGCCCGGTGCCAGTTGTCGGGATCGCTTCGGCGTCTCAGGGCGTCGGCGGGTTGAAGCCGCGGGCCGCCTATAATCTCTTCACGATTGCCGGCAGACCAGGCGCCTGGGAGCTGAAGGCCGAGCGCTACAGCCTCGATGCAAAAGGCGACAAGGTCGATCCAGAAGGTGTCGATATTTTAGCCCCGTGATCGCCGCTTTGCGGCTTCCGACAGCATCGTTTCGGTAGCGTATTCGAAGATACCGAGATACAATCGGCATCTGGGAATCTCGGAGGATGGAATGGGTTTCAAGGTCGTGACGAAGAGAGCCGTAATGCTGGCACTGGCCAGCGGATTTTTGCTCGCTGCCAGCCTGCAGGCCTTCGCTGCCGGTTCGGAAGACGACGAAACCGCCCCACCGCCGAAGAGCAAGACCACCACCGAATGCACCGACGGCAAGGTATGGGACAAGGACAAGAAGGAATGCGTGAAGCCGACGCAAAGCGGCTTCAATGACGATCAATTGTTCCAGGCCGCGCGCGAATTCGCCTATGCCGGCCAGTATGACAACGCCATCACGGTCTTGAAACTCGCCAGAAACCAGGACGATCCCCGCATTCTGAACTACCTCGGCTATTCCAACCGCAAGGCCGGCCGCATGGAACTCGGCATGAGCTACTACCGCAAGGCCCTGCAACGCGACGAGAACTACATCCTTGCCCGCTCCTACATGGGGCAGGCCCTGCTTGAGCAGGGCGACGTTCAGGGCGCACGGGTGCAGCTGGTCGAAATCCGAGATCGCGGCGGTGAAAATACCTGGGCTTACCGATCGCTGATGCAGTCGCTCAAGGGTCAGGTTACCTACTGAGTAGGCGATGGTGGGGCATCCGACTGGATTAAAGACAGACAAACACGCGGGTATTTTTGAAGACTTGCGAAACGGCACAGAAATGGTTCATACCAGCACAGAACGATCATCCCGTTCGCATCGCCCTTCCCCGGGTAAGGGCCGTCATTTGCGGGAAGACATCGTCATTGTCACAACCTCCAACGCCTCACTGGAAAGACCATGCCCACGCCGGTAGCTGCCATCGATATCAGACGCGATCTGGTCGGCCTTCTCCCGAAGTTGCGCCGCTTCGCGGTGACTCTGACCGGCGATCTGGCCGATGCGGATGAGCTGGTGCAGAACGTCTGTCAACGCGGCATAGCCAAGTTCCATCTCTGGAACGGCATCGGAAAGCTGGAAAGCTGGCTCTATACGATGGCGCGGCATCAATGGATCGATGAAGCGCGGCGCCATAGGCTGCGGCCCACCGCCAAGGGCAATGCGCTTGAACAAGGCGAGCCGGCATCCGGGGTGCACCCCAATCCGGTGGAAGCCGGAGAAGCGCACCGCTTGGTCACATCTTTGCCCGAAGGACTTGCCAGTGTCTTCCTGCTGGTCGATGTCGAAGGGCATAATTACAAGCAGGCGGCCGATATTCTCGGCATCCCCTTGTCGGCAGTGGCATCGCGGCTCTCCAGCGCCCGACTGCATCTTGCCGCACAGGGTCACAGCCGCTCGCCTCGAAGGTTTTAAGCATTGCAGGACATGAAGAAATTGCCGCTCGAAGTTCGCCTTTCCGCCTTTTTGGACGGCGAGATGAGCCGCGAAGAAAAGGAAGAGCTGGAAAGGCTGATAGCCTCCGATCCGGATGCACGCCGCATTTTCGACGAACTGCGGCATGGCTCCGATGTCGGCCGCAAGGCTTTCGATGAAGTCCTGAAGGAACCGGTTCCTCTCGCACTCGTGCGCTCCATCAAGAGCGCGCAGCCTCCGAAAACACGGGATCCCTCCCCCCGCCTGGCTCGGCCGTCCTTCAAGCTTGCCCCCTCTGGCAAGCAGTCGCTCGCGGCCGCTCTCCTCCTGTTCGTGCTTGGCGGCGGCATCGGCTATCTCTTTGGCGTGCAGCCGGCCCAGGTGCCCGCAGCGGCATCCCCTACCCCGGCTCAAGCGGCAGCACGCAGCTGGCTGGATGATATAGCCGCCTACCACCGCATCTATTCGCGGCAACCGCGCCACATGGTCGAACTGCAGGCAAGCGAGCTGGACGAAATCAGCAAGTGGCTGTCGAGCACGGTCGGCGTCAAATTCAACTTTCCGGATCTTGCTGCAGACGGTCTCGTCTTCCAGGGCGCGCGCATGTTCATTGCCGGCGGCAAGCCAGTGGGCCAGCTGATCTATAAAAACCTCGACGGCGAAGTCATCGCCATCTCTTTCACCAAGACCGAAGGCGCTCCGGACGACGGCGATTTCGACGAAACCATCAAGGACGATGTCAGTATCGTCTCCTGGCATCGCAATGGCGCGACCTATGCCGTCGTCGGCCCGTCCTCAGATGCCATGCTCGACCAGATCGCCAACAGGGTATCCTCTGAAATCTAATAGAGCCGCTCTTGCTTTGCAGCTTGCGGTGGCCAGCCAGCCGATGGATAATGCCCAACGGTAAACCGTACCGGGTTGATATTCTCGCTGGAGTTTCAATATGTCCGACGTTCTGCTGACCATTCCGGAAATCGACAGGCGCATCGCCGTGATAAGGGAAAACCTTCGCGAACTGATCGAACAGGCCACGGCCTTTTCCGGTGCAGCGGACGAAGAGCGCACCTCCGACCGGATCGCCGAGCAAGAGGAAGAGCTTGAGCGACTGACGAAGCAGCGCGACGAGCTTGCCCAGCAAAAATCCTAGGTGCTGTTTCGTTTTGCGCGAAAAGGACTGCGCCACCCACCGCACCATTCCTGCCCGGCAGAACGAAAAATCCCCTCGACGATAGCGAGGGGATCTGATTTCGCCAAACCTCAAAAGCTGAAATCCAGCTTTACTTCGCCTTGATATCGAGCACGCGGTTTGCCGCCGACACGATCGCCTCGAGCGATGCGGCAACGATGTTCGTGTTTATGCCGGCGCCGAACAGCTTGCCGCCTGGATGGGAAATCTCGACATAGGAGATTGCCGCGGCGTTGGAGCCGTGCTGCAGCGAGTGCTCGGAATAGTCCTCGACCGACATGGAAACGCCGAGATAAATCGAGAGGGCGTTGATGAAACCGTCGATCGGACCGTTGCCGCGGCCTTCGATGCGCTTCACCTCGCCATTGTCGGTAATCTCGGCTGCGACGATGCGCTGACCCTTATGCTCGGGATCGGCGAAGGTGTGGTGATCGACGAAGCGGATGCGGGCGCCAGGCTGCGTCACGTAGCGCTCGATAAAGTGCTCGTAGATGCGCTTGGAGGGTAGCTCCTTGCCTTCTTCGTCGGTGATGCGCTGGATCTCTTCGCGATATTCCACCTGCAGATTGCGCGGCAGGTTCAAGCCGTAATCCTGCTGCATGATATAGGCGATACCGCCCTTGCCGGACTGCGAGTTGATGCGGATGATCGCCTCATAGGTGCGACCGACATCCTGCGGGTCGATTGGCAGGTAAGGCACTTCCCAGACGGGATCGTTGGCAACCTTGGCGGCCTTCATGCCCTTGTTGATCGCATCCTGGTGCGAGCCGGAGAAAGCCGTGTAGACCAGTTCGCCGACGTAAGGGTGACGCTCGCCGATCGCCATCTGGTTGGAATATTCGAAGACTTCCTTCATGCGTTCGATGTTGGAGCAATCCAGCTCCGGATCGACACCCTGCGTGAACATGTTCAGCGCCATGGTGACGACATCGACATTGCCGGTGCGCTCGCCATTGCCGAACAGTGTGCCCTCGACGCGGTCGGCGCCGGCCATCAAGGCCAGCTCGGCAGCGGCAATGCCGGTGCCGCGGTCATTATGCGGGTGCAGCGAGATGATCAGGTTTTCGCGATTATCGAGATTACGGCACATCCATTCGATTTGGTCGGCATAGATGTTCGGCGTCGCCATCTCGACTGTCGACGGCAGGTTGATGATCAGCTTGTTGTCAGGTGTCGGCTTCATGACGCCGATGACGGCGTTGCAGATTTCCAGCGCCACATCCAGCTCAGTGCCGGTGAAGCTTTCCGGCGAATATTCGAAACGATAGCCGCCGCCGGCCTTGGCCGCCATGTCGCTGATCATCTTGGCCGCATCGACGGCGATCTGCTTGATGCCCTGCACATCCTTGGCAAACACCACGCGGCGCTGCAATTCGCTGGTGGAATTGTAGAAATGGACGATCGGCTTGTTGGCGCCTTCCAGAGCCTCAAAGGTCCGAGTGATCAATTCCGGGCGGCATTGCACCAGAACCTGCAGCGACACGTCGGCGGGCACATTGCCCTCTTCGATGCACCAGCGGGCAAAATCGAAGTCGGTCTGGGAGGCCGACGGGAAACCAATCTCGATTTCCTTGAAGCCCATATCCAGCAGCAGCTGGAACATGCGGGCCTTGCGATCATGGCCCATCGGATCGACAAGCGCCTGGTTGCCGTCGCGCAGATCGACCGAACACCAAATTGGCGCCTTGGTGATGATCTTGGACGGCCAGGTCCGGTCGGAAATGTTGATCTGGGGATAGGCGCGGTATTTTACCGTCGCTTCGGGCATGCCTTTGGGGGAATGGCTGTTCGCGTCCATGGTCTCGTCTCTTCCTTTCCCGTCATTTTATCCCGCGTCTTAGCCGATCGGATGCGGCTTGGCGATGACAAATGCGGATCCCTTGCGGGTGTGCTGTCGATTTTAGGGTAAGTCGCGAGGAGCGATGGCCAGCGGGCTTTTCGGCCGCCGGGCGTCCTCAAAGGACCCGGCAACCGCGCGTAAGGCCGAGGAGGAGAAGCGAGGTAAGGGCGCGCGTATTGTCACGCAGGGCAATGCGCCCACGTGCAATCTGCTCAGAAATCTTTGCGCCAGTCGTCTTCATGGCCGCGCTTATAGCCGCGCCGCCAAAAAGAAGCAACCCCCTGCTCATTTCTTCAGCGCTCGCACGCCGCGCGACAGCGCCATCATCAATCCGCCGGCAATCAGGCCCCAAAAGGCGCCGGAAACACCGCCGAAGGAAACGCCCGAAGCCGTTACGAGAAAGGTAATGGCGGCGGCTTCCCGCGATTCCGCCGGCTGGAACGCATTGAGTGCCGAATTGGACAGTGCTCCCACAAGCGCCAGGCCGGCGACCGCCTCGATCAGGATTGGCGGCGCCAACGCCACGAAAGCGGTGACGGCACTCGCGAGCAAGCCGAGGATGACATAGCCGGCGCCGGCGATGATCGCCGCCCAATAGCGCCGCTTCGGATCGGGATGCGCATCCTGCCCGGCGCACATTGCGGCGGTGATGGCGGCCAGATTGACGGCATGGCCGCCGAAGGGGACGGCCAGCAGCGAAAACACGCCGGTGACCGCAAATAGCGGGCCAGGCTTGGGATCGTAGTTATGGACCTTGAGCACGGCGATACCAGGAATATTCTGGGACGCCATTGTCACGACAAACAATGGCAGTGCGATCGAGACAAGGCCGGCGACGGTGAAGACCGGCTTCACCAGTTCGACTGTCGGCAGCAGTGAATTCCCCAATGAGGCGAGAGCGCCGTCCGGTATCTTGACGCCGAAAGCCAGCACAAGCGCGAAAGCGGCAAGGGCCGCCGGCACCGCCCAGAGCCGCTTGAAGGAGCCAACGACGATCCAGGCGAGAATGATCGGCAGGCCGAATGCGGGATTGAAGGCGATCGCCTTGACCGGTGCGAAGCAAAGGCCGAGCAGCACGCCCGAAAGCATGGCATTGGCAAGCGGCGCCGGGATCAAGGCCACCGCCCGGCCGAATGGCCGAAACAAGCCGGCGATGACGATCAACAGGCCGCAGATGAAGAAAGCCCCCACTGCCGCCGGAAAGCCGCCGTCGATCGCTCCGGCACTGGCGAGCAAGGCCGCCCCCGGCGTCGACCAGGCGGTACTGATGGGCGATCTGGTAACGGCACTCAGTACGATCGCGCAAAGGCCCATCGCAACGGAAAGCGCCATCAGTCCAGACGCTGCCTGCGCATCGGTCGCGCCGACCACCTGCAGGCCGTGGAAGACGACGGCAAAGGAACTGGCAAAGCCGACAAATGCCGTAAGGCATCCCATAAACAGGCTTTGGATGGAGAAATCTTTGAGCATGGGGCGAGACTCGGACGATAAGACGATTGCGTCGCATGGAGCATTACAAGCTGCGGACGTGCAAGTGCAGTTTCCGGCCAAAATGACTGCTAGAATCGCACAAAGGCTCAATCGGCAAACAGCGCCGACGAGTTGAGATCACTCGCCGATCGCGGCGCCCACATCAATTAACAACAAGTACAAACGCGCACATTGACTCTCCAATTTATGCACGTTAATGCATGATTATGAGCACTTCACTTCCGTTATCCCGCAGGGACGTCATCGAAACACGGCTTGCAGAGGGACAAGAGATCGTCGCCGCATCGCTTGCGGCCGAGTTCAATGTTTCCGAGGATGCCGTGCGCCGCGACCTCAGAGCGCTGGCCGCCGAGGGCAAATGCCGGCGTGTCTATGGCGGCGCGCTTCCTCTTCTTAGCCTCTCGCGACCCATCTCTGCCCGCATCGGGCAGGCGTCCGATCGAAAGCAGGCACTGGCGCGTGCAGCCGTCAGCCTGATCGAACCCGGCGCTTTCGTGTTTCTCGACAGCGGCAGCACCAATCTTGCAATGGTGGACCTGCTGCCGAAGAACAGCGAGCTGACGATATCAACGAACTCCATCGACATCGCGTCTGCCGTCATGAAACGCGGCGATATCCCGCTTATCGTGATCGGCGGCGCGGTCAATGCCATCGTCGGCGGCAGCGTCGATGCGGCCGCAGTGGCAGCCATCGAAAACATGAACATCGATCGTTGCTTCGTGGGCGCCTGTGCAGTCTCGGCGAGAAACGGCATCAGCGTGCATGAACATGCAGACGCGATTTTCAAACGGATGCTCATCAAACGAAGCACCATACGGATCGCCATGGCGACCTCCGAAAAATTTCACGAGCAAGCGCCTCATCGCATCGGCGATGCCGCCGATATCGACTGGCTGATTGTCGAAGACGATCTGCCCGATGATGACGAGGAGGCCGCTATACGCGCTGGTTTTACTCTCATGAAGCCGAGCGCCATCACCACATCATCCTGATCTCGAAAGACGGGGAGTCATCATGCAATCCGCCGATCGGCCGGAAACCCGGCTGGCAACACGACTGGCCTTTCTCATTGCGGGATTCGGTATCGCCTGCTGGGCGCCCCTCGTCCCCTTCGCCAAGACCCGGCTTGGGGTCGATGATGGCGTACTTGGCATATTGCTGCTCTGCCTCGGCCTCGGCTCGGTCGCCGCAATGCTTGCGACCGGCATGCTGAGCGCGCGCTACGGCAGCAAGCCGATCATCATTGCCGGCGGGCTCGGTCTCGCATTCACCTTGCCGATCCTCACCATAGCCAGCACGCCATTCACGCTGGGCATCACCCTCGCCGTGTTTGGCGCTGCTTTGGGATCACTCGACGTTGCGATGAACATCCATGCCGTCGAGGTGGAAAAAGGCGCGGATAGACCTCTGATGTCCGGCTTTCACGCGCTTTTCAGCATCGGCGGCTTTATCGGCTCGCTGCTGGTGACGCTGCTGCTGTCAGTCGATGCCGGCCCTCTCGTCGCAACGCTGCTATCGTCTGCCCTGATGCTGATCGCCCTGATCGTCGCCTGGCCCCGGCTGCTGAGGACCGTCCCATCGGAAGATGCGCCGCTTTTCGCCATTCCCCGCAGCTTCGTTCTGTTGCTTGCCGTGCTTGCCGCCATCACCTTCCTCGTCGAAGGCGCAATTCTCGACTGGAGCGCGCTGCTTCTCACCACGCAAGGTCGGGTCGAAGCGAGCCATGGCGCCTTGGCTACATGCTGTTTGCAATTGCCATGACGATAGGACGCCTGGCTGGCGACAGGATCACGGCAAAGCTCGGAGACAGAGCCATGATGTTGTGGGGCGGGCTCATCGCGGTAGCTGGTTTCCTTGTTCTCCTGTTGAGCCCCATCGCAATCCTCGCCATGAGCGGCTTTCTGCTGATCGGGCTTGGCGCTTCCAACATCGTGCCGGTGCTCTTCCGCAAGGGAGGAACGCAGACCGTCATGCCGGCGGGGCTCGCCGTCGCCGCGATTACCATGTGCGGATATGCCGGCGTACTGATCGGGCCTGCCAGTGTCGGCTTCGTCGCCAATCATATCGGCCTGCCCGGCTCCTTCTGGATGCTCGCCATCCTGCTTTGTGCCGCACCTCTATGTGCCGGGATCGTCACCCGCACGCAGGATAAGGAGGAGACGAATGCGCATCGCTCATACCGCTCTGTGGACACGTGATATCGATGCCGCCGCAGCGTTCTGGATGAAGTATTTCGGAGCGACCGTCGGCGAACCCTATCGCAGCCAGCGCCGCCCCGGCTTCATCTCCCGCTTCGTGCACCTGCCTACCGGCCCCGATCAGATCGAACTGATGACCGGCCCCTGGCTTCCAGTCGACGCACAGGACGAACGTGTCGGCTGGGACCACATCGCCATCTCCCTGGGTGACCAGGCAGCCGTCGATGCACTAGCCGAACGATGCAAGGCGGATGGCTGCCTCAAATCTGGGCCCCGAACGACAGGCGACGGTTTCTACGAGGCGGTCATTGCCATGCCGGACGGAACCCCGGTCGAGATCACCACGTAGAAAGCGCCCCAGACCGCGACACCCTTACCCGATCTTTCGAATTCGCCGCCCTCGGAAACGTTGCAAATCTCCCTAGCGGCGAAAGCTGGCGGCGGTCCATCCCGCCGCCAGCACCTTCCTTCCGGGTAGCCAAAGCTCGGTAATCTGGTCAGGGGAATCAGCGCCGCTCGCCAATGCCCTCGACGACAATGCGGATGAGATGCCTGATCTCGTCCTCGCTAAATCGGCCGCTCGAAAGAGCGGTCAGCATTGCCTGCCCATAAATGCCAAGCAGAACCAGCGACATGAAATTCGGGTCGTCGTCCTTGCGAATGACGCCCTGCTGTTGACCAAGCACCAGAAGGTCCCTGACGAGCCGTTGGAAAGACGGACGGTCAGGCCTCGGCTCAAGCGATGGTCTCTCGGCTGGAGCCAGCGCCAGCTTGGCGAGCGAAGGGTTTGCCAGGCACCAGCCGGCACTGTCGAGAAAGACCCGCTCCAGCAACACGAAGACGTCCTCATTTGCCTCCATCCGGGCACGATAGATTGCGTCACCTGCTTCCACCCGCGCGATGAGCTGCAGGGCGATCTCCTCTTTCGAGCCGAACAGATTATAGACCGTCTTGCGCGTGAGGCCGGCGCGCATCGCGATTTCCTCCACAGAGGTCTCGGCGAAACCGGCCTCGCGAAAGGCCAGCACGGCGGCATCCAGGATGAGTGTTCGTGATCGCTCAGTTCGCTTTGGTATTGCCATTTTTATACTTTAGTGTAAATTTACACTCATGTAAACTTTTTTCGCGTGGGAACGCTTTGAAGAATGGTTGCCACCCTCAAAGAATTCGGCCCCGATATCTGGATCGCCGATGGCCCCATCATCACGGCGGCCGCCGGTTTCCATTACTCGACGCGCATGGCCGTCATCCGATTGTCCAATGGCAGCCTGTTCCTGTGGTCGCCGACGCAAATCTCGGATGCCCTTCGCACAGAGATCGACGCCTTGGGGGATGTAGCTTATCTGATACCACCCAATTCGCTTCACCATGTATTTCTGGGTGACTGGCAGCGCGCCTACCCCAATGCCAAGGTCTACGCCCCGCGCGGTCTGGCGCAGAAGCGCAGGGACATCAGATTCGACGGCAACCTCGATGGAGCCATGGACAGCGATTGGGTCGATAACATCGATCTCGCCGTCATACGCGGCAACCTGATCACGACGGAGATCGTCTTCTTTCATCGCCAAAGCAGAACGGTGCTTTTCACCGACCTTGTCCAGCATTTCCATCCGGGATGGTTCAAGGGCTGGCGGGCATTCGTAGCCCGTCTCGACCTTATGGTCGCCGCGGAGCCGTCCGTGCCTCGAAAGTTTCGCGCCGCATTTACCGATCGCAGTGCTGCGCGCGCATCGATCCGGCAAGTTCTTGAGTGGCCAGCCGAGAAAGTACTGATGGCTCACGGAGATCCCGTCACCGAAAACGGGCAGGCCTTCATTCGCAGCACTTTTCGCTGGCTCACCGGCGGATGATGGCCTCTGAATGCCGGTCACCGGACGATGGAGCAGTGAGGCAAATCATCGCCAACATATGAAAACCCCCGCCTGCCTTCCGGCAAGCGAGGGTTTTCGTTCAAGCAAAATCGGCTAGATCAAATCTCTGCCTGCGAGGTCACGATGCGCGAGACCAGGCCATAAGCCTTGGCTCCTCGGCGGAAAGCCAGTAGTCGCGGTCCGTGTCCTTGGCGATCTTTTCGATCGGCTGACCGGTGGCTTCCGAGAAGATCTTGTTCAGGCGCTCGTTCATCTTGATGATTTCGCGTGCCTGGATCTCGATATCGGACGCCATGCCGCGCGTGCCACCGGACGGTTGGTGCAGCAGGAAGCGCGTGTTCGGCAGGCAAATACGGCGTTCCTTGGGAACCGAGACGTAAATCAGCGCACCGGCGGAAGCGACCCAGCCTGTGCCGATCACCCAAACCTTCGGCTTGATGAACTTGATCATGTCGTGGATGGAATCGCCTGATTCGACGTGGCCGCCGGGCGAGTTCACATAGATGCGAATGTCTTCGTCGCTGGCTGCAGCAAGTGCCACGAGCTGCGAGCAGACCTTCTGGGCCAGTTCCTGCGTGATGCCGCCATAGATGAAGATCGAGCGCGACTTGAAAAGATTCGCCTCCGCGTCCTTGCCCAACGGCTGTTCGTTCTTCTTGTCTTCCTGTTCGTCTTCGTCGTTCATTCGCAAGTCTCCAGCATGATGCGTCGTACACCGCACATAGTGCGACTCAATGCGTAAAACAATGCAGGAAAAAGACAAGGCGGGAATAGCGCCTGACAACATGGCGTTATGGTTGCGGATTACCGAAATGTAACTTGAATGGCTTTGAAAAGCCGAGATTGGATCCTACGTCAGGTCAGCGCGATTGAAGTCGCGCCCCGAATTTACAGCAGCAGATAGCCAAGGAGGCCATCATGTCGCCTGAAGAACGTCAGTTACTCGCTTCTCTCTTCGATCGCGTGCGCACCGCCGGCAGCGCCCAGCGCGACGCCGATGCGGAAACCTTCATCAACCAGTCGGTTCGCGACCAGCCCTATGCGCCATATTTTCTGGCGCAGGCCGTCATCATGCAGGAACAGGGCATGAAGGCCGCAGCCGATCGCATCCAACAACTCGAGGCTCGTGTCCACGAGCTCGAGCAGCAGGGCGCGGATAATCATCAACAAGGCCAGAGCGGCGGTTTCCTCGGCGGAATCGGCTCTCTCTTCGGCGGTGGCCAGCAGCAGCGCGCTCCGGCACCCCAGCCCCAAGCTGGATATCCGCAGCAGCAGGGCCGCCTCTATGAGGACTATGCCCGCAACGCGCCGCAGCCCGGTCCCTGGAGCGGCCAGCCGCAGCAGCAACCATCAGGCCCGTGGAGCCAGCAGGCAGCAGCCCCTCGCCGGCGGCAGCTCCTGCGCGGCGCGCTCGGCACGGCAGCCGGCGTCGCCGGCGGCGTGATGCTGGCGGAATCGCTCTCCAGCCTGTTCAGCCCGCATCTGGGCGGCACTGGCGGCGGTCTCTTCGGCGGAAATTCCGGCAGCGGCCTCTTCGGCGGGGCAGCGGCTAATGCTGCGGAACAGCCCATTCAGGAAACCGTCATCAACAACAACTATTTCGGCAACGACGATAATAGCGATCAGAGCGCGGCCGATTACGCCCAGGATGCTGCCCAAGACGCTCAGGACGACGCCAATGACGATTCGTTCGACAATAGCGACGACGACAGCTCGTTTGCCTGAAATCAGGCAGACATAAGCTCCAGGAAAAAGCCGCCATCTCCGGATGGCGGCTCTTTTGTTCAGCCTCGGCCACGATAGGGCTGCACGCCCTGATCCGGCAGCCAGACGCCCTCCGGCGGTTTGCCCGTCTGCCAGAAGACATCGATCGGGATGCCGCCGCGCGGATACCAATAGGCACCGATGCGCAGCCATTTCGGATCCAGCAGCTCCACCAGGCGCTTGGCGATATAGATCGAGCAATCCTCATGGAATGCGCCGTGATTGCGGAAGGAATGCAGGAAAAGCTTCAGCGACTTCGATTCCACCAGCCATTCGTTTGGCACGTAGTCGATGACGATATGGGCGAAATCCGGCTGGCCCGTCATCGGGCAGAGCGACGTGAATTCCGGCGCGGTGAAGCGCACGACATAATCCGTGCCGGCATGGCCGGCCGGCACTTTTTCGAGAACGGCCGCCTCGGGATTTGCGGCGGTCTCGGTTTGGCTGCCGAGCATCGACAGGCCGGAAACATCGGTGTTGGGCATCTCAGATCTCCTTGACGCGGATACAGCGGGCCTGTTCGCCCTCCGGTTCCACATGAATAGCTATTTCGGCGCTCGCATGGATCGCCCTTGTGGCGTCTTCAAGGCGAATACCGGCCAAGACAGGCTTGCGAACTGGCATAACGCCCCTCGCAATCATTTGGAAGTGGACTTGGGTCGCCACGTCGTCCAGCAAAAACTACAGCGAGACTTTGCAAACCATCGCTTCGCGACAGTGGAAGCCGGTTATGCACTCGTCTGTGAAAAACCGAGCTGTTAGTTTCGCTTGCAATCGCGCGCTAAGCTGTGCTTCAGCCCCGCATGCAAGGGTGGCCGGCATCGGCCGACAAATCGCCGCTCTCTATAAACCATGGTTGAATATGCCCACTCCTGACAATGCCCCTATTGCCGCAACTGCTATCGACGTCCCAGCGGGAGCGCCTGATCATCTGGTTGCGGCCGGCGCTTTTTCGGAAGAGGAGCGCAATGCCGTCTATCGCGCAATCGAGACGCGCCGCGACGTGCGTGATCAATTCAAGTCCGATCCCCTACCCGATGATCTTGTCCGGCGCCTGCTCGAAGCGGCTCATGCTGCCCCCTCGGTCGGCTTCATGCAGCCATGGAACTTCATCCTGATCCGTCAGCCGGAAACACGCGAACGCGTCTGGCATGCATTCCATCAGGCAAATGAGGAAGCCTGCACGATGTTCGCAGGTGATCGCCGCGCCCAATATCAGCGGCTGAAGCTCGAAGGCATCCGCAAGGCGCCGCTCAGCATCTGCATTACCTGCGACACCAAGCGCGGCGGCCCTGTCGTGCTCGGCCGCACCCACAACCCGGCGACCGACGTCTACTCCACAGTCTGCGCCGTGCAGAACCTCTGGCTGGCCGCCCGCGCCGAAGGCGTCGGCGTCGGCTGGGTCAGCATCTTCCACGAAGAGGCCATCAAGACGATTCTTGGCATACCCAAGCACGTCAAGATCGTCGCCTGGCTCTGCGTCGGCTATGTCGACGAACTCTATGACATGCCCGAGCTTGCCGTGAAGGGATGGCGCGACCGCCTGCCGCTTGAGAAGCTCGTCTTCGAGGAAGGCTGGCAGGATTGCGAGGATCTGTGAGGTCCATCGCTCTGCGGCAACCCTCTAGGGATCAAGGCGTTACGATCTGAACGTGACAAACGAGAACACGTTGCCATCCGGGTCGCGCACGTGAAAATCGGTGCCGCCCCACGCCTGTTTGGTCAGCGGTTGCGCGAACTCGACGCCTCTGGCCTTGAACTCCTCGAACAAGCCCTGGACATTCGACACCTCGATCGAAGCCAGAATGAGCGACCCCTCCTTTGCCGCAGCGGCGGCAAAATAGGGCTCATAGACGAGCCGCAAGTGGATCCAGATGCCGTCCCGCGACACCGCCCCATAGAATGGCGGTGCGCCATGCAAGAACTCCGCCACAAAACCGAGCTTTTCCCTGAAGAAGGCCGCACTCGTCGTCACATCCCGCACGAAAAGGATGGGAATGACACTCTTGAAAACCGGCGGTTCGGGTGAAGCCGGTGGCGTCTTCGGCGCACCCGCGGCCACGGCCTTCAACTCGGCCCAACTCTTGTGGCCCGCTTCGACCGCAACGATCTCCTGCGCCAGCGCCAAAGGGAATTTCATCGCCAGGATCTCACGATCCGTCAGGGCGCTGAAACGGTCGAGGACTCGAACTCTCCCGCCAATGGAATAGTCACGATCACGGTGCCAGCGCATCAGCAGCTTGGCTTGTTTGCGATAGGTATCGAGGGTTGGCATGGACAGACTCCTGCTGAGTGATATCAGCGGGCGGGCCTAGCCCTTTCGGCCTCCATGCCGATGTGCCCCACAGGAACGCCGGAAGATTAATTTACAACCCTTGGCAAGTCAAACCGGTGGCTACAGCCCTTTGACGGACGAACGATCTGCGGCGAAACGATCGCGATCATTGTGCAGATCAAGCGATTGCCGCAGCATCCAAGGCAGAGCAGTCCATAGGCCGGTGGTCAATCCTGCCTGCCTCAATGCGGCGGCCGTCCACGTATTGCAGCCCATGAAGGCATTGAAATAACCCCTCGCCTCGAAGAATGCGTCATTCGGGCCGTAATTGCTGCCCGGCAGGGATATCGGCCCTCCATCCCCCTGAACGAGGCTGTCCAGAATGAATTGCTTCAGCCGCTCAAGCCCACCGGCATCGATATTGAGCACGGTCACCGCCGGTGCGTCCTCGGGGATATTACCGGCAAGTTCGGCGTGGATGACGGACCGATCCAAGGTGAAGCTCTTCAGTACCGGACCAGGCTTCAGATCCGCCCATGTCGGTGTCTCGATATAGAAACTGCGGCCTCCCCAGCCGAAGACGAGGTAGCGCAGGTTGGGATTATCGAGATCAAGCCCGGCCGTCCGCAGGAATGCAAAGCGAGCCAAGAGATCGCCATCAACAGGTATGGCGATATCTGTATGGATGGGGTTGCTGAGCATCAGGATGCGATGGGTTTGCTCCGCCAGCACCGGCTCATCGTGCCAGAGCGGACGCGGCACCACGATGCCGAGAGCGGCGATCGCGACGAGCGCCAGCACGGCGATCAGAACGCCCTTGAATGTCCTTGTAATCACTGACCGGAAGCCCCTACCCGACACGAGATGTCTTCAGGTGTTTGTTGGCTCTTTCAAGGCAAAAAACATCCCCATGCACTTTTTCCGAGTGCATGGGGATGCTCTATTTAAATCCACAGCGTCGGAGCTAGGATCAGGCCGCCTTCGTCTTCGCACGGCGAGCCAGATGCGCGACCACGTTCTCGATCATCCGCATGCCGGCATCGCCGCCGAGCGTCATGATCGATTCCGGATGGAACTGCACCGCCGCGATCGGCTCCTTCACATGCTCGATACCCATGATCGTGCCATCTTCGCTTTCGGCCGTGATCATGAAATCGCGCGGCAGTGTCGAGGGATCGGCAAAGATGGAATGGTAGCGGCCGACGGTGACTTCGCGGCCAAGGCCGGAGAAGACAAGACCCGGTTCCAGCACGCGGATGCGCGACGGCTTGCCATGCATCGGCAGTGCGAGATGGCGCAGCTCGCCGCCATAGGCTTCGGCCAGTGCCTGCAGACCCAGGCAGACGCCGAAGATCGGCAGGTTGCGCGCCCGCGCCTTCTTGATCGTCGCCTTGCAGTCGAAATCCTTCGGATTGCCCGGTCCCGGCGATAGAACGACCAGATCGGGATCCAGCCGGTCGAACACCTCCTCCGGCACCGGCGTACGCACGGTCGAAACCGTCGCGCCCGTCTGGCGGAAGTAGTTCGCCAGCGTGTGGACGAAGCTGTCCTCGTGGTCGATCAGCAGGATCTTCACGCCCTTGCCGACGGAGGCAACGTCGCGCTGCTGCTTGCCGGAATTCGCAGCCTTGGCATCACGGATGGCAGACAGCATGGCGGAGGCCTTCAATTCGGTTTCGGCTTCTTCTTCCTCGGGGATCGAGTCGTTGAGCAGCGTTGCGCCTGCCCGCACTTCGGCAATGCCGTCCTTGATGCGCACGGTGCGCAGCGTCAGGCCGGTGTTCATGTCGCCGTTGAAGCCGACCATGCCGATCGCGCCACCATACCATGCACGCGGGCTCTTTTCATGGCTCTCGATGAAGCGCATGGCCCAAAGCTTCGGCGCGCCGGTGACGGTGACGGCCCAGGCGTGGCTGAGGAAACCGTCAAAGGCGTCCATGTCGTCGCGCAGACGGCCCTCGATGTGGTCGACCGTGTGAATGAGGCGCGAATACATCTCGATCTGGCGGCGGCCGATGACCTTGACCGAGCCCGGCTCGCAGACGCGGCTCTTGTCGTTGCGATCGACGTCGGAGCACATGGTCAGCTCGGATTCGTCCTTCTTGGAGTTCAGCAGCTTCAGGATCTGCTCGCTATCGGCGATCGGATCGTCACCGCGCTTGATCGTACCCGAGATCGGGCAGGTCTCGATGCGGCGGCCGGAAACGCGCACGAACATTTCGGGCGATGCGCCCACCAGATATTCCTGATTGCCGAGATTGATGAAGAAAGAATAGGGCGAAGGGTTGATGGCCTTCAACCGCTTGGAAATATCGGAAGGCTTGCTCTCGCAGCGCTCCATGAATTTCTGGCCGGGGACCACTTCGAAGAGATCGCCCTTGCGGAAGCTTTCCTTCGCCTTGACCACCAGCTCGGCATATTCGCCGGGACGATGATCGCTCTTCGGCGGGATCGTATCGGTGTGACGGAAGGGCTCAGCGGCGATCTCGCCGGATTTACCCTCGGTGGAAATGCCATCCTTGGCGAAATCGTAACGGTCGATCCAGGCCTTGGCCGAGTAGTTGTCGACCACCAGGATCTCGTCCGGCAGATACAGCACCATGTCGCGCTGGTCGTCGGGGCGCTTGAGCTTCAGGTTGATGGCGTCGAACTGGAAAGCCAGATCGTAGCCGAAGGCGCCGTAGAAGCCGATGCTGGCATCCGCCTGCGAATAGAACAGCTCCGTCACCGCGCGCAGCACGGTAAACACCGTCGGCATCTTCGAGCGTTCTTCCTCGGTGAAGATCCGGTCCGGCGCCTTCACCGTCAGGTCGAGCCGGCGCGGCGTCGAGGCGCCAAGCGTCAGCTCGGAAACCGTCTTCAGCTTTTCGGCGATGAAGCCGAGAATGACTTCGCCACGCTCGTTATAGGCTTCGATCCAGACATCGCGGCCTGAGCAGGAAAGGCCGAGCGGCGGATCGACGACGGCGGTATCCCAACGGGTATAGCGGCCAGGATATTCGTAGTTCGACGAGAACACCGCACCGCGACGCTCGTCGAGCTTGTCGATATAGGACGAAACCGCATCCGCATAAGGAGTCGGCCGACGTTGTCGGGTGACGGTGATCCCGCCCTTCGTCTCGTAGACTTCCGCACCATCATCCCGAAGGATCGTTACCATTATTCCCACTCCGTTATCGGGCCCGGATGACAGGCGGCCTTTATAACAAAAAAGCCGCCTCGAAATCTCGGGCGGCTCACTCGTGGTCTTTGAACACGATTGGTCGAGGCCGCCTCAGCGAGCCCACCACCAAACTGCAATGTTGTTCAAGGACATGTTCATGGCGGGAATTGTTAGCGTGAGATGACGGGATGCGCAAGCCGCAATCTCGGCGAATGGGCAGAAACGATGTTCCGTCTCTGCCCACCCTTTTGCTAGTCCTGCGTTCGGGCCGCTTCGAAGAACTCTTCCGACCCGTCGACTTCGATCAGTCGTTTCCGGTCGATCAGCCAGAAGCGGTTGCCTATGCTGCGCACGAAGCTGCGATCGTGGGAAACGAGCAGGCAACTTGCCTCGTTCGCCGTCAGTTCGTCTTCCAGAGCCTCCTGGCCATCGATATCCAGATGGTTGGTCGGCTCGTCCAGCAGATAGAAGTTGGGGTTGGTGAGCCTCAGCACCAGCATCGCCAACCGCGCCTTCTGTCCTCCGGAAAGCCTGCCGATGGCACGCCCCTGCATCTCGATGTTCATGCCGGCGCCGGCAAGCAAAGTACGGGCGCGTTGCTCGCCAAGCTCGAACAGCCGTGTGATGACGCCTAACGGCGTATCGTCCTGACCAAGATTGGAGAGGGCCTGATCGCTATAGCCCAGCACCAACGACGGCGTCGGCTTGATTGCTGCGGCATTCGCCGGATCGTCGATGGCCTTGCGGATCATCTCGACAAGCCGGGTCTTGCCGGCGCCGTTGGCGCCGAGCAGGACGATGCGGTCCCCCTGGCAGATCCAGCGTTTGCCGGTCTTGAACAGCAGCGTGCCGTCAGGTGTCTCGACAGAGGCATCGTCGAGCGTCACCAGTATCTTCGCCTGAGTGCCGCGATTGACGAGCTTGATCGCACCGGCCGAACGCTCCTGATAGCTCGGTCGAGCGGCGTCCTCCAGTTTCTCGGCTCTTGCCCTCAGCTGTTTCGTCTTCACGGTCAGCAGATCGCTGCCGGAGTTGACGCCGATATTGTGGAGCTTGGCCGCCTGCTTGCGCAGCTGCTGCGCCGTCTTCATCTCCTTCTGGTAGCGCCGCTCTTCCGAAGCATCGGCCTCGTCCAGCGCCGCCCGCGCCCGGCTATAGGGCAGCGCATAGATCTGCGACTGCTCCTGCCGCAGGAACAGCGTCCGGTTGCTCACAGCATCGAGAAAGGCGCGGTCGTGGCTGGCAATCAGCACGGCGACATCGCGCGGCAGTGCATTCAGCCAGTCCTCCAGCAACGCGATCTTGGCGAGATCGAGATGGTTGGTCGGTTCGTCCAGCATCATGACGTCGGGCTCGGTCACCCAGACGCGGGCAAGCATGGCAAGTCTTTGCCAGCCGCCGCTGAGCTGGGCGAGCGTCCTCTCCCGCATCACCGCGGGCACATCGAGCGAATCGAGAGTGACATCCACGCGCCAGCTCTCGCTTGCGGCCTGCTCCTTCGGCAGGGCGCGGAGAACGGCATCATAGAAGGAGACATCAAGCAGATCGGCGGGTACGTTCTGCTCGACATACCCGACCCGCAGACCGCGCGCGCGCGTCATCTCGCCCGTCGTCGGCTCAAGCCTGCCGGCTATGGTGTTGAGCAGTGAAGTCTTTCCGCGCCCGTTCGCGGCGACGATCCCGATGCGGTCACCGGCATCGACGGTCAGATTGAGATTGGAAAACAACGGCGCACCCAGGGTAACGCCGAAATTGCGGAGATTGATCAGAGTCATGGTCTTTTCCGGTCTTGCTCGAGCATTTCCGAGACACCGCCTGCGGCTCCTTTCGCCGCGCTACGCCGATGTCGCTGGCCATGGACAGGCCAATGCTCGAAAACATGTCATGACGCGGCCACACAGGCATAAATGCACGAAGCCACGCCGCCCAAAGGGCAGACCAGAAGAATGAGTGAGTTACAGCCTCTGATCAGCCCTGCAAACGCATCCGCAGGGCACGAGTCGGACCGAACTGGCGAATATGCCAGACTATCTTGGTCATAAGGTCCTCCTCTCTTTTCTCAACAGGTTTGAAGACTGGGCGCTTCCATTAGCATCGAATGTTGCGATTTACAATTGCGCAAACCTCACGATACCGCCTCATGAGGGCAAAAAAAGAGGCGATGCCGAAGCATCGCCTGAGTTTGCTGCGTCGGTGAGACCGCTTAGAACCTCTGCGTCAGCGTCAGCTTGAAGGTTCTGCCGGGCTCGGAATAGTAGGCCGAAGGCTGTGTGAGACCCGTGGACGCGACGTTAAGCGAGTCGTAGTAGGTCTTATTGAAGATGTTGTAGACACCGGCACGAAGCGACAGCCCCTTTACCTGCTCCGGCTCCCACCAGCCCGTCAGATCGAAGATGCCGTAGCCGGGAGTACGGAAGTTATCGCCCGTCTTCTTCGGTTCGCTCGTCGCGGTGACGAAGGTCAGGTCCGTTCCCCAGATTTCGGTCGCATAGCCGACGGTGAGGGCGGCCTTGGCCGGAGCCACGGAATTGATCCACTCGCCGCTATCCGAGTCCTTGCCGTTGACGTAGGCAAGGGCGCCCTTGATGTGAATGCCGTTGTCAAACCTCTTATGCGCGTTCACTTCGACGCCGAACATGCGGACATTGGCGCGATTGAAGTATTCGGTGATCCCGAGTGGATAGGTACGCGTCGGATCGGGTACAGATGCTGAGTCGATGAAGTTCTTGTATTTGTTGTAGAAGCCGCCGATGTGGCCGCCGAAATCGTCATCGCCAAGATTGGTGCCGATTTCGATGCCGTTGCTGGTCTCCGGCTTCAGGTCGGGGTTGCCGTAGCTGACATAGCCGCCGGGCACGCCGTAATTGACATAGAGCTCGCTGACGTTAGGCGCACGGAAGGCCATGGCCCATTGTGCATAGATCTCGACATTGTCCTGCGGCTGATAGGAGGCGCGTAGCTTCGGCGAGAAGCGGCTGTCGGACTGGCCGGATGGCAGGCCCTGATAGTTGGCGCTGTCGCGGAAAGCAGTCGTGTTCTTCGGCGAGTAATCATACCAGTCGAAGCGAAGGCCAGGTGTCAGAGAGAAATTGCTGGAGCCAAACTCGATCTTGTCGTCGATGAAGGCACCGACACGCTTGCCGTCGACATCGGGCATATCAGACTGATTGGTGTGCAGGAATGCGCAAGTCGCACGCCAACGGGGAAGAGCGCAACTATCTACGCCAGCAGAGTACTGATGTACCTTGTCGAAAGCGGTGTCGAGACCGAATGTAACTTTGTGATGCAGACTACCGGTGTCGAAGGACTTCGACGCGTTACCGTTAAAGCCAATGCTGCGGTCTTCCATTTCGTTGCTGCGCGAGTAGTCGCCGATGACGGAGGTATAGCGATAACCCTCAAGACCTTCTTCGCGCAGGAGGTTCTGCCAATAGAAGACGGCATTGGCCGTATCGAGCAGGGAGTCAGCGCTTTCAGCGTCATATTTGTAGTCGAGCGAAACGCGATTGCGTTCGGTATTGTCGTTCGTATCGTAATTGCCCGGGCGGAGGTTTCCGGTTGGGCTTTGTGAGTGCATCGCATCGATGTCTTTATCTTTATTGTAGTGCTCAGCCGTGACCCCGAAGGTGCCGATATCGGTATATTGGCGGATCTTGAAGAGGCCGCTTCTCTGATTGTAGTCGGCCGGATCCGCCTTGGTGCGCTTGGTCGAGTAGCCGCCGACATCGCCGTTGTTTTGAAGCTCATGACCGCGCGTATAGCCACCTTCGAAAAGAACGGCCGTATTGTCGATGCGCTTGGCAACCGCCGCCGAACCGCCGACACTCCGGTCATCGCCATTGTAGCCGAATTTGAAGACGCCGCCCCATGTCGAGCCGGGCGCGATCAGATCTTCCGGTTCCAGCGTGCGCAATACGAAGGCACCGCCGAGAGCGCCCGAGCCGGCACGGCTGGAATCGGCGCCACGCACGACATCGACGCTCGAAAGCCCGTTGAAATCAAAACTGTTGACGCCGCCATCGGCGCCGCGAGAGACATCAAGCAGAAAGGGGATCTGGATGCCATCGATCGTCGTCAAGACGCGGTCGTCGCCGAGGCCGCGAATGTTGATCCCTCCGGTGGTGCGGTTGAAGCCGACGCCGACTTCAGTGCTGCGACCGAGATCCTCGATGCGGCTGATCTGGTTGTCATCGATGTCCTTTGCCGTCGTCTGGCTGGCGGTCGGAGAATCGGCAAGCACGTCCTTCGTCGCCTTGCCCTTCCCCTTGACCACGATCGGCTTCAGGCTCGTGACACCCTCACTCTTGGCCGTATCGCCAGTCGCCTGATCATTCTGGGTTGCTGTTTGGGCAAAAGACGGCGTCGCCAGCCCAAGAGCCAGAAACGCAGTGCATGCCAAGAGAGCCGAGCGGGAGCGCCGGACAACCATAACCATTCCTTTCGAACTGCTTTACCGGGCTGGCTGGTTGCTGCGTCAAAAGCAGACAAGGGGCTGGCTGGGCTGTTTTTGTTAACAAGGCAGAAATATTCCGCCCTCTTTCTGCCGCATAAAAAACATGAGTATTATTGTCAATATATCAGTCGCCAATAATCATGAATAAAATGATCATGTTTAAAGGCAAAGACAAAAAGTTGCTGAATTGCAACGAAATGGTCGGCTCAAGCGTTCTATCGGCATCATCATTAGAATTGGCTGAATTACTTGATGCTGTTTAGAATGATTTCACTAATCTCTACTGTTGTCGTGCTCACGGCCGCTGCACTTCCGCAAACCGGGCCAATACCAGAGCAAAAGCCGGACAAGGCACAGACACAGCCAGCCGATGCTCCACCGATTCCGGCGGAGAAGCCTGTAATACCCGAGGAAAAACCAGTCGCTCCCTCCGAGAAGCCGCCGACTGCGACGGATGAGCCGGCGCCGGATCAGACGCAGGCTCCGCCCGCCCCGCCGCTGACGATCGCCTCGGAATCAAGCGAAGAGCATGAGACATGCCTCAAGGATCTCACAGCCATGGGCGCAACCTTCAAAGAGATTCCCCGCATCGATGATGGCAATGGCTGCGGCATCGACAAACCGATTGCGCTGTCCTCACCGCTGCCGGGCATAGCATTCAAGCCCGAAGGCAAGATGCGGTGCGAGGCGGCGCTGGCGCTGGCCCAATGGATGAAGGAAAGTGTGATCCCTTCGGCTGCGGCGCTGGAGAACGGCAAGATCGTCACAATCAACCAGGCCTCGACCTATATTTGCCGCCTGCGCAACAATGCTTCCACCGGCAAGATCTCTGAGCACGCCCGCGGCAATGCCATCGATGTCGCGAGCTTCACCTTCGAAAACGGCAAGACCATCGGCATCGAGCCCCGGCGCGAGGATCCGACCCTGACCGGCGCATTCCAGCGCGCCACGAGCGCCTCGGCCTGCCTCTATTTCACGACCGTGCTCGATCCGGAAAGCGATGCCGCCCACGAAACGCATTTCCATCTCGATGTAATCGAGAGGAACGGCGGCTTCCGGTACTGCCACTAAAGCAATTCCAGGAAAAGTGCGCAGCGGTTTTCCGTCCGGAATTGCGTGAGAACAAAGAGATAGAGCGGTTCAGAGATTCCGTGAAAAGCTGAACCGCTCCAGCAGGCAGTTCCACCAGAATCAGAACTTAAAACAATCCCTCGATGTAGCCCTGATCATTGAGGAAAATTCGCTCCGCCGCCGGTGACTTCGGCAGACCGGGCATGGTCATGATCTCGCCGG
This sequence comes from Rhizobium sp. P44RR-XXIV, assembly GCF_001999485.2. Taxonomy (NCBI): domain Bacteria; kingdom Pseudomonadati; phylum Pseudomonadota; class Alphaproteobacteria; order Hyphomicrobiales; family Rhizobiaceae; genus Rhizobium; species Rhizobium sp. P44RR-XXIV. The sequence goes on along the minus strand of NZ_MPVZ02000028.1, from coordinate 67,585 downwards.
TGATGACGACAACGAAGCCGGCACCTGCCGAGAGCCGAACCTCGCGAACCTGGACCACATGCCCCTCGGGCGCACCGCGAACGTTTGGATCGGTCGAGAACGAATATTGGGTCTTGGCCATGCAAACGGGCAGATGCCCGTAGCCCTGATCTTCCCATGAGCGCAGCTGGTCGCGCACGGCCTTATCAGCCGTAACCTCGCCCGCATGATAGATCTTGGAGGCGACGATCTCGATCTTTTCCAGCAGGGAAAGATTGTCGGGATAAAGCGGCTGGAATTTCGCCTGACCGGATTCGGCAAGCTCCACCACCTTATGCGCGAGGTCTTCGATCCCGGCCGAGCCTTCGGCCCAGTGGCGGCAGAGGATCGCCTCGGCACCAAGCCTTGCGACATAGTCCTTCAATGCCGCGACCTCGGCTTCCGTATCCGAGACGAAATGATTGATGGCTACGACAACAGGCACACCGAACTTGCGGACATTGGCAACATGACGGCCAAGATTGGCGCAGCCTTTTACCAGCGCCTCGACATTCTCCTTGCCGAGATCGTCCTTCTTGATGCCGCCGTTCATCTTCAGTGCGCGCACCGTCGCAACGATGACGGCCGCGTCCGGCGAGAGGCCGGCCTTCCGGCACTTGATATCAAAAAACTTCTCAGCGCCCAGATCGGCGCCAAAGCCGGCTTCGGTCACGACGTAATCGGCAAGTTTCAGCGCCGTGCGCGTGGCAATCACCGAATTGCAGCCATGGGCGATATTGGCAAAGGGGCCGCCATGTACCAATGCCGGATTGTTTTCCAGCGTCTGCACGAGGTTCGGCTGCATCGCATCTTTCAGCAGCACCGCCATGGCGCCATCAGCCTTCAGATCGCGGGCATAAACGGGCGTGCGGTCGCGGCGATAGCCGATGATGATGTTGCCGAGCCGCTTTTCCAGATCCTTAAGGTCGGATGCGAGACATAGGATCGCCATGACCTCGGATGCAACCGTGATGTCGAAGCCGCCTTCGCGCGGAAAACCATTGGCAACGCCGCCAAGGGAGGCGACGATATCGCGCAATGCCCGGTCGTTCATGTCCATCGCGCGGCGCCAGGTGATGCGGCGGATATCGATGTTCTGCTCGTTGCCCCAGTAGATGTGGTTGTCGATCAGCGCCGCAAGCAGATTATGGGCCGAGGTGACGGCGTGGAAATCGCCGGTAAAATGCAGGTTGATATCTTCCATCGGCACGACCTGCGCATATCCGCCGCCGGCCGCCCCACCCTTGACCCCGAAGCAGGGACCAAGCGAAGCCTCGCGCACGCAGACCACAGCCTTCTTGCCGATGCGGTTCAAGCCGTCGCCGAGGCCGACTGTCGTGGTGGTCTTCCCCTCGCCCGCGGGCGTCGGATTGATCGCCGTCACCAGGATCAGCTTGCCATCCCTCTTGCCGGACTGCGCGGTGATGAAGCTCGCGCTGATCTTCGCCTTGTCATAGCCATAGGGAGCAAGATCTTCCGCCGGAATGCCGAGCTTGGCGCCGATCTCGATGATCGGCAGCTTCTTTGCGGCTCGAGCAATTTCTATGTCGGATGCCACCGTTGCCATAAGACCTATCCCCAACATGCAGTCATTTCCCTGTCGGGATAACCCAATACGTATCCAGTGTGAATAGCCGCGCTTCACTGTCCCGCGCGAAACACACTGCCTTGTTGCCAAACCAAGGCGGGCTTATTATTCCCAGGCAAATACAGGATAGAAAAGGAAAATACATGAAGTCCCTGGAACTACTGGTCGAGCGCATTATCCTCTCCAGCCGCTGGCTCCTGGTCGTCTTCTATCTCGGCCTCGCTGCCTCGCTCGCCGTCTACGCGGTCTCATTCGCCTTCAAATTCTACAAGGTGACGATCAACGTCTTCCAGTATGACGAAGCGGACATGATCCTCGCTATCCTCGGCCTGATCGACGCCGCGCTGGTGGCAAGCCTGATCGTGATGGTGATGATTTCAGGCTATGAGAATTTCGTGAGCCGCTTTGACGAAGCCGAAGGTGAGGTTTCCTTCCTCGGCAAGCTCGATTCAGGCAGCCTCAAGATCAAGGTTGCATCCTCGATCGTGGCGATTTCCTCAATCCATCTGCTGCAGATCTTCCTGAACGCCACTCAATATGACAACGCCAAGCTGATGTGGTTCACCATCATCCATCTTGCCTTCGTCGTTTCGGCAGTGCTGCTTGGATTTCTGGAGCAGATCATGGCAAAAGCCAAAGGCAAAGATAGCTGAAGACCGTTATCTTCTGGGTGGTATGCGCGCTCTTGCAGCGCAAACCACGAGAGATTCATTGTCTTGACAATTACGTGCCGCCACCAGGTCCTCAACAGCCGCCAGCTCTGTTGTAAGATTCAGCGATCGCGCCTCCATTTGCGGCACGTTGCGCATCTGGTTCGGTTTGGCTTCGAGTGAGATATCGAAAAGGTGTTTATCGACGCCCATTTCCTCAATAAAATGAATAACCTTCTTTTCCCATTGAGGTGAAAGCCCTGCCCTTTCAATTTGAGCACCGCTATCAAATGATTTCGCCTGATGGACGCCGAGCCAAGCCCATTGGCCACAAACACGTTTGATACCCCCTGAAAAAAATAGAGTGCAGGCGGAGTTGCAAAAAGCGCCGCCCGAATATGTTTCACCCTTCATTGTCCTATCTGGCATGTGCGCTTTGGCGCACATCGGGTCGGCCACCGGGCAAGTCCTCCACCGTGTCCGCCCAACGGCAATCATAAGATTATGCTTGCGGATAACTCTTGCCATTTCCAGCGCCGCGCCGATATCGCCTCCCGGCGAACTGACGACAATGGGCACCCTGTCGTCACCGAGACGATTGAGAATTTTCCGCAGCTTCGTCGGAGTGTCTGGCGTGATGTCCCCCTCGGCGGAAATCCAATCCGGACATCGGTTGTCGCTTCGGCACCAAACCATGTCACCATGCACCAGCACAAATTCCATCGGCTTGCCTGCAGCTGTAGCGGCAATAACAGGCTGAACCGTCATGGCCATGAAAATTGCAACGGCAATAGCCGCTAGCAGCAGAAAGGCATTTCGGTAGCTTTGGAACAACGGCCATGGAGAGAAACGAAACATCATGGAGAACGAACTCGGCAACGATTGCTGCTATCAATTTTTAATGGGAATTACTTTTCATCACCGCGAGATCGTTCGTTGCTCCGAAATGCGGAACTGACGACGGTAGACGAGGCATGCTTGTCATACTCAATACAACCAGCGTCTGCTCTGTGAGAACTGCAAACATCCGCAGCCACAAGCGTCACGGCATCCGCAAGCTCGGTCGTCAGTTTCAGCTTGAGAGCATCCATCTGCGAAATCAAATGGATGCCGCTGGGGTCCGTTCCGAGCATCAGATCGACGAGCGATTTGTCGATGCCCATCTTGTCGAGAAACCCGACCAGCCTTGCCCTTTGCGCCTTGTCGAGCTTGGTCGTATCGTACTTGCCGACGAACTTGCGTCCAATCTCCTTCTTAGACAGGACCTTGCGCTTGCCATCCACCATTTCATATTCGGTGCGATACTGGACGCGTACCTCGCTATAGGTCGTCGTGATCTGATGAACACCCAGAAGCGCGAAGGGGCTGGAGACGCGCTGGACGCCGCCGGAGAAAAACAGCGGGCAGGCAGAAAAGCAGATCGCGCCCGCAGAAAATGGCTCGCCCTTGATCGAACCATCCTTGGCGATCGCAGCCGAGCATATCGGTTCGGCATAGGGACACGCCCGCGAACGGGTACGGCCAACCGCAACAGAAAGCTTCTGCTTCCGGATCGCATAGGCCATCTCCATGGCCGCCCGCACATCGCCACCCGGCGAACTGACCACGATCGGCAGTTTGCGATCACCGAGCCGTTTCAGAAACTTCTGCAGCTTCCTTGGCGAATCCGGCATGATCTGCCCTTCCGCCGAGATCCAGTCCGGGCAGCTGTTGTCGGCGCGGCATTGACCCATATCGCCATGCACCAGCAGGAACTGCATCGGCGAGCCGCCGGCGACCTCTGCCGCCTGCGAAGGCACGGACGAAAACACCAGAAGCGAAATGGCCGTCAGAAACCACAGTGCCGTTTGACAACACCGCACTGCAACATGCGGCCGGAAGCGAAAATTCATGAGATATACGCCTGGAAGCGATTACTTTGGCAAGACCGATAGCAACCGCTTTGGGCCTTCGCAAGGCAGACCTATAGCCCGCCGCATCATTTACCGAAAGACAACTCGCTTCTGCGCTGCAGGCGGATAAATCCTGGGTCGCAGTAAGACTTCGGAACCATCGGATTTAGCTGAAGCGAGCCACGGCAAATCTTGGGGTACTCATCATACCATTCTAAGCCAAAATCGGAGGAAGATAATCACAAGACAGACTTCCATCAAGCCCCAAAACCATATTTCAGATCGCACGACGACGCCGGAAAGGGCGCCTCGAATATGCTCGGAGAGCCGATCCGTCATTGTCGGTTTCCATTCCGCAGGCATCCGATCGACGTGAAATGTATGCCCCTGTCGCAATCCGGGGTGCTGGAGACGAAATTTTCATCAACAAGGCCTATTTTGGCAAAAAGTCATACAAATCCGCATGTTGGAATATTAAAATATATGAAAATGAAATTATTTCTGGTCCTGTGGTATTTTTGCGTCTAGCATTCACTCATAAATCGGGTATTTGATTGCGACAACACGCTGTGGGCGCTTCTACTCATATGTCCTATATCATCACTGCTGAGAGACAATTGCTGCTTTCCGCCGAGCTGGCTTCTGCTCGGACTCAAGCAGCGTTTGCCAAGGCGCTGGAGCGAACGGGAACGGCCTTTGGCTTCAGCCATGTGGCTTTCATGAACGCCCCGGTCCCGGATGATTCGATGATGACGCCGCTGCTGATCGAAGGATCGGTGCCCGTCCAATTCGTACGGGAGTTCGATCGTCAGCAGCTGGTTCGCCGCTGTCCGATGCTGCTGTGCACACGCGATTCAGTCATGCCGCGATCCTGGCACCTGCTTGAAAGGGATGGCGCGCCGGACATCGACTTGCCGCGTGAGCTCTATATGTTGCTCATCAACTACAATTGCCCGATGAGCGTGATCATTCCGATCAACTCCTCGAACGGACAGCGCCTTCTGTTCTGGTTCATGGGCAATCGCAACAGTCTCGGCCAGAGCGAGTTCAACGAACTCACCATGATCATGCTGCAGGCACTCGACGCTTATAATGGCTTGAAGCGTAACGATGGTGCGATGCCAAACACGCTTTCAGCGCGCGAACTCGAAGTCGTGCGCTGGACGGCACAGGGCAAGACCTCTGTCGAAATCGGCCAGATCCTTTCCCTCTCCGACCATACGGTCAACGCCTACATGATGAACGCCATCAAGAAGCTCGATTGCGTCAACCGCACGCAGCTCGTTGCGAAAGCCATCCGGCTCAAGCTGATCAGCTAACCGCGACGAACTTCGCCGCAGTCTTTTCCCATCATCGCTCGACAATGCCTGTGCGACCCGCTCCGCCGAGGGCGTGATCGGCTTCGCTTTTAGCGGCCGCCCAATACCGTGCGGATTTCCACCAGGTTCGAGCGCACGCGCAAGATATGGAAGCCCATTGTCGCCAGATGGCTCGGCATGAATGAGCTGTCTTCAGGCCCGTTGGAGATGATGAAGGGCTGGATGCGCAGCGCCACTTGCAACTGCGTTATCGTGTCAGCCCAAAGCGTGCCGACGCTGCGCTCGGCTATGACCTGTTGGAAATCCGCGCCGGCGGCGCTCAGAATGCCGTAGCTGGCATAAAGCTGGCCGTAAGCGAACCAGAAACGATCGTCCGCGCGCGTGTCCAGCCAACCATAGCTGTGATCCGCGGCACGCTTGGCCAATATGTCTGCCGTACTGCCAAGATCGTTGGCAATGTGATCGACAAATTGCAGGAGATTGTCGGCACGTCCGTCGAAAATAGCCTTGCAGCTGCCAAGGTCGGTATTGAAGCTGCGCAAATTGGCAATTGCCGCGCGATAGTAGCTCGGCGTCGGCGTCTTCGGGCCGAACGGATGCAGGCCGAAATACCAGCTCGACTCGTCGAACTGCAAGTTGCCGCGCGCTTTCTGCAGGTCGCTGTTGATGCCGGAGGTTCCGCGCACGCGGCCGATCGTGTCGACCAGCTCCGCCGAGGTGCGGCGGACGACCGAATTTATGCCTCGCTGGAAAGACGCCTTGTTGTCGAGAAAAGGTGTGTCATCCCATGACATCCCGAACAGCCCGAGCTTGTAAAGCAGCATCGAGGATATCCAGGCGTTCTGGTTGACGTTGAAATCGGTAAGATCTGCGGCAACATCGACGACAGCCGATGTTTGGCAGGTCTTTGACGCCACGGCGGCGGCCTGTTGCCCGCTTGCTGGCAATTCCTGTCCGGCGGAAAACTTGCGGTCGGAAAACTTGTAGACATCCGGATAGGCGGTATTGAACCCGCTCCAGATCTGCGTCTGCCAGACGAAATAGATATAGAGCAAGGCGAGCAGGGTCACGAAGCCGACGACCGGCAGCTTGATCAGCCAGTTTCGCTGCCGATACCAGCCATGCGCCGCCAGAAACGGCCAGGAAATACCGACGAAGACCAATCCCAGCCACCGTGCAATGGCGCTGCCCATCCGCCTCAAAACCGCTGTGATCGAGTCAAGCATGGACACGCCTCCTAAACCGTAACGCGCATCCCGCCGATATGCGAAGGACGCACTACACTGAACCTGCGCATTGGCCTTCACGAAAATCTCGTTCGATTTCCGTGCCGTAAGACCCAGTCGTCATTCGCGCTCAAGCAGATATGTGTTCTTGAGAGAAACAACAACCGTCTGCACCGAACTTTCGACGCTGGAAAGCTATCACTCCTCCCGTTGCGCATCGCCTGAAATTCCCTCTGCCTCTGCAGGCACGGGCAGCAGATGCGGCTCCAGCCGCCGCGTGAACACCCTGTCGACATGCGCCTTGCGTGCCGCCAGATCATGCCCGGCCAGCACATTCGATTCGAAGGCCTCGATCAGGCTCTGGGCCGCTTCAGGTCGAACTGTCGTCAGTGACAGCGGATCGACCTCCAGCTCCAATGCCTTCAACAAAGCGATCCGCTGCTCGATGTCGATGGTGAGCTTGCCTGCCATGGCCCCGACGGCGGCGATCTGCCTGTTCAAAACCCCCGCCAATCCTTCATACATATCGATGAGACGCTGTCGCACCGTTCGGCCTGCCTGCAACTCCCTCTCGCGCTTGCGAATTTCGTCCTGCTCAGCCAGCAGAACGCGATAGTCCTCCTCAAGCTCCGCATGTATATCGACCTGGCGTATCGAAGGCAGACTACGCCGGTGATCGACAATCCTCGCCGTCATCGCATCGGCACCGCGTTGCACCTCCTCAATCTCGAAATCGAGCTTCTGCCGCCGCTCGATCACGCCCTCTAGCTGGAGCTCACATTCGTGAAAGCACTGCGCGAATGCGGGACGAGCCTGTTTTAACAGGAGGTCGAGCGTGGCTGAGGCATTCAGGGCTGCATCGAGATCGGCAATGATTGCCTCGGGTTTTGCGGGGCCGCTTGCCAACTTCCTGCGCAGCACGCCCGCATTCTCGAGGCCTGCCTTTTCGTCAAACAGCCGCCGGTGCTGCAAATCGGCCTGCGCGGTCACGCCGTCGAGTTCCTTGACCAGCGACAGTGCAAGGGACTTCCATCGGTCCAGCAATTCGATGGCCTCGCGCACCAGTGCTTCCTCCACCGGGAAATTGACGGTGTCGAGGCCTTCGCCCCTGGTATGCCCGCCCAGCATCGCCACCGCCGCGCTCGCGCTGCCGATGGCGTCGTCGAGCGTCACATGTGCCTTGTCGAGCGTACCATCGAAGGAATGAGGTATGGCCATAAAAGCAACTCTCCCCTGCCTCTCGAGGCGAGACTAGCTGCTTCCGCGCGACATGAAAATGGCAGGGCCATATTATTGGGCGGCGGTCGGATTCCTCAGATAGGCAATCAGATTGTCGAGATCCTTGTCGCTCTTCAGGCCGGGAAATGTCATTCTGGTGCCCTTCACCAGGAATTGCGGCCCCGGGAGATATTTCCGCAGGAGAGCTTCGTCCCAAACCTTGCCGCCAGCCCCGAAGGCTTTCATCGCGGTTGAGTAATTGTAATCCGGAAAGGTGGCGACCGGGCGACCGACAATGCCCACAAGCGATGGCCCAACGCGGTTCTCTCGTTCGGTCGCGGTATGACAGGCGGCGCATTTCTTGAAAACGGCAGCGCCTGCCGCCGCATCTCCATCCGCAAAAGCGGCAGAACCGAAAGCGAGCATAGCGGCCACAAACGTCAGACAGAACAGTTTCATCATGCCTCCCGATCAGCTCAGTCTTGGCTAATCCCGGTTACCTTGGAACACCGAAACCATCCGCCGGAAAACGAAAGCGATACGGAGCCTCACTCCTCCGATATCGCCGCTTCCCAATGGCGGCGGCAAAGCGAGACATATTTGTCGCTGCCGCCGATCTCGATCTGCGCACCCTCGCGCACAACCTGGCCAGCACCATCCAGTCGCACAACCATCGTCGCCTTGCGGCCGCAATGGCAGATCGTCCGCACTTCTCGAAGCTCATCCGCGATGGTCAGCAACTCCTGCGATCCGGGAAACAGCCTTCCATGAAAATCCGTGCGCAGCCCATAGGCCATGACGGGCAGTCCAAGTCGATCGACGATATGTGCGAGTTGCCACACCTGTTCACGCGTCAGGAATTGCGCCTCATCGAGGAAAACGCAATTCAGCGGTTCGTCCGCGTGCATTCCTTCGATCAATGCATAAAGATCGTCGGTCGGCTCGAACGGTGTGGCATCCATCGTTAGACCGATACGCGAAGCAATCTTGCCGCGACCCGCACGATCATCCAGAGCGGCTATGAGGGCGGCGGTGCGCATGCCGCGTTCCTGGTAGTTGTAGGCAGCCTGCAGCAGCATGGTCGATTTGCCGGCGTTCATCGTCGAATAATGGAAGTAAAGCTTGGCCATGACATTCTCCTTAGATGCTTCATGGGTGCTCCGGGACGATAAGAAAAGATATTCTCGGCGAAAACCACAGGAAACAGGATCGATTCGGTTGCGTAACGCCCACCTTCGCAACCTTCAGCCCGAAAAATGGAGGCGTCGCAATCAGCCCCCTCAAACCGGCGCAAATACACTGTGATCGGTTGAAAATGTCAGTTATTGATGGTTGCTTGGGAACGTTAAACTGGGAGTCACCTAATGATAAAAATGACCCTTACCGCAGTCGCTTTCGCTTCAGCTCTTTCGGCCCTGACATTTGGCGCAACGGCGGTTTCCGCTGCTGAGCCGGCGAGCTGTAGCACCGTTCATTTCGCTGATGTCGGCTGGACGGACATCACCTCCACCACCGCAACCGCCTCGATCCTCCTGAAGGCACTCGGCTACGACACCGACGTCAAGGTCCTCGCCGTGCCGGTGACCTATCAGTCCCTCAAGAACAAGGACATCGATGTCTTCCTCGGCAACTGGATGCCCTCCATGGCCGAGAACATCAAGCCGTTCGCCGAGGACAAGTCGGTTGAAACCGTGCGCGCCAACCTGGAAGGCGCCAAGTACACGCTGGCGACGAACGAAAAGGGTGCCGCACTCGGCATCAAGGACTTCAAGGATATCGCCGCCCACAAGGATGACCTTGACGGCAAGATCTACGGCATCGAGCCCGGCAATGACGGCAATCGCCTGATCATCGACATGGTCGACAAGAATACCTTCAACCTGAAGGGCTTCGAAGTGGTCGAATCCTCCGAGCAAGGCATGCTCGCCCAGGTTTCCCGCGCCGACAAGGAAGGCAAGCCGATCATCTTCCTCGGCTGGGCCCCGCATCCGATGAACACCACCTTCAAGATGACCTATCTCTCCGGCGGTGATGACGTCTTCGGACCGAATTACGGCGGCGCGAACGTCTTCACCAACGTCCGTGCAGGCTATCTGCAGGAATGCCCGAACGTCGGCGCCTTCATCAAGAATCTCGTCTTCTCCCTGCCGATGGAAAACGAAATCATGGGTAAAATCCTGAACGACGGCAAGGAACCGGAAGCAGCAGCAACGGAATGGCTGAAGGCCAATCCGGCGGCAGTTACGCCCTGGCTCGCCGGCGTCACCACCAAGGACGGTGGGGATGGCCTGGCGGCGGTCAAGTCCAAGCTTGGCTTGTAATAGTGGATTGAGGGGCGGCTAAACCGCCCCTTTCTCTTGCTTGGACGGACTGCTTCCTTCGCGTCCCGCCACCCCCGGGGCACTAGTCCCTGTGGCGCGACAGACCGTTATTCTTCGGCGGCACCTTCCGGAAATACGAGATCATCGGATAAGCCGCCCCCAATCGTGGGCAAAGACGTGAACTGGTTAAACGATTACCGCCTCCCCATCGGGCCATGGGCCAAAGCAGTCGTCGATTGGCTGATAGCCAATTTCACTTGGTTCTTCGACGGCCTTTCCTTCGTTGTCGCGCATGGGATCAATGCGCTGCTGTTTCTCCTGCAGGCGCCACATCCGCTCATCGTCGTCGTCGTTTTCGCGGCCGTCGCCTACTGGATGCGCCGAAGCATCACCATCACGGTACTGACCTTCATCGGTCTGCTCATCACCATCAACCAGGGTTACTGGAAAGAGACGACGGAAACGCTCGCACTGGTGCTGGCCTCTACTTTCGTCTGTATGCTGGTCGGCGTGCCCATGGGCATCGCCGCGGCGCGCGTCCCTGGCTCTATGCCATTCTGCGTCCGATCCTTGACCTGATGCAGACCATCCCGACCTTCGTCTATCTGGTGCCGGCGATGATCCTGCTTGGCCTTGGCATGGTGCCTGGTCTCGTTGCGACGGTCGTCTTTGCCATTCCCGCCGCCATCCGCATGACCCGCCTCGGCATCATCTCCACGCCGCCCTCGCTCGTGGAGGCAGCCGAAGCCTTCGGCGCGACGCCACGGCAGGTGCTCCGCAAGATCGAGCTGCCCTTCGCCGCGCCGCAGATCATGGCCGGGCTGACACAGACAATCATGCTGTCCCTCTCCATGGTCTCCATCGCCGCGCTTGTCGGCGCGCCGGGCCTCGGCGTGCCCGTGCTGCGCGGGCTGAACAGCGTCAACGTCGCCAAGAGCTTCGATTCCGGCTCCTGCATCGTCATTTTGGCGATCATCCTCGACCGTATGTTCCGCGCCCCCGGCGAAGGAGACCGCTCATGACCGCCGCCGTCGCATTCAACAATGTCAGCATTATCTTCGGTGATCGCCCGGACGCTGCGCTGAAGCTCGCTGATGAAGGTAAAACGCGCGATGAGATCGGCAAGGCAACCGGCATGGTGCTCGGCGTTGCCAATGCCTCGCTCGAGATCGAAGAAGGCGAAATTCTCGTGCTCATGGGCCTTTCAGGCTCAGGTAAGTCGACGCTGCTGCGCGCTGTCAACGGCCTGGCGCCGGTGGTGCGCGGGAATGTCATCGTCAACAGCAAGACCGGTCCCGTCGATCCCTATGCTTGCAGCCCCAAGGCCCTGCGCGATCTGCGCATGCATACCGTTTCCATGGTGTTTCAGCAGTTCGCATTGCTGCCATGGCGTACGGTCGCCGACAATGTGGGTTTCGGCCTTGAGCTTGCGGGCGTGCCCGACGCCGAACGCAAGAAGCGCGTCGATGAACAGCTCCAGCTCGTCAATCTGACGCAATGGGCCAATCGCAAGGTCAACGAGCTTTCGGGCGGCATGCAGCAGCGCGTCGGCCTCGCCCGTGCCTTTGCAACCGGCGCACCGATCCTGCTCATGGACGAGCCGTTTTCCGCGCTCGATCCATTGATCCGTACCCGCCTGCAGGACGAACTCCTGGAGTTCCAGCGCCGCCTGAAACGCACCATCCTCTTCGTCAGCCACGATCTGGACGAGGCGTTTCGTATCGGCAACCGTATCGCTATCATGGAGAGCGGCCACATCATCCAATGCGGAACGCCGCAGGAAATCGTCAAGAACCCGGCCGATCAATATGTGGCTGATTTCGTGCAGCACATGAACCCGATCAGCATGCTGACTGCGCGCGATGTCATGCAGCAGGGCGTCGGCCATTCGACATCGGGTGGTTCGGTCACCGCAACAGCCGCCGCGGCCACCCCGCTTGTCGATATTCTCGATGCGCTGACGCGCCAGCCCGGCAATATCGGCGTTGTTGACAATGGTGCGATTATCGGAACGATCTCCGCGCAAGACGTCGTGGCCGGGCTCACCAGCCACAGACGAAAGGAGTAGTCGTTCACGCCTGCTCCCGTATTCATGGAGCCGTTAATGAACGATAAACCATCCGTCATCCGCGAAACTGATGAGGATGCGCGCAAACAGGCGCGCGTCCTCATAGACACGGCCGCTCACGCAGCACTTGCCGTCATCGATCCGGAGACGGGTTTTCCCTCGGTCAGCCGTGTCCTGACCGCCACCGATGCCGACGGTGCTCCCGTCATTCTCGTCTCGGGCCTTTCAGCACATACCAGGACCCTATTGAAAGATCCGAGGGCATCCATCCTCTTTGGAGAACCGGGCAAGGGTGACCCCCTCGCCCATCCTCGCCTGACCATGCGCTGCCGTGCCGAGCGCGTCGAGCGTGAAGGTGCACCGCACGAGCGGATCCGCGGACGTTTCCTTGAACGTCACCCGAAATCGAAGCTTTATATCGACTTCCCGGATTTTTGCTTTTTCCGCTTCATTCCGCTCGATGCCAGCCTGAACGGCGGGTTCGGAAGAGCCTACATCCTGTCCTCAGAGGACATCGCGATTCTTTAAGCTGAAAACAAATTTCTGACTGCAGTAAGACCGCGTAATAGTGCGAGAATTAGTAGCCCGACACCCTAGCGTAGCATCGACCATTATTGGTAGGTTGCATCTCAATTATTCCGGAAATTGGCATATTTGTGGCCCGGAAATGCCCACAATCGACCTAATTTGGGTCATTTCGTGCCCCTGAGGGACATTGATCACCCATAATTCCATCGCTTTGCTGTCATACATACATACCTAAAACAGCATACTCGATACCTTAAATTTAGGTATATACAATCTTCGGCCCCTCTTGGTATTGTTAGATATCGGTTTGGGACCGGATTAGAAATAGCACAATTTCTGATGTACGCTCCACATTTGGAAGTTTAAAACATGAAGACAAGAAATTTGGCTGAACATTCCAATGTTGCGGCAGCATTATTATCGGCAATGGCAAACCCAAAGCGTCTTTTGATCCTTTGCAGTCTTGTTAAGGGCGAAGTTCCTGTTGGCGTTTTGGCCAATCAGGTTGGATTGAGCCAATCGGCATTGTCTCAGCATCTTTCGAAGCTGCGCGCTCAGAAGCTCGTAAAGACACGTCGCGACGCTCAAACGATTTACTACTCCAGCACTTCGGAATCGGTCATTCGAGTTCTCGAAACGCTGGAAGACATTTATTGTGAACCTGAAAAAAGTAGATCGGCTGCTTGAAGGCTTTAACAAGCTTGAAGTCTGCCGGCGAATGGTCAGATGGGAACAATATATAGCCCTGAAGACCGCCTTGCTTTCATCACCAGGTGTTTAACTATTTTGGCCGGCAAATCTCCGATTTGCCGGTTTTTTCATGCGCTTTTCAACAACGATAGCGCTGGCGCCGGCCTTTGCAACGAGTTTGATCCGACCGGCCGGCATCTGCTTGCGAGATAGCCAATTCCTGGCGCCCTTCCCTTTTCGGCCACCATCTTTGCCTTGACGCCAAAGGGCCGGCTGATAATTTGACCAGGCAGTAAATATAATCACGCGATGTCGCATCGCGATCGGGAAATGGCCCCCGAATGGCCATTGGAGAACAGCATGTCGGACCGTTTGAATGCCGCCCCAAATGATTTGCGCGCCTTCTGGATGCCGTTTACGGCCAACCGTCAGTTCAAGAAGGAACCGCGCCTCTTCGTCAGCGCCAAGGATATGTACTACACCACCCACGACGGTCGGCAGGTACTGGATGGAACTGCCGGTCTGTGGTGCGTAAACGCGGGTCATTGCCGGCCGAAGATCACCGAAGCCATTGCCCAGCAGGCCGGCGAGCTGGATTATGCCCCTGCCTTCCAGCTCGGCCACCCCAAGGCATTCGAGCTGGCGAACCGGCTGGTGGATATTGCCCCGGATGGCCTCGACCATGTGCTTTATACGAATTCCGGTTCGGAATCGGTCGAAACGGCTCTGAAGATCGCGCTTGCCTATCACCGCGTGAAGGGCAACGGTTCGCGCACCCGTCTCATCGGTCGTGAGCGCGGCTACCACGGCGTCAATTTCGGCGGCATCTCGGTCGGCGGCATCGTCACCAACCGCAAGATGTTCGGCACGCTGCTGACCGGCGTCGATCACATGCCGCACACGCATCTTCCCGGCAAGAATGCCTTCACGCGCGGCGAGCCCGAGCATGGCGGCGATATCGCCAGCGAACTGGAGCGCATCGTCACCCTGCATGACGCCTCGACCATCGCAGCCGTTATCGTCGAGCCGGTTGCCGGCTCCACCGGCGTTCTGATCCCGCCGAAGGGCTACCTGCAGAAGCTGCGCGAAATCTGCACCAAGCACGGCATCCTGTTGATCTTCGACGAAGTCATCACCGGCTTCGGCCGTCTCGGCACTCCGTTTGCTGCGCAATATTATGATGTCAAGCCTGATATCATCACCACGGCCAAGGGCCTGACCAACGGCGTCATCCCGATGGGTGCGGTTTTCGTTACCTCCGAAATCCACGACGCCTTCATGCAGGGACCCGAACATATGATCGAGTTCTTCCACGGCTACACCTATTCCGGCAACCCGATCGCATCGGCAGCCGCGCTGGCCACCCTCGACACCTACAAGGAAGAAGGCCTGCTGACCCGCGCAGCCGAGCTTTCGGACTACTGGGCCGATGCGCTGCATTCGCTGAAGGACTGCCCGAACGTCATCGACATCCGCAACACCGGCCTGATCGGCGCCATCGAGCTCGACCCGATTGCCGGCGAGCCTACGAAGCGCGCCTTCACAGCCTTCCTCAAGGCCTATGAGAAGGGCCTGCTGATCCGCACCACCGGCGATATCATCGCGCTCTCGCCGCCGCTGATCATCGAGAAGCACCACATCGACGAGCTGTTCGGCAAGCTTCGCGAGATCTTGCAGAATAATATCTAAGGCATAGGCTCCACCAAATCTACGCCCCTCCTACCCCCTTCTGCTCAAACAGATCGGTCGGGTATGAGGGGCGATCCATATGCGAGGAAGAACAATGACCACCAAACTCGAACGCTATATCGACCAGGGCGTGGGCCGCGAGCCGGCGGATATCGTGCTGAAGGGTGGGCGGTTTTTCGATCTGGTGACGGGAGAGCTTGTCGCCTCCGATATCGCCATCTGTGGTGATCGCATCGTCGGCACTTGCGGCGAATACAAAGGCCGCGAAGAGATCGACATAACGGGCCGCATCGTCGTGCCGGGCTTCATCGATACGCATCTGCATATCGAATCCTCGCTGGTAACGCCGCATGAATTCGACCGCTGCGTGCTGCCCTATGGTGTCACGACGGTCATCTGCGATCCGCACGAGATCGCCAATGTGCTGGGCACCGAGGGCATCCAGTATTTCCTCGACTGTTCGCTGGAAACCATCATGGACATCCGCGTCCAGCTATCGTCCTGCGTGCCGGCGACGCATCTGGAAACCTCAGGCGCCGATCTCCCGATCGAAAAGCTACTGCCCTTCCGCCACCATCCGAAGGTGATCGGCCTCGCCGAATTCATGAATTTCCCCGGCGTGGTCCACAAGGACCCCGTCTGCATGGCGAAGCTCGAAGCCTTCCAGGGCGGCCATATCGACGGCCATGCGCCATTGCTGCGCGGCAACGATCTCAACGGCTATCTCGCCGCCGGCATCCGCACGGAGCATGAATCGACCACCGCCGAAGAGGCATTGGAGAAGATCCGCAAGGGTATGCAGGTGCTTGTGCGCGAGGGTTCGGTCTCAAAGGACCTGCATGCGCTGATGCCGATCATTACCGAGCGCCTGTCGCCTCACCTCGCGCTCTGCACCGACGACCGCAATCCCCTCGACATCGCCGAGCAAGGCCACCTGGACTATATGATCCGCACCGCCATCGCGCATGGCGTCGAGCCACTGGCCATCTATCGCGCCGCATCGATATCGGCCGCTCGCGCCTTCGGTCTGCGGGATCGTGGGCTTGTGGCGCCTGGCTGGCGCGCCGATCTCGTCATCATCGATAGCCTCGAGAATTGCAAGGCCGAGACCGTCTTCTCCGCCGGCCGTCGCGTCACAAACGAGCTCTTTGCCACACGCAAACCCATCGCTCCGGTCGGTCTCGACAGCGTCAAGGCCCGCCCGATCAATGCCGCCGACTTCGGCGTGCCTGTCACGGAGGGCGAAAGCTCGGTCATCGGCGTCACTCCCGGCAAGATCATCACCGAACATCGCCGCTATCGCCTGCCCATCAAGGGCAACCAGACCGATATCGATCTCGGCAACGACGTAATCAAGGTCGCCGTCATCGAGCGCCACGGCAAGAACGGCAATCACGCCAATGGCTTCGTCCAGGGTTTTGGGCTGAAGAAGGGCGCGATCGCCTCGACCGTCGGCCATGACAGCCACAATATCTGCGTCGTCGGTGTCAGCGAGGATGACATGGCGCTGGCCGCCAATCGCCTCAGCGACATCAACGGCGGCTTCGTGGTTGTGGAAAACGGCGTCGTTACCGGCGAGATCGCACTGCCCATCGCCGGCCTGATGAGCCTCGAGCCCTACGAGAGCGTGCGCGACACACTGCATCATTTGCGCCAGGCAGCCTATGCCCTGGGCGCAACGCTGGAAGAGCCTTTCCTCCAGCTTGCTTTCCTGCCCCTGCCCGTCATACCGCACCTGAAGATATCGGACAAAGGCTTGGTCGATGTCGACAAGTTCATGTTGATCGGCTGATCAATCGCCTAGATCTTGGGCAGCCCGATATCAGGGCAGCTTTATTTCCAGCGTGATCATATATTGGCTGTAATTCGGAACAACCGGCGGCTTGTCGAATGAATAGGATGTCATCCGCGGCGGCGTGGATGGCGGTTTTACGTCCGGCCTCCAGGAAGCCTTGATCGTCATTCTTTCGGAGGCACGAAAGGAAAGGTCGAGCTGGCGATCCCTATTGGCGCCATCCCTCGATCGTTTGCCCGCCAAAGACCATTTGTCCCAGGTGGCGTTCACGCTCTCGATCGTCTGGGTGCCCTTTCGTTCATAGCCGCCGCCCAGCGACGCATTGCCGTCCTTGGCCGTCAGCGTATAGGCTTGTCCGGTCACTTTGCCGTCGAAATCCGTCGTGACGGTCGCACCGCCTTCCAGATAGCGTTTGCTGTCATCGCCCAGGCGTGCATGGACATCGAAAATGATGGTCTTGTTGCCGACATAGACGCCGACATTCGGATTGGCGCCGTTCGTTCTAAAGCCGATATCGCTTTTGGCTTTCGTGTCGAGAACGATTGGGCGTTCCGTGGTTGGAAAATACTTGGCCAGCAAATCCTGCTGCGGCTTGGTCGGAGCGACCGGCTTGCCCAACGGGTCGAACGCACCCATCACCGTGCAACGACGGCCGCTGACCCAGCTGTTGACGGCGAAGATGAGAGACCCGTCGTCCACCATCCCCGCGACACCCTGATGAAGGCTGTTGTTGAAATTATAGCGACCGCAGCATGAGAGCGAATTCTCGCTTGCAGCCTCAAAAGAACGACCGGTAAAAACCACCCCAGACGGCGATCCTGCTGCCTTGTCTCCACCCAGAATAGGACAACTGGAAAGCGGTATCAGATAGAGACGATCCGAGCCAGTTTGCGGCGTCTGGCCCAGCGGCCTCGTAAGCGGTGCTAATCCCATATTTGACCTGCCATTTTTCGATGTGTTGACGATGGGGGGAATATGGACATTGCGCGAATGTCCTACCGTTGATTGGCTCCGTTGCAATCTTGATGCGATCTTTGCGTGTCAGATGCAAAAAACTAGGTAGGCGAGCCCATTTGTCCAGTCGGAAAATTCCCGCCCGCTAAAGTAGAGCAAAAATTTATAAACTGGCTCTGCCAAGCTAGCCACATCGGTCGCGAGAGGTGTTTATCGCATTTCTCGCAGCACGGATCCGGCTGGCGAAATCAAGTCAGCGGCTCGCTTCGCCCTCATCAGGCCAACGACAGCCAGCTTGCGGATTGATCAAGCAGCCTTCCCGCAGAATACATCGAGCGCGGCCAGCGTTATGTCCTTGCCGGTATGAGCAGCGCCGAAGCCCGGCATAGGCACGGCCTTCGCGATCTCGATCCCCGCCGGCAGGGCGACCTTCACCGGCTTGCGGGACAGGTTGAAGACGAAGAACAAGGTCTCGCCATTCTTTTCACGCGTGAAGGCAAGCACATCTTCTTCGGTGTCGAGGAAGGTCATGTCGCCATCGCGCAAGGCGGCATGCTCCTTGCGGAAGGCCAGTGTCTGCCGATAGTGATGCAGTACGGATGCCTCTTCCGCCTCCTGCTTGTCGACGGCAAGCGCCGCATGCTGGTAGGGCACCGGCAACCATGACTTGTCGGCGGTCGTGAAGCCGGCATGGGCACGGCTTGCCTCCCAGGGCATGGGCGTGCGGCATCCGTCACGCCCCTTGAAGGCCGGCCAGAAGCGAATGCCGTAGGGATCGCGCAGATCCTCGAAGGCAAGCTCCGCCTCGGGAAGACCGAGTTCTTCGCCTTGATAAAGGCAGATCGAGCCACGCAGCGTCGAGAGCAACGAAATCGCCAGCTTCGCGACGCGCGGCTGCTCAGCCTCCGTCTCGGCAAAGCGGCTGACATGGCGCTGCACGTCGTGGTTGGAAAAGGCCCAGCAGACCCAGCCGTCGACGACATTGTCCTGGAAGTCGCTGACACACCGTCGGAAATGCGCCGGGGTGAAATCCGGTCCGAGCAGATCGAACGTATAGCACATATGCAGCTTGTCGCCGCCGCTCGTATAGGCGGCCACGGTCTGCAGCGAACGAGCGCCATCGCCCACCTCGCCGACCGTCGTGCGATCCTCATACTGATCGAGCAACGCGCGGAACCGCTTCAGAAAATTGACATTTTCCGGCTGCGTCTTGTCGTAGAGATGGTTCTGCATGCCGTATGGATTGCTCTCCGGCGCATCGAGACCACCCGTGGCAACGAGTGCCGGCGGGTTATCCCGCAGCTTCTTGTCGCAGAAATAATAATTGACGGTATCCAGACGGAAGCCATCGACGCCGCGCTCGAGCCAGAACTTTACGGCTGCCAGCACGGCATCCTGAACGTCGGAGTTGTGGAAGTTCAGGTCCGGCTGCGAGGTCAGGAAATTGTGCTGGTAATATTGGCGACGCACGCCATCCCATTCCCAGCCCGGCCCACCGAAGATCGACAGCCAGTTGTTCGGCGCCGTGCCATCCGGCTTCGGATCGGCCCAGACGTACCAGTCCGCCTTCGCATTGTCGCAACTTGTCCGGCTCTCCACGAACCAGGGATGCTGGTCCGACGTATGGGAGATGACCTGATCGATGATGACTTTCAGCCCAAGCTGGTGTGCTGCGGCCATCATTTCATCGAAATCGGCAAGTGTTCCGAAAATCGGATCGACATCGCAATAGTCGGCGACGTCATAGCCCATATCCGCCATTGGCGAGGTGAAGAACGGTGCCAGCCAGATCGCATCGACCCCGAGTGCGGCGATATGAGGCAGGCGGCGGGTGATCCCCTTGATGTCGCCGAGCCCGTTGGCATCGGTATCTTGAAACGACCGCGGATAGACCTGATAGATCACTGAGCCGCGCCACCAGTCGGCTCCAGCCGCCTTCTTCGTCGATGTCATCAAACCGCCTCGATATCGCACAAGGCCTCCCAGTTTGCACACTCAGCCGCGACCGGCAAGCAGCAATCCGTCCATGGCAGGATCTCAACCATAACAAGCGTAAATTCGCAGTATCAATTTTAGAGAATTATCAATATGAAAACTCTCACACAAAGCCTCAGCGTCTTTTAGGGGCTTGAAAGCGACGTCGCTTTCGATAACTTCCCGCATTGACCTGCACGTACGGGTCACCTGCGGGATCAAAAACAGCCTTGTAAAACAAGGATAATAACTCCAGAAAGGTGGGAAAACATATGACTCATTTCACCCGAAAATTTATCGCTGCGGCTTTCGTCAGCACCATATTGAGTGTTTCCGCGCATGCCGCGACCCTCAATATCCACAACGGCGGTGACCCAACATCGCTCGACCCGCAAAAAATTTCCGGCGACTGGGAAAACCGTATCGATGGCGATATTTTCGAAGGTCTGGTGACCGAAGATCCCAAGGACAACCCCATTCCGGGCCAGGCCGCGAGCTGGACCATTTCCCCCGACCAGAAGGTCTATACCTTCAAGCTGCGCGACGGCATCAAGTGGTCCGATGGCCAGCCTGTGACCGCACAGGATTTCGTTTTCGCCTTCCAGCGCCTGATGGATCCGAAGACCGCCGCCCAGTACGCCTACCTGCAATACACGATCCACAACGCAGAAAAGATCAACAAGGGTGAGATCAAGGATCTGACCCAGCTCGGCGTCAAGGCGATCGACGACAAGACGCTCGAAATCACCCTTGAAAACCCCACCCCCTACTTCCTCAACGCCTTGATGCATTACACGGCCTATCCGCTGCCGAAGCATGTTGTTGAAGCCAAGGGCGACCAATGGGTCAAGATCGGCAATATCGTCACCAACGGCCCGTACAAGCCCACCGAATGGGTGCCTGGTTCGCACGTCAGCATGGTCAAGAGTGACCAGTATTACGACGCCAAGGACGTGAAGATCGACAACGTCAATTATTACACGCTGGAAGACCAGGCAGCCGCGCTGAAGCGCTACCGTGCCGGCGAATTCGATATCCTGACGTCGTTCCCCGCAGACCAGTTCGAGTGGATTCAGAAGAACCTTCCTGGTCAAGCGCATGTCGTGCCGTTCCTTGGCACCTACTATTACGTCTTGAACTCCACCAAGCCGCCCTTCAACGACAAGCGCGTCCGTCAGGCCCTTTCCATGGCCGTCAATCGCGAAGTGATCGGTCCGAAGATCCTCGGCACCGGTGAATTGCCGTCCTACTCCTGGGTACCGCCGGGCACGGCCAATTACGGCGACCCGGCCTATGTCAGCTGGAAAGACGAGCCCTACAAGCAGAAGGTCGAAGAGGCCAAGAAGCTTCTGAAGGAAGCAGGTTTCGGCCCTGACCATCCGCTGAAGGCACAGCTGCGCTACAACACCAACGACAACCACAAGCGCATCGCAGTTGCGATCGCCGCAATGTGGAAGCCGCTCGGCGTTGATATCGAGCTCTACAACACCGAAACCAAGGTGCATTACGATGAAATGCAGCGCGGTGAGGTGCAGATCGGCCGCGCCGGCTGGCTCGCCGACTACAACGATCCGATCAACTTCCTGAACCTTCTGTCCACCGGCGTCGAGATGAACTACGGCCGCTGGAGCAACAAGGATTACGACGCTCTGATCAAGCAGGGCAATGAAGAGATCGATCTGAAGAAGCGCGCCGAGATCTACAAGAAGGCCGAACAGCTGGCCCTCGACGACAGCGCCGCGATCCCGATCTACTACTACGTGTCGCAGAACATCGTCGCCCCGAAGGTGCAGGGGTTCGTCGATAATATTCAGGACATTCACCGCACTCGCTGGCTGTCCATCAAAGAATAATAGGAAAAGGCCCCGCCAGCTCTTGCTGGGCGGGGCCTCAACGCACCCATGTTCCGTTACGCTCTCCGTCGTCTGCTGTCGACAATCCCCGTCTTGTGGATTGCCGTGACAGTGTGCTTTTTCATTTTGCGCCTCGCTCCCGGCGGCCCATTCGATGGCGAAAGGCCATTGCCGCCGGAAGTCAAAGCCAACCTCGCGGCTCACTACAACCTCGACAAGCCCCTGGTTGAGCAATACCTGATCTATGTCGGCGACGTCATGAAGGGCGATCTTGGCCCCTCCTTCGCCAATCAGGATTTCACCGTCACCCAGCAAATCATGTCGGGATTTCCCTACACGCTGACCATCGGCGGTTCCGCCTTCGTGCTCGCCACGATCCTCGGCGTCTTCATAGGCTGTCTTGGGGCGCTGTATCAGAACCGCAGCGCCGACTACTGGCTGGGCGGAGGCCTGCTCATCGGCCTGGTCATGCCAAGCTTCCTGATCGCCCCGATCCTTCAGCTTGTCTTCGGCAACACGCTTGGTTGGTTGCCGGTGGGTGGCTGGGGTGACGGTTCGATCAAGTTCCTGGTTCTGCCCATCATTGTCCTGACATTGCCGCACGCAGCGCGTATCTCCCGCCTGATGCGCGGCTCGATGATCGAGGTTCTCGGCCAGAACTTCATTCGCACGGCCAAGGCAAAGGGGATCGGCCCGCGGCTGACCATCATGCGCCACGCGTTGAAACCGGCCATGATGCCAGTCGTCTCCTATCTCGGTCCGGCCGCCAGCTACCTCCTCACCGGTTCGCTGGTCGTGGAGAGCATCTTCGGTCTCCCCGGCGTCGGCCGCTACTTCGTCGGAGCGGCGCTTAATCGCGATTACGGCATGGTTCTCGGCACGGTCATTTTCTACATGGTCCTGATCGTGGTCCTCAACCTGCTGGTCGACATCGCCTATGCCTGGCTCGACCCGAAAGTGAGAATGCGATGATCCTCAATTCCGCCAAGAGAGAATTGCTGGAAGCGGAATTGCTTTCAGCAGAAGGGCTTGCACCCAAGGGGCGCTCCCTCACCGGCGATGCGATGCGTCGCCTGCTGCGCAACAAGGCGGCAGCACTGTCGCTGATCGTGCTGGCCGTGCTGGTTCTGGTCGCCATATTCGGCCCGTATTTCCTGCCCTTCAACTATGAGGATCCGGACTGGAACTCCTTCCGAGGCGCCCCGGACTTCGCAGTCGGTCACTATTTCGGCACCGATGGCAACGGCCGTGACCTGCTGTCGCGTACGCTCTACGGCACCCGCGTTTCGTTGACAGTCGCCCTGGTGGCGACGCTCGTCTCCGTCGTGATCGGCGTGCTCTATGGCGCCGTCGCCGGCTATTTCGGCGGCCGCGTCGACGCCATCATGATGCGCTTCGTCGATATCATGTACGCGCTCCCCTACGTCCTCTTCGTCATCCTGCTGATGGTCATCTTCGGCCGCAATGTCTATCTGCTGTTCGCAGCGATCGGTGCACTCGAATGGCTGACCATGGCCCGCATCGTGCGCGGCCAGACATTGTCCATCAAGCAGCGGGAATTCATCGAAGCGGCCCGCGCCTCGGGCCAGCGATCGTTCAAGATCATCCTCAAGCACATCGTGCCCAACCTCGTCGGACCGGTCGTCATCTATGCAACGCTGACCATCCCCGAGATCATCGCTACGGAAAGCTTCCTCTCCTATCTCGGCTTCGGCGTTCAGGAGCCGCTGACCTCTCTCGGCACATTGATCGCCGAGGGCTCGGCAGGCATGGAAACGACCCCCTGGCTGCTGTTCTTCCCCGCTGGTTTCCTGATCGCACTGCTGATGAGCCTGCTCTTCATCGGTGACGGTCTTCGCGACGCTTTCGACCCGAAGGATCGCTGACATGACAGACACGCTTCTCGAACTCAAAGACTACTCCATCACCTTCCGCACGCCGGAAGGCGAAGTTGCCGCAGTCTCCAAGCTGAACCTGAAGATCGGCCGTGGCGAGCGCGTCGCCGTCGTCGGCGAATCCGGTTCCGGCAAGAGCCAGACTTTCCTCGGCCTGATGGGCCTGCTCGCCAAGAATGGCCGCACCAGCGGCCAGGCACTGCTCGATGGCAAGGACATCCTGCAGCTGAAGCCGCGCGAACTCGATCATGTCCGCGGCAAGGACATGGCGATGGTCTTCCAGGACCCGATGACGGCCCTCAACCCGTCATTGCGCATCTCCAGGCAGCTGACGGAACAGCTGGAAGTCCACGGCGGCTTATCGGCGCGCGCGGCTTCGACCGCGGCGCTCGACATGCTGAAACGCGTCGGCATTCCCGACCCGAGCCGCCGCTTCAACCTTTATCCGCACGAGCTTTCGGGCGGCATGCGCCAGCGAATCGTCATTGCCATGGCGCTGCTCACCAAGCCGAAACTCCTGATCGCTGACGAACCGACGACCGCGCTCGACGTCACCATCCAGGCGCAGATCCTCGATCTTTTCAATGAGTTGACGGCAGAAATGCACACCGCTCTTGTGATGATCACCCATGATCTCGGCGTTGTCGCCGGCCTCGCCGATCGCGTCGCCGTCATGTATGCGGGACGCATCGTCGAGGAAGCACCGGTCGATGAGCTGTTCGAAGACCCAGCGCATCCCTATACGGCAGCGCTGCATGCCTCGATCCCACGCCCCGACCAGGATATCGACGATCTCGCCGTCATTCCCGGCCGGCCGCCGAACCTGATGCACCTGCCACGCGGCTGTGCCTTCTCGCCGCGCTGTGCCCATGTGGAGGACGACTGTCTCGACGCGGCGCCACCGCTCGACCGGCTGGCGCCACAGCGTTGCGCGGCCTGCTTCCATCCCCTTTCGGCTAATCAGGAACGGAGCCTCGTCCATGGCTGAGCAAACGCTTCTGAAGGTCGAGCATCTCACAACCGAGTTCGAACTTCCGTCGAAATCCTTCTTCAAGCCGCCAATGATTCTGACCGCCGTCAACGATGTCAGCTTCGAGCTGAAGACCGGGCGCACGCTTGGTATCGTCGGTGAATCCGGTTGCGGCAAGTCGACGCTCGGCCGCTCCATCCTGCGGCTGATCCAGGCGCAAAAGGGCCGCATCATGTGGCAGGGCGGCAATCTTCTCGATCTCACCGACGAGGAGATGCGTGCGGCCCGCCGCGACATGCAGATCATCTTCCAGGACCCGATCGCCTCGCTCGATCCGCGCATGACCGTCGGCGATATCATCGCCGAGCCGCTTACCGTGTTCGAGCCGAAATTGACCAGGGCCCAGCGTCAGGATCGCGTCCGCGAGATCATGGCGGCAGTCGGTCTCGTCCCCGAGATGATCAATCGCTACCCGCACGAATTCTCGGGCGGCCAGGCGCAGCGCATCGGCATTGCCCGCGCCGTCATCACCCGGCCGAAGCTCATCATCTGCGACGAGCCGGTTTCGGCGCTCGACGTTTCGATCCAAGGGCAGGTCATTACCCTCCTGCGCCGTCTGCGCAAGGAGTTCGGCCTGACGCTGATCTTCATCAGCCACGACCTTTCCGTCGTGCGCCTGATCTCGGACGACGTGCTGGTGCTCTATCTCGGCAAGGTGGTGGAAGCCGGCGACGGCCTCGACGGTCTCAACCATCCGGCCCACCCCTATACGCAGGCTTTGTTCTCAGCGGCCCCCATTCCGGACCCGAAGCTGGCGCGCGGCCGCGAGCGCATCCGCCTGCAGGGCGACCCGCCCTCGCCGCTCAATCCGCCGCCCGGCTGCGTCTTCTCGCCGCGCTGTTGGAAGGCGACGGATATCTGCCGCACGAAGATGCCGCCGACCGAGCAGGTGCGCCCCGGCCAGACGGCCGCCTGCTACCATATGGACAGACCCTAGCACGTCAAAAGTGGGCGGCACCCGCTGCCGCCCACCTTGCCCAAGCTGCCGCTTACGCGTATGCAGCAGCAAGACAAAGTGCAGGAGGAAGACTTGGGCGGGCGTTTTCTATCGATCGGCGAATGCATGGTGGAGCTGTCGCAGGCCGATGACGGCCATCTGCGCAAAGGCTTTGCCGGCGACACATTCAACACGGCCTGGTATGCCCGCGCCTGCCTGCCCGCCGACTGGTCGATCGATTATTTTACCGCCCTCGGCGATGACGGAATGTCGGACGAAATGGTGGCTTTCATGAGCGCCGCCGGCATCGGCACCGCGCAGATCCGCCGCCTTCGTGGCAAGACACCCGGCCTCTACATGATCAACCTGAAGGACGGCGAACGGACCTTCAGCTATTGGCGTGATAGTTCCGCGGCCCGCCAGCTCGCCGCAGACGGCGATGCCTTGCGCACGGCAATCGAAGCCTCCGACGTCCTCTATTTTTCAGGCATTACGCTGGCGGTCCTGCCACGCGAGGATGCCTACACACTGCTGGCCGAGCTCCGTCGCGCCAAAGCCGTCGGCAAGATCGTTGCCTTCGATCCCAATCTGCGCCCACGCCTCTGGTCCAGCCTGGACGCCATGCATACGTTGATCTCCGATGGCGCACGCGCTTCGACACTCGTCATGCCAAGCTTCGACGATGAAGCCGCCCATTTCGGCGACGATTCGATTAGCGGCACCATCCGCCGGTATCGCCAGTACGGAGCCAATATGGTCATCGTCAAGAACGGTGCCGACGGAGCGACCATCGGAATCGGCACCGAAGAGACGCTTGTTCCCGCAGTCAAGGTCGCCAAGCTGGTCGACACGACAAGCGCCGGCGACAGCTTCAATGGTGCGTTTCTTGCTCATTACCTGCAGCATGACGATCCGCTGGCCGCTGCCGGTTTCGCTGCCGAAATCGCCGCGAAAGTCATTCAGGAACATGGCGCCCTCATCTCCCCCAAGAAGCTGAAAGTCGCCTGATCGGCGCTGTAATATTTCCATCATGGACACCCCCCACAATAGAGTGGGCGCGGGAATCATGTTTGAAGCACCGCAATCGCTTGCACCGCCATCATGAGGATGCGGTGCGGATGGGTAGTTTTGGGCATGTTGCAACGCTTGTCAGACATCGATCACGATACATGGGCCCAGGCAGCAACGCCTGTCGCCGTGCCGGAACGACTGCTCATTGTCAGCGATGCCTGGCATCCGCAGGTGAACGGCGTGGTCCGTTCGATCGAGAACACCAATCGCGAACTGGTCCGCATGGGCGTCGAAGTGTCGATGATCACGCCGGACGGTTTCCGCAACATCCCCTGCCCGACCTATCCCGAGATCCGGCTTTCGATCGCCAGCTATCGCAAGATAGCCAGCAGGATCGAAGCACTCAGGCCGACCTATGTTCACATCGCCACCGAAGGCCCCCTCGGCCTCACGGCACGGCGCTGGTGCCTGCGAAACGGCATGCCCTTTTCAACGAGCTACCACACGCGGTTTCCGGAATATGTTTCGGCGCGCCTGCCGATACCGGAGAGCTGGCTCTACGCCTTCGTCAAATGGTTTCACAATGCCGGTTATGGCTGCATGGTGGCAACGCCAAGCCTCGCCGCCGAACTCAAGCAGCGCGGTATCCACAATCTGTTGCCCTGGAGCCGAGGCATCGATTCGACGCTTTTCCGGCCGCAACCGCTGGAGGATAATCCCTTCGGCCTGCCGCGCCCGATCTTCATGACCGTCGGCCGCGTCGCTCTCGAAAAGAACCTGCCCGCTTTCCTCGATCTCGACCTGCCGGGATCGAAGGTCGTGGTTGGCGATGGCCCCGCACGCGCCGAATTGCAGAAGCTCTATCCGAACGTGCATTTTCCCGGTGCGATGTTCGGTGAGGAATTGGCGCACGCCTATTCTCAGGCCGACGTCTTCGTCTTCCCGTCGAAGACCGATACTTTCGGCAACGCCATCCTGGAAGCACTGGCAAGCGGCGTTCCAGTCGCCGCCTATCCCGTCACCGGCCCGGCCGACATTCTCGCCAGCAATGAATCGGCTGGTGTCGTGGATGCCGATCTGGCGAAGGCCTGCCTTGCCGCCCTTTCTTGCTCCCGCGATGCGGCCCGCACAGTTGCCCTCAACTACTCCTGGGAAGCCGCCACCACCCAATTCATCGGCAACGTCCGCATTGCCAATCATCGTGGCCGGATGCTGACGCACAACCATTGAGCTCACGGCATGACCGGGCTCGAGGTTGAATTCCCGATACACATCTCCAGATAACTGATTGCAAGGCGTGCAAGCATGACAGGCGCTTTCATCACGTCTGAGCCCGCCCCTGTGAGGCGTTTTCCGAAAAACACAACAAAACCGTGACAGCCATATACGTTTTGGTGTACGATTGTTTATCGCACGATTTAGATGCTATTCCCTAGGGAGTATTGGACATGGCGCACGACCCGTTGAAACTGGACACCTTCATCTGCTTCGCCCTCTATTCGGCGAACCACGCGATGAATCGGCTGTACAAACCCATGCTCGACGCGCTGAACCTCACCTATCCGCAATATCTCGTTATGGTGACACTGTGGGAGCAGGATGGCCAGACCGTCGGCGGCATCGGTGAAAAGCTGTTCCTGGAATCGAGCACGCTGACACCTCTGCTGAAGCGCCTCGAGGCGGCCGGCTACATCCAGCGTATCCGCAGCAAGGAAGACGAGCGCCAGGTGTTGATCCACCTGACCGCCGAAGGCGTTGCACTGAAGAAAAAAGCGGCGGAAATCCCGCCCTGCATTCTCGACGCCTCGAACAAGACGATCGACGAACTGACGCGCCTGAAGGCGGAGATCATCACATTGCGCGAGGCGCTCAGCAAGAACGCAGCCTGACTGGATATATGCTCTGCGACTACCCCGGCGAGTGAAGCGGTTAGGACCGCTTCCTCTTGCTTTCGTAGGGATTGCTCTTCTTGTTTTCGAAGGGATTTTCCGACGTACGGAAATGGATGCGGATCGGCACGCCAGGCATGGCGAAATCCGCACGCAGGCCGTTGATCAGATATCGCACATAGGATTCCGGCAGCGCGTCGGAACGCGTGCAGGAAATCATGAAGGCCGGTGGGCGGGCCTTTACCTGCGTCATATACTTCAACTTGATGCGACGCCCGGAAACTGCGGGTGGCGGATGCTGAACCTGCTGCGTTTCCAGCCAGCGATTGAGCTTGGCGGTGGCAATGCGCTTGTTCCAGACCTTGTCGGTGTCGACGATCGCCTGCATCAGCCGATCCAACCCCTCGCCGGTCTGGCCGGCAATCGGGATGGCGCGGATGCCGCGGGCCTGCGGCAGCAGCCGGTCGGTCTTTTCACGCAGATCGGCAAGCACGGCCTGACGATCCTCGATCATGTCCCACTTGTTGAAGGCGAGAACTGCGGCGCGGCCCTCACGAAGCACGAGATCAACGATCTGGAGATCCTGCTTCTCGAAGGGGATGGTCGCGTCGAAGACGATGACGACGATCTCGGCAAAGCGGATGGCGCGCAGCGCATCAGCGACGGAAAGCTTTTCCAGCTTCTCTGTCACGCGAGCCTTGCGACGCATGCCGGCGGTATCGAACATCTTTATGGTGCGGCCGCGCCAGCTCCAGTCGACGGAAATGGAATCTCGGGTAATCCCGGCTTCCGGGCCGGTCAGCAGCCGGTCCTCGCCGAGGAAGCGATTGATCAGCGTCGATTTGCCGGCATTCGGGCGGCCAACGATGGCGACGCGCAGCGGCTTCGTCTCGTCATAGACCGGCTCTTCGTCGATCTCCTCGCCATCCTCGTCGGCGGCAGAGCGGGGAATGCTGACATTCGTTTCAGCTTCGTCGTCCGCCTCAGGAAAGGCGCGCTCATGGCCGATCGCCTCGACGATCGCGTCGCGCAAATCCATCATGCCCTGGCCATGCTCGGCCGAAATCGGGCAAGGCTCGCCAAGGCCAAGCGTATAGGCATCATAGAAGCCACTATCGGAGCCGCGCGCTTCGGATTTGTTGGCAACCAGCACCACAGGCCGACCGCGCTTGCGCAGCATTTCGCCAAGGGTCTTGTCGACGTGGGTCAGGCCCATCTTGGCGTCGACGACGAACAGCGTCAGATCCGCTTCGTCGATCGCTGCTTCGGTCTGGGCGCGCATGCGGCCTTCGAGCGTTTCCTCGTCAGCCTCTTCGAGGCCGGCGGTATCGACGATACGGAAACGCAGATCGATCAGCTTGGCGTCACCGGGGCGACGGTCACGCGTGACGCCCGGCGTATCATCGACGAGCGCCAGCTTCTTGCCAACCAGACGGTTGAACAAGGTGGACTTGCCGACATTCGGGCGACCAACGATCGCAACCGTGAAACTCATTTAAGAATCCGTCCTTCAGCCCTTTGCGACCGGAGCCTTGCCGGTAGCCGTGATAAGATCGAGCAGCATCTGCGCCCGATTGGCGACGTTGCGTGGGCTCTGCGGATCGTCGACGATCGCCTGGAACCACTGCCGCGCCTTGGCGAAATCGCCGGCCTTGTAAGCGGCAAGACCGAGAACGTCGCGCGCGGAATGCCGGAAGGTGTCTGCCGGTACCGCCAATTCCTGCGCTTCGGCCGCGACCTGATCATAGGTGCCGGTATCGACGAGCAGATAGGCTGCACGCAGGCGTGCAGCATCGCGGACAACCAGAGGAATATCCGTCTGCTTGCCGATAGCCGAGAAAGCGGCAATCGCAGCGGCCTTGT
Organism: Rhizobium sp. P44RR-XXIV; assembly: GCF_001999485.2. Classification (NCBI taxonomy): domain Bacteria; kingdom Pseudomonadati; phylum Pseudomonadota; class Alphaproteobacteria; order Hyphomicrobiales; family Rhizobiaceae; genus Rhizobium; species Rhizobium sp. P44RR-XXIV. The sequence goes on along the minus strand of NZ_MPVZ02000028.1, from coordinate 37,177 downwards.
CGCCTTTCTGCGCTTGCAGCGTGGCGGCACGCAGGCGCGCGAGCAACGGATAGGAGCCGGGGCCGTCCTTTTCCATGGCTGACAGCGCGGCAAGCGCCTCGTCCGTCTTGTTCTGGTCGGCCAATGTGAGGGCCGCCAGAAACTGGTCGCCACCGCTGCCAGCCTGATTGCCCGCCCAATAACGATAGCCGCTATAGGCCGCAGTCGCGAGAACGATAAGCACGGCTCCCCCAATGATGAGCTTGCCAAAACGGCGCCATACGAACCGCAACTGGTCCGAACGCAGTTCCTCGTTCACCTCGCGGATGAAGCTGTCGTCATTGAATGCCATTCTCGTCTCCGGCTCAGGCCAAGTTATTCCAAAGAGCTTAGGGGTTAGTGGGGCCTTCTACTCCATTTTACGGCTGATGTAAGGGGGAATGGCAGAAATCGTCACATAACCAGCGGTGAAACCCCGATAATCCACGCATGAAGCTTCCAAATGATCAGCGCCCAGGCAACGACGCCGATGATGATCGCATAGAGATCGTACTTCGCCGAGACGAAGGGACGCAGCGTGATCTCGCCGGCACGCTCGCGCCGCTTCAGCGAAATGCGCAGGATGACACCCCAGGCGAGGAAGGCGGCAAAGAGCAGGATGGCAGCGCCGTCACCATTGGACAGCAGATGCGCCAGCGCCCAGATCTTCACCGAAAGCACCATCGGATGCTTGGTCCTGACTGCGATATGCCCCGCCGGCAATAGCGAGGCGACAAGACAGATCATCGCAAACAGCATCAGAAGGATAGTAATATGGCTCATCCAGAACGGCGGCGACCAGATGGGTGTCATGTCGCGGGCCTGACCGAACCCGTAGATCAGGAGGATCAACGTCAGGATGCTCACGACCGAGTAGGCAGCTTTCCAGCCGGATGCGCCAAGGCTGGAGATCAGGGAGGTCCGTAGACCCGGAGCAACGACGCGAATGAGATGGAGGCCGAGAAAAAGAACAATGCCGAGAATAAGCAAAGCCATGAATGAAACCCCTTCTATTTTGTGAGGACATCCTTATCGGCTGCGGCAAAAAATTGCCAGCATCACCGCAGCTTCGCCGCATTTGCGCGAAAGGAAGGAAGCTACCCCGGAGCATGCCGCCTGAAATCGCCAGATGATCTTTGGCAAGCCATGCTCGATCAAGCAATGTCGGTGCCCATGTTACGCTCAATGTCCTGCCTCTCCCTTGCGCTTTCCCTTGCCCTGCCCGCCGCAGCCCAGGCCGATGGAAAACCCAAGCAGCTCGTGATGATTTCCTTCGACGGTGCGCATGATGTTGCGCTCTGGACCAAGAGCCGCGAGATCGCTTCGCGCAATGGCGCGCATTTCACCTATTTTCTCTCCTGCACCTTCCTGATGAACAAGGCGCAAGCCAAGGCCTATCAGGGGCCGAAGCAACGCGTCGGTAAGTCCAATGTCGGCTTTGCCAAGAGCGAGGACGATGTGCGCACCCGCATCGCCAACATCTGGGGCGCGCATCTGGAAGGCCATGATATTTCCAGCCATGCTTGCGGTCACTTCGATGGCAAGGGCTGGAGTGCTGCCGACTGGAAGCAAGAGTTCATGAACGCCCGCGTCGCGCTTCGCGATGCCTGGAAGAATGTCGGCGTCGCCGACAAGGAACCGCAGGGCTGGGAAGAGTTCGCCACCAACGACGTCAAAGGATTTCGCGCGCCCTATCTCTCCACCAGCGATGGCCTGGTGCCGGCGGAGAAGGAGATGAGCTTTCAGTATGACGCAAGCCTCGTCACGAAAGGCCCTGCGCTGCCGCAGGTGGTCAACGGCATCTATCGCTTCGGTCTGCCGCTGATCCCGGAAGGGCCGGAACATCGCCTGGTGATCGGCATGGACTACAATCTCTATGTCCGCCATTCCAAGGGTGTCGAGGACAAGGCCAACGCCAAGACCTATGAAGACCGCACCTTCGATGCCTTCGAAGCAGCCTTCAACAAGCAATATGACGGCGAGCGCATTCCTCTGCAGCTCGGCTTCCATTTCGTCGAGATGAATGACGGCGCCTATTGGCGCGCCCTCGACCGCTTCGTCAGCGATGTCTGCCACAAGCAGGATGTCGCCTGCGTCAGCTATTCCGAAGCCATTCCGCTGATTGCCGCAAGAGGCAAGCCGCAACAAGGGTGAGGAGTGGCCGGGCGAAACCCGAGCAATCGATCCAGCGGGTCGATTGCAGCGACGGTGCCCTTTCCGAGGACTCAGGATGCCAACGCGAAGAGTCGGTGGCGCTGCTAGTCTCCTCGTAAACGCTCAAGTGCGCAGCGTACTGCTTTCCTTCCATTGGCATCATTGAAAAAGGCCCCGTTTTCGGGGCCTTTTTCGTCAACCGTCAGTGTGTATAACGCCCGCTTCGCGATCCAGATAATGCTGATCAATCGATGGCAGCGGCTCGTCACCGATCGCAGCTTCAAATGTTTTCAGGCGCTTATGAATCGACAGTAGCTCAATAATCGTCGTCCAGGAGTTGACGAGATACTGGAAGGAATTGCTGACCTGACCGAAGGCGGTCGAAATCTGCTGGAATATACCATAGGTGATAACACCGGCAACGATAGTCGGAACCAGCATGAAGGTTACGAACAGGACGTCAGCTTGTAGGTAGAAATAGCGAGCAACGTTGAAATAGAGATAGTGGAAGTAGATGCGGAAATAGTTCCGCCGAACGTTCGCAAAAAGCTCGTTTACGGTTGCTGGCTGCGCTCGATCCTCATGATCTTCACCATAAACAAGCTCCTTACGATACGCAGCTTCGACGCGCTGGTTCTTGAAGTTCAAGCCGGGCAGCTTGATACCGGCAACCGCCAGTAACACGGTACCGAAGATAGACCAGAAGAGCGCCAGCCAGAAGAGCGAATGGGGAATCTTGCCGATGATCGGCAATTCGGTGACATAGGTCGAAAGCGCAAGCAGTATCGGCAGGAATACAATCAGCGTCATCACTGAGTTTATGAGGCTGATGCCCAAACCCTCAAGCACAGTCGAAAACCGCATCGTGTCTTCTTGCACGCGCTGGGACGCCCCTTCGATATGACGCAGCTTCTCCCATTTCGACATGTAGAAATTGTTCATCGCCGTACGCCACCGGAAAATATAGTGGCTGGTGAAGAAATCCGTCAGGATCGAGACAAAGATGCTGAGAAAGACGATCTGAACGAAGGTCAGCATCAGGCCATAGAAATCTCCGACCGTCACGTTCGCCTGCTTCGCCAAAGCGTTCTGTAGCGTGTCACCAAATGGCCGGCGCCAATTGTTGATTACCACCGATATCTGCACACCGAAAAAAGTGACGAAAATGATGAAGGCGGAGCCCCATATCGACCAGAGCTTCCATGGATTGTCCCACGCACGGATGTGCCAGGTCCCGCAGAAGAGGGCAATGCACAGCAGGAAGAACGCATAAAACCAGAGATTCCCCCACAGAAGAAAATAGCTCAGATCATATGGCTGCTGCCCTTCCGGCGGCATGATGAAACCCAGATGCGTTCCCAGATCGGAGACGGCGATATACCAGGCTGCAATGCAGAGCAGCGCCCAGACCACCATTGAGGTGAAAAACAATTTCGGCTGAGGGAAGAAGGAGTGAAACACGAGAAGTAAGCTTTCTTGATCGGGTTCGAACGACCGCAATGACGTCGATTTGGGGCGAGCCTAGGGCAGTTCGCAAAGTGCGGCAACCGGCAGTGCCGCATTCTTACATAGATGTAATCGCTTATCCCTTGATCGTGATGCGATTGTTCAGCTGAGAGTTCCACCTCGGCCAGGCATTTAACTCTCTCCCAAGCCCTCCACCGCCGGCTCAATCAAAAAAACATCGCCGCATCTTGTCAGTGATTATCTTACGACATGACTAACGATATAAACTCTCACACTTCACAAGGAGAAACGATATGAGAGGTTTTAGAGACCGCATGTGCGGCGATGGCTTTGACATGGTCGAGGCATATATCCTACGACATGGCCGAGGCCGTGAATCGCGCGGTGAGCACAGGAGAGACTTCATGAGAGGCTTCAAGGGCGGCATGTTCGGTGGCGGTTTCCGCACCGGGCGGAAGTTCGACGCAGCCGATCTGCAGCTCATCATCCTTGCCCTGCTCGCAGAGCAGCCGCGCCATGGCTATGAGCTGATCAAGACTTTCGAGGAGCGCTCCGGCGGCTTCTACGTGCCGAGCCCGGGCGTCATCTACCCAGCGCTCACCTATCTCGAAGAAACCGGCCAGGCCGAAGTCGAGGCGAGCGGCACAAAGAAGCTCTACCGCATCACGGAAAGCGGCCAGAAGCGCGTCGACGATAACAGCGAACTGGTGGAAGCGACCTTCACCAAGCTTGCTGCCATCGGCGAGAAGATGGCTCGCGTCCGCGAGGTCTTCGACGGTCAGGACGAAGACGGCCGCGACAGCCCGTTCGATCGGCATGGCGCCGGCGACGTCCATCGTGCCCGCCACTTACTGCGCTCTGCGCTGCGGTCGAAATTTCCGTGGGACAAGGCCGAGGGTGCCCGCATCGCGGCAATCCTCGAGCGGGCAGCCGCCGATATCATCCGCGGCGAAACGAAGACCCCGGAAGAGCCGAAGGCCAACGACTGAGCCGGAACGTCACTTGTCCGGCAAGGTCAGGACGACTGGCCCGTTGCGGGTGGTGACGATTGTATGTTCGAACTGAACCGTCGGCGCCTGCGGATCGGCATAAAGCGTCCAGGCATCGTCGCCGCCCTCCGCCCAGGTACCGCCCAGCGACAGAAACGGCTCAACGGTGAAAACCAGGCCGTCTTCCATGATCCGCGTCTCATCAGGGTCCGCCCAGGTAGAAACCTCGGCGGGCTCTTCGTGCAGCGAACGGCCGATGCCATGGCTGGCGAGATTGGCGATCAAAGTATAGCGGTTCTTTTGCGCGAACGCGCCGACGGCATGGCCGATCCTGGAAAGCGGAGCGCCGCTGCGCACCTGATTAAGGCCCACCCAGAGCGCCCGCTTGCCATCCCGGCAGAGGCGTTCAATCTTCGGCTTGACGGGCGGCACTGCAAAAGACGCGCCTGTATCGGAAAAGAACCCGTCCTTTTCGGCTGAAACATCGAGATTAACCAGATCTCCGGCCTTGATCACACGAGGACCGGGAATGCCGTGGGCAACTTCCTCGTTGACGCTGATGCAGGTCGCGCCGGGAAACTTGTAGACGAGCTCTGGCGCGGACTGCGCGCCGGCATCCTCCAGCACCTTGCGGCCGATGGCATCGAGCTCGAGCGTGGTGATACCAGGCTCAAGGGCTGCCGCCATGGCATGCAAAGCATTGGCGCAGATGCGGCCGATCTCTTTGAGCTTGGTCAGTTCGTCGTCGTTCGAGATGATCATTTGCGGCTTCCGGCAGTCTCGCGCTCTCGTCATTGCCTTGAGAGGTTAAAATCTGGCTTTCGCCTCTTCACTCGGTTCAGTCAATGCCTTTCTGGCAGCCGGCGTGACTTTCGCCTTCGTAAGATGGATCAAAGGCGTGGATCGTCGACAAGCAGCGCCCATCTTTCGTGGTCGCACCAGACCCCGCCGATCTTCAGATATTTGGGCGAAAACCCTTCCTTGCGAAAGCCGAGCCGCTTCACCAGCGCGATGGAAGGAAGATTTCCCGGCTGGATATTGGCTTCCAGCCGGTGCAGGCCAACGGCATCGAAAGCATGCGCCACAGCAAGCCGCAATGCCTCGGTCATGAAGCCCTGCCCGGCAAAGCCAGCCATGCCGTGATAGCCGAGAAAGGCACTGCGGAACCCGCCCCAAACGATCTGGCTTATGTTGATGACACCAACGATACCGCCCGAACCGGCGTCACGAGCGACGAACCCGATATTTGGCCCGGTGATTGTCTGTCCGAACCATGCATCGAAGCCGTCACGATCAAGAAAGGGATGGGCCCAGGGCGCATGATGGGCGCGGCTGGCGATGTTGGCGGCGATCAGTTCGTCCGCGTCCGACTGCCTGACTGGTGCGATAATCACTTGCGGCATGGCTCGCTCCACCCTTGTTCGAGGGAGCGAGCCTTAGCAAATCGAATCCGAAATCAAAAGCTTCGCTGGAAGAACGGAATCATTTTCCGAACCGCTTCATATCGAAGATAAAGCCCGCCCCAGGCCATCAAGCCGAGATAGACACCGAACAGCACATGCGAGAAAAGCGGGCTGCCGATCCGCAGATGCGTCGCGATCGCCCCGCCGAGAAGGCCAGTGAGCAGGATTGCGCCCAAGACCGAAGTCCTCGGAATGGCATAGAGGATCGCGCAGCCAAGCGTGATCACGCCAAGCAGTCGCGCAAGCGCCGGATCGGCTGAGTAGCCAAGTCCCGCCATCGTCTCCGTGACAACGGCAAGCGGGATGAGCTTGATCACCCCGTCGAAGACGAGGAAGGCGATAAGCACCCCGCTGAGGATCATGCCGACAACGCGTTGCGTGCGCGTGACTGACGGTACAGATGAATCGACTGCATAAGACATTTCAGTATCCCCCGGAATTGAATCAGAAATTCAGATCTTTGCCGCCAATGCGGCAAGCTGGTCGGCACATTGTGCCCATCCTTGATGGAAGCCCATCTTCTCGTGCGCTTCGCGGTCTTCGGCCGTCCAGTGCAGGACGGTTGCGGTGTAACGCGTCTTGCCCTCACCAAGATCGTCAAGCTGGATCGTCACCACCATGAAAGGCTTCGCCGATGGCACCCAGGCGCTGGTGAAGGCATCTGTGAAGACGATCCGTTCGTTCGAAACGACCTCCAGATAGACGCCATTGCCCGGATAGTCCTCGCCTTCGGGGCTGCGCATGGTGATCGAGCTTGAGCCGCCGGCGCGCAGATCGATGCTGGCAGCAGATATCGTCCATGGCAGCGGTGCAAACCACTGCTTCAACAGCTCCGTTTCCGTCCAGCAACGAAAAATCTTCGCGCGCGGCGCGTCGATGATGCGGGTCAGCGAAAGCTCGTGGCGCTGGCTCTTTTCAGTCATATCCTGGTCCTCTCTCTGGTTTGACGCGGCCCGTTCGGCCTATGCCCCAAGGACGTGGGAAGAGATGCCTTCCCGACATCCTGAAAACAAAATTTGTGATTATTTTACAACCGCAATGGCATCCGCATTCAAGCAATCGAGCTGATGCCGGATATGAGCCGCTTCCGCAGGGGAGCGGGCAAGCGCGATGGCCTTGTCGAAGGCAACGCGCGCCTCCTGCGGACGGGCGAGCTGCATCAGCAGGCCGCCTCTCAGCCCATGAAAATAGAAATAGCTGTCGAGTTGCGCTTCAAGAGGTGCGATCAGCGCCAGCGCCTCCTCCGGACCTTTCAGCTTGGAGACCGCGACCGCGCGGTTGAGCGTGACGACTGGAGACGGCGTCAGTCTTTCCAGCACCTGATAGAGCAGCTCGATCTCCGCCCAGTCCGTATCTGCAGCGCGCTTGGCCCGCGAATGCAGCGCGGCAATGGCCGCCTGCACCTGATAGGGTCCGGGCCGGCGATGGCGGATCGCCTTGTCGAGCAGAGCCAGCGCCTCATCGATCGATGTCCGGTCCCAAAGCGTGCGGTCTTGCTCTTCCAGCAGAATAATCTGTCCATCCGCATCGAAACGCGCCGCCTTGCGAGATTGCTGCAGCAGCATCAGCGCCAGCAGTGCCATGGTTTCGGGCTCGCCGGGGAAGATGCGAAGCAGCAACCGGCCGAGCCGGATCGCCTCATCCGAAAAAGCCGCCGCTTCGCGATGAGCTCCGCCGGCGGAATAGCCCTCATTGTAGATGAGGTAGATCATGGCGCTGACGACAGCCAGCCGCTCGCTCCGCTCCACGGCGCCCGGCGTTTCGAATGCCACACCGGCGGCGGCCACGCGCGCCTTGGCGCGTGTGATGCGCTGCTCCATCGCGCTGTCGCTCACCAGGAACGCGCGGGCGATCTGTTGCACCGAAAGACCAGACACGATGCGCAGCGCAAGCGCAATCTGCTGGGTCGCGGGCAGATCCGGATGGCAGCAGATGAACAGCAGCCGGAGAATATCGTCACGGTAGCCGGAACCATCGAGCCGTTCGGCAAGGTCGCTCTCGGCATCGCCTGTATCGGAAATCGCCTCCTCGTCCGGCATGCTCTGCATCCTCGCCTGCTTGCGCGTCGCATCGATACCGCTGTTGCGGCCGACGAAGATCAGCCAGGCGATGGGATCGCGCGGCGGCCCCTTGTCGGGCCAGGTCTTCAAGGCCCTGAGGCAGGCCTCCTGAAAGGCCTCCTCGGCGATGTCGAGATTGCGGAAGTAGCGCAGCAGAGCGCCCAGCACCTGCGGCCGGGCGTTGGTCAGCGCGATGTCGATCCAGGCAATATCCGTCATGTGGCAACCGTCCCTGGCCTGAACACGTAGAGCGGGCGGATCTCGTAGGAGCCGGCACCCGGATTAGCCTCAGCCAATTGTTTCGAGAATTCAATCGCTTCGTCGAGCGTTTCAAAGTCGATGACGTAGAAGCCCAGCAGCTGCTCTTTCGTCTCGGCGAAGGGGCCATCGATGACCAGCGGTTCGTTCTTGCCCTTGCGCAGCGTCGTCGCCGCGGTCGTCGGCATCAAACGTGCCACCGGGCCTAATTTGCCGGCCTCGGCGAGCGGCGTCTGCACGGCGATCAACCGCGCCATCGTCGCGTCCTCCTGCTCCTTGGACCAGGCAAACACCGTATCTTCGTCGTTGTAGCATAGGATTGCGTAGAGCATCAGGACCTCCTTCTCTGATAAAGACGAAGGAATAGCATCAGCTCCGACAGACCGCGTCAAAAAATTACGGTCAGGAGTGCTCGGCTTGGCGGAGGAGGTCAATCAAATTGGCCACCTCATGCAGTCGGGGAGACTTCAGCGGCAAGTCGCGATCGGTGCGCTCGACAATGACCAGATCGTCCTGCGGGATGACGAAGACATATTGCCCGCCCGCGCCCCAGGCGAAATAAGCGCCTGTCGGAAGGCGAAAAGCATTGGCGCTCGCATCGGTGCCTGACGACGGCCGGTTGGCGGTCCACCAGAGATACCCGTATCCGAATCCGTGATCGGCATCCGAATAGGGCGTGGTGCTGTCCCTCACCCACTGCTGGGGCACGATCTCCTGCCCGTTCCAGCGCCCGCCATCGAGAAAGAGGAGAGCGAAGCGGGCAAGATCCCGCGTGCTCATCCGGAACGCATAGGCAGGATGGATCGATGCGCGCCCGCGGACCTTGTGCTGCGCATGCGGGTCGTAATCCTGCATCCCGATTTTCCGGGCGATCTCATCCTCAAAGGCATCGTAGATGGAGGCGCCGGTCGCCTTCTCGTAGATCGTGCCGAGGGCGTTGAAATCCCAGTTGTTGTAGTACCAGAACGTCCCCGGCGCATGGCTGAAGCGCTGCGGCCGCCGCGCGGCCATCGCCTCGGTCTCATAGAGCGCCGGATGATAAATGCCCGATCGCGCCTCGAGAAGCATCCGGACCGTCGCCTGCTTCTCCTGATCGGACAGCGACGGCGGCTTGTCGTCTATACCCAATTGCTGGAGCGTGCTGCCAGGATCGATCTGATGGTGCCCGACAGCGATCCCGATCAGGGAGTTAAGCAGGCTTTTGCGGATGGAAGCCAGCTCCATCGGCTTGCTCGTATCTCCCCATTCGGCAACGACGGCCCCATGCTGGACCACCATGACGGCACTGACATCGTGCCCGTCGGCAAAGGCCTTCGCCTCGGCCAATTTCGGCACCGACCATCCGGATGCCTCAGGAGATGCATGCGCCCATTCGGCCAAAGGCACGGTTTGCGCCAGAGCCGGCGTCGATAGCAGTCCAACCAATAGCAACCAGATGAAACGCATAGCCGATGCCCTGTGTCACACATCGCCATCGAATTTCCGGGCGAATAAGTCTTTTCGGCGGCTGAAGCTCGCCCGGCAAGTTTCTGCGACATCAGGGCGCATGCATTCCCTTTCGCGATGCGCGAAACCAAGGAGCTAGATGTCGCCACGCCGGATCGTCAATGTCCCCGTTTCCGCATTCAGTTCCGCAACGGCTCCGATCAAGGCACTGACGGGGCTGCGCCCATGCCCCAGCGGCAAGCCGCCAAGGACCGGCACGCCGAGCACATCAAGATGTTCGCGCAGGATATCGATGACCGAGAAGCGGAGATCGAATTCGAAATCGGTAAACTGGCCAATGGCGACGCCTGCCAAGCCGTCGAGATGCCCGGCCTTGCGCAGCATGGTCATTTGCCGGTCCACCTGCCCGCGATAGAGGCTGACCGCTTCCAGCAGCAGGATCGCCCCATGCAAATCCGGCAAAGCCCAGCCAGTCGCTGTCGCCACCATGTCGAGGTTGCCGCCGACGAGCCGGCCAGTGGCGGTTCCGCTTGTGGTCAGTGCGGATGTCGGCTCCTCCGCGCGGGATTGGACAATGATATCGTCCGTCGTCATCAGTGCCCGGCGAAGAGCGCCGGTGGTCTCAGGACTAACATCCTCCTCCCCGGGGCCGGCGAAAAGGGCGCCATGAATGCCGATCAGGCCACCATGTTTCAGGAGGCTGAGATGCAACGCGGTGATATCGCTGAAACCGATAAGGAACTTTGGATCGCGACGGGCGGCCGCAAAATCCAGCCGGTCGGCAATTCGGTATGATCCCTTGCCGCCGCGCGTGGTGAAGACCGCCCGAACCTCGGGATCGCGAAGCGCGCCATCCAGATCCGCCAACCGCTCTTCGTCGGTTCCGGCGAGATAATCGTGCTTGCAAAAAACATGCTCGCCGAAATCGACGCGCAGCCCCCAGCCCTTCAGTATTTCGGCGTGCCGGAGGACCCTATCCCTGTCGGGCGGGCTGGCGGGAGAGACAAAGCGGATCTTGTCTCCCGGCCGCAATGGCGGCGGCGTCACTATCCGATCGACAGTTTCATGGTTCAGTGATTCCATGCCGCGATCTTGGCATGGAATGATGACAGGCGTCAGCCTTGGATCGGACGGCTAGCGCGTCAACCAAGCGACGGGTTTAAGATGCTAGCCTCTTTCGAAGGGGATCGCGCGGCTTTGGCATAGGCCTCGGATAGCTGTGCGGCTTTCGTCTTGCCTTCCCATAGCGGCAGACCAACCGACTGCGATACGGCGGGGTCAGTCGTGAAGACCGGATAGCCGCGCTCGAGCAGCCGCTCAAGCACTTCACGATCCTTACGGACATGAAGCCGGGTCAGATTTTCCGTGTTGTAAACGTGGCCGCCGGAATCGGGATTGATGCCGGTGATGATCACTTCCGTCGCGCCGTTATAGAGCGCGAACAGCACGGCGTTGATGCCGTTGGAACATTTGTCGTCGGCACCGAGCTCGCTGCATTTCACTCCACCGACACGGTCGAGAAGCGCCATGCGCCTGTAGCGGTCAACGATCTGAAGCCTGTCATAGCCGTAGTTGAAGGCCTTTAACCCGTCTTCGAGGCGTTTGAATTCCTCCCGCCAGAGCAGGACATAAAGCATCCTGGTGCGTTCGCCGTTCAGCACACGGCGTACTTCGACGGCATTGGTGTTCTTGCCCTCGATCTGATTGAACTGAACAAGCGTGACATCTGGGGCTTCTATCCCCCATGCCTTCGTGACCACCTGCGAACCATTGATGGTAATCACCCGGAAGGTCTGGTCGAAATCCGCAGGCTTGTTCGACACCGGCGCCGATCCGACGACGAGAACGGGCCCGTTGAAGGGCTCTGCCAGCACGGGCGGCTTTGGTCGCGTTAGATGATATTTGACCTGCCTGTATATATGCTTCTTCAGTTCGCTAAATTGAGCAGCCATTATCCGCCTTGTCATCTCCCAGGGTCGAGCCGGTGAAACGTGATTCGAAACATTCCATTCCGAACGTTTGACGAGATAAGTATCGCTGCCTCTCCTCATATAAGCAAAATAAAGAAACTTTACACAATATAACCCAAGGTGAGGCAGGCCTGGCAGTCAGCAGCTTTACCGTGTGCTCAAGGTGCGCGACACAGCGTTTTTCCAGCCCTTCAGCTTTGCATTTCTGGTCTTGGCATCCATGTCGGGCTCGAACCTCCGGTCACGCGCCCAGGCCTTGGCAAAACCATCACGATCCGGCCAAACACCGGCGCGGCTGCCCGCCAACCAGGCAGCGCCAAGAGCCGTCGTTTCCAAAATGGTGGGCCGATCGACCGGTGCATCGAGCAGATCGGCGAGCCGCTGCATCGTCCAGTCCGACGCCACCATGCCGCCATCGACGCGCAGCACTGTGTCCTCGCCGTCGCCGTTGCGCCAATCCTTGTGCATGGCGTCCAGAAGGTCACGCGATTGGTAACAGACCGCTTCCAGCGCCGCCCGGACGATTTCCTCAGGGCCGGTATTGCGCGTCAACCCGAAGATGGCGCCACGCGCATCCGGATCCCAATAGGGCGCGCCGAGGCCGGTGAAAGCAGGCACCAGATAGACTTCCTGCAACGGGTCGGCCTTAGCAGCCAGCTCGCCGGAATCGGAGGCGCGCTGGATCGTCTTCAAGCCATCGCGGAGCCATTGCACAGCCGCACCCGCGATGAAGATCGAGCCTTCCAGCGCGTAGGTCGTTTCGCCATCCAGACGATAGGCGATAGTCGTCAGCAGCCGGTTCTTGGAGCGCACCATATCGGCGCCGGTATTCAGCAGTGCAAAGCAACCGGTGCCATAGGTGGATTTCATCATGCCGCGCTCGAAGCAGGCCTGGCCGATCGTCGCCGCCTGCTGGTCGCCGGCAACGCCGAGGATCGGGATCGAAGCACCGAAGAGCGAGGGATCGGTGATGCCGAAATCGGCAGCGCAATCCTTCACATCTGGCAGCATCGCAGCCGGCACCCGCAGGATATCGAGCAGTTTTTCATCCCATTCATTGCTGCCGATATTGTACATCAGCGTCCGCGAGGCATTGGTCGCATCGGTGACGAAGCTCTTACCGCCGGTCAGCCGCCAGATCAGAAAAGTGTCGATGGTACCGAAGCAGAGCTCGCCCTTGGTGGCGCGCGCACGAGCGCCCTTCACGTTGGTCAGCAGCCAGGAGAGCTTCGTGCCGGAAAAATACGGGTCGAGCAGCAAGCCGGTATGGCGGGTAAAGAGCTTTTCCAGATCCTGCCGTTTCAGCTTCTCGCAATAGCTTGCCGTGCGGCGATCCTGCCAGACGATGGCATTGTGGATCGGCTTGCCCGTCTCGCGGTCCCAGACGACTACGGTCTCGCGCTGGTTGGTGATGCCGAGTGCGGCGATGTCCTTCGCCGTGATGCCGGCGGCCTCGATGGCCTTGCGAACGGTAAAGAGGACCGATGACCAGATCTCCTCGGGATCATGCTCGACCCAGCCCGGTTTCGGATAATGCTGGGTGAACTCCTTCTGCCCGACACCGGCAACCTTCATCTTGCCATCGAAAACGATAGCCCGCGTCGACGTCGTTCCCTGGTCGATCGCCAAGACATAGCCGCTCATGCATTCCTCCCGACTGTTGCGTCCCAATCAACAGATACGCGAGCCAAACGAATGTGAAAAGAAAGCAAAACGAAATTTTTCATCGAAAATCCGCTTCCCCGTTCACGCTATTGTGGTCAACAGTCCCACAAAAGGATCTCGCCTCAATGCGATTGCCATATCTACAGATTTGGGAATAGGCTCAAGCTACTTTTGCGCTGCAGCAAGACGCTGCGCTGTCCAAGGAGAAGATCATGGCTAGAACAGTTGTCGTCACCGGTTCCACGAGCGGTATCGGCCTTGCCATCGCCACCGCCTTCGCCGCCAAGGGCGATAACGTCGTCATCAACGGCTTCGGAAAGCCGGAAGAAATCGATGCGATCAAGAGCAAGCTTGAAGCCTCCGGCGGCGGCAAGGTGATCTATCATCCCGCCGACATGACAAAGCCCGCCGAGATCGCCGACCTGATCGCCACAGCCAATTCGACCTTCGGCAGCGTCGATGTCCTCGTCAACAATGCCGGCGTCCAGCATGTCGAGAAGATCGAGGACTTTCCGATCGAGAAGTGGGACCAGATCATTGCGATCAACCTGTCCAGCTCCTTTCACACGATCCGCGCCTCCATTCCATTGATGAAAGCCAGGAAATACGGCCGCATCATCAACATCGCTTCGGCGCATGCCCTCGTCGCCTCGCCCTTCAAATCCGCCTATGTCGCGGCAAAACATGGTATATTGGGCCTGACCAAGACGGCAGCGCTCGAGCTTGCCGAGTTCGGCGTCACGGTGAATGCCATCTGCCCCGGCTACGTGCTGACCCCGCTTGTCGAAAAGCAGATACCGGACACGGCCAAGGCGCGCGGGATGACCGAGGAACAGGTCAAGGCCGAAGTCATCCTCAAGGCGCAGCCGACGCATGAATTCGTCAAGGCCGAAGAGATCGGCGCCTTGTCGCTCTATCTCGCCAGTGACGAGGCGCGCCAGGTCACCGGAACACACGTCTCGATTGACGGTGGCTGGACCGCGGCATAACGATAGACGGTTAGGGCCGGCTTCGCACAGGCGCTTCCGGCCCCGGCCAACGACAGAGAATTCGGGAACGACATGAACGACAGCATCCGCTTTATCCTCAACGGCGAGGATATTACGCTCTCCAATCTGCGCCCCACCGAGACGCTGCTCGATTTCCTGCGCCTGAAGCGCCGCCTGACGGGAACGAAGGAGGGATGCGCGGAAGGCGACTGCGGCGCCTGTACGGTGCTGGTCGGACGGTTGATCGACGGCGGCCTTCACTATGAGTCGGTCAACGCCTGCATCCGCTTCGTCGGCTCGCTGCATGCGACCCACGTCGTCACTGTCGAACATCTGGCTGCCCAGAATGGCACGCTGCATCCCGTGCAGCAGGCCATGGTCGATTGCCATGGCTCTCAATGCGGTTTCTGTACGCCGGGCTTCATCATGTCGCTCTACGGCCTCTGGCTCTCGACCGAAAAGCCGAGCCGGGCTCAGATCGAGAAATCGCTCCAGGGTAACCTCTGTCGATGCACCGGCTACGAGCCCATCGTCAAGGCGGCCGAACTGGTCAGCGAGAAGCGCCCGAGCGCCCTCTTCGATCCGCTTGAGAAAACCAGGGCCGATATCATCGCACGCCTCTGGCCGATGCAGAGCCACGACACCATTACCGTAACCGAAGGCGAGAATCGCCTGATCGTACCCGGCTCGGTCTCAGCCCTGGCGCAAGTGCTTGCGGACGAGCCGAAGGCAACCGTGGTCGCCGGCTCCACAGACGTCGGCCTCTGGGTGACCAAGCAGATGCGTACGCTCAACCCGGTGGTTTTCATCAATCATTTGGGTGAGCTGCAGAGGATCACTATCGAAGATGACGGTCTGACCATCGGCGCCGGCGTCACCTATAGCCGCGCCTTTGCTGCCATCGGCGAGAAGATCCCTGCGCTTTCAGGCTTGATCAACCGCATCGGCGGCGAGCAGGTGCGCAACATGGGCACCATCGGCGGCAATATCGCCAACGGCTCGCCGATCGGCGATTCCCCGCCGCCATTGATCGCCCTTGGCGCAACCGTCAGGCTGCGCTCGGTGGCCGGGACGCGCAGTCTGTTGCTCGAAGATTTCTTCATCGACTACGGTAAGCAGGATCGCAATCCCGGTGAATTCGTCGAAAGCATCTTCGTGCCCTACCCCGCCGACGATGTGCATTTTGCCGTCTACAAGATCACCAAGCGCCGCGACGAGGATATTACGGCCGTGCTCGGCGCCTTCCATCTGGTGCTCGATGATGCCGGCAACGTCGCTGATATCCGCATCGCCTTCGGCGGCATGGCCGCGACCCCGAAGCGCGCCCGCACCGTCGAGGCCGAGCTGATTGGCAAGCCCTGGACGGAAGAGACCGTCACGGCCGTTCGCCCCGCCTTCGATGCCGATTACAAGCCGTTGACCGATTGGCGCGCCACCGCCGAATATCGGCAGCTGACCGCCAAGAACCTGCTTCTCCGCTTCTATCTGGAGACATCCGGTGCGCCGCAGGAGCTGAAACGCTTCGCAACGGCGGAGGCTTGAACCATGGATAAATCCGCTTTCGAAGAACGCAAGGTCGTCATCAACGGCTCGATGCATGGATCGCTGAAGCATGATTCAGCCCATAAGCACGTGACCGGAGCCGCCGACTACATCGACGATATTCCCGAACCAGCCGGGCTGCTGCATGGTGCGCTTGGCCTCTCCGACCGCGCCCATGCCGAACTCGTCTCCATCGATCTTTCAGCCGTGAAAGCCTATCCCGGCGTCGTCTGGGTCTTTACCGGCGCCGACGTTCCCGGCGTCAACGACACCAGCTCCAACGGCATGCATGACGAGCCGTTGCTCGCCGAGACCAAGGTCGAGTTTCACGGCCAGCCGATCTTCGCCGTCATCGCCGAAACGCGCGATGCGGCCCGTCGCGCCGCTCGCCTCGCCAAGATTGACTACCGCGACCTCACGCATTGGAGCGATATCGATGGCGCACTCGCCAATGGCGCACCGCTCGTCTACGAGCCGATGACGCTGAAGCGCGGCGAGCCCGAAACCGAAATGGCCAACGCCAAGCACCGCATCAAGGCGCAGATGCGCATCGGCGGCCAGGAACACTTCTATCTCGAAAGCCATATCGCCATGGCGATCCCCGGCGAGGACGATGAAGTCACCGTCTGGTCGTCCACCCAGCATCCGAGCGAAATCCAGCATATTGTCGGCCATGTTCTGAACATTCCGTCCAATGCCGTCACGGTCGTCGTGCGCCGCATGGGCGGCGGCTTCGGCGGCAAGGAAACGCAGGGCAACCAGTTTGCGGCGCTGGCCGCCGTTGCCGCCAAGAAGCTCAGCCGCGCCGTCAAGTTCCGCCCCGACCGCGACGAGGATATGAGCGCCACCGGCAAGCGCCACGACTTCCTGGTGGATTACGAGGTCGGCTTCGACGATGACGGCCGCATCCATGCCGTCGACGCCACCTATGCCGCGCGCTGCGGCTTCTCCTCCGACCTATCCGGCCCGGTCACCGACCGCGCGCTGTTCCATGCGGATTCAAGCTATTTCTATCCGCATGTGCACCTGACATCGAAGCCGCTGAAGACGCATACCGTTTCCAACACCGCCTTTCGCGGCTTCGGCGGCCCGCAAGGCATGGTCGGCGGCGAGCGCATGATCGAAGAGATCGCCTATGCGCTCGGCAAGGACCCGCTGGAAATCCGCCGCGCCAACTTCTACGGCCAGCCCGGTTCCGGCCGGACGCTCACACCCTATCATCAGGAAGTCACCGACAACATAATCAATCGCATCGTCGATGAGCTGGAAGAAACCGCCGATTATCAGGCAAGGCGCAAGGCCATCATCGAGTTCAACCGCTCCAGCCGCTTCATCCGTAAGGGGATCGCGCTGACACCGGTGAAATTCGGCATCTCCTTCACCATGACCGCCTTCAACCAGGCGGGCGCGCTGGTGCATGTCTATCAGGACGGCTCCATTCACCTGAACCACGGCGGCACCGAGATGGGCCAAGGCCTTTATACGAAGGTCGCGCAGGTGCTAGCCGATAGCTTCCAGGTCGATATCGACCGGGTGAAAATTACTGCGACGACGACTGGCAAGGTGCCAAACACATCGGCAACGGCAGCCTCCTCCGGCTCCGACCTGAACGGCATGGCCGCCTATGACGCCGCCCGCCAGATCAAGGAAAGGCTTGTCGCCTTCGCGATCGAGAAGTGGGGTGTCGGCGCAGAGGAGGTACAGTTCCTGCCGAACCGCGTTCGCGTCGGCGACACCGAAATTCCCTTCCCCAATTTCGTCAAGCAGGCCTATTTCGCCCGCGTGCAGCTCTCCGCCGCCGGTTTCTACAAGACGCCGAAGATCCATTGGGATCGCAAGGCCGGCCGCGGCACGCCGTTCTATTATTTCTCCTATGGCGCCGCCTGCTCGGAAGTCTCGATCGACACGCTGACCGGCGAATATCTGATCGATCGTGCCGATATCCTCCACGATGTCGGCCGCTCCCTCAATCCGGCAATCGACATCGGCCAGGTTGAGGGCGCCTTCGTGCAGGGCATGGGCTGGCTGACGACCGAGGAGCTCTGGTGGGATGCCAAGGGCCGTCTGCGCACGCATGCGCCCTCCACCTACAAGATCCCGCTCGCCTCCGACCGACCGAAGATCTTCAACACACGCCTTGCCGAATGGTCCGAAAACACGGAAGCCACCATTGGCCGTTCCAAGGCTGTGGGTGAGCCGCCCTTCATGCTCCCGATCTCGGTGCTTGAAGCATTATCGATGGCGGTTGCGAGCGTTGCGGATTACCGCGTCTGCCCGCGCCTCGACGCGCCGGCAACGCCGGAACGGGTACTGATGGCGGTGGAGCGCCTGAAGGCGATGTGATGGCTATCTTGCCAGACAAAAGTGGCATGCAGAAAGTCGGAAGCCACAAAGCGAACTCGTGTTTGCCGCAGCAAGCCCCCTCTGTCACTGTCGTGACATCTCCCCCACAAGGGGGGAGATCATTGGGAGTTTGTCGCGCCACCTGACAAAACATGGCAACGTTGTTTCCACGAGCAATCAATTCGTTTGATACTCGTGGAGGCTACGGGCTACCAATCTCCCCCCTTGTGGGGGAGATGTCACGAAAGTGACAGAGGGGGTATACGCCCCCAACATTGACAAGCTCGGAAGTCATCGCCGCCCTGACGGCCACCGATCCTTCGACAGCATCTTCAGCCTATCGCAACCGAACGTCGTCATAATGCGGCTCGCGCCCGTCCAGGAAACCCAGATCGCGTTTCACCCGGTCCGGCATGTCTTCAAGATCCAGATGCGGGGATGGCTCGGCATGTCTGGTGAAGACCTGCGCCAACGATTCCAGAATCCGAGCGAAGCCTGAAGGCTTGGCCACTTCTATCCGTTCCACAGCATAACAGTCCATGACAACACCTCAATTCAATCAACGATATGAATTGCACTTTGCTGCCAAAAATGCTGAAATTCCAATCGAACTATCGTCTGGATGCATAAAGAGAACTTATCCATGAAGCTGTCGAAACGCTTCCCGTTGAATGCCCTGCGCGTCTTCGAGGCTGCCGCCAGGCTCGGCAGTTTCACCCGCGCCGGCGACGAGCTGGGCATGACGCAGACGGCCGTCAGCTATCAGATCAAGCTGCTTGAGGAGACCGTGGGCGAGCCTCTGTTCCTGCGCCGCCCGAGGCAGATCGAACTAACCGAGACCGGGGAGCAGCTGGCGCCAAAAGTAGCCGAAGCCTTTGCCATGTTGCAGGATGCCATGGCCTCGATCAGCGGCGACGCCGAGACCACGCTTCTCATCCATTCGACGCCGACCTTTGCCTCCCAATGGCTCGCACGCCATCTCGGCTCGTTTCAGCTCAAGCACCCCAAAATCGCCGTTCGACTGTCGACCTCAGGCTCGATCATCGATTTCGCTCGCGAACCGTCCGACATCGCCGTCCGCGCCGGCTTGGGCACATGGCCCGGCCTGCGTGCCCACTTGTTGATGAAAATGACCTTCACGCCCATGCTGAGCCCGGCGCTGGCAGAGACGATCGGCGGCGTGCACGAGCCGGCTGATCTCCTGAAGCTGCGCATCATCGATGCGGGTGATCCATGGTGGGTTACATGGTTCCAGGATGCCGGCGTTACCGACCCCGGCCTTCAGGGCAGGCCGCGAAGCAGGCTGGGCGCGCAATCCTTCGAGGCAAGTGCTGCTTTGGCCGGTCAGGGTGTCGCGGTTCTCACCCCCGAATTCTATGCGGAAGAGCTTGCTTCCGGACGGCTGATCCAGCCTTTCGATATCCTTTCGACCGACGGAGCGGACTACTGGGTCGCCTATCCGGAAAACAGGCGCCATACACCGCGCATCCGAGCCTTCAGGGACTGGCTCCTCACCGAATTCGGCCGACCGCTGGAATAATGTGGGCGGGCATTCGCCAAGACCACGGCTTTTGGCGCGCCTATCAAACTCTCCGCTTCCATCCGACCTCAACATTTTGCAAGGTGTCGAGTCGAAAGAGAAGAAGGGGAACCGCATGTACGAGTATGCCATAGCGTGGGAATGGCTGGCTTTTGCCGCCCGCTGGTTCCACGTCATAACCGCCATTGCCTGGATCGGTTCGTCCTTCTATTTCATCGCGCTCGATCTCGGGCTGGTGAAGCGCCCGCACCTTCCGCCTGGTGCCTATGGCGAGGAGTGGCAGGTTCATGGCGGCGGTTTCTATCATATCCAGAAATATCTCGTGGCACCCGCGCAGATGCCGGAGCATCTGACCTGGTTCAAATACGAGAGCTATTTCACCTGGCTTTCCGGCTTCCTGATGATGTGCATCGTCTATTATGGCGGCGCCAATCTCTTTCTCATCGACCGGCATGTGCTCGATGTCAGCGTACCCGTCGCCATCCTGATCTCTCTCGCCTCGCTCGCCGGCGGCTGGATCGTTTACGACCTGCTCTGCAAATCGCCGCTTGGCAACAATACCTGGGGCCTTATGGCGGTGCTTTACGCCGTGCTGATCTTCATGGCCTGGGGCTATACGCATCTGTTCACCGGCCGCGCCGCCTTCCTGCATCTTGGCGCCTTCACCGCGACGATCATGTCGGCCAACGTCTTCATGATCATCATCCCCAACCAGAAAGTCGTCGTCGCCGACCTCATCGCCGGCCGCACGCCCGATCCGAAATACGGCCGCATCGCCAAGCAGCGCTCGCTGCACAACAACTACCTGACGCTGCCCGTCATCTTCTTCATGCTGTCGAATCACTATCCTCTGGCTTTCGGCACGGCCTACAATTGGGTCATCGCGGCGCTGGTCTTCCTGATGGGCGTCACCATCCGTCATTGGTTCAACACCACGCATGCTCGTAAGGGCCGCCCGACCTGGACCTGGATCGTCACGCTCGTCCTCTTTATCGTCATCATGTGGCTTTCGACGGTGCCGAAGGTGCTGACCGGTGAAAAGGATGCCAATGCGGTCGCTCCCGCCTTCCAGCAATTTGCCTCGGACGCGCATTTCCCGGCCGTCAAGCAGATGGTCTCGACACGCTGTTCCATGTGCCATGCGGCAGAGCCCGTCTATGAGGGAATTGTCCGGCCGCCGAAGGATGTGATGCTGGAAAATGATGCGGAAATCGCTATGCATGCCCGGGAGATCTATATCCAGGCCGGCCGCAGCCATGCCATGCCTCCGGGCAACGTCACCGAAGTGACGCCCGAGGAGCGCAAATTGCTGGTCGCCTGGTTCGAAAGCTCCATCGGAGAAAAGAGCCAATGACCATCCTTCTGCGCGGCCGACTGCTGTCCTTCAAGCGCCTGCCGCAAAGCCTCGATGATATCGGCAGCTACGCTTACGAAAGCGACGGCGGCCTGCTGATTGAGAACGGCATCATCGTCGCCACCGGCCCCTATGCCGACATCAAGGCGCAGGCGCCGGAAAATGTCACCGCAATCGACCACCGCCCGCATCTGATCCTGCCGGGGTTCATCGATATGCACCTGCATTTCCCGCAGATGCAAGTGATCGCCTCCTATGCCGCCAACCTCCTGGAATGGCTGAACACCTATACTTTTCCCGAGGAATGCCGCTTCGTCGAAAGCGCGCACGCCGAACGTATCGCCACGCATTTCTACGACGAATTGATCCGCCATGGCACGACAACGGCCGTTGCCTATTGCTCCGTGCACAGGACCTCCGCCGACGCCTTCTTCTCCGAAGCCATGCGCCGCAACATGCGTATGGTCGGCGGCAAGGTGATGATGGATCGTCACGCGCCTCAGGGCCTGCTCGATACGCCTGAAATGGGCTATGACGAGACCCGCCA
Organism: Rhizobium sp. P44RR-XXIV; assembly: GCF_001999485.2. Taxonomy (NCBI): domain Bacteria; kingdom Pseudomonadati; phylum Pseudomonadota; class Alphaproteobacteria; order Hyphomicrobiales; family Rhizobiaceae; genus Rhizobium; species Rhizobium sp. P44RR-XXIV. The sequence continues at coordinate 15,372 of NZ_MPVZ02000028.1, read as the reverse complement.
GGTGATATCAGACTGGCACGGCAAGGGCCGCAACCACGTCGCTATCACGCCGCGCTTCGCCATCACCTCGACGCCGGCGCAGATGGAGGCGACGGCTGCGCTTGCCCGCGAATTCCCGGACCTGCACATCCAGACGCATCTTTCCGAGAACCACGACGAGATCGCCTTCACCTGCGAGCTCTACCCGGAAGCGATCGACTATACCGACATCTACGACCGCTACGGCCTGCTCGGGCGCAAGAGCCTGTTCGGCCACGCAATCCACCTTTCCGAGCGCGAGGCCGATGCCATGAGCGAGGCAGGCGCGGTCGCCGTCCATTGCCCGACTTCGAACCTCTTCCTCGGCTCCGGCCTCTTCCCGTTGAAGGCACTGGCACGCCGCGAAAAGCCCGTTCGCATCGGTGTTGCCACCGATATCGGCGGCGGCTCCAGCTATTCCATGCTCAGAACCATGGATGAGGCCTACAAGATCCAGCAACTGCTCGGCGAGCGCCTGAACCCGCTGGAAAGCTACTATTACATGACCCGCGGCAATGCCGAGGCGCTCTCCCTCGTCGACAAGATCGGCACGCTCGACGCTGGCACCGAAGCCGACCTGATCGTCCTCAACGCCGCCGCGACACCGGCGATGGCGCTGAAGATGGAAGTGGTGAAGAGCCTCACCGAAGAACTGTTCCTGCTGCAGACCATGGGCGACGACCGTGCCGTCGTCGAAACCTACGTCGCCGGCAAGCCGATGAAATCGACCCTGAAATAAGGCAAACCGAACCCACCACACGACAACCACCGAGAAGGCAGACAGCCATGACCGCGCCGCTTACCATCGCCGAACTGAAGACGCTCGCGCAGCGGCGCGTACCGAAAATGTTCTTCCAATATGCCGATTCCGGCTCGTGGACGGAGTCGACCTATCAGGCGAACGAGGCGGATTTCGCCAGGATCAAGCTGCGCCAGCGCGTGCTTGTCGACATGTCTGATCGATCTCTGGCAACCACGATGGTCGGCCAGAAGGCTTCCATGCCGGTAGCACTCGCACCGACCGGCCTCACCGGCATGCAGCACGCCGATGGCGAGATGCTGGCGGCGCGCGCGGCAGAAGAATTCCGCATTCCCTTCACGCTCTCGACCATGAGCATCTGCTCGATCGAGGATATCGCGTCGGTCACGAAGCAGCCCTTCTGGTTCCAGCTCTACGTCATGAAGGATCGCGATTTCGTCCTGAATTTGATCCAGCGTGCCAAGGCTGCGAAATGCTCAGCTCTGGTGCTGACGGCCGATCTGCAGATCCTCGGACAGCGTCACAACGACATCCGCAACGGACTTTCCGCGCCGCCGAAAATGACGGCGAAGAACGTCTGGCAAATGGCGATAAGGCCGCGCTGGTGCATGGAGATGCTGAAAACGAAGCGCCATTCCTTCGGCAACATCATCGGCCATGCCAAGGATATTTCCGACATGACGACGCTGTCGCATTGGACGCATTCGCAGTTCGATCCCAAACTCTCCTGGAGCGATGTCGCCTGGATCAAGGAACAATGGGGCGGCCCGCTGATCATCAAGGGTATTCTTGACCCCGAGGATGCCAGGGCGGCCGTGGATACCGGCGCCGATGCCATCATCGTTTCCAACCATGGCGGCCGTCAGCTCGATGGCGCTCACTCCTCCATCAGCATGCTGCCAAGGATCATCGACGCCGTCGGCGACAAGATCGAGGTGCATATGGATGGCGGCATCCGTTCAGGTCAGGATGTGCTCAAGGCTATCGCTTACGGTGCCAAAGGCACCTTCATCGGCCGCCCATTCCTCTACGGCCTCGGCGCCATGGGCAAGGAAGGTGTGACGCTGGCGCTCGAAATCATCCGCAAGGAGCTGGATACTTCGATGGCACTTTGCGGCAAGCGCGATATCAAAGCGGTCGGGCGGGATATTCTCGCCGATCTCTAGCGCAACCAGCCTGTCGCCAGACCGCTTGCCCATTCGGCGCGGCCCTTCTGCATCGCCAGTTCGGCCATCGCCCGATGATCATAGGCCACATTTCGGAAGACCGGCAGCCAGCTATCGCCCCGCTTTTCCAGAATAGCATAGGAGGCGAAGGGATGGCCGGCCTCCACCTTGTGATAGTAAGGCAGATCGTCGTCATAGGCCGGGCAGCCGACGCTGCCGGGATTGACGATCAGGCGCCCGCCGGAAAGGTGAACGGCACGCGGAATGTGGCTGTGGCCGCACAGGATCAGCGGAAACTCGACGCCGTCAACAAGCGCTTCGATCTCTTCCAGCGGCTTCAGATAGACATGACCGTCCGGCGAGACGGATTCGAGCCAGTAGACGTTGTCATTGGCGGGAGCGGCGTGGCAGAGATAGGCTTCGTTCTGGTAGACGGTGCTGAATGGCAGGCTACGCAGCCAGTCGAGATGACGTTCGTTCAATTCCGCGTAGGCCACGCTATCGGAGGCGTGCATCGCCTCAGGCGCCTGCTCGATCAGGTATCGATCATGGTTGCCGCGAACCGTCACGGCATCGAGCCCCAGCAGGATATCGGCGGTCTTTCCCGCCGTCAGCGGCCCGCTGAAGCAATCGCCAAGATTGACGATATCGGTGATGCCTTGCTTTCGGATATCCTCAAGCACCGCCTCCAGCGCCAGATGATTACCGTGAATATCCGCAATCACAGCAAAGCGCATATCTCAGCTCCCGCGATAGGTGGAATAGCCATAGGGCGAGATGAGCAACGGCACATGATAATGCGCCGTTATGTCGGTAATGCCGAAACGGATCGGCACGAGATCGAGAAAGGCCGGCTCCGTCAGCTTCGCACCGCTCGCGCGCAGATAGTCACCGGCTTGGAACAGCAGTTCATAGGTGCCGGCAACGAAGCTGTCCCCGATCAGGATGGGTCCGCCGTCGACACGCCCGTCCGAATTGGTTGTCACCGTCTTCAGATGGATACGGGCATCCCCCTCGATCCTGAAAAGATCGATCACCAGGCCTTCGGCCGGCTTGCCGAGGGCTGTATCGAGCACATGGGTCGTCAGTCCGGTCATAGCGTTGGTGCTCCGATGATGAAGGGGGTATCGAAGAAGAATTCCACCAGGTTGTTTCCCGGCCCGTCGCGGTCGACGACGAGGAAATCGCTCTGCTCGCCAAGCGCCATCAATGGATAATGCCAGACTTTAGCGCGGTAATTCACGCCCTGATCGCCGCGTGCAAGGAAGATCTCCGGCTTGCCCGGCTTGCCGTCCTCATCCCGCGCAACGACCACCAGGAAGGGCCGACCGTTGAGCGGCACGAAGGCCTGGCTGCCGAAGGGGTGATGCTCCATCATCTCGATCGCATAGGGAAAGGCGCGCGGTTGGCCGCGAAAGATATTTAGGATCACCCGTGCCCCATCGCCGATGGCCTCGGCGCTGGCAAGCCCGTGAAAACGCTCCGTCGTACCGCCATTGATGAGCCGCAACGTCGTCGGATCGGCCTCGATCACATCGCCGAATGGTGTGAATGCCGCCTTTGTCAGGGGGCGAATGTCCAGTTGCTGTGTCATTCTATGATTATTCGCCTTCCGCTCGCCAATGGCGAATGGAGTCCAGGAGTGAGAGCAGGTCCGGAACTGAGGTCCGCGCCATATCCCATAGAGCCGTCAGCTCGATGTCGACATAGCCCTGCGCAATTCGATTCCGAAAGTCGCCTAGCGCATGCCAAGGCAGATCCGGATGGTCAACGGTAAATTCGGGATATTCCTCCGAAATGCGCAAGGCCGCTTCGCCCAGCAACGTCAGATTCATACCGACGGCACGTTGTTTCTCGAGGTCATCGAAAAAGGCATCTCGATCAACTCCGTGCAGAAACGAGCCGATTTCGGACGCGGCCCGCTGCATGCGATCGAGATAGGTAACCAGCCGATCCAAACTCATGTCACACACCCTCTTTCAGCCAGATATCAAGTCACGAGAGGGGCTGAAAGTGGCAGCACTCTCCGCATCTCAGCTTTCCGGAAGCAGGGATTGCAGGCGCAACAGGGCGATCTTCTCCACCTGCGCCGTTGCCGTCGCAAACTCCGCCTCACGGTCGTTGCCAACACGCGTCTCGAAAGCGGCCAGAATATCGTCCTTGCCGAGACCCTTCACCGCAATAATGAAGGGAAAGCCGAACTTGGTTACATAGGTAGCATTCAGCTCCGTGAAGCGGGCATGTTCTGTGGGGCTCAGCCTGTCGAGCCCGGCGCCGGCCTGCTCCTTGCGGCTGTCCTCGGTGAGCTCGCCGGCAATCGCCAGCCGGCCAGCCAGATCGGGATGAGCTCGCAGGACGCCAAGCCGCTCATCCGCATTCGCCGCGCGGAAAGACGTCGTCAGGCCCGCATGCACACCACCGGATGTCAACGGCTCGAAAATGGCCCCGGCATCATAAGCGCGCTCGGCTATGAAGGGAGAATGTTCGAAAACGCCACCGAAGCGGCTCACAAATTCGTCGCGCGATACCATCTCAGCGCGCGCCTCCAGGGAGATGCTGCTCGTACCAATGGTTGGCGATCTCGACGCGCCGGGGGATCCAGACCTTATCATGCTTCAAGACATATTCGATGAAGCGTCGCAGCGCTGCGGCTCGACCGGGGCGGCCGACGAGACGGCAATGCAAGCCGACGGACATCATCTTCGGGCTGCCCTGCTTCCCCTCCTCGTAAAGCGTGTCGAACGCATCCTTGAGATAGGTGAAGAACTGGTCGCCGGAGTTGAAGCCTTGCGGCGTGGCAAAGCGCATATCATTGGTCTCAAGCGTGTAGGGAATGATCAGGAACGGCTTGCCGTTCACCCCATCGACCCAATAGGGCAGATCATCGGCATAGGAATCGGAGGAATAGAGGAAGCCGCCCTCCTCCATGACGAGCCGCAGCGTATTGTCTGAGGGTTTGCCCTGATACATGCCGTAAGGCCGCTCGCCGGTGATCTCGGTATGCAGCCGCACCGCCTCGAAAATGTGCTTGCGCTCAAGATCCTCCGAAAAATCCTTGTATTCCAGCCAGCGATAGCCGTGGCTGGCAATCTCCCAGCCGGCCTCTTTCATCGCGGCAACTGCCTCGGGATTGCGCGCCATGGCAAGCGTCACGCCATAGACTGTTGTCTGAACCTTCAGCTCGGTGAACATGCGCCACAGCCGCCAGAAGCCGGCACGCGAGCCATATTCGTAGATCGATTCCATATTGAGATTGCGCTGGTTCGGCCAGGAAGCGGCGCCGACGATCTCGGACAGCAGATTTTCCGACCCCGGATCGCCGTCGAGAATGCAGCTTTCCCCGCCCTCTTCATAATTGATCACGAACTGCACTGCGACGCGCGCGTCGCCAGGCCATTTCGGATCGGGAGTGTTGCGGCCATAGCCGATGAGATCACGGGAGTAGTTTTCCGACATTGAAGCACCTTCTCGAATAAGGAGAACGGTAGCACCCGTGCCGCGAATGTCGAGACGGAAAGTAGGAAAATCACTTTCTCTTCAATGGCAAGCCGCCAATACGACCCGCACCGCTGGCCTAGGCAATCTTGCGGGCGCTGACCTTGCCCATCGGATGCAGGGAATGCACCCGGAAGGGACCGCCTGCACCATCTTCCATCATCAGCGCGATGTTGGAGACGGGAATTGGTGCCGCAAGCGATGGCTCGAAGAAGTCACGCAGCGACCGCTCGATCCGCAGCATATCGCCGGGGCTGATCGTGCCAGTCAGCATCATCTGAAAGCGAAATTCATCCATCACATGCGGATGGCCCCAACGGTGCAAATTGGCAAATTGCGTCGCCGAAAGACCGTCCGGATCGATACGTTCGATCTCGGCCTCACTCAGTGGTGCGCGATAGTGGTCGAAAGCCTGAACCAGCGACGCGGCGAGAAAATGCATCTGCTGGCTGGGTGCGGACGGCACGAGGCCTAAGGCGCCGCTGAGCCGTGCGACTTCAAGCCGTGGAATTTCGAAGGGCGCGACCGAGCCGGAAAACCGCATGAGATCGCGCAGCAACGCCGCCTCGGACACATCTTCCGCCAGGCGGAAAGGCGCCTTCAACGAACCCATGAAGCCATAGCGGCGGGGAACGGCAGTATAGAAGGCGATCTCATGGATCCCGAGGCCGCGCACCGCGGGCGGATCGACCATCTCGCCGGAATAGACGTTACGGCCGAGCCAATTTGCGGCCACAAGCGTCAGCGGATCGCTCGCGGACGGCGTGAAGCAAATGGCATAGCGCATAAAATCTCCTCCCAGGCACGACAAACCGGCTGACCGAGCGGGTTGCTGACGGCCAAGCAGATAGGTGATTTGCGTGACAAATTGACGACCTGAAGGGGGCGTATATTCACATTTTGTGTGATACGACTGCAATATGACTTGCCAGGGTGAATGTCTGCGGCAACTTGAAGCAAGACGGCATGTCAACTGCCTCGCATACAGCCGCTTCCGCCAGCCGATGCGCCAATCCGAAGCTCACCTTGAAACCGCCCGTCAGTGCGATCAATGAGGGATGAACGGGATGCGCGCCGACCATCGGGTCACGATCGATCGCCTTCGGCCGCAGACCGGCCCAACGCTCGACGACCTCAGCTCCCAGCAAGGCCGGCGCCATCGAGCGGGCTGCGGCCAGCAGATCATCCAACTGGCCATCCGTAGATAGCGGATCTTCGAACCGGTTCTCGCTGGTGCTGCCGACGGCAACCATTCCGCCCTCATGCGGGACGATATAGAGGCCATCGCGAAAGATCACCGGCAGGCTGGCGTCGACATCCGCCTTCAGCAGAGCCGCCTGCCCTTTGACGGGTTGACCCAGAGGGGATTTGCGATCGAGGGTCAGTCCGTCGAGTATCGGGAAAGAGCTGTGTCCGGCCGACAGGATGCAGCGGGCAAACAAGATATTACCTTCACTCGTGGTCGCCACGCCTCTGTCCGGATCGATACCCTGGACGCTCACGCCCTCAAGCAGCCGGACGTGCCTGGCACCCGCAAGAAAGGCCAACAGCGCTTTCAATAGAGCACGCGGGGAGACACGTGCCGCCAGCGTGTCGAAGACAAATCCGCTTTCGGCGGCCGCAGGATCAATCCAGCCGGCAACAGGTGCCGCGTCGAGCACATGCCAGTGAAACTCACGCCCTCCCTGGTGCCAATGCGTTTGCGCATCCCGCGAATGACCAAGCGCGATCTCCCGCAGATGCGGCTTCGGCAGCGGGATCAGGCGCCCGGCGCGACGGTAACCGGCGGAAAGCCCGGCCGCCGCTTCCAGCACCGCAACTTCTTCTTCCAGAGCCACGAGCGCGTCGAACTGAAACTGCTTCTTCTCGGACCACTTGTCCGGCATATGCGGCATCAGAGCGCCGAGCAGGCCACCGCTTGCGCCCTGTCCAAAACGACCGGCATCGACCAGCAGCGTTCGAATGCCGAGGCGCTCGGCATGAACGGCTGCCCACAAGCCCATGATGCCGCCACCGACGATCAGAAGATCGACAGATGATTGACCGGCAGGCCCCGGAGGATTATCGGCTCTTTCCATGACAGATCCAGTTTCCGATCGGACGCAGGCGTCCGAAACCAGCGCGGCAAGCCCGGAGCTCGAATGGCGCGACGGCGATATGCCCTATTCGCCGGCTTTTGGCGATCATTTTTATTGCCAGACCGACGGCCGGCTGGAATGCGGCCATGTCTTCCTGGCCGGCAATGGCCTGCCGGCGCGCTGGCAAGAACAGCAGAAATTCCTCATCGGCGAGCTTGGTTTCGGCACCGGCCTGAATTTCTGCGAGACGTGGCGTCAATGGCGCCAGCAAGCTGGCCCTGAATCCGAACTGCATTTCATGTCCTTCGAACTCTACCCGATGCAGGCTGATCAGATCGATCGCGCCCTGTCGCACTGGCCCGAGATCGATCGCGAACGGCAGGCCCTCGTCGCCGCATGGCCCGGCGATCCCCAAGGCATCGTCTCGCTGCAACTCGATGCCCATACGCGCCTGACCGTCGTCTGCGGTCCAGCGCTCGAAGGGGTCAGCAATGCAGAATCCGGCTTTGATGCCTGGTTTCTCGATGGCTTCGCGCCATCACGCAATGCAGACATGTGGTCGCCGGAGCTGATGCAGGCCCTTTACGACAAAACCGTCCCGAACGGCACCTTTGCCACCTACGCCGCCGCAGGCTTCGTGCGCCGCAATCTGCAGGCAACGGGTTTCACCGTCGAGCGGCGGCCGGGCTTCGCCGGCAAGCGAGAAATGCTCTGCGGCGTCAAACCGGCCTAACTGTTGAAGCGTCCGGCCTGAAAAACCGCATCGCCCAGCCAGCGTTCGATCTTGGCCTCGAGAAGTTCCGGGCTGATCGGCTTCGACAGGCAGTCGTCCATGCCAGCCTCCATGCACATCGCGCGATCGACCTCAAGCGCCTGCACCGTCACGCCGATGATCGGTACATGCCAACCCTGCCCGCTCTGCGCCTCGAACTGCCGAATCATTCGCGTTGCCTGATGACCGTTCATGACCGGCATGGAGACATCCATCAGGATCAGAGAGGGCCGCAATTGGCGCCAGGCATCCACAGCCGCCTCGCCGTTTTCCACGACAAGAAAACGCAGGCCAGTCGCTTGCAAGATCTGTGTGAAGACGATCTGGTTAACCTCGTTGTCCTCGGCGACGAGAACATCGATCGCGTTGCCAGGTCTCGCCGAGGCCAACTGTTCGGTCGCCTCGATCGCGGCGGCAGCTTCCGCCTCTATCGGCATAGTCCGGGTGACAGGGCTTGGCTGACCGATCATCTTGCGTCGACGTGACGTGCGGACCACGTCGATAACTGTGCTGCGCAACGCATTGGCCCGCAACGGCTTCATCAGATGCGCTTGACCGTTGACCGCGGTCAGCTCCTTGTCGTAGCCGACCACCCCCATCGATGTCAGAAACATCACCGGCAGGGAAACGAACCGAGGATCGGCACGGATAGCGCGTGCGACCTCATAACCATTCATATCAGGCATGCTATAGTCGATAATCATGGCATCGACCGGTACGCCCATGCCGAAAGCGGCGTCCAGAATGGCAAGAGCGGTACTGCCGCTCTCGGCCGCATAGCCGTCGAAGCCCCATTGCACCAACTGTTCGGTCAGGATGCGCCGCTGGATCTCATTGTCCTCGACGATCAGGATGCCGGCATTCTTGACGTCCGCAGGCAGATCCAACGGTTTGCCGCGATCAACGACCAGCGGCACGGGCAGATAGACCGTAAAGACGGAGCCCTTGCCCCATTCGCTTTCCACCGCTAGCGATCCGCCGAAGAGTTCGACCAGGCCGGCCGTAATGGCAAGCCCGAGGCCGGAGCCTTCGAGGCGCCGCGCAAAAGAAGAATCCGCGAGCGAGAATTTTTCGAAGATGCTGTCGAGCTTCCCATCCGGAATACCGATGCCGGTGTCCTCGACGCGCAGCATCAGCGAGACGTCTTCGCTGAAGATCGGCTGGCTGCCCAGCTCGACGAGAACGTGGCCACGCTCGGTGAATTTTATCGCATTGCCGACGAGATTGGTGACGATCTGGCGGAACCGCCCGGCATCCCCAAGCACTGCTGCCGGCACATCGGGCGCAGCGCGCATGATCAACTCGATATTCTTCTCCGACGCAGCCGCCGCCAGCAGCGTCGTGATATCCTCAACCGCCTCCACCGGATCAAACGCCATCTTGCGCAGATGCATCGCGCCCGTGTCGATCTTTGAGAAATCGAGCACGTCGTTGATGATGGTGAGAAGCGCATTGCCCGATTTGACGATGATATCGACGAATGTCTTCTGCCGCGCGTCCAGATCGGTCTTGGCAAGCAATTCCGCCATGCCGAGAACGCCATTCATCGGCGTACGGATTTCATGGCTCATATGGGTCAGAAATTCAGACTTCGCGCGATCCGCGGCGTTGCTGCGGGCCAGCAGAAGCTGCAGCTCCGCCTCTCGCTCCTTCATATCGGTGACATCGGTCAGCACGACGGTCCAGCGGCGATGACCGCCGATCGCGCCGTCGAGCTGTATCCAGCGACCGCCAACGACCTGAAATACGCAGGAGATCGGCGTGCCCGCTGCAATGCTCTCGCTCCAGGACTGCCGTATTGTTTCCGCGTCGTCACCGTAATCTCCGCGTGCGGCGCAGTAGTCAAAAGCGGCGGACCAGTCCTTGCCGACCTCCAGAAGCTCCGCCGGCAGCTTCAGCATGTGCTGAAGCCTGTCGTTTGCCAGCATGATCGTACCATCCTGCACGATCAACAGCCCCTGCGACATGGCCTCCATCGCATCCGCCATGAGCTCACCCAGTCGCTCCAGCGCAAGCCGCGTCTCGGTAATCTCCTGTGATTGCTGCTTGACGGAGGAAATGTCCGTGTAGGACATCAATGTCCGGCCATTGGAAATGCGGCGAGCGTCGATGATGACAGATTTGCCGTCGGCGAAATTCACTTCCGTCTGCAGATGTGGCCCTGCCTTGCGCAGCGCAGCCAGACGCGCCTCATAGATGTCGTCGACGCTGCGATCCGAGCCGAAGCGTTCCAGTTCAAAATGCTTGGCGATCAGATCACGATAAGGCCGTCCCTCGAAACGCTCGTCCTTCGGGAATTCCGAGATGTCGTACCAGGCATCGTTGACGTATTCGACGATGTAATCGCTATTATGGATCAGAACCCCGATCGGCATCGAGCGAAGGATATTGTCGAGGTCCTGATGCAACGCCTCGGCGCGGGCTTGCGCTTCGATCAGTTGCATCTCTCGCTGTTTCAGTGCCGACGTATCGGCGACAGAACCTATCGTGTAATGCTTGCCATCAGGTGTCGTCGCGCGATTGACGCGGATCTTGACGGGGCGTTTCACCTGCTGCCGATCGACGATTTCGCTTTCGAATTCGTGCTCTCGCCCTTCCCTCAGCGCAGCCTCGTTTTCCGCAAAGAATTCGTCGGCGCCGACATCGAACATTTCATGTTCGGTCTTGCCGAGCATTTCCTCGCGATCGAGGCCGATGATGGCCGCGTGGGCTGCATTGGAATAGATCAGCCGATGGTCGGCATCGCGCACGAAGGTCGCGACCGGCAGATCCTCCAGAACAGCACTGAAAAAGCCTACATCATCGGCCTTCTCTCGCACTTGACCCGCAGGCGAGACCTTGCCCGAGACAGCCGGGGTGTCGAGAAACATCCCGAAGACATAAACACGATCTTCAGAAGCCGAGAAGCTTTCGATCTGAATGCCCGAACGCCGACGTCCTGTGGCGTCGAAGCACAGCGTTGTTTCCTCGGAGCCGAAGACGAGAGCTCGGCGCTCCTTGTCTTCCCTCTCGGCACTCTCACCAGCGTCGAGGAGATCGTGGCTGCGATTGCCGATGAAATCGGAGATGTCGCGGCCGAAAAAACGCGCATAGGCCTCGTTGACGGCGACGTAGCGTAGCTCGCTGTTCTTGATGTAGGCAGGCCTGTCCAGACTGGCGATCCGGCGGCACGCTATCTCCAGCAGTTCACCGTCCAAGGTCAAACGGAGCCTCTCTTCTCAGCGCGCATAGTGGTTCATCAAACGACGCTCTATCACGAACCGCTTTAACAAGGCGTTAACCATGATTAACCGATAGGGCAGCGTCGCGTTCAGACTACACACTATCCTATAACGGTCATGTCTTGGTCGCAAACGACGACGGTATTCACGCCCGATCTCTGCCAAGAATCCTCCAGCGGATAATCGGGAGTGAGTGCGATGAGCGACGAAGGAAACCTGGCCCTGAGCGAACTGGAAACAGCGGCGGTACCGGCCGAACGGCGTCGACGTGCTGGGGGACGAGGCGCCGAGCGCAGCCGCAAGCCGAGCAGCGCGAAGTATCTGAACCTGGTCAATAATCTTTCCCACACGGAGCTTCTGTCGCCCGAAGCCCTTGATGATATTCACAATGCGTCGCTGACCATTCTCGAAGAAATCGGCATGGACATCATCCTGCCGGAAGCGCGCGAGCGCATGAAAGCAGCCGGCGCCGATGTCACGCCTGGCAAGGAGCGCGTCCGCTTCGACCGCAACATGATCATGGAGTTGATCGCCTCCGCTCCCTCGACCTTCACCCTGCACGCCCGCAATCCTCTTAGAAATGTCGAAATCGGCGGCCGCAACCTCGTCTTCGCCCAAGTCGCCTCGGCTCCGTTCGTTGCCGATCGCGAAGGCGGCAGAAGAGCGGGCAATCAGGAAGATTTCCGCAAGCTGATCAAGCTTGCCCAGTCCTTCGACGTCATCCACATGACCGGCGGCTACCCTGTCGAACCGATCGATATCCATGCCTCGGTGCGCCATCTCGACTGCCTCTCCGACATCGTGAAACTCACGGACAAGGCGTTCCACTGCTATTCGCTCGGCCAGCAGCGTAATCTCGACGCGATCGAGATCGCTCGCATCGGTCGCGGCATCAGCATGGAGCAGATGGAGCGCGAGCCCTCGCTCTTCACCATCATCAACTCCTCCTCGCCGCTGCGCCTGGACGGGCCGATGCTGCAGGGCATCATCGAGATGTCGTCGCGAAACCAGGTCGTCGTCGTAACCCCCTTCACACTGGCGGGCGCCATGGCGCCGGTGACGATCGCCGGCGCGGTGGTGCAGCAAAATGCCGAGGCGCTGTGCGGCATCGCCTTCACCCAAATGGTGCGCAAGGGCGCGCCGGTCATGTATGGCGGCTTCACCTCGAATGTCGATATGAAGACGGGTGCGCCTGCTTTCGGCACGCCAGAATATATGAAGGCTGTCATTTGCGGCGGCCAGCTCGCCCGCCGCTACGGCATCCCCTATCGAACCTCCAACACCAACGCCTCCAACACGCTCGACGCACAGGCCGCCTATGAGTCGGCCCTTTCCCTCTGGGCCCTGACGCAGGGCGGCGGCAATTTCGTGCTGCATGCGGCCGGCTGGAGCGAAGGTGGTCTCACCGCCTCCTTCGAGAAGTTCATCCTCGACGTCGACATGCTGCAGATGGTCGCCGAATTCCTGACGCCCCTGGATGTCAGCCAGGATGCCCTGGCGCTCGACGCCGTGCGCGATGTCGGCCCGGGCGGACATTATTTCGGCACCGCGCATACGCTCGCGCGCTACGAGACCGCCTTCTATTCACCGATTCTCTCCGACTGGCGAAATTACGAGACCTGGACAGAGGCCGGGCGGCCCACAACCTACGATCATGCCAACCGCATCTTCAAGGAAACGCTTGCGCGTTACGAGCAGCCGCCGCTTGATCCCGCAGTCGAGGAAGAGCTCGACGCCTTTGTCGCCAGGCGCAAGAAAGAGGGCGGAGTTCCCACGGATTTCTAAAGGGAAATCAAACGCTTTCCCTCATTTCATCATGAACGAAATTTAATGTTGCGGCCCTCTTTTTAGCCGCGAGTTCGCCCCGATTCCCGCGCACCGTGAGGCTCGGCTTCGGCTGGGAAGCCAGTGTTTGGGAAAGGGATGTCAATGTCTGTGCTTCGTACTTTAACAACGGCCGGCTTGATCGCGCTGACACTCGGCAGCGCTGCCGCCGTAACCACCACCAACGCCGCCGCCTCCGAGCGCGGCGCCATCTTCGGCGGCCTTGCTGCCGGTATTGTCGGCGGCGCGCTCGCGGCCGAAGCGGTAAGGCCGGCATACCCGGCCTACTACTCCGCATACCCCGCCTATCCCGCTTATTATGCCGGCCCTGCCTATGAGCGCGTCTATGTGCGCCCCTATCCGAGCTGCTATTGGGCATGGCGTCACGATGGCTGGGGTCGCCCATATCGTGTGGAGGTCTGCCGCTAGGGTTTAGAGCGCAGAAGCCTGCCTTCAGAAATTTCGGGATCAAGGATGCTGCCGGATTTCCGGCGGCATATGCACATCTATGAAGGAAAGCACCCGCCACCCCTTGACTTTGGTCGCGAATAAGACCAAATGCGCCTCAGCTTTCACCTTCCGGCCGCCGCGTGAGCGTGCCCTGCGGGACTTAGACGTACGCAAGAGAGGGACAAAAGCGCTTTATATAACGAGACCGCACCCAAGGCGGTCAGATGCGCTGGAAAGCTTTTTCCAACTTACAAGTTCCCACTTCACGCGGGGTTCTTGACGCCAGAGACAGACCGGACCGCATGGTGCGATCCGGCCTATTTGCTTTGGCGCCCCCGAAAGGTATTGAATTGACCGATTTTCACTCGCTTGGTCTTTCCAAGCAGATCGTCGATACGCTGTCGCAGAACAACTTCTCCACCCCGACGCCGATCCAGGCGCAGGCTATTCCGCTCGTTCTCCAGGGCCGCGATCTCGTCGGCCTCGCTCAGACGGGCACCGGCAAGACCGCCGCTTTCGGCCTGCCGATCATCGAAATGCTGTTGAAGGACGCCAAGCGCCCGGACAACCGCACCGTCCGCACGCTCATCCTCGCCCCCACCCGCGAACTGGTGAACCAGATCGCCGACAACCTGAAGCTCTTCGTCCGCAAGACGGCGCTCAGGATCAATGTCGTGGTCGGCGGTGCCTCGATCAACAAGCAGCAGCTGCAGCTTGAGCGCGGCACCGACATTCTCGTTGCCACCCCCGGCCGTCTGCTCGACCTCATCAGCCGCCGCGCCCTGTCGCTCGGCCAGGTCAGCTACCTCGTCCTCGACGAAGCCGACCAGATGCTCGACCTCGGCTTCATCCACGATCTGCGCAAGATCTCGAAGATGGTCCCGGCCAAGCGCCAGACCATGCTGTTCTCGGCCACCATGCCGAAGGCAATCGCCGATCTCGCCGCCGACTACCTGACCAACCCGGTCAAGGTCGAAGTCTCGCCTCCGGGCAAGGCTGCCGACAAGGTGGAGCAGTATGTCCACTTCGTGTCCGGCCAGAACCACAAGACCGAGATCCTGAAAGAAACGATCTCCGCCAATCCGGATGGCCGCGCCATGGTGTTCCTGCGCACCAAGCACGGCGCCGAGAAGCTGATGAAGCATCTCGAGCACGTCGGCTTTGCCGCCGCCTCCATCCATGGCAACAAGAGCCAGGGTCAGCGCGAACGGGCCCTCAAGGGCTTCCGTGACGGCGAAATCCGCGTTCTCGTCGCCACCGACGTTGCCGCCCGCGGCATCGACATCCCCGGCGTCTCGCATGTCTACAACTACGACCTGCCTGAGGTACCGGATGCCTACGTCCATCGTATCGGCCGCACCGCGCGCGCGGGCCGCGACGGCATCGCCATCGCCTTCTGCGCTCCGGACGAAATCCGCCTGCTACGCGACATCGAGCGCTGATGGGCATCGAAATTGCCGTCGCCAGCGGCGAAGCCTCCAGCCGATCGCGCCGTCCGACCCGTGGCAACAACCGTGGCGGCGGTCAAGGCCGTGGCGGTCAGGGCCAGGGTCGTGGTGGCGCAGGCCAGGGACGTGCGGAAGGCCGC